>CALVCS010000007.1 GCA_944326035.1 uncultured Alistipes sp. | reverse complement strand
CCCGTCATGCGTCGAGTGACCTGTAAGGAGAGTTCTCCGTTTCTTCCTACCGTAAAATTATCCGTAGTCAATTCCCGCAAGTCATCCAACCGTAATCCCGTGAAACAGGAGAGCACAAAAATATCCCGAACGCGTTGCATTCGTTCATTCGGCATACGACTACGCAAAACCGAGAGCAATTCTTCTTTTGTCAGACTTTCATGGGTCGTATAGTATTTTCTTGTCATCATATTGCCTTTGAGGATTCCCTCCCCATTGACCGAAGCAAGAACTCTTTTGATAAATCTCTGACAACGATTTGCCGTTCTGGCGCTGTAATGATCTGTCATAAATTGTTGAAACGAGACCAACAGCAGGTCGTCAACTTCCTTTAAGGGCAGATCTTTTTTCTGAAATGTAGAGGCGACAAAAGTCGCTGCAAACCGTCGATATCCCCGATACTCTTCCTGCGAGGAGATTGAAACCACCTTGCGAACTTCTTCATTATAGCGATCAATCAGCTCGATGAAGCCTTTTATTTTCTTCCCGGACATACGTGTATCTCCTGTTAAAAGTTAAGCACTTTTGTGAGTTGATCCATCTCTTTCTCCACCGTTTTATCCAACATTTCAGCATAGATTTCAGTTGTGGATCGTTTGGCATGCCCGAGCATTTTTTGAATGGACCCGATACTGACTCCGTTTGCATAGGCGATCGTGGTGGCGAAAGTATGCCGGGCCAGGTGGCTCGTAACCCGTTTTGTGATTCCCAGTCGGGCGGCAAGTTCTTTGAGATAGGCGTTGTATTTGTCGTTGCTTATCATGGGAATGAGCTGACTTCCTTTTTTAGAGGCCCGGAACTTGTTCAACAGTTCGAGAGCCTGTGGCAGGAGTTTGATGTGTGCGACTTCTCGGGTTTTTACTCGCGGAGTGACAATAAAAGTCCCTGTGCGCTTTTGAATGACGTTTTCCTCTTTCAGGGCCGATAGGGTCGAGTAATCCATTCCGGTCAGGCAGGCGAAGACAAAAATATCCCGGACTCGCTGTAACCGATTGTTCAAAGTCTGAAAATTGTAGAACTTGGAAAACTCTTCCTCTGTCAGAAAACCGCGATTTGTTTTTACTTTCTTGATCGTATAGAGGGCGAACGGATCTTTCTCTGTCAGATTTGTCTTAAAGGCAAAGGTCGTAATGCGCTTAAAGATGCGCATGAGTTTTTCCGAAGAGTTGATCGAAAGTTTCTTATCCACCTTCAAAAAGGTGTGAAAGTCGCAAACGAAATTGTGGTCGATCTCGCGCATCGGAATATCTCTCTTTTTTTGCTTGGTGGACAGGAACTCTTCGAGACGGCGATAAGTAAGATCATATTTATTAAAGGTGGATCGGGTAATGTCGATACCCACCAAAGGCCTTTGCCGTTCGATAAACTCTGCAAACAGGGAGAGAAGCGTGTCGTTTTTCTTTTCCACTTTCCCCATGAATTTATCGCGGATTGCCGTCGGAGTGACCGGTTCATTGTTTTGGGAGAGTTCCATGTAGATCTCGATCAGATTCTTCCGCATGAAATCGAGGAACGAGTTGATGTTTGTGGCTTCCTCGGAACGTCCTGTGGCGCGGTAATTTTTCGCATCCCAGATTTTGACGCTCACTTCGTTTTTGGTGCTGAACTGGCAAGCGGATCCGTTGATGGTTAGACGAACGTAAATGACCGACTTCCCCTCTGCATTGATTTTGTCTTTTCGGATGAAGAAAAGAATCTTAAAAGTGCTTTTCATAACGGTTTATTTTTGAGTACAAAGTTACTGTTTTGCAAGTAAACCGTTCTGATTTTTGAGGAGACAAATTGCGTCATAATCAAGACAATACGCGACATTTTTTCGGGAAACTGTACCACCTTTCAGGTTAATTTTGGCAGGTGGTACACTTTGGCACAAAAACCTTGTCGCAAATTGGCCTTTTTCTGTACCTGTTTGTCTTAGTCGACTATACAAAAAAGCCCTTAAAACACTGTTTTAAGGGCTTTTTGTCGTTGTTTTGTCTCTCATTGTCTGAGAGTTAGAGCGGAAAACGAGACTCGAACTCGCGACCCCAACCTTGGCAAGGTTGTGCTCTACCAACTGAGCTATTTCCGCAAAATCTTTTGAACCTCTGCCAGTCATGCTTTTAAGTATCCCTGATTAAGCCCCCCTGGCGTTTTCGTGATGCAAATGTACGATGAATTTTTAATAATCCAAATTTTCTCCTCACTTTTTCTGTATTTTTTTGAGGGCTTCAATTCAATCGTGGCATGTCGATACCTTATATATTGGGAGAATGACTTCTGACCGTTCCAAGCGATGAGACCTTGTTCGTTCCAAAAGATTTTTTATTTTTGTTTGAGAACTACAAACCCATTATTCGGTGATTTTCTAATATGGATAGACGTACTTTTCTGATCCAAAGTGCCTTTTTAGCTGGGGGTGCTTGGGTGATGTCGACTTGGCCTGCTTGGGCCCGAAAAGCTGTTGAGGCACAAACCTTGACGTTAGATTCGGATTTATATCGACGTTTCGTTCATCCCCGAGCCGTGGATAAACCCTTTGTACGGTGGTGGTGGAATGGGAATAAAGTGGAGCAGAAAGAGCTGATTCGAGAGTTGCGTCTATTGAAGAACGCCGGGATCGGCGGTGTGGAAATCAATCCGGTGAAATTTCCGGAAGAGGCAGATGATTTGGGAAAACCCACTTTGCCTTGGTTGTCCGATGCCTGGATCGATGCCTTGCAGGTGACGTTTGATGAAGCAAAACGTTTGGGAATGGTGTGTGATTTGATCGTGGGGTCGGGATGGCCTTTCGGTGGAGAGTATTTGCAAGGGGAAGAGTTGGGACAGGTGATGGTGATTGCCGTCAAGAAAATCGAGGGGCCGGACCGTTATGAATGTTCCTTGGAAGACTTGTTGCTAGAGGCTGATCCGGCGGTGAACAATCCCTATCCGGGACGTACGATGAAGGTCTGTGCTTTGCAATTGGTGCCCGATCCGTTGGCAAGTTTGGATCAGGTGCAGGATTTGTCGGAGCAGATTGCTCGCGGGACGGTGAGTGTAGAGGTCCCGGAAGGTAGGCATGCCCTGTATGCCTTGATCAAGGTAACCTCTTTTATGCAGGTGATTAATGGGGTAGTCGGGGCGAATGGTCCGGTGTTGAATCATTTTGATCGTCAGGCGGTGCTCTCCTATTTGGATCGGATGGCTGATGCAATCGAACGGCGGACCGGACCGCTCAAGGATCATATCCGGGCCTTTTTTATCGATGGATTAGAGTTGGAGGGTGCCAATTGGACCGCCGATATGCGCGAGGAGTTCATTCGTCGTCGCGGATATGACCCAATGCCTTATCTGCCTTTTACGATGTACAAGACCGGAGGAATGGGTAATGCCTTGGATTACCATTACGGGGTGGATATGACCCCCGAATTCCAAGATACGATCGAACGGGTGCGTTACGATTTTTGTGTGACCCAAGCCGAATTGTTGGATGAACGGTTTTTTCAGACCTTTACAGATTGGACGCATCGGCGCGGGGTTTTGGCCCGTGTGCAGGCTTATGGGAGGGGGACTTTCCCGTTAAACAGTAGTTTGTACTGCGATATTCCCGAAGGGGAGTCGTGGAGTACGAATTGGTTGAAACATCGTCCGGGCGAAGAGATGTCCAATGAAGATTATCGGCGAGGTCGGGCATATACGATGATTAATAAATTCGTGTCGTCGGGAGCGCATTTGGCCGGGAAGCGGACGGTCAGTGCCGAGGATATGACCAATACTTACGATGTGTTCGGAGCCACGCTTGAGTTTCTGAAATTGGGCTCGGATCAGAGTGTGATTTCGGGGATTACCCATTCGGTCTTTCATGGCTTCAATTATTCGCCGCCGGAAGCTCCGTTCCCGGGGTGGATTCGCTATGGGGCCTATTACAATGAACAGAATAACTGGTGGCCCTATTTCTCCTATTTTACGGCCTATAAAGCCCGGTTGTCCGCGGTCCTGCATGAGGCAGATATGGTAACCCGTATCGGGATTTTGCCTCCGGTGGCCGATATGTGGAGTACGATGGGCATGCAGAATGAGCCTTTCCCGACTCAGGTGAATGTGCCATATTTGTCGTTGGTGTGGGAGGCAATCTGCAAGAATGGGGATGCATCGGATTATCTGTCTGACGAAGTGATTCGGGCGGCGGAGATCAAAAATGGCCAGTTGTGCTATGGCGCACGGGCGTATGATACACTTTTCTTGGTGGCAGTCGAACGGATCCATCCGGAGGAGTTGGAGCGTTTGCGGACATTCGTGGAGCAAGGCGGTCGGGTTTTCTGTTTGGAAAAAATGCCCCATCTTTCGTTGGGTCTGAAGGATCGGGAGCCGCGGAATCGACAGGTACGGGAGTTGGTCCGCGAATTGGAACGTTTTCCGGATCGGTTTATTCAGCTGGACATCCCGGCGGATCGGGATTTTGTGCGTTGGTATGCGGAGGTACAGCGTCGATACGGCCTGCGGCCCTATGTGGAGATCGCTGATCCCGATCCGTTCGTGATGCAGAACCGGTATCGGACCTCGGAGGGAGAAGAGATGATTTTTCTGGTCAATTCGCATCGTTTCCGGGCACATCGGACTCGATTGACATTTGCTCCGGAGTTGATCCGGGGCCGTTACCCCTGGGTGTGGGATTTGCAAACTGGATCTTGTGGACGGATTGAACTGTTGCCGGGAGGGAGTTTTGAGGTGGATTTGGGACCCACCGAATCGATGTTGTTTGTCTTTACCCGTACGTCCTATGGGCCTCGTTGGCGGCCGTTGCCCCTCACTGGGGCGGATCGGATAGAGCTGCGAGATTGGACGGTCGAGCTACATCATAGTCGGGAAGGGTGGACTCGGCAGATCGTGATGGACATGTTGTGCGATTTGAAGGAGACTGAATATGTCAATTTTACAGGAACGGTGCTTTATCGGACGCGTTTTCGGGTGGAGAAGCCCGATGCTTGTGCGGTATTGAATTTGGGACGAGTAGAAGGCGTGGCCGAGGTGTTGTTGAATGGTGAGCCGATGGGGGTCACTTGGTGCGGTCGTCGTCTGTATGAGATAGCGGGACGGGTACATCGTGGAGACAATGAATTGGAGGTGCGAGTCGTGACCACGTTGGGAAATTATATGCGAACGCTGAAAGACAATCCTACTGCACAAAAATGGACGGCCGGACGCAAGGTGCAACCTGACCGGTCGATGGGCTTGATCGGACCGGTGACGATTTATGCACGTTAAGATATTTGGGTATTGAGCCGATATGTTTCAGGGTGTTTGGTCGTTCAAAAAGGAATTTTGGATAGAAAACTTTCCGGTTTGGCTGTCAGAAGAGAGCCGTTACGGGGTAGACCGTGAGAGGAGTGGATTTCTGTCGAAGAAGGTACGTTATAGTTCGGAAGATAGATAGCGGCGGAAATTCCGAATACAGTGAAAAGTAAGGTAGTTGGCATCATGATTGTTGTGGGCGCCGCCGCTGGTGTCATCGAATGCGGTGCGCGATACGAAAATCAAGTCTTTCCCCTCGAAAAGCCAGTCGGTGTATTGAAAGCCGTGAAGACGATCGTCGGGGTGATACAAAACAATTTTATGGGCTGTCCAGTGGATCAGATCGGGTGAACTGACCAGGGCTTGGACATTGCGGACCCATGCCGGGTTGCGATCCCGATAGTCCGGGAGTACCAGATTAACCAGACTCCAGTAGCGTCGGCTGACGGAGTCGTAACGGACGGTGAATTTTTTGGCGGCTCCGGGCATGGAGACAAAATCGCGACTCGGATCGAATGTCAGGCGTCCCGTTTCAGTATTCAGCCGCACAATGGCTGCCACTTCGGGCCCGGGGGCATAGTCGACCCGAAGCAGGTCGATGAGCTCGCCTTGAGGCGTCACGACGACGTTCCCTTCCAACCACCCTCCGAAATGGCCTTGCAGGTAGGTCGAGTCATAGGTCAGCCAGTTGGTATTTTCCCAGTTGGAGGCCTCCAGCAGATCTGCGTCTTCCGGGGCGGAAATCAGCATGGCGCTATAACGTTTGCCCCAAATGGGGGTGGAAGATTGAGCGTTTTCGACGGCTCTCCACAAGCGACCTTGATGGAGAATCATCGGGACCGGAGCGGTGTGGTACTCGCCGCAGCGCAGCCGTCCGCTATGTTCGTCAAGCGGGGTACTCCAGTGAAGGCCTCCATCGGTAGAGCGGCGGATGATCAGGTTGCCATGTTCTTTGTCGGTGCCCAGAATGTAAAGGGATCCCCGATGGTAGAAGAGATTCGACCAAAACTGACCGTGGAGTTGGGCGATCTTTTGCCAGTGACGTCCGCGATCTTCGCTACGATAGATGTGGGTGATGGCTTGTTGAGTGAAAGGGGTGCCGGGACCGAACTCGTCGTGAGAGGCGATATAGCTTCCGTCGGGGAGGACGCACAGGCTGGGAGAGCCGACATAGGTTTCGGTGGATTGTGGGTAGTGGCAAATCACGATGCCCGGAGGACGATCGGGTTGACGAGCTGATAGTGAGCCGAGACTCAGTAGAGCAATGGTGACAAGAAGCAGGCTGCGGATCGGAAGAGCATTTTTCATGGGGACGATCAATGGGCTGAGATGCATAGTTTAAGGGTTAGAGCGTACGGATGAGCGGAGACGTCATGGATCGTTGACCCTTTGGGGTGTAGAGGACGTCCACCCTCCAATATTCGAAAAGTAATATACGATATTTGGCTGATTTTTACAAAAGAGAGATGAGGCGAATCGTGCATAGACCGGGAAATAGAGTGGGGTATTCGCTTTAAAAAGAGCGAGAAACGGTATGCGGGTTTTGGTAAAAAAAGAGAAAACCGTTATTTTTACCCTCCACGATCGAACAGACGCTAGTCAGCTTGTCTATGAAGAGGGCGCATCTGGGGCTGAAAAGCGCATCGGGCAGGGATGAGGGTGCGAAGAGCAGGGGTGAATTTACATGCTGGAGGTGCGGTCACGATGTCAAGAAGTGTCGATCTTTGTGTGTATATCCAAGGTAAGAGGGCGTTTCTTTGTATGCGAGATGATGATCGATTGGCAAACTTTAAAAAGAGAAATAGATGGAAAATTTTGTATTTAGAAATCCGACGAAATTGATCTTTGGACGAGGTCAGATTGCGCGTATCGGACAGGAGATCCCGACCGGAGCGCGTATTATGATGACCTATGGCGGAGGAAGTATCTTTAAGAATGGGATTTACGATCAGGTGAAAGCCGCGATCAAAGGGTTCCAGGTGGTTGAGTTTGGCGGCATCGAGGCGAATCCCGAATATGAAACGTTGTTGCGAGGGGTTCAGGTGGCCCGGGAACAGAAGATCGACTATTTGTTGGCGGTCGGCGGGGGCTCCGTGATCGACGGGACGAAGTTTATCGCGGCGGCCATCCATTATCCGGGCGCTTCATTATGGGATATCCTGGTGCATCAGGAAAATAACCGGGGAATCGAAACGGTTCCTTTCGGAACGGTGTTGACCTTGCCGGCCACGGGCTCGGAGATGAATTCCGGGGCGGTTATCTCCCGGCGTGAATTGAAGGAAAAGATCGCCTTTTCGTTGCCGAATAATTATCCTCAGTTTTCGGTGCTGGATCCCACAGCCTGTTTTTCGTTGCCCAAACGGCAGCTCGAAAACGGTATTTTGGATACGTTTGTGCACGTGATGGAGCAATACCTGACCTATCCGGTATCGGGTATGATTCAGGACCGTTTCAGTGAAGGTATTTTGCAGACGTTGATCGAAATCGGGCCCCAGATTCTGCAACGTTCGACTCCGGACTACGATCTGATGGCGAATTTTATGTTGTCCGCCACGTTCGGATTGAACGGTCTGATTGCGATCGGAGTACCCGAAGATTGGGCGACCCATATCATCGGGCATGAATTGACGGCTTTACATGGTCTGGATCATGGTGTGACGTTGGCGATTATTTTCCCGGCGCTGATCGACGAGATGCGGGGCGAAAAACGGGAAAAAATGTTGCAATACGGCGAACGGGTTTGGGGTATTACGACCGGTAGCGAATCCGAACGGTTGGATGCCGTGGTCAAGGCGACGAGGGATTTCTTCGAGTCGTTAGGGGTGAAAACCCATCTGTCGGATTACGGCATTGGCGAAGAGACGATCCGCACGATTACCGATCGTTTTGCACAACGAGGAACTCGTTTGGGCGAACACGGAACGATCCAGGCGGAGGTTATTGGACGTATTTTGCGGAAAGCGTTGTAAACGCTGTTCCCGAACTCAAGGAACGAGGGCAGAGAAATGATCTATTTCTCTGCCCTCGTTTCGTTATCGGAATGGAGGGGCCTCTCAAGCGTTACCCGGCGCATGAAGGAGGCAAAAATGGACGTGACAGGTGCAATGAAGAGAAACTGAAGGCAGGGAGAAAACAAGACGTGGGTACGGTGCAATCTTTAATGTATTAATAAAACCCCGGGTAACGACGCTAACCGGGGTTTATTATAGGGTATGGGTGGATTCTTTTGGGCGGGTGGAATCCGTTTGTTTATACGTTTTTCATGTTGGCCCCTTCGCCACAGAACGCTTCGAAATCTTTCCGGAAGACGGAGACGGCGTGATCGACCGCATCGATGCGTACCAGACCTTCGATCACATCGGGGGAGATGGTGGCCGCTCCAATGCCGTATTTGGCCAATTCGAGGGCTTGTTGTACGTTTTTGAAACTGGCGGCCAGCACTTCGCAGGCCAGGTGGTTGTTCCGGAAAATGTCGTGAATGTCACGAGCTTCCCGAATACCGTCTACCCCTAAGTTATCGATGCGGTTGATATAGGGAGCGGCATAGTCGGCGCCGGCTTTGGCGGCCAGAAAGGCCTGCATATGGGTGTAGATGGCGGTAGCCGTGACCGGGAATCCCTCTTTTTTCAGCATTTTGATGACACGCATGCCCTCGCGAGTTACCGGGACCTTGATGTAGGTGCCGGCACCCAGACGTTTGCGGATCATGTGGGCTTCTTCATACATGGTGTCGGCATCGCCCGAGACCACTTGTACATGCAACTCGTCGTTCGGACCGATAAAGTCGCGAATCTCCATCAATACATCGTAGGGATTCCGTTTTTCATGGGCCAGAATGGTCGGGTTGCAGGTTACCCCGTCGATCGGGAAGTAACGGTACAACTCCTTGATGACATTCAGGTTGGCTCCATCGATAATCAGTTTCATGGCTTCTTTGCTTTTACGTCTTATGCTTCTCTGCTTACTTATTCGGAGCAAAACTACAAAATTTGTGGGATAAATGTGCGAGAAAGTGGGTCTTCGGGTGATTTTAAGGCTACGGGGAGGGATGTCGGCGTCGATATGCGCATAAGTCGCGATGCTGAGCGAGAAAAGGACAGGGATTGTGTGTCGGCGGAAGTGTTTGGGGTTTGTCTGGGAACGAGCGCGTGGAGAGACCCTAAAATCGCTCGATCCGATAGCTCGGTTGTTTGGGGTAAGTGGCGCAATCGGATAATTTCGTATCTTTGGAAAAACAATCCGTAGAGTATGAAACGAATTCAACGTTTATTGTTGGGCGCGCTTGGGGGCGTGTTTCTGCAGGTGTCGGCCTCGGCGCAGTCGGGTCCGACGGTTGTCTTGACGTTCGATGATGCGACGCTCAGTCAGCGGACGGTGGTCGCTCCCTTGTTGCAACGTTATGGGTTTGGTGCGACCTTTTTTGTCTGCGAGTTTCCCGGTTTCGAGAACAAAACGCAGTATATGACCTGGGAACAGATCCGACAATTGTCCGATATGGGTTTCGAGATTGGAAATCATACGCGTTCGCATGGGGCGATGAGTCAACAGACCCCGGCCCAAATTACGGAGGAAATTGTCTATATCGAAGAGCGGTGTCGGCAGGCAGGGATTCCTCGGCCGGTGACGTTTGCATATCCGAGTTATAATTACAGTGCCGAGGGTATCGCGATTCTGCAAGAGCGGGGCTATCGGTATGCTCGTCATGGAGGCGATAAACCTTATGTGGCCGGGACGGATCCCTGGATGGTCCCCAGCTACGCGATCCACGAGAAGGATAATCGGACGTTGGATTTTTTGCGTTTGATTCTCGATACGATGTCGGCCCGGGATACCGTGGTGCTCTGTTTCCATGGGGTGCCGGACCTGGCTCACGATTGGGTGACGACCACGCCTCGGCATTTCAAGGCGATGATGAAGTATCTGCGACGACGGGATTGTCGCGTCATCGCTTTGCGCGATTTGTAATCGTATCGAGGCGGGTCGAAAGGCCCGCCTCGATGGTTTTTACGAAGAGGACGGTAAGACGGAAAAGGGGAGCGTAGTAGATGGGACAAAAAGCGGAAGAATAGGGAGAAAATCGCGGTTTGAGCTGCATAGCTGGCCGGAATTTGCTATTTTTGCCGGGTTTTCGGAGCCTCGTCTCGAGGAAACGCATAAAATGGCCTGTTATGATTCGAAAAAATACCTTAGCTGCGCTTTTGTTGTGCGGAGGATTGTGGGGCGGAATGATCGAAAGTGTGGCCCAAACGCCGGATCGTGAGTTTATCCGGCCTCCTTTTTTACACGCCGGAGATACGGTTTCGGTGGTGGCCATTTCTTCTCAACTGCCTGAAGATTGCGATACCTCTTTTTTGCAACGGTTTGCGGGCTGGGGGCTGACGGTCAAGTTGGGTGCCCATCTCTATTGCCGGGACAGCATTTGGTTTGCGGGGAGCGATATCCAACGGGCGGGTGATTTGCAACGAGCCCTGGATGATTCGACGGTCAAGGCGGTGATCTTCTACAAAGGAGGGTATGGGGCTATTCGAACGTTGGATCATCTCGATTGGTCTACGTTTCGTCGTCATCCCAAATGGCTGGTCGGCTACAGCGATCTTACGACCATGCATTATGCCCTGCGGAAAATGAGGGTCGAGTCCATTCATGGGGCGATGCCGGTCGGTTTTCTGGCGGATACGACGCGTGTCGACTCTTCGGCCCAATCGTTACGGGAGGCCCTGTGGGGTGAGGTGACCGCCTACCGGACCGAGCCGCACCCATTCAATACGTTTGGGCGGTCGTTCGGTCGGCTGACCGGCGGAAATCTCTCCTTGATCTATGCCCTGAATGGAACGGATCTCGACAATCCGTTGGATGAGCCTTCTGTGTTGTTGATCGAAGATGTAGCGGAACATGTCTATCACATTGATCGTATGATGCAGACCTTGAAGCGAAGCGGTAAGTTAGCTCGGGTTTCGGCGATTCTGGTCGGTCATTTCACCAAGATCAAGGGGGAGGAAAAGTGGGGCTCGTCGGTAGAGGAGTTGATCCATGAGTACACGCGAGATTTAGGAGTGCCGGTGATTTTCGGTTTTCCTGCGGGGCATGAAGCCCCGAATTATAGCCTCTATATGGGACGACGAGTCTGTGTGACGGTCGATTCTGGCGGAGGACTGGTAGAGTTTTTGTAGATTCTTTAGGCAAAGAGAAATTCTCGGGTGAAAACGATCCGTTTCGCTGAGTGTCTGTGGGACCAAATTATGAAGAAAGCGTGTGTCGCTCGGATGAAAGTGGGAGCGGCTGACAGAACAAGACGGGTGCTGAATCAGTGCCCGTTTTTTCGTTTTTTTAGAGGCAGCTTTGGGAAAAGTTTCCGGAAACGGATGAGATAGGTCGGCAGATCGTTGCCGGCGATAATCAGGGTGACGGCCAGAATAATCATGATAATGCCGCCGATCAGACGTGGGGTTAGGGCCTCCCCAAAGACCACGACGCCAAAAAAGACAGCTGTCACGGGTTCCAATGCGCCGAGAATGGCTGTAGGAGTGGAACCGATGTATTGGACGGCTCGAGTGGTGCACAGAAACGAGATGGCGGTAGGAAACAGGGCTAACGCCAATAGATTGCCCCATAGATACCAGGGTCCGACAATACGCAGTCCGTCCCCCAAGAGTAGCCGGACCAGAAAAAGCGATACCCCGAAGAGCAGGACGTAAAAAGTCAGGGTGACTGTCGCTGTTTTCTTGAGGGAAGATTGATTGACCCCTACGATGTAGATGGCGTAGGAGAGAGCCGACACCATCACCAGCGCGATACCGGTTAGATTGAGAGTGGTACCGTTTCCGCCGTGGTATAGCATGCCGATCCCGGCTAAGGCCAGTCCAATGCACAGAATCGTCCGTAAGGTTAACTTTTCCTTGAACACAAAGGACATAATCAGTGCTACCATAATGGGATAGACAAAGAGAATCGTGGAGGCTATACCGGCTTCCATGTAGTTGTAGCTCAGAAAAAGGGTGAGCGAGGAGAGGGCCACCAGCAGTCCCATGATGATCAGCGGCAGAATCTCCGTCCGGCGCAGTTTGAAACTGCGGCCTCGGGATTTGATCATGATGCCCAGAATCGGAATGGCGAACAGATAGCGGAAAAAGAGCACCGAATCCGGGTCCATACCTGCTTTGTATAGGGGAAGGGCAAACAGCGGGTTCATGCCGTACGAGGCGGCGGCAATCACACCCAGCAGGTACCCTTTGGCTTTTTGGTTCATGGTGGCAGTTTTGGGGGCAAAAATAGCGACTTTTCGGTCTGATTGTACCGTTCCGTTTATGGGGGCTGTCATGCCAAGGATCATTCTTCCTGGCAGACGGAGAAATTCGGGCAGCATCCAAATCCGCTGGAGAAGGCGGAGATTCATGGCGAGAGAAGCGAACGTGCAGAGGATAAAAAATGGGGGAAAGCAATGGAGAAAATCGAAATAAATTCTACCTTTATGCAGAGCGGGTGATCCGCCAAGCAAAGGAAGTTTATCTTAAAACGGGAGGTGTCTATGAAAACCTTACGAATGGAAGCGCTGATCCTGGCAATCGGATTGGTAGCATTGGGTTTATGTATTCAACAGGGCTTGCGGGCGGTATCGAAATCGGATCGGGTGGTGACGGTCAAAGGGTTGGCCGAAATGGAAGTTCCGGCCGATAAGGTGACCTGGCCGTTGATGTATAAGAGTCTGGGGAATGATTTGGTCTCGCTGTATGAACAGATTAATCGGACGAATCGGACGATCGTGGATTTTTTGAAATCCAAAGGGCTGTCGGAGCAGGAGATTTCGATCAATGCGCCGGAGATTATCGATTTGGAGGCCGAACGCTATACCTCGAATCCGTCGCCTTATCGATATAATGTGACGACGGTCATTACGGTCACCTCCTCCAAGGTGGATCTGGTGCGGTCTCTGATCGCCAGTCAGGCGGAGCTGCTCAAAAAGGGCATTGCGATTACGAGCGGCGATTATCGTTATAATGTGCAGTACGATTTTACCAGTCTGAATCAGGTGAAGCCGCAGATGATCGAAGAGGCGACGAAAAATGCCCGTCAGGCCGGCGAAAAATTTGCCAAGGATTCGGACAGTAAGCTGGGAAAAATCAAATCGGCCAATCAGGGACAGTTCTCGATTTCGGACCGGGATGCCAATACGCCCTATATTAAGAATATTCGGGTGGTGACGACGATCGAGTATTTGCTGGAGGATTAAGGGTTGTCATGCAAGCTGTTGTCCTTATTGAACGAGGAAGGGAAACTTGTGACTGAAGATTTTAATGGGTGTGCCTAAGGAAGAGATAGAAAGGGGCGTGGCGAGTAGGGTGATGAACCGTTCCTTCCCAGTGACGACGGATGCAAAGCTGACACGCTTTCAGGGTCTGTCTAAGGGTTGGAAAGCGTGACACGACCAACCGAAAAGCCCACCAGGCTGGCTAAAGAGGTTTCTATCTGGAAATTTTAGCGCGAATGAGACCTTTAGAAAGCTGGAGGGAGAGCCTTCCTTCGAAAAAGCTCGAGAGATTGGAAGGTCGGAATCGGGCAGACAAACCGATAAAAAGTAGGGCGGCGTTCTGTTTTCAGAACGCCGCCCTGTGTTTGCATGGAGCGCAGAGGGTTTAGATCAATCCTTTGGCTTTCTTTTCTTTGATTTTTTCCATCATATCGGCAGCCATGCTGGGCAGATCCCATTGGGGTTTCCAGCCCCACTCTTCGCGGGCGCAGGTGTCGTCCAGCGAGTTGGGCCAACTGATGGCGATAGCTTCTTTCACGGGGTCTACCTGGTAATCCATGGTAAAGTCAGGCATCAGTTTTTTGACTTCCTGATAGATGATTTCGGGGGTGAAACTCATGGAAGCGATGTTGAAACTGTTGCGGTGAATCAGTTTGCTGGGGTCGGCTTCCATCAGTTGAACGCAGGCGTGCAGGGCATCCGGCATGTACATCATATCCATATAGATGTCGGACGAGATCGGACAAGTGAAGTGACCGTTTTTCACGGCTTCGTAGAAGATTTCTACGGCATAATCGGTCGTTCCACCGCCCGGGAGGGTCAGGCTGGAGATCAAGCCCGGGAAACGCACGCTACGCGTATCGACCCCGAAACGGGTGTGGTAATAGTCGCTGATCAATTCACCGGTCACTTTGCAGACACCATACATGGTCGTCGGACGCATAACGGTATCTTGAGGGGTTTTGTCTTTGGGCGTTGAGGGGCCAAATGCACCGATCGAACTGGGCGTAAAGAGAGCGCAACCACATTCGCGGGCAATTTCCAGGGAGTTCATCAGGGCTCCGATGTTGATTTCCCACGCTTTCTGGGGTACTTTTTCGCCGGTAGCGCTCAGTAAAGCGACCAGGTTGAAGAGGGTGTCGATCTTGTATTTTTTGACGAGATCGGCATAAGCCTGGGCGTCCAAGGCGTTCAGTACGTGGAAGGGACCGGTTTCGGCCAGACTTTCTACGTCCCGCATATCGGTAGCCACTACATTGCTGCCGCCATAAATACTCCGTAAAAGAGCGGTTAATTCGGACCCGATTTGTCCGCCGGCACCGATAATCAGTATTCTTTTCATGGTTTAGAATTACTTTTAGTATGTTTTTCCAATTGTTTGAGTAGTGTCAGGGAGAGACTTGCCAAATAGATGTTGACAATCAGAATGACCCCCAGGGTCATGCCCAGATGAAAGGTCAACGGTCGCAGCATCAGGAGCAGCATCAGAAGCTCGAAAAGGAGAATGCCGACCAACAGTCCGACGATAATTTTAATCTTTTTTGCGTTTTCCATGTGCGTTAAACTTGGATTTGGCAGCCCAAAGGTAAATATTTTCCGGAAAAATGCAGATAGTTTTTGCAGAATTAAAAAATGATTTCTACTTTTGTGGCCGCTGAGGGATGGTAACGCGCCCGAAGTTCTTTACACGAAGGAAAAGGGGAGATACCAAAGTGGCCAACTGGGGCAGACTGTAAATCTGCTGACTTTGTCTTCGTAGGTTCGAATCCTGCTCTCCCCACTCGGTTGGCCGAGTTTGTTTCCTGGTCTTCGGCAAGCGCGCCCCGACCGAACTATTTTGCTGTTGTAGCTCAGTGGTAGAGCACTTCCTTGGTAAGGAAGAGGTCACGAGTTCAATCCTCGTCAACAGCTCCACGAAAAAGCAGCCTGATAAGGGCTGCTTTTTTTATTTTGCTCTTCTGGGAGGACTTTGGTGGAGCGGTGACGGGAGATGTTTTGGAATGAAGGGAATGAGATGATACGGAATTCGTGGGTCGTATTAGGCGTTTTGTCATTCCAAAACTCATTCACCCACTTCGGGTCCATGATGGAAGATGATCAGAAAAATTAGCCAATTACAACCATGCAATGGACTTCATGAGGGGAGAGGATAGCTCTGTCTCTTGCTGAAAATATTGTTTGTAAATAACAGATTTTAAGTATATTGGTCTGTTTTTTGGTGGGGTATTTGTACAAAATACCGGAATGGATTGACCTATCCCTGTAAGTTACAATAAATAAACGAACTTTAAAATAGTTATTTTTTTCGGAATTCGTTCTATTTTTATTGCAGCAACAGCCTCTAGGGGAGAGGAGAATTTCTATTATTTCAAATATTTTGTATATTTGCCTGATACCTGATGGGTAACCGACATATTTGAACACTAGAAAGTGTTTCGCTTTATTCTCAGAGATAAAATCTGGTAAATTTTAGCAGGAGAATAGGCTTACCTCTCTCACGTCATAGCTGTTATGGCGTGGGCTGTTGCTTATTTTACTGCACGGGTTTACCAGAGCCTTTCTCTTAAAATAAGCGAGCAGTCCCACGCTTTCTTTTTATCCGCATTACCAAAACATCTTGTTGGGGACTGGCAAAAGTCAAATCTACTTTTGTCATGGAACAGCCTATCTTTTTTTATGCGTTGGATGGCTATCGATATAGGGTGACACGGGAACGATTCTCTGTGTCGCATAGAGCCTACGATCCGTTTTTCTATTCCGGGTGTTGCGGAATTGCTGATCCATGTTGTTTTAGAGGTAGTTCTGGAAGCGTATGAGAATCGTGGGGTCTCTGTTCCTTGGTTGGCTGTGTGCCTGCTCGCTCTATGCCGAGCCTCCGACGGTGCCTTCCTGGTTACATGAAAGCACTGCGTCGTCTTCCGTATTTCCTCCGGAGCCGTCTGTAGATCGGATCCGAGTCGTACTCGATCCTTTCATGGCTCCCTTTGTGTTTGAGGTGAATCAAACGCAACTTTCGAATGACGCTCAACTCGAGGTTCTCCTCGATTCGCTGCAAAAACTTCGTGCTTATTTGTCGTATGTATGGATTGGGGGGAGTGCCTCTCCGGAGGGATCAGGGACACGAAATCAGCGATTGGGTCAGGCTCGGGCCGATGCTGTGGCCCATCGTCTGGTGGAACGGATGGGTTTTCCGGCCCACAGGTTGTGGACGTATAATCGGGCCGAAGATTGGACCTCTTTAGAAAATTTGCTGGAGCAGGATCGACATTTTCCAAACCGGCGCCAGGTGATGGATATCCTGCAAACGACCCAATCCGCCGAAGAGCGCAAGCAAGCCCTTCAGCAACTCGACCAAGGGGAGACTTGGCAGCACTTGATCGAGGATCTGTTCCCTTCTTTACGTCTGGTACGGGTATCGGTGGCGCTCGACTATCCGACACTCTCCCGTCTCGCTTCCCAAACGGAATTATTGCCTTCCGAGCCCCCTTCCTTACGTCCCGACGATATCGTTTCGATCCCGTTGCTTCCGCCCCGGGCGCAAGGCACTACCCGAACGGTGAAGCGAAAAATAGCCCTCAAAACAAATCTGCTCTTCGATGCCCTTCTGGTGGCGAATCTTGGCGTGGAAATCAGTCCCTGGACCCATTGGTCGCTGGATATCCCCGTCTGGTATTCGCCCTATTCCATTGCATCGACCTGGAAAATTCGCCTGCTGGGGATCCAACCCGAAATTCGCTGGTGGTTCAAAGAGGCGATGCAGGGCCACTTTATCGGGTGTCATACTCATGTATTCGGATTCAATATCGCTCTCAATGACTATGCCCGCTATCAGGACCCCAATCATGCACTTTGGGGCATCGGCCTGAGTTATGGCTATGCGCTGTCGTTGGGTCAAAGCCGTCATTGGGGTATGGAGTTTACGATCGGGGCCGGGTTCGCCAACTATCGCTATGAGGCGTATCTCCCCGGACGGAATGGCGTGAAATTCAAATCGGGTTCCGATCGCTATTGGGGGATCACCCGGGCCGGAATATCGTTGATATACAAATGGGACTTGTCGCCTAAAAATCGGAAAAATAACGAGTCATGAGTCGTCGTCTCCTATATAGCGGTTTGAGCGTCGGTATGGCCCTTCTGTTGCTGGCCTGCGATAAGACTATCCATGAATATCCACATACTACCCCGATCGATACGGACGAAACGATGGTCTCGATTGAGGTGAATGTCGATCGGACTCCGCCCTCTTATTACAAACATTTAACTTACGATTCATACGGTCAGTATGAAGAACGGTTGCTCGAACCGGAGTTGGCGGAACCCTATACGCCCAGTGAGCGCTTACAGCTACGTCTGATCGTGGAGTTGTATCGCCACTCTTCTGCGGTCGAGCGTGTGGCCAGCGAGTCGTTGGTGGAACGACGGGAAGTATTGGTCGATCGGTTGAAAGAGGCCCCGCAGGATACGTTGCAGTTTTGGGTTGAGCCGGGTATGTATCGGGTGTTGAGTTGGGCGGATTATGTGCCGATTCAGAATCCGTCGGACTGGCATTTTACCACCGAAACCCTCAATGCGATTCGGGTGAAGACGGATCACATGCCTAAAGATAATCATCATACTAGTTCGGGGGCTGGGTCGTGTACGTTTGTCGTTGAAGCTTCTGCAGAGGGTGCCGTTTCGCCTCGCCTGTTGGATCAGACACGGGCGGATGATCTCTTGAATCCGGTCATTCCGGTCTCTTTACAGCGGGCATCGGGGCGTTTCAAACTGTGGGCGAACGACCTGCAGGATTTTCTACGGAGTGGCCACCGTGTGGAAGATTTGAGTGTTCAGGTGATCTATAAACAATACGTGAGTGCCGGCTATAATGTCGATACGGGAACCCCCAACTATTTTGTCTCCACGAACACGATAGAGACGACTCCCACGACCTCTATGGCCATTTCCGAAACCGGAGAGTTGTTGTTGGCTTATGATTATGTGTTGACTTCCAGTGATAAAGAAGACCAGGTCTTGATCGATCTAGTGCTGTATGAGGGGGATCACGAATTGAATCACTATCAGAATATCACCATTCCGTTGCAACGCAATCAGGAGACGGTGGTCCAAGGTCCCTTCCTGACGAAAAAGATAGGTAGCGGGGATATTGGAATCGATGACAATTTCGAGGGAGAGATTGTGGTGGTGGTTCCATAGTTAAATGAAACTTTCTAATCATCCATTAATAAACCTTTTAACTACTCATAAAATGAACACAATGAAAACACTTCTGCTGGGGTGTCTGACCGTAGGGTTACTCTCAGCTTGCTCTCGGGATGTGGAACGCCCGGGGCCTGATTCTCAAGGCGATGTCGTTCGGATTCAACTCAATGCACCGGAAGCGATACAACTCGTGCGTAGTGTGGAGGGAACCAACAGTGCGCGCGGCGGATTGACCAATGTGGATTGGTCGGCATACGATCTTCGCTATCAGTTGGCGGTCTATTCGCAAGACGGCAGTGAGTTGTTGGTGGCGCCGCAAGCTCAGGTTTATGACACCTACAGTCCGGCGACGTTCGAATTCCGACTGACGCCCAATAATACCTATAAATTTGTGGCATGGGCCGATTTCGTGGTTCAAGGGACGACCGAAGATTGGCATTATAATACGGCCGATCTCTCTCAGATTTCGATGAAGACCGACGACGACCGCGATAAGACGATCAATGATGAGAGTCGGGACGCTTATTTTGTGACTCAAAACATCGACGTTACGCAGACGCTCAATGAAACGTTGACCTTAAAGCGTCCGTTTGCCAAGGTACGGGTGGTCACGACGGATTGGGACGAAACGAACAAGGCCATTGCCAAACCGGATCAGTTTCGGTTGTCGTATCACGATTGTACGCGTTTTTCCGGCATAAATGCGGTGACCGGGGAGGCGACCGGGGAGGCGAATGCCGACGCTTCGACCGTCTACACGGCAGCGATTGCCTCGGATGCCAGTGGGTCAAAATTCTATGCCGAAGGATACGATGCCAATGAGCATATGCGCACCTTAGTGGTGGATTATCTGATGGCGACCTCGGAGCAGCAATCGATCCATTTCAATCTCGAGTTGCTGGCGGGCGGACAGACGATTATTGACCGGGATTTCACGACCGAGATTCCCATTCAGCGCAACTATCTGACCACGCTGCTCGGCAATATTCTGTCGATAGGGGGCTCGGTCATTATCCAGATCGACGAAGAATTCAATGGAGAAAATGAGGTTGAGGTGAAGGATCCGCAATATATTCTCTATACGGCCACGCAGGAATTGAGCTATACGGGGAATTCGGGAGACCGTTTCTGGGGTCCGGATTGTGAGTTCATCGATGAGCTGTGTACGTATGATGCGGAGACCGGCGAGGGTAAATGGGCCTATACGGGGACGATAATGTACATTACCGATGCTGCATTTTCAGGAGAAACGGCGTTACAAGAAATATCGATACCGGCTAGTGTGGTCGAAGTGGGACGTAACTTGTGGAATCAAACGGGAGGAGGAGGTGCTTTCCGGGATTGTGCCGCTTTGGAAAAAGTGACCTTTGAAGGAGAAAACCTGACTCAGATCAATCATAATACGTTCAATGGGTGTTCTGCTTTATCGTCCATTCAACTGCCGGAAAGTATCCAAAAGATAGGTTATAATGCATTTTTAAGATGTACTTCCTTAGAGGAAATTGTGATTCCAGATGCTGTTACCGTTATCGAAAAGGCTGTCTTCAGTCAATGTACGGGATTGAAAAATGCGGTGATTGGCAATGGCGTGACTGAAATTGGTAACAATGCCTTTGCCGAGTGTACGGCATTGAAAACGGTTGTGATTGGGAAAGGAATTCAGTCGATCGGTGCACGGGCTTTTAATACGCAAAGCTCTTATAGTCAAATGACGCTGGAAAAAATCACTGTATTGTTTGATGATATCGACTCGGGAACCTTCCCCGTACTGGCCATGGATTCGAGAGGCGTATTTCCAAAACCTGGTGGATGGGATCCGGTGACCTATAAAATTTATGTACCGAAAGGAACCTTGTCGGCCTATCAAACCAACTGGTCGGATTATCGTTCGCTTTTCGTTGAAATGCCTTAAAGCCTGAAAGTATGCCCATGAAAAGCGCATAGACAGGCGCGTTTGGGACAGAAATGAACATACCCACATAGTCGAGGGCTTCAGCTCCTGCCTATGTGGGTATGTTATATAATGGGGTTTTAGCGATGGAAGTACCCAAAAGAACGGACATCTGCGAAGGCAATGTAATTCGAGACGTTTCCGACGTTTATCGTCTGGAGAGCGGCCCGTTCGTCTCTGGATAGAGATCTTATTGAATCGCTTTCAACAGACCGTCGGCCAGGTATCGGTAGACGCTGATGACGCGAGCTTGAAATACCGGAGCCATCAACCCTTTGACCTTTTCAAATTCGAATTCGCATAGCACCTCGCCCGTCTCCTTGTCCAGCAGTTGCATGGTCCCGTTGATCAAGGCCCCGCCGGCTTTTCGGCTCATGCCCCAGATCATTCCGCCGGCATTGCCGACATTCATCAGCGAGACATTGACCTGCAAGATATAGGTGGCCTGCTCCTCTACATCGGACATCGTAAGGAGGGTTTGGCCGGGGTGTTTCTCATTGAAATAGGTAATAAAGCTGGCATGACCACGGTCGACATCTTCCAGAAATTTCTGATATTCCGCCTCACTTTTGTTGCCATAATAGACGTCGGCCGTTTGGTCGGTTCGGTCGATCAGGGTGGTGTGATCATCGATGACCACATAGACCGTTCCTTCTTGATGAAAAACAGAGGGATCTCCTTGTGTGAGTCTGACGGGATTGGCTGCCTGCAGAACGAGGGCACTCATCCATAAGCACAATGTGATTACGACGGTTTTCATGGCATTTGTTTTTGAGCGGTTCATACTAAATCGGTTATTTAAAGTACGATTTGTTTTCCGTAATTCCAAAAAATGGATGCTTTTTGATTATACGATAGGACTTTCTATTTTATTTTCCAGGCTTTTTGTTGTGTTGCTGGGCGGGAATGAATGGAGGTATGGGGCGGGATACGAGGAATGGAGGGTAGAGCTTGAAAGGGAAGCGAGAAATCTTACCGGATCCCCAAAGATAGGTGAGGACAACTCGTTGGAAAATAGAAAAATATAGCTATCTTGTAAAAGCCCACCATAAAGGCTTCATTCCGATGACGATGCAAATAAAGATACACCATGTTTTGATCGGTATGATCTGTCTGTTTTCGGTCCATGTTTCATTGGCTCAACCGCTCGATTATCCGACGAAAGAGCTGGACGGAACGGCCTATCTGGTGCCTACGGTCGAGGTTTTAGCGCGTTTTTTGACCTGGACGATGCCGGAATGGGAAGCTGCGATGGATAGTCTGGGATACGTCTGTCAGACGGGAGCGGAATATGCCGATCAACCGGTATACCTAAAAGGGGAAATAGATCGGATGGCTTTGGGAATCTGTAAAAACCAGGCGCTTGGTTTGGTCTCTTTCGATTGGTTCAATTGGCAAGATCATCGATCGTTGATTGATGATTTTGTCGAGTCGCTAAAAGCTCATTATGTGGACAGCGCAAGAATTTGAATTTTATGTACAAGATGGTTGGTGGATTGGGGTGATGGTCGTCGAGGAACAGGGGTATTATCGAGAGAACGTGTGCTTGATGAAGTTAGAGAATGTGATGCGATGGTATCTTAAGGGAGACTTTTTCTGAAGCGTGTCAGAAAGAATTGAGCGTTGTTCCGGACCTGGATGGGTTGATAAGTCGTAGAGGTTCAATACGCTGGAGAGAGAAATTGCCCCAAGGTTGCTTCTCTCTTTGGGAAAGAGGGTAGAAAACCGTCGGCTAACATGCGGAGGCTAAGGTTGTAGAACGTTTTCGCACTCGGAAGCTCTGTGACCGGAAGAGAAGCTGTCATTTTCGGATGGCTGTGCGGTCGAGGAGGGCTAACCTTGCTTGTGTTTAAAGTTTTCCCTAATGCCATTCGGAAGGTTTGGTATGCAGAACGCGTCCTGACCAGAATTTGATCAATCGATGAACGCTGTTTATCCCTCCTTTTTAGGGAATCTCCATCCGATGTAGAGGGGAGAATAAAGTCTCTGTGCCGGAGGCAATGCCTGTATTATGCAGATGGGTGTGCGAGCGCAGCTTCCGGATTTTCAATATTTCTATCGTATATGGCCTTGTGAAATAAGGCATCTTGTTTGTTTCCGGGGTTCAGAGCATCCCTATTGCGGTGCGGACCATCTGGTCGTTGGTGATTTCGGCGCTATTTTACGCGCCATTTGACCACCGGCAAAATTGTTTGAACAACTCGCACAGACGTCCCGTACGCCCATGCATCGACACGAAATGAAAGCGCCGTTCGATCGATAAATCGCTCACCTCAACCACCCGTAGCTGCCCTCTCGTCAACTCATCCAAGATGGCATGCACACTCAGAAAAGCCAAACTGTCGGACGCCAATAGATAGCGTTTGATGCTTTCGGTGCTTCCCCATTGCATGTCGATCCGCAATTTCTTCAACGAAAGGCCTCGAGTTGCCAAGGCTTTTTCGATGACATCCAAGGTGCCCGATCCACTTTCTCGGATCACTAACGGATACTCGGGCAGTTCGGCCGAACGGATCTCCTCGCGACGAAATCCCGTATTGGAGGTGGCCGTCACCAGGACCAGTTCATCCAGCATAAACGGTTCATAATGGAGTGTCGCCACCGAAGCCATCCCTTCAATGATCCCGAAATCGATGCGGGCTTCCTGGACGGCCCGTTCGATGTATTGCGTATTGCCGCTCTCCACTTGCAGGGCGATGCCGGGGTAACGTTTGCGGAAACGGGCCAACAAGCCGGGTAACACATACTGCGCAATGGTCGTACTCGCTCCCAATCGCAACTCGCCTTCGGGAGGCGCCGTTCGATCGGCAAATTCGTCTCCTAACTCGCCGTACAGGGATAAAATTCGATTGGCATACGCCAACAGACGTTCGCCCTGTGGGGTCAGCGCAATCCGATTGCCTTGTCGCAGAAAAAGATTGGTGCCGAGTTGTTTTTCCAGCTCTCCGATCTGTTTGGTTACCGCCGGCTGAGAGATAAACAACTCCCGGGCCGCTCGTGTGAAGCTCAAACGATCGGCTACGGTTTTAAATACTTTGAGTCTGAAATCGGTGATCATCTTCAGCGGGTAAAATCCGGCGGATTGAAATTAATATGAGGGGCAAACGAAATGTAGAACGCGAGCAAAGAAACCGGGCGGGGTTGAGGATCGGATTCGAAGTGGGGATTCGGAGGCGAAAATTCCGCCGGCGATAGCAGTCTATCGACTGGATCATTGTTCACCGGCGACTTTCCTTGACTTCCGCTTCGGATTCCTTGGTTGCCCCGCTCTATTCGGTGCAAAGCTCACCATGCAGCGTTGCCGACGAACAATCGGTTACACGTACCTTCACATAATCGCCGATCGAAACCGTTCCCCGGTCGAATACGACTACTTTATTCTGGGAGGTCCGTCCGAACAGCTGGGCGTCGCTCCGTTTCGAAACGCCTTCGACCAGCACTTCGAATACTTTGCCCACATCCTGGCGGTTGCTCTGCAGCGAAAGTTCGTTCTGCAACTGAATGATCTGGGTCAGGCGAGCCGTTTTCACCTCATCGGGCACGTCGTCTTTCATATGACGAGCCGCACGCGTATTGGGGCGTTCCGAATATTTAAACATAAAGGCCGAAGCATAACCCACCTCTTTCATCAGCGAGAGGGTCTGGGCATGATCTTCTTCGGTTTCGGTACAAAAGCCGGCGATCAAATCGGTCGAGATGGCACAATCGGGCAAGATCCGCCGAATGGCTGCAATACGATCCAAGTACCATTCTCTCGTATATTTGCGATTCATCAGCTCTAACATCCGCGTACTGCCCGACTGGGCCGGCAGATGGATCGCACGACACAAATTGGGGTAGCGGGCCATCGTATGGAGTACTTCATCGCTCAGATCCTTCGGATGGGAGGTCGAAAAGCGTACCCGCAACAACGGGCTGATCGAAGCAACCGCCGCCAATAGGTCGGCAAAGTTCGTCACTCCGGTCTCCGTTTTCCAACAGTATGAGTTGACATTTTGGCCCAGCAGGGTCACTTCCCGATAACCGCCTTCGAACAGGCGACGCGCCTCGTCCAAAATCGTCTGAGGATCCCGACTGCGTTCTCCACCCCGCGTATAGGGCACCACGCAATAGGAACACATGTTGTTACACCCTCGCATGATGGAGATAAAGGCACTGACACCGTTTTTATCGAGTCGAACCGGAGCGATTTCGGCATAGGTTTCTTCGCGGGACAACAATACGTTGACCGCTTTTTCGCCCCCTTCGGCCAACCGCAACAGTCGCGGCAAATCGCGATAGGCATCGGGGCCCGCCACCAAATCGACCACTCCGTCCTTCTCCTCCAGCAGTCGTTCTCGCAGTCGTTCGGCCATGCAGCCGATCACCCCGACCAACAGCTGTTTGTTGTGACGTTTCAACGGAATAAACTCCCGTAAACGTCCCCAGATCCGTTGTTCCGCATTATCCCGGATCGAGCAGGTGTTTACCAAAATTACATCGGCCTGATCGATCTGTTCCGTATAGCGGAAGCCTTCGTTCTGCAGAATGGAAAGGACCACTTCGCTGTCATTGACATTCATTTGACAGCCATAGGTTTCAATATACACTTTACGACCGTCCCCGGTCAGGGGACGCAACGAAGCATAAGATACAGATGGAATAGACATGTACAATCATTTTTAGTACGTCCGACCTCTCGGTCGAACTTCACCGACCCTTCGTTCACACGCAACCCGTTACAGATTGGTTTCCGGGAAGGGTTTGAACCCGTCGCCAAAGGTTTCATGGGCATTGACCACCACCACAAAAGCCGCCGGATCGATCTCTTTGATCTTGGACTTGACCAGCGAGACCTCACTCCGACTCACCACCAAAAAGATCATATCGCGTGTCTGTCCCGTATACATGCCTGTCGATTTGACGAAGGTGCCGCCTCGACTCATATTTTCCAGAATAAACTGTTTGATCTCCTCTTTTCGGTCCGTAATGATGAACAACAACTTGTCGTAACTGGCGCCATCGACAATAAAGTCGATCATGCGTGTGGTGACAAAGATAGTCACCAATGAGTAAAGCGGCAAACGCCAATTCTCTAAAACGACTATCCCGGCCAGGACCACCAGAGAATCGGCCAGCAGAACCCCCCTCGAAAACGGAATCCGGGCATAACGACTCAACAACATGGCCACGATATCGGTGCCTCCCGAGGTGGCATGCGTTTTAATAATCAAGCCCAGTCCGGTACCGATCAGCACCCCGCCAAACACACACACCAGAAACATGTCGTTGGACAGATTCATATGTCCCCGAAAGATGGTTTCTGGGGTGCTGCCGATCAACCAGGTCATGGCATTCATCATCAGCGGAATCATCAGGGCCGATATGATGGTTTTGATGCCGAATCGTTGTCCGAACACTTTAAAGCCGATCAGCAGCAACGGGATGTCGAACATCAGCCCGAAGGTTCCGACCTGAATGTCCGGGAAGAGGGCATGCAAAACGATCCCCAAGCCATAGACCCCTCCCGGCACAACCTGATACGGGTTCATAAACAGGACAAAACCGGCCGCCATCACAAAACTCCCGGTCACCAATAGCAACCAAGTACGGAAATTGAGCCGATTTTTGATTTTTTCTACGACAGCTGTTTTCATCCTTTTCTTTTTATCTGATGGTTACGACAAACTTTTTTGCTCATCGAGGGTCCTTCCCCCGAAATCCTTTCCTCGTAAGATGGTTGAACCCCTTATCTCCTCTTGCTTTTGTTTCAAATTCGTTTCGGCGCCGCCCGAACTTTCGGGGTATCCCATTTTCTCCTTTCTTTGGCAGGCTTGCATCTGCCCTCATAGGGCGACCGCCTCGATCTTTCCGCAGATCATATGGAGCCTATGAACTGCTTTTGGGACCCTGACTACTCCTGCCCAAAAATTCACAACCCGATTTTCTTCGCTTCTCATGCCATTTCCACCGTACAGAATGAGTTACCCCATCGCCCAGAAAGGATCTTCTCTACAAAAATGCAGATTTTCCCGGAAACTTCCGCTTTTTCAGCCTCAAAGAGGCCGTTTTTCGTTACCTTTGTTCAAGAAATAAGGTGAATCGAGCCCTATTCCAAAACGTAACACGCTGTTCATTTGATCGGGTAGCGGTTCGACAACCTGCAAGTTGATTGATTATGGCACTCAATGTCTTTTTACTGGTTATTGCCTATCTTTTGGGGTCTATCCCCAGCGCCGTTTGGATCGGCCGCCACTTCTATGGCATCGACGTACGCGAACACGGCAGCCACAATGCCGGCGCCACCAACACCCTTCGCGTATTAGGTCGACGAGCCGCTCTTCCGGTCTTTCTGCTCGACGTTCTCAAAGGGTTTGCCGCCGTTATGCTTTCGCATCTGTCCAGCTATGCGGTCGGCTCTGACGCCATGTTCAATCTCAAGGTCGCGCTGGTCGCTGCTGCCGTTATCGGACATATTCTGCCGATCTTTGCCGGCTTCAAGGGCGGAAAAGGCGTCGCTACGTTAGCCGGAGCGACGTTAGGGGTTTACCCGGCCGCCGTACTGCTCTGCCTGCTGGTCTTTATCATCATCCTGTCCACCACCCACTATGTATCCCTTGGCTCGATGAGCGCCGGAGTGGCCTTTCCGATCTTTGTGATCGGCCTATTCGGGGAACGGTCGACGACATTGATTGTGTTCAGTTGTGTGATTGCCCTCTTACTGCTGTTCACGCACCGCAAAAACATCAAACGCCTGCTCAACGGCACCGAATCCAAAATTTACCTGTCTCAGAAAAAAACACCTCAGGCTTAACGGAACATCTCCGCCTGAGCTTGGATGCCCGACAGCCCCACAGAACGGTTGCAGGCTTTGGAGGTGTCCTGCACGGTCACGCCGCTTGTATGGAAAACGCACGCCTCATGTTGTCGGTTCCCGTCTCCGATCGCATGGAAGGCCACGACATTTGTCTCGCGTGAACTTCTGCGTGAGCGGAGTGCGTCCGGCTCATGCCCCACACGCTCCCGGCTTGTCCCGTCTCTCGTTCTTTAAAAGCTTTTTCCTGCTGAGAAACAGACTCCTTGGAGAAATAAAAATACATATTTTTTTCTAATTTTCCCTCTTGTTCGACCCTCAGAAGCACGACGAAAGGTCTCTTTTCCCGCATTTACACGCGTAAAGGACTCCGTTTCCGAAGAAAATCCCGTAAATTTGAACGATTCTTCAGACCTGATGCGTTCATGAGTACCGACTATCTCTCCATTCTTCGCCGTTATTGGGGGTACGACGCCTTCCGTCCACTCCAACAACAAGCCATCGAATCGGCCGGCGCCGGACGAGATACCTTGGTGCTTATGCCCACGGGCGGAGGAAAATCCCTGGTTTTTCAGGTGCCGGCGTTAGCCGTCGAGGGTGTTTGCGTGGTGATCACACCGCTGGTCTCTCTGATGAAGGATCAGGTCGACCAATTGCACCGCCGTCGGATTCTGGCTGAAGCGATCCACGGCGGACTATCTCCTCGCGACATCGACCGTATCCTGGACAACTGTATCTATGGCGACGTCAAATTTCTGTATATCTCTCCGGAACGGATCGACAGTGAACTGTTTCGCTCACGTTTCGCCCGTATGCGGGTGTCGTTTTTGACCGTCGATGAGGCACACTGCATTTCGCAATGGGGATACGATTTTCGCCCTTCTTACCTGAAAATCGCCCGCCTGCGTGACCTGCAGCCCCACGTTCCGGTGTTGGCCCTGACGGCTTCCGCCACCCCTGAGGTGTGTCAGGATATCATGACGCAACTTCGGTTTCGGGCGCCCAACCTGTTGCGCATGAGTTTTGCACGTTCCAATTTGTGCTATCTGGTTCGCCACACCGAGGATAAACGAGAACACTTGCTCCGTATTTTTCACAATGTATCGGGTTCGGGTATCGTCTATGTACGTACCCGGGAAAAAACCGAAACCATCGCTGAATTTCTGCGCCAAAACGACCTCTCTGCCGAGAGCTACCATGGCGGCATGGATTATCGAACTCGGGCCCTCAAACAAAATAACTGGACCCGCGGCACCACTCGCATCATGGTAGCCACCAATGCCTTCGGTATGGGCATCGACAAACCCGACGTACGGGTCGTCGTGCACTACGACCCCTGCGAGTCGTTGGAAAGCTACTATCAAGAAGCCGGGCGGGCCGGTCGAGACGGAAAACGCGCCTATGCTGTTCTGTTGCTTTCCCAGGATGATGCCTCCCGGGCTGGACAACGCCTGGCCCTGGATTTTCCTCCCAAGGATACCATTCGTCGCATCTACGAGGGACTGTTCAACTATCTGCAGATCGCTATCGGAGATGGTAAGGGAAGCGCCTGGAGCCTCAATCTCTATGAACTGTGCAGTCGGCTGAAAGTTTTTATGCCCACGCTGCTCAATGCCCTGAAAATTTTGCAGCAGAATGGCTATCTGATCTTCGCTGACGATGTCGATACCCCTCCTCGCGTGCGCTTTATCGTGCAACGCGACGAACTCTATCGCACCCGAGTCGAACGCAAAGAACTCGACCATCTCATCACCGTCTTATTGCGTCAATACAGCGGACTGTTCAGCGATTTTCGGCCCATTGACGAACAGGAACTGGCCCATGTCTCCGGCTACACTACCGAACATGTCCGCGAACTGCTTAAAAAGCTGTGGCAACTCCACCTGATCAAATACATCCCCGGCAACCGCAGTCCGATGCTGATCTTGTCCGAGGAACGTTTGCCGATTACCGATCTGCATATCTCCCCGGAAAGCTATACCCTTCGCAAAGAGGCTTCCTGTAAGCGTTTGGAAAGCCTGCTCCAATATGGGGAAAACACCACTCAGTGTCGCAGTGCCTTTATTCAACGCTATTTTGGTGAAGAACACCCGAATGATTGTGGGCTTTGCGACATCTGTCGAGCGCGTCGCAAACGGCAACGACAGCACTCTTCCAACGCCCTACACCCCCTTGACGACCAGATCCTGCAGCGTCTTGCCGCCGGCCCCATCGATCTGAAAACCTTAGCGACGGGGATTCGTGGAGAAATCCATGCGATTCTGGAACGGGTCACCTACCTGCTGGAAAGCGGTAAAATATCGGAACAAAAAGACGGAAAACTGCGGATTAATCGGTAACTTTGGGCCGCCATGAAGCCTATGTACCGCGAAAATATCAGCAATGAGGAGGTCAATGCCTTGCCGGTCGGGGCTTTCGGAGGTCCCATCATGGTCGTCGACACCTCTGAAGCCATCACCCAAGCCTGCGAATACCTGAGCACCCAGGAGCTCATCGGATTCGATACCGAAACCCGCCCCTCGTTTACCAAAGGGGTCTCCAACAAGGTTTCGTTGCTCCAGCTCGCTTCCGGGGAGAAAGCCTTTCTGTTTCGCCTCAACAAAATTGCGCTGGAGCGGCCCATTTTACGGCTGTTGGAATCGCGGACTACGCTGAAAATCGGTGCCGCCATCCGCGACGATATCCGGGGTCTCCAACAGCTGAGACAATTCAATCCCCGTGGATTTATTGATCTGCAAAGCCTCGTAGGAAACTATGGAATTGCCGAGCTGAGTGTTCGTAAAATGGCTGCCATTACCTTAGGCGTCAAAATCTCCAAAGCCCAACGTCTCAGCAACTGGGAAGCTGCCCGTTTGACGCCGGCCCAACAGCTCTATGCTGCGACCGATGCCTGGATCAGTCGCGAAATATACCTCAAACTCACCCGATAAAGCCTTCCGCCGACCGCGTTCAACCCCATACGACCATGCAAAAACGACTTATTCTCAAACGAGGCAAACAAGAATCGCTGCTCCGTCGCCATCCCTGGATCTTTTCCGGGGCCGTCCATCATCTCGAAGGCAATCCGGCCGAAGGCGACGTTGTCGATGTCTGGACCGCCGAAGGTGACTTCATTGCCCGGGGGCACTACCAAATCGGTTCGATTACCCTGCGTGTGCTGACCTTTCAGGCCGATGAACCCATCGACCGCCATTGGTGGCAAGACCGCCTGCAAAAAGCGTATGCCTTGCGTCAGACCTTGGGGCTGATCGACAATCCCCGTACGAACTGCTATCGGCTGGTTCACGGCGAAGGAGATCAAATGCCGGGGCTGGTGATCGACATATATGGCTCCACGGCCGTGCTGCAATGTCACAGTGTCGGCATGTATCGCTCCCGCGATAGGATTGTCGAGGCTTTACGCCAACTGTATGGCGACCGTCTTCAAGCCATTTACGACAAAAGCAGCGCTACTGTACCGTTCAAAGCCGGCCTCCATGCACGGGATCAATATCTGTGGGGGAGCGGAAGTGAAACCCCGGTGCTCGAGAACGGAAATCAATTTCTGGTCAGCTGGGAAGAGGGCCAAAAGACCGGCTTTTTCATCGATCAACGGGACAATCGAGCTCTTGTCGGTCATTATGCGCAGGGGCGGACCGTGTTGAACACCTTTTCCTACACCGGTGGATTTTCTATCTACGCCCTGCAAGGTGGTGCTCGGTCGGTCGATTCGGTCGACAGCTCGGAAACCGCCACTCGTCTGGCTGCCCGCAACGCCACCCTCAACTTCGGTCCCGAGGCTCCGCACCGTGCCATCACTGCCGATGTGTTCGACTATTTGCGCAACATCGACCGTTCCTACGACCTGATCATCCTCGATCCGCCGGCGTTTGCCAAACACCACAAAGCCCTCAACAATGCGCTCCAAGGCTACAAACGACTCAATGCGCGCGCCATGCAACAGATTCGCCCCGGGGGATTGCTCTTTACGTTCAGTTGCTCACAGGCGGTCAGCCGCGAACAGTTTCGCATGGCGGTCTTCTCCGGTGCGGCTATTGCCGGACGTAACGTGCGGATTCTGCATCAGCTTACCCAACCGGCCGACCATCCGGTCAATATCTACCACCCCGAGGGAGAATACCTCAAAGGATTGGTGTTATATGTAGAATAGCGGACGATTCCTGTCCCATGGAGGCCGTTCTGTTAGTCATAACAGAACGGCTTTTTTTAGGCCTTGTTTTCCACATCCCTGCTCGCCACAAACGCTTCTCTGCCTCCGTAACCTGCTAGAAGTCCATCCCGGATAATGTCAAATAATTAGACAATAACTGTCTAATTATTTGACATTATTAGTGTAATGGATTATTCTTAAATATCTTATAATCAATAAGATATTTTGAATGGCATGTTTTTCGTATTTGGTTTATAAAAACTTCAACTCCTCGATTGATGAACCACTTCTTACGCTACCTGATCCGCTTTAAAAGTTCCTCGCTGCTCAATCTGTTCGGGTTGACCCTGGCGTTCGCCGCTTTTCTGGTGATTGCGATGCAAGTTCGCTATGAACTCACCTACGATAAGGGATATACCACCGCCGATCGATTATATCAACTCAATCCCATCGCCAAGCCCGGAGGTATGCTGAACATGATGGCGCCCAACTTGCTGGTCAATGAACTCGCCTCGCAAGCTCCCGCCATCGAGGCGATCACCTACCGCAATGGATGGGATGTAGAGATGGAGGTTTTCCCCCTGGGTCGCACCTACAAGGATGGAACCGTCACCGTTCCCTTGGTTTCTGCTGAGGGCCATTTCCCCACTGTATTCGGCCTGGAAGCGGTGACCGGGGATTTCTCCGCTTTCAACCACCTTAAAACCGCTCTGCTTCCTGAAAGTATCGCTCAAAAACTCTTTCCCGGGAAAAACCCGGTCGGGAATCGGATCGTCAGAGTATCCTCTTACGGATCCGACACCGTAGAGATCACCGCCGTTTATCGCGACTTGCCGCTTAACTCTTCGATCCCCAATGCCTTGATCTGTTACGAAAACAGCGATGAGGGCAGTTGGCAGAGTTGGGGTAGTAAAATTTACTTGACCATTCCCGATCCGGATCAAGTCCCCCAAGTCGCACAAATGGCTTCGGACTTGTTGCGGGAGAAGGCCGAATGGTTTTATGCCGACTCCCCGAAAGAGTTTTGCGGTGTTCGTCTCACTCCTCTGGCCAAACTCTATTTCAGCCCCGAGAATACCTCCTCCCTCAAAGGCAATCGAACGACCCTCTATTCGCTGATTGCCATTGCCGTGCTGATTCTCGGCGTGGCCATGGTCAATTTCATCAACTTTTCTCTGGCTCTGGTTCCCAGCCGGATTCGCCACATCAATACTCAAAAGATCTTCGGCAGTTCCCGATGGGCACTGTGCCGGCAACAACTGGGTGAAATGCTCGGTCTGAGCCTGATGGCCGCTCTATTGGCGTTATGGGTGGTCTATTCCTTGGCAGATACTTCGTTCGCCTCGATGATCGAGGTCGATATGCGCTTTTCGGTCAACGGATCGTTGATCGCGTTGTTGTTCGGAATCGCTGTACTTACGTCGCTGCTGGCCGGTATTTACCCGGCATTATACAGCACCTCGTTTCCTCCCGCTCTGGTATTGAAGGGTTCGTTCGGACTCTCTTTGCAAGGCCGGCGCCTGCGTACGGGACTGATTGGCTTCCAATATGTGGTTTCTCTGGTATTGACGGCCATGGCGCTCTTCATTCAGGTTCAGTATCGCTATATGAAGGATCATGAGGTGGGATTTCGACAGGACCAACTGCTGACCACCTGCCTCACCATACCGATGGAGCGACAAAAAGATGCTTTGACCAACGAGCTGAAGAGCATTCCGGGCGTTATAGACGTTGCTTACTCGATTAGTCCCCTGCAGGAAATCAATATGCAATTCATCACCTCTTATCAGGGACACAATTTTCAGTACAATCGTCTCAATGTAACCCCCAATTTTCTGTCGGTCATGGGTATTCCGGTCGTCGAGGGGCGGAATTTCACACAGGCCGATGAAAAGGGAAAGGGTTCTTATATCTTCAATCAGGAAACGCAACGACAACTCGGTGAATCCCTGGTCGGAGGAATTATGAGTGAAATTCCCATCATCGGTATTGCGGCTGACTTCAATTATCAGTCTTTGCATCATCCGATCACTCCCATCGCCCTCTATACCGGCAATGCCTATTGGGGCCCCATGTTGTATACCTATATCCGTATTTCCGGACAAAATTACGTCGAAACCTTCCGATGCATTCAAAAAGTATTGGAGGCCTTCGATCCCGATCAGGGCACCCTGGCCTCCCATAATCTCGAGCCACTGGATCAAAGTACCGGCCGGCAATACGCCAAAGAAGACCGTCAGGCCAAACTGATGGCTCTATACAGTCTATTGGCGGTGCTGATCTCGACCACGGGGGCTTTCGGGCTCATCTTGTTGGAAACGCGCTACCGGCGCAAGGAGATCAGCCTGCGCAAGATCTTCGGGGCGACGTCGGCTACGCTCTTATGGAAGCTCAATCGACGCTATTTCTGGATCGTCGGCAGCTGTTTTCTTCTGGCTGTTCCGATTACCTACTATGCGATCCTCCGCTGGCAATCCCATTTTGCTTATAAAGCGTCGATTCCGATTTGGATCTTTGTCGTTGCCTTCGGCATCGTATGGGCGATTACCGCCCTAACGGTTACGCTACAGAGTTATCGGGCCACCCACGAAAATCCGGCCCAGACCCTGAGCGAATAACGTACGCTCTCACTTTTATAATCTATTACTAAAACACGAATCTTATGCACGCGATAAAAACGATGTTGTTCTGTATCCTCTGGGGAGGTAGCCTTTCATTGTACGCTCAGCAGGAACGTTTGTCGCTTTCCGGTCGCATTGTGGATCCGGAAGGAACCGCCATTAGTTATGTAACCGTATTGTTGAAATCGGTGGCCGACACGTCGAGCGTCTATGGAGAGAGCTCCGATGCCCAGGGGCGTTTCCTTTTCAAAGTACCTGCGGGAGAGTATTCGCTACAGACCTCCTTTCTGGGGTATAGCTCATTCAATAAACCCATCACGCTGACCTCTTCCTTGGATATGGGCGATGTGGTGATTGAACCGGTGGACATGGAACTGGATGCCGTCGTTGTACAAGCCCAAATGATCAGACGTGAACCGGATCGGTTCGTGGTCAATGTGGGCGATTCACCGCTGGCAGCCGGACAAACGGCCAAGGAAATGCTCGATCTTTCGCCCACCGTCTGGATTGACGATCAGCGGGGGATCTCGATTAACGGGAAAGAAAACGTGCAGGTCTATGTGAATGATCGACTGGTACGCGAGTCTGGTGAAAGCCTCATTCAGTATCTATACTCGATTCGTGCCGAGGATATTCAACGCATTGAAGTCTTTCCGATCGGGGGCGTCGAACACGAAGCGGTCGCGCAGGGCGGTATTATCAAGTTGACGCTACACAAACAACGGAATGACGGCCTGGAAGGGGCGGTGAGAATCCGTTATGGGACCCGGTTGAATAACAATCCCCAACAATACATCCAACCTTCGCTGAACATTAATTACCGTTTTAACAAATTGAGTCTGTATGCGGATGTGAGCGAAGACCGCAGTAAATATGACGGATACGGTATTGCACAACGCATCAACAACAACGGATATAGTTTCCGATCTCAATGGAAACAGCGAAGTGTAGGCGATAATCCCACGTGGCGTGCAGGGATCATGTATGATATTAATCCCAGGCACAGTATAGGGGTGGAAGCGAATTTCCGAGGTTATTTCCCGCAAAAGGCATACATGGGGGTTGTGGATACGGTTTTTTATAACGGGAATCGGCTGGGGACTATCGAGAGCGATTATACCTACCTGAATAAACAGAAAAATTGGAACTTATCCGCCAACTATATTGCCAGTCTCGACACGGTAGGGTCCACCTTCAAGCTGTTATTCGACTATGTCAAGACGCATCCGTATACGGGCGGGAATGTGGATGTGGATCATATTTTGCCGGGGGATACCTATACGTATCGGAACCGCAATGAATCCAAAAATAATTTATACTCTGTAACCGGCGACTTCAATTTGCGGGCCGGGGATCATGCCCGTATAAAAACCGGATTTAAATATATCTTTAGCAAAGTAGATAGCTGGATGAAATACGAGGACCTGAAGGGGGAGGAGTGGGTCATACGTCCTGATCAGACTTATGACATCGTGTATGACGAACATATTTCGGCCCTCTATGGGAGTTATACCTACACGTTTGACAATAAATTCAGCCTCGATTTCGGCCTGCGTGTCGAACATACGTATGCCATGCCCGCGGTGGCCGGAGCCAATAATATTGAGAAGCAGAATTATGTCAGTTTTTTTCCGCAGGCGAATTTGATTTTTCCCTTTCAAAATTCCGATCAGCTGATTTTCAGTTATGCCCGCAAGATCCGTCGGCCAAGTTTCTGGTTGTTGGTGCCCTTGCGTCGTCCGGTCAGCGAGACGGAAGTCGCCGTTGGGAATCCCAAACTGAAACCGAGCTTTTCGCACGAACTCTCCCTCAATTGGCTGATACGACAAAAATATACCCTGACAGCCGGCGTTTACCTCATGAATGACGTATGGGTCTCAACGCCACGGGTCGACCCGGAGAATCCGATCGGGCTCATTCGTATGCCAGAAAACCAGAGCAACAGCAGTATGTGGTATCTGTCGGCCGCCGTGCCCATACAGGTATTCCCCTGGTGGAACATCAAGGCTAACATGGTCGGTTCACTGGCCTGGTATCACATTGACCAATATCGGAAAAACAATCATCGGATTACGGGAAATATCGTGAATACCTTTACGCTGAGGGAGGGTACTTCCCTGACCCTAAGTGCGTATGGTTACACCCGCAATCGGAGTGAATACTCCCAGTATGCCGGAGCCTACTATATCAATGCGGGGATTATTCAGCAGTTGCTTCAAGAGAAATTGACCATCAGTCTGCAAGTGAACGATATTTTCGATACCCACAATTCCTGGCGAAGTGTCTATAATCCCAGCTTTTTCGAAGAATCGTTCTTCTGGGGATATCGGCCCATGCTAGTGGTTTCGATGCAATATAAATTTAAAAAGGGTAAAGAATTCCGTACGCGGCGAGTTGAATCGCATGTGGATACATCACGTATTTCCGGAAGGGCAAACTAACCCAGTCTAACGAATATCGGCTGAGTGTTGCAGCATCAGTCGATGCACTCAGATTGGCTGTGCCATCTCCTTTACGCGATCGGACCACTCGTTGTGATTGCCTGGCTCAGGACATCGGTCGACGGTCTATAAAATGGGTCGAAGGATTTTATGGGAGTAGATATGCGTCCCCGAATCCTCCTCGAAGCTTAATTCGGAATTGTGCCGGTCGCAGTCGTAATGCAAGGTTCCTGGTCGCCAGAGATAAGGTTTGCCGATGGGGAACTTCCTGTGTTTTGGGGATACGTTGTGTCGTGACGCTTTTGCCCGATGTCTGGTTGAGGTTGAGGTTTTACTTCGGGGGAAGCGACGGAGGATGCGCAATTCGTAGGGAATGAGCGCGACCTCCAATGCATAGGTGATTCAAAGGTCTCCTATGCTATTATAAAAAATGCAACAGCCCAATTCCTCAGACTGTTGCATTATTTTAAAGCCGCCCCATCTCGGGCGGCTTTTCATTTATTTAACTGTTTTAACCACTTTTTCGAAAGCCTTGGGGTGATTCATCGCCAGGTCGGCAAGCACCTTACGGTTGAGTGCGATTCCTTTGGCGTTGACTTTGCCCATAAATTCCGAATAGGTCATTCCGTAGGTACGAGCGGCGGCGTTGATACGCTGAATCCACAGGCTGCGGAATTGACGTTTTTTGTTCTTACGGTCGCGGTAAGCGTAGGTAAGACCTTTTTCGACGGTGTTTTTGGCGACCGTCCATACATTTCCCCTTGAACCAAAGTTACCTTTGGCAAGCTTCAAAACTTTTTTTCTTCTGGCTCGCGATGCGACAGCATTGACTGACCTTGGCATAATTTGAAAGTTTTACGAGTGGTCGGCGGCGAGGTTCTCCCCCGCTCTTCGGGGCACAAACACTCTTAGTTTAACGAATGCGGTGAAACAACGATTTATTTCACCAAAAGCTGTTTTACGCCGGCTTTATCGGCAGGTGAAACCAGACCCGAATAGGTCAGATTCCGTTTTTGTTTGGTGGTTTTCTTTGTCAGGATGTGACTTTTGAAAGCATGCTTTCTTTTGATCTTTCCTGTTCCGGTGAAAGCGAAACGTTTCTTTGCACCGGAGTTGGTTTTCATTTTCGGCATTTCGAATGTGGTTTTAAATAGTTAAACAGCGCACAAAGGTAGAAAAAAGTTTCTGAATAACAAAGCCTATTCCATGCTCCCTTTTTTTGAGGTCTTTGCATGGGGGTAGGGTGCGGCCTTCGGGGCTGAATCGAGTCTGTCCGTCGGAGCGGAGGAGCAGGTTTCACCTGGTGTTTGGCGGCGTTCGTGTTGGGCAAACCTCCGATCAGCGACCGCCCAAAATCAATTCGACGGGGCCAATCAGTCCAGCTTCCGGATCGCCTTTATAGGGCGTAGGGATGGTCTGGTAGTGGTTGGCTAAGGTGCTGTATACCAGAATTTCGATCTGATTTTCTCCCGGATGGACCAGCGAGGTGATCTTGGCCTGATAGGGGGCATAGATATAGGTCCCGGCATCCTGACCGTTGACCTTCACTTCACAGGTGGCCGAAACCGTGCCCAGATCGAGTCGCACGCCTTGAGCAATCTGTTCGGCGGTCAACGAGATCGTTTTCCGATAATACATGCCTCCCGAATAGTACCGCAGCGCTCCCACTTTCGACCAATCACCCGCTTCCATCACGCCACGACCGCAGTGCAAGGGTACCGGAGCCCGGAATACAGCGGCTCCGTCGGCTCCCTCATCGGGCAGGATTTGCAGGGCGACAACACTCAGGTGTGGCGATTGGCTCGGAAGGGTGATTTCATACACGCCCGGTCCGGTTTGGCGAATCTGTCGTTTGGGATCGATCGGTACGCCGTCGACCCACGCTTTTTCCAACTCCCCGGCGATGTTGATCGTCAGGGATTCCAGACCGGGTGCCGTAGCGAAACGGTATGCGGTTCGTTCACGATTGCCGTGGACGCTATAAGGCAGATGGGACGACCGGAACCACTTCATGACCACGATGTCGGAGTAGGGGGTAATCGGAAGGACGCTGCTGTCGGCGGCAGGCAGTAAAACAATCGCGCTGCGAGGACGAGGATCCAGATAGATATGTCGGGCCATGTTCAGCGATTGGGTCGAGGTGTGTTCGAAGAGCGCCATCAGCTCGTGCCATCCTTTTTTGAGTTCGATGTCGGACGTCTGAATGGGGTGATGATCGATCCATAGCCGATCGGGGGTCACTCCTTCCGTGCGGATGACATACGAGCCGTTTTCGGGAGCGAAGACACGGGTGCGGAAGAGCATGGTCGTTCCCCGATCCAAAATCAGAAAACGGTTGTCGACCCGTCCTTTGAGTCCATGATACCCTTGGGACCCGGGAGCTCCTTCCACGCCGTATTGCCAGGAGAACTCGTACGGTTGCCAATCGTGACGTTTGCCGGAGAAAATTTCGGCCAGCAGTTGGTCGCTACTCAATGCCGAGGAGTCGACGAGAAGTTCCATTTTTTCGCCGAAGCCATACGTACCTTCTCGCCATGAGCTGTCGTTGTAGGTGGGTTGCATCCAGTTTTTGGGGAGCCCTTTGAGCGGAGCATAGCGGAATCGCCGGGCTTCCGGTCCGATCATTTCCGGGCTGGCCGGCAGCCGGAAATCGCCCCACGTATTATCCATGGTCGGTTTGACTTCTACTTCCCAGAGGCCTTCGATTGGCAGACGGGTTTCAGGGGCAACGGTGATTGTGTCCGGTGTTTCGAAGGTGGGTTCGCCCGGGGAGAAAACAACGAGGGAAGAGCGGTTTTCTGGGGCTTTCAGCCGGAGATAGGTGCCGTTCGGAGTGACGCGGGTGACGGTCTGGGGGGCAAAAGTGCCCGTTGAGGCATTCCATAACTCGACTTGTCCTTTGGCCCGGAAAAAACATTCGGTGCCCGGTTTGACGTTCATGACCATGTAAACGTCTTGATCCACGATCCGGCGGTGCAGAACCTTCCCTCCTCCATTGCCTGGGTTGAAATCGGGAATTAAGATTCGTTTGAGCAGAGAAATGAGGTTTTGTGTAGTGCCGAGATAATAGCCTTTCCCTCCCTGGAGGTTGCCTTGTACTTTGGCGGCGATGTCGGCCGTTTGGGCGGCGGTAATGCCGAATATTTCCCGAATGATGGCATCGACTTCCGGATCGGCGCGGCCGGCGCGGTCACTGGCCTGAGGCAATTGGCCCAGACCGATCACACTGCCTCCGGCCCGATAGAAATCCCGAATTTTTTGTAAAATGTCGAACGGTAATGCCTGGATGTCTTTCAGGATCAGGACACGATAGCGTTCGGGACCGACCACCCATTGCTGGTTTTCGATTTTGGCCGATCTCAACGACCGACAGTCGATAAAATCGTAATCGAGACCATTGTCGCTCATGAGTTGGGCGTAAGAGAAATCATAATTGTCGGTTTGTGTCGGCGTGAAGGCTTGCAGCGTCTCGGTGGGATACAGGGTGAGAATGTCGCATACGTGGTGACCCTGACTGGTCAGATAACTGAGTCGTTCGATGTATTCCAGCCATTTTTTCATATGTTCCCAATAGGGCATTCGGAAGTGGAAACAGGGCGGTGCCCATTCCCACCAGCCGCCATGGGTAGAGTAGTAGAGTCCGTGCATGCAGACCAGGTTGCCTCCGGCGATGATATGGTGGTCGATCTGTTCGGTCAACCATTCGGCTTTGCTGCCCCAGCCCATGCTATGAAAAGCCTCCAGCCAGGTGCGGGGGCGGTTATACATGTGGGCGATGGAGCTCGATACTTTGGTTTGGAGAAAGCTGGATCCCCGAGCCGGGGCGTCGTTGCCCGGGGCGGTGAACCAACTGGTGGCACGGAAATAGTCGAGGTAGGAGAGGGGCTGAAGTCCGCGGCCGAGGTTGTCGCAACCGTAAATCAACCCGCGGTCGTAGTTCCAGTCGAAGATGGGTTTGAAATAGCGCTCTTCGGCCAGACTCATCACGACGTCCCCGTAATCGAGACGCACCTTCGGGGTCATCTTGCCGATATCGTAGGCCAGGGCCGGCAGATAGAGCCGGATGTTATACCCCTTACGGGCATAAAACTCTTCCGGCATATCTTCTGACCAGCTTAGTAGGGTCAGCGGATAGGTGAGTTCGTCCTGGAAGAAGTAGTTCATGCCTCGCAGCGCTTCCGGGCTCATCTTCTGTTCGAAGCGCTCGAAGTAGTTCTGGACCAGGTCTTTCCCGCTGTCCGGATGAAGCAGATAATCGGCACTGGTATGAACGACGTAGAGCGATTGATCCGAGGAAGCAGGGGCCTGCCAATCGAGATGGCCGTTTTGAATCAACGGGGTGAGATCGGTGGGAACGCTTGGATCGGGGGCGTTGTAGGTGACGACGCACAGCAGATGGTCCGGCATATCGAGCGAAATTTTTTCGCCCTTTTTGAGGTCGTGTCGGTCGATCTGTAATTTACCCTGATAGGAGGCATATTTGGCGGTACGGAAGGTTTCGTCGGGATAGTATCCATTGCCGATCCATCCCACCGTATAGTCGTCCAACCCGACGCCCATCTGATGCTCGGCGCAGGCTGTCGAAAACCAATCCCAGAACTGCCACCATGCTTCGGAAAAGATGGGCGGTTCGCCCGGATCGGTGTGGCCGAACAGACCGTAACCGTTTTTATGCAGGGCAGAGTCGACGGAGGGATTCATATGAATATAGCTGATGGAGAATCCATCCGTGGCCGAATTCCCCAAGACATCCAGCAGATGGGACATTCGGTCTCGTTTGAGGGTATCCCCATTGAACCAGAGGAACGGTACATTGCCGTACCCGCTGGGTGGAGAGGCAAAATGAGCTCGAAGATGGCGACCCTCTTCGGCAGAGGGGTATCCCCGATAGCGTTGTGGATTCGAGGTGTCGGGTGTTTGGGCATGGACCGGAGCTTGGGTAGTCAGGGCGGCCAGCAGCCCTAGTCTCCAAAAGAGCCTATAAGGTTTTTTCATGGACAGGGTGTTTAAGGGCATTGCAAACCGACAGTAAAGATAACAATTCTGCAGGGTGCTTCCCACTCTTGCAACAAAAAAGATGCCCTGGTAGGGGCATCTTTTTTAGAAGGTCAGAAAGTTTGATTATTCGGCGGCGGGGACGCCCAGAACTTCTAAGGCGCGATCGAGTCGACGCAGGGTCTCCTCTTTGCCGATGAATTCGCAGATCGAATAGAGGTTCGGGCCCGAGCTTTCCCCGACCAGGGCCAGCCGGAAGGAGTTCATTACTTTGCCCATGGGATATTCCCGACCCATGATCCAGTCATGAACCAGCGGTTCGAGGTGGGCTTGCGAAAAGTCGTTGACGTCGGCCAGCAGCGCTCTCAATTCGACGATGTGGCTCGGAATATCGCCTTTCCAGAATTTGGAAACGGCTTTGGGGGCATATTCCGTGGGCGCGACGAACAGAAAGTGCGACAGATCCCAGAACTCGTGGACAAACGTAGCCCGGTCTTTAATGAGCCCGGCTGCGCAGGCGGCTTTGTCGAGCGTCGTTTCAACGCCGTGGGCTTGGAGCATAGGCAGGAACAGCTTTCCTAACTCTTCGTCAGAACGAGCCTTGAGGTATTGAGCGTTGAACCAGCGGGCTTTTTCGGGGTTAAAGTGCGCGCCGCTTTTGCTGACGCGATCCAGACTGAAGGCAGCAATCAGTTCGTCCATGGAAAAGATTTCCTGCTCGGTGCCAGGATTCCAGCCCAATAGCGCCAACAGATTGACGAAGGCTTCCGGGAAATAGCCGTCTTCCCGATATCCGCGCGACACTTCTCCGGTCGGGGAGGTCCATTGTAGCGGGAAAACGGGGAATCCCATTTTGTCACCGTCCCGTTTGCTGAGTTTTCCTCCTCCATTGGGTTTGAGCAGCAATGGCAGGTGGGCGAATTCAGGCTGGGTGTCGCTCCATCCGAACGCCCGATAGAGCAGGTAGTGCAACGGCAGCGAGGGTAACCACTCTTCGCCCCGAATGACGTGTGTGATCTCCATCAGGTGGTCATCCACGATATTGGCCAGGTGATAGGTGGGCAAGGCATCGGCCGATTTATAGAGCACTTTGTCGTCCAGGGTAGAGGTGTTGACCACCACGTCGTCCCGGATCAGGTCATGCATGTGTACCTCTTCATTTTCGGGCATTTTGAACCGGATGACCCACTGGTCGCCGCGGTCGATCCGCGTCTGTACCTCTTCGGGGCTCAGAGCCAGGGAGGTGGCCAAACGATTGCGTACCGTGTAGTTGTAGGCGAAGGTTTCGCCCCGGCTTTCGAATTCGGCCCGGATGGCAGCCAGTTCTTCCGGTGTGTCGAAGGCATAGTAGGCGTGGCCCGATTCGACCAGTTGCAGAGCATATTGGAGGTAGATCTCACGTCGTTCGCTCTGACGATACGGAGCATGAGGGCCTCCCTGTTCGACGCCCTCGTCGATGGTGATGCCACACCATTTCAGCGCTTCGAGAATGTAGGCTTCGGCGCCCGGAACGAAACGTTGCGAGTCGGTGTCTTCGATACGCAGAATAAAATCGCCGCCCTGTTGACGTGCGAACAGATAGTTATACAACGCGGTGCGTACGCCGCCCATATGGAGCGGGCCGGTGGGACTGGGTGCGAAACGTACCCTTACTTTTCTTGCCATGAAATGCGAATCTATAATTTTAAACAACGAACAGAGGTCATCGGAGGCCTCCTATTCGAGGATTATTTTGTCAGATATTCGAGACGGACAGTGATGCTCGCTTTTTTGTGTTTGGAGCTGGAATTGTAGGCTCCTCCGGCGGTCCAGGCTTCGTTCGAGTTGGCCTCGGTGATCTGGAAGACGCCCAGGCGTCCGTTGGCCAGTCGACCTAAACGGGCCCCCGATTGTGTGGCCATGTTTTCGATACGGGCACGGGCATCGGCCGTCGCCTGTTCGATCAGCTGCTGTTTGAGGTCCGAAAGTTTCGAGTAGAAATATTCGGGCGGTGTGGATTCGATCTGCACGCCCTGGGCCAGCAGGGAAGAGATCTCGCGGGAGACATTCTCGACCGCTGTAACGTCGTTGGATTCGATCTTGAAATCCTGCGTGAGCGAGTAGCCGACAAATCGTTCTCCCATGTAGTTCCCCTGGCTGTACCTGGATTCCGTCACAGGATTGACATTCGTGAACAGAAACAGTACCGCGCTGTCGGGAATGCCTTTATCTCGCAGATAGGCCTGGACTTTCTGTTTGTCGGCTTCCAATTGGGCGTAACCGTTCTGGACGGTGGTGTTTTGAGCCACGAGACGGCCTCTCCACACGATCAGATCAGAAGTGAACTCTTTTTCTCCCAGACCGGTAGCGGTCAGACGGTTCTGGCTTCGATATTTGAACGTATAGGCATTGGCCAACAGCACGGCCGTAAGAACGATGCTTACTCCGATAATCGTTGAGGTGACGATGCTGGTTTTGATCTGCATGGCTGGCGCGTTTTAGCAGGGAAGACGATCGTGTTTGGGAAGCGTCTTTACGTGTTAGACGTTGAACAGGAAGTGCATGATATCGCCATCCTGAACCACGTATTCCTTGCCTTCGATAGCGATTTTCCCCGCTTCCCGGCAAGCTTTTTCAGACCCCAAGGCGACATAATCGTCATATTTGATCACTTCGGCGCGGATAAATCCCCGCTCGAAGTCGGTATGGATAATGCCGGCGGCCTGAGGGGCTTTGGTCCCTTTTTTGTAGGTCCATGCACGGGTTTCGTCGGGACCGGTCGTGAAGTAGGTTTCCAGTTCCAGCAGGTCATAGGCCGAGCGAATCAGTCGGCTGACGCCCGATTCGTGCAGACCGGCCTCTTCGAGAAACATTTGACGTTCTTCATAGGTTTCCAGTTCGGCAATGTCGGCCTCCAGGGCGGCCGCTACGATCAGTAACTGGGCATTTTCCTGTGCGATGGCCTTCCGAACGGCTTCCACATGCGCATTGCCGGTGATGGCGCTGGCTTCGTCGACATTGCAGACATACAGGACCGGTTTGTTGGTGAGCAGTTGCAGTTCGCGGGCCAGTTTGACATCCTCTTTGTCGACCTCTACGGTGCGGGCGCTGAGCCCCTGTTCGAGCGCCGCTTTATAACGGGTCAACAATTCGTAGAGTCGTTTGGCGGTTTTATCGCCGGTGACGGCTTGTTTCTGGACCTTTGTGAGACGACTTTCGACGGTTTCGAGGTCTTTGAGTTGCAGCTCGGTATCGATGATCTCCTTGTCGCGGACGGGATTCACCGAACCATCTACGTGGGTGATGTTGTCATTCTCGAAGCAGCGCAATACGTGGATAATTGCATCTGTTTCGCGGATGTTGCCCAGGAATTTGTTGCCCAGCCCTTCGCCTTTGGAGGCCCCTTTGACCAGACCGGCGATGTCGACGATTTCGATTGTGGTGGGGATGAGCTTTTTCGGTTTATCGATTTCGGCCAGCTTGACCAGTCGTTCGACGGGAACGGTGATGACGCCCACGTTGGGTTCTATGATGCAGAAAGGAAAGTTCGCAGCTTGAGCCCGGGCGTTCGACAGACAGTTGAACAGGGTCGATTTTCCCACGTTGGGCAGGCCGACGATTCCGCATTGAAGTGCCATGTTGTAGAGTGATTAATGTTACAGGGAGCAAAGATACCAATTTATTTGCAGAATCAGCGATTTCTTCCGGGGGAAAACCCGGTGCCACGAGGCGTATTTTGGAAGGAAACTCGACTTTTGCGTATCTTTGCGACGGTTGATTTTCGAATCAATCTCCCTAAAATAGGTAAAACGATGGGTTTTCTTTTTGTTCGGACGGGATGGCGGCGCTTGCTGCTGGGAGCCACGTGTCTGTTGACGGCGTGTGTCGATGCGGATTACGATTTGAACAAGGAGCTTGATTGGACGATCGGGGTCGGCGGCGAAGAGCTCTCTCTGCCGTTCGGTACGACCGAGCAAATACCGTTGGAGCGTATTCTTAAAACGGACCCTTCCGGCTTGCTGCAAGCCGATGGACAAGGCAATTATCGGTTGTACAAACAGGAATCTTTTTCGTGGGAGGTGCCTCGGATCGATCCGGTGACTTTACGAGTGGCGCCTCATGTTTTTGATCCGATGACCTTACCGTTCCAGTCGGCACCTCTCTCTGCGACTGAGGCCGGTTCGGGGATTCGTTTGTCGGCGGAGGTCGACGAAAGGGCGGAGGAATCGATCGATACCGCGCTCCCCGCACAGATCCGGTCGATCGATTGGGTGATGTTTCGTCAGCCGGTGTATGCAGATCTGACGATTCGGGTGAGCGGTGATGTCGCGTCCATCCGTCAACTCCGGTTCGAAGATTTTCGGGTGATTTTCCCGGAATATCTCTGTTTGACGGAGACGGGGGCCCATGAGGTGTCGATCGACGAGACCTTTTCGCCCGCCCAAGGCTATGAGCGGCGGTTTGAAGTCGAACGACTGCTCTTTACACAAAATCCGGTGCAGGAGTCGGCGTTGCACTTGTCGGTGCCGATTCGTTTGAAGGGACGGGTCGTGGTCGCGGAACGGGAGGCTGGAGCCGCCCTTCTGCAGCAGATAGTTTTGGAACCGGTGTTGACGTTGACGGAGATGCCGATCGGTCGATTGCAGGGACAATTCGATCCGCAGGTCGAACCGTCGTCCCAACGGGTGGATCTCTCCGAAGTGCCCGATTTTTTACAGGGAGAGGAGGTCGTCCTGGATGTGGAACCTCGGGTGGCCTTGGAGGTCGAAAATACGCTGGGAATGGCTCTAACGGTCGATTGGCAGGCAACGCCCTGGCAACACGATGCTCCGATCCAGGAGGGGGTCAATGAGGTTCGTTTCAAGATCGATGCGGCGGAGGTGCCGGGTGTGGCGACTGCTTCGCGACGTTGGCTGGCAACCTCCGAACAAGGCATGCCATCGGGATATCGGTATGTCGAAGCGTCGCATTTGCCGCAACTGGTTCGAAAGGTGCCTGATTTTCTGGATTTTCAGTTTCAGGTGCAACCCGATGCCTCCCACCCTCAGCAATTGGATTTGAGCGTGGAATCGTATCGGTTGTCGGGTTCGTATGCCTTGGAGATCCCGTTGAGTTTCGGTCCCGCTTTGCGGCTCTGTTACCGCGATACGATTCGGGATCTGCAAAAAGAGCTCGGGGAGGTGATCGATAAAGTGAACTCGTTGGAAATACATTCCGAAGCGACCAGTACGATCCCCTTGGAGCTACGTTGTCGGGCGATTCCGGTCGATACCCAGGGGCAACCGCTGGAAGGCGTGGAAGTCTCGGCGCCGGAAATCATTCAGGCGGGAGGCGTAGAGGGTGAGGCCGTCACCTCTGCGTTTAACGTGACGATTCGGGAGACGGCTTCGGGAGCTTTGGCCCGTCTGGATGCGCTGATTTTGGAGGTGAGCGGGGATGGACAGCCAGACGTGGCGTATGTTCCATTGAACGAGTCTCAATATTTGCAATTTGCCCTGACGTGTAAGGTGCCCGGTGGGCTCCATCTGAATTTGGATGATTTGTAAAGCGAGCGTTGAATGAGTCTTGGAAATCAAACGATGAAACGTACGATCTTGGTGATCCTTTGGGTCGGAATGATGGTGACGGTCGGCGAGGCGCAGACGTTGCGATCCTCCTATTTCTTGAACAGCATGCCCATGCGACATAAGTTGAATCCGGCTTTAGCCAGCGATCGAGGCTATATCAGTGTGCCGGGCTTGGGAAATGTGATGGCCGACGTGCACTCCAACCTGAGTTTGACCTCCTTTCTGTATCCGCAAAATGGCGGGTTGACCACCTTTATGAATCCGTCGATCTCCGCGTCGGAGTTTCTGTCCGGCATTGTGGCGGGAAATGCCCTGAAAGCCGACGTGGATGTGACCCTGCTTTCCACCGGGTTTTATGGGAAACGGGGATTCACGACCATCGACATCAGTGCACGTTCGATGAGTGATCTCTATCTGCCTGGGGAATTATTCCGGTTTATGAAGTTGGGAATGGATCATGCGGCAGGCAGTCGGTATCATATCGAAAATCTGACCTTGCAGAGCGATAATTACGTAGAAGTGGCGGTCGGTCATGCTCATCCCATTGGCGAAAAGCTGGTGATCGGCGTTAAGCTCAAGGGGTTGATCGGCGCAGCCAATGTCCGTGCCACGATCGATCGGATGGATATCTCCCTGAGTGGTGATCAATGGTTGATCGATGCGAACGGGGTGGCGGATCTTTCGGCTCGAGGCAGTTCGTTCCGTTACGACGAACAGGGACGGATTCAGGGGTTGGATTGGCATTCGCCCGGACCTGCGGGATGGGGGTTAGGCGTGGATTTGGGAATGGTCTATCGGTTTGATGACCGATGGCTGTTGTCGGCGAGCGTGGTCGATCTGGGGTTTATCCGCTGGAGCCACAACCTGAGAGGAGAGACCCGAAATGAACCTTTTTCGTTCGAGGGTTTTCATGAAGTGGCGGTCGGTAGTGGCAGTCAGACCGTCTCGCTTCGGGATCAGTGGCGTTCCGTACGGGAGGATCTCGAAGCCTTGTTGAACCTGTATGAAGGCGAGGCGCCTCAGGCACGAACCCGGATGTTGAGGACCACGATTCATGTCGGGGGAGAGTATGCGATATTGGATCGAAAGATCTCTTTTGGGTTGTTGTCCTCTACACGCTTGGGAATGACGCGCATCTGGACCGAAGCGATGGGGTCGGTTAATTTTCGACCGGCCCGTTGGTTCAATGTCGTTGTGACGGCTGCGGCCTCCAATTATGGGACTTCGTGGGGCTGGTTGCTCAATTTTGCGCCCAAAGGAGTGAATCTCTTTTTTGGAACCGACCACATGGTAACTCGCTTCACGTCGCAGTATATTCCGCTGGGCCGGGCTTCGGCCGTGTTCAATCTGGGAATGAATATCCCGATCGGGGCTCGACGGGACGATCAGATGCGACGGGATCCGTGGCGTCGGGGTGGAGTGTGGAGACCTTAGAAAAATATATTATCTTTACCGAAAGGGGAGTGGAATCACAGTGTCGGTAGGCGAACTCCCCGTTCGATTCGTAAAAAGAGAAATTATGGCTTCTTCTCGAAAACCGTTCAAAACAACGCTACATAATTTCCGCTATGCTTTTCGTGGCATCGGCATTCTCTTCCGCGATGAACGCAATGCGTGGATCCATCTGACGGCAGCTGTTATCGTGACGTTATTAGGCTTTTTGTTGGGGTTGTCACGACTGGAATGGATGATCGTGGTGGGGGTGATTGCGGCCGTGATAGCGGCAGAGGCGTTCAACTCGGCCTTGGAACGATTGTGTGATAGGGTTTCGTTGGAACATCATCCACTGATCGGACAGGCCAAAGATCTGGCGGCCGGAGCGGTGTTGCTTACAGCCATCGGAGCGGCTATTGTCGGTTTATTGGTGTTTGTACCCAAAATTTATGCCTGTTTCCTATGAGATGGATCGTGATGGTCGTTGGGCTATGGGGCCTTACCCTCTCGTTGCATGCACAATCCTACCATAAAGGCGTGCGTATTTCGGGAGATGTGTTGGCAGCCGGTTTACCGGTCGCGGCGTTGGTGACGACCTTGATAGAGCGGGATTATCAAGGTACGAAACAACTGGTCTTTTCGGGGGTTTCGGCCGCCGCCGTAACCTATATCCTGAAAGCGGCGGTGGATAAACGTCGTCCGGACGGGAGTAACCTGAACTCTTTTCCTTCGGCACATTCGGCGGCGGCCTTTGCGGGCGCTACTTTTTTGCAGCGGCGTTATGGATGGAAGTTTGGTGTTCCGGCCTATGTGCTGTCGACCTATGTGGCCTGGAGTCGGGTCTATGCCAAAAAACATGATGTGTGGGATGTGACGACCGGAGCCCTTATCGGTGCAGCGGCCAGTCGGATCTTTACCCGACCGTTTGCAGAGAAACATCGCTTGGTACTCTCACCGGTTCTGATCGACGATAAGCCCGCCTTATACGCCTCTTTTACCTTCTGACCTATCTCCTCTCTACCAATACAGGGCGGCACGATCTTCGAAAGATCGTGCCGCCCTGTTTGCGGATTTGCTCCGTTACTTAGAGGGTATCATTGGACGGATCGGCCTCGAATTTCGTACGTCGTTGACGCATATACCCATAGACCAATGCGCAAATCCCCACCGTGAGAAGGGCGGCAACACCCAGTCCGACGTTGAATGACCATTGAAGGCCTTCGGGCGCGATCAGAATGTAGGTGCTCACGACCAGGGTCATAAATACGGAGGGGATCAGAGCGATCCAGAAGTTTTTTCGGTGAATATAGAGATAGACGGTAACGGTCCATAAACAGATTGCCGCCAAGGTTTGGTTGAGCCAGGCGAAGTATTTCCAGACGACATCGAATTGCATCAGGGTGATGGCGAATCCGGCGATAAAGAGTGGAATGCTGATATAGAGCCGTTTCTTGATGGATCGTTGTTCGAGGTGCAGGAAGTCGGCGGCGATCAGTCGAGCACAGCGGAAGGCCGAATCTCCGCTGGTGATCGGAGCGACGACCACGCCCAGAAGGGCCAGAATGGCCCCTACACGGCCTAACGTGGTATGGGTAATTTCGTTGACGGCCCATGCGGCGTTATTGCCTTGTTCGGCCATGATGGCATTCAATTCGGAGGTGCCGCCCCAGAAGGCCATCCCGATCGCGGCCCAGATCATGGCGATGATCGATTCGGCGATCATCGCGCCGAAAAAGACGGGTCGGCCCTGCTTTTGGTTGGTGATACAACGGGCCATCAGCGGCGATTGGGTGGCGTGGAACCCGGAGACCGCCCCACACGCGATGGTGATGAACAGGGTGGGGAAAATGGGAAAGAGATCGGCTTCACTTTTGAAATTCCGCCAGTTTTCGGGGTTCAGTTCGGGAATGGAATAGGGGCCGAAAAACAGCACCCCGAGAATCCCGATCGCCATGATGAAGAGGGCTGCTCCGAAGATGGGGTAAAAGCGCCCGATGATTTTATCGATGGGCAGTAGGGTGGCCAGGATATAGTAAATCAAAATGATCCATACCCAGATGCTTTGACTCAGGGAGGTCATGCTCTGGAGAATACCGGCCGGTCCGACCAGAAAGACGGCCCCGACCAAAATCATGAGCAACAGGGTGATGCCCCGCATGATTTGTTTGACAGGCAGTCCCAGATACCGTCCGACGATTTCCGGGAAGCTCAAGCCGTTCATTTTGACGGAGAGCATGCCCGACGCGTAGTCGTGCATGGCGCCGATGAAGATGCCTCCCAGGGTGATCCACAGGAATGCGACCGGACCATACATCGCCCCCAACAGTGCGCCGAAGATCGGTCCTAATCCAGCGATGTTGAGCAGTTGGATCAGGAAGGTTTTCCACATGGGGAGTGGCAGATAGTCCACTCCGTCGTAGAGGGTTTTGCTGGGAGTTTCGCGGGAAGGGTCGGCTCCGAACATTCTTTCCAGGTATTTTCCATAGGTGAAATAGGAGCCGATCAATAGTAATAAACAGAGGACGAAAGTGATCATACAGAAAAATTTACACCTTTGTAAGGTGGAAATTTTTTTGCATCTGAGGATGATGACTTTTCGTTATTCTACGATGTTCAACCGGGTGAAAACGAAGGGCTCAGCAGATTAAAATAGCCCGATTAAGCTAAAGAAAAGCATGAGGATGACGAAGGGGATCACAAAACGGATCAGAAATCGTACGATCGGAAAAAGATGCTTTCCACAGGTTTGTTGACTGGTCAGTTCGTTTTTAAATTTGGCAGGGCTGAGAACCCAACCGGTGAAAATGACGATAAGCAACCCGCCCAGCGGCATCAGAATATTGGAAGACAGCGAATCGAATGCATCGAAGAGGTTGTGTCCCAGAATAGTTAATTGGGAGCCGGGCATTTGGGACAGTGCGCAGAGGGTGGAGGTGATGATGGTTGTTCCTCCGACCAGCAGCACGGCTTTGCGGCGTCCCATGCGCATCTCTTCTGAGAAATAGGCCGTACTGACCTCAAACAGGGAGATGGACGAGGTGATGGCGGCCAGGAAGAGCAGCGTGAAGAAGATGATCGAGATGAAATACCCGCCGGTCATTTGGGCGAAGATGTTGGGCAGGGTGAGGAAGACCAGTTCCGGCCCCGAAGTAGGGTTGATTCCGAAGGAGAAAACGGCGGGGAAAATCGCCAATCCCGACAGAATAGCGACCGAGACATCGGAAAGAGCCACCATCCCGGCCACTTTAAACATATTTTCGTTTTTCTTAATGTAGGAACCGTATGTGATCATACATCCCATGCCTAGGCTCATCGAGAAGAAGGATTGTCCTAAAGCTTGTAAAACGGTATTTCCGGTTACTTTGCTGAAGTCGGGTTTGAGCAGGAAGGTGATTCCTTCGCGGGCGGCGGGCAGTGTCAAAGAGTTGATCACCAGGCCGATCAATAGGACTACGAACAGTGGCATCAAAATTTTGCTGTATCGTTCGATGCCTTTTTCGATCCCGGCCAATACAATGACGGCTGTCGCTACAATAAAGATGATGGCCCAGGTAATGGGTCTCCATCCGCTGTCGACGAAGGCGGAGAAATTGGCGTTGATTTCGGCCGGGCTTTTCCCCGCGAAGTTATTCAACAGGGATTCTTTGATGAAGTCGAGCGCCCATCCGGCGATGACACTATAAAAGGCGAGAATGATAAACGAGCAGAAAATGCCCATATAACCGACCCAATTCCAGTGAGATCCGGGGGCGAGTTTTTGAAAGGCGCGTTTGGAATTTCGTTTGGTGCTCCGTCCCAGGGTGAATTCCGAGAGCATAATGGGAATGGAAATCAACAGGCTGATAGAAATGTAGATCAGAATGAAAGCAGCTCCTCCATTTTCGCCGGCAATATACGGGAAGCGCCAGATGTTTCCCAAGCCGATGACCGAACCCCCAACAGCGGCTACCACACCGAACCGGCTGCTGAATGAACCTCGTTTTCCCATTATTTTCAGTATCTTTACGGCTTAATAAGTCAGGTTGAGTCCGCAAGATACAGAATTTGTTAAAAAAATGCAAGGTATGTTAAAAAGTACGCCTCGTCGGATCGAATTGTTGGCACCGGTTCGCGATTTGGAACAGGGGCAAGCGGCGGTTTTGTGCGGGGCGGATGCGCTGTATGTGGGGGCACCTCGCTTTGGAGCCCGTGTGGCGGTAGGGGTGGACGAACGGCAGATCGAAGCCTTATGTCGCTTTGCGCATCGCTATCGGGTGCGGATGTATGTGACGATGAATACCTTGCTCTATGAACAGGAGTTGAAGGAGGCCGAGCGGATGGCTCGCCGTATGTGGGAGATTGGGGCCGATGCGTTGATTATCCAGGACCTGGCGTTTTTGCGGATGGATCTGCCTCCGATCGAGCTGCATGCGTCGACGCAGATGTTCAATACCGATCCGGCCCGAACGGCTTTCTTAGCCGGGGTCGGTTTTAGTCGGGTGATTTTGGAACGGGCCTTGACCTTGGAAGAGATTGCGGAGATCGCGCAGCATACCGACGCCGAGATCGAGGCTTTCATCCATGGGGCGATCTGTGTGGGGTATAGCGGGCGGTGCTATATGAGTCGCACGATGAGCGCCCGCAGCGGAAATCGGGGCGATTGTGCGCAGTTGTGTAGACTGCCCTATAATTTGCTGGATGAACAGTTTCGGCCGTTGATACGCGACAAACATCTGCTGTCGGTACGCGACTTGAATCTGAGCGGCCATTTGGAGTCGATGATCGATGCCGGGGTCACTTCGTTCAAAATCGAAGGCCGGCTGAAAGATATGACCTATGTGCGGAATGTGGTGAGTTGGTATCGTCAGGAGCTGGATGCCATTATCGACCGCAGGCAAGATTTGCAACGGCTGTCGGTCGGGGAGTCGTGGCGGGAGTTTGCGCCCGATCCGACCAAAAGTTTTTCGCGGGGAGGAACGGCGTACTACCTGGCAGGGGGCCATCAGACGGATGTCGCCTCGTTCGATACGCCGAAGTCGATGGGGGAACGATTGGGCAAAGTCGTCCGGATCGGGCGCGATCGCGTAGAAATGGATCATGCACTGACGTTGTCGTCGGGGGATGGGATCTGTTTCCTGGGCGCGAACGGGGCGTTGATCGGAACCTATGTCAATCGTTGCGAAGGCGTCTATCTCTATCCGAATCGGCTGGAGGGGTTGCGGCCGGGCGTGGAACTGTACCGCAATTACGATCATCGTTTTGTGTCGGCGGTGGAGCACAGTCGACTCAAGCGGGTAATTCCGGTGCGGGGGGTGATATACATGACGGACGAGGAGGTGCGTCTGCGTCTCGACGAGGGAGAAACGGCTGCGGAAGCGACGATTTCCGGTCATTTCGAACCGGCTCGTCAAGCGGTTCAGGCCGAAGAGACGCTCCGTACGCAATTGGCCCGGATGGGGGATAGTGCCTATCGGCTCGAGGGGTTGGAGATCGAGGCTTCGCCGATTCGGTTTGTGCCGGCGTCCCAGTTGTCCGAATTGCGTCGGGAAGCGTTGGCGGCGCTGGAGATCGCCCGAGAAAAGGCGTACACCCGTCGGACCCGAAGAGCCGAAGACCGGACGCTTCCTTTCCCCGACAAACGGCTGTCCGGCGAGGATAACGTTACCAATTCGTTGGCTGCACAATTTTACCGGGATCACGGGGTAGAGCAGATCGCTTCGGGGTATGATCTGCAAAGTGATTTACGCCAGCAAACGGTGATGCGTATGCGGTATTGTCTGCGGCGTGAGTTGGGGTGGTGTTTGAAGGAAAAGCCGACTTATACGGGACGTCTCTATTTGGAACATGGGGGATATGTGTATGAGTTGCATTTTGATTGTGCCCGTTGCGGCATGGAATTGATCTATCGGGGACGACAGGATCGTCTCGACAAGAAATAATCGAATATGGAAGATCGAATTGTCATACAGGCTCCGGAGGGCTGGACGGATTATGAGCTGTTGGATAGCGGGGCGTACGAGAAGTTGGAACGTTTCGGGTCGTATGTCGTGGCACGTCCGGAGCCTCAGGCCGTTTGGAATCGGTCGCTCTCCGAGCAGGAGTGGATCGAGCGGGCCGATGCCTATTTTCGTCGCGATAAAGGAGCTCGGGCCGGGGAAGAACGCGGTCATTGGAGTTGTCGGCGGGGGATGCCCGATCGCTGGTGGGTGAAGTACGAATACGGTTCCTTGAAGTTCCGGATGCGTCTGGGGCTGACGGCCTTCAAACATGTAGGTCTCTTCCCGGAACAGGCTGGGAACTGGCAGTTTATAGATGAAAGACTTCGAAGGTTGACCCCTATGTTACCGGAGGGTGAAACGCCTCGGGTGTTGAATCTATTTGCCTATACCGGAGGAGCCACGTTGGCGGCTCGGAGTGCCGGGGCTCAGGTGACCCATGTCGATTCGGTCAAACCGGTCGTGAGTTGGGCACGGGAAAATATGGAGGCATCGGGCCTGGATGGGGTACGTTGGATGGTCGAAGACGCCTTGAAGTTTGCCCGTCGGGAAGTGAAACGGGGGAAAACCTATCAGGGTATTGTGCTTGATCCGCCGGCCTATGGACGAGGACCCGAAGGGGAGCGGTGGATTCTGGAAGAGAATATCAATGAATTGTTGACGTTGTGTGGACGTTTACTGGAGAAACGCCACTCTTTTCTGGTCCTGAATCTCTATTCGATGGGCATGTCGCCGTTGTTGGCCCGTACGGCATTGCGGCAGTTGGTCGGCGAATGCTCCGGGGAGCAGATGGGGGAATTTACCTTTACCGATCCGTTTGGCAAGATGTTGCCTTTGGGGGTCTATTGCCGCCTGTGGCGCGATTAGCCCCGTTCGTGGGATTCTATGTGATGATATAGCCGGACGTTATGCGTCCGGCTTTTTTATTGTTAGCCTCCAGAGAATCTGGAGCAACAGGTCCTAAAAAAGTCCATGTTTTGGGAAAAAGTCTACACCATGTGGCCGGCGAGTGCTTCGAAGAGATCACTGAAAAACGCACACATTTTGGAGGGTGAATACACAGCGGGTCGTCGCGTCAATAAGTGACGGGCGGATGGGGTCAGGCGTGCATTTCGCGGGAGTGGTGTTGATGGATGGTTTGCTGATCTTTGTGACGTTTGTACCAGAGTTGCCAGCTGTTAATGGTGTTTTGCCAGACCACATAGGCCGCGGCCCCGACCGAGGTGATGGGGTTCAGATAGGTTTGGGCCATCCAGATGGCTAAGACGGTATTTTTTTGTCCCAACCCTTGGGCTCCGGCGATTCGATTGGCAAAATGAGAGCCGATCCGTCGGCCGATCAAAAATTGCAGGATGCAGACTACCAGAGATCCGAGGGCGATGAAGGCTTCCCGGTTATAGTTGGCGGCTTGTTGATGAACCAAAAAGGCAACGGTACGTCCCATGACGATCGTCAGGGAGAGCGCCCATAGATAGAACGAGATTTGTTGACTTTGCCGCAGACGTTCGTGAAGACGTGGGGTGAATCGTTTGAGGGCTAAGACCAACAGAAAGGGCAGAATCAAGAGCGGAAACATCTGTCGGCAGATGATGCCGAACGATTGGAAAAAGGGCATGGAGACGTGTTCGCCGATCCAGGAAAAGATGATCGGAGAGATCAGCGCGACGGTAAAGTTACTGAGCAGACAGTAGGTAGCCAACGTGGAGATACTGCCGCCCAACATGCCGGTAATGACGGCGGCAGAGGTAGCCGTGGGCACCAGAATGCAGATAAATACACCTTGGGCGATAATCGGATCGAATAGGCTGATCAGGGCATAGATGGCCAGCGAGCCGAACACCTGCACGGCCAGCAGACTGAGATAGAAACGAGGCATTCGGATGCGGTGGAGGGTTAATTTGGAGTAGGGGGGCACCAGCATCAGAAAGATTAGGTAGGGAGTGAGGAACGCCAGCGAAGCGAAAGAATCGTAGAAGAGCGCACCGATGAGCATGGCGATGGGTAGCATCCAGGTTTTCAGTTGTTGCAGCATAGCCATGTGAAAAAATCGCGCCATGATAAAAAGATTTAGAACTGCCGCAAAAGTACGGAATATTTCCGGGCTATTCAAACATGCGGCATGGGGTGGACGGTCTCGATCTTTCGTTCGTAGTGATAAAGAAGTGGGGACGACACGGCTGCTCTGACGCTTGGGAAATCCAGCCATAGCGTGAGTGAAGAAACGGTTAGGCATGGATCGATGCCTGTCATCGCTGGTGGGCTGTCGAGGAGTTGATCGCAGCGATTAGCTACGCTCAGAAAGAGAGCTTGGGTATGAGTAGCGTCATTGGAAGGGCCTTTGTTAAGGCCCTTGTTCCGGGGACGATGCAGACGGGCGGGCGATTCTATTCGGCGTTTCGGTAGGTTTTGCCGATGATTATCGTTCAGCGTGGGTGTGGGTTGGAAACGTCGTTGAAGGGACAGAACCGTTACAAACAGACTTCTGCCTGCCCGGCTGCTCCGTACATTGAGGGGTGGGGCAGTCAAGCAGGCAGAAGGCAGATGGAAAAACGCTACGGCGTGTGTTCGTTTTTGGGGAACGAGAAACCTTGAGAAGCGTCAGTGCGCGCTGATGGGCGGCGGAGAGGGCGTTTCGGTGGGTTACGGCGCATTCCCCGGGCGCTGTCAAAACCCCGGAACCTACCTGAAGTCTCGTACCGGGTTTTGGTTCCCTGCTTCCGATCGGGATACGCTCAGATAGGGGCGACGAACCGATCACCCACATCCTGAACCTCCGGATCTTCGATGAACCCGCTGAATGATCGAATCACTGAATCTCAGACACTTCGATCAACTATGGCTCTTGTACATCCGAGTCTCGTTACCTCCGGGCGTTAAGCGTCGATTTTCGGTAATTTCCGTTCGGGCATCCATTTCTCTTGCAGGGATTGGAAGACCATAAAGAGAGGCGGAACGATGAACAACAAAGCCACGGTTCCGATGAGCATACCGCCCACGGTACCTACCCCGATGGAGATATTCCCATTGGCTCCCACACCGCTGGCAAACATCATCGGGAGCATCCCGAAGATCATGGTGAGGGAGGTCATCAGGATCGGTCGCAGACGTACTTTGGTGGCTGATACGGCCGCTTGGGCGATACTCATGCCGTGTCGACGACGTTCGGTGGCGTATTCGGTCAACAGAATGGCGGTCTTCGACAACAAGCCGATCAGCATGATCAATCCGGTTTGGAGGTAGATGTTGTTTTCCAGTCCGAACAATTTGGCGAAGAGGAAGCTCCCGGCCAACCCGAACGGTACGGAGAGAATGACGGCCAGCGGAATGAATAGACTTTCGTACAGTGCACAGAGGATGAGGTAAATGAATACGACACAGATGATGAATACCAGGGTCGTGGTATTTCCTGTGCCGGACTCTTCACGCGACATACCGCCGAATTCGAATCCGTAACCGGCCGGAAGGGTTTCGGCCGCGACCTCTTTGACGGCCTGGATGGCCTGACCGGAGCTATATCCGGCGGCTGCGGCCCCGTTGACGGAGATGGCCGAGAAGAGGTTGAATCGGGTCAGAATTTCCGAACCGTAGACACGGGTCAGTTTCAGATATTGACTGATGGGGGTCATTTCCCCGGCGTCGTTACGGACGAACATGTTGTTCAGGGATTCGGTATCGAGCCGGAATTCCGGCGAAGCCTGAACCATCACGCGATATAGTTTAGAGAAACGGTTCATGTTGGAGGCGTAATTACCGCCGATATAGCCGGACAGCGTGCTTAACACATCTGAAGGAGAAACGCCGTTTTGTTTACACCGGACAGCATCCACTTCCACCAAGAATTGGGGATATTTGGTGTCGAACGAGGTGGTGGCTCGCCCGATTTCAGGGCGTTCATTCAGGGCGGCGATCATTTGGCGGGTATATTTCAGCAGATCCTCGGTCGTTCCTCCCTTTTGGTCTTGTACATAGACTTCGAAACCGCTGTTGACCCCATATCCCGGAATCATCGGTTGGGAGAAAGCCAGAATCTCGGCGGAGGAGATATCGGCTGTTCGCCGGTAGATCTCGCTGATCACGGAGTTGATATCGTCTCCTTTTTCCGTTCGTTCTCCCCAGGGGTTAAGGCGGACGATAAACATCCCGTTGGAGGCACCCTGACCACTGATAAGAGCGTTCCCGGTGACTTTGGAATAGAGGCGTATCTGAGGAATGGAGCTGATGCGTCGGTCGATCTCATCCATGATGACCTTGGTCTCCTGGACGCTGTTCCCCGGTGCGGTGCGGACGTCCACGAAGATGGTCCCCATATCTTCCTGAGGCACCAATCCGGTTTTGGTGGTTTTCATCAGGAATACCAGGGCGGCACAGGCTACGACCAGTAACAGACCCGCCAGCCATTTGCGTTTGAGCATGAAGAAGACCCCGATTTTATATTTCATGACCAGGCGATGGAACGCCGAATCGAACGCAATATGGAATCGGGACGAGAAGCTCAGTTTGCCGCCGTTTTCGGAGGTCATGTGCGGAGTCATGATCAGGGCGCATAGGGCCGGCGAGAGCGTGAGGGCGTTGAGCAGGGATATAGCGACGGCGACAGCCATGGTGAGCCCGAATTGGGTGTAGAAGGTCCCGGTGGTTCCACCCATGAAGCTGACGGGGATGAACACGGCCATGAAGACGAAGGTGGTCGTTACCAGGGCCGACGTGATGCCATCCATGGCGTCGATGGTCGCCAGATAGGCCGATTTGTATCCCTCGTCGAATTTGGCCTGGACGGCCTCCACCACCACGATGGCATCATCCACCACGGTCCCGATAACCAGCACCAAGGCAAAGAGGGTCAGCATGTTGAGACTGAATCCGGCGGCGTAGAGGAAGGCAAAGGTCCCGATCAGGGAGACGATGATCGAAAGGGCCGGAATAAACGTGGAGCGTAAGCTTTGCAGGAAGATATACACGACCAGCACGACCAGAATGATGGCTTCGATCAGGGTTTTGATCACGTTGTGGATCGAGGCATCGAGGAAGTCTTTGGTACTCATCAGGTCGACCAGTTTCATCCCTTTCGGTAGGGTCTGGGAGATTTCGGCCACCAGTTTGTCGATCTCTTCGATGATCTCGTTGGCATTGGAGCCGGAGGTCTGGGCGATCATGATGTTACAACCGGGATGTCCGCTGGTTTCGCCGATATAGCTGTACCCGCTGGACCCCAATTCGATGGTGGCGATATCTTTCAAGTAGAGAACTTCGCCGTTGGGCAAGGCTTTGATGACCAGATTTTCGTAGTCGACCTCTTGATCGTAACGCCCCCGGTATTTGAGCACGTATTGGAAGGTGTTTTTCGATTCAGCCCCCAACGTTCCGGTGGCGGCTTCCACGTTCTGTTCGCCCAGAATGGCCGAGATGTCGGACGGCATCAAGCCGTATTTCATCATTTTGTTCGGATCGAGCCAAATACGTAACGCATAGTCATACCCCATGACATTGACCTCTCCGACGCCGGCAATACGTGACAAACGAGGTTCAATATTGATTTTGAGGTAGTTATTTAAAAATCTTTCGTCGAACGAGTTGTTGGGGCTGTACAGGGCCAGGGCTTTGATATTACTGGTTTGGCGTTTACGCACGGTGATCCCGCTTTTGGTCACTTCGGCGGGCAGCAGCCCCTGAGCGGTTGCGATACGGTTCTGCACATTGACCGTCGCCATGTCGGGGTCGGTGCCCTGTCGGAAATAGACGGTAATACGGGCGGAACCGGTATTGGTACTGGTGGAGGTCATGTACATCATGTTCTCCACGCCGTTGAGGGCCTCTTCGAGCGGGACCACGACACTCTTGAGCACGGTTTCGGCATTGGCGCCGGTATAGGTGGTCGATACGCTGACGGTCGGTGGGGCGATCTCCGGGAATTGTTCGATCGGCAGTTGACTCAGGCCGATCAAACCCAGAATCAGAATGAGCACGGAGATAACGCCGGCCAGAATGGGACGGTCGATAAAGGTTCTGATTTTCATGTCCGTACTTATTTAGCTGATTGAGGAGTCGTCAGGGTGGAGTCCGGTGCCACGGTTGTCTGTTCGGTACGGGTCGAGTCGGAGGCGCTGGTCGCCGGGTCGGCGATTCGGACCGGAGTTCCTTCCCGGACCAGTCCGGCTCCTTCGGCAATGATCACGTCGCCGACAGAGAGCCCCGATTCAACGATGTAGTTGGTCCCGTCGTTGTATTTGAACACCGTGATTTGGGCGGATTGCGCTTTCCCGTCGACCACTTTGTAAACGAATATTTTGTTTTGGATTTCGTAGGTGGCAGCTTGGGGGATGGCGATGCAATCTTCGAAGCGGGTCGGTACGCTGACCAACCCGGTGGCTCCGTTGCGCAACAGATGGTGGGGATTTTTGAAAACGGCACGCAAACTAACGGCACCGGTACTTTCGTCCACGGTGCCGCTGATGGCATTGATTTTGCCTGGATAGGTGTAGGGTTTACCGTTGCTCAGGATCAGATTGACGGGCGGAATCGAATTTTTGGCTTCATCCAGCGATCCGTATTGTTGAATCAGGTCGAGCATTTGGTTTTCGGCCATCGAAAAGTAGGCGTAAATTTCCGAATCGTCCGAAACCGTCACTAACGGTTCGGCAATGCTGCTGTTGACTAAGGCGCCGACTCGATAGGGAATCATACTGGCGACGCCATCGACCGGGCTTTTGACCTCTGTATAGGAGAGATTATTGCGGGCATTGGTCTCTTCTGCCTGAGCCTGAGCCAGCGCGGCTTCGGCTTCCAATTGTTGATTGCGTGCCGTTTGGAGGTCGAAATCCGATACGACTTGTTCTTTATACAAGGCCTCTTTGCTGGAGGCGGTTAATTTTGCGGTTTGGAGTTTGGCCTCGGCACTTTTGACATTGGCGCGAGCGGTTTCGAGGGCGGCTTTGTACGGGACCTGATCGATAATGAAAAGGACTTGGCCTTGGCGGACGGCATCGCCTTCATTGATGCATATTTCGGTGATCAGGCCGCTGACTTGCGGGCGTATTTCCACCGATTGTTTACCGCGTAGGGCGACGGGATAATCCGTTTGTAAAGTTTGGGTAGAGGGTTCAACAGTCAATGTCTTGTATGTTTCACCGGGTTGTCTCTGCTCTTGGCTTTGGCATGCACACAGCAAAGACAAGCCCCATAAAACGAGATAATGGCTTGTCTTTTTCATCCTTTCGTTATGTTTATGTAGCTTGTTTGATTTTTTAAAGGTCTACGTATGTTTTTTAACAAATTTATGGAATCTTCAGGGAATGACCAGCGGTGTGGTGATAAACGCCGGAAATGTGGTGACGAACGCAAAGAGCTCTTTCGGGCGGAAACGCAAACAATATCGTATCTTTGTTCTACGCTAATGTGTGGAGACTGATGAAAAACAACCGGATTGCGTTATACATCGACTTGCTGTTTTGTTTGGTGATTATCCCGTTGGTAATCATGCTGTTGCCGGTGGATAAATGGATCGTGCACAATACGGTGTTTCTCATCGTGTTGATTGTGTACGTCTATGCTTTGTATTTTATCTACCGCTGGGCTCGACTACCGCAGCTGTTCATGCAGCGGCGTTATTTTACCATCGTGGGGTTGATGGTGCTCTTGGTGGGCGTGACGTTTTTGTTGTCCTATTTTCCGATGCCTGCCGAAGAGCGTCTCTTGGAACCGGAGAAACGCATGGCCCGTTTGAATATACGCATGCAGGTCGTTTGGTTCTTTTTTCTGTTTGTGACGGGGTTTTCGTTGGCCATCACCTTGACGTTCGAACTCTTTCGGCAGATCGTGTTGAAACATGAGATCCAAGCGGAAAAAAATCGGGCCGAGTTAGCCCTCTATAAGGCGCAGATCAATCCCCATTTTTTGTTTAATACCCTCAATACGCTCTATGCCCTCGTGATCTCGGATTCGGACAAGACGGAGTCGGTCTTTATTAAATTTTCCAATATCTTGCGTTATATGTATGCGCAGACACATGCCGAGACCATTCCGTTGGGTCAAGAGATCGAATACCTGCGACAGTATGTCGATCTGCAATCCTTGCGTCTCAATCATCACACCCGGGTGGAGATGATCACCGAGGTGGATGACGAACACCGGCAGGTCCCGTCGATGTTGTTTATTACGTTTGTGGAGAATGCCTTCAAATACGGGACCTCTTCGGACAAGGATGGCACGATTCGGATTTTGATTCGTTTGGAGGCGGGGCTTTTGGATTTTGAAACGGAGAATGCCGTCATGAGAAAACCTCCGATGGGCAGTTCTGCGATCGGGATCGAAAACTGTCGTCGGCGGTTGGAGTTGCTCTATCCTGGTCGGTTTTCCTTGGTGACCGGGGCTCAGGACCATGTGTATAAAGTACGTTTGCAGATTCAGCTGGGATGAAACCGATTCGATGTATTGCGATAGATGACGAACCGATGGCGCTGTTGATTATCGAACAGTTTTGTCGTCGCAAGGGAGGTATGGAACTCCAAACATATAGTGAACCGCGTGTGGGGTTGGAGGCGATTCAGCGCAGTAAACCCGACCTGGTCTTTCTGGATATTCAGATGAATAGCCTGAGCGGATTGGAGATTGCCGATATTCTGCCGCACGAGAGTTGCTTTATCTTTACGACGGCTCATGCGCAGTATGCGTTGCAGGGATTCGAGCTCGATGCGGTGGATTTTTTGCATAAGCCGTTTGCTTATCAGCGGTTTGAGATAGCGGTCGAGAAGGCGATCCGACGCATTGAAGCGCGTAAGGTGTTGCCCGAGGAGACGCTTGTCGTCAAGCAGGAGTACAGCAATGTCAGCATTCCGATCTCGGATATACTGTATGTAGAGGCATTGGGCAATTATGTGCGAATCATGCGCTTTTCCGGCGGGCCGATTCTCACCCGGACAAGTCTGAAAACGGTGAACGATCGGCTGCCTAAAGGACGATTCTTGCGGATACACCGTTCTTATGTGGTTGCGGTAGCTTCGGTGGAGTCGTTTACACGCACCCGGGTGACGCTCAAAAATGGAAACGGTCTGCCAGTCGGGCAACAGTATGCAGCGCGTGTTCAGGAACTTTTAGGACGCTAAAAGCGAGCCCGAGTCTGATTCATCGCAGGGGAATCGTTATGGAATCTGGCGTGTCGACGGATATGCCGCAGCGGTGCTGATGAGGTGCCGCGATGGTTGAGCGGATGGATCAGGAGGGGATAAGGCTTATCGTAAAACAAAAGACACGTTCAGTCAAACTGAAACGTGTCTTTATATTTGATAAGGGGTGAGTCGAGACTTATTCGCTCAAAATGGATACGTCCCGCAGAACGCAAGCTGCCGGATGACCGACCAGTCCGCGTAGACGAATGCCCAGATGTCCTCCCGGCAGGATGTTAGGATCTTCGACGGAAACGACCTCTTCCCCATCGACCGTTAACCATAATTTGTGGCCGACCCGACCTACTTCAACGTCGTAGTAGACTCCGGGAATCAGATTGTCCCGTTCAGCGATCACCAGTTGGCCTCCGTTGGGATTCTTGTTGATGAATGGAGCGGTGGCGTGAGGCGAATTGCGGAAGGCCACGAAATAGTTGTCTTTGGCGAGGATGGGAGCCATACTGCCATCGTAGTCTTTGGGCCAGGTCAATGCCGTCGTGTCGCCTGCATCCGACAGGCAGAGCAGGTTGACCAGTACGGTAGCGGCATTCAGCGGCATGATTTTGTAGCGCATGACGACATCGCCCTGATAGGAGAGGGGCGTGAACAGACCGACCCCTTGCGAGTTTTCTCCTTCCTGGAGGCAGATCTGACGGCCCGATTCGTTATAGACCTGACCGATGCCGTTAAAGGTCCACGTCAGCAGATCGTCCAGACTGAACTGGGTCTCTTTGAGGTGGGAAATCTGTGCCGTGTCGGAGGTAGAAGTTTCGGTTTGAGAGGTAGCAGAGGGGGTCGATTGGCAAGCTGCCAGACCCAGTGCACAAAGCAGGGTAAGGATTCCAGTTTTTTTCATGAAGTTCGGTTTTATTTAGCGATTTTGTGGGTCAGGATGGATCAGTCCATCGACCATCTCGATGCGACGGTCGGACATTTGGGCCAGCTGTTCGTCGTGTGTGACGATCACGACGGTCTGCCCGAGGGTGTCTCTCAGCGTGAAAAACAGTCGATGGATCTCTTCCTTGTTTTTGGTGTCGAGGTTTCCCGAGGGTTCGTCGGCCAACAGGACGGCCGGATGGTTGATCAGAGCCCGGGCAATGGCGACCCGTTGCTGTTCGCCGCCGGAGAGTTCGGCGGGCTTGTGGTGTAAACGGTGGCCGAGTCCAAGCATCTCCAACAGTTCGCGCGCTTGGGTTTCCACCTCTTCGCGAGGACGCTCGGCGATATAGCCCGGGATGCACACATTTTCGAAGGCGGTGAATTCGGGCAGCAAGTGATGGAACTGGAAGACGAACCCGATCCGGGTGTTGCGAAAATGCGACAATTCTCGGTCGGAAAGGTTCTGGACCGCGACTCCATCGAGGATGATTTCTCCGGCCGACGGACGGCTCAATGTCCCCAAAATTTGTAACAGGGTTGTTTTTCCGGCGCCACTCGGGCCGACGATCGAAACGACTTCACCGCTGTGGATGACCAGGTCGATGCCTTTCAATACCTCCAGCGAACCGAAACTTTTGTGAATGTTTTTGGTCTGAATGATCTCCATGAGTTTCTATTGAATGGGGGAGTCGTCGTGGTCGGCTCCGTTTGCGAAGATAACAAAAAAAGGAACTAATTCGATTCGGGCGGGAAGGTGTATTGTCGTTTTCCGGCTAGGTTAGAGTGGGCGTGCTGTTTGTGTGTCTTGTTGGGTCGGAGTAGGGTATGACTGTGGAATAGCGGTTATTTTTGCGTTGGAGCATTTTCCCGAAAGACTTCGAACAGGCGAATCACCTCGACAGCCGCTCGGGTGTCATGAACGCGGAGAATCGAGGCGCCCTGACGCAGACACTCCCAATGCAAGGCGGTCGTTCCGTTAAGCGCTTCCTGGGGAGAGACTTCCAGTATTTTGTATATCATGCTTTTGCGGGATAGGCCGGCCAGAATCGGGCAATCCAGCGAGGAGAGCCGATGTAACTGGGAGAGTAGTTCGTAATTCTGATCGGTGGTCTTGGCGAACCCGAACCCCGGGTCGAGAATCACTTCCCGTACCCCTGCGGCATGCAGACGGTCGCGTTTCGCTTGCAGATCGTGCCAAACGTCGGTCATGAGATCGTCGTAGTGGGTGAGGGATTGCATGGTGTCGGGTTTTCCGCGCATATGCATGGCGATAAAGGGGAGGGAGAAGGCAGCTGCGGTGGCGAACATGTGTGGATTGGCATCGCCGCCCGTGATATCGTTGACCAGACAAGGGCCATAACGATGAACGATGGTCCGGAGGGTCTCGCTGCGAAAGGTGTCGAGGGATACCGGTATGTGCGGATACTCCTGGCGGATGATGCGCATGGCGCGATCGATGCGATCGATCTCCTCGTCTAGGGGAACGTCGTCGGCGCCCGGGCGTGAAGAGTAACCGCCGACGTCCAAGATGGCACAGCCTTGGGCGACGGCTTCGGCGATGCGGTGGCGGATCTGGTCGCTGGAGGGGGTACGACTCCCTGCGTAGAAAGAGTCGGGCGTGATGTTAATGATGGTCATGACCACCGGATGGCTCAGGTCGAGGGTTTGGTCTCCGATGTGTAAGATCATAAAGCTAACAGTTGTTGGTGTAAGGCCAGAATCTGAGGAATCAATAGGGTCTTGTCGTCGGCTTTTAAGATGTAATCAGCTCGGCGAGCCCGTTCCTCGTCGCTCATCTGGTTGGCGATGCGGGCTTTGACGGCCGCTTCGTTCTGATGGTCGCGGCGGCAGACACGACGGATGCGGATCGTCTCGGGGGCAATGACCGCTACGGTGCGATCCATGAAGCGATCGGCACCGCTCTCAAATAGGATGGCCGATTCTTCGATGACGTAGGGAGCATGTTGTTGGTCGGCCCAGTGAGCGAAATCCGTGGCCACGGCGGGATGTACGATGGCGTTGAGCTCCTGTAGAAGGTGCGGGTGAGTGAAAACGCGAGACGAAACGTAGGAACGATCGAGTCCCTGAGCCGTATAGCTTTGGGGCCCCAAGAGGTCTGCAATGTTCGTTTTGAGGAGCGGATCGGTATTCATCAGCCTTTTGGCTTCCCGATCCGAGTCGTAGCAAGGAATGCCCAGCAGGGCGAATACCCGGCATGCCGTGCTTTTCCCACTGCCGATTCCTCCGGTTACCCCGATTTTAATCATCTTCTTTCTTGCGGAATTCGATTTCGACCGGAGATTCAACCGACAGAATCTTCAAGTCGGATATTTTGGTGGAGATACTGTTCTGCAGCGAGTAAGACGAGATTTCGTACGTATCGGGAGTAATGGCCGAAGGGGTGATGGTCACGTTGTCGCTGGAGAGTTTGACCAGGTTTTTGCGGGGAGCGATACGGTGCAGCAGGATTTGGTAGCCGACCCCTTCCACCCCGCACCGAACCGAGTAGTAGGTGCTGTCGATCTTGATCGGGATATTGATTTCGGTGGTGTAGGTATAGCTCAATTTGATGGCGTACCACAAGATCAGCGACAACAGCAGCAACATATAGAAAACCGGGTTGCTGAAGCGTCGGATCACGGCTCGAATGTATATGATCGATTTGCGGGTAGCGGACATGAGCTCGATTTTACAACCCGTTGGCAGCCAAGATGGTGAACAGAGGCCTCACGGGGTTATTTTAGACAAAGTAAAGAATTTTTTTTGAAAATAGGAAATCGTCTCGTAGGAGTTTGAACGTCAGAGCGGTTCGAAGATCATGGCAGACCATCCAATTAGAGCGTGAAATGGCGACTGGAATGGCTTGGGGCTGACAGATGGGGTACAAAAAGCGAGGCAGAATGTTCAATCCGAACATTCTGCCTCGCTAAGGTTTGCTAAAAACGGACGGGGAGAGCCTCTCACCCCAAATATCGACTACTTGGTCGCGTCTTTCGTGTCTTTATTGTCGTTTTTAGGAGCTTTAGCCTGATCTTCGGCATATTTTTTATTCAGCCCTTCGAGGACGATGGAGGTGATGTCCATCGACGGGTTGCCGGAGAGGATAGGCGAACTTCCCGAAGTGCTCAGGATCAGGTCGTATTGATAATCCTTGTTCAGCTCTTTAATGAATTCCGTAATGCTGTATTGGATTTGGTTGAGCATCACTTGTTCTTCTTCGGCCATTTCCCCCATGACCTTGTCCCGATGTTGCATGAAGTTCTGTTGTTGCCGGGTCAGGTCTTCTTCGATGGATTGAGCCTGAGAGCGGGTAACCAAACCATTCTGAATTTTTTCCTGATAGTCGCGGACCTGACGTTCCAACGAACGGCTTTTGCTGGTGAGCTCGGTGTCGGCTTTCTGTGCTTTGGCTTCGTAGGCGGCACGCAGGTCGATATACATATTGTATTGATTGATCAACGTATCGATACGAACGTATGCGATTTTACCCGTTGTAGCAACTGCTTCGCCCGTTGCTTCCGGCGTTTGGACAGGGGCGCTTTTGTCGTTGCAGCTGACAGCCAACAGGGCAAAAGCACACGTAGCGAGGAACAAATTTTTCATAAGATCAAAAGGTTGTTTTGAAATTTAAATATGATGCAAATATATAAATATTTCTTTTTGTTCGCTAACTTTGTTTGCAAAACACGTTATAACTACTTTACGCTGTATGTATGAATACATTCGCGGCAGTGTCGATCAGCTGACACCCACCGGGGTGGTCGTTGAAGCTGGCGGTGTCGGTTATTATTTGGCGATCTCTTTGCAGACCTATTCGCAAATCGGAGACGCTGCTCAGGTGAAATTATACACGCATTATATCGTTCGAGAGGATGCCCATTTGTTGTACGGTTTTTATACCCGGGCGGAACGCGAGGTATTCCGTCTGTTGATCGGGGTATCCGGCGTGGGAGGAAATACCGCCCGTATGATTCTCTCCAGTTTTACGGCCGAAGAGGTGCGCACCCTGGTGGCGACGGGACAGGCCGAAGTGCTCAAGTCTGTGAAAGGGTTAGGCATCAAAACCGCTCAAAAGATCATTGTAGAGCTGCGGGATAAGATCGGATCGATCGGGGGTGATGCGCCGATTCCGGTGGGCGTAGGCGCTTCGTCCGATGCGGTGTATCAGGAAGCTCTGTCGGCTTTGATGATGTTGGGATTTGTCCGGACAGCTTCGGAAAAAGCGTTGCAAGGCATCCTGCGCGAACATCCCGGCGTGGCGGTCGAAGAGTTGATCCGTTTGGCCCTCAAAAAATTATGATGAGTCCACAGGGAAAAAGTCCCTCTATGTAAAGCGGTCATTTTCGCCATGTTAAAAAAATGTTATATTCGATAACGGCTGCAGGGCGCGTTTAAATTTTCGTAATTTTGCACCCGAAAACCAACCAAACTTAGGACTGTATGGATATGTACTTGATTATCGTCGGCATTATGATGATCTTGGCCGTTATGAGCCTGGTCGTCGGTGTGGCCAACGATGCTGTGAACTTTTTGAACTCGGCACTGGGTTCGAAAGCTGCTCCGAGGTACGTCATTATGATTGTGGCGTCGGTGGGGATTATCGTGGGGGCCATGACTTCCAGTGGAATGATGGAGGTAGCCCGAAGCGGAGTCTTTCACCCTCAAATGTTTACCTTCGCAGAGGTAATGATGTTGTTCCTCTCGGTGATGTTTATGAACGTCATCTTGTTGGATATTTTTAACTCCCTGGGAATGCCCACCTCGACGACGGTTTCCTTGGTCTTCGGTTTGTTAGGGGCTGCAGTAGGCGTCTCGATCTACAAAATCACCAATAGCGCGGAAGGAATCTCTGAACTGGGCAAATACATCAACACCGGTAAAGCCATGGCGATTATTTCGGGGATCTTGCTCTCGGTAGCCATTGCGTTCGTGTGTGGGATGGTCGTTATGTATATCACTCGACTGATCTTCTCGTTCCGTTATCAGCGGAAGATGAAATCGGTGGGGGCCATCTGGTGCGGGATCGCTTTGACGGCGATTTCCTATTTCGCCATCTTTAAAGGCTTGAAAAGCACCTCGCTGATTTCGCCCGATGTGATGGCTTGGATGGATACGCATCGTTTGGCGCTGATCGGTTTGCTGGTGGTGGCCTGGAGTGTGATCATGTCGATTCTGAGTATACTGAAAGTCAATACGTTAAAAATCACTGTTTTGGCGGGTACGCTCTCTTTGGCGTTGGCGTTTGCCGGAAACGACCTGGTGAACTTTATCGGGGTGTTTGTGGCCGGGTACGATTCTTATCAGATCGCTCAGACCACCGGCGATGTGCAGATGATGATGGGCGAGCTGGATAAGCCGGTAGTGGCCAATATATTGATATTGTTCATTTCGGGGGTGATTATGACCCTCACGCTCTGGTTCTCGAAGAAAGCCCGGACGGTGACGGAAACCGAATTGAATCTGGCACGTCAGGATGCGGGGGACGAACGTTTCGGATCGACGACCTTTTCGCGGACGTTGGTACGGAGTGCCGTGAACTTTAACCGGACGTGCGAACGATTGCTGCCTGAACGGGTACATCGCTTTATCGACAGTCGGTTTGTGCCGGTTTATCAACCGGAAGGGAAAGATCGGGCGCCGTTTGACCTGATTCGGGCTACGGTCAATCTGACGGTGGCCTCCATTCTGATCGCCATGGCGACCTCGATGCAGTTGCCTCTTTCGACGACCTACGTGACCTTCATGGTGGCGATGGGGTCTTCGTTGGCGGACCGGGCTTGGGGTCGCGAAAGTGCGGTATACCGTATTACCGGGGTGTTGGTCGTGATTGCCGGTTGGTTTGTGACGGCCCTGGTCGCTTTCATGATTGCGTTTGTCATCTCGATGCTGCTGATGTGGGGCGGTACGGTGGCGTTGGTTTTGATCGGGTTGCTGTGCGTGTATCTCTTGGTGCAGAGTTCGATTAATCATGGTAAGAAGATGAAAAAATCGGCGGAAAAAGCGGCCGAAATCGAACAACTGACCGGTCCTGACGCCATTCTGAAACGGAGTGTAGAGGAGATTTCGGAAACGATGTCCAAAGTGACCGAGATTTACAATCAGACGCTGGAAGGCCTTTTCAACGAAGATCGGAAACTGTTGAAAGCGATGGTCCGTGCCTCCGAGGATCTCTATGCTACGGCACATGAACGGAAGCACGAAGTGTTGCCGACCTTGATTAAGCTGCAAGATAATTATATCGAAACGGGGCACTATTATGTCCAGGTGGTTGATTATATGAATGAAGTGACTAAAGCGTTGGTTCATATTACGCGACCCAGTTACGAGCATATCAATAACAACCACGAAGGGTTGAGCCGGGAACAGGTGGCCGATTTACGGATGGTGAGCAATCAGGTGAGCGAGATTTATCGTCGCATCAATCTGATGTTGGAGTCCGGGGATTATTCTTCGTTGGATGAGATTTTGCGGATGAGGGATGATCTGTTCGATACGTTGGCCGTGGCCATTAAGAACCAGATTAAACGGGTGAAGGCCAAGACCACGAAGACGCGGATCAGTATTTTGTATTTGACCATCATTAATGAAACCAAAACGATGGTGCTGCAAACGCGCAATTTGCTGAAATCACAGAAGTATTTTGCCGTTAAACAATAAACGGACCTTTGAGTCTCCTGACGACAGACTGGCTTTCCCCAGTCTGTCGTTGTTTTTGGCCGGGACGAAGACCTCAAAAGGAAAAAAGAGACGGCTCCGTATACGAAACGGAGGGGAAAATGAGTTAATTAAGAGAGTCGGAAACGAGATGTTTTTTTTCCTGCAAAAAAAATGTAAATTTGCCCGAACTATTTATCCGTCTGCCGGTATGCGTTTATATGGATGGATCGTTGTAGCCATCATGGTCTGGGGATTGTCTGCCTGCTCGAAAGATACGTCGGATGTGGACGATCAACGCCTTTCAATCGAAAGCTATCTCTCGCGACAGGGATGGACCATCGACTATCTGGGTGGGGTGTATCGGTATGTGCTCAACCGGGATCGCCATGGATACGAGGAGGCTGTACAAGCGGAATCGGGGGATAGCGTGATCTTTAATTATGCGGTCTATCAGTTTTCCTCTTCGTCGACCGGAGGTGTGGGCACGTTGATCTATACCAATAATCCGGAGATACAGAGTGAACAAGAAGGTTTGGATCCCACGTATTGGGCGAAGGAGCCCCTGGGCGTGGAACTGGGCCGAACACCGTTGATTTCGGGGTTGGAGCTCGGATTGACGGGCGTACGTCAGGGCGATACCCTTCAATTGTTCATGAGTTCCGATAAAGGGTACGGGGATAAAGCGTTCGGAACGATCGAAGCGAATACGCCTTTGGTGTGGAACCTGGGCATTAAAGAAGTTATCAAATAGCGTCGTATGAAAAAGATTCTTTTGCTTGTTCTGGGAGGTTTGGTCATCCTGGCATCGTTTGGATCCTGCGCCAAGAAGAATGATCCTTCGTGGGATGAATTGGTGCAGACCTCGTTTGATGCGTGGATGAGCCTGTATGGAGAGGGAGCTGAAAAACAAGCTTCAGGAATGTATATTAAAAAGCTGAAAACAGGGACCGGCACCAAATCGGTTACGGAGCCTACGCAATGGGTGAGGGTGAATTATACGGGCCGGGTCCTGACTTCGGGCGACGTGTATGTCTCTCGGGATGCGGAGGTGGCCAAACAACAGGGAACCTTCCAATATTATATTCACTATATCCCGGACTATCTGAGTATGTTGATGTACAGCTCCTATCCTACGGATTATTATCCGATCGAAGGGTTGCGTCTGGCGTTGAACGACATGAAGGAAGGTGATGTCTGGCGACTGTACATTCCGTCTAATCTGGCGTATGGATCCAATACGTTTTCGTCGAGCAACAGCTATTTTGCCGGGCAGAATGCGTTGGAGGCCGATACGCCGATTATTTTGGAAGTAGAATTGCTGGAGATTGTGGATGATCCGGCCAAAGACGAGCAGCATCAGGTACAAACTTATGCCGTTTCTCATCTGAATGTTTCCTTGGCCGATACGATCGGTCCGGATATCTACTATAAAGTCTACTCCACGATTGCGGATCAGAGTATTAAGATCGAAAAGGATTCGACCGTCGACTATTATTATGTCGGACGTTTCATGGATGGCTTTGTGTTCGATACGAATATCAAGGATACGGCGGATAAATATCACCTGACCCAGTACAATCTGTTGTCGACCTATCAATTGCCTCTCTCCACGACGGTCGGTACCTCTTCAGATGATGGCGGTGTGGTCGGCGGACTGGATTCGATGTTGCATCATATTTCGTATGGGGATGTGGCCGAATGTGTCTTTACCTCGGAAAGCATGTATGGTACAGATGGTTCGTTTTCGACGACTGCCACTATTATTCCTCCTTACACGCCGGTGATCTTCCAGGTATGGACCTCGCCGCTGAATGGCGATGGCAGTCAACGATTCCCCTATTCCGTGGAGGGTGTTCAGGCACTCCAAAAGGAGGTGGATAATGTTTGGGTGACCGGTTATGCCAAAGGTGTCGTAACGGGAGAAAATGCGCTGGATACGCTGCAAGTGGATTTGTCTCCCTATCCGGATACGGAGATCCGTGATAATATTATGTTGGCGACCAGCAATGGGGTGATCAGTGATCCGGCCAAATGTATCCCGGTGCAATTAGCGACCCCTTCTTTGCAGGCAGCTTTGAATTTGCAGGATAATTCCGATCTCTACTACTCCTATCCGATCAAGGTGTGCGGGAACTTGCGAAGATATAAAGGGACGTGGGGATTGGTCGATATTTCACAGTACGAGGTGGTCTATTATACAAAAGCCAGTGAGTAACCGAAGACGAACAGGGGCGGGATCATCCCGCCCCTGTTCGTCTTCGTGTTGTCGGAAACGGAACGCGATTTACGCCATGTCGAACGCCTATTTTTCCTTTAAACAGTTTACGGTGCATCAGTCCCGGTCGGCCATGAAAGTCGGGACGGATGGGGTGTTGTTGGGGGCCTGGTGTGGTCGGGAGAGGGAATTGGAGCGACAGTCGAGGAGTGGGGATTGCCCGTCGGAACGCTGGTTGGATGTGGGAACGGGAACCGGGGTGATCGCATTGATGTTGGCTCAACGTTTCCCGCAGGCTGAGGTCGATGCACTGGAACCGGACCGGGCGGCTTGTGAAGATGCCCGATATAACTTCGCAGAGTCTCCCTGGGGTGCACGTCTGCATTTGCTGCCGATGCGTTTGCAGGAGTATGTGACGCGGGCCACTGTCCGCTATGATCATATCGTAAGCAATCCACCCTATTTCGTGGAGGCATTACCTTCGCCGGATGCCGCGCGCACCCAGGCCCGCCATGCCGGAACGTTGCCTTATGATGCCTTATTGGACGGGGCAGCGGTTTTATTGAAGGAGACGGGTACTTTCTCGCTGATCTTGCCGCCGGAGGAGAGCCGCCGTTTTCGTCTCCAGGCGACGGCTCGGGGATGGTGGTTGCAGCGGATGACCGAGGTTTCGTCTACCGTGCGTTCCGGGGTACGTCGGGTGCTGATGCAATGGGGACGGCCGACGCAGACGGTGCCGAACATGCCACCCTCGCTGGAGGTCGATCAGTTGTTGATCCATGGAGAGGGAGGGGAGTACACGCTTGCCTATCGGACGTTGACCCGGGATTTTTATCTGCGTTTTTGAGGCGATTTCCGAAAAAAAACGTAGTTTTGTTAGATAAGAAGCAGGAGGGCTATAGACTGTTTGAGAAGGTTCGATGAAGTCGGGCTATTCTGCAGTCGGTTGATGCTCCCTTCTCCGGAGATTGGATGACGTTAAAATAGAATGCATATGAAAAAAGTGTTTCTTTCGCTGGCGGCTTTATCGTGTATGAGCCTGAGTCTGTCAGCTCAAGTGAAAGCCTATCAGTCGGCTACGATTCCTAGTGGGAATTCGGTGGCCTATTCATTGCCCAGAACCGTGCTGAAAGTGACGGTCGTGGCCGAAAAAGAGAGCATTCGTCGAGGTCCTTATGCTCGTTTCGCCCAGAAGTATCTGGGCGTGATGGCTCCCACGGTGGATAAGGATCTTTATACGGTGGTAGGCGGCAGTATCGGGTATGCGGACGAGGCCGATCCGGCTGCCGTGTATGTGCTGGATAATCCGGATAAAAGCGCGGGCCGTATTTATACGGTAACGCCGGAAGGTTTGGTGGCCGCACCGATGGAAGGGGCTCCGATGCCGGACAAGGCTCCGATGCCTCCGGTAGCCGGCCCGATGAAACCGGGGAAACCTGGCGGGGTAGAGGTGCTCTCTTATGTGACCAGTGACACCAGTTTCGTCAATGTACAGGTGGATAAGCGTTCGGTCATTGAACAAAGTCCCGAATCGATGGCTCAGCAAGCTGCCAATACGATCTTTACCTTGCGCAAACGTCGGATGGAGTTGGTGACGGGTGAATTCGGCGAAAATGTATTTGGGGAAGGTTTGGCTGCCGCCCTGCGGGAAATCGATCGGCTGGAACAGGAGTATACCGCCTTGTTCCTGGGTAAACAATTCAAACAGCGTATTGTAAAAACCTATGACGTCATTCCGGAAATGGGGAAAAATACCGCTGTGGTTTGTCGCTTTACCGAAACCGGCGGGCTGTTACCGGCGGGTGATTTGAGCGGTACGCCGATCGTCGTGGATATGATCCCGGAAAATAAACTGGAAAATTCACCGTGGACGCGTCGGACCTCGAAGGATTCGCGAGGGATGGTCTTCTATCGCATTGCCGATATGGTAAACTGCCGTTTGATGGATGGTCAGAAAGAGTTGACTCAGCGGCGTATTCCGATTTATCAATTTGGGTTGACGGTGGAAATGCCGGCGACCTCCCTTAAATAACGATACCGATGGATGATACCGCTCGTATGATCGCCCTGTTGCGACGGCTGAAGGTCGAAATGAACGGAGCTGTGGTCGAGGCGATGCAACAACGAGGCATCGAATATCCGTTGAGTTACGGAGTGTCGATTCCGACGATCCAAGAAATTGCGAGAGAGTGTCCTGCGAGACATTCTCTCGCTTTGTTGTTGTTCCGTCAGCAGGTACGGGAACTGATGATTGCGGCCGTTTATGTCGATCGCCCGGAGTGGGTGACCCGAACGCAGATGGAGGAGTGGGGGAAAAGCCTGACCAATGCCGAAATCGCAGAACAGGTTGCTTCCGGTCTCTTTTTCGGGGCATCCGAGGCCCTGTCGGTGGCGATGGAGTGGCTGTCGAGTGATCAGGTGTGGCTGAATTATGCGGCCTTGTTGATGGCCGCCAAACGCCTGATGAATCCCCGGGAAGACGATCGGGCCCAGGGCGAGGCCTTATTGAAAGCGACCGATGCTTGTTTGCGGAGCCGGGCGGCCGAAAATCGCTTGTCGTCCTACATGGTTCGGGCGGGGGTGACTTTGTTGCGGCGTTGTGCAATGTTGTCTGCCGATTGTCGGGACAAGGTGGTATCGCTGAATAGCGCGTATGCCTCAGCTTCCGAAAAGGCACTGAATGACTTATCGGAGGAGTTGACTTGGCAATTGGAATATACGCCTCTTGGTGACAATAAAAAAGCATAATCTTAGGCTTTTTTTGTGTATTTGCCCAGTTTTTGATCGGAAGATGGTCTGTCGATGCGTGCAGGTGTTTGATCGTTAAGGCGCTGAGTGTGTTACGAGAGGACCGTGGGGAAAGCGCTGCAGACGCTGGATAAACTGGTCGTGTGAAAACCGAATTGTTGGTTGACTAAAAATATATGAGATGGAGAATGTGATGATTTTTGCCTTTATTGTGGGCTATGTGTGCATCGCCATGGAACACAAACTGCAGGTCAATAAGGCAGCTTCTGCTTTGATGACGGCCGGTGTGCTCTGGGTGCTTTATATTTTGACCATGCCGTTGGCGGTGCCGCAAATTAACGGAGAGGCTTTCAACGACTACCTGGGACAGAATCCGGGGGTGAAAAATCTGCCGTTGGTTCAGCAATGTATTAAATTTATCGTCGATTTTCAAATTGTTGAAAGTTTAGGGGAGGTTTCGGAAACCCTGTTCTTCTTGATCGGTGCCATGACGATCGTCGAACTGATCGATATACACGGGGGGTTTGCGATTATTACCAATCGTATTACGACGCGTAAAAAAAGAAAGCTGTTGTGGATGATTGCCCTGATCACTTTCTTCATGTCGGCTGTGCTGGATAATATGACGACGGCGATTGTGATGGTGATGTTGATTCGCCGGATTGTTCCCAACTATAAGGAACGTTGGATTTTCGCCAGTATGATTATCATCGCCGCCAATAGCGGTGGGGCCTGGTCGCCGATCGGGGATGTAACAACGATTATGCTGTGGGTCAAAGGCAGTGTATCGACGCTTCCGCTCATTTCCACGCTGTTCTTACCGGCTCTGGTTTCGGTGGTTATTCCTACCGCTTTAGCTTCTCGAATGCTGAAAGGAAGTATTGTTCCGAACGATACGATTGATCCCGTATCGACGAATATCGAACAGGTGTTGACGGCCAAAGAACGTACGGTATTGTTCTTCCTGGGTATTATCTGCCTGTTGATGGTGCCGGTTTTCAAATCGGTAACGCATCTTCCGCCGTTTATGGGGGTTATGGTAGCGCTGGCCATTATGTGGATCTATACGGAAATCTTGTATCGCCGAAAAGTGAATGTGGAAGACCGTTACAAACACCGTGTTACGCAGGTGATGCGCCGGATCGATATGCCGACCATTCTCTTTTTCTTGGGTATTCTGCTGGCCGTCTCTGCCTTGCAGGCAACCGGCGTGCTCAATGATCTGGGGGCCCTGTTGGACGAAAAACTGCACAATGTCTATGCCATTAACCTGATCATCGGGTTCCTCTCTTCGGTGGTGGACAATGTGCCTCTGGTGGCCGGTTCGATCGGGATGTATCCGTTAGTCGATCCTTCGATGGTCAGCACGATGGCCGATCCTGCCTTTATGCAGCACTTTGTGCCGGATGGTGGATTCTGGTTGGCATTGGCTTATTGCGCCGGTGTCGGTGGCAGTATGTTGATTATCGGTTCCGCTGCCGGTGTTGTGGTGATGGGGATCGAAAAGATGAACTTTATGTGGTACTTTAAGAATATCTCGCTGATTGCCATGTTGGGCTATCTGGGAGGTATGGGAACCTTGATTTTGATGGAATTCTTGCGGACGGGCACTTTGTAGAGCTTTCAGCAAGAGTCGTGAAATAAAAGAGCCGGACTTGATAAGGCCGGCTCTTTTTATGTGTGGGGGGGGTAGACGAAATCCGAAGAGAGAGGCAGAATTTCCAGTTTGATGGGAAAGGGTCGAACCGTGGTTTTTGGCGGAGTGTGTGATCTGTTTAGGAGATGAGACGTGTGCTCCATCGCAGATTGGCTGAGCGTGGAAATCGGGAAATTAGCGTAGCGACAATTGTTGGGCTAACCAACGTGTCAGTTCACAGAATTGTGCGACGCTCAAGCGCTCGGGGCGCAAAGCAAAGAAGGGATGTTCTTCACCCTCTTTGAGGAGCGGGAAGGCGGAACGAAGAGAGTTCCGAATGGTTTTCCGGCGTTGATTGAAAGTGGTTTTAACCACTTTGGTAAAGAGGGCCTCATCACAGTCCAGTCGTTGGACCTGATTGCGGGTAAGCCGAATAACCGCACTTTTTACTTTTGGAGGCGGGTTGAATACGCCTTCATGAACCGTAAACAGATATTCGATGTCGTAAAAGGCCTGTAAAAAGACGCTCAAAATGCCGTAATCACGGCTTCCGGGCGGTTCGGCCAACCGAACGGCGACTTCGCGTTGGATCATCCCGACCACTTCGGGGATCAGATCCCGATTTTCGAGCACTTTAAAGAAGATTTGGGACGAAATATTATAAGGGAAGTTGCCAATTAGACTAACGCCTTGCGGGAAAAGGGAGGCTAAATCCATCTGCAGAAAATCACCTTCGAATAGTCTGGGGCTCAGTGTCGGATAATTTTCGTGCAGATAGGCGATGCTTTCGGTATCTACTTCCGCCGCATAGAGCTCTATGTCGGGGCGTTGAAGCAGATATCGCGTCAGAACGCCTGTTCCGGGGCCTACTTCTAAGACGGAAGAGGCTCTCTCCGCCGTGAGGGCTTCGGCAATGCGTCGGGCAATATTTTGATCGGTCAGAAAGTGTTGACCCAGGTGTTTTTTCGGTTTAACGTACATGTGCAAGGGATTTCAGATCGGACCATAGACGTCGTCCGTGAAAAAGCGAATGGGGAGTTAGTTCCCCATTTCGCTCATAAATTTGATGCGTACCAGGCGAATCTCCTCTTCGGTGAAATCGCTGCCCAACTCCTTGATCGCTTCTTCCAACGAGTCGGTTTCGGCGTCTTCCTTGAAGTAGAGATAGATCTCTTCGGCCTTCTCTTCGTCCACCACCTGATCGACGTAGTATCCAATATTGAGCTTCGTTCCCGAGTGGACGATCGCTTCGATTTCGGTCAGCAGTTCGTCGAACTCCATGTCACGGGCTCGGGCGATGTCTTCGAAGTCCATCTGCCGGTCGATGCTTTGGATGATGAATACCTTGTTGCCGCTCTTGTTGACCACACTTTTTACCACCAGATCGTGAGGTCGGGTGATGCCTTTCTCATCGACATATTTTTTGATGAGATCCAGGAACGGCTGACCGAATTTACGGGCTTTACCGGCCCCGACTCCGGTGATGCTCTGCAGTTCCTCCATCGTGATGGGATACTGGATCGACATGTCTTCCAGCGAAGGATCCTGGAAAATGACGAATGGCGGCAGGTCTTTCTGTCGGGCCACCTGTTTGCGCAGGTCCTTGAGCATACTGAAGAGCTCTTCGTCGGCTACGCCGCCTCTGCCAGCCGGTGGGGTGATCGTATCGTCGTCATCCCCCTCTGCGTATTCGTGGTCGGCGGTCATCATGACGGAATAGGGCTTTTGAATATATTTGCGGCCCGCCTCGTTGATCGACAACAGACCGTAGTTTTCGATGTTTTTGTCGATCAATCCCAGAATTAGGGCTTGGCGAATGACCGCTGCCCAGAACCGATCGTTATGCTCGGAACCGACGCCGAACCATTCGCTCTTGTTATGGTTGTAGGATTTGATCAGCGCATTGTTCCGGCCGACCAGCATATTGATCAGGTAGTCGGCTTTGAATTTGTCACCGATGGCTTCCAGTACTTCCAGCATCAATTTGATGTGGTCACGACCTTCGAAGCGAGGTTTGGGGTGGGTGCAGTTGTCGCAACAGCCGCAATTGTCCGGTTCGTATTCTTCCCCGAAATAATGCAACAACGTTTTGCGTCGGCAGATCGAGCTTTCGGCGTAGGAGACCGTTTCCTGCAGCAGTAATTTCCCGATCTCCTGTTCGGCGACCGGTTTCCCCTGCATGAATTTTTCGAGTTTCTGAATGTCGCGATAACTGTAAAAGGCGATGCAATGTCCACCGGCCCCATCCCGACCGGCCCGTCCGGTTTCTTGATAGTATCCTTCCAGACTTTTGGGCATGTCGTAGTGGATCACATAACGGACATCGGGCTTGTCGATCCCCATCCCGAACGCAATCGTAGCGACGATGACGTCGACGTTTTCGTGCAGGAACGCATCTTGGTTGGCTGCACGGGTGGCCGCATCCATACCGGCATGGTAAGGCGCGACCTTGATATTGTTGGCGGCCAATACTTCGGCCAGCTCTTCCACTTTTTTACGACTCAGGCAGTAGATAATGCCCGATTCGCCCGGATGTCCTTTGATGTATTTGATGATCTCTTTGGTGGCGTTTACCTTCGGACGTACTTCATAGAACAGGTTGGGACGGTTGAACGACGATTTGAATACGGCCGCATCCAACATGCCCAGATTCTTCTGTATGTCCATCTGTACTTTGGGCGTGGCCGTTGCGGTCAGGGCGATCAGCGGAGCCGGGCCGATTTCATTGATAATCGGACGGATCCGACGATATTCAGGACGGAAGTCGTGACCCCATTCCGAGATGCAGTGTGCCTCGTCGATGGCGTAGAACGAGATCTTGATTTTGCGCAGGAAGGAGACGTTGTCTTCTTTGGTCAACGATTCAGGTGCGAAGTAGAGTAGTTTGGTTTTGCCGGCCAGTACGTCGTTTTTGACCTGGGTGACCGCCGCTTTGTTGAGGGAGGAGTTGAGAAAATGGGCGATTCCCTCATCCATACTGAAGGTACGCATGGCGTCGACCTGATTTTTCATCAGGGCGATCAGGGGCGAGATGACAATAGCCACCCCCTCCATGACCAGGGCGGGTAGTTGATAACACAACGATTTTCCCCCTCCGGTAGGCATTAAAACAAAGGTATCGTGTCCGGCAAGTACATTGCGGATGACAGCCTCTTGGTTTCCCTTGAAACTCGAAAAACCGAAATACTCTTTCAGGTGTTTCTTTAATAGAACACTCTCTTTGTCAGGCATCTGAAATAATCGATAGCAAATTAATATCCCTAATTCCTCACTTAAAGATAGCAATATATTGCGAAATAACCAGCATTTTTTTGGAAAATTCTGCGGAGCGGTTTCGTTGAAATGCGGAGAAAAACGATAACTTTGTAGGAAAATTGCCGGGCTTCGAGGTCGATTTAGAGGGACTTTAGAAGGCCAAACCTTCCGGGAAAACGGGCAGAGAGAGCGTGCTCTCTTTTTGGTCGGAAACGACCGGCGAAAGGGGGGCGTGGTTGTTGCCAGAGGCACGCGGAGGATACGGCATGTAATAGAGTCGGCATGGAAGAAAAACAGTTCATGAGATTATACACCAACAACCTGGTGAAACGATACAAAACCCGAACCGTCGTGGATCATGTCTCCATCGATGTGCGTCAGGGGGAAATCGTGGGGTTGCTGGGGCCCAACGGGGCCGGTAAAACGACCACGTTTTATATGATCGTGGGACTGATCAAACCCAATGAAGGGGGAATTTTTCTGGATACCGGGACCGAAACCATCGAGTTAACCAAAGAGCCGGTTTATAAACGGGCTCAGAAAGGGGTGGGGTATTTGGCGCAGGAAGCTTCGGTCTTTCGCCGCCTGTCGGTTGAAGACAATATTCGGGCCGTGTTGCAGATGACCAACTTCACCAAAGAGTATCAAAAAGAACGCCTGGAAAACCTGATCGAGGAGTTCCGCTTGCAGAAGGTGCGTAAGAGTTTGGGGATTCAGCTTTCGGGGGGAGAACGACGTCGTACCGAAATCGCTCGGGCTGTTGCGATCAATCCGAAGTTTATCCTCTTGGATGAACCTTTTGCCGGGGTGGACCCCATTGCCGTCGAAGATATTCAGAGTATCGTGGCTACGTTGAAAAATAAGGATATCGGGGTGATTATCACCGACCATAACGTACACGAAACTCTGGCGATTACGGACCGTACCTACCTGCTTTTCGAAGGAAAGATTCTGAAGGCCGGTTCTGCCGAAGATCTGGCCAACGATGAAGTGGTTCGTAAGGTCTATTTGGGTCGGGATTTCCAATTGCGTTAACGGTCCTCGAACCGAAAGGCGTGAACGGGTTTCGGCGTAAAAGGCGGAGTTTTCCGGGATCGACCGAGCGCGTGAAAGATAAGATGTGTGTATGAATAATCAAATTATGATGGCTGGCCGGCTTGCCGGTTCCGTGACGGCGCCGGCTTCAAAAAGTTTTGCCCAGCGGGCGATTGCCGCCGCTTTATTGGCTCAGGGACGCAGTACATTGACCCATCTGGGACTGAGTAACGATACCGAGGCGGCTTTGGAAATCGCCCGTAATCTGGGGGCAACGATCACGGCAGAGGGAGATACCTATACGATAGAGGGAGGTTTGAATCCCGATTCGACCAAGTTGAATGTAGGAGAGTCAGGACTATCTGCTCGGCTGTTTGTACCGATTGCCGCCCTGACGAGTCTGATGACCACGATCAATGGCACCGGATCGATTTTGCGTCGTCCGATTGCGATGATGGAAGAGCCGCTGATGGCTTTGGGCGTAGAAGTCCATACCAATGGGGGCTATCTGCCGATCGCGGTGAAAGGACCGATGCATGGTGGAGAGATTACGGTGGACGGTTCGTTGAGTTCGCAGTTTGTGACGGGGCTGTTGATGGCCCTGCCCTTGGTGAACGAAGATACGATCCTGCATGTCGAAAAGCTGAAAAGTCGTCCCTATATCGATATGACCTTGTCTTTGTTGGCGGCTTTCGGCATTGATGTGACCAATGAAGGTTACGAAAGTTTTCGGATCGCCGGCGGTCAGCACTATCAGCCAACCACTTATAATATCGAAGGAGATTGGAGCGGAGCTTCCTGTCTGTTGGTGGGAGGTGCGACGACCGGGTCGGCCACGATTCGAAATCTGAATCCGGTCTCTGCCCAGGCCGACGTGGCGATTGTCGATGCACTGGCCAAGGCGGGCGCTCAGATTATCACCTCTTCGGAAGGGGTGACGGTTAAACAGGGCAAGCTGTATGGGTTTGAATTCGATGCGACCGATTGTCCCGATTCCTTCCCGGCGCTGGTCGCTTTGGGGGCTGCTTGTCGGGGCGTTACGACCTTGATCGGGACCAAACGTCTGTTGTATAAAGAGAGCAACCGGGCCGAAGCGTTGGCGGAAGTTTTTAGGGCGATGGGCATTGAGGTGGATCTTCAAACCGAAAATGTGATGCGGATTACCGGAGGCCCGATTCATGGGGCGACGGTCAGCAGCCACAACGATCATCGGATTGCGATGGCGGCTGCGGTGGCAGCTTTGCGTGCCGATAGCCCGGTGACCATTACCGATGCCGATGCCGTGGCGAAATCTTATCCCGCCTTTTGGGATGATTTGGCGGCGTTGCGGGCAAAATAAGCGTATAATGACACGATTCGGGGTCGAAAACGCTCGTGCGATAGCGACCGTTTTCGCTACACCGAACCACGAAACGAACATCTATGAATAAATTCGGTCGATTGTTCAGTCTCTCTATTTTTGGGGAGTCGCATGGCGAGTCGGTCGGGGTGACCCTCGATGGGGTACCGGCAGGCATTCCGCTGAATGAGAAAGCGTTTGCCGCCGATCTGGCCCGACGAAAAAGCGGAAAACGGGGCACGACCCCCCGTAAAGAGAGCGATACGCCCCATATTCTCTCCGGCGTTTTCCGGGGACGCACGACGGGAGCGCCGCTGACCATTCTGTTTTACAACGAGAATACCTTGTCGGGGGATTATGCCAACCTGGTGGCTCATCCGCGTCCTTCTCATGCCGATTGGGTGGCTACAAAGAAATTTAAAGGGTATGCCGATTATCGTGGAGGCGGTCACTTTTCGGGCCGGTTGACTTTGGCGTTGGTCGCTGCCGGTGTCGTGGCCAAAAAGATTCTGAAACGTCGGCATCGGACACTCGAAATAGGCAGTCAATTGCTGGAAATCGGAGGTTGTGCAGAGCCGGCTCGTTTTCCGGAAATCATTGAAGCCGCTTTACGGGGACGGGATTCGGTCGGGGGGCTGATCGAATGTCGCGTCCAGGGGGTTCCGGTCGGCTGGGGCGAACCTTTTTTCGACTCGGCCGAAAGTGTGATCTCCCATTTGCTCTTTTCGGTTCCGGCCGTCAAAGGCGTTGAGTTCGGTAGTGGCTTTGCCGCCGCCCGGATGAAAGGCAGCGAACATAACGACCCGATCGTGTCGATGGATGGTACCACCGCGACGAATAATGCCGGTGGGATCGTGGGCGGTATTACCAATGGGAACGAAATCGTGGTGCGGGTGGCGATTAAACCGACCGCCAGCATTTCGTCTCCGCAAATGACCCTGTCGACCGAAACCGGACGCCCTGAAAAACTGATTGTCAAGGGGCGTCATGATGCCTGTATTGCCATGCGGGCTCCGGTCGTCGTCGAGGCGGCGGTGGCGATTGCCCTTTGCGATCTGAGCCTGATTGCCAGAGCACAGGGCTTGTGACGAATTGAGCCGAGTTTTTTTGCATTTCGCTGAAAAATATATACATTTGTGGGCTGTTTTTGAAGAGCGATGAATGTTCTGAAAAAATATACCATCCCGTATAAGGGCTTGAAAGTTGGTAGTCATACCTTTGAGTTCGAGGTGGACGATCGTTTTTTTCAGGCTTTCGAAGGGTCGGAACTCCATCGCGGACAGGGCGTCGTCAAAGTCGACCTGGAAAAACAGAACCGGATGATGAGTCTCACCTTCGCTATGGAAGGCGAAGTGGAAGTCGCTTGCGACCGTTGTTTGGAAGAGTTCATGTTGCCGTTTACCTATCAAGGGACCCTGCAGGTGCGCTTCTCTGAAACCGAACAAGAAAGCGATGGCGAAATCATGTGGATCAGCCCAAACGAAACCGAACTCGATCTGGCTCAGTACATTTACGAAAGTATCAATCTGAGCCTGCCTTACCAAAGGGTGCATCCGGTGGATGCCGAAGGCCATAGCCTGTGCAATCCCGATATGCTGTCGCGTTTCCGGATTGTGAGCGAACAGGAGTTCGAACAGATCGTGCAACAGGCTGCGAACCATGAATCGACCCCGGAAGACAATCCGTGGCACGCATTGGAAAAAGTAAAGGAAGAACTGAATAAACACGAATAGGAATTTTATTAAAACGAATTTATAATGGCACATCCTAAGCACAAGGTCTCCAGCACGAGAAGAGACAAAAGAAGAACGCATTATAAAGCCGCTGTACCCAACGTGGTTACTTGCCCGAACTGCGGCGCTGCCGTCCTGTATCACCGGGTTTGTCCCGAATGCGGCTTCTACCGGGGACGGATCGCTATCGAAAAGAAAGCCGAATAATTATCGCTCGCGGAAAGCCCCAATGACTATGATAAAAATAGGAGTTGACGCGATGGGCGGAGATTTTGCTCCCGAAGCTACGGTTTTGGGAGCTATTGCTGCTTTGCGGGAAATCGCACCCGAAAGCCGCATCGTACTGTTCGGTGATAAGGAACGCATTACCGAAATCTTGGACCGGGAACACGTCTCAACCGACAGTTTCGACATCGTGCCTACGAGCGAAGTGATCGAAATGGGCGACAACCCTACCCAAACGTTTAGCAAAAAGACCGATTCGAGCATCGTTGTGGGATTCCTGCAGCTGATGAATGGCAAGATCGACGGTTTCGCCAGCGCCGGGAGTACCGGTGCCATGATGGTGGGCTGTATGTACACCGTCAAACAGATCGAAGGCGTCATTCGTCCGGCCATCTCGTCGTTGGCTCCCACGTTGGATGGCGGAGGCGTTTTGTTGTTGGATGTCGGCCTGAATGTGGACTGCAAACCGGACGTATTGTATCAGTACGGAATCATTGGAAGCACTTACGCCAAAAGCGTAATGGGCAAAGACGCTCCTCGGGTCGCCTTGTTGAATATCGGAGAAGAAAAGGAAAAAGGAAACCTCCAGACCAAAGCCGCTTACGAGCTGATGGAGGGAAGCCAGGATTTCAATTTTGTGGGCAATATCGAAGCGAAACATCTGTTCGATGGATCGATTGCCGATGTCGTCGTATGTGACGGCTTTGTCGGGAATACCATCTTGAAACAGACCGAAGGCTTTTATTTAATGGCGCAGGCACAGGGCCTGAAAAACACCTTCTTCGATCATTTCAATTACGAAAACGTGGGCGGAACCCCCGTCTTGGGTATCAATTCCACGGTTTTGATCGGACATGGATGTTCCAGCCCGCTGGCTATCAAGAATATGATCCTCCAGACCGAAAAGACCATCAAGGCTGGAGTGGCTGACAAACTACGAGAAATTTTTAAACGATGACGAAAAAAATCACCGCAGCGATCACCGGAACGGGTGCCTACCTGCCCGATTATATCCTTGACAATTTCGAATTGAGCCGAATGGTGGATACGTCCGACGAATGGATTATGTCCCGTATCGGCATCAAAACCCGACATATCCTCAAAGGAGAAGGCTTGGGTACCTCGTATATGGGGGAGAGAGCCGTGCGCGATTTGTTGGAAAAAACGGGCACCGATCCGCTGGATGTCCAGATGGTTATTTGTGCAACGGTTACGCCCGATATGTTCTTCCCGTCGACCGCAAACCTGATTTGCTATAAGACGGGCATGAAAAAAGCGTTCGGTTTTGATCTTTCGGCCGCATGTAGCGGTTTTCTGTTTGCGTTGGTGACCGCTTCGAAATATATCGAAAGCGGAACCTTCAAAAAGGTGATCGTGGTCGGGGGCGATAAGATGTCTTCGATCATCAACTATCAAGATCGGAATACCTGCCCGATTTTCGGGGATGGTGCCGCAGCCGTGTTGCTCGAACCGAATACCGAAGGGTTGGGCGTGTTGGATGCCGATCTGCATTCGGATGGCGGTGGCGGACAGCACCTCTATATGAAAGCCGGTGGGTCGGCTTATCCGGCTACCCATGAAACGGTGGAAAACCTGTGGCATTATGTACATCAGGATGGTCCGGTGGTTTTCAAAGCCGCCGTCTCCAACATGGCCGATACGTCGGTGGCCGTGATGAAACGTAACCACTTGACGCCGGACGATATTCGCTATTTGGTACCTCACCAGGCCAATCTGCGCATCATCGACGCAACGGCTCACCGTATGGGGTTGCCGCGTGAAAAGTGCATGATCAATATCGATAAATTCGGCAATACGACGGCCGCAACCATTCCGTTGTGTCTGTGGGATTATGAAAGCCGTTTGTGCAAAGGCGATAACTTGATCTTGTCTGCTTTTGGCGGGGGATATACTTGGGGCGCCATTTATCTCAAATGGGCATACGACGGCGGTAACTTCTCTAAGGATTAGAACGGCGGCTCTCTCCTCGACAAGACGGGTGAGTGGGCCAATGCCAAGTGCCGACGGAACGACGGACATCCAAGGAGTCGTGGAGTCGTTTTAGAGAACGCCGAAATTGTTCGAAACATTGAACTCCGGTACGGGCCTCTAAAATAATACGGTTAAGGCCTTGTAGTTCAAGGGATAGAACGATAGTTTCCTAAACTGTAAATTCGCGTTCGAGTCGCGACAGGGCTACTACCATAATGCCTCTCTGGTCAGCATAAGACCGGAGAGGCATTTTTTTGTTTTGGGTTTTCCGGAAACGGTTCCACGCTTTTTTCGGGTCTGAAAAAGAAAAGAATAGCAAAAAACGGACCGCAGGCTCTGAAATGTCCGGCAAAAATCGTATATTTGAATAATGGGCTTTTTAGCCCCTATCCTTTTCTATTACAGTATACCAACTCATCAAAATAACGGATCGATGAAAAGAAGAGATTTTTTGAAAACCTTCGCGGGGATGGCTGCTTTGACCGTGGTGCCTCGTCATGTCTTGGGCGGGCCCGGATATACGGCTCCCAGTGACCAGTTGACTAAAGGAATCATCGGGGTGGGCGGCATGGGCCGCGGACATTATGGGTATGCCGGCACTCGTTTGGTGGCCATTTGCGATGTGGACCAGAATCACCTGGATGCCGGCTTGCAGTTGGCCGGAGAAAAAATTGCCGCCTATCACGACTATCGCAAGCTGATCGAAGATCCCAATGTCGATATCGTACACATCGCGACTCCTCCACACTGGCACGGTATTATGGCGGCCGATGCCGCTCGGGCCGGGAAGGATATCTGGTGTGAAAAACCGATGACCCGAACCATTGGAGAGGGGAAACGTGTGGTGGAAGCCGTCAAACAAAACGGCAATATTTTCCGACTGAACACCTGGTTCCGGTTTACGGATAATTTCTATGGGATGAATACCACGGTGGCCAAAATCAAAAAACTGGTGGATAGCGGGATGTTGGGATGGCCGCTGAAGGTGACGATCAGCAAACATACCGGCTTCAACTGGAAGTTCTTCTGGGTGGGAGAAACCGTCCTCCCGGAACAAAAAGTGCCGGCGGAACTCGATTATGATATGTGGTTGGGGCCGGCTCCCTATAAACCCTACAACTCCCATCGGGTGCATTCGACCTTCCGGGGATATTGGGATTATGACGCCGGTGGATTGGGCGACATGGGACAGCATTACATCGATCCGGTTCAGTATTTCTTGGGGAAAGATGACACCAGCCCGATTTCGGTGGAAATCGACGCCCCCCAGCAACATCCCGATGCGGTGGGGACGTGGCGGAAAATCGCCTATAAATATGAAGATGGTTGTCAGATCATCCTGTATGGCGAAGATAATGGCGATCCCAACGATGCCTATATCGAAGGGCCGAACGGAAAACTGTATCCGAATTTCGAATGCGATATTCCGGATTGGGAACGTAAACTGGCCGAATTCCCGGATCCTCTGCCTCAGGAAACCGATTTTATCAAGTGTGTGCGGACTCGTCAGAAATTTGCGCTCAACGAGCAAAATGCGTTCCGAAGCGCGACGATTGTCAATATGGGGGCGGTGGCCTTGCGTTTGGGGCGTAACCTGAAGTTCGATCCGAAGACCTTGTTGTTTGTCGATGATGATGCGGCGAATCGTTTGATCGATCAGCCGATGCGTGCACCTTGGAAAATCTGAAAACCGAATCCAAAAGAAAACAGTCATGAAAATAAAAAGAATATTATTGACGGTGGCCTTGGCGCTCACCGTAATTTCGGCCGGAGCGCAGACGGCGGCCAATCGGACGCCGCGGACTAAGGTGTCGGATGCGCTGGCCTTGATGCCGGCTCCCGAAGGCGTCGAGTATAACCGTCTGATGGAAGATCTGGTCTCTTCGGGGGCAGAAGGGGTGGAGATGCTGACCTCCATGCTGGATAATACGAACAATGTACCGGTGGTGTACGCTCTCAGCGGCTGGGCCGCTTATGTGACGACCCCGGGGTATGAATATTCCCGTAAAACGTTTGCTGAAGGGATTGTCCGGGCGTTGCAAACCAGTCAGGATCCGGAGGTCAAGGCTTTCTATATTCGATTGTTGCAACAGTGCGGAAAATCGGAAAGCGTGAAGGTGCTGGTCGATTTGGTCGATGATCCCCGTTTGGGCGATCCGGCTCGCTGTGCTTTGGAGGCCATTACGCAAGAACGCAACGGTTTCCCGACGGTGTATACCGAGGCTCCGGTTACCCGTATCGGTAAACTGTATAATCTGGTGCAGACGAAAGGGGCGGCGGCTCTGCCTCAATTGACCAAAGCGGCGATGGATGGCGATCGGAACTACCGCAATACGGCGTTACGTTTTGCGGAACCGTATGCCGACGAGGCGTTTTATGCCACGCTGATCACCCGTCTGCCGAAAGTGAAACCGGAAATCAAGACCGATTGGATTACGTGGTTGGGCTTACAGGGTGTAGAGTCGGCGGTGCCGGCGATTATGCCGTGGATTGGCGATAAAAATGTGGAGTTGAGCTCGGCCGCCATGTGGGCAGCGATCCGTTTGAAAGGCGAAGGGGTCAATGCTCGGTTGATTGAAGTGTTGTCGGGAAGCTCGACGCCGGATACGTTGCGTGAAGTGGCTCGGGAATGTCTGTTGTCCTCTTCCGAACCGGTGGTCGATGCGGTAGCCGAGGTGCTGACCGGAGGATCGGATGCCGGAAAAGTAGCCGCTTTGTCGATTCTGGCCGCCAAACAGGCGCAGGATAAGGCGTCGGTGGTGTTGGATCTGACCTCGAGTCGAAATGCCGATGTCTCGGAGGCTGCTTATACGGCGTTGAAGGATGTGGTTTCTCCAACGAATCTCACGGCGCTCTACGATCTGTTGGAAACGGCTTCCGAAACGAATTTGCCCAAGGTTCAGGAGGCTATCATTGCGGCGTTGGCAGAATTGCCGGTTGCAGAAAGAGTGGCGGCTATACAGGCCCAAATGCAACGTAGCGAGGATAAAGCGGCACGCTATTATGTGGTGTTGGCGTCGACCGGGGATCCGACAGTGCTCAAGAGCATTGCACAGGGTTACCAAGAGGGAGACGATTTTGAAAAGGATCAAGCGATCGAAGCCCTGTTGGCTTGGCCGGACGTGCAGTCGGCGGCCTATTTGTATGATATTGCCAAAGCGGGAAATACACCCCATTTCGATGCTATTGTGTCGGGATATGTGGCTCGGGTGAAGGCCAGCAGCAAAACGCCGGAAATGAAACAGATCATGCTGAGCGAAATGTTGGATTTGGCCCGTACGTCGGATCAGAAAAAGTTGATTCTGGCGGCGATGTCGGCTAATCGGACCATGCAGGCCTTGGTGACCTTGGGGCGTTATTTGGACGATCCTGATCAGAGTGTCCGTCAACTGGCGGCCGATCATATTTATGGAATCGTGTCGGATCGGACCGATTTGTATGGCCCGGTTGTACGTGAGATCGCTGAAAAAGCTTTGCAGACCAATGAAGGGCGCTTGAACGATTATGGACGTTCGGCAGTGTTGGACCGTTTGAAAGCCATGCCTCAAGAGGGCGGTTGGGTGTCGATGTTTAACGGAAAAGACCTGACCGGTTGGAAAGGCCTGGTGGAAAACCCGATTAAACGGGCCGCCATGTCTCCGCAAGAGTTGGCTGAAAAACAGAAAGCGGCTGATGAGATCATGCGTCGTGATTGGGAAGTGATCGATGGATTGCTGACCTTTACCGGAGACGGGTTCGATAATATCTGTACAGAAAAACAGTATGGCGATTTCGAAATGTATGTCGATTGGCTGCTCTATCCGGACAGCGACAACGCCGATGCCGGAATCTATCTTCGGGGAACGCCTCAGGTGCAGATGTGGGATACGTCGCGTCGCAATGTGGGTGCCCAAGTCGGTTCAGGCGGTTTGTACAATAACAAGATCAATCCCAGTACCCCTTCTCACGTGGCCGATAATACCTTGGGCCACTGGAATACGTTCTACATCAAAATGGTAGGCGATCGGGTGACGGTGGTGCTGAATGGAGAACGGGTGGTCGACAATGTGATGCTGGAAAACTACTGGGATCGTTCGTTGCCGATTCCCTCGGTGGATCAGATCGAATTGCAGGCTCATGGTACGCGAGTAGCTTATCGTAACCTCTATATCCATGAGTTGGAACGTCCGGAGCCGTATCGTCTCTCGGCCGAAGAGGCGGATGAAGGGTTCCGTCTGCTGTTCGACGGGCAGAATATGCACGAGTGGACGGGGAATACCCAGGACTATGTGATGGAAGAGGGGACCATTACCCTCCATCCGGCTAATGGACATGGAGGGAATCTCTATACCAAAGATGAGTTCGATAATTTTGTGCTACGTTTCGAATTTAAGTTGACGCCGGGCGCAAATAACGGTTTGGGTATCCGGACGCCGATGGAAGGGGATGCCGCTTATGTCGGAATGGAGTTGCAGATTTTGGATAATGAAGCGCCGATTTACAGCAAGCTCGAACCCTATCAGTATCATGGATCGGTTTACGGGGTAATTCCGGCCAAACGGGGCGCCCTGAAACCCGTAGGCGAATGGAATTACCAGGAAGTGGTGGCTGATGGAAATCATATCAAGGTGACGCTGAATGGTGAGGTGATTGTCGATGGCGATATTGCCAAGGCCAGCCAAAATGGTAAGGCGACGATGGACCACAAGGAACATCCGGGACTGTTGAATAAAAGCGGTCACATCGGTTTCTTGGGTCATGGCTCGGAAGTGAGCTTCCGGAATATCCGGATCAAAGAGCTGAAATAGTTGGTGTCGATCTCAAGGTAAGTGCAGCGCTGAAAACAGCGCTGCACTTTTTTTATGGAAAATCGAAAACGAGCATAGCAAGATGGTAGAAAGTTGGTCAGAAAGCCTGGCGTCTACTAAAAAAATCCTTGTCTTGTAAAGAAATTTTTGGGTGTGTTCATCCCCGTGCGGCATGTGCAGATCCAGGTTGATAAAAAGAGATGGGATCATCCAGGAAAAATTCAGACCGGGAATTTCCGGTTATTCGGGTCGATAGCATCCCCTAAAAAAAGACTCCGGAAAAACCGGAGTCTTAGATTGAATGTCTTGGGGTTTATTGTTCCAGTAAGAAGATCGAGCGGTGTTCGGGGAGGTCGAGCGTAAGGCGGGTCACCGTTTCTTTGCCCTGTTTTTCATAGGAGACGGACACCGGTGCGCTCTCGCCTGTGTGGGGATCCCAGGCTTCCAATCGCATCTTGCCTCGTAGAAGGAGATCTCCCCGATATGCCTCCGTATCGAGATTGACCAAATAGAAAAGCGCTTTTCCGTCATGTTCTTTATGGAGGTATCGAAGAGGCTTGGACGCTTCAAAAGCAATATCGTAAGGGTCCGGAGAACGCAAGGCCTGTTGTAAGGCTTCAGGGGTCAATTGTGCCACAAAATAGACCTGACCGCCCTCTTTGTTTTCGTTGTAGCGGGTGGCGGCCGGAAGTAATTCGTTCATCAGTTCGCCGATACGGGCATCTTTCCCCAATTCGGCCGCACGTGTCGGAAGTTGGGAGGTGAATATGACCCGACCACCAGCCTGAAACAGCGCTAATGCTTGTTCCAGAGTGGAGACACTGATGGTTTTCGAGGCAGGAATGATCAGGGTGTGGAAGGTGTTGTATTGGACGGTGTTATTGAGATGTAGCCCTTTTTTGTCTACGGTACAGTTCGAAGCCAAAACCTCGGGGTGCAACCACTGATAATGACGACCGATACGTTGGGTGAGCATGTCGCCCAGTTCGACATAATCCAGGTAAGGAATGGCGACCCCTCCTTCGTACGGGGTGAGGGGGCCTTCAAAATAGTGATCGCCCTGCATGGTGTGGATGGGGTAGAGGAGGGCAATTTCGGAAACGACCCGGTCGTCGTTTTGCAGCAGGAGCTGAAGACGCCCCAGGAAGGTGCTGAAGTCGTACAGCCCATCGGCATAGAGCGGATTCCGTGCGGAGAGCTCGGGCAAAAAGGTGACACTCTGATCATTGTACCAGGCAGCATGCGGAATGAATACGTTGATCCCCTGTGCGAATTGATCCATGGCAATGCAGTAGATACTGTCCCAGGAGAGATTGCCCATGGCTCCGTAAGTCTCGGACATGACCAGCGAGTGATCCCAGTTATAGGCCGCCGAGGCAATCAGTTTGTAAAATTTTTCGGCGGGTCGATTGCCACCGATTTTATCGATCCCGGGCACACTCAAGTAGCGGAAGCATTTCATTAAATCTCCGGAGGTGCCGACCGGATTGACGATCTCTTCGTTATCCTGATGTCCGGTAGCCCGTAGCCCGTGTGCCCGACTCCACTCATCGATTGCCCGAGGGTAGGCCTCGGCATAGAGGTCGCTGCGTAACGAAAAGAGGGCATTGCGGGCGGCTTGGGTGTCGGGGCCGATGTCGTACCACAAGGCCGGATAGAGTAATACGGGGCTTTCGCCGTAGCGTTGTTCGTAGATTTCGTTGAACGAGGGGGTCCAGACCCGTCCTTGGGCCCGATAGAGGGTCGGCTCATCGTAAAAGGTCTGGACGATAGTCGTTCCGAACGCTTCCGGAAACCGTTTGTAATATTGCTGGTGGGTCATTTCGATGTAGGCGTCGGCCGCTTCACGGCTCAGGTAGTCCATGTTGGGATCGCCGTCGGTCACGCAAACGAACTGCATGATCTTCCATCGGCCCGAGGGAACATCCCAGACGATAACCCCCTCTGTAATGTTGCCCGTTAGGTCGATGCGTTCGCCGGTGGCGGTATTCAGGGCAACGACGCCCATCAATTTGCCTTCACGAGAGGCCGGTCGGTGATAAACGCTCCCTCCGGAGATCTCCTCTTCGATTTTGTCGAGCCGTTTGAGGGTCAACGAAGGATATCGGTTGGTGAAGCGTGGTACGGCATCGCCATTGATCGCCCCGCCGCTTCCGCTGGGGAAGCCATATTCGTCGTAGAGGGCCATTTTTAAACCCAATTCGTTGGCTTGTTGGATGGCGTAGCCATACAACTCGAAATAGTCGTTGCTGAGGTACCTGGGTTCGAATTTAGCGCCGAACGGCAGGATGGAGATCCCTCCGTAGCCGCATCGGTCCCTCAATTCGGGTAACTGTGCATCGATCCCTTGTCGGGTCACTTGCGTATCGTTCCAGAACCATAAGGGAGTAGGGCGGTAGCTGGCGGGGGGATTTTTGAATTCGAAAGCGTTTTGGGCGGTGCTCTCCAGAACCGGCATAAGGCACAGAAGAGCCACTATTCGAGGCAATATCTTCATAAATAAGACGATGAAATAAATACTCTGCAAACAAAAATACGAAAATTGCCCAGATAATCCGTTATAAATGTTACTTTTGTCCTTTAGAGATTCGCGAAGAATCCGTCGGGCGGAGATCCGGTGATCGTGAAAAAACTTATCTGTCAAAATAAAATCCCGACTCATGAAAAAATGTTTAATGCCTTGTTTACTTGTTTCGGTTATGGCCGCAGTAAGTAGTTGTAAGAGCTCCGGGGGCGATGCGTCGCTGGAGTATGAAAAGTATACCTTGCCCAATGGCCTGGAGGTCGTTTTGCATGAAGATCGTTCCGATCCGGTTGTGTCGGTAGCGATTCAATACCATGTGGGTAGTAATCGTGAAAAACCCGGGAAAACCGGTTTTGCCCATTTCTTTGAACATATGCTGTTCCAACGCTCGGAAAATTTGCCGCGCAATGCGTTTTTTCAGAAAATCGATGAGTTGGGCGGTACGTTTAATGGCGGAACCAGCAATGACGGGACGGTTTATTTTGAGACAGTACCGCGTAATGCCTTGGAAAAAGTGTTGTGGATGGAGTCCGACCGTATGGGCTATTTCATCAACACGGTGACCGAAGGCGGGCTGAAACGCGAAATCGATGTGGTGTCGAATGAAAAACGTCAGGGCGAAAATGTCCCTTATGGGTTGGCGTGGGATCTGTTGGTGAAGAATCTCTTCCCGAAAGGTCATCCTTATAGCTGGACGGTGATTGGCGAGATTCCCGATCTGCGCAGTGCGACGGTGGAAGACGTGAAAGAGTTTTACAACCTCTATTATACGCCCAGCAATGCGACTTTGGTGGTGGCCGGGGATTTTGATCCGGCGCAGACCAAAGAGCTGATCCAGAAATATTTCGGCGAAATTCCGGCTCGTCCGAAACCGGAAGCTCCCAAGGTGCAGAACATTACGTTGGATTCGACAAAGCGGATCGAATACGAAGATGCCTTTGCGAATGCTCCGATGTTGCTGATGGCCTATCCGGGTGTGGAAGCCTATAGCAAAGATGGCTATGCGCTCGATTTCCTGGCCAATATTCTGGCGGGCGATAAGAAGTCGCCGATCTATCAGGTGTTGGTTGAAGAGCGGAAATTGGTGCCTTCGGTCTATATGTCCAGCCAACAACTGGAGCTGGCCGGGATGATTCTCTTGAACGCCACCACCTTCCCGAATGTAAAACTCGACGATGTCTATGCCGGGATCGAAGAGGCGTATGCTCGCTTTGAAAAGAACGGGGTCGATCCCAAAGACCTGGAACGTTACAAAGCGATCGAAGAGACGCGAACCTATAACCGCCTCACGTCGACCAATGGGAAAGCCATCGCCATGGCTCAGAATAATGTGTTCGGAGGCAGCCCCGACCGGATGTTGAAGGAGTTGGAAGCCTATCGACAGGTGACGCCCGAAGATGTAATGCGGGTATACAATCAGTATATCAAAGGAAAAAACTATCTGGCCGTCAGCATCGTTCCGAAAGGACAGGTTGATTTGGCGCTGAGTGGGTCGGTACCTGCCGTGGTGGATCAGGAATCGATTGAGGAACAGGCGCTCAATGCGGATGCCGGGAAAGTGGTGGATGATCCCTATGAACGGACTCCGTCGTCGTTTGACCGCAGCAAGGAACCGGATTTGTTGCCGAATACCCCGGAATTGAATATCCCGGCTATCTGGAGCACGAAACTCCCCAGCGGAATGGAACTGCGCGGAATCGAATACAAGGAGTTGCCGTTGGTTTATTTCTCCATCGATCTCAACAACGGGATGTTGTTGGATACGCCGCAGAAAGCCGGTTTGGCTCGTTTGACGGCTGCGATGATGAACGAAGGGACGATGGATAAGACGGCAGCCGAGTTGGAAGATGCCATCGGACAGCTGGGGGCTCAGATTCAGGTGCAAGCCGGTACGGAGAGCATGGCGCTTACCGGGAATTGCTTGTTGAAAAACTATCCGAAGGTCATGGAACTGGTCGAAGAAATGCTGACACGTCCTCGCCTGAACGATGAAGCCAGCTTTGCCTTGGTAAAACAACGTATCCTCGATAATATCCGTCAGGGAGATACGGATCCCTCGACGATCGGGATGAATGTATTCAAACGGTTGCTGTTCGGAGGGAACAGTATTTTGGGTTATGCGCCGGACGGAACGGAACAAACGGTGGACGCCTTGACCCTCGAAGATGTGCAGAACTTCTATACGGCCAATGTTTCTCAATCCATCGCTAAGATGAATTTCGTGGGCGGCTTGACGCAGAAAGAGGTGGAACGTTCGTTGGCTTCGTTGACGAAGAACTGGAAAAGTACGCCGGTTCCCGCTCCGATGCTGACCGAATCGGACACCGCTCCCGATGCCAAACTCTATTTTGTGGACTATCCCGGCGCCCGTCAATCGTACATCATCGTAGGGTCGAAGTCGCTTTCGATCGATAATCCGGAAGCGTATCCGCTGGTGATTGTCAACGACCATTTGGGCGCCTCGTCAGGCAGTCTGTTGTTCGATATCCTGCGTTTGCAACACGGGTATACCTACGGTGCTTATTCGGGCTTTACGCAGGGCTTGCTCAGCAATACCTTCTCGGCTCGCTCGAGTGTCCAGGCTACCGTGACCAAAGAGTCGGTTGAACTGTTCCGTGAAATTCTGTCGACTTACGGTCAGAACTATACGCAGGAAGATCTGTCGACTTCCTGTCGGTCGCTGTTGTTGACCATGAACGGTTCTTTCGAAACGCCGAATGCGTTGTTGAATATGTTGCGCATGATTGCGGTTTATCATCTGCCGGTCGACTATCCGCAACAGCGTGAAGCCATTCTAAAGAGCATGACGTTGGATCAGGCCAAGGCCTGCATCGCCAAATATCTGAACTATGACGATATGATTATCGTTGTGGTTGGAGATGCACAGACCCAGCTGAATGGTTTGAAAACCATGAATTTAGGGAAAGTCGTTCAGGTAGATAAAGAGGCTCTGTTGGCCGAATAGTCCGCTTGTTCTGGATACAGCAATGCCGTTCCGACCCAGTCGGAACGGCATTATTTGTTTTAGGAAGACGGTAGGGAAAAAAGGGGGACGAAATCGGTATTGCCCGTTGTTTCGAGACTCGAATAAAAGAGGAGGGAACAGGGAACCTTGTAGACGCAGAACCCAGAGAGAAATTGTTTCTCTCTGGGTTCTGCGTATATGACAGGTTTTACCGTTAGGCGGCCGGTGTGGCGGACGTAGCGGGTGTAGATTGCGGCAGGGAGTCGGTTGCAGGCTCCGGTTCGTCCGGAATCAGCCCCCGATTGCGCAACAGCGGTTTGATGTCGGGTTCTGCACCCCGGAAGTTTTTATACATCGTCATACCGTCTTCGCTGCCCCCTTTTTCCAAGATATTCCGGCGGTAGGAGTCGGCTATTTCGCGGTTGAACAGATCGCCGCTTTCGACAAAGGCTTCGAAGGCGTCTTTATCCAGCACCTCAGCCCAGAGGTAACTGTAATACCCGGCGGCATACCCTCCATCGAAAATATGGCTGAAATAGGGGTAGCGGTAACGGGGTTCGATCTGCGGGATCAATCCCCGTTTGGTGTACAAGGCCTCTTTTTCGAAGGCATTGACGTCGATCGGTTGATCTTTGTCGATCGAATGGATATCCAGGTCGGAAAGCGAAGCAGCCGTCAATTCCGTAGTCATAAATCCTTGGTTGAAATAACGGCTTTTTCTGATCTTATTGACAAGATCTTCCGGCATATCGGTATTCGATTGATAGTGCTTGGCGTAGACTTTCAACATGGCAGGATTAAATGCCCAGTTTTCCATGATCTGAGAGGGCAATTCGACGAAATCGCGTTCCACTTCGGCCAGACTCTTATAGTGCACCTGAGAAAAGAGCGAGTGCATGGCGTGCCCGAATTCGTGGAACAGGGTGGCGGCTTCGTCCAGGTTCAGCAAGGCCGGTTGGTTTTCGTTCAGCGGGCGGGTGAAGTTAGCCACGATGGTTACGACAGGGGCTACCCGTTTACCATCCTTGTATTGGGGATCCCGATAGGTGCCGCACCAGGCTCCGCCTTGTTTGCCGGGCCGGGGAAAGAAGTCGAAGTAGAGAATGCCCAGATGGGTGTCGTCTTTGTCCAGCACTTCGTAGGCGACGCATTCGGGGTTATAGTAGGGAACCGCCACCGGTCGGAACGATGTGCCCCAAAGACGATTGGCCAGCTGGAATACCCCGGAGGTCACATAGTCCAGCGAAAGATAGGGACGGATCATCTCTTCGTCCAGGTTGTATTTGCTTTTGCGCACTTTTTCAGCATAATACCACCAGTCCCAGCTGTTGAATTCGTCACTGCCGGTTTCCTGTTTTTTGATCTGTTTCATCTCCTCCAGTTCTTTGGAGGCCAAGGCCAGCGCCGGCGTCCAGATCTGATCCAACAGATGGTAGGCGTTTTCGGGGGTCGAGGCCATCACGTCGTCCAGGACAAAAGCGGCATAGGTGGGATAACCCATCAGTTGGGCTTTCTGCATCCGTAAACGAGCCATGTCGGAGACGATCTGTTTATTATCCGATTCGTTGTCGTGGTTTCCGCGTTCCAGGTAGGCTTCGTACATCTGACGACGCAGTTCGGGTTTTTCGGAGTAGGTCATGAAGGGAATGAGACTCGGTTTGCTGAGCGTGAAGACAAATTTGCCTTCCATGCCACGCGCTTCGGCCTCTTGTTGAGCGGCCTGACGAGCACCGGCCGGAATGCCGGCCAAGTCTTCCGATTTTTCCAGCACCAAGGCATAGGCATTGTTTTCGGCCAACAGATTCTTACTGAACTGTACGCCCAATTGGGACAGTTGTTCGTTGATTTTGCGCAATTGATCCTTTTGGTCCGGGGTCAAGAGGGCTCCGGCTCGTACGAACCGTTTGTAAATCTTCTCGGTCAGCCGAAGTTGTTGAGGGTCGAGACCCAGTTGTTCCCGCTGGTCGTAGACGGCTTTCACCTTCTGGAACAGCGCGTTGTTCAAATAAATATTGTCGTAGTGGGAGGTGACCATCGGCGTGATTTCGGCATCGATCTGCTGCATGGCATCGGTGGCATCCGCTGCTTTGACCAGCGAAAAGACCGTATAGGCATTGCTTAACAGTTCGCCGCTGTTTTCCAACGCTTCGATCACATTGGCGAACGTCGGCATTTCGGTATTTCGTACAATGGAGTCGATCTGTCCTTCGTGGCGTGCAATGCCCTCTTCGATGGCCGGTTTATAGTGCTGATCTTTGATCTTATCGAAGGGTGGAACCCCGAAAGGCGTCTCCCAAACAGTGAAAAACGGATTCTCTTCCACGGCCTTTTTTTGACATCCGGAGAGAGTGCCCATCAGCAAACAGGTGAGGGCCGGTAATAGCAGTTTTCTCATAATTAATGATGTGATTTGTTGATGGATCGCCGGAGGTTTTATACCTTTGCACCGCTTCGGCCGGTCGCTCCGTAAGCAAAAATAATATAAAGCAGAGGATCATGCAATTATTTTACGCTCCCGAGGTGGATTTCTCGCAAGGCGTCTATGTGTTTTCGGAGGAGGAGTCCCGGCATATCGTACGGGTATTGCGTCTGGGGGTAGGGGCGGAACTCTTCCTGACCGACGGACGGGGAACGTTGGCCCGTGCAGAAATAACGGATGGATCGATCAAACATTGTGCGGTCGTGATCCGGGAGATTCGACCGGAGTTCGAACGTCGCTCCTATCGCATGCATCTGGCGGTGGCGCCGACCAAAAATGCCGATCGTATCGAATGGTTGGTGGAGAAGGCGACGGAGATCGGGGTGGATGTGATCACGCTTTTGGCGACCGATCATAGTGAACGCCGCGTATTGCGGACTGATCGATTGGAGAAAATCGCCGTAGGAGCGATCAAACAGTCCCAGAAAGCCTATTTGCCGCGCATCGAGCCAGTGACTCCCTTTGCGGAATGGGTAGCTCAGCCGTTCGATGGCTTGAAATTGATTGCCCATTGCAAACCCGGAACCGATAAAGTCTTGATGAAAAATCGGGTTCAGCCCGGGCTCGATGTACGGGTGTTGATCGGTCCCGAGGGAGACTTTTCCCCGGCCGAAATCGCCCTGGCCTTGCAGTATGACTATCTTCCCATCTCCTTGGGCCACAGTCGGCTGAGAACAGAAACCGCGGCGTTGGTGGCCGTCCATACCGTAGCATTGATAAACGAATAGAACCATGTTTACCTCCTCTTTGATTTGGCTGCCTGTGCTCGCCGTATTGGTCTTTCTGATTCCCCGGTCGGGCAAATGGTTCTGGACGTTGGGAATCATAACTCTCGGAGCGATTATTTCGGGGGTGGAGGCGTTAGGGGTGTTGACGAACGATGCCTTGTCGGTATATCGGGGGGTGAGCAATGTTCTCTTCGGCGATCACTATGAGGTGGTCGATGCCTTATCGGCGCTCTTCTTGTTGATCCTCTCTTTGGCGGCCTTCTCGGTGACCTTTTATGCCCGAGGCTATGTGGAACCTCATGCCCACCAAAAACCGCAGGTCCAGGTGTCGTTACATTACTTCTGCCTGATGGTGATGTATTTCTCCATGGTGATGGTGGTGACGGCTCGGGACGGTTTTTTGTTCCTGTTCGCCTGGGAGTTGATGACCTTGGCATCCTTCCTGTTAGTGCTGTTCAACGGAGATAAACCAAAAGTACGTCGTGCAGCACTCAATTACTTGATATTGATGCATGTGGGGTTTATGTTTTTGCTGGCCGGGTTTGTGACGCTCGCGGTGAATGGCTTACCGGTGTCGTTTGATTCCCTGAAGCTCTATTTCGCTCAACATAATGCCCTCCCGCTCTTTCTTGTTTTCCTGATCGGGTTCGGGATGAAAGCCGGAATCTTTCCGCTGCACATCTGGCTGCCGGAAGCCCATCCGGCGGCACCGGCCCATGTGTCGGCCCTGATGTCGGGCGTGATGGTGAAAATGGGCGTGTATGGCATTATGCGGGTGAGCTCGTATATCCAAACCGACCTCTATCTGGTAGGGTTGATTGTCCTGATCGTGGGCATGGTGACCGGATTGTGGGGCGTGATTTTGGCCACCTTGCAGAACGATATCAAGAAAATCCTGGCCTATTCGAGCATCGAAAATGTCGGAATCATTCTCTTGGCGTTGGGTGTGGCGCTGTTGGGAAAAGCTCACCACGATCTTTTCCTGGCGGTGATGGCATATAGTGGAGCCGTCCTCCATATCGTGAACCACTCGTTTTTCAAATCGCTGCTCTATATGGGAGCCGGAAATGTCGCGGTGGCAACTCATTCTACCGCCGTCGACGAATTGGGTGGATTGGGCCGACGGATGCCGTTGACCTCCTTGTTGTTCTTGCTGGGGTCGTTGGCGATCTGTGCCTTCCCTCCGTTGAACGGATTTATTTCGGAGTTTTTGATCTACGGCAGCCTGTTGGAGGGGATTTCGACCAATGGACCCTTGTGTGTAGAGGCCCTGTTTGGCCTGCTCTTTTTGGCCTTTATCGGCGGGTTGGTCGTGATGGCGTTCGTCAAATTGTATGGGGTGGCTTTCCAGGGTCAGCCTCGTAGTGTGGCCGCTCAGGAGGCCAGAGAGGTCTCTCCTTGGATGCTGGTGGCGATGGCTCTGCCGTTGGCCGGAATGTTGTTGGTGGGACTCTTTCCGACGTTATTTTTACCGGGAGTGTTCGAAGCGTCGGCCCAGATGTTGGGCATCTCGGGCGGGTTGGAAATTTATTCCGTTTTTGCGGAGACGTTCCGGCAGCTGACCGTCGCCTTATGGGTGTTATGTGGGGTGACGTTGCTGTTGTGGGGAATCCGCCGCTGGGCGTTGCGTCATCGCCATGAAGGGGGCTCGCCAACCTGGGTGTGTGGCTTTACCGCTCCAACCCCCAAGTTGCAATATACCGGAGAATCGTTTAGCGAAAGTCTGGAACGCATCTCCGAACGGGTCATGAAAAAGAGCGGTCACGAAGTCGATTTGGCTTCCGGCGAGATTTTCCCGGTCGATCACCGCTTCGAAGTGACCCGAAAAGATAAAATCGACCAATTCTTTGCTCGGTGGTGGTTGGTGGTGTTGCGCCGGATCAACGCCGGTACGGCGCTGTTGCGTACCGGAAAGGTGAACCATTACGTGTTGTTCGCCATGCTGTTTTTGCTGTTGGTTTTCCTGATGTCTCTGTTTAACTGGTTGAAGTAATGGTGAGTCTGATCCTGATTCTGTTCGTCGCCCTGATGTTGCCCGGCCTGATCGCCCGAACCAGAGCCCGTTTGAGCGGTCGTAAAGGTGTCCGATTCTATCAGCATTTGCATAATGTGGGGGTTCTCCTGCGCAAAGATCCGATTTATGGTGCTTCGGCCGGGTTGGTGACGCGGTGGGCTCCCGTGGTCTATTTGGGTGCGACCCTGACCGCCGCGTTGTTATTGCCGGTAGGAGGCTTCGGGGCGTTGCTCTCGTTCGACGGCGATCTCGTGCTGTTCTGCTACCTGCTGGGTCTGGGTCGTCTGGCCCTGATGTTGGGGGCAATGGATGCCGGCAGCAGTTTCCAAGGTATGGGCGCCAGTCGAGAAGCCCTCTACGGAGCTTTTGTCGAACCGGCCCTGTTCCTGATTCTGGGAACTCTGGCATTGGTCTCCGGGCAGGTGAGTTTCAATGGCTTGTTTGCCGAAGAGCTGGGCGGTCGGCCGGAAATGGGAGTGGTCATGATCTTGATGATCTATGCCGTGTTTAAAATCGTGTTGGTCGAAGCGGGACGTATCCCGGTGGACGATCCTCGGACACACCTGGAACTGACGATGATTCATGAAGTCATGGTCTTGGATTATGCGGGCTTCGATATGGCGCTGATCACCCTGGGCGGGTGGATTAAGATGGCCCTGTTGGCTTTGATCGGGGCATCGGCCCTGGCTACGACCTTTTGGGGTACGGCTCCGGTCATTGTTCTGTTGGCCTTGTTGTTCGGGATCGGAATCGGGGTCTTGGAGTCGATGATGGCTCGTAGCCGTCTGTCGCGCAATACGACGTATATTGTAACCATTATTGCTTTGGCGTTTGTGATCTTCACCATCGCTTTTCTGGTGATGAGAGAGGTGTCGATCGGATAAGTTTGAATGTTTTATGTTGTTGGCACTGATTGTTTTGTATGTGGTCTCGCTGCTCTATCTGTCGATTATCGAGCGCTTCCGCCACTATGTGATGATCCTGGCTTTGCAGGGATGGCTGCTCTTTGGGGTAGCCCTGTTGCGATGGCACGCTTCCGAGTGGTACGAATTGGCCTTTGTGGTGACCGAAACCTTGATTTTTAAAGCCTTGGTGTTGCCGGCGATTCTGTACCGGGTGATCCGTCGCACGGGCATCAACCGGGTACATACGGCCTCGGTGGCGGTGTTCAATCAGTTGCTGATGTCGATGGGATTGCTGTTGGGCAGCCTGGTGATGACCTACTATATGGCGGCTGATACCCAATTCGATATGGTCTTCTTCGGGGTGGCTTTATATGCAGTATTGAGTGGTATGTTGTTGATTATTACGCATAAACGTATCTTTTCGCATCTGGTGGGATTTCTGGTGATCGAAAACGGTGTTTTCCTGTTTGCCATGGCCATCGGGGTGGAAATGCCCTACCTGATCAATATCGCGATTTTATTGGATATTTTGATGAGTGTGTTGATGTTGGGGATGGTGATCGCCCGGATCGGAACCCGCTATCGGCATATGAACGTGGATAACTTGGATTCGCTCAAAGACTGATGCCCATGATGACGGTTTATCTGTTGATTGCTGTGTTGATCGCCGGACTGATGGCCCTGGCCAGAAGTCATGCGCAGGTACGTGCGCTGGGCTATGTGTTTTATGGACTGCAGCTGCTGTTTGCCCTCTCCATCTGGATGTTTGCTCGAGGAAGCGAACAGTTGCAGTTTTTTACCTTCGATGCGTTGGGAATGCTCTTCTTTGGCCTGTTGTCGGTGATTTCGTTGGTTGCCTTCTATCAGAGTAATGTCTATCTGGCCGAAGATCCTTTACATCCGTTCCAGACCTACCATATCTCGTTGTTGTTGTTGTGCGCTTCGGCCACGGCCGTCTATTTTTCCAATAACCTGGCCGTAACCTGGGTCTTTCTGGAAGCGACGACGCTGGCCACTGCCGGTCTGATCTATCATGGACGCTCGGCGAGCAGCCTGGAAGCGACCTGGAAATATGTCTTTATCTGTTCGACCGGGATTTTGTTGGCCTATCTGGGGGTTCTGTTGCTCAGTACGGTGACGATACACGGCGATCTGTCGTATGCTGCCTTGGCCGACGTGATCGCGACGGGAAATCCGCTCTACCTGAAGATTGCCTTTGTGTTTATTCTGGTGGGGTATAGCTGTAAGTTGGAGGTGTTCCCGCTCTATACGGTGGGAATCGATGCCAATTACGCCGCCCCTACACCGGCTTCGGCCGTGGTATCGACTGTGTTGGTCAATGCCGGATTTGTTTCGCTGTTACGAGTCTACCGGTTGTTTGCCCAAACACCGGTCTATGGCTGGGTGTCTGGTGTCTTGCTCCTGTGCGGGGTGATCTCGGTGCTGGTCGGAGCGGTCTATTTGCGACGGACCAATCACTATAAACGCTTTTTCGCCTATTCGACGACCGAAAACCTGGGTATTGTGTTGATCGGTTTGGGATTGGGGGGTGTGGCTGTTTTTGCGGCGGTTTTTCATGTGATGGCACACAGTCTGGTGAAGTCGGGTATCTTTTTCAATGTGGCCCAGATCGGTCGGATTTATGGCAGTTATCGGATTAACCGAATCGGGAACTATATCTGCGTCAATCGCTTGGGAGCGGTGTCGATGCTCTTGGGTACGGTCTCGTTACTGGCTTTGCCGCCTTCGGCACTCTTTATCTCGGAGTTGATGATCTTCAAACAGGTGATTGCTTCCGGACGTTGGTGGCTGTTCGGGGTGATGGTCGTGTTGCTCTGCTTTGTGATGTACAGTCTCGCGTATCGGCTGCTGAGGCTTTTGTATAAACCGGTTGCCCTGCCCGAAGGCGAACATGCAGTCAATCGGCTGGTGACTTGGAGCGGTTTTGTGCTGATCCTGTTGGCGGTGGTGCTCGGGATCATGCAGCCCGATCCGTTGGTGAACTTTATAGAATCCATAATCGCTTGGTAGCAGAGAGCGAAAGACCTCTGCCGGGCTTTTTATCTGAGGAAAATGCGCACGGAAACGATATTGAATCGATGGTTGAAAGTAGATCCGCGGAGCGGTAGAGTCCCTCTGAAGGAGATCCCCCGGCTGGCTTACAGCGAATGGTATGACGATCTGTGTCAATGTTTGCACGAGGAATCCTGCCATGTCGCTTCCTATTTTGGGGTGCCGGGACCGGAAGGCTTGTGGTTGATCTGCCTGGTAATGGACGATCTCGAGGGTAGTGTGCGGATCGCTTCCTATCGTTATGGAAGGGGCGAACAACGGGTGTTGCCTTCGGTGACGGCGGTCCATCCGGCTATGCATGTTTTTGAACGGGAGATAACCGAGAATTTTGGCGTGTCGTTTGCCGATTCCCCCTGGAATAAACCGTTGCGTTATGCGCATGATCGGGCGGATTGGCTGCACACGATGAACGACTATCCGTTCTATACAATCGAGGGTGAAGCCCTCCATGAAGTGAATGTGGGACCGATTCATGCCGGGATCATCGAACCGGGCTGTTTCCGCTTTATTTGCAACGGCGAACAGATCGTCCACCTGGAGATTATGTTGGGCTACCAACACCGGGGCGTGGAACGTCTGATGCGGGAGACGGAAAATCGTTTACGGCAGGCGGTCTTGTGCGAGAGTATCGCAGGCGATTCGGCCGTGGCACATGGTACGACGTATGCTCTGTTGGCGGAGACGTTGAGTGGCCAGACTGTGCCAGAAACTCTGGAGATCGAACGCGCCATTGCCTTGGAGTTGGAACGGATCGCCATCCATATCGCCGATACGGGCGCTCTGTGTACGGATATCGGGTATCAACTAGGGCAGGTGGCGTGTGAAGCGTTGCGAACGATTGTGATCAATACGACCCAGGCTTGGTGTGGAAATCGCTTCGGCAAAGGGTTGATTCGTCCGGGCGGAACCTATTACCCGTTGACGGAGTCGTTGAACGAACGAATGCTGCAAAACCTGGAAGAGGTTCGTCGTCGCTTTGCGGAGGTCACCGCAGATTTGCTGGATTCGGCCTCTGTACTGGCTCGTTTCGAGGATTGTGGTGTTTTGACATGCTCGCAGGCGCTTCGGATCGGAGCGGTGGGAATGGTGGCCCGGGCGTCGGGGCTGAAACGCGATGTGCGGGCGACTCATCCCACGGGGGCGTACCGTACGATGTCGCACGAACCGATCCTGGTGACGGAGGGCGATGTCTTCTCCCGGTTGAAAATCCGCTTGGAGGAGGTGATGCAGTCGATCGATTATGTCCGGACATTTGTCGGTCGGTGGAACGAGGGGCGTGAAGAGGTTGCTCGTCCCGATTATACGTCACCTTGGGCCCCTTCTTCGTTGGCTTTTGCCTGTCAGGAGGGATGGCGCGGGGAGATCGTCCATGTCGGGATGACGGATGAGCAGGGAAGACTGGCCGCCTATAAGATCCAAGATCCTTCGTTGCATAATTGGATGGGATTGGCGCTGGCGGTACGGAGAGAGGGGATTTCCGATTTCCCGATTTGTAATAAAAGCTTTAATTTGTCCTATTGCGGACACGATTTATAATCGAACGGCTATGTTGATTTCGAAATGGAAGGTATGGCGGAGTCATGGTCGGCAATTTATTCCCGATCTGCAGGGGGTGAGGTTGCCGGAGACCTTTCGGGGACGGCCTCAAATTGAGGGTCCGGTGCCCAAGTTGCTGGCGGAAGAGTTGGCCCAATGGTGCCCGGTCGGAGCTCTTACGGCCGAACCGTTTACGCTGGATTTGGGGCGTTGTGTTTTCTGCAATGAATGCGCAATGAGGGCCCCGCAGCATATCACCTTTACGTCGGATTATCGCTTGGCGACAACGCATCGCGATGCCTTGATCCTCCGGGAAGGGAATCCCGATTTCATCGCTTTCGACGAAGACCAGGTGAGGGACTGTATTCACCGTCTGTTCGGACGGGCCCTGAAGTTGAGAGAGGTGAGTGCCGGAGGGGATAATTCGACCGAGATGGAGCTGAATGCGTCGATGAACGTCAATTTCGATTTTTCTCGTTTCGGAATCGATTTCGTGGCTTCGCCCCGCCATGCCGATGGGGTGGTGATGACGGGACCGCTGACCGAAAATATGGCACGGGCCTTGGAAATTTGCTATAATAGTGTGCCGGCTCCTCGTTTGTTGATTCTGGCGGGCAGTGATGCGATTTCGGGAGGTCTTTTTGCCGAATCGCCGGCTTTGGATCGCCGGTTTTTGGACCGTTATCGGGTCGATCTCTACATCCCCGGCAATCCGGTCCATCCTCTGACCTTTATCGATGGAATTATGACGCTGTTGGGGCACTATGAGCGAACCCCGTGGTCGGAATTTCAGTAGGGCCTCGATGATCTTAAAACCTTAGACTATTATGAATAAGGCGTTGCAACTTTTTGTCACCTTTTTGAAAATCGGAAGTTTTACCTTTGGGGGCGGTTTAGCCATGGTTCCGTTGATTCAACGGGAGGTGATCGAACGTAAACAGTGGGTCGAACGTTCAGAATTTTTGGAACTATTGGCGCTGGCTCAGTCGGCTCCAGGGCCCTTGGCCTTGAATATGGCCGTCTTCGTGGGGTATCGCGTGTATGGATATCGAGGGGTTTGTAGTGCGGTCGGAGGGGTGGTTTTGCCCTCTTTTGTGGTGATTCTGCTGATCGCAACGTTTTTTCAGTCGATCCGTCATAACCCGACCGTGGAGGCGGTTTTCAAAGGTATGCGTCCGGCCGTCGTGGCGTTGATTCTCGCGCCGATCTTGAATCTCTCCAAAGGCATTGGTTGGGTACGAGGCCTGTTGGCTCTCGTCGCGGCGTTGATGGTCTGGTATTTCGGTTTCTCTTCGATCTATTTGATTTTAATCGGGGCCATCGCCGGCTTGCTTTACGGCATGCGTCCGCATAAATCCGTCCCTCCTAAAAAACAATAAGCGATGATCTACCTGCAACTTTTCCTTTCGTATGTGAAAATTGGCTTCTTCGGTTTTGGCGGAGGATATGCCATGCTGTCGCTGATCCACAACGAGGTGGTGACCTCGCATCAATGGATCACCAACAGCGAACTGACCGATATTATCGCGATTTCTCAGATGACTCCGGGACCGATCGTGATTAACTGTGCCACCTATGTGGGGTATGTGGTGACTGGGAATGTGTGGGGCTCGTTGTTGGCGACCTTTGCCGTTTCGTTGCCTTCGCTGATCCTGATGTTGTTGATTACGAAATTCTATCTCGCTCTGAGCGGAAACGTCTATGTCAAAAATGCGATGTTCGGGATCAAACCGATGGTATTGGCCATGATCGGGGCTGCGGGCCTGATGCTGTTGACTCCCGAGACTTTTATTGACGTATATAGTTGGATTATTTTGGGTGTTACGCTGATTGCTTCAATCAAAAAAGTACACCCCATTTTATTGATTGTGCTGTCTGGAATCGCCGGTTATTTAATTTACGGATTATAATCCATCGGACGAGGAACCGTCCACATAAACAGGAACGCCGATCTTCAGAAGAAGATCGGCGTTCTTTGTAGGTCACAGGAAAATCGGCTCTACGGTTTTGGCAGAATATCGGGGTGGTTGAGCGCTTGGACCACAACGTTATCCACATGCTGCAACTCGTAGTAAAATGCGTTTTCTTCCAGCGGCGTATTGCGGCCGATATAGGCTTTGATTTGGGCCAACATCAGGTCTTTGGAGCGTTGGATATCGGCTGCGATCGGTGCCACCCCTCCGCGTGCGGCATACTGGACAAACCCATCGAACAGCCCGGGATCCTTGGCGAAGAAAGCATCCAATTCGCCGATCGAGGAGATGTTGTTCAACTCCTGGCGATGCCGGTCGGAGTATTCGATCGTGTATTTGTAGAGCAAATTGCGGGCATATACTTTGGTGTAATAAGGGGTGATGTCCGAGGTGTCGGCCGGGACAAAAATATCCGGCATGATCCCTCCTCCGCCATAGACGACACGTCCCGACTCAGTGGTATATTTCAGACTGTCATCGAAATGGATGCTGTCGGCCGAGAAGTATTCATTGTGTTCGTAGCGTGTGACCAGTTCGTTGAAGTAGTCGTCGATCCCTGTACTGTACGGCTTTTGGATCGAGCGTCCGGTCGGGGTGTAATACCGGGCGACCGTCAGGCGAACGGCCGATCCATCCGAGAAGGGGATCTGTTCTTGGACCAAACCCTTGCCAAAAGAGCGGCGACCGATGATCGTTCCGCGATCGTTATCTTGCAGGGCGCCGGCGAGAATTTCGCTGGAGGAGGCACTATGTTCGTCGATCAGAATGTCGATATCCAGATCCTGATAACGACCTTGTCCATTGCTGAACTGTTTGGTTTGGGTGCCGCTACGGTCTTTGGTGAAGACGATCATTTTGCCGGCCGGTAAGAATTCATTGGAGATCAGGATCGCCTGATCGAGAAATCCGCCTGGATTGCCTCGGATGTCGAGGATCAGTTTTTTCATGCCCTGATTCTTGAGCTCGTCGACGACAGCGACCAACTCGCGGTGGGCATTTCGGGAGAATTGGGCAAAGACCACATAACCGGTATCAGGGCGAATCATGTAGGCTGCCGTGATGCAGTTGATGGGAATGACGCCACGGGTCACGGTGATGGGAATCAGGTCTTCTACGCCGCCGCGCTGGATACCCAGTTTCACGGTAGTGCCTCGCGGGCCGCGTAGGCGTTTCATCACCTCATTCTGATTCATCTTGACGCCTGCGATCAGGGTGTCGTTAATGGTGATGATGCGGTCGCCACCCAAAATGCCCGCTTTGTCGCTGGGCCCGGTCGGAACGACATTCAGTACGATCACCGTGTCGGTCGCCATGTTGAACATCACGCCGATTCCGTCGAACGCCCCATCCATCGACTCATTGACGGCCGCCAACTCTTTGGCCGGGATGTAGGTGGAGTGGGGATCCAGTTCTTCGAGAATCAACGGTATGGTCTTTTCGGTCAGCGTGTCCATGTTGACGGTGTCGACATAGCGGTTTTGGATCAGCGACAGAAGCATGTTGATTTTTCCCGTGCCGGGAATCAGTTCGGCCGAACGTCCCGATGTAGGAACGCTCCGGAAAACGACTCCGCTGAGCAGTAGACCAACGACCAGCGAGAGGGCGACAATCAGCGGAATCAGGATGGTGTATTTATTGTTTTTGTACATGGCTATTCAACGGCAGGGACCGAGGGTTTATTGTTCGGTCGTCTATTTGTTCTTGAAGACATACGTGAAGCCTACCCCCACCGAGTAGTTTAACTGGATGCGCCGTAGAAACGGGTCTTCGGGATTGGTGGCGAAGTTGACGGTATGGTCGTATTTGGAGGAGCAGAACAGGTTCAGGGTCATGAATTTCAAGATCGTGAAGTCCAGTTTGTTGTCCCAGGTGACACGCGTTACTTTGTCGTAGTTGGAGAAGACATCCAGATAACTCGTGTAGGTGACGCGATCTTTGGCGAACGGAACCTTGAGGTTGAGGATCAGCTGCGAACCCAACGAAGATTTGACGGTTTTTCCCGGGTCGACCCCGTAAGCTCCCACACTGGATAGAGAATCGTTCCGCACGAACGTCATACTCCCGGTTAAGGGCGAGATGTTGATCGTCAGCGGCAATTTTTGATGTTTATAGGTGAACCCAAGCCCGAGAGTCAGGGTCCCGGGGGCCATGAAGTCGGACACCAGGGTGTTGTCTCCCATGGCTTTGTATCCTTTAGTGAACTGACTGGCGAATTGGACCAAGGCGGCGTATGACCAGTTTTTGTTCAGGTCGATGGAGGGGTTGATGTTCAGACGGAACATATCCTCGTTCTTGAAAGAGACTTGATCGATGACGCTCAATCCGTAACGTGCCTCAAGATCGTAATTGAAGTTGAATTTATTCTTTTTGAACTGATGCGAAAAAGCCATTGTGGCTCGTCCCGTGAAGGTGTTTTGCCCCCCGGCGGCCCAGTTTTCAAACCCGGTTTGGGTCATTTGCAGCGAGGTAGTCAGGTTGATGGTATTGCGTTCCTTGCGGATCCGTCGTCGTTCGGCCTTGTAGCGGGATTCGCTGAAAAACGAACTGGTTAGATCGAGCCGTTTGGAGAGCGTGTCCGGAAGAATTTTGGTGTCGGCTTGTTTGGGGGTAACTTTGTTGATGGTAAATTGAGCGGATACCGGGGCGATCCCCGCCATCAGCGCCAGTATACATAAAATCAGTCTGAGCGATTTCATAGTCCGGGGCTTTTTTTGCGGATACGCAAAGATAGGTAAATAATAGGACATATCGATTCAGAACCCGGATTTTTGGCCGAATTTCCTTAAATTTGTCGAACGCTTCTGGGGTTTGGAAGCGGGTGTATTAAAAACAGATTTTATGAAATATATCGGAGCACATGTCAGTGCGGGAGGTGGCGTGGAAAATACGCCCCGAAATGCTTCGGCCATTGGGGCGAATGCGTTTGCGTTGTTTACGAAAAATCAACGGCAGTGGAGTGCGGCCCCTTTGAGTGCGACCTCGATCGAGGCGTTTCGGACACGTTGTGCAGAGGCAGGGTTTTCGCCGGCACAGATTTTACCGCATGATAGTTATTTGATTAATTTGGGAAATCCGGAAGCCGAACCTTTGGAAAAATCCCGCCGCGCTTTTTTGGATGAAATGCAGCGTTGTGAACAGTTGGGGCTCGACCGATTGAATTTTCATCCGGGCGCACATCTGGGGAAAATTTCGGAAGAAGCGTGTCTGAGCCGGGTCGCTGAATCGATCAACTGGGCGTTAGCCTCTACGAAAGGGGTGACGGCGGTGATCGAAAATACGGCCGGACAGGGATCGAACATCGGTTATCGCTTCGAACATTTGGCCCGGATTATTGAACAGGTGGAGGATCGCAGTCGCGTGGGGGTATGTATCGATACCTGTCATGCCTTTGCTGCGGGATATGATCTGACGACCGAACGCTCTTGTGAAGAGGTCTTTGCTGCCTTTGATCGGATTGTCGGGTTTGAATATCTGCGAGGTATGCACCTGAACGATAGTATGAAACCATTAGGCAGTCGAGTCGATCGTCATCAAAGTCTGGGTGAAGGAGCCTTGGGATGGACGGTTTTTCGTTATATCATGAAGGATCGTCGTTTCGATGGGATTCCCTTGATTCTGGAAACACCTGACGAGAGTCGTTGGCCGGAAGAGATCCGGGTGCTGCGTAGTATGGTGGAGGAGGATTAATAAAGGGGCTGGAACCATACGGATAACAAGCGTCCCGATCTAAGACTATGAGGGTGACGGACTGAATAGATAGGCCAGAAACGAGCGGAACCGATCTTTGTACAAAAGATCGGTTCCGTTTGTTAGATAGAGATCGGAATTAATATTGTTCCGAGGCGTTCGGGAAATCGCCGCTTTTGACATCGGCGACATAGCGTTGAACGCTGTCCATCATGATGGAGTACAGGTCTGCATAGCGGCGGAGAAAACGCGGGGAAAATTCATGGGTGATGCCCAGCATGTCATGGATGACCAACACTTGGCCATCGGTTCCCCCTCCGGCACCGATCCCGATCACCGGAATCTTGAGCTCGTTGGAGACCCGGGTACCCAATGCGGCCGGAATCTTTTCCAGTACCAATCCGAAACAACCGGCTTTTTCGAGTAAATGGGCGTCCCGAACCAATTTTTGGGCTTCCGCTTCGTCCTTGGCCCGGACGGTATAGGTGCCATATTTGTGAATCGATTGCGGGGTCAGCCCCAAGTGACCCATGATCGGAATCCCGGCGCTGAGCATGCGTTCTACGGAATCGATGATCTCTTCTCCACCCTCCATTTTGACGGCATCGGCTTCGGTCTCCTTCATGATGCGGATAGCGGAGGCCAAGGCCTTCTTCGAGTTTCCTTGATAGGTGCCGAACGGCATATCGACAACGACTAACGCGCGATTGACGGCCCGGGTGACACTGCGGGCATGGTAGATCATTTGGTCGAGGGTGATGGGTACGGTTGTGGTGTGGCCAGCCATGACATTGGCGGCGGAGTCGCCGACCAGAATAACGTCGATGCCTGCGCTGTCCAAAATGCGCGCCATCGAATAGTCGTAAGCAGTCAGCATGGAAATCTTTTCACCGCGGGCTTTCATCTCCGAAAGACGGTACGTGGTAACGACACGGGTTTTGCTGTCGGTTGACATAAAAGTTTCGGTTTTAAGGCACAGTGTGCGGATATAGGCTAAATTATGGGCGATAGGGTGCGAAGGTTCCGGGTATTCGGTCGCGTCGGATCGCTCCGGGCAAAGGTAAAATTTATTTCCGGAACCCGTTCCTGGAAGTTGGAGGTTTTTTCAGGGATTCCATTGTTTGAAGAGCTCCCAGAGAACGACCCCTCCCGATACGGCCACATTGAGCGAGTGTTTGGTACCCTGTTGGGGAATCTCGATCGCGCCATCGCACCGGTCTACGGCCTCTTGGGAGACGCCGTTCACTTCGTTGCCGAACACCAAAGCATACCGTTCGGTCGGATTCAGCTGGAAATGGTTCAGGGGGATCGCTCCTTCGACTTGTTCGACGGCCAGGATACGGTAACCGGCTTCTCGCAAGCGATCGATGGCTTGAGGGGTGTTGGGCTCATAGCTCCAGGGAACGGTTAATTCGGCCCCCAAGGCCGTTTTGTGAATCTCTTTACTGGGCGGCGTGGCGCAGATGCCGCACAGTACGATCCGTTCCAAGGCAAAAGCGTCAGCCGTACGGAAAAAGGAACCGATGTTGTTAACACTTCGGATGTTGTCCAGAACGACAACCAACGGATATTTCGGTGTATGGGCAAACTCTTCGGGGGTGAGGCGTCCCAATTCGGCATTGGTAATTTTTCGCATGATTTGTAGGGTCGTTAATGGGCAGGGGTGTGGCCGGAAAAAGCGCGGAGAGGGCGGTCGATGATCCTTCTTTGCCTTACCTTTTCAGTCTCTATCCGGTCCCCGCTTCCTAAAAATAGGTGTGGTTGAAACGATTAGCAGATCGATTTTTGCGTTTTTTTACGCTCAAAGGTAAGCATTTGTGCAGATATTTTGATAAATTTGAGAAAACCTATACCTAACCTAAGCAATCGTTTATGAATACACCTGCTCTTTTCTGGATGGTGCCGGGGGCCTCGTTGGTGGCTTTGTTTTTTGCCTGGTATTTTTTTCGACAGATGTTTCGTCAGAGCGAGGGAACGCCTCGTATGATCGAAATCGCTTCGCATGTGCGTCAGGGGGCTATGGCCTATCTGAAACAGCAATACAAAGTGGTCACAATCGTCTTTGTGGTATTGGCGCTCTTTTTCGCCTTTCTGGCCTATGGTTTGGGCGTACAGAATCCGTGGGTGCCTTTTGCCTTTTTAACCGGAGGGTTCTTTTCGGGTTTGGCCGGGTATATCGGTATGCGTACGGCGACCTATGCATCGGCTCGTACGGCCTATGCGGCCAGTAACTCGTTGAACGCCGGATTGCGGGTGGCCTTTCGAAGCGGTGCCGTGATGGGCCTGGTGGTGGTCGGTCTCGGGTTACTCGATATATCGGTGTGGTTCGTGGTACTGGACCATTTTGTGGAGAGTGCGACCGAATCTCAAAAACTGATGGTGATTACCACGACCATGTTGACCTTTGGAATGGGGGCTTCGACCCAGGCGCTCTTTGCGCGGGTCGGCGGAGGAATCTATACGAAGGCGGCCGATGTGGGGGCCGATCTGGTCGGTAAAGTCGAGGCGGGAATTCCGGAAGACGACCCGCGCAATCCGGCCACCATCGCCGATAACGTGGGTGACAATGTGGGCGATGTGGCTGGCATGGGGGCAGACCTTTATGAAAGTTATTGCGGGTCGATTCTGGCGACCGCGGCTTTGGGAGCGGCCGCTTTCGTGGGCGATATGCAGCTCAAAGCGGTGTTGGCGCCGATGTTGATTGCCGCGGTGGGGATCATCCTTTCGGTGTTGGGCATCTTTTTGGTGCGGACCCGGGAAGGGGCAGGTATGAAAGAGTTACTCCGCTCGTTGGGATTGGGCGTCAATATCAGCTCGGTGTTGATTGCCGGACTGACCTTTCTGATTCTGTACGCCTTGCAGATCGACAATTGGCTCGGTCTGTCGTTTTCGGTGATCGTCGGATTGTTGGCCGGTATCGTGATCGGCCAATCGACCGAATATTATACCTCGCACAGCTATCGTCCGACGCGTCGGATCGCCGAAAGCGCCAAAACGGGACCGGCTACGGTCATTATTTCGGGGATTGGGATGGGGCTGATTTCGACGGCTGTGCCGGTATTGACCGTTTCGGTTGCCATTATTTTGGCTTATCTGTGTGCCATCGAGTTCGATTTTTCGGCCTTGATGAGTGCCGACAATCTGAGTCGGGGTCTCTATGGAATCGGGATTGCGGCCGTGGGTATGCTCTCTACGCTCGGCATTACCCTGGCGACCGATGCGTATGGCCCGATTGCCGATAACGCCGGCGGAAATGCCGAGATGAGCGGGCTGGATCCCGAGGTGCGGAAACGAACCGATGCCCTCGATGCGCTGGGAAATACGACGGCCGCCACCGGGAAAGGTTTTGCGATCGGGTCGGCTGCGTTGACCGCCCTGGCTTTGTTGGCTTCGTATATCGAAGAGGTCCGGATCGGGCTGGAACATATCGGTCAGCAGTCGCTGACGCTGTCGAATGGGACGGTCAAAGCCGTCAGCGAGATGAATATGCTGGATTTTATGGATTACTATCAGATCAACCTGATGAATCCTAAGGTATTGATCGGGGTGTTTGTCGGTTCGATGATGGCGTTTCTGTTTTGCGGTTTGACCATGAATGCGGTGGGACGTGCCGCTCAAAGTATGGTGGAAGAGGTACGTCGGCAGTTTCGAGAGATCAAGGGAATTCTGGCCGGTCAGGCTACGCCCGATTATGCCCGTTGCGTGGCGATCTCGACTCGCGGGGCTCAGCGGGAGATGTTGTTGCCGTCGATCATAGCCATTGTGGTTCCGGTCGGTGTCGGATTTGTGTTCGGCGTAGCCGGTGTGATGGGATTGTTGGTAGGCGGATTGGCTTCAGGGTTTGTTTTGGCGGTCTTTATGGCCAATTCGGGCGGCGCCTGGGATAATGCGAAAAAGTATATCGAAGAGGGAAACCATGGCGGGAAGGGATCGGATAACCACAAAGCGACCGTCGTGGGCGATACCGTGGGCGATCCGTTTAAAGATACGTCGGGGCCGTCGCTCAATATTTTGATCAAGTTGATGAGTATGGTGTCGATCGTGGTAGCCGGATTGACGGTAGCCTATAGCCTGATGTAGAGGGCGGATCGAACCACCCGTTCCGAGTGTTGAACTGAGGGATAAGCTTCCGAACCTGTTTTAATATGGCATGAAGGCCCCGGCCGGTAAGGTCGGGGCCTTTTGCGTAGAAGGACCGGACGTCGCTATCGGATCGAAGGAATTTTCTTGATGTACTCTTTGAGCAGTGGCTCTCCGGTGGATGCATCCAGCACCGTGTTCGATTTAGGGGGCAGATTCAGATGGAGGGTTTTCCCGTTTTTGAGGAAAATCTCTCGGGGCCCTCCGTCGGCTGTATGAATCAGCATGACACCGGTGTTGACATATGTGAAGTCGTTGTGGTCATTATAAACATGGCAACCGGCCTGGCGGAACAGTTCGCGAAAGACATCGGTGCCGTTGATGGGCAACGTGGCGTAGACGACCGTATGATCCGAGAACTGTTTACGGGCGACAACGACTTTATCCGTGCCTTTGAGGGTGGCCAGGGTCTTGGCTTGGGGGTCGTCGATGACGACCGAAGGATCGACGACCCCTTTGAAGGTGAATTCAAAGGCGGGTTGATGGAAGTAGAGGGTCTGTGCCTGCGTTTCGGGTTCGGGCTTCAGGGTGACGCCGGAGAGCTTCTCGCTCAGATCCAGCCCATAACGGCGACCATCGATCACTCCGGTGAGGTAGTTGTAAATCAGGGTACGTCCGTTTTTGGCGACTTTTTCGCGGATGAACTTCCGAACGCGGTCGCTCAGAGCATAGTCGTTCATGAAAACGATGGCTTTGTATTGATCGAGATTCACGCGTTCCAGATCGAAGTCGTAGATGTGATCGCCGACCGTGCCGCTGCGGAGTGCCTCTTCGATCGATTGGTCGACGACATTCGAGGAGATGGGGGTTCCTTGGGGTAACAGATAATAGTAGCTCTCTTGGTTCCAGACATAGAGGACATCGGCTTCGGATTGGAAGGGACGGTGCATTTGACATTCGAATAGCGCTTTCTCGTCACGGATGGATTGCAGGTAGACCGGGTCGTCGAACCAGCCGATACTTTCCCGCAAGCCAAAGTCATAGTACCAGACGCCCGTTCCGCGCATCAGCGGCAGCACGACACTGCGTCGCAACACCGGGGCATAATCACGGTCGTACTGTTCGACATAGCGGACTGCATCGTGACACACGCGACGAGCCAACTCGCCGTTGTCCATCTCGTCGAACCACAGTTTGCCATGCAGGGCGGCCGATTCGACGATACCCCGCGGCATGCCGCTTCCCCCCAGGCGTCGTGAAGGTTTGTAGTAGGTTTGAGGTGCGGCCAGGTAGTCGATATAGGGGCACTCCAGGATGCGTTCTACCAATAGGTGCCCGCCGACTGTCTGACGATTGAAGGTCATGTGCAGATAGCCGTAGAAAGCGCCGGTGATCAGCGGTCGTGGCCAGGTTTCTTTGGCCAATTGACAGAAATATTCGATGTCTTCCACGACCGCTTCCTGTTGAGCTTCGATGTAGTCGATCACCCGACGTTCCGTCTGTGGATCCTTGAACTGTCCATATTGGGTGGCTTCGCGTTCGGCTACGCCCGGAACCGTGGCGGTGGCAATCGTCCAACGATCCGTTCGCCAGGCTTGTTGCAGTTTGGCGTCGGAGCCATATTTTTTCTGCAGCCATTGACGGAAATAGCGGGTCATGGCCGGTCCGGTGTCGGGATCGTGGTCGACAAATCCCCAATAATGCCACTCTCCGTAAATGCCCCCGGCTGGATGAACGCCCACTAAGGCATTGCCCTCTTCGGTCTGGGAGAGACCGTTCAGTAACTCTTGGAACCGTTGACCGGCTTCGTGTTTCCATTTCTGAGAGGCGAGGCTGGCCCGTAGCGAGCGCATGATGCTGAAATCCTCGTTATTGTGCGGCGGGCCGGGGAGATAGTGTTCCTGAATCGGACCGTCGGCATATTCGGTGCATTCGTCTCGGTTGGCTTCATTCCACCAATAGGGCGCATCGGTGTGGATGCGTAAAATGATAGCGGCTTCGGGGGCTACTTCCAGCACTCCGGCCAGTTGTCGTTGGGCCAGGGAGATGTCCATCGGACCTCCGTCCTGAGGCCACATGTCCGAGAGCCAGATGTCGACATAAAAGAGGCGAAATCCGATTTGATAAAAGTTCCGGATGTTGTGTTGCGGAACCTCTTCCCAGCTCCATCTCCCGCCGGTGGCGTGGGTCAGTCCATACATGTCGGGGAGGGTGGGGACTCCGTTGATGTGAAGGGTGGGACGTCCCATATAGGGCTTGATTTCGCCCGATTTCGGCGTCGTCGCCCAGACGAAGCTGCAGCATAGAAGGCCGGCGGCCAATAACCAAGAGTGGGATAGTTTCATGAGTCTGTTTGTTTTAGGCGAAGCAAAGATAATCGAAACGGAAAAAGAACCATGAACTGTTGTTCGGTAAAAATAATAATTATACATTTGCAGATACCTTACATTATTTAAACACTCAAGTCATGGCTTACAAAATTGATGAAACGATGTGTACCGCTTGCGGTACTTGTATTGACGAATGTCCTGTTTCGGCAATCTCTCCCGGTGATGTTTACGTAATCGACGCAGAAAGCTGCACCGAATGCGGTTCTTGCGCCGCCGTATGCCCCGTGGAAGCAATTTCTCCGGAAGCTTAATTTGTTGCGGACATTTCCATACGGCCGCCTTTCCAGCAGAAAGGCGGCCTTTTTTGTCAATCAGGGTCGGATGAAAGTGTGAAGTCTAATGCAACTGGAACGTATTTATACCAAAGCGTGGGAAAAGGAACCCTTGACGGTCGACGAGGCCCTGGCGTTGTATCTGTATGCGCCGCAAGAGGAGTTGACGCTTCTGGCCGATCTGTTGCGGCGACAGGCGGTTCCGGATCCGGAGATCGTAACCTGGCAGATCGACCGAAATGTCAATATTACCAATGTCTGTATCTCGGGGTGTAAGTTCTGTAATTTTCATTGTCGCCCGGCCGAACGCGAAAAGGCCTACATTACGACCCTCGAAGCGTACGATCGCAAGATTTCCGAGATGTTGGCGTTAGGGGGCGATCAGCTGTTGTTGCAGGGCGGATTGCATCCACGGCTCGATATTGGGTTTTATGAACGGCTCTTTCAAGATTTGAAACGGATGTATCCGCAGGTGAAACTGCATGCGCTGGGAGCGCCGGAGGTGGCTCATATCGCGCGGATCAGTTCGCTCGATTATGAAACTACGTTGCGTCGGTTGATGGCGGCCGGACTGGATTCGTTGCCTGGAGCGGGTGCTGAAATTCTTGATAACGGGGTGCGCCGGCGGATCTCTCCGGGAAAGCCCGATGCCGATACGTGGCTGGAGGTGATGCGGATCGCGCATCGGCTGAATCTGCCGACCTCGGCGACCATGATGTATGGTCATGTGGAGACTCCTCGTCAGCGCATCGAACATTTGATCAAATTGCGGAATTTACAGGCTGAATGTCCCGAGGGACATTACGGTTTCATTGCGTTTATCCCCTGGGTGTTCCGCAGTCAGGGTACACAGTTGGAGAAAGAGGGGGTGTCGGGCCGATTCTCTGCCTGGGAATATCTGCGATTGATCGCCATGAGCCGCATTGTGTTGACCAACATTCGGAATATTCAGGCTTCGTGGCTGACGGTGGGACGGGAGACCGCGCAATTGGCTTTGCATGGCGGTGCCAACGATCTGGGATCGATTATGATTGAAGAGAATGTCGTTTCTTCGGCGGGAGCACATTATCGGATGGATGCCGAGGGTATGCAACAGACGATCCGAGAGGCTGGGTTTATTCCGAGGTTACGTGATCAGCTTTATCGACCTCGTCCCTGGCCGATTGCTTGATCGCATCGTGGCAAAGAAGCTCGCAAAGGATGGCTTCGAACGTTCGATCGGGGGACTTGCGTTCCGTAAAACCTTTGCTCAAGAGTGCGTGTATGAGGTTGTAGGTTTGTGTGAAAGAAGGAGGTGCATCAACCTTCAACGGCCGGTTTCCATCGGGAAACCGGCCGTTGAAGGTTAAAAGAGGAAAATTAGACGTTGTACAGATAACGTTTGATACTGCGTTTGGGCGTCTTTTCAAATTCGTTGAGGTAGAGGACGATGGATGATACCCGTTCATAGGGGGCCAGGGAGGCGTTCAGGGCCGTGAGATTACGGTCCATCACTTGTTGAAGGTCTGATTGAGCGATCCCTTCGGCATCGGCTTGTTCGTAATCCGGATAGACTAAGGCCACGAGTTTGCCCTCCCGCATGACCACTAACGATTCCATGACGCAAGGCATATTGTTGAGTTTGCTTTCGATCTCCTCCGGATAGATATTCTGGCCGTTCGATCCGAGAAGCATACTCTTGCACCGACCTCTCAAAAAGAGCGTGTTGTCTTTGCTGAGGGTGCCGACATCGCCGGTATGTAGCCAACCGTCGGCATCGAGCACTTCCCGGGTAGCTTTTGCATTTTTATAGTAGCCTTTCATGACATGTTCTCCTTTGACCAACAATTCCCCGGGAATATTTTCCGGATCGGGGGAGTCGATTTTGGCCGTCATCAGCTCCGGGAGGATACGGCCGCAAGAGGTGGGTACGAAATTTTCGTATCCCGTATAGCTGACCAGGGGAGCGCATTCGGTCAAGCCGTATCCGACGGTAAACCGGAATTTGATGAGTCGCAGGAAGGCTTCGACCTCTCCGTTGAGGGGCGCTCCTCCGATAATGACCTCCGCAAACATGCCTCCGAAAGCGGCGGTGAGTTTGGCCTCCACCTGAGCCAGCACGGCAGGCGGTAGTTGCCAGATGCTGACTCCCAATTGCTGGGCAGCCTGTTCGAGCATGGGTTTGATCTGCTTGCGATAGATCTTTTCGATGATCAGCGGAACGGTACAGATACGGGTCGGGCGCACTTCCGCCATGGCTTCCAGAATCACCTTGGGGGAGGGAATTCGTCCGAGCAAGGTTACCTGGGCCCCTACGGCCAACGGGAGGAGAAAGTCGAAGGCACATCCAAATGCATGCGCCAGGGGTAAAAACGAGAGAATGCGACTGGACCGGGTGTGGAGATGATTTTTGGCTCCGAAGAGGACATTGCCGGTCAGGTTGTTGATCGTGAGCATAACCCCTTTACTAAAGCCGGTAGTGCCGGAAGTGTAGTTCAGAACGGCCACTGTGTCGTTATCCAAATCCGGATACTGGATGTGGTCGATGGTGAAGCCGTTGGGGTATCGTTCGCGGTAATGGTGATGGATGTTGCGTTGGTATTCGCTCAGTGTGTGACCATGGCGTTCATACAGGCAGCCATAGTCGGTGAGTGAAAAGACCGCTTTGACGCGTTTGATCTGATCGCATTCGATGGAGTCCCAGTAGATGTCGCCGACGAAAAGAAGCTCCGAGCCCGAATGGTTAATGATGTGATGGATGTCGTTGGCGTTGAAATCCTGGAGAATCGGTACGATCACGGCACCATAGGTAATGGTGGCGATGAACAGAATGCACCATCGCGGATTATTGCGACCGATCAGGGCGATGCGATCGCCTTGTTTGAGACCGGCTTTTTCGAAGAGCAGGTGGAGTTTGGCGATCTCTTTGGCCATTTCGAAATAGGAAAAATTTTCCTTTTTGAAGTAGTCGGTCAGGGCCGGCAATTCGCGGTTGTCGCGGAAGCTGGCTTCATATAGTTTGATGAGATTTTCTGACAGCATGATTTACTTAGTGGTTCGTATAGACATGATGAACTTATTTAACAAAGATAGTTTATTTTTTGAATTTGCCTACTGATTTCGGGTGTTTTATCGGCGAGGGAGGGGTTGCGTTTGGGTGGCGTCGGGTCCGGAATTTGAACAGCTGGGCGGAGCTGACGGGCGAAATCGCCGATCGCTCGGGAGCGCATGGAAACGAGCAGAAAGCCATCTAAGAGAGCGGAGACGCTGCGTGGCGGGTCTAAAAGTCGAAGATTTGGGTTTCTTTGGGAACAGAACGGTCGGCATCTGCGAAATAATCTGTACCTTTGTTCGGATCGCCGACGGTCAGGGCCGGAAGCGGGATCATGTTTTTAGAAAGATGTCTATGAAAACAGCAGTGTACTTCTTCTCGGGTTTAGTGGGGTGGTTGAGTATTTCGACGCTTTCAGCCCAGGATACCTTCCGTGCCGAAAAGCCGACGGATGCCTCAGGGGTGACGATGATCGCGAGGGATACGAGTCGGTTGAACGAGCGATCTGAACGTTCCTATTTTGAAACAGGCGTGGTAGCCGATGCGCAAGGTTGGACTTCGGCTCCGGGCAAACGGCGCACGAAAGCCTCTAAAGTCTCTAAAACGCCTCGTGCTAAACAACCGCTCGCTCCGGCTTTTACGCAACAACCGGCCAATGGAGAGCATTCTCCTCATTTCGCACCGGAAGTCGTGTGGGGACTATGGTTTGATTTCTTCTTCGATAATCGGGAGTATAAGAGTGCCATCAACTGGCCTCAAACTATTTTCGGAACACGTGTTGCGCCGGAGATCGGGGTGCGTTGGGGATCTCACTCGATTATGGGGGGGATCAGTCTGTTGGCTGACTTTGGCGCCAAACCCTTCGAAACGGACAATGAAATTTTCGCCTACTACCAATATCACTCTCCGAAATTCAGAGCCTATGCCGGGGTCATTCCCCGATATAAGATGATCGGCGAATACTCACCGGCATTTTTCAGCGATTCGGTCAAATATTTCGATCCCAATCTGACCGGACTGTTGTTGCAATATGCTGGAGGAAGAGGCTATGTGGAATTCGGAGCCGACTGGAACAGTAAGTTTGGTGCGATTACGCGTGAAAAGTTTTTACTTTTCTCCTCCGGGCGGATCAATTACAAGTGGTTGTACGCCGGCTATAACCTGAGTATGTATCACCACGCCGGAAATTTCGATACCGATGGGGTGGTCGACAATGTGTTGATCTATCCGTTTGTGGGGATCGATCTGCGTGAAAAGACCGGCATGCAACAGCTGAGTCTGCAGGTCGGGTGGCTGCAGGCGTTTCAGAACGACCGGAAATATGTGGGAGAGTATGTGACGCCGGGAGGATTTCAAGCCCAGCTGCGGGTTCAAAAGTGGAATTTCGGCATCGATAATACGATTTATGCCGGGAAGAACCTGATGCCTTATTGGGATGCTCCGGCGGAAGGTTTGGATTATGGTCCCGGGCTGTATTGGGGGGAACCCTTCTATCGGACTCAGAATTTCTACGATCGCTTGGAAATTTATTGGCAACCGATCGCCAATGATCGTATGAGTCTGCGTGTCGCTTCGGTTCATCATTATGACGGAACGAGATGGGGTTGGCAACAGAAAGTGCTTTTCCGGGTCAATTTGGGGCAAAATCGTTTGATCGGGAAACGGAAATAAAACCTCCAAACAGATAGAATAACGGAGGGAGGCTCGTTGTGGGCCTCCCTCCGGTGTTTTGAACGACAGCGATTAGGTGAATTTAGGACGTAATCTTGGTCAGTCCGTATCCGGCCGCCAGTTTCTCCATCAACGCATAAGCCTGCTCGAAGTCGTTGGAGATTTCCCCTTCGAGAATCGCCTCTTTGATGGCGTCTTTGATGAGGCCTACTTCGCGGCACGGTTTGAGCCCATAAGTCTGCATGATGAGCTCGCCGCCAATGGGGGGTTGGAAGTTGCGGATACGATCCTTCTCTTCGATTTCGCGCAGTTTGCGGCGGACCAGTTCGAAGTTGGCCAGGAATCGTTTGACCTTGGCGTCATTGGCCGAGGTAATGTCGGCTTCGCACAGACTCATCAGATCGTCGATGTCATCTCCCGCTTCGAACAATAAGCGACGGACCGCCGAATCGGTGACTTCGTCTTCCGACAGCACGATGGGTCGCAGGTGCAGAAAGACCAGCTTCTGCACATACTTCATGTGCTCGTTCATGGGGAGTTTCAGGCGTCGGAAAAGGGCGGGAATCATTTTCGATCCGACGACTTCGTGCCCGTGGAAAGTCCACCCGATGCGCGGGTCGTAGGCCTTGGTGCGGGGTTTGCCGATGTCGTGTAACAGGGCCGCCCAACGCAACCATAGGTTGTCACTTTTGCGGGCGACGTTATCCAACACCTTGAGCGTATGGTCAAAATTGTCTTTATGGGCGCGATTGCCGATCTTTTCTACGCCTTTGAGGGCGCTGAGTTCCGGGAAGAATAGCGGGAGTAACCCACTGTTTTCCAGAAGATAAAACCCTAAAGAGGGGGCCGGAGAGAGCATGATTTTATTCAGCTCGATCATGATGCGTTCCATTGAGACGATTTCGATCCGGGCCGCATTTCGACGGATAGCCTCAAAGGTCTCGTCCTCGATATCGAATCCCAGTTGGGCGGCAAACCGTATGGCGCGGATCATGCGCAGGGGATCGTCCGAGAAGGTGGTGTCTCCGTCACAAGGGGTGCGGATGATGCATCGTTCGAGGTCTTCCTGGCCATTGAACGGATCGAGCAACTCGCCGAAGGTCTTTTCGTTGAGGGAAAAAGCCATGGCGTTGATCGTGAAGTCGCGTCGCAGCTGATCGTCTTCCAACGTGCCGTCTTCGACGATCGGTTTGCGGGAGTCGGCTCGATAGGATTCTTTGCGGGCTCCGACGAATTCGACCTCCCACTCGCCACAATGTAACATGGCGGTGCCGAAATTTTTGAAAACCGCGACATGGGTTTTCAATTCCCGGCCCAGGGTTTTGGCGATATCGATGCCGCTGCCGACCACGACCACATCGATGTCGGTTACCGGGCGATGAAGAAAGTAGTCACGGACATACCCGCCGATCACATACGCCTGAACGCCTTTGCGGTCGGCGATTTGTCCGATTTGTTGAAATACCGGGGCTGTCAAGGCCTCCGGATACCGAGCATGAGTCAACGTTACAGAAGCTTAAAGTTTAACGTGAGTCTACATGGGCTAATTCCCATGGAGCGAGCGTGTGACAACATTGAGGGTCGTAGTCGATCAGCTGGATCTCCGCGGGGGCGTTTCGTTGAGCCTATTCTGGACGATTCGTGGGGTTTACACAGAGCGTCCCGTTAGGTCTGTGCGGGTCGTTCGGGTGGACCCGCTCGCCACATTTCGGAGATCGTCCGAACGCTTTACCCTTTCAGGTGACGCAGGTAGAGCTGAATCGTATTTTCGAGTCCCAAGTAGATGGCATCCGAAATCAGCGCATGGCCGATGGATACTTCCAGCAGGCTGGGAATCTCCCGGGCGAAGTATTGCAGATTGTCCAGATTGAGATCGTGTCCGGCGTTAAGTCCCAGTCCATATTTGGCCGCTTCGGCCGCCGTTGCCTTAAAAGGATCGATGGCTTTTTCGCGGTCTGCGGCATATCCGGAGGCATACGATTCGGTGTAGAGTTCGATGCGGTCGGCCCCCGTTTCAGCCGCATAGGGGACCAATTCCGGATTGGGATCCAGGAAGATGGAGGTGCGAATGCCTTTCGCTTTGAAACGGGCAACGACATCGCTCAAAAACCGTTGATGGGTGCGAGTGTCCCATCCGGCATTGGATGTGATGGCGTCATGGGCATCGGGCACCAAGGTGACTTGAGCCGGTACGACCTCCAGCACCAAATCAATGAAACGGTCGATGGGATTTCCTTCGATATTGAGTTCGGTAGAGATGACTTTCTTCAGATCTCGAACGTCCTGATAGCGGATGTGTCGTTCGTCGGGACGCGGGTGTACCGTGATCCCTTGGGCGCCGAAACGTTCAGCGGCCAAAGCCGCCTGGACGACGTTGGGAATGTCTCCTCCGCGGGAATTCCGCAAGGTGGCAATCTTGTTGATGTTTACGCTCAGCTTTGTCATAATTTTCGTTATTTTTGCGGGGTAAAGGTAATGATTTTTTGAAGAAACTATGCAGATAGCCCTCTATAGTCGTCCTCGGCCGAATGTGCGTTCAGAAGAGTTGGATCGTTTGTTCGTAGCATTGGCCGAGAGCGGGTTGTCGTTTCAGCTCAACGAAGCCTTTGCCTGTCAGGCGGAGTCGCTGTTGCCGTTGCGTTTTCGGGCGGAGCAACGCTATGCGGAAGCTTCGGAAATAGCAGCCGACACCGCGGTGATGGTCGCTTATGGCGGGGACGGAACCTTCTTGGAGGCGGTGCGTTTGCTCAATGACCGTACTCTGCCGATTGTCGGGATCAATTCGGGACGATTGGGCTTTTTGGCGAACATCAATCGCCAGGATATGGGCCGGGCTTTCGAAGAGATCAAAAACGGTCATTATACGTTGGAAAAACGCTCTTTGTTGCAAGTTGAGGGAGATTTTTGTTGTGAGCCGGACTATCCCTACGCGTTCAATGAGTTGACCATCCAACGACAGGGGGCTAGTATGATCATGACAGAGGTGTTTGTCGACGGTGAGTTGATTGCGACCTGCCATGGCGATGGGATGTTGGTCTCGACGCCTTCCGGCTCGACGGCCTATTCGCTGAGCGTCGGAGGGCCGATCGTCGCGCCTCAATGTCATTGTCTGATCGTATCGCCCATCGCTCCTCACAATTTGACGATGCGCCCGGTGGTGATTCCCGACCGGAGTGTCATTACCCTGAAAGTGCATAGCCGAGAAAAATATTTTTATGTTTCTCTTGACAATCAGAACTATTCGGCGGAAGATGGGGCCTTTTTTAGCGTTTCTTGTGCACCGAAAGCGGTTTTTTTGGTGCATTTGAAAAATATATCGTTCTATGAAACGTTAAGAAATAAAATGATGTGGGGAATGGATAATCGCGATGTGACCCGATAAACCATTAAAAACAACCGGCCCTGTGTAAAAATGAACTATTTTGTGCATAATAATGTTATATTTGCACGTTGAATCCCGAATCAAGAAACATGAACTCAAACAATCCCGAACGCATTCCTCGTCACGTGGCGATTATCATGGATGGTAATGGTCGATGGGCCGAACAACGAGGGATGGAACGCGCTTATGGTCACGTACAAGGTGTGGAGAGCGTTCGTAGGGTGGTGAAGGCGGCGACGCGTTGGGGAATCGAATACCTGACGATTTATGCGTTTTCTACGGAAAATTGGGGTCGACCGACCGAAGAGGTCTCCGCATTGATGGAGCTGCTTTGTGAAAACAGCATGGGAGAAGCCCCCGCCCTGCAAAAAGCCGGCGTACGGATGCGCTTTATTGGAAACATTGCGGGACTTTCGGAACGCGTGCAAAAAGCCCTGCGTCGCAGTGAAGCGATGACGGCCGGTGATACGAAATTGACCTTACAGATAGCTGTCAATTATAGCTCACGATGGGAAATCACCGAAATGGTGCGACACCTGGCGGACGAGGTGAAAGCGGGAACGCTCTCTTCGGCTGAAATTACTCCGGAAGTGATTTCCAATCATTTGACGACCGCCGGCATACCGGACCCCGATCTGTTGATCCGCACCAGTGGCGAACATCGCTTGAGTAATTTTTTGCTTTGGCAGCTTTCTTACAGCGAACTATATTTTACCGACATATTCTGGCCTGACTTCGATGAACAGGCGTTTGATCTGGCTGTGAAGGATTTTCAGAATCGCCAGCGCCGGTATGGATTATTAACGAAATAGAACGAACGGCAGCATGAGAAAGAGATTGAGGGCAGTTATCACCTTCGTTTTCATCGGGATGGGAATCGGAGTTTCAGCGCAAAACGATGTCCAATCCGTAACCCCACCTGAAGCCGATACCTCCCGGCTGGATCCTAATGCTCCGATGATCGATTTTGATACCCCCAAACAGTACATCGTCAATAAGATTCACGTCAACGGTATCAAATATCTCGATCCCGACATTATCGCTTCGACTTCGGGTCTGCAAAGAGGGGACACCGTGATGATCCCGAGTGACTATATCTCATCGGCCATTCGGAAGATGTGGGATCAGCACTTTTATTCCGATATCAAAATCGTTGCAGAGCCGGTAGGCGATAGTGTCAATCTGGAGATATTTCTGCAAGAACGTCCTCGGGTGTATCAATGGAAATATGAGGGGGTGCGGAAGAGTGAGCTGAGCGATCTGCAGAAAAAACTGAATTTGGAACGAGGAGGCGATTTGTCGGATTATCTGCTCAAAAACTCGACTGATCTCATCCGAAAGTTCTATTCGGAAAAGGGATTCCGCAATGTGACGGTGGATGTGCGTCAGGAGAACGACACCACGATTAAGAATGCGGTCAATGTGACCTTTGTGGTCAATCGAAACTCCCGGGTGCGTATCGGGAAGATCGATTTTGAAGGAAATACGGTCTTTACGGACCGCAAATTGCGCAAGGCCCTCAAGAAAACCCATCAGAAAAGTATCAATATCTTCCGGAGTAGCAAACTGAAAGATAAAGATTACGAAGAAGATAAGGAAAATCTGATCGATTACTACAATGCCCAGGGGTACCGGAATGCGGAAATCGTGAGCGACTCGATCTATCCGATCAACGACAAACGAATCGGTATTCTGATCAAACTGGAAGAGGGGAACAAGTTCTATTACCGGAATGTCTCCTGGTTGGGAAATACTGTCTATTCGACCGAATACCTGAACCGTATTCTGGGGATCGAAAAGGGAGCCCATTATGATCGGAAGTCTCTGCAGAAACAGTTGGGGATCGGCAAGGAGATGGATCCGGAAGGCTACTCGGTATCGTCGGAGTACCAGAATAACGGGTATATCTTCTCCTCGATTGAACCGACGGAAATCGTGGTGGCCCCCGATTCAGTGGACTTGGAAATTAAAATCTATGAAGGAAAACAGGCTCGTATCAACGAAGTAAACATTTCCGGTAACTTGCGGGTGGATGAAAAGGTAATTCGTCGAGAGCTGTATGTGCGCCCCGGTGAGTTGTATGATCGTTCGCTGTTGATGCAGACGCTGCGTCAGTTGAGCCAGATGCAGCACTTTAATCCGGAAGCCTTGCAGCCGGGTATCGTCCCTGTAACCAGTGAGCTGGTCGATATCTCCTTCCCGTTGGAAGAACAGGCCAGCGACCAGTTCGAAATCTCCGGAGGTTGGGGGAGCGGTATGTTCGTGGGATCTATCGGGGTCCGTTTGAATAACTTCTCCGTCCGTAACCTCTTTAAGGGAGATCGTTGGACGCCCTATCCTTCGGGGCAGAATCAGCAGCTCTCCATTCGTGGGCAGTCCAACGGGACCTATTACAAGGCGATCTCGTTGAGCTTTGTGGAACCGTGGTTAGGCGGACGAAAACCGAACTCCTTTACCTTGGGTCTTTACTACTCCGACCAAACCAATGCCTACAATATCTTCCAGGCCGGTACGAAACACTTCCGGACGATCGGGGCCAGCGTCGGGATCGGTCGCCGACTGAACTGGCCGGACCGCTTCTTTACGATCTATAACGAAATCGCCTATCAGGCCTACAACCTGAAAGATTGGGATAGCTTCCTGGTGAGCAACGGGACGTCGAATATCATTACCTTTACTACGACGTTCGGACGAAATACGGTCGATCAGCCGATCTATCCGCGTAGTGGTTCCGACTTCTCGATCAGCTTGTCGCTGACGCCACCTTACTCGTTGTTCGATGGCATCGATTACTCCCGGACCGACTTGACGAACCAACAACGCTATCGGTGGATCGAATTCCATAAGTGGATGTTGAATGGAGAGTGGTATGTGCCCTTGAGCCGGGATCGTAAATTGGTGATGATGGCCCGGGCTCAGATGGGATATCTCGGAGCGTACGACAAGTATAAACCTTCTCCGTTCGAAGGCTTCGATGTCGGGGGGGACGGTATGTCCGGATACGATGTCTATGGGGTGGATGTGATCGCCATGCGTGGTTATAGCAACGGTTCGTTGACGCCTTATTCGTATAATAATAATGGGGTCGGAAACTATGCCCGAGCCTATAATAAATATACCGTCGAATTGCGTTATCCGTTCTTGTTGCAGCCGACCTCGACGATTTACGGTTTGGTCTTCGCAGAAGCCGGGAATGCATTCGCGACGTGGAAAGATTTTGATCCCTTCCGGGTGAAACGAGCACTCGGGGTAGGTGTTCGTATTTACCTGCCGTTTGTCGGGTTGCTCGGTTTTGACTGGGGGTATGGTTTCGACAACGAAGTGGGCCAGACAGGACCTCATGGAGGACAGATCCACTTCATGATCGGTCAGCAATTTTAAACCTTAACATGTACGACTATGAAAAAGCAGATTCTATTGCTAGCATTGATGCTATTCGCTGTGAGTGGATTATATGCCCAGGGCTATATCTTTGTCAACTCCGAAAAGATCTTCAAGTCGCAGGCCGATTACAATGAGGCGATTAAACAGTTGGAAGAGCTGACGACGGCCTACCAGAAAAACATCGATGATGCCTATGCGACCATCGAACAGACCTACAATAATTATCAGGCTCAAAAGGCATATTTGTCGGATACGCGTCGGGCCGAACGGGAAGAGGCGATCATCGCTATGGAACGTAAAGTGACCGACTATCAGAAAGAAAAATTCGGTCCGGAAGGAGAGTTGATGAAAAAGCGTTTGGAGTTGATCAAACCGATCCAGGAACGGGTTTTCGGGGCGATTAATAAATATGCGGAAGCCAACGGGTATACGATGGTGGTGGATGTTGTGAATAACCAAACGTTACTTTATTACTCTCCGGCCTTGAATAAGACGGAAGAAATTATTACCTTGCTAAATCAATAAATCACTTAATGTCTATTTTTATGAAAATTGTTGTGAAACTTTTCTTGGTTGCCGCAGTCTTGGTGATGTGTGGGAATGCCGCTTCCGCTCAGAAATTCGGCACGATCAATGTGCAAGAACTCCTCATGGCTATGCCTGACCGTGATTCGGCTATCGTGAAATTGCAAAAATTTGAAGAAGAGTTGGGAAGCCAGATGGAAGCTATGCAGGTGGAACTCAATACCAAATATCTGGACTATCAGAAAACGCAGGATTCGTTGACCCCCACGATGCGCCAGCTCAAAGAAAAAGAACTGGAAGATTATCAACGTCGTATGCAAGAGTTTCAACAGATGGCTCAGCAGGATTATTCCAAAATGCAGCAAGATCTGATGACGCCGGTGATCAATAAAGCACAGGAATCGATCAAAAAAGTGGGGAAAGCACAAGGCCTGACTTTTGTATTCGATGTTTCGAGTGGAAGCGTGATTTACCAGGATGAAGCGACGGTGATAGACATCCTTCCGATGGTAAAACAGGATTTGGGCATCTAGTCCCTTGCTCTTCTGAAGAGATAAAAAACCCGCTTTTTAGCGGGTTTTTTTGTTATATGAGGGATGTTGAGTGAGTTGCCTGTTTTGGAACCTTAAGGAGGAATTCGGAGCCGTTCAATGGGGAATATGCTAAGGGGTGATGAGCAGGGAATAGCGGGAATGTGAGACAAAGAGGGAAGAGGGAAGAGGGAAGAGGGAAGAGGGAAGAGTCTCTCCCTTAAAGGGTCTTTAGAGACTGGATTCTTCCGTCAGTAGGTCGGAGGAACCATCCTCTCCTGTTGATTCTACCCAATAAAAAAAGCTTCCCGATCGGGAAGCTTTTTAGGTATAGCTTCAAAAAAACTATTCTTCGGCAACCACTTCGAATTTAACGGTTGCTTTTACGTTGCGGTGCAATTTGACCGTAGCTTCATATTGGCCGATGGTTTTCACCGGATCCAGCACGATGATTTTGCGGTCAACCGTATAGCCTTTTTCGGCGAGGGCTTCGGCAATATTGGCGGCCGTTACCGAACCGAAAATACGACCTTCTTCGGCTTTAGCGGCGATCGACAGGTTGATCAGGTTCAACTGTGCAGCCAGAGCTTCAGCGTCGGCCAGAATCTTAGCTTCTTTGTGAGCGCGTTGTTTCAAATTTTCAGCCAATACTTTGCGAGCCGAAGCGGTAGCGCTTTTGGCGTAACCCTGCGGAATCAGGTAGTTATTGGCGTAACCGGGGCGAACCTCTACGATGTCGTTGGCATAGCCCAGGTTCTCTACATCTTTGATCAGAATTACTTGCATGGTTTCTTCCTCCGGTTTTATTATTTGAACATATCGGTTACGAACGGCAGAATAGCCAGGTGACGTGCACGTTTAACGGCCGTAGCCACTTTTTTCTGGAATTTCTGCGAGGTCCCGGTCAAACGACGGGGCAGAATTTTACCCTGTTCGTTCAAGAATTTCTTCAGGAATTCGGGATCTTTGTAATCTACGTATTTGATGCCGGCTTTTTTGAAACGGCAGTATTTTTTCTTTTTAACCTCTACGGTAGGGGGATTCAAATATCTGATTTCGGATTGATTCTGTGCCATGGCTTATTCTGCTTTTGCGGTATTTTTTTTGTTTCTGCGTTTTTCAGCGTATTCGATCGCATATTTGTCCATTTTGAAGGTCAAAAAGCGAATGACGCGTTCGTCGCGGCGATATTGGGTTTCCAGTTTTTCAACCAGATCGCCTTCGCCTTCGAATTCGATGAGAAAATAGAAGCCGGTGGTCTTTTTCTGAATGGGATAGGCCAGCTTGCGCAGTCCCCAATCCTCTTCACTGATGATCTGACCGCCGTTTTCGGTGATAACACCGCGGAATTTGCCGACAGCTTCCTGCAGCTGAACGTCCGAAAGTACCGGAGTGGCAATGAAAACGGTTTCGTAATGATTCATAATCACTTGTTTTTAATGAATAGGGTTCATGAAATGAGCCACAAAGATAAACATCTTTCGACAAAAAACAAAACTTTGTGGATCTTCTTGTTGGATGGCGTGGAGCAGCGGGTGGATGAACGGGCGAAAACCGTCCAAAAGTCGGGCAATACGGACGAAAAGGCCGAACCGGAAGAGGGTCATGGAGGGAGGCTTTCGGATCGATTGGCGTTAAGGCCGCCCGCCTGTCGAGTCATGGATCCCAGCGTTGTTCCTTTATGACCTATGTCTTAGCGGGCTCCGACGTTTCTTTTCGGTAGGACGACCGATGCATCGCTCGCTCGGGAACACTCTATTCGTTGTGGTCGGTCGATTCGGGAGACGCTTGCAACCATTCGTCGATCTGTTGTATAGCCTTGTCCCGTTGGGACGGGGGAGCCGCCTGGGTGGAGACAATCTTGCCCTGTCGGTCTATCAAGAGAAAGGTCGGGGTGTCCATCGTGTGATAGAGGCGACGCAGGGCTTCGCTTTCGGCCATATTCACGAAATAGTTTTCTCCTTCGATGCCCAGACGGCGTACGGTCGGTCGCCAGGCATTATATTCGGAATCCACACACAGATTGACAAAGACGACCTCTTTACCGAGATAATGACGGTGCAGGGGACCGCTTTGAAGCAATTCTCGTCGACAAGAGTCATCGGTGGCGGTGTACAGCGTGAGATAGATCACTTTCTCTGGATAGGTGGTCCGCAGATGCTCCAAGAAGTCGGTGTCGGCCAATTTCTGGGGATGATTCGAGGCATCGAGGTAGGTCAGACTCTGAAGTGGCAGCGAGTCAGGAGGGGTTGATCCAAGGTCGCGCACTTGACGCACCTGTGTCGAAAGATAATCGGCGATATAGGCATTGGTAAACAGAAAGGTTAGGTTGGGTAAGATCGTTTCCAAGCCGGGCTCTTTGCGTTGGTCCCAAATCAATCGGTAGAGCATGTAGTCACGGCAGAGGGTGGCCTCCTCTTCCGACGCGATCAGTTTGGCGGCAGCGGTCAGGTAGTCGAGACGGGGCCCTTGTAACACCGCTTCCGGCAGGCGGGCATCGATCAACGCCTGACTGTAATGGGTCAGGTAACTCGGATAGTGAATGCTTTCGAACAGTTTGGGGTTGTCGGGTTCGAAAGGCGCACTTCGGTACATTTGATAACGCTCCTGACGGGCGGTACGGGAAGAGTCTCCCTGTTTGTAGACATCATACAGCTCGGCCACTCGATAGGTCAGATCGATTTCCATGTGACGGATCAGTTCCTTAGGCAGATGTCGGGTTTGAGCATAGCTATGTAGGGCGTCTGTCAGGCGTTGGATCTCTTTTTCCAAATGCAGGCTGAGGGTGTCGATCGGCCATCCGTCGAGCGTTTGGGCGTTCAGCGGGTGAATCAGCGAATCCATATGCCGCACGCACGGATCGAAGGCCTGGTTGAAATCCTGGTGGTCACCGGAGAAAGCAATGCCGTCATGATGACGATTGAATCGGGCGGCGTCGATGGTGATATGGATCGAATCGCCGGGAGCGGCATAAAATGGGATGAATTCGTCGCCATATTGCAGAAGGTGGTTTTGGGCGATCAATATGTCGGCTCGGGCCTCAAACTGTCCGGTCGAGTCGAGCATGCACACCTGTGTCTCTTCGAACACCGGGTCGGTAAACCAGATTCGCACGGCCGAAGGGCTGTGGGCGGTTCGATGAATGATCTCGCCGGTCAGTATGGTGGTTTTTGGGATGCGTTTGCTGTATTGGCAGCTTCCCAGTACGAGGGGCAGCAAACAGAGCCATATCCAGATTTTTTGCATACGAAAACGGATTTTCAGCCTTTGAGGCGTACGGTTACCAACAATAAGATAAAAGGACGACGATGAGCAGGGACGGCAACATATTGGTGATGTTGATTTGCTTGATTCCCAAAATGTTGATTCCGAGCCCTATCAATAGAATGCCTCCAACGGAAGTCAGGTCGGCCATCATGCTCTCGCTCATGTGGCGGGTCAACAAGGCGGCCAAGAGGGTGAGCGAACCTTGGTAGATCAGAACCGGAATGGCCGAAAACAGGACCGCGATACCGAACGAAGCGCCCAAGGCTATCGAAGCGACGGCATCCATGATGGATTTGCTTAGCAATAATTGAGGCGTGGCGCCACTCCCGTCTTCAATAGCCCCCAGAATGGCCATCGATCCCGTGCAAAAGAGCATGGATGCCGTAACGAACCCCTCGGTGAATCGAGCGGTGCGTTGTTCGGCAAGCGATACCGTCTTCTCTGTGATTTCGGGGTTGGACGGTTTGGAACTGTGGCGTAGCCAGTGCTCGGTCAGGTTTCGGAGGCGGCGGTCGATGTCGATCCATTGGCCCAGTATGGCACCCAACACTACGCTGAGCACGGTGACGATCAGATGCTGGGATTGAATGGCCATTGAAATTCCGATGGTCAGGGTCATCAGCCCGACGCCCTGAAAAAGAATCGACGTCATTTTCTCCGGCAAACGAGACTGAATGAGCATGCCGGCCAGACTGCCGGCTACAATAGCTCCCGTGTTGACCAAAGTCCCGAGCATAGGGTGTGGAGGTTTGATTTTATTGAGGACAAATGTAGGAAAAACGACGTAAATATGTACCTTTGTATCTCTGAAATCAACCTTACCAAATCGAAGATATGAGCGAATTTAAGTATCAGGAGCCATTTCCGCTCTCAGCCGATACCACCCGCTATCGTCTGTTGACCAAAGATTATGTCAAGGTCGTAGAATGCGGGGGTCGCAAGATTCTCCAGATAGATCCTAAAGGTCTGGAATTGTTGTCTCGTGAGGCGTTTGCCGACGTATCGTTTTACCTGCGCAGCGCGCATTTGCAGAAGTTGCAGCACATTCTTTCCGATCCGGAAGCGACCGACAACGACAAATTTGTGGCATATACCATGTTGCTGAACCAGACGGTGGCCGCCGAAGGAGAGTTGCCGACCTGTCAGGATACCGGAACGGCCATCGTGATCGGTAAAAAGGGGGAAGATGTCTACACCGGAAGCAATGATGCGGAAGCCCTCTCGAAAGGAGTGTATGAAACGTATCGGGATCGCAACTTGCGTTATTCGCAGGTCGTTCCCTTTACGATGTTCGATGAAAAGAACAGTGCCACGAATCTGCCGGCGCAGATCGACCTGTATGCAACGCAGGGGAATGAATATCACTTTCTGTTTATCACCAAAGGTGGGGGCTCGGGGAACAAAACCTTCCTCTATCAACAAACCAAATCGCTGTTGAACGAAAAGACCTTGACCGCTTTTATCAAATCCAAGATCATGGATTTGGGGACGGCCGCTTGTCCGCCGTATCACTTGGCGGTTGTGATCGGGGGTACCTCTGCCGAGGCCTGTCTGACGACGGTGAAAAAAGCTTCGGCCGGTTATCTGGATCACCTTCCGACGCATGGTAACGAAGGCGGTCAGGCATTCCGGGATCTGGAATGGGAAGAAAAGATCCTGAAGATTTGTCAACAGAGCGGCGTAGGAGCTCAGTTCGGGGGTAAATACCTGGTTCATGACGTACGGGTGATTCGTCTGCCGCGTCATGCCGCCTCGTGCCCGGTAGGGATCGGGGTGAGCTGCAGTGCCGACCGTAATGTGAAAGGTAAAATTACGGAAGAGGGGATTTTCCTGGAAGAACTGGAAAAGAACCCGGCTCAATTCCTGCCCTCGACGCCTCCGAATATGAAACCGGCGGTGGAACTGGACTTGGATCAGGGGATGGACAAAGTGCGTGAAATCTTGTCGAAATACCCTGTGAAAACCCGTTTCAATGTCAAGGGGACGATGATTGTGGCTCGGGATATTGCCCATGCCCGCATTAAAGCGATGATCGATGAAGGGAAACCGATGCCCGAATACTTTAAGAAACACCCGATCTATTATGCAGGTCCGGCTAAGACGCCGAAAGGCATGGCTTCGGGGAGCTTCGGGCCGACGACGGCCGGGCGTATGGATCCCTATGTGGATGAATTCCAGGGCCTTGGTGGATCGATGGTAATGATCGCCAAAGGAAACCGGTCGCAAGCTGTGACCGATGCTTGTAAAAAGCATGGCGGTTTCTACCTCGGTTCGATCGGAGGACCGGCTGCGATTTTGGCCAAAAACAGCATCAAATCGGTTGAAGTCGTCGATTTCCCGGAACTGGGCATGGAAGCTGTCCGCAAGATTTATGTGGAAAACTTCCCGGCCTTCTTGTTGGTCGATGACAAAGGGAACGATTTCTTCGCTGAATTCAAAAAGTAAAAGCTCTCCCGTACAAGTTCGGGAAACGAATACCAAAAGAGAAGGCTCCACATGTGGAGCCTTCTCTTTTTTGTGGGAGGAGGGGAAAAGTGTCGCCGAAGGTTCGGTATGAATCCGGAGACGGCGGCGAAATATTCGGTATAGGCCCGCTCAAGGATGTCGGGGTTGCTTGGAAAACCTTGAAGCGTTGGCGCAAAGGTGTCTATTTGACTTCCCAGGTGTCTCCGCTGTGCAGCAGCGCATCGACATCGTGGTAGGCGCCGTGGGCCCGAACCTCTTCGACCTGATCCCGAAGATTGTCGTCGTAGGTATGGTCGGGGACATCGCGAATGACGCCCAGGGCTACCGGGTAGTTCGGATAGCTCATATTGGCCAGCATCATGTGAATCCCCGGATTGGGCTCGTGGGCGTTGTGGATTAGGATGTCATCTTCGGTTACCCCTCCTTCTCCGAGGGTGACGACCATCAGCTTCATGCCGATCTGAACCAGACCTTTGTCGCGGTTACGACCGAAGATCATCCGCTCGCCGTGCCGCAGGGTGATGGTACGCTCGGCCCGTAACTCTTTCGAAAGTGCAAAGTCGCCGAAGGTCTTGTCGTTGAAGATGATGCAGTTTTGTAGAATTTCGACCACAGAGGTTCCATCGTGTTTGGCCGCTGCCACCAGACATTGTTGGGTCAGGGTCAGTTCGACATCGATGCTTCGGGCAAAAAAGGTTCCCCGAGCCCCCAAAACGACCTCACCCGGATTGAAGGGATGTTCGATGGTCCCGTAGGGAGAGGTTTTGGTGATTTTACCCAATTTGGAGGTAGGTGAATACTGACCTTTGGTCAAGCCATAGATCTCGTTGTTGAACAACAGGATGTTGATGTCAATGTTTCGTCGGATGGCGTGAATGAAGTGGTTTCCCCCAATGGCCAGCGCATCGCCGTCTCCCGAAATTTGCCAGACCGACAGCTTGGGGTTGGCAACCTTGACACCGGTGGCGATGGCGGTGGCTCGTCCATGAATGCCATGAAAACCATAGGTGTTGACGTAGTAGGGGAAACGGGACGAACAGCCGATCCCCGATACGAAGGTGAAGCGTTCGTGTCGATAGTGGAGTGCTTCGGCCACTTCCGGCAGCGCCTTGAGTACGGAGTTGAGAATGGCATGGTCGCCGCAACCGGGACACCATTTTACCTCTTGATCACTGCGAAAATCAGCAGGAAGATATTTGTAGGGCGAAGATTCATTCATGACGTTTTAGGCTTTTAGTTGCTGACGAAAGGCCGCTTGCAGTTCACTCACCGTGAAGGGCAGGCCCTGGACTTTGTTGTATTGCAGGTACTCGAACCCGGGGCAGGCGGTACGCAGGTAAGCGGCCATTTGTCCGGAATTCAGTTCACAAACCAATATCCGACGGAATCGGCGGAAAATTTCGGGAACTCCTTTGGGCAGAGGGTGAATGAAATGGAAATGGCAGAGCGAAATCTTTTCCCCTTCGGCTTGCAGCGATTGTACCGCCGACAACAGATGGCCGTAGGTACCGCCCCAACCGACAATCAATAAATCCCCTTCCGGCTCTCCGATCACGGTTTGCGTCGGCAGGTATTCTTGCACGCGGGCCACTTTGGCAGCACGCATCTGAACCATGCGCTGATGGTTGTCGGGATCATACGAAACCGATCCTTTCAGAAAATCCTTTTCCAGACCGCCGATCCGGTGTTCCAGTCCTTTGGTGCCGGGCAGCGCCCAACTGCGGGCTAACCGCTCGGCATCGCGGGCATAGGGCATGAAGCCGCCTTCGGGGGCCTCTTGGATAAGGGGCGGATGGATGGCCGGGTAGTCGCTCATCGAGGGAATACGCCAGGGTTCCGTACCGTTGGCAATGAAGCCGTCCGACAGGAATAATACAGGCGTCATATGTTCCATGGCAATTTTACCGCTCCAGAAGGCGTAGTGGAAACAGTCCGACGGTGTACTGGCGGCGATCACCACCAGCGGACATTCGCCGTTACGTCCCCAAAGAGCCTGTCCCAGATCGCTTTGTTCGGTTTTGGTGGGGAGACCGGTGGAGGGTCCACCCCGTTGTACATCGACGATGACCAATGGTAACTCCGTCATGACGGCCAGCCCGATCGCTTCGGATTTGAGCGAAAGGCCGGGACCCGAGGTGGTCGTGACGGCAAAATGGCCGGCAAACGAGGCTCCGATGGCTGTACAGATGCCGGCGATTTCGTCTTCGGCTTGGAGTGTTTTGGCGCCGAGGTCTTTGCGTTTGGCCAGCTCTTCCAGAATGGCAGTGGCGGGTGTGATGGGGTAAGAACCGCAGAAAAGTGGTCGACCGCTCTTTTCGGAGGCCGCCAGAAAACCCCATGCGATCGCTTGGTTGCCGCTGATGCTGCGGTAGATGCCGGGTTCACTCGGAGCGGCTTTGACGGAGTAGGTGTCGGCAAACGCATGGGTGTTCGCTCCGTAATTGTAGCCACCTTTGAGCGCTTGGATATTGGCTTGCGCGATTACAGGTTTTTTGGCGAATTTGCGCTGTAGAAAGTCGATCGTATGGTCAAGGTGCCGGTCGAAGAGATAGTAGCATAGCCCCAGCACGAAAATATTTTTGCATTTCAGGGCTGCTTTCAGATCGAGATCCAGATCGGCGACGGCATCGCGTGTCATGGACGAGATGGGTGGGAAAAAGATCGGATGATCGTTCAGCCCGAGTTCAGCGATCGGGTCGTCGGTTTTGAAGCCGGCCCGTTGCAGATTCTTTTCGTGGAAGGAGTCGCTGTCGCAGATGATGGCGGCATGGCTTTTCAGCCAACGGGCGTTGGCTTTCAGAGCGGCCGGATTCATGGCGACCAAAACGTCACACAGATCGCCCGGTGTGTTGATCGCATGGTCGGCGAAATGGACCTGAAATCCGGAGACGCCGGCGACGGTCCCTTGGGGAGCCCGGATTTCGGCCGGATAGTCCGGAAAGGTGGCGATGTCATTGCCCTGCAGGGCCGAACTGTCGCTGAATAGGGTGCCGGTCATTTGCATGCCGTCCCCCGAATCGCCCGAAAAACGGATGACCACGTCGTCGAGCTCGGTTCTTGGGGTAAGTGTCATAAGGAAAGTGAATTCGGTTTTACTTCACCCAAGATAATTGAAATTTATAACAAAAGGAAGTCTCTCTAATAAATTCTGTACATTTTAAGTCGTTAGAATCAAATGTGTGAAATATGGAGAGCTTTGTTTTTAAGGAGTCGGACGAGGAGCCTCTTCTTGAGAAAGAACGCGGTAGAGGTTGGCTCGTTCGATGCTGCGCGAGGTCCAGTTATTGAAGTTCAGATAGCGGGTTACCCAACGGGGAAATGGACTCCAGGGAATCTTCTCCATAGGTAAAGAAAGAGTGTCGATTAGGTGGGGGTTTTCGCTGAGAATAAGTAGATTATCTTCTCCTTTCTCGCGTGCTTTCCGGGCGGCTTCTTCCAATTGTGCGAGATTGTCGAAAGAGGTTCGTTGCAGATTCCGAGGGGTATAGAATGCCGAGACCACCTCCCGGGGACCAATGACGTTTTCCGGAATTTGGTAATAGGTCCGTTCGTTTTTCAGACTGAATAGCCGAACCTGTGTTTTGTCGCGGCAATAGGCTCTCATGTCGTCGTAGAAACGCATGTTCGGATCCGGAAAACAGAGGGCATAGATGATTAAAAGCCCATTGACAATGCCCAATAGATAGCCGAGGACACGAATACCCTTTTTCTGCCATACCGTCTTCGGCAGATTCCGAAACCACACCATCAGCAGGTAGGGGGCGAAAAAGAGGGCCGGGAAAAGAAACCGCAACTCTTTATGCGAGACCAGCAGATGGACGACCAGGAAAGGAATCAACGTCCAGGTGATCAGGTGACGGGGCCGAGTAATGAAGAAATAGAGGGTGGCGATCAGTACACATAGCCCGAACAGGGCGCCTCCCTGGCCGAGCATGGCTTCCAGGTAAAAGTACCAGGGCTCGGCTCCAAAAACATTCATGTGGCCGTCCACAATGTTTTCACGAAGGTAGTTGATCGGAGTTAGGCACCATTGCCCATATAACCAGCGGTCGCAAAGTGCCCCTAAAAGTAATATGACTGCAAACCCGGGTACCATTCCGGCGATGAGGTTCCATCGACGATCATATACCAACAGCCAGATGCCGAAACCCAGCAGCGCAAAACCCATTTGAAAACGGGTAATGAATAGCAGTCCGGCTACGGCTCCGAGAAGGATGCCCCATTGAAAGGGGTGACTTGGGTGCCGTTCCCGGAATTTTAGATATAAGGTAATGAGCAGCAGAAGCAGATTACCGGAGAGCATTTCGGCGTTGAAGTGGACATGCAGAAACGCCATGAACCAGAGAAAAAAAACTTAGGATCAGAAATCCTTTCTCTCCATTTTCGCCTCCGAGTTCGTTGCGAATGGTTCGGAAGAAGAACAGGGTCGTTCCGATGGATAATGCGCCGCTCAGCAGTTGCAACAGAAAGACTAACAGAACGGGGGAGTAGAGATGTAGCTGCACTAAAAGCCACCCCAGACCATAGGCGATCAGCGGTTGCAGGCCCGGACACATCATCAGCCCATATTCCCACGGGAGTTGATCGGGAGTGGGGGTTCCGAACAGTTTCATGTGGGCATATTCCAGAATCTGGTAATGTTCGTCCGAGTGGTAGGCACCCCGACTGAAGGCGGCATACAGCAGGGTCAGCACACAGCCGGCCCAAAAGATCTGGGAAAGCGTTAATCGTCGGAAGAAACGCGAGATAGCGGAGTCGGTCAGGGCGGTCATATCTGGATACAATGAAAGGTCAATGGCGCAAAATAAGAGAATATTTCCGGTTTGACCTTATTTCTGCCGGAAAAATGATTAAATTTGCGTTTTCCAGCGACGGATCTTTTATAAAATCAGATACTAAACCATGAAACAAATCAAATTCGTATCGCCCGCCGAGGCGGTCAAAGTCATCAAGTCGGGCGATCATGTCCACTTGAGCAGTGTGGCCAGTGCTCCCCAGTGTTTGATTAAAGCCATGTGCGATCGGGGACGGAACAAAGAACTCAAAGACGTCCACATCCACCATCTGCACACCGAAGGACCGGCTCCTTATGCCGATCCCGAATTTGAAGGCATTTTCCAGTTGGATTCTTTCTTCGTGGGGGGGAATGTCCGCAAGGTGACTCAGTCCGGATACGCCGACTATATTCCGGTCTTTTTGAGCGAAACGCAACGCCTCTACCGGAGCGGGGTGCTACCTTGTAACGTAGCCATGATCCAGGTGTCGCTGCCGGATCAGCACGGTTATGTTTCGTTGGGGACTTCGGTGGACGCTACCTTGGCGGCCGTCGAATGTGCCGATTACGTTATCGCGGTAATCAATAAATATGTGCCTCGTTCGTTCGGGGATGCCTTTATTCCGTTGGATGACATCGACATCTTTGTCCAGGAAGATTGCCCGCTGCAGGAAGCCCACTTCAGCGTTCCTTCGGAAATCGAAACGAAGATCGGGAAAAACTGTGCCGCCTTGATCGAAGACGGGGCCTGCCTGCAGATGGGGATCGGTGCGATTCCGAATGCCGTGTTGGCTCAGTTGGGCGATCACAAAAACTTGGGGATTCACACCGAAATGTTTGCCGACGGGGTGTTGCCGCTGGTCGAAAAAGGGGTGATCAACGGACGCAACAAAGCCATCGATAAGGGGAAAATGGTGTCGACCTTCCTGATGGGTTCCCAGAAGGTGTATGACTTCATCGATAACAACCCGGGGGTAGCCATGATGGATGTCGGTTATACCAACGATCCCTATATCATCGCCAAAAACCCGAAAGTAACGGCAATCAACTCGGCCTTGCAGGTGGATCTGACCGGTCAGGTATGTGCTGACTCGCTGGGTACCAAATTCTATTCGGGCTTTGGCGGTCAGGTCGACTTCGTTTATGGGGCTTCGTGCTCCAAGGGCGGGAAGGCCATCCTGGCCATGCCGTCTGTTACCAATAAGGGAATCAGCAAAATCGCTCCGGTATTGACCTTGGGGGCAGGGGTGGTTACGACCCGTGCTCACATTCACTGGCTGGTAACCGAATATGGGGCCGTTGACCTCTATGGCAAGACCTTCCAGGAACGGGCACGTTTGATCATCAGTATTGCCCACCCCGACCATCAGGAAGAGCTCGATCGGGCCGCTTTCGAACGTTACGGGGAACACCACCACTACATTAAGGCAACGACTCCGGTCAAATAAACTACACTTGATCCGATAACACAAAGGCTCGGTCCTCAGGACCGGGCCTTTGTGTTATGAAGGTGCTGCACGGGGGGCGCTTCAGTCGGAGGGTAGGGGGCGGGGGTCCCAAGATGCGATCCTGCGGTTATTCTTCGGCGAGCGGATGGTGTTGCTCGAGATTTTCGCGAAGGGTCTCACGGTCCAGGTGGGTGTAGATCTCGGTGGTCAGAATTGATTCATGACCCAACATCTCTTGCACCTGGCGAATGCTGGCTCCCCCCTCTAATAGATGGGTGGCAAAGGAGTGGCGAAAGGTGTGAGGACTAATCTTTTTGTCGATACCCGCTTTGGCGGCCAACTCGCGAACGATATGAAAAACCATGACACGGGTTAGACCCTTCCCTTGATTGTTCAGAAATAGCGTGTCGGCGTATTTTTCGTTGACCGGGAGGTGGTTTCGTTGATCCAGATAGAGCTGGATCAGGCGAATGGCTGAATCACTGATCGGAACCAGTCTCTGTTTGTCGCCTTTGCCGATCACCCGAATAAACCCATCCTGAAAGAACAGATCGCTGATGCGTAACGTGATCAGTTCGCTCACACGCAATCCACAGCTGTACAGGGTTTCGATCATGGCCTTGTTGCGGTGCCCGAAGCGTTGGCTCAGGTCGATGGCGTCCAGTAATTTTCCGATCTCTTCGACGCTGAGCACGTCGGGCAATTTGCGGCCGATTTTCGGAGCGTCGATGAACTCGGTCGGCAGCGTTTCGATCCGGTCGTTGATTAACAGATAGTTGAAAAAGCTCTTGATGCCGCTCAATACCCGGGCCTGGGTGCTTTTTTCGGCTCCTTGATCATATAGATGCGCCAGAAAAGCTTCGATGTGCTCGGGAGACACTTTCTCCGGCTTGCGGATCGAAAACTCCTGGAGGAGATATTCGGCCATCTGGCGCAAATCGCGCAGGTACGCTTCGACCGTGTTGTCGGAGAGTTTCTTCTCCAGTTTAATGTAATAGAGGTAATTTTTTAACTCGCTGTCCCAACTCATACGCCAAAATTACTAATTTTGTTTGAACTAAAATTGGTTATACATGCAATATATCGAAATGTCGCTGCCGGTTCAGGCGGGCGAACCGGCCGAAATCTTGACGGCCCAGTTGAGTGATTGGTCGTTCGATTCGTTTCGGGAGGAAGAGGGCTGCCTCAAAGCCTATATGCCGGTTCGGGCTTATGTGGAGGAGAAGGCGGAGATCGAACGTTTTCTGCAGGAGATCGGACAACCGTTTTCGGTCGAAACGATGCCGGATACGAACTGGAATGCCGTTTGGGAGTCCCATTTCGAACCGATTATCGTGGATGGACGCTGTTTGATTCGGGCACCGTTTCACGAATCGCAGCCGGGATTTGAATATGAAATCGAAATTATGCCCAAAATGTCCTTCGGAACCGGCCATCATGCCACGACCTGTCTGATGGTGAGTCAGTTGTTGGATATGCCGGTATCGGGTAATGGATTGGATATGGGCTCCGGTACCGGAGTGTTGGCGATTCTGGCGGTCAAACGTGGCGCCTCCCATGTCGATGCGATCGATATCGACTCCTGGGCCTACGAAAATTGTCGCGAAAATATCGCGGCAAATGGGGTCTCCGCTCAAATTACCCCTTATTTAGGCGATGCTTCCCTGCTGGAGGGAAAGCATTATGATTTCATTTTGGCCAATATCAATCGCAATATTTTGTTGCGAGACATGGAAGCCTACGTTCAGAGTCTGAATCCCCAGGGCGTTTTGCTGGTCAGTGGAATTCTGGAACAGGATATACCGTCCATAGCCGCTCGGGCGACGTCGTTGGGATTGGAACGGGTCGAGGATCGTCGACGCGACGGTTGGGTGTCGATGCGTTTTGTCAAACCATGACCGTTGCGGGGCAGACAGACTGCCTCTGGAAATGTTCTATATGGCCGAAAGTCTACGCTACGGAGGGCTTTTTTGAAAGATCGGAAGGAGAAATGCGCTTTTTTTTATAGTTTTATCTTAGGTTAAGTGCTTAATTGAGGTTCTGATAACGGAAAACTCGACGTTTTTTGAGGATTGATCGTGTAACCTCTGGACGCAAATAGCGTTGTATAGAATGAATAGCCGCATGGAATGATCCTTGTCTGGAAGGTATTGATCGTGTACCTGCGCTACGCTATACAGAATGGATTTATTAACGAACAAAGAAAAACTATGAAAAAAATTGCATTATTGATTGTGAGTCTGGTCGCGTTGACCACGGTAGCTTCGGCCCAAGGTTTTGGCTGGGGGGTGAAAGCCGGGATGAATGTAGCTGGCGTGTCTAATGCCGGATCGGGTGTAGGATCGATGATCGGGTTTACCGGTGGGGTGTTTGCAGACTATCGTTTCATGGATATGTTTGCTTTGTCTGCCGATTTGCTCTATTCAGCCCAGGGGTGTCGTTATAATAGTGACAACAAAATGACGTTGAGCTATTTGAATATTCCTATCCTGGCAAACTTCTATGTTTGGGGAAATTTGGCCGTGAAAGCCGGTTTGCAACCCGGTTTCTTGTTAGGTTCATCGGGCCGGCTTTTCGGAGATAAGGAGTCGGGTACCGATGGCCTGAAATCGGTCGATCTGACGATCCCGGTAGGGGTTTCTTATGAATTCCCGATGGGGCTGATTCTGGATGCTCGTTACGGCATTGGAGCTACGAATATATGGGATTATAAAAATGCGGGTACGAGCCGTAACGGAGTCTTTACGATTACGGCCGGTTATCGTTTCTAACAAAAAAGTTGGTCTTCAAAGCGCAAAGGCTTCTCGAAAGAGAGGCCTTTGTTTGTAGAAAAAAAGATAACAGACGCTAAAAATCGTTTACTTTGTCTAAAAATAGAATCGAAGCTATGGAAACGCGACCGAAAATAGTAGTCTTTACCGGTGCCGGTGTTAGTGCCGATAGCGGTATCTCGACCTTCCGAGATTCGGACGGTTTGTGGGATAAATATCGTATCGAAGATGTTTGTACACCGGAAGCCCTGATCAAGAATCGAAATCTGGTGATCGACTTTTACAATACCCGCCGCAAAGAGGTGATCGAAACGACCCCCAATGCGGCTCATCGGGCGATTCGTCGCTTGGAAGAGGCTTATGATGTGGAGGTCATTACGCAAAATATCGATGACCTGCATGAACGGGCGGGCAGCAGTCGGATTACCCATCTGCATGGAGAGATCCGTAAACTGCGTAGCAGTATCAATGAAAATTTGATTGTTCCGTTGGAGGGCTGGTGGCAGGATCCCCAGGCCAAAGCACCGGACGGGTCGTTATTGCGGCCGTTTGTGGTCTTTTTCGGGGAGAGTGTGCCGATGTTCGATCAGGCCGCCAAAATTGCGGCGACGGCCGATATCCTGATTATTGTGGGAACTTCGCTGGCCGTTTATCCGGCGGCCTCCTTGGTGCGGTATGTCCGTCCGGATATCCCGGTCTATCTGGTCGATCCCAATCAACCCGATACAACGGGGATTCGCAATCCGTTGGAACATATTCGCATGCGGGCAGCTGAAGGCATGCCGCTGTTGGCCGATCGCCTGTTGGCCGGGAAGTAGTGCGGTTATTTGTGGAGGGAACGGGTAGGATTGGCCGTTGCTGTTTGATAGCTTTGGAACGTGACGGTAAGGACGGTCAGAAGTAGAATGGCCACAAAGGCTACGCCGAACATCCAAAGATGAATCGGTGTTTTGTAAGCGAAACGTTGCAGCCAGGTTTGGACGCCGAACCAGGCGATCGGTGCGGCGATCACAAAGCAGAGCAGGACGATTCGGATAAATCGTCGGTTGAACATGTACAGAATTTCACGAACCGTAGCTCCCATCACCCGACGCAAAGCGATCTCTTTTGCCCTGCCTTGCGCCTCGAAGACCACCAAGCCGAATACTCCGACGATGGACAGCAAGACGGCCATCAGACTGAACAACGTAATCATCAGGCTTTGCCGGCGGCTTTGTTGGTATAGGTCATGGAGTGTCGTGTCGAAAAACTGAATGTCAGCCGGATAAAGAGGATCGATTTCGGAGAGGGTTCGGCGGATATGGTCAATGGCTCCGGAAGGATCGTTTCCTCGTACTTTAATATAGGAAAATACAAGCGGGAAGTGAATGTGCCATGCTCCTTTGGGCGAGACCAGAAATCCCATGGGTTTGATGGGGTAGTACATGGATTCGAAATGCAGATCGGGAAAAATACCGACGATGGCTCTTCCTTCGATTTCGCTTCCGACCTCTAAATTCATCATCTCGGCGGCCGATTCATTGAACATCCATACGGACCGTTGGTCGGTACGTTGTTCGTCGCCCGGCAGAAAATTGCGCCCTTGCGTGGCATGGACGCCGATTAGGTCCGGAAAGTTATACGATACCTGAAGCAGGTAGTGGTAATAGTGCTTTCCTTTATAGGTGGTTCCCAGGTTGGGTTTGATGTCATCGCTTACGAATTTTTGCTGGGTGAAAGCTACATCGACAATGTCGGGATGCTCCAGAAGCCGTTGTTTGTAGCGTTGGTTATCGTTCAGAGCCATCTCTTCGGACAGGCGGACCTGTAGCAGATACTCTTTGTCGAAACCGAGGTTGACGTGGCGGATGTATCGGTTCTGCAGATAGATGAATAGCGCACAAATGATCAGGGCGAGAGAAATGACGTATTGGATACCGATCAGACCTTCGCGGATGAATTTGGCTCGCCCCGAGACGGCGAAGGATCCGTTGAGCACCAGTGCGGTTGGGAATGAGGTCATATGCCAGGCAGGATAGAGGCCTGCCAGTATGCCGATGACGGAGGCTAAAAGAGCACTCAGTCCAATCAGTGGAAGATGGCGGGATATGGATAGCGAATCGCCGAGTAAGGAGTCGAGGCTATGGGATTCTTCGAGGGTCCAGACCCAAAAAAGCGCCAACAGAAAAGCGAGCGTGGTCGTGCAGAAGGATTCCATCACCAGATTTCTGCGTAGTCGGCCGATGGGACATCCTAATACTTTTTGGGTGTTGATTCCTTTGATGCGGAGTGGGGTCAGGGCGACCGAAAAGTTGACGAAATTGATGGTCGCGATGAGAATGACCAGCAGGGCGATCATCAGCAGTACATCGGTGACGGTTTTATTGCCGTGCGGGATATAGTCGTTGCTGATGTATTCTCCGAAATAGAGATCCTCTACACATCGTAACCGAATAGCTTTCATATGATCGCCCCCTGCTTTGGGCGGGTAACGTTGCAGATAGTTGTCGATTACTTCATCGACGGAATGGGGCGAATCGAGTCTCAGGTAGCAATAGAAGATGCCCATATTCCAATTCGATTTCAGCTCCTGTTCGTCTTGTTTGCCGTAGATGTGATTGGCAATTAGAGAATTGGAGGGAAAATCGCGGTAGACACCTCGAATGGTGACGTGGGTGGGGTATCGGGCTCCCCAAGGGGAGTCGTACCATTGGCCCTCCGCGCCGAACTCGGAAATTTGTAAACTCCGGCCTACGGCCCTCTGCGTTCCGAACAGATGATGGGCCAAACTTTGGGGAATCAAAACTTGATCGGAGGTTTGCAGAGAGTCGTCCCCTTCGATCATATCAAAACTGAAAACGCGGGTGAATCCAGGTGTAATACGTTCGATAGAGGCGCGAATCCCCTGTTGTTCGGCTTTTTCATCCGTGGTGATATAGAAAGGGACGGGCAAGTTGACGCGCAACAGACCTCCGGCTTCAATGTGCGGAGAGGCCGTTAACATCAGTTCGCTGGCCGGGCGGGAAAAATTGGGCTCCCATTGTATGCTGTCCCGGAAATATTCGAAGCGGAAGATTCGATCTTGCAGGGGAAATTGATTATAGGAGTATTCGTATCGGACGTGCATCGCAATGAGTATGAATGCGGTGAAGGCGACCGATAGCCCCAAAAGATTTAATAGAGAGGCTGTTTTATAACTTTTTAGAATATGGTATAGATTTCTGAGCGAAAACCCCATCCTTTTTAGCTTTTAGGTTCTTTAGTTTCTATTTGGGACAAGAATAATGCCATTTGGTCTAATTGTCATATAATTAGATAGTTGATATTCCTTGTGTAGCAATGGTTTGTCTAATTTTTAGACAGGAGATGTCTATTTTTTGGACAGTGTATGGAGAATAGCGTAAGGGATCAAAAAAGAAAACGGCCCCGCCGATAGGGACCGTTTGTAGGAAGAAAAGCCGAAGTGCCGGAAGTTAGCGGGAGGCAACGTTGTCGATCTTTTCACCCGGAACGTACCAGTCGCCCCGGGCTCGGAGAACCTGTTCCACCACGTCGCGTACACATCCTTCCCCGCCCTTGAATTGAGAGACGTAGCGGGAAATATTGATTACCTCAGGGGAGGCATCAGCCGGACAAACCGGCATGCCTACATGCAGCATGGGATTGATATCCGGAATGTCGTCACCCATATAGAGAATCTCTTCGGGTGCGAGATTGAGTTTCGCCATCAGATCGTGAAGCGCTTCCAGTTTGGCCAGGCAGTTCAGATAGACATGCCGAATCCCCAGCATGTCGAAACGGACTTTCAGCGTATTGCCTCGTCCTCCGGTGATAATGGCTACATGATACCCTTTTTTGAGGGCGTAGGAGAGCACAAAACCGTCCTTAGAGTTGTAGCGACGGATAAAATCGCCCTCCGGGGTGATCTGAATGCCACCGTCGGTCAGAACGCCATCCACGTCCAGTACGATGGCTCGAATGCGAGCTATGTCTTCTTTGAAGTTTCCCATATATCGTTACTTATGTGTTGATAGATTTGTTGCCAGGCAGGGTGGTCCGCCAACATCTTCAGGTGACGTTCCTGGGTGGGAATATCGCCGCGTCGAGCGGGACCGGTTTGCACATCGGCGGCTTGGGAAGCCTCCAACGCTTTGGCGGTCGTTTCGGCAATCAGCGGACGCAATACGTCGATCGGAATCGCTTTTTGGGCAAGCAGTTGCTGCGCGATGGCGTATAGATGGTTGCTGAAGTTGCAGGCAAATACCGCCGCCAGATGGATTTGCCGCAATTGTTCCGGATGGCTCGGATAAACCTGGTCGGAAATCGCATGAGCCAGATCGGTTAAGGTACGGGTCGTTTCGGTGTCTTCTCCACAGACGAACAGCGGCACAGGGTGCAGGTCGATAGCCCGACCGGCCGTAAAAGTCTGGAGTGGATAGAAAATGCCTCGGTGGTGAATTTTCGACGAAAGCTCTTCGAATGATATGCTACCGGCCGTGTGAGCTACGATCGCTCCTGTCGGGAAGGGAAGCCGTTCCGAGAGCTCTCCGATCGCCCGATCGCTGACACTCATCAGATAGAGATCGGCTTCGGCCAGTTCCGAGGGGTCGGTACTCCAGGGCCGGGAGATGCGGTCGGCCAGGGCGTGTGTTCGTTCGGGATTGCGGCCCCAAAGCTGGATCAAGGCGTAACCTTGCGCCGTGAGTCCGGAAAGAGCCGGAGCTAACGCCTCGGCCACATTGCCGCTGCCGATCAGCACGATGCGTTTCATGCTTTACCCTCCTTTCCCGACTCGGAGGTCGATGAAGGGTGGGGTGTTTCGGAGATCTCGTTTTGAATATCCATCAACCGGATGTTGTAGATCGAGTGTTCGATCGAATCACCCATCTCTTGGAGGATATGATCGATTGTATGGTATTCCGGACACTGTTCGATTTCCAACGGATCGCGACCCCAGCTCTCCACCTTCTGAATGACTTCGTGGATTTTGAGCGTATGCACATCCCGGGCTGGAACATAATAGTTGATCTTTTCGTCTTGGGTGGCCGTGGCCACGACTAAACCGGCTTTTTTCAGGTCGTCGATCACATCCCGGACGATACGTAACGGCAAGTTAACGTCATGGGCAATCATTTCCGAAGAGACCGCTCCTTCGTTGTGGATGAAATGGCGAACGATTTGTTGCATGACGACCAGCATGGCTTTTTTGCGGTAATCGTAGCTCATCTCTGCGGCCTGTTTTTCGTATTCGAATTTGTCGATATTTTGGTAGGCGAAGGAGAGCTCGGCCCCAAACAGCACGATTTGCCAACTGATCTGTAACCAGATCATCAGCAACGGCAGGGCGGCAAAACTCCCATAGATGGCGTTATAGTTACTCAGTCCCGATTGGATGTTGACATAAATGATTTGGAAGAGCTGAAAGAAGGTTCCGGCAATGATCCCGGCTAAAAAGGCGCTTTGGAACTTGACTTTCGTATTGGGCATCACCCGATAGAGGAAGGTGAACATCAGCCACAGAATGACCAGTGAGACAAAGCCGAAAAGAAATTCGACGAACCAGCCGGAGGTGATGTGCAGCAGGTGGTTTTGGAGCTGGAAGCCGATGGTCCCGGAAAGGACCCACAGAATCGGTGTAACAATGACGACCGATAGGTAGTCGCTGAATTTACGGGTCAGGCTGCGCGACTTGCGGACCTCCCAGATTTTATTGAATGAATCTTCGACGTTGCCGAACACCTTGATGATGGTCCAGAACAGGGTGAGCAAACCGACCGAAGCCAGAATACCCCCTTTGGTCCGTTCCAATAGGTTGTCGGCGAAATCGATCACTTGGTCGATAACGACGGAATATTGCGGAAATTCGGTGTAGAGATAGGCATTAAAGCGGGCCTCGAGGCCAAATCCTTTGGCGATGCCGAAGACCAAAGCTGCCATCGGAACAATGGACATCAGGGTGTAGAAGGTCAGCGCGGCCGATCGCAGCAAGATGCTGTGCTCGCCGATGCCTTGGGCGGTAAACAGGAGCACTTTCAGTTGACGAACAAACCACCGCACTTTCGATGAACGGTATTCGTACTCCTTTTTGAACCAGATGTCGTAAAAGATATATTGGAGGATTTTTTTGATCATGCTCCGGGCGTTAGGCTATCTACAAAGATAACAAATTGTTCGGTTTTTCCTGCTCCGGCGAGGCGGGTTCCGGGGGGATGCGTCGAATTTTGAGATTCAGCCAGGCGAACAGAATCGACATCAGCGGACTCAGATAGCAGAAGAAAGCATAGGGTAGGTAGGCAAAGGTGGCCACGCCTAAGACGCCGGCTTGAGTGGCGCCGCAGGTATTCCAGGGGATGAGTACCGACGTGGCGGTACCGCTGTCTTCCAGGGTACGACTGAGGACTTCGGGGGCCATGCCGTTGCGTCGATAGGCGCCAGCGAACATCTTGCCGGGAACGACGATCGAGATATATTGATCGGAAGCGGTGGTGTTGAACAGAATGCAGGTTGCGGCGGTTGTGGTGACCAGCCCTCCGTCGGAATGAACCCGTTTGATGAGGGCCTGGGTAATGCGTTCGAGGAATTGTCCGGCTTCGAGTACGCCTCCGAAGATCATGGCCGTGATGATCAGCCAAATGGTGTTTAGCATGCCCGCCATGCCGTGCGAGGTGAACAGCGAATCGAGGGTTTCATTGCCGGTATGCAGGGAGGTGGTTCCATACATGGCTTTTGTCAGGACACGATAGGCGCTGCCGGCGCTCAGCTGATCTTCGCCGCTGAGCGAGGCAATGACATCGGGCTGAAAAATCAGGGCCATGATACCCCCGAGCACGCCGCCGATGAAGAGGGCCGGGATGGCCGGCATTTTTTTGATGATCATCACCACGACCGCGATCGGCACCAAAAATAACCACAGGTTGATATGGTAAAAATTGCCGATAGCCTGTTGTACTTCGTGGACAGAGTCCGGAGCCGGAGCGCCAGAGGTCGTACTGAGCGAGAAGATCGTAAAGGCGATCAGGGTGAGCAGCATCGTGGGGACGGTCGTGTACATCATGTAGCGAATGTGGGTAAAGAGTTCGGTCTGCGCAATGGCCGAGGCGAGGTTGGTCGTATCGCTGAGCGGAGAGACTTTGTCCCCGAAATAGGCTCCGGAGATAATGGCTCCGGCGACCAACGCATCATTGAAACCCAGTGCTTGACCGATACCCAGCAGCGCGACCCCGACAGTGGCGACCGTCGACCAGGAACTACCCGTAGCGACGGAGATAATGGCCGAGATAATAGCGGCTGCCGGCAGGAAATAGTCGGGTTTGAGGATGTAGAGGCCGTAATAGATCATGCCCGGAATAATGCCGCTGAGCATCCAGGTGCCGGCCAGTACCCCGATCATCAGCAGAATCAGCAGGGCCGACATGGAGGTGTTGAGGGTATGGAGGATGCCCTGAAGAATTTGGCTCCAAGGGACACGATTGTAGATGGCGATTCCGATCGCTACGGCACTGGCGCACAATAGCGAGAGTTGGTTGGCGCCGGAGAGGGTGTCGTCTCCCAGGAGGATGACGTTGAGGCTGATCAGCAAAATCAGCGTAAGAATCGGAATCAGCGATTGGAGGATGGTGGGGCGTTTAGTCATGATCGAGGATAAAAGCATAGTGTTCGTGGCCGAGGCGGGTGAAGGCGGCGTAGTGGGAACCTCCTTCACGAATACCTAACGAGGAGGCGATTTGATCCGCCGACCAAGGGAAATCTTTTTTGAGCAGATTGCAACGAGAGATTCCTTCGGCCTTGAACCAGGATTTTAATTTTTTCGGTTGATAAGGAAAAATATGTCGGATCGGGTATGCCCGGCCCAGAAAATCGGAGGGAAGGCATTGGGCAAAACAGTAGCCCGTGGGCGATGTCCATTCGAGGCCTAAGGCCTGCGCATAAGGCTCGATCAGATGGGCGTGGTAGAGCGATACATCTGGAATCAGCAGGTATTGAGGCGCAGAAGCGGCGATCGCTTCTGGATGATGGACCGCTGGGGTAAGTGATGGGGACTTCGAACCCGTAGGGTGATTAATGACCGTCGTCGCTGTTTTCGAGGAATCTTTAGAAAAATCCGAAGATTCGGGAGAACTATCTGACAGAGGCGAGCCATCGATGAACGTATAACGGGCTTTCATGTAGGTGTCGGTGCAGTCTCGTCGGAAGGTGAGCCTCCCTTTCCCCGCTGCGGTCGTCCGAATCCAACCAGCGCCGGAACGTGTCGCATCGTCAGCTGGCATTAGCAGCACCTCTTTGCATTCGTCTCGTAGTGACACGATTTCAACGGTGGTGGTTGGTCCGAAGAGTCGGAACGCCTCTTCGATGTCGAACAAAGGCGAAGCCTTGATAACGACCCGATGAGTCAGGGACTGCATTCCCGGTAAAAGCGAGAGGACATTGGGCGAGCAATCTTCTAATCGGAACAACTTTTCGCCGCGATCGCCTCGTCTCGCCGGGTCGACATAAATCAAGTCGATGGTCGATGATTCGGGCAGATATCGGGCTGGGTCGTGCAGCAAGACTTCAGCGGCGAGGGTAAGCACTTCAATGTTTGGCGCACCCAGGCGTCGGAAGTTGATGCGGGCGATTTCGGCGAGGAGCGGATCACGCTCCAGCGCAATGACCTGTTTGAAATGACGGCTCAGATAGAACGTGTCGACTCCCAGTCCACACGTCAGATCGAGACATAGCCCTCCTTCGAAGCTCTTGAGGGCTGCGGTCTCTTCGCTGCTGGCCTGTTCGAAAGCCAATGGCGGAAGAATGCACCGGGCCTGGTAATAGGAGGGTAGTTTGGTACGTGCTCGTTGCAGATATTTGACCTGTGTGGCGATTTGGGAGCCGTGGGCTGGAGCCGACAAAGCCACCCGAGTCGGGTCCATAGGAAGGAAGTGCTCGATTGCTTGGCGTACCTGATCGTCGAGCAATATGGCCAGATCGCTAGTTGTCATAGGACAAATATCCGGGATTTTTTCCGAAAAGCCAAGCCGGTGTTACTCTTTGAGGAGAACGCGAGGGGATTCTTCCCGCATTTTCCATCCGATGGCCAGCAAGATCAGCAAAACGTATATCCCGACGATTTGCCATCCGGTTGGGTGGAGGTTCTCCAGGGTCGACAAAGGCCATTGGCTGACCTGTTCGATCAGGGTATTCTGGAGGTGTAGGGCGGTGGAGATGATTCGGCTGAGTAGAGGGGCTAGCCATCCGATGGGCAGAAGCAGCCATAGAAATCCGATGCTGACGACAATAAATGAGCAGAACACAACCGGAGGGTTGATCAGAATGGCAAGCAAGGGAAGATTGCCGAAAGAGTAGGCCACCAGAGGAAGGGTGCCGATTTGTGCGGCTACGCCCAGTAATAGACTGCTCCAAAGGGCGTCCAACCAACGGATTTTACTCCATCGGCGGCGATACAATCGAGGGAACAGAAAGAGAATGGATAGAACCGCTAGAAACGACAGCTGGAAACTGATGTCGAATAAATAATGGGGGTTGATGGCCAGCATAAAGGTAGCCGCCCCCAACAACAGGTTGTAACGGTCGCCCCGTATGGAAAATCCGAAGGCCAGTTGGGCCAGGGTCATCATCATCGCGGCCCGAATGACGGGAGGTGACAGTCCCGCCATAGCGGCATAGATCCAGAGGGCGAGAATGACCAATCCGTTTCGGAGAAGGTGACCCCGTCGGAACATGACGATCCATCCGGTCAGCAGATTGACCAGAATCAAGACAAATCCCATGTGTAAACCGGATACGGACAGAATATGAGAGACGCCGGTACGGGCATAATCTTCTCGTAAGGGTCGGTCCAAGCCTCGACGTTCTCCAGCCAGCAGGGTGATGAGCAGATTACGGTCGGTGTCGTTGAGGGAGAGACGTGAGAGTCGAGCAACGGCCCATTGTTGCAATTGGGTGGCCCGTTGGGCAAGGGTGGGTGTCGATTCGGGGGCTTGTGCGATGAAATTTCCGGGAGTAAGGTAGCAGCGCGCCGACAGATCTCGACTCCGCATCAGACGTCCATAGGAGCTGGATGACGACGCAATCGGGTTAAGATAACCGAATAAAGCGATGGTCTCGCCCGCCTGAATCGAATAGAGGGTGTCGATATAGAGTTGGATCTTTTCTCGGGAAGATTGCCAGCGAGGCGTCGTGGAATCTACCGCCGAGGAAGCCGTTCGAAAATAACCGACCTGGGCGGTAGTGCGTTGCCAACGACCTTGACTGACCGGAGTCTCTTGCACTTGAACGATGAGTGCCAGCCGTTTGCCGCGAGGAATAGTCTCCGGAATGTCGGTCAGCACACTCAGCACGATGCCGGTCATGCCGATCGCTGCGATCAGATAGGCCTCTCCCCAAGGTCGACGATAAAATCCCCAAGCGGCTCCATAGATGATCCCCGCGGAGACATAGACCATCCAGTCGGGCGTCGTGACGAAACGAGCCACGAGAATGCCTGTGGTAAGTGCGACAAAAATGCGCAGAAAAGGCATCATGCGGAGCTGTTCAGCCAGTTTCATGAGACAAGATCGGTTAAGAGGGCGTAGCTTGTATCAATTGTTGTTAGGGTGTCGACAGGACGTTATGCGGATGAGGGCGGCTTAGTGGGCGCCCCAGTTACTGCGGTCGAGACTGCGATAGCGAATCGCTTCTGCAATATGACTGGGCTCGATCTTCGGACGACCGGCCAAATCGGCAATCGTGCGGGCTACTTTCAGGATGCGATCATAAGCGCGAGCCGACAGTTCCAGCCGTTCCATAGCCTCACGCAACAACCGGGAGGAGGCCGCATCCAATGCACAAAATGTTTGCATCTGCCGGCTGTTCATCATCGCGTTGGTGTGTATGCCACTGCCGGCCAGCCGTCGGGTTTGGATTTCGCGGGCGGCCATGACGCGACGCCGAATCGTTGCACTGCTTTCCGGAGGTTGTTGGTCCTGTAGCTCATCCAACGATACGGGAGTGACCTCTATCTGCAGATCGATACGGTCGAGCAAGGGGCCGGAGATCCGGTTGAGGTATTTATAAACCGCTCCGGGCGGACAGACACAGGCCTTGGTCGGATGGTTGTAGTAGCCGCAGGGACAGGGGTTCATGGCGGCAATCAGCATGAAATTGGCCGGATATTCGACAGCATAACGGGACCGCGAGACCAATACGCTTTTATTTTCCATGGGTTGTCGCAGGGTCTCCAGTAAGTTGCGTCCGAATTCGGGCAATTCGTCCAGAAAGAGAATGCCGTTGTGTGCCAACGAAATTTCACCCGGTTGTGGCGTGCTGCCACCACCGATCAGGGATACCTGAGAAGCCAGATGGTGCGGTGCCCGGAAAGGACGGGTCGTCAGCAGACCGGTCTGATGGCCCAATTTGCCGGCGACGGAGTGTATCTTGGTGGTTTCCAGTGCTTCTTCCAGGGTCATGGGCGGAACGATTGTAGGCATACGTCGGGCCAACATCGTTTTCCCGGAACCCGGAGGCCCGATCATCAATACATTATGTCCGCCAGCCGCGGCAATCTCCAAGGCGCGTTTGGCCTGAAATTGCCCTTTCACTTCGCTGAAATCACAATCGAATTGAGTCTGACGGGTTTCGAACTCCTGTTTTAAGTCGATTCGGGTAGGGCAGAGGTCGGAGGTGCCTTGCAAAACGCTGACGGCTTCTCGCAGGGAGCGGATGCCATATACGTCGATGCCCTCTACGACCGCCGCTTCTCGAGCATTTTCTTGGGGCAGAATCAACCTTTCAAATCCTTGATCTCGGGCTTCGAGAGCGGCTGGAAGGGCTCCTTTGATCGGCAATACGCTGCCATCGAGCGAGAGTTCACCCAGAATCATAGATCGATCGAGCCGTTCGGCTTCGAGTTGCCCGGTTGCCCCCAAAATGGCCATGGCGATCGCGAGATCGTAAGCCGAGCCCTCTTTACGCAGGTCGGCCGGGGAGAGATTGACCACCACTTTCCGGCCACTCATTTTGTAATGGCTGTTTTCGAAGGCGGCACGAATGCGTTCTTGGCTTTCGCGGACGGCATTGTCGGGCAATCCCACCAGAAACATGCCGATGCCGGGTGATATATTCACCTCGACGGCCACGCTCACGGCATGGATTCCAGATAATGCACAGCAAAAGCTTTTGACGAACATAACGTACTTAAGTAGTTATTTTATAGCTATTCAAGCTCAGGAATTTTTTCTGTAAATGAATATTTAGAAAGGGGAGTTTTCATCATCAGGCGAGGATTCGAAGGTGCCCCCCAGCGACACTGGACCTCCGGGGTTAGAGCCCGACGGAATGCCGAAATCGCCATAGCCCCCGAAATCGTTCAATGCGCCCGGCCCTCCAGGCGTTTCTCCTAACGATGAGGCAAATTCGGTGTTCATGGCGCTGTCGATGCCTCCATAAACGCCCATATCTTCGTCGTAATCGGTGAATCGAGCCTGCTCCTTGCGGAAACGCAATTTGATCGTGTCGACGGCCCCGTTACGGTGTTTGGCCACAATGATTTCGGCCATTCCTTGCGTGGGAGTCCCGTCTTCATCGACGGTCAATCCATAATACTCGGGACGGTGGATGAAGGCGACCAGATCGGCATCCTGTTCGATGGCTCCGGATTCACGCAGGTCGGAAAGTTGGGGCCGTTTGTTGCCGCCACGAGACTCTACGGAGCGGTTGAGCTGAGATAGGGCAATGATTGGAATATCAAGCTCTTTAGCGACCGCTTTCAGCGAGCGGGAGATCATGGCGACTTCTTGTTCGCGGTTCCCGTTCCGACTGTCGGTGACGGCTGTCATCAGCTGAAGGTAGTCGATGATGATCAATTGAATGTCGTATTGGGTTTTTAGTCGTCGCGCTTTCGAACGGAATTCAAAGACCGACAAGGCCGGTGTGTCGTCGATAAAGAGAGGGGCGGTTGAAAGAGGTTTGATCGACGTTTCGAGATGCTTCCATTGTTCGGGTGTCAGATGGCCGTTGCGGACATCGCGCGAATCGAGCTCCGATTCGGCGACGATCAATCGCATCATCAATTGTTGGGCGCTCATTTCCAGGGAGAAGAAGGCAACCCCCTTATTGTAGTCGACCGCGACGTTACGGGCCAGCGAGAGTACGAAGGCGGTTTTCCCCATCGAAGGTCGGGCCGCAATGATAATCAGGTCCGAAGGTTGCCAACCGGAAGTCAGCCGGTCGAGATGGGTAAACCCGGAAGGAACGCCGCTAAAGCCGCCTTCTCGTTTAGAGGCCTCTTCGATCATCTGCAGGGTTTTGGTCAGAATGTCGCGGGACTTTTGAACGTCGCGTTTGACATGTCCTTCCGATACCTTAAAAATTTCGGCTTCAGCCCGATCGATCAGGTCGGTCACATCCAACGACTCGTCGTAGGCCATTTTGTGAATTTCGGTCGTCACGCGGATCAATTCTCGTTGAATGTATTTCTGCGCGATGATCTTGGCGTGAAACTCGACATTGGCGGCAGAGGCCACTTTCTGGGTCAGCTCGGCTAGATAGGAGGCTCCGCCGACTGCATCCAATTTCTTGATTTGTCGGAGTTTATCCACGACCATGTGGTAGTCGGTGGGCTTCAGCTCCATCGACAGGTCTAGAATGGCTTTGTAGATGATCTGGTGGGCTTCTTTGTAAAAGGCTTCGGGGGTGATGATTCCTTGTAATTCGATGATGGCGTCTTTTTCCAACATCAGCGCACCCAGTACCGCTTCTTCCAGCTCGACAGCCTGAGGGGGAACTAAGGCGCTCTGTTCCATCAGAGCGTTGGCACTTTCGGTATTTTTCTCGTTAGGCGTGTAGCGTTTAGCCATAGTTGATCGCTGTAAATAGGCGGTTAAAGGTAACAAACTGTTTTGAATTTGGCAATCGGGGAGCGTGCTTCTTTCGGGTGATGACGCAGGTGAGCCCTAAGAGTCTTACACGGCTATCTCGCTCGAAAACCGACCGAAAGTTTACTGAAAATCTGAGGGTCGGGTTGGACGTGTTTTTACAAATGTCATCTTCGGGCCCTATTTTTTCCAAGTGAAGAAATAGCTCTTTTGACGTCGTTTTTCTTCCTGCGTACGAGCGACATATACTTTTTCTCCAGTATAGGGGTTTTCTCCGGTGTAAAACATGACGGAAGAAAGGGTCATGGGTGTGGGGGTCAGATCTTGGACCTGTTCCAGCCGAAAGTGTAGACGCCGCGTCTCTTCGGCCAGGTGTTTCATGTCGGCTTCGGTGCAGCCCGGATGACTCGAAATAAAATAGGGTATCAATTGATAGCGCAACCCTTCCTGTTGGCAGATGTGATGGAAACGTTCATTGAGACTTCGGAAAAGATCGAAGGAGGGTTTACGCATCAATTTCAATACTTTATCTTCTGTGTGTTCAGGGGCTACTTTAAGTCTTCCGGAGACATGCCGACGGATCACTTCACGGAGGTAACGGTCACCATCCTCTTCAAAGAGATCATACCGAATCCCGCTGCCGATAAAGGCTTTCTTGATGCCGGGAATCTTCTCGACCTGATGGTAGAGCTCCAGCAGGGGCGCATGACGGTTGTCGAGGTTTTTGCAGAGCTTGGGGTAGAGGCAGGAGGGACGGCTGCATTTCCGACAACGCTCTTTGTCCTTTCCTCCCATGCGGTACATATTGGCTGAGGGGCCTCCTAAATCGGAGAGGTAGCCTTTGAAGCCGGGCATCTGGGTGATTCGGTGTACTTCGGCCAGAATCGAGGCCTCGCTACGACTCGAAATGAATTTTCCTTGATGGGCCGAAATGGTGCAAAAACTGCATCCGCCGAAACAGCCCCGATGCAGGTTGACCGAAAATTTAATCATCTCCCAGGCCGGAATATCGCCTTTGGAGCGATATCGTGGATGGGGTAGGCGTGTGTACGGCAGGTCGAAGCTGTGGTCGATTTCCGTTTCACTCAACGGTTCGTGAGGTGGATTGACAACGACAAACCGGTCGCCCGTAGGTTCGACCAGAGTTGCTGCTTCCCATCGATTGGATTGGGTCTCGATCTGTACGAAGTTTTCGCCGAAGGCTTTGGCGTCCTGGAGACAACGTTCGTAACTGTGTAAACGAAGCGTGTGAGCGGTATCCAAATGGTCGACATAATGACGATCCGCCAGAAAAGCGACCTGTTTGAGCTTTCTCAATAGTTTGGCGTTAAATCCGTTCCGGAGCGTGTGTGCAATTTCGGGGATGTTCTTGTCGCCCATGCCGTAGGCGAGCAGGTCGGCTCCGCTGTCGATTAGGATCGAAGGCAGCAATCGGTCTTGCCAATAGTCGTAGTGGGTCAGACGTCGCAACGAGGCTTCGATGCCCCCGATAATGACCGGGGTGTCGGGAAAGAGACGTTTGAGAATACGGGTATAGGTAATCGTGGCGTAATCGGGTCGGAAGCCGGCTTTACCGCCCGGGGTATAAGCGTCGTCGCTACGTAATCGTTTGTTGGCCGTATAGTGATTGACCATCGAATCCATGTTGCCGGCGGTGACCCCGAAAAACAGACGAGGCCGTCCCAGTTTGCGGAAGTCGCGCAGATCGTCTCGCCAGTTGGGTTGGGGAACGATAGCGACCCGCAGACCTTCGGCTTCCAGCAGACGTCCCACCACTGCAGCGCTGAAGGCTGGATGGTCGATATAGGCGTCTCCGGAGAATAGAATGACGTCCAACTCGTCCCATCCCCGCGCTCGAACTTCTTTGAGCGAGGTGGGAAGGAAATCGTCTGGAGAAAAAGCGTTCATGATCTCTTACGTCAAGCGGGCCTGGCGAATACGGTAGAGGAGGTCTCTTCCCCGATGAGGGAATAGGACCGTTGTTCGATAACCTCGTTTCCGCAGGGCCCGCCAGGGAAATGTCTGCTGAAAAATGGTCGAATTGCTTCCTCAAAAGTACGGAGTTTCTTGTTTAATCTCAAATAATACCTACATTTGCCCCGAAATTTAAGGTCGATTTGAGCGATGTTGATTACCGATGATAAGAATGTGCGGGGCCATATGTCCCTTTTGGTCGCCAATTTTATTTTTGGACTGAATGCGCCGATCGCCAAAATGGTGTTGAGCGATCCGGATGTTTCTCCTTATGCGTTGAACTTGTTTCGTATGGCCGGAGCGGCCATTTTGTTTTGGATCGCTTCATTGTTTGTGAAGTGGGAGAGGGTCGCTCCTAAAGATCTTTTGTTGCTCTTTTTGGCTTCGTTTTTCAGTATCCAACTCAATCAGACGCCCTTTCTGATCGGCTTGTCGATGACCTCGCCGATCGACGCCTCCATCGTTGCGACGATGGTGCCGATTTTGACCATGCTTCTGGCAGCCATCTTTTTGCGCGAACCGATTACCTGGCTCAAAGTGTTGGGGGTTGCGATCGGAGCGGCCGGAGCTATTATCTTGATTCTCAACAATACGACCATTGCCCGCGGGGAAGGGAGTATGGCCGGGAATCTGCTCTGTTTGTTGGGCTCTACCTCCTATGCCATCTATTTGAGTATGTTCAAAGGCCTGATTTCGCGCTATTCGCCCGTGACGTTGATGAAATGGATGTTTCTGTATGCGGGGATCTGTGCCGTGCCGTTCTGCTATCAGGATGTGATGCAGATCGACTATGCCGCACTGAGCGGGAAGGTATATGGCGGTATTCTCTACGTGGTATGCGGGTCAACGTTCCTGGCTTACCTGCTGATCCCGATTGGCCAGAAATTCCTGCGCCCGACCGTGGTCGGTATGTATAACTATGAGCAGCCGTTTGTCTCCTCGTTGGCGGCTGTGGCGATGGGATTGGATGTCTTCGGGTTTACCAAAGGTTTTGCGGCCGTGTTGGTCTTCCTGGGTGTTTATATCGTGATCAAGAGTAAATCCCGGGCTCAGTTGGATGCGGAACAGGCCCAAAAACAGAAACAGAACGAGGAACATCTGCAAGCGTAAAGCGCACTCGAAGTCCGCTTTCCAAGACGATAGAACCCGAATGATGGGTACTGCTGCGTCGGGATGGATGTGTCCGGTTATCGGATGAGCAACGAGCTGTCTCCGTAACTCAGAAAGCGGAAATCATTCTTCAACGCATAATCATACACTTTGCGCCAATCCTCCCCGATAAAAGCCGACACCAATAAAAGCAGAGTGCTTTTCGGTTGGTGAAAATTGGTGATGATGCGGTCGACAACCCGAAACTGATAGCCGGGCATGATCAGAATCTGGGTGGCGGCCTTGAGGCTGCTGCATTTTTCCCGATCCATATAGTCGATTAAGGCTTGCAAAAGGGGCGCTCCGTCCTGATCGTCGGGTAAGTCGTAGAGCTCCCATTGTCCGATGGTGCGTTCCGTCTGCGGATCGCCGTAGGTCAGCGTGCGGTAGCCCAAGGCGCAGAGCGATTCGAGGGTGCGTACGCTGGTGGTTCCAACGGCCACGACATCGCCCCGGTGATTGAGTAAGTCTTGCAGGGAGTCTCGGTGAATTTCGAAATGTTCGGTGTGCATCGGATGTTCGCTGACGTCATCCGTCTTGACGGGCAGAAATGTGCCGGCACCGACATGTAGCGTCACTTCCGTCGTTTGATGTCCTTCGTTTCGCAGCTGTTCGATCAGCTCCGGGGTAAAGTGTAGACCGGCCGTCGGAGCGGCCACCGAGCCTTCCAGTTTGGAGTAGACGGTTTGATAACGACGATTATCGATCTCTTGACTCTCTCGATTCAAATAGGGGGGGATCGGAATGCGACCCAGGGTTTCCAAAACCTGTCCAAAGGTGAAAGGACCATCCCATGTGAACTCTACGATCTGGTCCTTACCGGTTGATTCGACTCTTTGTGCAGAAAGACGGTGCGAGACGCCCTCAATTTCGAAGTCGATATGAAGCGGACCGGATTTCCATTTTCTCAGATTGCCTACGATACATTGCCATTGGCAGCTTCCTTGAACGGCGAAGGCGCGTTCATAATCGGCCGGGGCATGGGGCTCGAGACAAAAAATCTCGATACGGGCGCCGCTTTCCTTGAAAAAGATCAACCGTGCCCGAATCACTTTGGTGTTGTTGAAGATCAGTAAACTGTGTGGCGGAAGGGCATCTCCGATAGAGGCAAAACGACTCTGATGAATGTTTCCCTGATTGTAGATCAGTAATTTGGAGTCGTCGCGGTGTTCCAGCGGAAATTTGGCGATCCGTTCTTCAGGAAGCGGATAATCGTAATCGGAAATGCGAATGTCGGTTCGTCTCATGATGTGATGGAATTGGCGCAAAGGTAAGGATTCTTCTCGGAAATTACGCTCGTGTACGAGATGTCTCGTTGAAAACGCATGAGGGGATGTTGGGTGGGCCCGATCGATCCCTCCAAGCACGCCAAGAAACGACCAGAAAACGAAGGGACGGACAAACCGGTTTGTTTTTGCTCTCGGCATGCACTATCTTTGCCCACGCATAGCAGGGAGGCTCTACCGCTGCCTGCGGCGGGCAACTGCCGCGGGGGGAGGAAAGTCCGGGCAACGCAGAGCGCCGTCCTTCCTAACGGGAAGATCTTCGAGAGGGGATAGTCGCGTAACAGAGAATAACCGCCACAGCTTCGGCTGCGGTAAGGGTGAAAAGGTGGGGTAAGAGCCCACCGCGGGCGTGGTGACACGTTCCGGCCGTACGTCTGACGGGTTGCAAGACCATGTATACCGACAATTAAGGGTGGCTCGTCCGATGTCGGGGGGTAGGTTGCTGATGAGTCGTGAGGGTGACCTCCGGCCTAGATAAATGGTAGAGGCTCCGCAAGGAGTACAGAACCCGGCTTATACGCCCTGCTATGTTTTTGATGTAAAAGCAAATTGAATCAGATAAGGGGGCTTCGTCATGCAGCGAGGCCCCTTGTTGTATGGCTATTCGGCAACAAATACGTAGCCATGGAGTGAAGCTATGGTTAGAAGTATCCGGGTGGGAAGAAAGCGTCTTTACAAAAGGGAGTCGACTTTTCGCACCAGGGTCAGCATTGGGTGGTAGGTCAGGGTGACTTGACCGTCGGGTGTACGGTAGGCGTTCTGGTAATCGGTTTCGAACTGTTCCAGTCGGCCTTTGGTCCAGTGGACGGGTCGAATCGCATTGACACCGGTCGCTCGAATGTGCTTTAACACGTCTCGGGGAGAATCGAAGGTGAGTTGGCGAATGTATTCTTCCCATTCGAGAATTTCGAATCCACATTCGGTGAGCAGCCGCTGGAAGGAGTCGGTGTCGTAATAGGATAATCCTTCGCCGGTAGTGGCTTTGATTTCCTGGAAATTTTCCGGGCCGAACGTGCTTAAAATCAGAGCGCCTGAGGCGTTCAACTTTTTATGAATGTGGTGTAGAAAGGCCGGCAGATCGGCAAACCATTGGATGGTCGATGCTGAAGCAACCAGATCGAGATGGTCCGGGAGTGTCAGACTCTCGGCATCGCCCCACAGGTAAGTTGCCTGGGCGTCTTGCAGAATGGGGGTGAGATAATGGCCCGCTTCATCGGCCAAGTCGTTGATGTACCATTGTGCCGAAGGATAACGTCGGATCAGGCGCCGGGTGAAAAATCCGGTTCCTGCACCGATTTCCAGCGCCCGTTCGATGGTGGCAGGCCCACTGTTAGCGAGCAGTTGGTCGAGTTGAGCGCAGATCTCATCCTGAACCACAGCCAGGGTGTTGTATGTGCGAAAGTTGGCTGTAAATTGATTACGAAGCCATGTTTTATCCGGATTCATCACCTTATTGTTTCGAGGTCTCAAAGATAGGAAAACTTTCCGGCTTTATGGGTGTAGCAGGGAGAGAATGGGACGAAAATCGCCAAAGGGATAGTGTGGAACCTCCGGCATCTCGAGAATACGGATCGAAGGATCATAGGCTTGCCAATAGGCGAGTTGGTTTTGGGGTGGGAAGATGGCGTCTTGACCTCCGATCAGTGCCGTATGCCATCGCCAGTCAGGAACGATCGGTGGTTGATCCGCCAGGGTGGCCAGGGTTTTCAACTCTTCCACTTTGTCGTCCAGTGATCGGGAGGGAGGCCATGTCGAAGCGGTAGCATAGGAATCGCCATAGGTGCGCTGTTCGAAAAGGGTAGTTCCAGCCGCACCTATACTGCGCAGGGTTAACCGGAACGACCGAACGGGAATGCCGAAATGATCGTCGACCGGTCGGGGCGTTCCATTCAGCGCAATGGCCCGTCGTAAGGGCAGGTGAGGGCACAGTCGTTCGGCCATCATAACCCCGAAGGACCATGCCATCAGGTCGATCGTCCGATAAGCATCGATCTCCGGCAGGGTGAAGGTCTCTGGGTGACGATAGTCGTACAGGCACAAGACGTCATATCCCTTGAGCGGAATGTGCGCCACGGATTGGGGCTCGCAGGCCCAGCCCAAGGCGAAAATCATCAGATCGGAATGACCTGTTTTTACCAGCCAGCGTTTTTCCATAGTTCGGTAAATCGAATTATCTCTTCGGTGGGGAGGGCGGCATTGAGCGAGATGCGGACTCGCGCACTACCTTTAGGGACGGTCGGGTAACGGATCGGCATGACCCAAAATCCGGCTTCGCGCATCCGTTGACTCATCTCGATGGCGCGTCGATTTTCGCCGGCCATCAACGGAATGATATGAGTATGGTGTTCATCGCCGCAGATCAGACGGGAGAGGTGACGCAAATGGCGACGTCGCTCTTCCAGTTCTGGCAGACGACGCAGGATGTGCGTGGACCATCGCAAGGAGATGGGTGGAAGAGCCGTGGAGAAAATCAAGGTTCTCATGCGGTTAATTAAAAAGTCGCGAATCGGAGGGTCGGAGATGACGAAGGCACCTTGAGAGGCAATGGCTTTGCCGAGGGTGGCAATCAGGATGTCGCACTGCTCCAAGACGCCGGTTTGAGCGGCGATCCCCCGTCCATCGGGACCACATACCCCAAAGGCATGCGCTTCGTCGACGTAGAGGCGACAATCGTATCGTTGTTTCAGTTCGACGAGTTCGTGCAGCGGGGCGATATCTCCGTCCATGCTGAAGACCGATTCGGTGGCGATCCACACGGTGTCATATTGGGAACGCAGTTTGCGGAGAAGGCGTTCCAGATGTTCCGGGTCGTTATGAGCGAAACGTTGCCAGTCGGCATCGCTCAGGCGCAGCCCGTCGATTAGACTGGCATGAATCAGTTTGTCGGCTAAAATCAGGTCTTTTTTTGTGGTTAGGGCGGGTAAGACGCCACTGTTCACCAAATAGCCTGAGCCCAAAACCAAGGCTTCTCGACCGCCGAAAAAATCGGAAAGCGTCTGCTCGAGAAGAGTGTATTCGGGGCTGTTGCCGGTAATTAACCGCGAGGAGGGATTGCTGAGCCAAAACCGTTTCTCCGTTCGGAGCTCTTCGAAAAACGCCTCTTGCCAAGGCTCGTCGGTGATGCCCAGGTAGTCGTTTGAGGAGAGGTTCAGGTAGCGTTTCCCCTCGTGAAACAGATATTTGCCTGCCGGTTGCAGGTGGGGTAAGGTGCGGAAGTTATCCTCGTTCCGCAGTCGTTCCAGCGTCTCTTCTATCATAGAAATAGCTCTTGGTCGTATATATTGAGGAGTGTCATCACAGCTTGTCGACCTTCGTCACCCAGACTCAAAGAGTAGCGGTTGACGAATAGTTCGATATGTTGTCGGGTTACGTCGGGGTCGAGTTCCTGGGCGTGTTGGCGGACAAAATCGGCGGAGGCTTCGGGGTGGGCAAACGCATATTCGATGCTGCGTCGTAATACCCGATCGACGGCTTGACGTATTTCCGGGGCTAATTTTCGGGAGACGACAATGGCGCCCAGCGGGAGCGGAAGAGCCGTCGTTTGTTCCCACAGTAAACCCAGGTCGGCCACCCGATGTAGTCCGTAGGAGGTATAGGTGAACCGCCCTTCATGAATCAAAACGCCGGCTTCGAAGTCTCCGCGGGCTACGATCGGCGCAATGTCGGAGAAAAGATGGGGTGTGCAGGGCCCGACCCCTGGAAATAGACGTTTCAATAAGAGATGGGCCGTTGTATGTAGGCCGGGAACCGCGATGCGTACCCCTTGAAGCTCGGAAGGTTGCAACGCATGGCGGCTGACCAACAGAGGTCCATTGCCTCGGCCCAGGGCACTGCCGCTGTCGAGTACCTGGTAGTCGTTTCGGATCAGAGGGAGCACCGCATAGCTGATTTTGGAAATATCGCTGCCATGCCGTGTAACCGCTTCGTTCAGTTGCTCGATGTCGGCAAAAGTGGGCTCGAAACGAAGTCCTTCGGTATCGATACGTCCATGGAGGAGAGCATCGAACATGAAGGTGTCGTTGGGACAGGGCGAGAGGTTAAGCGTCAATTTCATGGAGTAGACGATTGAGGGTTTCAGCCAGCCGTTGGGTGGCCAGTGGTATATTCCATTGTTCGAAAGGTGCCCCAACTACGTTGGAAATGGCTCGAATTTCCCAGCAGGGAATGGCTTTCTGCTGGCAAAAAGCGAATAGAGCAGCCCCTTCCATATTTTCGATTTGGGCTCCGTCAAGGGGTAGAAACGGTGCGCCGGCCGAGTTGACACAGTGTGAAGTGACGGCCGGAAGCCCCGTGGGCAGCGGATTTGGACAGTCGTAGGCGTGACTGAATTTCGGCGAGAACATGCCCCCGGAGAACGATCCGGTATCAGCGGTTCGTTCGGTGCGGACGGCCACACAATCGCCGATATTCAGCCCGCTGTCGGGGTAGGCCCCGGCGATTCCGGCCAGAATCACCCGATCGGGACGTTCGTGGTTCAAGATCCGTTCGAGCGCCAGCGAGGTCGACAACATACCGACGCCGGTCATTGTCAGAACGATCTGTGGAAAGTCCTCTTTCCGGAAATGGGCGATTTCCGCTTCGGTAGGTACCAACAGGTGGATCCGAGGGCGGGAGTGTCGGCGACTGATGCGAATAATGTGCCAGGTAAGCAGAATGACGGTCAGCCATAGAACACCTCGAACCCATCGTTCGTCTGTCAGGACAATCATCGAAAAGGCGATACCGCCCCAGAGTATCCCTAACGTGGCGATGGTCGCTTCCGGAGGCATGCCGGCCCCCTGTCGATAGTTTTGCAGATAGCGACCGAAGAACCTATTCTGCAGCAGCCATTCTTTCATGGCCGGAGAACTTTTGGAAAAGCAGTATAGGGCCAACAACAAAAAGGGGATGGTCGGCAACAGGGGTAAAAAGGCCCCGGCAAACCCCAGCCCCACAGCGGTATATCCGATAGCTTTCCAGAAGATCTTGTTCATAAGTGTTGCGGCGGAGGTGGCCAAGATACGAAAAATCAAAAAAATGTTTACCTTTGTGAGCCTAATTTAGTCCTTGAATATGTCTGAAAATTCGCTTCTTTCGCGCCTCGACGGCCTGAAAATCAAATATGAGGAGATCGGTCAACAAATGACCGATCCGGAGGTGATCGCCGATATGAAAAAGTTCGTTGCCTTGAATAAAGAGTACAAGGAGTTGCAACCGATTGTGGAAACCAGCGAAAAATATCGGACGGCGTTACACAATCTGGAGGAGGCCAAAGAGATTCTGCAGACCGAAAAGGATGAAGAGTTGCGGGAGATGGCTCGCTCGGAAGTGGCCGAGCTGGAACCCTCCTTGGCCAAGATGGAAGAGCAGATTAAACTGCTGCTGATTCCGGCCGATCCGCAGGATAGCAAAAACGCTATTTTGGAAATCCGGGGAGGAACCGGAGGTGACGAAGCGGCACTTTTTGCCGGAGACCTGTTGCGTATGTATTTGAAATACATCGAGAAGAAGGGCTGGAAATATGAAATTAATAGTGCGAGCGAAGGGGCTGCGGGTGGCTTCAAAGAGGTGGTGGTCAAGGTGACTGGCGAAGGGGTATATGGAGTGCTGAAGTACGAATCGGGGGTACACCGGGTACAGCGAGTGCCTCAGACCGAAACCCAAGGACGTGTCCACACCTCGGCTGCTTCGGTGGCTGTGCTGCCCGAAGCCGAAGAGTTCGATCTGGAGATCAATATGAACGATGTGCGCAAGGATATTTTCTGTGCATCGGGGCCGGGCGGTCAGTCGGTCAATACGACCTATTCGGCGATTCGACTGACCCATATTCCGACAGGGATCGTCGTCCAGTGTCAGGACCAGAAGTCTCAGTTGAAAAACTTTGACAAGGCATTTGAAGAGTTGCGTACCCGTATCTATAACCTCGAGTATCAGAAGTATCTGGACGAAATTGCCAGCAAACGGAAAACGATGGTGTCAACCGGGGACCGTAGCGCCAAAATTCGTACCTATAACTATCCGCAGGGCCGTGTGACGGATCACCGGATCAATTTGACCCTTTACAATCTGAGCGCGGTGATGGATGGCGATTTGCAGGAAATTATCGATAAGTTGCAGGTGGCGGAAAATGCCGAACGTCTCAAAGAGAGCGAAATCTAAACCGACCCACTCGGATTTCTGGAAGGGGGGTACGCCGTCTGGAGAAGCCTTTTGGGAAGGAAACGGATTCCTTCGCAGGAAGAAGACGGGCGAACGTTGCGCTCAGGAGATCGAAGGCAGAGAGGCTGAAGTTGGTTCAATTCTATCATAACACGATATGACGTCAAATCAGTTATTCGAACAGATTCGTAGCAAAGGATCGTTCCTGTGCGTGGGCCTGGATACCGATCTGAACAAAATTCCGGTTCATTTGTTGAAAGAAGACGATCCGGTGTTTGCTTTTAACCGGGCGATCGTGGATGCGACGGCTCCGTATGCGGTTTGTTATAAACCCAATTTGGCCTTCTATGAGGATAATGGAGCCAAAGGATGGGTCAGTTTCGAAAAAACGGTCCGTTATATTCGGGAAAAATACCCTGAAATCATGATCATTGCCGATGCAAAACGAGGAGACATCGGCAATACGTCTCAAATGTATGCCCGGGCGTTTTATGCAGAGAATCTGGTCGACGGAGTGACTCTCTCTCCTTATATGGGACGTGATACGGTGGATCCGTTTCTGAAATTCGAAGGGAAATGGGCGGTGTTGTTGGCGCTGACTTCCAATCCCAGTGCCGCCGATTTCGAATTGTTACGTTTGGAAGACGGAGGCTGCCTGTATGAAAAAGTGATCGACGTGTCGCGCGAATGGGGGAGCGAAGAGAACATGATGTATGTCGTCGGTGCCACCCAGGCTCGGATGTTGAAGGGCATTCGTGCCTTGATTCCCGATCATTTTCTGTTGGTCCCCGGAGTCGGTGCGCAGGGCGGCCGCCTTGAAGAGGTGGCTCGCTATGGCATGAATCACCGATGTGGGCTTTTGGTCAATTCCTCGCGAGGCATCATTTATGCGGGGAAAGACGCGGATTTTGCGACGGCAGCTGCCCGGGAAGCGAGGGCGTTGGCGGAACAAATGTCGGATTTGTTGAAACGCTATTTGCAATAAAATAAGGGATTTAGCCCATCTGAAAGGCCGGCACGAAAAGTGTGGGCCTTTTTTTGTGGCCTATTTTTAACCGAATTGGGTTAATTTGATTAAATTTGGGCTCCGTTACGGGGTTTTTGTTACGAATTTAAACTTTAAAACATAAAATACTAACTCATCATGGACATTACAAAAAGAGCGTTGTCGGGCGAAACCCGTACCGAACACGATTTGTTGGGGAACAAAGAAGTTCCCGTAGAGTACTATTTCGGGGTACAGACCATGCGTGCTATGGAAAATTTCCATATCAGTCGCGTTCGTCTGCATTTCTTTCCGGAATTGATCAAGGCATTTGCGATGGTCAAAGAAGCGGCCGCTTGTGCCAACCGTGACCTGGGATTGCTGGACGGTAAAATCGCCGAAGCGATTATTCTCGCTTGTCAGGAAGTGCGTGCCGGCAAATTTGACGATCATTTTGTCGTAGATATGGTCCAGGGGGGAGCCGGTACCTCGACCAATATGAATGCGAATGAAGTGATCGCCAACCGTGCCTTGGAATTGATGGGCCATAAGAAGGGCGAATACAAATATTGTCATCCGAACAACCACGTCAATCTCTCGCAATCGACCAATGACGCCTATCCGACGGCTGTTAAGATTGCGTTGATTAACAGCGTGGAAAAGATGATCTATTCGCTGCAGTGTCTGGTCGAAGCGTTTCGGGCGAAAGGAACCGAATTTGCAGGAGTGATCAAGATGGGACGGACCCAGTTGCAGGATGCTGTGCCGATGACCCTGGGACAGGAATTCGAAGCCTATGCCGCCAACCTGGCCGAAGAAGTGGAACGACTGAAACAAAACCTGAAACTGTTCCTGGAAGTGAATATGGGGGCTACGGCCATCGGAACGGGGATCAATGCCGATCCGGATTATTCTCCGCTGTGTATCAAATATCTGCGTGAAATCACGGGGCTGCCGTTGGTGGCTGCGACCAACATGATCGAAGCGACCAACGATACGGGGGCTTTTGTGATGAACTCCTCGGCACTCAAACGGATGGCCGTGAAATTGTCGAAGATCTGCAACGACTTGCGTCTGCTTTCGTCGGGTCCTCGTGCCGGTCTCAACGAAATCAACCTGCCGCCCATGCAACCCGGTTCTTCCATCATGCCGGGAAAAGTCAATCCGGTGATTCCCGAAGTGGTCAATCAGGTAGCCTTCAAGGTGATCGGGAACGATTTGACGGTAACGGTCGCTGCCGAAGCCGGTCAGTTGGAACTGAACGTCATGGAACCGATCATCGTACACAGCCTGTTCGAAAGCATCGAAATGCTGGTGAACGGGATGAATACCCTGCGGGAAAAATGCATCGTCGGTATCACGGCGAACAAAGACGTATGTCGTCGTATGGTGATGCACAGCATCGGTTTGGTAACGGCATTGAATCCCTATCTGGGTTATGAAGTATCGTCTGAACTGGCTCAGACGGCGCTGAAGACCGGAAAAGGCATTTATGACCTGGTGCTGGAAAAACAATTGCTGAGCAAAGAAGAGCTGGATAACATCCTCTCCCCGGAAAATATGGTAAAACCGCGTAAATTCTTGCGCAAATAGACCGATTTCTATAAGACCTTCAGAAACGGGGATGTTCGTCAGAATATCCCCGTTTTTATTGGGGTTTGAGACCTCCGTAGGAAGAGGAGCGGAGGCGCTTCATGCGGAGTTCTCGGGAAAAAATGTTATTTTTAAGGCGGTAAAACGACGACGACTGTCCCCTGATTGGACGGAATAGAAACTAAATCGGGGAGCGGGGACGTTGTATACCACAAGACGGAGACGATTCGGCCGCCGTCTGGTTATGAAAGAGAGTGTTGAATCCTAAATATAGGTGAGTATGACTGTCGAAGAGCGAGAGATTAAGTTGGCTCCAACCTATTGGAAACCTTTTTTGGAGCTGTCGAAAAATACGTTCAGCGAACTGAGTTGTCGTATGATTGCCGATGCGCTGGCATTGGCGGCCGAAAAACTCGACGGGCGTACCCGTCATGACGGCACGCCCTTGGTGTTGCATTCGCTGAATACGGCTTCGATTGTGATTCAGGAGATCGGTTTGGGGCGTAATTCGACGATTTCGACCCTGTTACATGATGTGGTGCGCTTGGGGCTGATGGAGGCTTCGGAGGTGGGGAAACGATATGGCGATGCCTGTACCGGAATCCTCCAGGGATTGTGCAATATTTCGGATGTCGACACAAAAGAGTCTGATGATCAGATTGATAACTTTCGGGAGCTGATCGTTTCCTATTCGACCGATCCTCGGGTCATTTTGATCAAACTGGCCGATCGGCTGGAGGTGATGCGGGCGTTGGAGATGTTCCCGCCCGAAAAACGGAAAAAGAAGTCCTGGGAGAGCTTGCATCTTTACTCGCAGATCGCGCATAAATTGGGCCTCTATCCCATTAAGAGTGAGATGGAGGATATCGCTCTCAAATACCTGGAACCGAAAGATTATGCCTACATCCGGCAACGGTTGGCCGATACGGCTGCCGAACGTGACCAATTCATTAAGGAGTTTGTCAAGCCGATCGAGGAGAAAATGCAGCAACAAGGATATCGCTATCATCTGAAAAGCCGCACGAAGTCGATCTACTCGATCTGGCGCAAGATGAAGCGAATGCATATCCCGTTCGAAGAGGTTTACGATCTGTTTGCGATTCGTATCGTGATCGATTGCCCGATCGAACAGGAGAAAGCCCTGTGCTGGGGGGTCTATTCCATTGTAACCGATTTTTATACGCCGAATCCGGAGCGTATGCGGGACTGGATCTCGATTCCGAAATCCAACGGCTACGAATCGTTGCATACGACGGTGGTAACGGACACGGGTCGCTGGGTGGAGATCCAGATTCGATCCGAACGGATGGATGAAATTGCGGAACGTGGTGTGGCCGCCCATTGGCGCTACAAAGGGGTGAAACGGGATGGTATGGGCACCGAAGAGTGGTTTGCCAAATTGCGGGAGACCATGGAGTCGGCTCAAATGGAGGGGCTGAGCGATCGGTTTGATGCCAAACTTTCGTCGGGCGAAATTTTCGTCTTTACGCCCAATGGGGATTTGCGGAAGATGAATGAAGGGGCGACGGTGTTGGATTTTGCCTTTGAAATTCATTCTGGCTTGGGATCCACCTGTGTGGGCGGGAAGATCAACCACCGCAATGTCTCCTTTAAAGAGGTGTTACGTAATGGCGATATCGTGGAAATCCTGACCTCCAAGACCCAGAAACCCAAGGCCGATTGGTTGAATTTCGTGACAACCGGTAAGGCCCGCAGCCGTATCAAAGCGTTTTTGCGGGAAGAGCAGGCCAAGGCGGCTTTGCTGGGGCGTGAAGAGCTTGAACGGAAGATCAAAAACTGGAAGCTCTCCATTTCCATGGATGATGCGGTCAGCTTTTTGTGCAAGCATTATAAAAAGAGGACCGGGACGGAGTTGTATGGAATGATCGCCCAAGAAAAAATCGGTCTGGGTGAGATCAAAGAGCTGTTGTTGCGCTATCTGAATGCCGATGCGGCCCCCGAAGAGACGACTCGTACGGTCAAAACACCGACACGGGTGCAGCCCGGAAGCGATGATGCGTTGGTGATCGATGAATCGTTGAGTAATATCGACTATAAATTGGCGAAGTGCTGTAATCCGATCTATGGCGACGAGATCTTTGGCTTTACGACGGTCAGCAATGGCATTACCATTCACCGAAGCGATTGCCCGAACGCTCTGCGACTGAAAGAACGATATCCTTACCGGGTATTAGCGGCGCGCTGGCAGAAAGAGGCTGTCACCGGATCTTTCCGGGCCACGATTCGTATTCAGGCTGATGATATCCCGGGCTTAGTGAATAAAATTGCGGAAGTGATTAACCGAGATCTGAAGATCAATATTCGGTCGATGAATTTGGGCTCGGCCGCCGGGGTGCTTTCAGGACTGATCAATATCGAAGTGACCAGTAGTCAGATGGTGGATATGGTGATCCATAATCTGCTGCGCATTAAAGGGGTCCAAAAGGTTTTCCGGGTCAATAACTGATTGAACGATGTCAGAGTCTATTAGCCTGAGTCAGTTACAGACGCTCATCAAACAGGGCATAGATCGCGCCCATCCTTTGCCGTATTGGGTGACCGCCGAAATCAGCGAACTGAAAGTCAATTATTCGGGGCACTGCTACCTGGAGCTGGTCGAAAAGGGAGGAACGAACCATGTGCCTCGAGCCAAAGCCTCTGCGGTCATCTGGCGGTCGACCTTTCAGATGCTGGAGCCCTATTTCCGGGGAACAACGGGACAACCACTGGCGTCGGGGTTGAACGTCCTGGTCAAAGTGGTGGTTTCCTATCATGAACTGTATGGACTGTCGTTGCAGATTATCGACATCGATCCCAACTATACGTTGGGCGATATGCAGCGCCAGCGTCAGGAGACGATCGACCGCCTGAAACAGGAGGGGGTCTTCGATATGAATCGGGAAATTCCCTTGCCGTTAGTGATGCAACGTGTCGCGGTGATATCGTCCCGGAATGCGGCCGGTTATCAGGATTTTATGCGGGAATTGAGCGCTTCGCCCTATCGATTCGACGTAGAGTTGTTCGACTCCTTTATGCAGGGGGCCGGTGCTGAAGATGCGGTGATTACGGCCCTGGAACGGGTGGCAGAACGTTTGGAGGCGTTTGATGTACTGGTGTTGATTCGGGGTGGGGGATCTCAAAGCGATTTGGGGGCTTTCGATTCGTATCGGCTGTGCTGCCATCTGGCGCAATTCCCCTTGCCGGTGTTGACGGGGATCGGACATGATAAGGACCAGAGTGTGGCCGATCTGGTCGCGGCGGTCTCACTCAAAACGCCGACGGCTGTGGCGGTCTATCTGAAAGAGCAGATCGAGTCGTTTGATGCTCGGTTGGATGAACGGTTCGATGAGTTGGCTTCGGAAGCCATGTCGCTTTTGGAGGCACAGAAACAACGCCTTCAGAATGGGGCTTTTGGCTTGCGGATGGTTTCGACGGAACGGGTGCATGCCCAGGAGATGCGGTTGGAACAGTTGCAAAGTGCTCTGCATCGTGTCACCGGCCGTGCCGTGCAGCAAGGGATGTATCGACTGGAAAGTTATCGTGCCCGTTTGCAACAGGCGTCGGCCTATTATCTCGCGGCGCGATCAGCGGCTCTGACGCCGCTCGTCAAAACGCTTTCGAGTGCGACGCGAGACTATCTGCAGGCCCGAAAACAGGAGCTGAAATGGATGGGCGAGTTAGTGGCTGGTCAGGATCCTCGACGTATTCTACAACGAGGATTTGCGGTGGTGAGTTGTCAAGGAAAAACGTTGACGGGGGTGGATGCGGTGCAGAGAGGCGATAAGTTGACTATTCAGTTGTATGAAGGACGGATCGAAGCCGAGGTACAGCAGATCATAGCGGAAAAATAGATCAAAACGATATGGAAAAGACGAAAATAACGTATACGCAGGCGATCGAGGAGGTCGAAGCCATTTTGGAAAAGTTCAACAACGAACAGATGAATGTCGATGAGTTGGGGGCTCAGGTCAAACGGGCGGCCGAGCTGATCAAACTGTGTAAAGAGAAGCTCCGAAAGGCCGAAAAAGAAGTGGCCGATGTATTGGAAAATGAGTAGATTTACCCGATCTTTCTCAAGAAAAGATTGAGATGTAAACAACGAAGGACCCTTTGAAAAAAGGGTCCTTCGTTGTTTGAAAAGAGAGTTGTATTTAGGGCTTCGGTTTACGGGGCATCATTTCATCACGCATGGCGGCATTATAAACGAACCAAGCCATGACAGCCGCATTGTGTTTCAAGTCGGCCACTACCAGACGATCCGAATAGTCCATGGCCTGATGGGCTCCTCGATTCCATTCGATATAGTCTTGAATGAATTGAAAACCGGGAATGCCGGCATCGTCGAACGGCATGTGGTCCGTACTGCCCATGCTGCGATTCGAAACGGTGGTCAGGCCCATATCGTGATAGGGTTCCATCCAGGCCCGGAAGATGGGGCCGGCCATCAGGTTGTCCTGGGTATAAATTCCCCGGAAACGTCCCGGTCCATAGTCGGCATTGAAATAGACCGAGATTTTATCGTATTCTTCTTTCTGGGTGTCGGTTTTGGGGTCGTATACATGTTGCTCCACATAGCCGCTCGAGCCATGCAGTCCCATCTCTTCGCCGCCCCAAAGGGCGATGCGAATCGTACGGCGCGGTTGAATTCCCAGGGCTTTGAGGGTACGCATTGCTTCGAGCATCGTCACGCAACCTCCTCCGTTATCGGTGGCTCCCGTGCCGCCTTGATGCGAGTCGAGATGGGCCCCGAGCATCACGATCTGATCTTTCAGTGTAGGGTCGGTGCCAGGAATTTCCCCGATGATATTGTAGATTTTACGTCCGGGCGTATATTTGACGGATACTTCGATTTCCATACTCACCTTTTCGCCGTGTTCGATCATTCGCTGCATCAGCCCGTGTGCCTCGCTGGTGATGTTTAATTGACATAGCGAGGGTTTATTGCCCTGCTGGAAGTCATAATGGGTCGTACGGGGCACATTGAAATCTCCGCTGTTATTCAATACCGCAATAGCCCCTTCTTTTTGCAAGAAGTCGACGATATCGTCATAGGCGAAGGGAGGGCGTGTGCGATTTTTACGGGGAGCCCCGAATCCGGTGATCGGATAGTCATTGGCTAAGCGCTGCAACTCTTCGTCCGGAATGCGGAGCGGGAAGGGGTTTTCGTTCATTTTATAGCGATAGTTCGACCCCAGCAGCACGATTTTTCCTTTGACTTTGCCGGCATAGCTGTGCAATTCGTCGAAATTGCGGGCGGTAACGATCATCACTTCCCCCGTTTTCAGACCATCGGTTCCTCCGCTCCAGCCGACCGGTAGCGGATAGATGTGCATGTAGTAGGGGAGCGTCATGGCACAGTAGGCTTTGGTGATATCCCAGCCTCCGCGGTGCCAATCCCGGGCAAATTCTTTCCGGACATTTTCCAATCCAAAAGCTTTCATCTGAGCCAACGCGGCTTCATAGCCGGCCTCCATGCGATCGGAACCGGTCAGCCTGGGGCCGGTAGCATCGATGAGCCGATAGATCAGGGAATCGATTTGAGCATTTTTTGCCACTTCCTGTTTGATGCGGAATGCGGTTTCCCAATCGCAGGTTTCGGTTTGGGCCTGTAAGAAGATCGGGGTGCATAAACAGAATAGAGCCGCTACGAAAGAGGATAGTTTCATGGGGTTGGTAGTTTAAGGGTTTGCACGCAAAAATAGTATAAAACCTGAGAAATTGAAATAAAAAGCGTCAGTTTTGCTTATGAAAACTGACGCTTTGTTTATCGAAACTTTATAATGAAAAGTTTATTAGAGTCCTTTCCCGTGGCACTGTTTGTATTTTTTGCCGCTGCCGCAGGGACAAGGATCGTTTCGTCCGATTTTCTTTTCGACATGCACCGGAGCCGGTTTGCTGGGGCCCTGGCTGACCGCAGCTGCAGCCTCCATACGGGAGGTTTGCATCTGGGACATGTCGGTACGGGGACGTTGAACCGGTTGTTGGGTGCTGGCTGCCGCTTCAGGGTTTTCCCGGATCGGAATGAAGGCCTTGAAGAGGGTCGACAACACTTCGCGGTTCACTTTATCCAGCATCTTGCGGAACAGTTCGAACGACTCGAATTTATAGATCAACAGCGGGTCTTTCTGTTCATAGGAGGCGTTTTGAACGCTCTGACGCAGATCGTCCATGTCGCGCAGATGTTCTTTCCAGTTTTCGTCGATGGTACTCAGCATGACGATTTTGCTGAAACTCTTGAAAATCTCTTTGCACTGGCTTTCGTACGCTTTCTTCAGGTTGACCGGAACATTGTAGCCCCGGATACCGTCCGAAATCGGAACATAGACATTTTCGAACTGGGCAGCCTGTTCTTCATAGACCTTCTTGATGACCGGATAGGCGGTGGCAGCCACCGAATTCATCCGTCGATTGTAGGCGTCTTGGAAATCTTTGACCACCATGCCGGTCAAGGTCTCTTTGCTGGCGGCTTTAAAGGTGGCAGCATCGAAAGAGGGTTGTACGGCTACCTGACGAATCATATTGAACTTGAAGTCGTCGAAATCGCTGTCTCCATAGGCGTCGACAAACGATTCGGCATAGTCCATGATGATGTTGTTCAGGTCGACTTCGATCCGTTCGCCATAGAGAGCGTGGCGGCGTCGGGTATAGATCACTTCGCGCTGGGCATTCATCACGTCGTCGTATTCGAGCAGACGTTTACGGATACCGAAGTTGTTTTCTTCCACTTTCTTCTGGGCGCGTTCGATGGCTTTGGACATCATCCCGGCCTGAATCACTTCGCCTTCTTTCAAGCCCATGCGGTCCATCAGTCCGGCGATACGTTCCGAGCCGAACAGACGCATCAGGTTGTCTTCCAGCGAGACGAAGAATTGAGATGATCCCGGGTCTCCCTGACGGCCGGCACGTCCTCGCAACTGACGGTCCACACGACGGGATTCGTGACGTTCGGTCCCGATGATGGCCAGACCTCCGGCCGCTTTCACTTCGGGCGAAAGCTTGATATCGGTCCCACGACCGGCCATGTTGGTCGCGATGGTCACCTGTCCGGTTTGTCCGGCTTCGGCCACGATCTGCGCTTCCAATTGGTGCTGCTTGGCATTCAATACGTTGTGTTTGATGCCCCGCAGTTTCAGCATGCGGCTGAGCAGTTCCGAGATTTCTACCGAGGTGGTCCCGACCAAGACCGGACGTCCTTGTTTGATCAATTCGTCGATTTGGTCGATGACCGCGGCGTATTTTTCACGTTTGGTCTTGTAGATCAGGTCGTCTTTGTCTTCTCGGATAACGGGACGGTTGGTGGGAATGACCACCACATCCAGTTTATAGATGCTCCAGAATTCGCTGGCTTCGGTTTCGGCCGTACCGGTCATCCCGGCCAGCTTGTGGTACATACGGAAGTAGTTCTGCAAGGTGACCGTCGCAAACGTTTGGGTGGCTGCCTCTACCTTGACTCTTTCCTTCGCTTCGATGGCCTGGTGCAGCCCATCCGAATAGCGACGTCCTTCAAGAATACGTCCGGTCTGTTCGTCGACGATCTTCACCTTGTTGTCCATCACCACATATTCGACATCTTTTTCGAACATGCTGTACGCTTTGAGCAACTGGTTGATGGTGTGAACTCGTTCCGATTTGATGGCGTAGTCGTTGAGTACTTCGTCCTGTTTGGCCGCTTTTTCTTCGGGCGAGAGGCCGCTTTTTTCGATGTCAGCCATGATGTTCCCCATGTTGGGCAGCACGAAGAAGCCCTCTTCCCCGACCTGACGGGCCAAAAAGTCATGTCCTTTATCTTGCAGTTCGACCGAGTTGAGCTTTTCGTCGATGACGAAATAGAGATCGTCGACGATCTCCGGCATGCGGCGGTTATTATCCTGCATGTAGATGTTTTCGGTCTTCTGCATCAGGGCTTTGATCCCCGGTTCGCTGAGGTATTTGATCAGCGGTTTGTATTTGGGCAATCCTTTGTGGGCGCGATACAGCAATACGCCTCCCTCTTCGGTTTTTCCTTCTGCGATCAACTTCTTGGCATCGGCCAGCAGTTGGGTCACCAGTGCACGTTGTTCGTTGAACAGATGTTCAACCACTCCGCGATACTGTTCGAACATTTGATCGTCGCCTTTGGGAACCGGGCCGGCAATGATCAACGGCGTACGGGCATCGTCGATCAACACCGAGTCCACTTCGTCGACAATGGCGTAGTGGTGTTTGCGTTGAACGAGGTCTTCCGGAGAGATGGCCATGTTGTCACGCAGGTAGTCGAAACCGTATTCGTTGTTGGTCCCGAAGGTGATGTCGGCCATATAGGCCTTCCGGCGAGCGGCCGAGTTGGGTTGATGCAGGTCGATGCAGTCGACCGACAGCCCATGGAATTCATAAATCGGGCCCATCCATTCTGAGTCGCGTCGAGCCAAGTAATCGTTCACGGTCACGATGTGGACTCCTTTACCGGCCAAAGCGTTCAGAAAGACGGGAAGGGTGGCGACCAAGGTTTTCCCTTCCCCGGTGGCCATTTCGGCGATTTTCCCTTTGTGCAGGACGACCCCACCAAACAGCTGGCTGTCGTAATGCACCATATCCCAAGTGATCTTGTTGCCGCCGGCCATCCAACTGTTGGCGTATACGGCCGTATCGCCTTCGATGGTGACGAAATCTTTAGTGGCAGCCAAGTCGCGGTCGAAATCGGTAGCTTTAACACGGATCTGAGGATTTTGGGCAAACCGACGCGCCGTGCTCTTCACAATTGCAAAGGCTTCGGGCAGAATTTCGTCCAGTTTGATTTCGATTTTGCGATCGATTTCGGCAGTCAGGTCATCGATTTGTTTTGAGATGCGTTCTTTGTCGTCCAGCGAGGTGTCGGCATGTTCCAACTGGGCTTTCAGTTCGACGATTTTGGCTTCGTCGGCGGCGATATAGTCGGCGATTTCTTGGCGTAAAGCCGCGCTGCGGGCACGTAGTTGGTCATCGCTTAACTGATCGACGGAAGGATAGATGGCCTTAATCTTATCGACATAAGGCTCTATTTCTTTGCGGTCTTTATCGCTTTTTGTTCCGAAGAACAGTTTCAGCATTCCGGTGATTAAACTCATATTGGTGTTTCTGTGAAAGGTTTATAAAAGATCGGATAAAGATAGGGCTTTTTCCTGAGAACACAAGATGATCTTACCCAGATTACAACTTGCGCACCGTTTTTTTAGACAATATTCTTTCGAGAGTTGGATCAGCGCCTGGGAGAAAAAGGCGTTTTCGACGACAATGCCGGCTTGACTCCAGTTTTTGACATATTCGTTGCGTTCGGCTTCGATCTTTTCCAGAATGTCGATGGCCCGTTCTTGGAGCTGTTCGTTACCGTTCGTTTTGCCGTACGTGAACATCATCGGAACCACCAGATTGATGATCAAGGAATTTTGTGTCATGGTGCCGATGCGTTTGACCGAAAAATCGCTGCGACGACTCGGCAGATGATGGGTAAACCAATATTCCGAGGTTTCGGCACAGAGGATTTGGCGGATTTCCTCCGGGGAGGTGCAGTCGATCAGACGGGAGAAAAGAAACTCTTTCGAGCAGAGCAGGGAGGCCAATTCGGCGATGCGGATTACCGGGTGGTTGCCTGGGCGGCACTTGAGCGTCTCCCACTCCCGGGCTTGCATGGGTTGAATCCCGAACCGGCGACACAGATGATCGGCTTCTTCCTGTAGGCGAACCGTATATCCATCGGGAAATCGACCGGTTTGTTCGGTATTTAACAGGCCGGCCGCACCCAACAGCAACCCTTCGACAGATTGAAGCGACTCTTTTACTCGACACAGATTGCTGTACGTGACGAGTCTGGCGAGTTTGGTGAAGGCCTCTTTGTTTTTCCCGGTGCCGATGGCGATAAACAGGGTGATGTAAAACGCCTCGTTCCAGTTATGTCCTCCCTGGTCGTATAGGTGAAGAAAATCGTGGTATTTGCGCTCCAAACGTTCGATCATCAAGCGAGTCAACAAATGGTAGCGATTGACACTCTCCATCGAGCGGAGCAGGTGCCCACACAATAAGGGACGTGTCGGACTTTCGGTCAGCTGCTGATATCGATTCTCCAGCTCTTCGGGATAATGGATGGTGACAGTAGGGATGGGGCGACCGTCCACCCGGCATACGGTGGCGTCGTCTTGTTGTACGACATGGAGAATGCAGTTGTCGTAGGCCATGTCGATATGGTGGAGCTGTTGACGCCAATGCGATGCCTTGACATGGATGGCGATGGGGCCACTATACTGAACGCCATCGATTTCGACCTGTGCGCCGATGATATCAGGGCCTGAAGCAGGATTGATCTGTCCCGGATAGAGAACGACCACCGGATGGCCTTCTCGGGTTGTCAGACTTTGCGGGGTATACAGTTTGTTTACCCAAACCAACTTGAGCAGTTCTTGCTGCAAGATTGAAGTCATAGCATCGGACGGATGAACAGTGCAAAAATAGGTCAGGATGCCTTACCGAGGCATCCTGACAAAGATAGCAATTTTTCGGGAAAATATGCGGTGTATGCACCGTTCCTTCGAGGTGTTACGGATTACAGAAGGCCTAATTCCAAGAGGCTCTCTTCCGAGATCATGCTGCGATCCCAAGGCGGATCGAACGTGAGAATGACATTGACCTCCTTGACTCCTTTTACTTTACCGACCTGAGTGTGAATGTCTTCCAGTAACTGATCCGCCATCGGACAGTTGGGAGCGGTGAGGGTCATGCGGATGTTGGCTACGCCATCGGGTTCCACGTCGATCTCGTAGATCAGTCCCAGATCATAGATGTTGACCGGGATTTCGGGGTCATAGATATTCTTGAGGGTCAGGATGATGTCTTGCTCGATGCGAATAATTTCCTGCGGTGTTGTCATGGTGTGTTACATTTTGCTTTTGTAGGCCAGGGCATAAAACCTCATCTGTTTGATCATGGCTAACAAACCGTTGGCTCGTGTCGGAGAGAGGTTCTCTTTCAGCCCGATACGGTCGATGAAATAGAGATCGGCCGATAGAATGTCATCGGGCGTTTGCCCGTTGAATACCCGTATCAGTAACGCGATGATGCCTTTGGTTATTATGGCATCGCTGTCGGCGGTGTAGTAGATGCGCCCGTCGCGTAATTCGGCATCGACCCATACGCGGGATTGACACCCTTTAATGACATATTGGTCGTTGCGGTGTTTTTCGTCGATGGGGGGCAGCTCGCGACTCAGCTCAATCAGGTAGTCGTATTTGTCCAACCAGTCGTCGAAAACGGAAAATTCGTCGATGATGGCGTCTTGAATTTCGTTGATGCTCATTGTATGAATCGATTTATCGAACGATTTCTTCCATGGCAGTCCCTGTCGAGGCATTGGGTACCGGAATTTGCAGGATGCGGGCGAGGGTGGGGGCCACATCGCTGAGAGAGACGGTACGGTCGATTTGATTTTTGCCGATTCCTCCTCCCAGCCACATCAGCGGCACGTGGGTGTCGTACTCATAGAGCGAGCCACTCATCGAAAGGACCCCTTCCCGCAGTTCGATCCAGCCCGGCATCAGGTTGATGAGAATGTCTCCGGAACGTTTCGGATAAAAACTGTTTTGCATCTTTTCGGCATAACCCTTGCCGAAATAGCCGCTTTGCATGGCGGAGGCGGTCATGGCGGCCGATACGCCGCGGAATTGCAGGGCGAAATTGGCGGCACGGGTTTGCACTTCCGTCAGGTCGAAGCCATATTTGTAGATCATCTCGCGGTTCAGATACAACTGGCGGTCGATGTAGTCGATGATCCAGTTGCCCGGTTCGTATTGGGCGCTGAGGAAGCCGTTCATGATCATTTTGAATTGGTCAGCGTTGAATTGGCCCATCGGGATCCGGCTCGGTTCGCGGAACGTATCGCTGGTCCCGTGGTCGGAGGTTAGAACGATGATTGCCTCTTCGGGTTTGACCTGCGAGAAAATAAATTGAATCATTTCGCCGATTTCGGCATCCAATTTATAATACATATCTTCCAGTTCGATCGAACGGGGGCCGAAATGTTCGCTCACATAGCGTGGCGTGTCATAACAGATCGTCAATAAATCGGTGTGTTCATCTTTTCCCAGGGCTTCGCTGATGATCGCCTGGCGTGCGAAATGGGTGACCAGACTGTTGCCAAACGGAGAGTATTGGAGCGCCTCTACATCGAATCGCTCATCATTGGCGTTCGAGGAGGTAAAGAGATTTTTGAAAAAATCCTTGAGCCGGAATTTTTTTTCGGTGACGAAATCGATGACACTACGATCCGTATTGCGGTAGGAGTCGAAGGGACGACTGGGCTCCCAATTCCGATCGAGAAAGTTCGTATAGTGTTTTTCGCTGTTGTATTGTTTGACCCAGGCGGGCAGTTCGGGAAAATAGAAACTGCTGGAGACCCAGGTGCCGTGATCGGGGTAGCACCAGTAGACGTCGGCCGAGGCGCCCCCGCTGATGATGGCCGAAGCCGGTGAAAGGGCAATGGAGAGCACTTTGGAAGCGGGATCGCTCTCTTTGAGACGGTCTCCCAGCGTGGCTGCCGTCAGGTTGATGGGGGAGTAGCATCCATCGCCCTCTTCGCAATCGAGCCCTTTGACTTGTCGGTCTTCAATCAGATTGATCCGGTTGCCGGTGGTGAAGTCGATCCATGCCGGAGCGATGACCCCATGTTGAGCCGGACTCGTTCCGGTCGACAGGGTGGCCAGGCCAGCTTCCGTATTGGTCTGCATGTAGTTATAATAGGCATTGGTATAGGTAACCCCTTGATCCAGGAAAGTGCGGAATCCGCTCTGGGAAAAGTTGTCGTAGAAACGTTGCAGATAGTCGTAACGCATTTGACTGATGACGATCTGTACGACCAATTTGGGTTTTGGACCGTTTTGTGCGACACTCGGCAGACTCCATCCGAGGCATAGACTGCATAAACCAATCAGGCGGATTATGGGGCGAAATTTCATGGGGTTCAGATCTGAGGGTTGTAGGAAATCGGCGACTCAAAAAGGCCGAAACGGCGTTTTCAAATCGGAGACAAAGGTATAAAAACTTTCCTAAAACGTCTCGCCGGTAAAGGGGTTTTTGATGACCGGTTTTGATGAATCCTCCGAATCTTCGAAGGGGGCGGAGGATGCTGATTTTGGCGAGGTGTCGGCCTCCTCCTCTTCAAAAGGTGTATCGTCCGGAAGTTTCTGCAGAGAGAGGTATTCGTCTTCGGGTTTTTGAGGATGATCGGGGGTCGTAACAGTGGTTTCGGAGGGTGCCTTTTCCGGGGTTTGTGGGGTGAGGCGAACGGCTTGACGGACACGGTGCAACATCCATGCTTTGCGTAGCAGAAAGGCGAAAAGAATCCAAAGCGGAATCAACAGTAAAACGAATATCGGCATGGAATAGATGCTCAGCAAATAGACCATCCCTTGGACGACAGCCATACTCAGACAGAGACCCAGGGCGGATAGAAACGCCCCCATTTTATAGCCGGTTTTGAAGGGTTGCCGGCAGCTCTTGCAACGGAAGATTCCTTCGAGGCCGAGGATCCAAAACCAGGGGATGCGAACATCGGCTTCGCAACGCGGACAGCGGATATGTCGACTGAGGCGTATCATCGATCAACGGTAAAATGGGTAATTTCTGGGGTAAAATCGAGGAACGGAGCCTCTTGTTGCAATCGTTCGGCCTCGGCTTTCATACGGGTGCAGAACGTGCGATGGGTTTCGCTGTGCGGATTGAGCGGACGATGCCGCATGGCGGTGTGCAGGGCTTCGATACGAGCGATCAGAGCTCGACAGGCGGGAGTGAGGCGTGTCTCTGCAAAACGTTCCCAAATATACTGACGGGCCACTTCCGAAGGATGCATCATATCGGCTTGATAGAAACGATAGTCGCGCAGCTCATCCATTAGAATTTCATAGGCCGGAAAATAGGAAATGGCGGCCGGGTGTCGTTCGCACAGGGTAGCGGCGGCGACGATCAGCGACGCTTTACTCAGTTGGTTCTCCACGAGACCATCTCCCGCATGACGCACCGGGCTCACCGTAAGGAGAATCTGTTTGTGTGCAAGATGTGGTATCAAGGCACGTTCCAGATCGGTTACGATCTCTTCCGGAGTCAGCCGACGCCTCTCAAAGGCCGAAGCCGGCAGTTTGTGGCAATTGGCCACGACCGTTCCCGTCGCTTTCCAAAGGTATACCCAGGCAGTTCCTAACGTCAGAATCAGGTAGTCGGCCCGGGCCAGGGCTTCGGCTCCTTGCTCGAGCGCCTGATTGATAGCGGATAAAGTTTCCGAACGATCTGTCGAAGAGAATCGGCCATGATGGGCCAGACTGACCCAGAGGTCTCCCTGAGCGATCAGGTCTTGTTCGGTAAACGGTTGAGGATGGCTCAATCGGTCGAGGGTCGAGGCGATGGAGGCCGGATTGAATAGGATGCCGAACGGATTGATCGTAACCGGTAATTTGGCTTCCAGCATACGCTGTCCCATATGTTCCGTAAAACACGAACCCAGTAACAACCCTTTACGTCGATGATCCAAAGGCTGATGGATGGGAGGAATATGAACCGGGGTGCGAAATTCCATGGGAGCGGGCGTATCTCAATTTGGATACAAATATACCAAAAGGCGAGTGCCGCACCAAATGAAAACAGCGTTTTCGGGGTAGGCGCTTGCGAATCTCCTCCTGAGTTTCACCTTTCTGAACCCATACACTTCCGGATCTCCCTATCTCTCGAGTCCCTGTTTCTGGAATGTACACGTTTTCTGATTTCACGGTTTCCGAGCTGTACCTTTCCGGAACCGCACGCTTTCCGGTCCCCACGCCTACTGCGTTGCCCTTTGTTCTGAACCGTACGCTGCCTGATTCTGATCTCCACAGCTCCCGAACTGTATAGTTCCTGAACAGGTATGCTGTCTGGGCGACCACAGAAAGTGGATCCGCAAACACGTTGTCAGGAACGTTGCTCGATTTGGACGTTTCCTTTTTTTACGGTACTTTTATTGTTTCGGAGGGCTCCGTGAGGGCCGGACTGTGTGGTAACCATGATTTTATTTCCGAATTGTAAGATAAATATAGGTCTGCGTATTCTGTCCAAACGTCCGGACGGATACCATGAATTGGAAACGTTGATGTATCCGGTTCACGGTTTGTGCGATGCGCTGGAAATCATTCCGGGAGAAGAAGAGGGCGTTTCGTTTTCATCCTCCGGATTGTCGGTTGACGGGCCTGTGGATAAAAATCTTTGTGTACGGGCCTATGAAGCCGTGCGTAAACGCACGCCAATCGGCGGGGTAAACATGCATTTACATAAGGTGGTGCCTATGGGAGCCGGTTTGGGCGGAGGCTCGGCCGATGCAGCATATGCGATCCGGGGGGTGGTCGATCTGTTCGATCTGTCGTGGAGTGAACCGGAAATGGAACGCGTGGCCGCTGAGATCGGAAGCGATACGGCTTTCTTTGTCAAGGGACGTCCGGCATGGGCCACCGGCCGGGGTGAGATTCTCTCCCCAGCCGATGTCTCCTTGCAGGGATATCGATTAGTGCTGGTGAAACCGCCTTTCGGAGTCTCGACGGCGCAAGCATACGCCCATGTTGTCCCTTCCAGGGAGGGTGAGTCGCTGGTAGATCGCCTCTCTCGGCCGATCGAGGAGTGGAAGCGGACGATCTTTAATGATTTCGAACCGTCGGTTTTTGCCCAATTCCCCCGTTTGAAACAATGGAAAGAGAGTCTGTATGAGGCTGGCGCCTTATATGCCGCGATGTCGGGGTCGGGGTCGGCACTTTTCGGTATTTTTCCTCCGGGGAAACGGGTAATACTTTCGGGACTTTCGAATGAGTTTGTATATCAGGAAGATATGGTCTGAAAGGACGATTAACCGAAGGCAAAATTGCCGGTTTTGGAAAATAATTTGTAAACTTGTATCGAACAACCATTGAATTTTCAGGTAAAACAACCCGATAACTAACTAAAAATTAATCTTATGTCAGTGGAAGATCAGAAAGTCCTCGAGCTTCAACAGCGTATTGAAAAGATCGCTGGCGGTGGCGGTGAAAAGGCTATCGAGAAGCAAAAGGCTATGGGGAAGTTGACAGCCCGCGAACGTATTATCGCCCTGTTGGACCCCGATTCTTTTCATGAGTATGATTTGTTCGTCGAACACGACGGCCGCGATTTCGGCATGCAGGATAAATCGCTCCCGGGGGATGGGGTTATCATCGGTACGGGGTCTATCTGCGGCTCGCCGATCGCTATCTTTGCCCAGGACTTTACTGTAGCCGGTGGCTCCTTGGGTTTTATGCATGCCCGTAAAATTACCAAAATCATGGACTACGCGCTCAATATGCGTATTCCGTTGATTGGGATCAACGACTCGGGTGGGGCCCGTATCCAGGAAGGCGTGAATGCGCTGGCCGGTTATGGGGAAATCTTTTTCCGTAACACCCTTTCCAGCGGGGTAATTCCACAGATCTCGGTGATCCTGGGTCCCTGCGCAGGGGGGGCCGTTTATTCGCCGGCATTGACCGACTTCGTATTTGTGGTGGAAAATATCTCGAAGATGTTTATCACCGGTCCCGAAGTGATCAAAACCGTGCTGGGCGAAGAAATCTCGATGGAAGAACTGGGGGGTGCCCGTGTTCATAGCGAACAGACCGGGAACGCTCACTTCTTCGCAACCAGTGAAGAAGAATGCTTCAAACAGATCCGTAAACTGATCTCGTTGATTCCGCCTGCCAACAATATTCCGGCTCAGAAAGCTGCACCGGCTGAACCCCTGCCGCAATATGACATCACGTCGATCGTGCCGGCCGACCCGACTGTTCCGTACGATGTGCGGGATGTGATCAAATCGCTGGTCGATGGAAGCGAATTCCTGGAAGTCATGGAGCTGTTCGCTGCCAATATTGTAGTCGGCTTCGGTCGGATCGATGGGGCCACGGTCGGCTTTATCGCCAACCAACCGATGGTGCTGGCCGGGGTGCTCGATTGCGACTCGTCGGATAAAGCTGCCCGTTTTATTCGCTTCTGCGACGCCTTCGGTATTCCAATCGTTACCTTGGAAGACCTGCCGGGCTATCTGCCGGGGATCGACCAGGAACATGCCGGGGTGATTCGCCACGGAGCCAAATTGCTGTATGCTTACAGCGAAGCGACGGTACCTTCGATTACCGTAATTCTGCGTAAGGCTTACGGTGGAGGCTATATCGCCATGGGATCGCGTCACCTGCGTGCCGACTTTGTTTTTGCATGGCCCAATGCCGAAATCGCCGTTATGGGTCCCGAAGGGGCGGCCAACATCATTTTCCGCAAGGAAATCATGGGCGCCGAAGATCCGGCCAAGATGCGTGAACAGAAAATTCAGGAATACAAGGCAAAATTTGCCAATCCTTATGTAGCGGCTTCTCGCGGTTATATCGATTCGGTGATTGCTCCGACCGATACGCGTAAGTTTATTCAACACGCGCTGCACGTTTCGGCGCACAAGAGCCGTCATCAACCGGCTAAGAAACACGGGAATCCTCCGTTCTAAATCGTATGCGTATGTCAGAAGAAAAGAAATACGAAACGTTGGAAACCGCCTATGGAACCTTCCAGACGACCTACAACAAGATGTACCGGGAACGGAAACCTTGGGTTCCGGCCAATCCCAAAGACATCGTGTGCCGCATTCCGGGTACGATCGTAGAGGTGAAGGTGAAAGAAGGCGATCAGGTGAAACCGGGTGACCTGTTGATCCTGTTCAAGGCGATGAAGATGAATAACAACATCGTCGCCCAGAAGGCCGGGACCGTGAAGAAAGTCTGTGTCAAGGCCGGGGAAAACGTTAAAACCCATACGATCTTGATCGAAATGGAATAAGAACCTTCTTGGATCTGCCTATAAAAAAGGGACTATCAACAGATAGTCCCTTTTTTTATGGCTTGCAGACCTCGGACAGGAAAGGAAGGTGTCAGCGTAAAGAGTCGTATGCCTTGATGAGACGAACTTTACCAGAAAGATCTCTGCTGACGCGTGCAACTTCCGTTGTTTTAGAGGGTAGGCGTGTTCCAGATTTCCCAAGCTTTTTCGGCTTGTCCGACGAGCATGTCGTATCCGTTCTGGGTGTGAGCCCCTTGAGCGGCCCCTCGTTTCAGAAATTCGGTGACAGCAGGATTGTATACCAGATCGAAAAGAAAATGCTGGGGCCCTAATGCTTCATAAGGAATCGCCGGACAGCCTTCGATCTTGGGAAAGGTTCCCAGCGGGGTGGCGTTGATAATCAGCGGCGTGTGTTGGATAAACTCAGGGGTTACTTCCTCGTAACTCAGTCGATCCACACCGGATTGACGGGAAACCAGTCGATAGGAAATGCCTAATTGCTTCAAAACATAACCAACGGCTTTAGAGGCTCCTCCCGTACCCAGAACCAGAGCTTGAGGACGTTGATCACCAATCAGCGTGAGCAGAGAGCGGGAAAATCCATAGGCATCGGTGTTGAAGCCTTTCAGTCCGTGGGGGGCGATTTTGACGCAATTGACAGCTCCAATGGTTCGGGCTTCGTCGCTCAGATCGTTCAGATAGGCAAAGACGGCCTGTTTGTAAGGGATGGTGACATTAAATCCCTGTAACTCTTTTTCGTGCTCGAGCAAAGCCGGTAGCTGGTCGATAGATTCGATGGGAAAGTTCAGGTATTGACAGTCGGCAATCTGTTCGCGGGTAAATTTATCGGCAAAATAACGGGCTGAAAACGAATGCCCCAGAGGATAACCGATTAAGCCGTAAGTTTTCATTAAAAGACGTATTTGATGACCAGAAAACCGCCGATTAACAGGACGGTGAAGGCGATCGCTAACAAGTTGAAGTATTTTTCAATAAATCCTTTGATCGGTTCGCCGAAGCGGTAGATCAACCAGCCGATCAACAGAAAGCGTAGCCCGCGACTGATGATCGAGGCAATGATGAACATCGGCAAGTTGAGCTTGAAGACACCGGCAGTAATGGTGATGAGTTTATACGGGATGGGCGTGAATCCAGCCGTAAAGACAATCCAGAAGTTATATTGGTTATACAGTTCGCTGATTTGTTCATATTCGGCATGGTTGAAGCCCGGGATGACGCGGAAAAAGAAGTTGGCGATGGCTGTAAATTCTCCGCTCGGCGTTTGCCACAGGAAATGGCCGATGGCATAGCCGGCCAGGGCGCCTAAAATGGAACCGACTGTACATAGAATGACATAACGATACCAGCGGGTCACACATCCCAGGCACAGAGCGATCAACAGGACGTCGGGAGGGATGGGAAAAAAGCTCGATTCGGCAAAGGCTAAGATGAAGAGAGCCGTCGCCCCCCAGCGACTGTTGGCCCAACTGAGTACCCAATTGTATGTTTTGCGGGCGATGTTCATGTCATTGAAAGATTTAGATCGCAAGTTTACCAATAATTTTTTATATATCGGAATTTCGGAGGCGGGTTTTTGACCGATTTCTAAAAATAGTGTTTCAGAAAACCACCCCCTATCACGCGATCGGCTTGATAGAGGACGACCGGTTGTCCGGGAGCAGGGGCTATGGCCGGTTCATCCAGTTGGATATGTAGGGTTTCGGAGGTGTGTTGCACCAGATGGGCCCGACCACCCGGATTTTGCCCGACGCCTCGAATCCGGACTTGGAAAGGGGTGGGGGCTTGCAACAGCGATCGATCCATGATGCGATAGGAACCCAGAATCAAATGCGTGTAATGTAACTGTTGCATGGAACCGATCTGTAGGCGATTGTGTAAGGGATCGATTCCCGTAATGACTTTCCCTTTGAGGTGCAGGTTGCCTCCTTTTTTTTGTCCGATCGTGTAAAGAGCATATCCTTCGTGGTGACCGACAACCTCTCCTTGCTCATTGACGATCTCGCCGGGAACCGTCTGCAGATGCTTTTTGAGAAATGCCCGACAGGAGCACCCTTCTAAAAAACAGATTCCCATGCTTTCCCGCGGGGGCGCGGACTGTCCGTATTGACGGATAATGTCGCTTTTGTAGAAGTTTCCCAAAGGGGTCAGGGCCTTTTGCAGATATTCTTGAGGCAGGTCCCACAGATAATACGATTGATCTTTGAGCGGGTCGACTCCTCGACGGACGAAATAGTGTTGTCCGACCGACTCGATACGGACGTAATGACCCGTGGCGATGTAATCGTAGCCTTGTTGGAGCATGTATTCGTAGAGGTGGGGCCATTTGATCCGTGCGTTGCACACGACGCAGGGCGAAGGGGTCTCTCCCCGGCGATAACTGTCGAGGAAATAGTTGATGACTTCGTGGCGGAAGGTACTCCGGAGGTCGAGGCTTTCCCACGGAAGGCCTTCTTGTTCGGCTCGACGACGTGCCTGGTCGATCGCTTCCGTGGAGTCGGTGGTTTGCAGCGTCAGTAAGCGGACTTCATAACCCGCCTCTCGAAGCATCAGAGCCGTTGCCGTGCTGTCGATGCCCCCACTAAAGCCTACGATGACTTTTTTCATGCGACAAAGATAACCGTCCGAGAGAGATCTTCAAACAACGACCGGCACTCTGCTAAGAGCACCGGTCGCGATAGAAGAAAACGGGGTAGGGAATCATCCGTTTTTGTCCATGATCGGATTGATGACCGATCCATCCGGATTGAAACATTCGGGTTTGTGTTGCCGAATATAGGTGATCACCTCCTCTAACCCTTCGACAAATTTTTGAAAATCTTCCTTATATAGGTGTATTTTTTGTTTTTCGAACGAGAACGTCCCGTTTCCACTCTCTTTCTTTCGACTTTCGGTGATGGTCAGGAAATAATCATTGGCGCGAGTTGCTTTCACGTCAAAGAAATAGGTGCGACGGCCTGCACGAACCGGTTTCGAGTAGACGTCTTCGCTACCTTCCTGTTCCCCGTCTTTGCGGTATTCATAAATCTTCATGTCCTAAATTGCAATAGGTTGTAGTAACATAAAAATATGAAAAGAAAACGAAACATCCAAGCTGTAAGGCCCTAATTTTTTGCCGAAGAGAGAATCCCCTCGCTGAAACGGGGCCAATCTTTCAGGACTTCACGGGCTTTTTGGATCGTTTCATCTTGCTGGTTGTTGACCATGAAATACTCATTCATGCCCCATAACTTCTGAGCGATGAGCGCTTTGAGTTGTGTGAGGATCAGGGAACGAGATCGTTCGAGATCTTCGGCGGAAGCTTTGATCTCTTTGTGGGCAGCGGCTTCTTGCAATTCGGTCAACATCTGCTCGTCGGGTTGGAACGAGGAGAGATAGGTCTCGATATCGGGATAGCGACGCTCCAGTTCGGTGCGATGTTGATCCATGTACGAGATGACGTATTCGATCAGAATCCCTTGCCGGATCAGTCCGCTCCAATAGTCGGTGTAGGGCAAGGTGTCCGTTTCGACGGTAATATCGGGAGCGATGCCTCCGCCGCCATAGACCGTACGCCCCGTGCGGAGGGTCTGGTAGGCCTGACTGCTGTCCATGGATGAGGCGGTACTATCGTGTTGGATGCGTTTAATTAGGTCCAGGTCATATTCATCTCGTTTTCCCTGCTCATAAGGACGTTGGATGACCCGTCCACTGGGGGTGTGATAGCGAGCGACGGTGATCCGTACAGCCGAGCTGTCTTGGAGCGGGAATTGTCTTTGCACCAAACCTTTGCCGAAGGTTCGACGCCCGATGATCAGGCCACGGTCCCAATCCTGAATGGCTCCGGCGACGATTTCGCTGCCGGAAGCCGATAATTCATTGGTCAACACGATGACTTTGCCTTCGGTGAAACGTCCGTCATGTTGGGCCATCAATCGGAAGGGGGGCACATGGCGACCTTCGGTGGAGACGATAACGGCACCTTTCGACAGGAAAAAGTTACTCAGTTCGATGGCTTGATCTAACAATCCGCCTCCGTTACTTCTCAGATCGAGCACCAGTGCGTTGACGGGACCCAATTTTTGGAATGCCTCTTCGAATTCGCGATAGGTCTGATTGGCAAATCGGTTGACGCGAATATAACCCGTCAGGGAGTCCAGTTTATACGCTGCATCGATGGTATTGATGGGAATGTTGTCACGAACGATGCTGAAATCGAGCGGTTCCGACAGGCCGGAACGAATGACTTCCAGCTCCACTCGGCTGCCTTTAGGGCCTCGTAGCAATTTGGGCACACCTAATTGGGTCGTTCCGACGACATTCTTGCCATCTACTTTGACAATGCGGTCATTGGGGCGCAGCCCGACGGCTTCCGAGGGGCCTCCTGAAATCACGTTCACCACAATGATGGTATCGTGCAGGACATTGAATTCGATGCCAATTCCGCTAAAGCTGCCATCGAAGGTTTCCCGTACGCCCACCATCTCTTCGGCGGTCAGATAGGAAGAGTGGGGGTCGAGTTGTTGCAGGACTTCGGAAATGGCTTTTTCGATCAACTGTTTGTTGTTGATCGTATCGACATAAGTGCCGTTCAGGTAGCGGTAGAATTGATTGAACTTTTGCAGTTGCATCAAGGCATTTTTCCCCTCGTCTGCGTCATAGGTCTGTGCATGAAGAGACCCGCTCAGCAAACTCCCAACGGCGGCGAGTACGATAAAAGCATATCGAATGTTTTTCATCTTTTCAGGTTTTAACCGGATCCGGTGGCGGTTCCGTAAGGATAGAACGCGCAAAGGACGGGTCTGATTGTATGTGTATCTTTTTGTGGTATAATCAGGGCCGCTCTGTCGGAGCGGCCCTGTGCGGTAGGTCTTGTCTGTTAGCGAGTCAAGGCGTCAGGGAGCTCGTCGAATAGCAGACTGTGTTGAGTCCCGCTGCTCATGTCTTTCAGGGTAACCTTTCCGGCGGCCAGTTCATCGCTGCCGAGAATGGCAACGAACGGTACGCCGCGACGATTGGCGTATTCCATCTGCTTTTTCATTTTGGCGTTTTCGGGATAGATTTCGCAGGAAATGCCCCGTTCCCGCAGCCCCTTCATCAGACGAAGAGATTGCAGTTGTTCCTGTTCTCCGAAATTGAGGAACAGTATCCGGGTGATGGCTTGCGCAGCATCCGGGAAGAGATTCAGTCCGGTCAAAACATCATAAATCCGGTCAGCTCCGAAAGAAATGCCGACGCCCGACATGCCGGGCATGCCGAAAATGCCGGTCAGGTCGTCGTAGCGTCCTCCTCCACAGATGCTTCCGATGGCGTAATCCCGGGCTTTGACTTCGAAGATCGCCCCCGTATAGTAGTTCAATCCGCGGGCCAGCGAGAGATCGAGTTCGAGGGGTAGGGTCAGTCCCAGCTGTTCTACATACCCGAAGATGGTCTCCATCTCTTCGATCCCTTTCAGACCGGTTTCGCTGTTTCCGATTGCCTGACGCAGTTGAGCCAGTTTTTCGGTGTTCGTTCCCTTCAGGGACAAAATGGGTTGCAGGGCAGCAATGGCGTCGGCAGAGATGCCTTTTTCGGACAGTTCGGCGTTGACGGCTTCCAGACCGATTTTTTCCAATTTATCGATGGCGATGGTAATGTCCATCATCTTGTCGGCATATCCGATGGTTTCGGCGATACCGTACAAGATCTTACGGTTATTCATCTTGAGAATCACCCCGATTTCCAGTTGTTCGAACACCTTTTCGACGATTCCGATCAATTCGACTTCATTGAGCAGGCTGCGGCTGCCGATCACGTCCACGTCACACTGGTAGAATTCGCGATAACGGCCTTTTTGCGGTCGGTCGGCCCGCCATACGGGTTGGATTTGGTAGCGTTTGAACGGAAAAGAGATTTCGTTTTGATGTTGAACCACATAGCGTGCAAAAGGGACCGTCAGGTCATATCGCAGACCTTTTTCGCACAAGCGTGTTGAAAGCACGTTCAGGTTTTTGGCTTCCCACTGTTCGGTCGTAACGCCGCTGAGAAAGTCGCCGGAATTCAGAATTTTAAACAGCAGTTTGTCCCCTTCTTCGCCGTATTTACCCAGTAGCGTGGAGAGATTTTCCATGGCTGGAGTCTCCAACGGCAGGTAGCCGTAAAGCTGAAAAACGCCCTTTATGGTGTCAAAAATGTAGTTGCGTCGGATCATTTCGGACGGGCCGAAATCGCGGGTTCCTTTCGGAATGGATGGTTTTTGTATGCCCATGATTGGTTTTTTAGAATTCTGCTTTTCGTAAACGGGTCTCCGGTTAGTCGGCCACCAGTTTACGGTATTTTACGCGATGGGGGATATCGTCTCCCAGACGTTTCCGTTTGTTCTCTTCGTATTCGCTGTAGCTGCCTTCGAAAAAGACCACTTGCGAATCGCCTTCAAAAGCCAGAATATGGGTGGCGATGCGATCCAAAAACCAGCGGTCGTGCGAAATCACCACAGCACAGCCCGCAAAGTTTTCGAGGCCTTCTTCTAAAGCGCGTAACGTATTGACATCGATATCGTTGGTCGGTTCGTCCAGCAATAATACATTGCCTTCTTCCTTGAGGGCCAGGGCCAGCTGAAGACGGTTGCGTTCACCCCCTGAAAGCATGCCGCACTTCTTTTCCTGATCGGCCCCGCTGAAGTTGAATCGAGATACATACGCCCGGGCATTGACACTGCGGCCGCCCAGTTGCAACACTTCGCTGTTCTGTGAAATGACCTGATAGACGGTTTTTTCGGGGTCGATCGAGGTGTGTTGCTGATCGACGTAGGCGATTTTGACGGTTTCTCCGACGCGGAACGACCCGCTCAACGGTTTTTCCAAGCCCATGATCAACCGGAATAGGGTCGTTTTCCCGACGCCATTGGGGCCGATCACACCGACGATGCCGGCGGGCGGTAGCGAAAAGTTGAGATGTTCGTACAGCAACCGATCTCCGTATCCCATCGAAACATCCTGTGCTTCGATGACCACGTCGCCCAAGCGGGGGCCGTTCGGAATGAAGATTTCCAGTTTTTCTTCTTTCTGTCGGCTATCTTCGTTGAGTATCTTGTCGTAAGCGGCCAAACGCGCTTTGCTTTTGGCATGACGGGCTTTGGGGGCCATACGTACCCATTCCAACTCTCGTTCCAGGGTTTTGCGCCGTTTGCTCTCTTGCTTCTCTTCCAGAGCCAGTCGTTTGGATTTCTGATCCAGCCAGCTCGAGTAATTACCTTTCCAGGGAATCCCTTCTCCTCGGTCGAGTTCCAGGATCCAACCGGCCACGTTATCCAAAAAGTAACGGTCATGGGTGACAGCGATCACCGTGCCTTTGTATTGGCGCAGGTGGGCTTCCAGCCAGTCGATGCTTTCGGCGTCGAGGTGGTTGGTCGGTTCGTCCAATAACAGAACGTCGGGCTGTTGTAACAGAAGGCGACACAGGGCCACCCGACGTCGTTCCCCTCCCGAGAGGTGTTTGACGGATTGATCGGGATCGGGACACCGCAGGGCATCCATCGCCCGTTCGAGCCGGGCATCCAATTCCCAGCCGTTTTGGTTGTCGATCAGTTCGGTCAGTTCGCCCTGGCGTTCGATCAGGCGGGCCATCGTGTCGTCATCCATGGGTTCCATGAACTTGGCATTGACCTCTTCGTACTCTTTGAGCAGGGCGACCAGATCGGCACATCCCTCTTCGACAACCTCCCGGACGGTTTTCGTGTCGTCCAGATGAGGATCCTGTTCCAGATACCCCACCGTATAGCCCGGAGAGAAAACCACCTCGCCCTGGAAATTTTTATCCAAACCGGCGATGATCTTCATCAGGGTCGATTTTCCGGCACCGTTCAGACCGATGATCCCGATCTTGGCGCCGTAAAAGAACGACAGATAGATATTATTGAGAACTTTTTTCTGATTGGCGAACGTTTTGCTGACGCCCACCATGGAGAAGATAATTTTTTCGTCTGCCACGTAAGTATGCGTGTTGGTTTAGAAATAATAGAATTACAGGGAGGCTAAAAGCGATTCCGGATCGAGATGGGCCGATTCGATATCTTTAAAATATTTGTAGGTACCCACTTTCAGCTCGTCGGTGGCATCTTCATCGCACACGATAATCCCCGCCGGATGAATCTGGATGGCGCTGATGGTCCATTGGTGGCTGTATGCGCCTTCCACCCCCGCAGCTAGAGCCCGAGCCTTGTTGTGTCCCAAGGCCAGAATCAATACCTCGCGGGCACTCATAACGGTACCCACTCCGACGGTCAACGCGGTCTTGGGAACCTGGTTGATATCGCCTCCGAAAAAGCGGGAGTTGGCGATCAACGTATCTTTGGTCAGGGTTTTGACCCGGGTGCGCGAGTGAAGTGATGAAAAGGGCTCGTTGAAGGCTAAGTGACCATCCGGACCGATGCCGCCCAAAAACAGATCGATTCCTCCAGCCTCCGTGATACGTTGTTCATAAGAGGCGCATTCCGCCTCCAGATCGGGGGCATTGCCATTCAGAATATGGACATTTTCGGGCTTGATGTCGATATGGCTGAACAGATTCTTCCACATGAACGAATGGTAGCTTTCCGGATGATCCTGCGGAATGCCCACATATTCATCCATATTGAAAGTCTGAACGTTGGCGAAAGATACGATCCCGGCCTGGTTGTAGCGAATCAACTCCTGATAGGTGCTTAAAGGGGTCGACCCGGTGGGAAGGCCCAGAACAAAAGGTTGGTCCGTACGCTTTTGATGCTCTTTGATGCGTCGAACGATGTATGCGGCCGCCCATTGGCCGACCGTGGCGTTGTCTGGTTGGATAATCAGTCTCATGAAGGTATCGAATAAGAGGGTTACAGTTTGAGTCGGACGAATACCTCGATAGCTTGATATTCGGCCATGCCCAGATGATCATATACGCGAGCCGTATTTTGGTTCCGTTCTTCGGCTCGTTGCCAGAATTCGCGTTTGTCCTCACCCGGGAAAGGAACGACGTCTTTTTGGGAGACATGACGGTAGATGGCGTGGCGTTTTTGCAATACCTCATCGGGGCTCAGCGGAACGGCCATATCGACCATATCGAGATCCCATTCTTGCCAAGCGCCACGATAGAGCCACATTCGACACTCTTTGACCCATGGTTCGTCGTGCACGATATCCAGAGCGGCCAGGACAGCTTCGATGCAGACCCGGTGGGTGCCGTGCGGATCGGAAAGGTCTCCGGCCGCATAAATCTGATGGGGCTGTACTTGCCGCAACAGATCGACGACCAGTTGAATGTCTTTGTCGGTGAGCAGACCCTTTTTGACTCCGCCCGTTTCATAGAAGGGCATATTCAGAAAGTGAATCTTCCTTTCATCGGTCAAGCCCATCTGGCGACACGCCGCTTTGGCTTCGGCCCGTCGGATGGAACCCTTCAGTTGGCGAAGTTCCAGCGGTTCGGGCTCGCCTTTGCGTTTGTGTCGAATGATGTCGCTGACTTCGTTATATCGATCAGCAAAGCCACACTCCCGGGCGGTATCCAGCGTCTGCAACACAACGTCGTCCATGACGGCGATGTTGCCCGAGGTCTGATAGGCCACATGGACATCGTGGCCTTGGGCGATCAGGCGCATGAAGGTCCCTCCCATCGAGATGACGTCGTCGTCGGGGTGGGGACTGAAGATCACGATCCGTTTGGGGTAGGGCGTTGCACGTTCGGGGCGGGTCGAATCGTCGGCATTGGGTTTGCCACCCGGCCATCCCGTAATAGTGTGTTGCAGGTCGTTGAAAACCTGAATATTGATGTTGTCATAAGCCCGTCCCGTGATTTCGAGCAGTTGGCCGAGCCGATTGTCGATATAATCTTGGTAGGTGAGCTTCAGAATCGGTTTTTTGACTTTATTGCAGAGCCACAGAACGGCGGTCCGGATGAATCGAGGAGGCCACGTACAGGTCCCGACCAGCCACGGTGTTTTGATCCGTGTGAGTTCTTGGGCGGCGCCTTCGTCCACCACGACTTCCATATGTTCGTGTTTCTGCAAACAGGTGGCGGGCACGGCGGCATCTTCCTGTCCTTCGACAATTGCTTTGACGACCTGCGCCTTGTCTTCGCCCCAAGCCATCAGAATGATGCGTTTGGCATCCAGGATGGTCGCCAACCCCATGGTAATCGCTTTGCGGGGGACGTTTTCGATGCCGTAGAAGATCGAGCTGACCGCTTTGCGGCTTTCGTTACCGAGGGCGACCAAACGGGTACGCGTGTTGGTATACGAACCCGGTTCGTTGAAGCCGAGTTGCCCTTGCACGCCGGTCCCCAGAATCAGCAGATCGAGACCATCATATTGTTCGATCAGACTCTCATACTCTTTGCAGAAAGCCCCGACTTTCTCTTGGGGTAGGGTTCCATCCGGAATATGAATATTTTCGGGCAGAATATCGATATGATTCAGCAGACTTTCATGAATCAAATAGTTGCGGCTTTGTTGTTCGCGGGGATAGATGGGGAAAAATTCATCGAGGCTGAAAATGATGACGTTTTTAAAACTCAGTCCCTCGTTACGATGAATATCCACCAGCGCACGGAACACACCGACGGGCGATTTGCCGGTCGTAATCCCCAAAATACACGTCTCCCCGAGGGTCTGTTTTTCCCGGATGCAGTTTTCGATCTCACGGGCGATATACATCGACCCGCTGGTTTCCGAGGAGTATATGGTAGTGAAGACTTTTTCGAATTTACGGATAATGTCGGCGGGGTCGGCTCCGGGAGCTAAACCGCCCTCTTTCTTGAGCTTGTAATTTCGGGTCGTCATAATTCAACAGGCTTAAAATAGCCCTTAAAATTAGACAAAAACTCCCGTTCCGCCAAATTTTAAAAAATTCATTTTTCGATCCGAGGGAATCGAAGGTTTATCCGGCGAACTCGGTTGCCGGAACGAATATCCGGTTATGTGATATGTCGGGGCATCCTCAGAAAGGAAGGACTTGAAGAGAAAAGGGGGCCGTTTCCAAAGGTCGGTTACTATTCCGCATCGCGAGGGAGTGCGGTATCGTGCTTGCGATGGGGAAGGGAATGGCGGGTTCGCCACTCTACCAGAATGACACTGACGATAATGAGTCCTAATCCGATCAGCTGAAGGGCCGAGACCTGTTCGCCTCCGGCGTAGACGCCGATCAGGACGGCGACAATCGGATTGACATAGGCATGCGTAGCGACTTCGGTGGCGGGGCGCACTTTCAGCAGCCACACATAGGCCGAGTAGGCCAGAATCGAGCCGAACAGAATCAAATACACCAACGCGAACCAGGATCCGCTATGGATTGCCGTTCGATCGAACTGCTTGAAATCCCCCGTCACGAAGGCGCATAACCAGAACAGCAGGCTGGCAAAAATCATTTGCCAGGCGGCCCCAGCAAAGGCATTGATGGGTTCGGCATCAGATGAGCGGTATTTGGTGTAGAGGGTGCCGAGGGCCCAGGAAATGCAGCCTGCGATGAGAATCAAGATGCCGTATTCATGATGCTGGGAAGGAGTGTTGTCCCAGGAGAGTTGTTCCAGGTAGAGCATTCCCACGCCGATAAATCCAAGTATGACTCCGATTAGGGTAGAGAGGTTTCGGAAGTTCTTTTTCCACATCGGCACATCCAGGGTCATGATCCAGATGGCGGTGGAGGCGGCGACGATCGCCACCAGACTGCTGCTTACATACCGTTGTGCCAGCATAATCACCGCCATATCGACAAACAGGAGGACGATTCCGCTCAGGGCCGAACGTCGGATCAGGGTGGCTTGAAAGATTTTTTCCCCTCGCCAGGCACAGATCCCCAACAACAACAGGCCGGCGATCGAAAAGCGTAACGCTCCCAACAAAAACGTCGGGATTTCCCGTAAAGCCACGCCGATGAAGTAATAGGTCGATCCCCAGACCACATAGATCAGGAAATAGGCCCAAAGGATGGCGATACGTTGTTTGGTGATCATGCCATGACTGGTTTAGACGGATGGGGTCAGGGTGTTGACGAAAAAGCGAAAACGATGGAGGGCGTCTTGTAGGGTGCTTCTCGGACAGGCGATATTCCATCGCATGAAGCCTTCGCCTTCGCTCCCATACAGGGTGCCGCTGTTGAGCCAAAGGCCGGTCTTGTTCAGCAATTGCGTTTGTAGCTCATCGGACGTTAACCCCAAGGTGCGACAATCGGTCCAGACCAAATAGGTCCCCTCCAGGTTAATGACAGGGATTGTGGGCAAAAACTGCTGAAAAAAGTCGCGTAAATAGGTGTAATTGGCCTGTATATACGCGATTAACTGATCGAGCCACGCTTCGCTCTCGTTGTAAGCGGCGATGGTCGCTTCGACTCCGAACGGGTTGACGTCACATACTTCGTTGATGTTGATCGCCCGATCGATCTTTTGACGCAGTGTGGCATCTCGAGCGATGATCTGGGCAATTTGCAAGCCGGCGATGTTGAACGCTTTGCTGGGCGATACGCAGGTGACGGAGTTCCACAGATGTTCCGGACTCAGGGAGGCAAAAGGCGTATAGGGATGTTCCGGGAAAGCCAGCTCGCCATGGATTTCGTCCGAAATCACCCGCACCTGATGGCGTTGGCAGATCTCTCCGATACGGATCAACTCTTCGGGGCTCCACACCCGTCCGACAGGGTTATGGGGGTTGCAAAGTAGCAGAAGCTTGACCGAAGGATCGGCCGTCTTTTGTTCCAGATCCTCGAAATCGATTCGATAGGTTTGATCTTCATACTTGAGTGGATTCGTGACGATACGGCACCCGTTATTCCGGATGGAAGAGTAGAAGCAGTTGTATACCGGAGGTTGTACCACCACGCTGTCGCCGGGCTCTGTCAGGGCTTTAATGACCGCTGAGACGGCCGGGACGACCCCGGAGGTATAGAGTATCCACTCTTTTTCCAGGGACCAGTCATGCCGTCGGGCAAACCACCCTCGAATGGCGTCGTAATAAGCCTTCGGAACCCGGACATATCCGAATATACCGTGTTGTACGCGTCTTTCCAGAGCGGAGATAATCGCCGGAGCGGTGCGGAAATCCATATCCGCTACCCATAAAGGCAGTACCTGATCGGAGGAGGCGCTATCCCATTTATAGGAGTTGGTGTGTCGGCGCGGAATGATCTGATCGAATTCATATTTCATGATCGGCAGGTTTAGGTTGATGGTTGGCGTCCCACACGAGGAGCTTGCAATCGCCAGGGGCCTCGATGTTCTGATCCAGGATGATCTCGCCAAAGCGTTCGGCTGTAATCGAACCGCTACGAGGATTTTTGACACTATGAACAGGACCGAGAATCGTTGCCTGTACGCTGCTGTATTCAAAAGCCAGGTCGCCGTCGTCCGCCATGGTGCAGTTTTCCAGGACCAGATCCTGCGCGTAGCACAGCGGTTGCGTTCCAGAGATCTTGCAGTTGATCAGTTTCAGGTTTTTGGAGTGCCAGCCCAGATATTCGCCATTGATTTCGGAATCGTAGACGGTGACATTTTCGGTGTTCCAGAAGGCGTCTTTCGAGTTGATCACCGCCCGACGAATCACGACATCACGACAATACTGAAACGAGTAGTTTCCGTTTTGCACATAGTCTTCGATCTGGATATCTTGGCTGTGCATAAACAGATAATCGGCGTTGTCGACTTGTACGTTTTTCAGGTGTACATGATGGCAGTGCCATAGGGTCTCTTGGGCATCGGGAATCTGTACGTTTTCGAGTTTCAGGTTCTCCATCTCCCGGAACATCTTGGGGGCTTCGACGCGAGTGTCCGTCATGACCAGGGTTTGGGAATACCACAAGGCGGCTCGAGCCCCTTCGGTGAATAGACAGTCTTTAATGGTAAAGCCGTTGACGTGCCAGAAGGGGTATTTGCCTTCGAAACGACAGCCGATGGCGGTAATATGACTGCACTCTTTTAATGCCGATTCGCCGGCATGAATAGTGACGTGCTCAAGTTGTAGATCGTGTGAGGCTAACAGCGGCCGTTCACCTCCGAATTCGGTATTTTTAATGATATTCATAGAATAACGGGTGGTTGGATAAATTAAAAGTTTACATATAGCCTCTCTTCGAGGATCGTATGATGGTGATCGATACGATCTGTCGGTGGTCCGGCTCGAGGAGTGTGAACAGGGAGCTCATCTCAAGAATGGGGTCGGTATCTGCATGTTCCAGGAGGTCGAACTTGGAGAACTGCAGAAGCGAACCGCCGAACTGTTGTCGCGTCTATTGGAAGCTGGGAACCGTACAAAAGGGACGGTACTTGCGAAGGACCTCTTTTTCGGGTCTCATGGCTTGCCTCTCTTTTTGACAGACTCTCCGGAACGCTCTTGCCTGGTGACAGCTTCGGTCGTCCGTGACAGGCTCCCTTATTTTATATCGGACCCCGATCTGAGATGAACCGATAAATATACGATTTTGGGAGCAAAAAGTTTAACGAAACGCACCGTTCGCTCAACAAATCCTTCAATCAATGATCCTGCGACAGCACGACGGTGACCGCTCCTTTTCCGCCTAAGAGGGCTAAGATCTCTTCACGAGAGGATGCTCCGTTGATTTTACCCAGTCGGGTGAAATTCCAACTGTTCGTATCGTAATAGATCGCCAAAGAGTTTCCTTGATATAAGATAATGTCTCCCGGAACAGTTGTGATCGGCGTGTCGTTTCTCGGTAAAGAAAAGCCTAAATGACCGACTTTTTCCATGTCGTTATAATCATTCATTTGCAGATGAATGTTACCCTGGGCCAGCCGAGTTTGGAGTGCGCGGGTGGAGGAGTTGTCGACCAGGGTCGCTGTAAAGGAATGTCCATTTACAGATAAGGTGATGGTATGGTTTTCCATGGTGCTATTGGACTGATTATCTTCTTCGTCAGGAGGAACTGTCTGTTGTGAATCCGGTGTAGGAAGTGTCTCTTCATCGGCAGGTTGACATGCCGCACAAGCGGTGAACGCAAATAAGATACAGGGCAAAATCACTTTTCGATTCATGGATAGATTGTTTGAATGTATCGCTCGCTGGGTTCGATGACAAAGATAACGGGTGGTTCGAAAAGAAAAGGTAGATATATTCTCGATATATTTACCTCGATTACAGATTTGTGAGGGCTTTCGTAAATCAGCCCTCCGTAAGATGGAGGGCTGATAAAACGGAAACTTGTGCCTACATGTTGACAGCGATAGAGATAGAAACTTCTCGTGTCTTAATCGGCCGGATAGGCGCTTAGAAACATGGCGAGGAGCGTCGAGGCGACTGGCATCTCTTCCCTGGCTGACGGTTGGGGATTATTTCAGCGCGCGATAAGCTTCGTCCGTCACCGGTTCCAGCCATTCGTTGGCGGTATCTTCGCCCGGCACTTCGAAGGCTAAATGGGCAAACCAGCTGTCGGCCGCGGCCCCATGCCAATGTTTGACATTGGCCGGAATGTGAATGACGGTGCCCGGAAGGATTTCTACGGCCGGTTTTCCCTCTTCTTGATACCAGCCGCGTCCGGCAACGCCGATGAGCATTTGTCCTCCGCCACTGCTGGCTCGATGAATGTGCCAATTGTTGCGACATCCCGGTTCAAACGTGACATTGGATACCGCAACCTGTTCCCGTGACAGAGGGGCCAGGTAACTGTTCCCGCTAAAATAGGCCGCATAAGCGGTGTTGGGTTCGCCGATCGGGAAAATCATTTCGCGTTGGAAGGCGGCTTTAGCGTCTTGGGCGCTTGTGTCTTCATTCCACACCTCTTTGGCCAGACGGAATGCGGCCCACGCTTTCGGCCAACCGGCATAAAATCCGATATGGGTGAGGATTTCGGCGATTTCCGTCCGGGTGATGCCGTTTTGTTTGGCGGTTTGCAGATGGTAGCTCAGCGAACTATCGGTGATGCCTTGGCTGATGAGGGAGGTGAGGGTGATCAGACTGCGGTCGCGTAGTCCAAGTTTATCCGTTCTGCTCCAGACCTCTCCGAAAAGAACGTCGTCATTGAGTTCTGCGAATTTGGGGGCAAAATCCCCGAGCTGGTCTCGGCCAGCGGTTTGTTTGATTTTTTCTTGTGCCATGATTGCCGTCGTGTTTATGGTCAAAGCAACAAATGCCAATAAGATTTTTACGTACATAACCATAGGGATTCAGGGTTTGTCTTTTTTTACGATACAAAATTATCGGAATAGCTCGAATCGCTTTGTATACGATTTACAGAAAATTTTACCTGAATCAAAGATTTTACGGGGCGGTTATGGATTGTACAAACGGGTATGTGTGAGGGTATGCCATCGCCAAGCAAAAGCAGAGGGCCCGATCTTTCGGGGAAAAACATCGACGGGATATACTTTTTAATGTATATCCCGTCGATGATAAGGGTAAGAATAGATGCGAAGGGTATCAATATTCCTCTTCGTTGAAGAAATTTATCTATATTGATTATCAATATATTATGCAATAATAAATGAATTTTGCGCAAACAAACCACACCGTCTGAGGCGGTCTGAGGCGATGGGAGGAATAACGGGACAAACATATTT
>CALVCS010000006.1 GCA_944326035.1 uncultured Alistipes sp. | reverse complement strand
TGAATGGTTCAATCGTAGATGAACCTTTACTCTCGCCCTCAGCTAAAGCGTTGTTGGTCTTATTAAAGATGCAGTGCCTGAATAATACGAACATCACCTATTATTCGAAAACCAAATTATCTCAATTATGTAGGGTTGATCCGAAAACCTTTCGGAAGCACCTAAAGGAATTGGAGGATCAAAAGCATATCATCGTCCATCAAGACAGCATTCAAATCACCTCAGCACATATCCCGTTAGATGATCCCAAGATTTTTAAAGAGATCGTAAAGACTGGCGAATCCGCCTGTACGCCGAGTATTGCCAGATGTGCAGAGATCCTTAACAGACGACCAAAAAACATCCACCATCTGAAGAACTATTTACGAAGGATAGAGGCGGGAGAGAGGTCATCTAAACCCATAAGGAAGACATTGAAAAAATATGATTGATAAGTCTGTATTTGAGATTCATTGCTCTTTTTTGTAATTTACATGGCAGATAGCATTTAATCCCTTAAAGGATATATAAAGACAATATGGCGACATTATTGCTTCCATATGCAATTAACAGTTCGCAAGAACTGGTACATATTGATCATGCACATAAAGGAGATCAATATACTTGTCCTATATGTGGAGCGGGGTTGTCTTTAAGGATTAGTAAAATACCCCAAGGAGCAAAGTATCATCGAACCAATCACTTTGCGCATAAACGGGGTGTAAACAATCATTGCTCAGAGTCATTGTTGCACAAATTATTTAAAGAAAAGGTTGCTGATTATATAAGAAATCAAATAGATAAGCAAGAAGATGCCATCTGGTTTGAGTGGGAATGTACCCAGTGTCATGAGCAACATAAAGGTAATCTGATCAAAAAAGCAGTTAAGGTTGTTGAAGAGCTAAATTTACAAATATGTAAACCAGACATTGCTTTACTTGATAAGGAGGAAAATGTAATTATAGTCATAGAAATTGTAGTAAAACATAAGCCTAGTGCTGAAACATTAAAATATTATAGTGATAAGAATATAGTATGCCTACAACTAGAGGTTGATGATTTTGCAGACTGTGATAAAATAGAGGAGAAGTTGTCTAACCCCAATTATGTAAATAGGTGTCCCAATCCTATATGTAATAAGTGTGGCCATGTTATGAACAAAATCAAATTAGTAACTATAGCAACAACTTGCTGGAAATGCGGCAGAAATATGAAGTTGGCGATGATTGTTGCTAAAAATAGATTTAATAGACTAAGCCCAGAAGAATTTGATAACAGAGAAGTTGCAACTGCGATCTCTTTAGGCGTGAACATAAAACCTAGGTACAGTCGTACTATTCATGAAACATATTTAGCAAACACATGTAAACATTGTAATGCATTTGTCGGTAGTTTTTATATGCATGAATACTACCATTTACCACATCAAGAAGAGCTCGATATGGGTTATAAATGCTTTAATTGCATTGATATTAAACATCAAATGAGAGCAGAACAATATCGCTTGCAAGACGAAGAGGTGTTTGATTGGTAGGGAAATAGTGAGTGGGGTAATATGGTTTAATAGATTAGGTAAATAATTTATAGTTAAGGATATATATTAGCTCATATTCTTTTTGAAAATAAGGACAAACATCGACAAGGGGGTTAAAATTAGACCCCCTGTCAATGTCTGTCCTTTTTCTTTTAAAGAGAATATACCTTACACACATGGATACTTTGCATCTATCCCCCCCTCCCCATTCGGAAGGGAAAACCAATTTTCCTCAGGGTAATCTATGGAGTTATCTTTCAACAAATAGTTGGGAATAACTTAAACCATATCAGCCATGAGAACATTAAACGAAAGAGCAACAGAGATCCTGTGTGACTTGTTGAAGCGCCAAAGAAACTTCACAACAAACAAAGATGCAGTTCAAGTAAAAGTAACGGGACGAATCGGGAAATACAATCTCGTTTCACTGATACTGTACATCGACATCAATGGGATTCGTTATCGCGATCCTGAAATCGTTCTGGGGCATGATACGAGTAAACGCCAATTCATCCCTTACCACTACATGAACGACTTCTTCCGAATCGAAGAATGTTGCGCCCAACCGACAGCCGATGGTCTGGTGCTGGAAGATGAATTTGGTCAATACAACTTGGCCAATTTAGCCAATCGTCTGCTATTACAAATTGCTTCAAAATAGTAGACCCGATGAATGCGCAACAAATCGTTCAGAATTGTGTTTTGAAGAATCAAAGCACCCTTGTAGAGGAAATGATGCAAGCCAATCTGATTTCCTTTGAATATCTTGATTCGTTCATAGATGATGTACTGGAGTGGTGGTTGGTCGATTCGTGGTTAGCCGAGCGATTGAAACAGCAGGGAGAGGTGGTCATTGAAGAGTACGGATGTTACTGGTGGGGACGTTCGACCAGTGGACAGGCCATCTACCTTGATTCCGTTATTCAGTCCATTTGCGAGGAATAGCGGGTCTATTATCTATTACAATTCGGGATATTGTCTAATAGTGAGAGAATTGAATTTTCTGTCATAGGGGCAATATCCCGATTTGTGTGTTAAGTAGGCATATCTTTTATAATCGAAGAGCCCAACAAATCAAAGCCCCATTTGGCGAGATATGTAGGCTTTAGTTGAGATATAGATCCCCATCATACGACAAACAAAATTGGGAATCCATCCTCAGTGGGGATTGTCATATCAATTTGTTTTCGCGAAATTTGTTACAGCAACAGCCCTAAAAGGATTGATTCGTTGCACTTTCTAAATTTGTTTCTACCTTTGTAGGACATACCGAATACACAGAAAGTGTAAGTTTATTCTCGTTGGTGGAACGTAGGAAATTCTAATCAAGTAGAGAGAATAAGCGGACTCATCCTTGCGTCATACCCCTATGGCGTGGGCTGTTGCTTATTTTATCTACATAGGTTTCCTACGACCTCACCGACTAAAATAGGCTTTCAGCACCACGCTTTCTTTTTTTGATAATCCACTATTGAGGTGCGGATAGTAAGACTAACCAAATTAATCTTACTATGATGAAAAAGTTCTTTTTACTATCATGGGCTGTTATTGCAGCGTTATCTTTCAGTTCCTGTTCAAAAGATGATGATGGAAACAATGATAATTCCGAACCTATTTTGTCGGCAACCGTGCATATTGAACAAGAGGGAACATTAAAGAATGTATTACAAGAAAAAAAATTGCTTGATGCAATATTTTTTAATGTAGTTTCCCTAAAAATTACAGGTGTATTAGGAGAAGATGATTGGGAGGTATTTTTAGGATCAATCGACCCTCTACAAAACCTCGACTTAAGTGAAGTAACTACCACCAGTATTCCTAAAGAGATTTTCAGTGGAACATCTCTTCATAGCCTTATTTTACCGAACAAGCTCGTCACAATAGAAGAGGGAGCGTTCGCTTACAGCAAACTAACTTCCATCAAAATTCCTGCAAGTGTGGAATTCATTGAGAACGATGCATTCAAGGGATCATCTTTACAATCTATAACCTTTGAGAAAGGATCAAAACTGAAAACGATCGGAGAATATGCATTGCGACAAACAGCTCTAACGTCTATTGAAATTCCTGCAAGTGTGGAAACTATCGAGGAGGGCGCGATTTCTGACTGTTCATCTCTACCAACCATAACCTTTGAGAAAGGGTCAAAACTGAAAACGATCGGAGAATTTGCATTTCAAGGAACTGCCTTAACGTCTATTGAAATTCCTGCAAGTGTAGAAACTATCGGGGAGAATGCAATTGCAGCCTGTTCATCTCTATCAACCATAACCTTTGAGAAAGGGTCAAAACTGAAAACAATCGGAAGTGATGCATTTTTCAGCTGTACAAACCTTAAGACATTCGATGCTTCGTATTGCAGATGGCTAAACAGTATAGGGTCAGGTGTTTTTTTTCAATGCAATAGCCTTCAAGTAATCAAAATAGGAACAGCAACACCACCTGAAGTTTTTGGTGCATTTAGAATTGACCGCTTCCCTATCCTAAAAGTACCCTCAGAAAGCGTGGAAGCATATAAAAATGCTGATGGATGGATGGATTTTCCAAATATTTCAGCATTGTATTAATTCATTAACCCTCTCCATTTTCTTTCTTTGAGCATCGTAGGCGAATTTATTTATTACACATGCAACCTAATGATTACGTCCTCACACATGGGGGCCTCCATAAAATTGTAACCTTAAGCGGTACGGTCAGCAATGTTGAGACTCAAGAAACGTGTGACATCAATTTATCATCGTGCCATATACCTTTAACGAAAAGCGTATTGGAAGCTTGTGGATTTACACATTCTGATGATTCTGCACACTATTGTACTTCAATTCAGAATAAAGATAGAACACGGGTAGCGCACATTAAGTGTACTGAGTGTATAGGAGGATATTCGGTTGAAATTTCTTACCTAAAGAAAAGTCAGTATCATTGCTCCCAAGAATTGAGTGTGTTATCAGAACTACAAGATTTCGTCCGCATGCTAAGCGGTTTAGAGTTAACGATAGATGAAAAGAAGTTGGCAGAAGCTATCTGATATGAAACAGGTGACAGATTATGTAGCATATCATATATGCGATCCCCAAGTGAATGGATGGAAAGTAGGTGAAATATACAACACCTCCGCCATTGCAAGGCCTCTACCTATAGGAAATTTTAAACGTTGCATCGAGGAAGCCGCTGAAATACAACGAATAAATATAAACTCAGATTTACCCTCACGTGCACATTGCTTATTCGTTTGTAGAAAGGAAGATGTCAGTTATTGGTATGCCTATTTCCAAAAACGAAACATCACGGCGAAATTAACCGTCTTTAAAGTAAAACTTACAGGGAAATTATTATGGACACATGCCGATTATTTACAATTAACACAATATTGGGAGCCTGAAGCCTTCTCTCCTCAAGAACCCGAAGGTCTTTTTGAAGGGGAGTATATCATTGATTCCATCTGCAACCTTCAAGATTTTGAATAAGCAGAAAAAGATAGAACAAGGACAGACATTTGCAAAGGGGTTTATTTAAGACCCCTTGCAAATGTTTGTCCTCTATATTATGGAGTTATACTTATACAAATATATGTGTACGGTCGAGTTATGACCTTGCTTGACACAATCAATCAATTTATTAATCTACATCGATTCACACAAAGAGTGTAAACCAGTGTGTAAACCACAATTTCGAGGAAAGGGAAACGAAAAGAAGTCTTGATTATAATTACCGCATTTACAGACAATTGCGGATCGTATTTTTAGAAATCAGAACGCTCGACCCACAGCTTAGAAGGCTGTTGCTCTATCCAACTGAGCTACGGAACCCCCTGTTTTCTATCCGCAAAAATAACGATAATTCCGCTTTTTGCAAAATCTGCCTTTAGCTTTCATTTTCAGCGTTTCCGGGAGCCTATGTAGGAAGGGAAAGCCCCACCTCGACCTAACTTCCCGAAAGTATGCACGACGGTCCGGAGAAGGGCACGACCGTAGCTTGCCTGCGTCACCCCACGTTCCATGAGAATGCACAACACCCGACCACTCTCACAGAAAGCGAGCCACGATCGGCAAAAGAATCGCGGTCATGATCCCCATCAATCCAATGGCAGCACCTCCAATAGCTCCTTCTACTGCACCCATTTCCAAGGCTTTGGCTGTCCCAACAACATGAGATGCCGCGCCCAGCGCCAACCCCTTGGCCACCGGAGTGCGCACCCCGATCAATCGCAAAAACCAGGGGCCTAAAGCACTACCCAGAATACCGGCCGCCACAACGGCTACCGACGTAAGGGCCGGAATTCCCCCAAAGTGTTCACTCAGCGAAAGGGCGATCGGCATGGTTACCGATTTAGGCTGCAACGAAGCGGCCACGGCCTGATCCGCACCCATCAGATAGGCCAACGTAATAACACTCACGACGCCGATCAAACTGCCCACGACCGTCGCACACAGAATGGAGTATTTCTCTTCCCGGATATGTTCCAGATTGGTATACAGCAGATAGCCCAAGGCTACGATCGACAGTCTCAGAAAGAAGTTCAAGACGGTATTGGCCTCATAGTAGAGTTGATAATCGATCCCGAGACCTTTCAGACAGGCAATCAATACGCCCATCGAAATCAAGAGCGGATTGAGAATCGGGTATTTGAATTTCCGATACAGCAGAGAAGCTCCATAATAGACCGCTACGGTCAGGGTCATCAGGAACAGTTGGGAGTGAATAAAGGTATAGATCATGGATTTTCTTTTTAGCGGTGTTCTTGTTTTTTACCCCCGAAGCGTTGCTGCAACAATCCAACGGCCCCCATCACAATCAGCGTAGAGACCAACAAAATCACGAGAATTGCCCACAAATTATTGAGCAACAACGGATAGGAGACCATCAAACCGACCCCGATCGGTACAAAGAACAACATCATATTGTCGATCAGCAATCGACAAAACGCACGGACCTCTTTTTCCCGAATCACCCGGCTTTGCAAACCGGCAAACAGGATCAGCATGCCCAACACCCCTCCGGGAATAAATCCGGCGATCAACAAACTGATCCCTTCGCCCAGCAGGTAACACAGCAATACATACAGAAAACCTTTCATACGTCTTTCATTTTCGGCGGCAAAGGTAGCTAAAAAACAATACGTTTATCCTTTTGATCCCGGAATCTGTCCGAAAGGAAAGGGTTCTGATGGCGACCGTTTGTTTTTGGGGGGCGAAAACCTTATCTTGTTATACCCATTTTCGCATCACTACTGACCGAACACGACATGATCATGAGAAAACTACTCTTCAGCAGCCTATTGGCATTGCTGTGGATAGGGACGCCCTCCCTGTGGGCAGCGGCCGGCAATCCCAATTTGGCCCATCCGGGATACGGAGCCACCTTCGAAGCCTCCTCAGAGAATCGGGACCACCCCGTAAAACGATTGTACGACGCCCGGCTGACCCACCGCTGGGAAACCCAAAACGAGACGACCGGAGCTTGGGTCGAAGTGCACTGGAAAGAGCCACAGCATTTGCAGGAGCTATGGATGGTCAATCAGCCGACCCCCTTCGATCTGTTGTTGGAGCCCACCTCTCGTACAGCCGATTTCCCGGCAGCCCGCCATATCCGTATCGATTTCCCGGACGGCACTTCGCTACCGGCCGAATTACGTCTGGGCACCTATTATCAAATCATCACCCTCCCTCAACCGAAAACGACGGATCGGGTAAAAATCACGTTCCTCGACCTGTGGGACAACTCCACGGCTCAACACACCGGTTTGGGAAAATTACAGGCCTATGGAACGACACATACCCCGACTTTTCGGGTCGACCTGTATGAAATGTATGACATGCAGGGCGACACGCCGGTCCAATCGGCCAAGATCGAGATCGTCAATCCCGGAACGATCATCCGGGGTGCGGTTTTGAGGGTGCAATGCGACGGAAAGCCCTATGCCGAACTGGCTCTGGCCGACATTCCCGCACACAGTTCGTCGATCCAACAACTGTGGTTGCCGGCACCCTTCGAACCCGGCGAGATGACCTTTGCCCTTCGCCGGTCGGGGTCGGTACGCTTTACCGATACCCAAACGATGCAGGTCAAACCCTACGACAAAAACTATTTCGACGGCGGGCGATTCCGCATCCTCAGCACCAACCACAATGACCTGGGATTTTTGGACACCCAATTCGCCACGGCCGATTATCGGAGTCGCGAACTGATCGGGCCGGCCCTGGATCTGCTGCGCGACCATCCGGAATACACCTATCACATGGAGTCGATCGAATACCTCAAGGAGTTCCTGGAACGCTATCCCGAACGCCGTGAAGAGATCGCCCAACGAATGCGTGAAGGCCGTTTCCTGTTCGGGGCCAGTTATGTGCAGAATCTCCAGGTACACGTCGGCGCCGAAAAGCTGGCCCGACAGTTCTATTACGGCCGTCGTTGGTTGCTCGAAAACTTCCCGGGTTGCGACACCCGATTCTACAGCAATGTGGATGTACCGGGACTGACCTATCAGTTGCCTCAGGTGCTTCGTCAGGCCGGGGTCGACTATATTATCCAGGGACGTTTCCCTTGGGGATACTACTATTGGGAGGGGCTGGACGGTACCTCCATTCCTCTATATGCCTTACGGTATACCGCCTCCCGTCAGTTACTCAATCCGATGGACAACACCGGATGGCTCCATTTTCAAAACATCCGGGAGCCTTACTATCGGGAACGACATCTGCCCAAAGAGCTGATTTACGATTTCAACTGTGACTATCTGCCGCCGTCGCCTCAGATGATTACCTATGTCGACACGCAGAATGCAACCATGAAACGGTTTGCCGAGGTGTGGAATCGGCACTTCACCGGGGATACCGCCCGCCAGATCACCCCGCCGGTTCTCGAATTCTCGACTCCGGAACGGGCCTTGGACGATCTCTTCAGCACGGAGCGGCGGGATATCGAAACCGTTCACGGCGACTGGCCTATGTCGTGGGCCTATTTCGATGAGCCGGGCCACCGTGAAGGCTTGCTGGCCGGCCGTCACGGCCACAACCAACTCCTGCAGGCCGAACGGCTGAACGCCTGGCTCAAAGCCCTGGACTCCTCCTGGAGCTATCCTCAGGGCGATCTCGACCAGGGTTGGTTGGCCAACTGCTGGCCCGACCACGGCTGGGGAGGAAACCGGGGCATCATCACCGACAGCATCAACGAAGCCTCGTATCGTCGTTCGCTCGCCATTGCATCCCGGCTCTCCCAGCAGGCCGGAGCGGCCTTGGCCTCCCACCTGATCGAAACGTCCGCCTCGACCGAAACCGCTATGGAACAGACCTTACCGATGATGGTCTATAATCCGGTAGGCTGGACCCGTTCCGATATCGTAAGCGGGACGTTAACGCTCCCGGCCTCTTGGGACGGGCTGACGATCCGGGATGCCCAGGGCAACGAAATCCCCTATGAAATCACGGCCCATGATACCATAACCCATCAAATCGACCTTCTGTTTCCGGCCGACAACATTCCTTCGTTAGGCTATAAGCTCTATTACGCCTCTGCCGGCGAACATTTTACGGGCTACCCCCATCCCCTCAGCGTCGTCGACTCATTGGAGACCGATCTGCTCAAGATTCGTTTTTCCGAAGGCGGTCTGGCCTCTCTCTACGACAAAACGAGAGCTCAGGAACTCTTGCGCACCGACAAATTTGCCGGAGGCGAAGTGTTACAATTCACGGCACCGGGTGTCGCCTGGAACGAATATTCGGAAGTAACGACGGCCGATTTTGATCGAACCGCTCGTCATGGGTTGAAAACCGTACGGGCCGAAGAGAGCCCGATTCGTTATGTAGTGGAGAAAGAGGCACAGTTCCCGGATTTCACCCTGCGTCAACGCTATATCCTCCCCAAAGGGAGCCGGGAACTCGTCATCGAAACCGACCTGCTGGATTGGCAAGGGGTACCTGATCGGGAGTTGCGGATCGCCTTCCCGATGAATCTGGGGCCGGAAGCCCGGATGAGTTATGAGGTACCGTTCGGCACGGTCGAACTGAACCGCGACGAAATCGACTACTCTCTTTTGCCCGAGACGACCGAATGCCAATTTGTCGGGGCCCTGTACGGTCGGGATCTGCCGTTCCGCGAAGCGATCAACTGGGTGGATGCCTCCTCGGGACTCTATCGGGGCGGTGGCTGTCTGTTGGCTTCGGACATGACCGTCCATCTGTTCCGCGACGAAAGCGACGATCCGGTTCCCTATCCGGTCGTCCAACATGTCCTGCTCTCTTCCCGTAAGAGCCTGGCTTGGAATCCTGAAAACTGGTTCGTCCAACCCGGAAACCACTCTTATCGCATGGCTCTTTACCCTCACGACGGCAACTGGCGGATGGCCTATCGCAAAGGACAGGCGTTCAATATGCCGCTGAGCCTCTATACGCTGCCCGAAATGCACTCCACGAACCCTGCGACGGTTTCTGAACGCTCTTTTTTGTCCACAGAACCGGCAAATATGATTTTCTCGGCGGTCAAACAAGCCGAAGATGGAGCGGGGCTGTTCGTACGCCTCTACGAAGCGGAAGGACGTTATACGACCTTACGGCTCAAAGGTTTTAAGCCGTTCCATCGGGTTTGGCGGACCGATCTGCTGGAATACGACCAAGAGGAGCTACAGGTAGAGGCCGACGGCTCGTTGCGGCTGAACGTCCAGCCCTGGCAAATCGTCAATCTACGCATTCATTGGTAAACTCCCTCAAAACAGATAGCGGATCCTTATCCAAGGATCCGCTATCTGTTTATCCTCCATGATCCGGATCCGCTCAGGTTTCTCCCTGCGTTCCGGTTCGTCCATCCTCATGGAGTGTCGACTAACTCTCCATGATCTGTTCGAGGGCCTGATTCAACTGAACCAACCCGGCCGGGGTATCGCCTCCGGCCTGTTCGATCGTCAACCAATCGGCGTCATAGTGTTGCCGCAACGCAGCCATAATGGCCGGCCAATCATTCTCGCCTTCTCCCAGCGGCACTTGAAAACCGGCAGAGGGCCCCTGAGTCTGGGCCAGGGAAAGGCTATAATCTTTGATGTGAATGCGGAAAATCCGCTTGCCCAAGATATCGATCCACTGTGCGGGCCACCCGAAAGCCAGGATATTGCCCACGTCGAAGTAGAAACCGATCTGCGGGCTATCAAACTGGTCGACATATCGGGCTGCTTCCAAGGGACTCATCAGAAAATGGTTCCAGACGTTTTCGATCGCGATCTTAACCCCCAAACGGCTGGCTTCGGGCAACACCTCACGCAGAGAGGCCGACGAGCGCTCCCAACATTGATCGTAGCTCACCTCTCGGGTCACGATGCCCGGCACCAACAGCACCGTATCGGTTCCATACGCTCGGGCATCTTCCAAAGCCTGCACCAACGCTTCCATCGCTTTCCGACGGACATGTGCGTCGGGCGAGGAGAGGGGCCATTCCCAATGTTTGGCATTGCAGACGCTGGAGGCGACCAAACCCGTCTGTTGCATAGCGTCCAACACCTCCTCCCGATTCATGTGACTGTTCGGTTCGATCCCGTCGAAACCGGCCGCCCGAATGGTCTGACACTTCTCCAACACACTGCACGAAGCCAATGGACTGCCCGGAGCACCTACCACACCCCACATAATCGACCGACGCCACGTTCGCGCAGTCCGGTCGTCCTTTGGAGCCGCAGAGGATCCCCCGGCTGCCGTCTCTCCGATCCGCGAAGTCTCCTCCGCCCAGGCCGATAAGCGACCCACCCCCGAGAGCGACAACGCTCCCAAGGCCCACAAACTGTTTCGGAGAAACCGGCGACGATCCATATCCGTTCGTCCTATTATCCTTTCGCGGGCGTTCCCGGCAGCGGAACCACCTCTTCGATCCCTTCCACCGGACCGAACTCATAAGTGTCGGGTCCCAGTTTCAGATCCGAGGCAATGATCTCGTCCCACGTCACCTTTTTGCCGGTATAAGCGGCGATTCGGCCCATCATGGCCATCAACGTAGACTGCACATGTATTTCGGAGTCATTGACCGGTGTATCCGTCCGGATCGCCGTTACCAGACGAATCAACTCCTGCACATAGGGATCTTTGACGGCCCACGTCTGATCCTCGTCTTCGGGTTTGGGGTGCGGGTACTGCCAAGCAATCGTCCCGTCCGGATGGTAAATCGTATCGAAACAGTTGGTCGAACCGTTGGTGCCATACACCATCACGCTCAGTTCGTTGTCGCAACCATCGATCTGTCGGGAGGTACAATTCGTCCGCATCCCGTTATCGTACTGATACTGGATACTGTAAAAGTCATACACATCGCCCGTAACCCGACGAGCACGGCCACCGACAGCGGTCGCCGATACCGGTTTCTTGTCGCCCAGAAACCACGACATCATATCGATTTCGTGAATGAACTGTTCCAGCGGCATATCCCCCGACACCCAGCAGAAGTTGGGCCAGTTCCGCATCATATACTCCATATCGCTCCATTCCGGTTGGCGATCTTTGTGCCAGAGCGAGCTGCCGTTACGCAACACCTGAGCCGACACGATATCCCCGATGGCTCCTTCTGCTACTCGACGATAGGTTTCTATACAGTCGCGTTGCGAACGACGAATCGTTCCGCTAATAATCGACAGTCCTTTACTCTGGGCGATTTTCCCGCTTTTCAGAATCGAACGGGCACCGACCGGATCGACCGCACAGGGCTTTTCCATAAACACATGTTTTCCCTTCTGAACGGCATATTCGAGATGGCTGGGACGGAACACCGGAGGGGCACACAACAACACCACATCCACATCCGAATCGATCACATTTTTATAGGCATCGAACCCGACGAAACAAGCTTCGTCCGGGATGACGACATTTCGTTTCTCTTTCAGGGCCTGGCGACAAGCCTGCAACTTATCGTCGAAAATATCGGCCAACATCACGACATCCACCCCATTCCCCGTATCCAGGAAGTTGAAGGCGGCTCCGGTACCTCGACCGCCACACCCGATCAATCCGGCTTTGAGCGGACGCCCATCGGGGGCCATCGGCAGTAATTCCGGCACTTCGGCCTTGGGATATTTCTTGTCATTGGCCGAGCTGCTACAGGAGGTCAACAGACCGGGCGCTGCAGCGGCCCCGATGACGCCAATGGCGGTACTTTTTAAAAAATCTCGACGACTCAGGGTATTTTTTTTGTTCATAATGAGAGGGTAGTTATGTCCGTTTTTGGTAGTTATGTCTATTTTTCAAAGGTAGCGAAAAATTCGAATTCCGAGCCCGTTTGTTCCCGAAATTTCAGGCAAATTTCACCCCGCAGGTCGCAAGCCACTCTCCCTTTCTCTTTCTACAAGGTATTCTGAACCAAACCCTCCGGGGATTCCCATCCGCTATGACCCTGTGGTCGTCCTCCGGGCTCAGGGGTCCGCCAGCCAGCGGACGATCTCCGACCGCTCAGGCGCTATTTATAGCCGGGATCGGCCATGGGGAGGGCGATACGTTTCGCCTTTCCGTTGAGATGCTCGATATCCAGCCGTAAAATCGTCGTACGATGCAGCGAAACCCCGATATATTTTTCGGCCAATTGAGGGTATTCCGGGCTGTATTTGGCACTCAGCTGGCGCAGGGCATGCACCCGTTCCGTATCATCGGTCACCACCGTGATCCGACCGAACACCAAGACGCTCTCATAAGCCGTCGTAAATTGGCGGGGAATCACCTGCGTAGCGCCGACCACACAGAAACTCACCCGATTATCTCCCCGCAACGAATCGAGCTTAAATCCTTCGGGGGCCCCGTGAAAATAGAGATGCTGCGCTTCCGCCACATAACTGAGCGGAATCCCATACCCATAGCCATTGGCGCCATGCATCGACAGCACCCCATATTCTCCCTGTTCGAGCAAGTGACGCGCCCGCTCCTCCTCCAGCAGACGATCTTGTCGACGAACCGGTCTAAATTCCATCGATTTCTCTTTTTCCATATTTCTTTCCATTAAACAGGAACAATCTCGTCCATGAAGCTGGACAGCGCCTCAAACCGGATTTTCTCTGAAACTATGACGCACTTCAAACCGGCCGTTTTCTCCTTGGGGCCATCACCCGAGCCCTCCGCTCCCATAACCGGACGTGAACCTGAACTCCGTTTCTGCTCCATCAATTGCTTTACGCCCGACAGGAGTCCGCCCTGCCTATTGAACCGGCACCGTCTCCCAAGGCCCTTTTTCGCCCCGAACCATACATAATAAAAAAGCCTCGACAACGATTGGTTGCCAAGGCTTTTCGGTGGTGGATCCCGTGGGGTTCGAACCCACGACCCCAACATTAAGAGTGTCGTGCTCTACCAACTGAGCTAGAGATCCATCCTCAAATTGTGGGGCAAAGATAGCGGTTAATTTTGATTTTTCCAAGAAAAAAAGGGAAAAAGCTATTACCGCACCTTTGACCGCCAGACGGTTATCTATTCATATTCGCCGCTCTTGAGTCGGTTGACCTCCATCGGGGTCAGAAAACGCCAGGCGCCTCGTTTCAGTTTTTTCTTGGTCAAGCCGCCGAAGTAGACCCGGTCGAGTTTCTGTACCGTATACCCCAGCGCCTCGAACATCCGACGCACGATCCGGTTACGACCCGAATGAATCTCAATGCCGACCTCTTTATGGCTATCCCCCACATAACTGATCTCATCGGCGTAGATCATCCCGTCTTCCAGTTCGATACCGTCGGCCAGACGCTGCATATCGGCCTGGGTGACCGATTTATTGAGGGTAACCTGATAGATTTTCTTCTTGCTGTAACTGGGGTGCGTCAACTGGCGTGTCAACTCTCCGTCGTTGGTGAACAACAACACCCCGACACTGTTTTTGTCCAGACGCCCCACCGGATAGACTCTCTCTTTGCAAGCGTCTTTGAGCAGATCCATCACCGTCTTATCGGCATGCGGATCCTCCAGCGAGGTCACATACCCCCGCGGCTTATTCATCAAGATATAGACCTTTTTCTCCCCCCGGATGATCTCTCCATTGAAACGCACTTCATCCGTCGGATTCACTTTCGTCCCCAGTTCGGTGACGATCTGTCCATTGACACTCACCACCCCGGCTTGGATCAGGTCGTCGGCCTCCCGACGCGAACAGATCCCCGAATTGGCGATAAATCGATTCAAACGGATCGCTCCGGTCGGTTGAGCCGGTTCAAAACGGGGATAATTATCCTTATCATAGGTCGGGAAGCCCCGTTTCCGATCCTTTTTGTTGTAGCGGCCATTACGTCCTTCGCCTTTCCGCGGGGCTCCATCGCGTTTCCACCCTTCCCGGGCATCTTCGCGGTGAGCGGTGCTCCAACGAGCCCCCTCCCGACCGGATTGACGACGATATCCGCCTTCTCGTGCGCTATTTTCAGACTCCTCATCCCGACGATCATAACCGCCACGACGATCTTCCCACGAGGCAGACGTCCGATAGTCGTCCCGACGAGAACGTTCCCGACGCGTATCCGACCCTCCGCCCTGACGATCGAAACTCCGCTCAAAACGAGGGCGATCCTCGTTCCGTCGGGCATCTACCCGACGATTGTCGCGGGTAAAGTTCGGATTATACGAATGACGACGTGGTTCATCTGCCTCTGCACGAGGGTGCCGATCGTCACGGTCATTGCGTTCATAGCGGCCGATACGCGGCCGATCGGTCCGCGGACGGCGGTCTTTGAAAAAAGCAGAGGCTTCCTCTTCATGCGAACTCCTCGAATCGTCGCGACGGAAAGAGTTCCGTTCTTCGGCAGCTTCGTAACGGTGGGCCCGTTCATACGAAGCTCTTTTGCCTTTGGGATCATTTGTGCTCATCGGCAGTCAATTAAGAATATTCTTACAAGCTATCTTCGATAAAACATTGCAAAGGTATGCTTAATTTTCACAATTTCATCTACCTTTGGATACCATTTATACGACCATGAAATACAATTTCGATACAGTGATCCCCAGAGAGGGCACTTTTTGTGAAAAATACGATCTCCGTCAACGCATTTTCGGCCGTAGTGATGTGATTCCCATGTGGGTGGCCGATATGGATTTTGCCTCGCCGCCACCGGTTCTGGAAGCCATCGCCCGCCGCCTGCAACACCCGATCTTGGGCTATTCCTACCGCAGCGACTCCTATTGGCAGTCGATCGTCGAGTGGGTGGATCGTCGGAATGGCTGGAAAATCGATCCAGCCTGGCTGGAGTTCGTACCTGGAGTCGTGCCCGGTCTGGTGCTGGCCCTCAGAGCCTTCACCCAACCCGGCGACGGCGTGGTGATCCAACCGCCGGTTTACCATCCCTTTGCCCGCCAGATCCGCCTCAACGACCGCACCGTGCTCAACAATCCGGTTCGGTTGGTCGGGAATCATTACGAGATCGACTTCGAAGACCTCGATCGCAAACTCGCAGAGGCCAAAGTCTTTCTGATGTCCAATCCCCACAACCCGACCGGACGGGTATTCACGCGGGAAGAGTTGACCCGCATCGGCGAGTTGTGTGTCAAACACGACGTGCTGATTCTGGCCGACGAAATCCATTCCGACCTGGTCTATCGTCCGCACAAACATCTGCATATCGCCTCGTTGGACAAGCGTTTTGCCGACCGCACCTTGACGTTCATCGCGCCCAGCAAAACGTTCAATCTGGCCGGGTTGTCGACCGCTTCGGTCATCATTCCCAATACCTCCCTGTTAGCGCAATTCCGGCACGAAATCGCCAAACTACACGCCGACCAGGGGACGATTTTCGGCACCCTGGCCCTGGAAACGGCCTATCGACAGGGAGAAGAGTGGTTGGATGAGCTGCTGGTCTATCTGCAAGGCAACATCGACTATGTGCTGCGCTTTCTGCAGGAGAAGATGCCGTCGGTACGGGCCGTTCGTCCGGAAGGAACCTATCTGATGTGGCTCAACTTTTCGGCCTGGCCGTTCAGCCACGAAGAGCTGACCCGCTTTATGATCGACCAAGCCGCCCTGGGCCTCAACGAAGGATCGATGTTCGGCGAAGAGGGTCGGGGGTGGATGCGCATGAATATCGCCACCCGTCGGGAGGTGGTGCGTCAGGCAATGACCCAGCTCTACGAAGCCGCCCAAAAAGCCGGTCTGCCCCTGTAAACACACCTTTTCCGCACAAGCAGACGCGCAAAGAGACGCAAAAACACAGAGACGCAAAAGGGGAGTGCCCATTTCCACAGGCACTCCCCTTGTTTATCGGGTTCCGGGTCGATCACCTGCGGTTCGCAAGCTTTCCCGCTCGGCACGGCGCGAATCCATGTCGTGCAGGGTCGGGTTTAGCCCCCGTTTTGCTTCCAGACGACGAACAACAGCGCCCACATCACAAACCGGGCCGTCTTGCCGATCAGCATCAACAAGGCCGTTTTGCACGGTTCCGTCCGATAGAAACCCAAGGCAATGGCAAAGACATCCCCCACAAAAGGCAGCCAGGTAAGTAAAGCCAAGGCCGCCCCGAAACGATCCACATTCTTTTTCTGCCGGAGCAGCGTTTCCGGTTTGACCCGTGCATATTTTTCCAGCCACTCCCATTTTCCCAGTCGTCCCAACCAATAGGAGGTGAGTCCTCCCAGCCAGTTTCCCAACGAAGCCACCGCCACACACACCCAGACCTGTCCACCGGCCGACAGCATACCCACCAACATCACGTCCGAACTGAACGGGATGATCGTGGCCGCCAGAAACGACCCGATGAACAGCCCTGCATACCCTAAATTCAACAACCACTCCATCTCGGATTTCTTTCGTCTTTCGGTTTATGGCTCGCGGAGGTACAGTCTGGTCCTCGGTACAGCCCGTCCGACGACAAAGATCTCATTTTTCGTCCGAAACGACAAAAAATAAGCCGGGCCATCCTCTACGGATGGTCCGGCTTCTATCAAGAGCCCGATCAATTCTTGAATACCAGGCTATCGCCTTGGACATCCACCTTGATCACGCTGTTCCGATCCACCTTACCGGCCAAGATCTCTTTCGAGAGTTCATTGACCAGGTATTTCTGCAAGGTCCGTTTCACGGGACGTGCCCCGAAGGCCGGATCGAACCCTTTGTTGGCCAACCAATCGACAGCCAGATCGCTCACTTCCAGACGAATGCTGTTCTGAGCCAGCATCCGGTTGATGCCTTCGATCTGCATCAGGACAATCTGATGAACATCATCCTTGTTCAAGGGCGTGAACATCACGATTTCGTCGATACGGTTCAGGAATTCGGGACGAACCGTCTGTTTCAACAATTCGAACACTTCGTCACGCGTCTTGTCGATCACCGATTCAGGCGGCGTATCGTTGGTGTATTTCGAGAAGTTTTCGAGGATCAGTTGCGACCCGATGTTCGAGGTCATGATGATGATCGTATTGCGGAAATCGACCGTCCGACCTTTGTTATCGGTCAACCGCCCGTCATCCAACACCTGCAACAGAATGTTGAAGACATCCGGGTGAGCCTTTTCGATTTCATCGAGCAGCACGACCGAATAGGGTTTGCGTCGTACGGCTTCGGTCAGCTGACCCCCTTCGTCATAACCGACATATCCCGGAGGTGCCCCGATCAATCGCGACACGCTGTGACGTTCCTGATATTCACTCATATCGATACGCGTCATCATGTTGTCATCGTTGAACAGATACTCAGCCAGGGCTTTGGCCAATTCGGTCTTACCGACCCCGGTAGTCCCCAGGAAGATGAACGACCCGATCGGTCGACGCATATCCTGCAGCCCGGCCCGTGACCGACGTACGGCATTGGCGATCGCCGTAATGGCAGCATCCTGACCGACCACCCGATCGTGCAGTTCGCTCTCCATGCGCAGCAGTTTTTCCCGTTCGCTCTGCATCATCCGGCTGACCGGAATCCCCGTCCAACGAGCCACTACTTCCGCGATATCTTCGGCATCGACCTCTTCCTTGATCATCGCTCCGGCTTCATTGGCCTTGGCCATTTCAGCCTGGAGTTTCTTGATCTCGTTTTCAGCGTCCTGAATCTTCCCGTAACGGATTTCGGCTACTTTTCCATAGTCCCCGCTTCGTTCGGCTTCAGCAGCCTGCAGTTTCAAATCGTCGATCAGCTGTTTGTTCTTCTGGATCTTTTCCAACACATCCCGTTCGCTTTGCCATTTGGCACGCAACGTGGTCCGTTTGGCGTTCAATTCGTCGATCTCATGGGTCAACTCTTCGATACGTCCCTGATCCTTTTCCCGACGGATGGCTTCCCGTTCGATTTCCAACTGACGGACCTTACGATCCAGTTCATCGATCTCTTCGGGCACCGAGTTCATCTCCATCCGCAGTTTGGCGGCGGCTTCATCCACCAGGTCGATGGCTTTATCGGGCAAGAAACGCGACGTGATGTACCGGTGAGACAGTTCGACCGAAGCGATGATCGCTTCATCTTTGATCCGCACTTTGTGGTGATTTTCGTAACGTTCCTTCAGTCCACGCAGAATCGAGATGGCATCGGCCGTACTCGGTTCGTCGACCATCACCTTCTGGAAACGACGTTCGAGGGCCTTATCGGCTTCGAAGTATTTCTGGAATTCGTCCAAGGTCGTGGCCCCGATGGCCCGCAATTCGCCTCGAGCCAGCGCCGGTTTCAGGATATTGGCGGCATCCATGGCTCCGTCGCTCTTACCGGCACCCACCAAGGTATGGATTTCATCGATGAACAGCAGGATTTCGCCTTCCGAGGAAACTACCTCTTTAACAACGGCTTTAAGTCGTTCTTCGAACTCCCCTTTGTATTTGGCCCCGGCGATCAACGCCCCCATATCCAACGAGAAGATCTGTTTGCTCCGCAGATTTTCGGGCACATCGCCGTCGACGATCCGGTGTGCGATCCCTTCGGCGATAGCGGTCTTACCGACCCCCGGTTCTCCGACCAGGATAGGGTTGTTTTTCGTACGCCGCGACAGAATCTGCAACACCCGACGGATTTCTTCATCACGACCGATGACCGGGTCGAGTTTCCCGCTCCGGGCCATTTCGTTCAGGTTGACGGCGTATTTTCCCAAGGCATCATACGTCTGTTCGCTAGTTTGGCTGTCCACGGTCGATCCTTTCCGCAACTCCCGAATGGCAGCGACCAACTCTTTTTCGGTGGCTCCGGCATCTTTAATCAGACGGCCGGCCGTTCCCTTATCGCCGAGAATCCCCAACAACAGATGTTCGACCGAAGCGTATTTATCGCCGAACTGCGAGGTGGCATCGATGGCTTTCTGAATTACTTCCGAGCTTTCGCGCGAGAAGTAAGCTTCTCCACCCGACACTTTAGGCAGTCGGTTCAGCTCCTGTTGCACCATGGCCTGCAGGGCCCGTACATTGACCCCCACCTTCTGCAACAAGAAACTACCTACGCCCTGTTCTTGGCTAAGAACGGCATCCAGGATATGGAGCGGTTCCACCGCTTGGTTGCCCTCAGACGAAGCCACGTTCATGGCACTCTGCAGGACTTCCTGTGCTTTGATAGTCAAATTGTTTATATTCATAGTCTTTTATTTTGTGTCCTTTTTTCGAACGGAGGGCTCTCTGGGGGAACCCTCCCGATGGGTAATTGTACCGAAAGACCCTGCAAAATAGCTGCCAGAAAAATCGCGTCGGAAAAATGAACCCGATCGCCTGACATCGAGGGTCAGAATGGCACAGAATCGGTCATTTCCGGCCAGACTTGCCTGACGAATTGACGCACAAAGCCCTCTTCTGCCATCCTACAGGAGCTTCCGAACCCGAAAAATCCTGGGCGGATCCTCCGAAACGCCCTTCGAATAGACCCTCCGAACAGCCCATCTGGAAAGACTAATATAAATAGGCTCTCCTCCCAAACACTACGGGGAGCAGCTCTCAGGGAAGGAGGTTATTCGGCGATCAATCGAAGGAGATTCGCCGACTCTCCTTATCCAGGATTTCGATGACAACATTCATCACGCCTTCATCGGGCAGCAGGGATTCGATCTTTTCAGGCCACTCCACCAGACACAGGTGGTCACTGAAGAAATACTCTTCATAGCCGAAATCGAAAGCCTCTTCCAGTTTTTCGATCCGATAGAAATCGAAGTGGTAGACCGGCTCACCCTGAGCGTCCTTGTATTCGTTGATCAGGGCAAAGGTGGGGCTGGTGACGGTATCGGTCACCCCCAGCTGTTCGCAAATCGCCCGGATCAGGGTGGTTTTACCGGCCCCCATCGGGCCCCGGAAGGCGACCAAATGGCGCCCTTGCAGATGATCGAGAATGGCCTGCGCCACCTCCGGCAGATCGTCCGGAGAATTCACTTGGATAGATTCCATAGACAATATAAATAGTCACTCTGTCTCGGCTCCGACCGGTTCTATTTGGGACTCAGGACGATGAACGGAACGATCATCTCTTCCATCGAAATCCCGCCGTGCTGGAACGTATTGTTGTAGTAGCGCACGAACTGGTTGGTATTGGTCGGATAGACGAAAAAGTCACGGTTATAGGCAAAAATATAGGTTGACGTAAGATTTGATTTGGGCAGGTGAGCCTGTTCGGGTTTGGTGATGGCGAACACCTCTTTGGCATTGAAGCCCAGGTTCCGGCCCGTTTTGTAGCGCAGGTTGGTCGAGGTTTCCCGGTCGCCCTGCACCTTGACCGGATGGTCCACCCGGATCGTCCCGTGATCCGAGGTGACGATCACCGTATGGCCCCGTTCGGCCAGCAGCTTCATCATCTGGTAGATATCCGAATGCTCGAACCAGGATCGGGTCAACGAACGGAAGGCCGCTTCGTCTTCGGCCAAATCCCGAATAATCTGGGTTTCGGTCCGGGCATGGGAGAGGATGTCCAAGAAGTTGTAGACGATCACCGAAAAGTCGGCATTATAGACCCGGTCCATGTTGTCGAGCAGCTTTTTCCCCGAGTCCGATTTGATAATTTTATCGAACGAGAGCTTGTAGCCTTTCCCCAACGATTGGATCTGGCGTCGCAAGAACTCCTCTTCGTGTTGGTTCTTTCCGCCCTCTTCGTTATCGTTGAGCCACAGATCGGGCATCAGCTTGTCGATGGCCATGGGCGTCAGGCCGGCAAAGATCGCATTCCGGGCATACTGGGTGGCCGTCGGTAAAATACTGCAATAGAAATCCTCGCGATCGACCTCGAACAGGTTGTGCAACACCGGATGGATCACCCGCCACTGGTCATAACGGAAATTATCGATCAGCAACAAGGTGGTTTTCCGATGGTTGTCCACGACCGGGAAGATTTTGCTCCGCATCAGGTTGTGCGACAGCACCGGGGTCTGGTCATCCCGGTCGGTAAACCAATCCAGGTAGTGGGCCCGAATAAATTTGGCGAATTCATTATTGGCCTCATTGCGTTGGAAGGCCAGGATTTCGCGAATGCTCGCATCGTCGGACTCGGTCAATTCGACCTCCCAACCCACCAATTTCTTATAGATGTTCACCCAGTCGGCAAAGTTCCGGGCCTCGGTAAACGAACTGGCGATCCGACCGAATTCGCTCCGGTAATCGGCCGTACTCTGTTCGGTCACCAGCTGATGGCTGTGCACATTCTTCTTAATGGAGAGCAGCACCTGATTGGGGTTGACCGGTTTGATAAGGTAATCGGCGATTTTCGACCCCACGGCTTTATCCATAATGTTCTCCTCTTCGCTTTTGGTCACCATGATCACCGGAGTGGTCGGGCGCAGCTCTTTAATCCGCGGCAAGGTTTCGAGGCCGGTCAACCCCGGCATCATCTCATCGAGGATAATCAAATCGAAGGGGCGCGACGCCACCAGATCGATGGCATCGTAGCCGTTGTTGCAGGTCTCCACCTCATAGCCTTTCCCCTGCAGGAAGAGCAGATGGGGCTTGAGCAGATCGATCTCATCGTCCACCCACAAAATCTTGACTCCATTCATAGACGAATGTTTTTAACAAAGGTAATCTTTTTCTGGTTCTATACAGCGCCTCTCCCGCTAACTAAAAAAGGGGAAACCTCGATTTTTATTGTTCGAGCGGCTTTTCTTTCCTGCGACGGGCGGCTCTTTTTCATGGTGCGCCACCAGTCTGTCCCCGGAATCCGTCCGGACCCACCCCGATCAGGGGGGCCGCCTCCAGGCGTTGTTTAACGAAACGTTAAGGCCTCTTAACTCTACGCTAACCTAAACTTACCCATTTGCTCGCACGAACTTAACCTCTGGCTCATACGGCCCGGATACCTTTGCCTCCGAAAATCGAACAAATCCCAATCGTTGTATGAAGCAGTTATTTTTACTTTTTTTCGTTCTTTGTTTCAGTAGTCTCTTCGCTCCGCTGGGAGCCGCCGAAAAACCGGGCGTCATTCGCGGGAAAGTCACCGACGCCACCACCGGCGATCCCATCATCGGAGCCGCCGTTCTGCTCGAAGGGACGACCCGCGGTACCGCCACAGATGTCTCCGGCGATTTTCTGCTGACCGGCCTCGAACCGGGCCCCTATAAAATCAACATTTCGTTTCTCTCCTATAAATCGTTCTCTTCCGAGACCATCGACCTGCAACCCGATCAATCCTACATTCTCAATGTCTCGCTGGTCGAAGAGGTCAGCCAGCTGGAAAATATCGTGGTAGTTGCCACCCGCAAGGTCAGCAGCGATGCCGGTTTGCTCGCTCAAATGCGCGACATGTCGTTGGTGGCCAGCGGAATTTCCGGACAGGCCATCGCCCGCACCCAGGACCGTGACGCCTCGGAAGTGGTCAAACGTATTCCCGGCATCTCGATTCTCGACGACAAATTCGTCGTCGTCCGCGGCCTGGCCCAGCGCTACAACAATGTCTGGATCAACGGAGCGGCCGTACCCAGTTCCGAGGCCGATACCCGTTCCTTCTCGTTCGACATCATCCCCAGCGGACAGATCGAAAATATGATGATCGTCAAATCGCCCGCCCCCGAGATTCCCGGCGACTTTTCCGGAGGGTTCGTCCAAATTCGTACCAAAGTCCTCCCCGAGAAGAATTTTATTCAACTCAGTTACAGTACGGGGTTCAACAGCATGACGCATACCCATGATTTCAAATACAATCCAGGCAGCGGGACCGATTTTTTGGGATTTGATAACGGTAAGCGTGCATTGCGCGATTGGGTACCCCGCCGCCTGGATAACTATAACGATCAACAGATCGACCTGGTCACCCGGGAGGGGTTCAATAGCGACTGGCGGGTCAAGAGCCGTCGGCCTCTGCCCGACCAGAAGTTCACCTTCGCCATCAGCCGCCAGTTCACCAACAAACGCAACGACCGGTTCGGGGTCGTCGGCGCCCTCAACTACGCCAACACCAACAAGAGCTTCCTGGGCATGGAGAACTCCCGTTACGGGGTCTATAACGGCACCTCCGACGAGAAGAACTACTCCTACAAATACACCGACAACCAGTACACCAACGACGTGAAACTGGGAGCCATGCTCAACCTCTCCTACGTTCCGGCCGCGAAGGATGCCGATCACAGCAGTCGTTACGAGTTCCGGAACCTGTTCAACCAGTTGGGTCGGAATCGCTACACCGAACGCGAGGGTTATCGCAACGTCAGCGGCTACTACGAACAGCAGCAAGAGGAGTATCTGTACACCTCCCGCGGCACCTACACCGGACAATTTGCCGGCGACCACATTCTCGGCGACACCCGTCTGGACTGGAACGTCGCCTACTCCTACGCCAACAAACGGCAGCCCGACCGTCGCATTGTAGAGCGCCAGAAAGACCCCAGCAACGGGATCGAGAACTACCAGATCGATCAGTCGTTCATCACCCGTGATTTCATCGATCTGGACGAACACATCGTCTCGGCGGGCGCCAATCTGACACAGCCGCTTAACCGTCGGGCCGAACACCCCATCAAGCTGAAAGCCGGGCTTTACGCCGAATACAAAACCCGAGAATACCGCACCCGCAATTTCGAATACAAATGGGATATCGACGCCGATCTGCCGACCGGTTTCGCCGAACGCCCCACCGAGGAGATCATGGTTGCCGAAAATTTGGGGATCGACAAAATCCACGTCAACGACCGCACCGAAAACTCGGACGACTATTCGGCCCAGAACCACCTCGAAGCGGCTTACGTCGGATTCGACATTCCGCTGCAGGCCTTCAACGTCTATGTCGGCGCTCGCCTGGAAAGTTTCAACACCTCGGTCACCTCGTACGGGAACGTCTTCAACAAGGTCCGCGATTACAACTATCTCAATCTGTTACCCTCCTTGAATAGCACCTACCATCTCCGCCCCGACATGTTGCTGCGGCTGGCTTACGGGATGTCGGTCAATCGCCCCGAATTCCGCGAGCTGTCGCCCTCCACCTACGAAGACTTCGACATGTTCAGCCTCGTGATGGGGAATCCCGATCTGAAACAGGCCCGGATCCAGAACCTCGATCTGCGTTACGAATGGTATCCCGCCAGCGGAGAAGTCATCTCCGTCGGGGCCTTCTACAAATACTTCCAGGACCCCATCGAATGGACCTATACCGATGCCGGAGGCTCGTACATCTACTCCTTCCAGAACGCGCTGTCGGCCGATCTGTACGGGTTGGAGATGGAGGTCAAGAAGGATCTTGCCTTCCTGGGCCTGCGCAACTTTATGCTCTCGTTCAACGCGGCCTGGATGAAAAGCCTGGTCCACTTCCCCAAAGAGGGCATCGAACACGATCGTCCCATGCAGGGTCAGTCTCCCTATCTGATTAACGGCGGCCTGTTCTACCAGAACGACAAGATCGGCTTTTCGGCCGGACTGCTCTATAACCGGATCGGGAAACGCATCGTGGGGATCGGCCGAAGCGTGGACTCCCAGGGCAACACCTCCAACAACACCATCCCCGATATTTACGAACTCCCGCGCAATGCCGTGGATCTGACCTTCACCCAGCGGCTCTCCAAGGTATTCGAACTCAAGCTGGCTCTCCGCGATCTGCTGGCCGAACCCATCGCGTTCAAACAGTTCCCCACCTTTGTCGACCAACAGGGCCAGACGCAATACCGGGAACAAGTCACGAAAAGCTATAACCCGGGTCGGTCGTTCTCGCTGACCGTCTCGGCCACCTTCTAATTCGACTGAATAACACTGTGATAAAAGAAAAAAGGATGTCAAACCAATTGATGGAATGTATGAAAACGAAGAAAAATTTGAACTGGATGCTTCTGGCCGCCTTGGCGCTGACCTTCGGCAGTTGCGACAAGAACAACGATCCGAACAGTGATCCGACCGATCCCGACACGCCGACCTCCACTGAATATTATACCACCCTGGGCACCAAAGCCAGCGAAGTGGTGCCCGGCACCTATGAGCTGGGAAATGGCGAACAGGAATATCCCTTCAAGGGGGACGTAACCCTCGATGCGTCGAAAAAATACCTGCTTCGGGGTTGGGTTTATATCACCGACGGTTCGTCGATCACCATCCCGGCCGGTACGGTGATCCTGGGTGAAAAAGACACCAAAGCGGCCTTGATCATCGAACGCGGCGGGAAAATCCACGCCACGGGAACGGCCGACAAACCCATTGTCTTCACCTCGGCTCAGGCTCCGGGATCGCGTCGTCCGGGCGACTGGGGCGGGTTGATCCTCTGCGGCAAGGCCCACAACAATCTCACCGAAATGCAAATCGAAGGGGGTCCGCGCACCAAACACGGCGGTACGGACGATGCCGATAATTCGGGAGAAATCCAGTATGTTCGGGTTGAATTTGCCGGTTATCCCTTCAAAACCGACCAGGAAATCAATGGGATTACCTTCGGTTCGATCGGTTCGGGGACGAAGGTCGACCACCTGCAGGTTTCTTACAGCAACGACGACTCGTACGAATGGTTCGGCGGGACGGTCAATTGCCAATACCTGGTTGCCTATCACGGCTGGGATGACGATTTCGATACCGACAACGGTTTCTCAGGGAAAGTTCAGTATGCCCTGGGGGTTCGTCACCCGAAAATTGCCGACCAATCGCTTTCCAACGGTTTCGAATCGGACAACAACGCCGATGCCAAAACCGTAGATCCGTTCACCACCGCCCAGTTCTGCAACGTGACCCTGGTCGGTCCGATCGGACAGGATCCCGACTTCTTCAACCTCTCATTCGATGCCAACAAACCCGACGGATCCAGCTACATCAACGGGGGCGGTCTCTTCCCCAACAACGGTTCGCGTCTGGGACAGTATCAAGCCGGTGTACAGATTCGCCGCAATTCTCGGCTGACCTTCCAAAACTCGGTCATTTTGGGATACCCCGTGGGGGCCATCATCGAAAACGATAAACTCCAGGGCACCCAAGAAAATGCCGAAGCGACCGGCCACACGTTCCGCAACGTATTCTTTGCCGGTTATAGCGACAATGCCGCCGATGCGACCTTCGACAACCAGGCCGTCGATGCCGCTCCGATTTTGGCCTCCGATATCAACAAAAAGTGGCAAGACACGTATAGCAACGATGGCAAGACGTTCACCGAAGGAACCGTCTCTTTCACCCACAGCTACGTTTTGCTGGCCGCTCGGAACAACCACCTCTTGCCTTCGATCGCCGATCTGAAACTGGCTCAACCGAACAGTCTGATGGCCGGAGCCAACTACGGTCCGCAAGCCGGCAGTCCGCTGCTCAATGGCATTCCGGCCGCTGAAGGATTCGACCATTCGGCTTTCGCCGGGGCGTTCCAAAGCGATGCCGATGCCGACAACTGGATGTTGGGCTGGACCAACTTCGATCCGCAAAACACCGTCTACTAACCCTTCCTACCGACCGATTTTTCGGTCCATACTCCCAAAGGCCGGACCCTTTCTGAGTCCGGCCTTTTCTATTTTCCCCACGTGTTCTGTTCCCGCGTGGAGATATGTAGGCTTTAAAAAAAGTCAGGCGCTGTGCCGACGCCGCCAACGCGTTTCGATATACCCCCACACGACGCCTGAGACCACCCCGACGATCAAAGCACTGGGCATGATCCAGAGCACCGAGATCCCGAAAATGCCGAAAAAGGCGATCAGAATCGCCGTCAACAGCGAGAGCAGACCGGCCACCACCGTTCCGCGATTGGTCGCGAACGGGACGAAGAGCGCCAGGAAAAAGAGGACGAACAGCGGAGCCACTACCAGATTGACCACCTTGATGACCACATCCAGCAGATTGCCGCTCACGAAAGAGATCAGATAGCAGCAACAGGCGACACCCACACCCAGCAACGCCGAAATATATTTGACTTTTTTCAGGTCATCGCCGTCCGCCGCGTCCGGGCGCAACGGCTTCAGAATGTCTTGCTGAATGACCACCGCCGACGAGTTGAGTCCGGACGACACGCTCGACATGGCGGCTGCCATAATAGCCGCTGCGATCAATCCCGAGATTCCGGTCGGCAGACCGATCAAGATAAAGCGGGGAAACAGGGTATCGGCATCGTCAAAGATCGTCGTTCCGGGCAACATTTGCTCGGGGAAATAGGTGAAATAGGCCATGACCATCAATCCCACGACGGCCAACAACAGCTGGATGGCACAGGAGGTCGCGATCGAAATGCCGTAAGAACGAACCGCCGAACGCACATCCTTGGTGGAGAGATACCGCTGAATCGCCATCTGGTCGGAGCTGGCCGTACACACTTGCCACACCAGGGTCATGATAAAGATATTGCCGATGGTCATGCGATCCGTCGCATCGACCGCCCAGCGGATAGGTTCCCAATGGGCATAGAGATCCGGATTGCTCAGCGGTTGCAGGCCTCCGATCTGCCAGACGATCACCCCGATCGTGAGCAACACGCCGGCAAACATCACCACGCTCTGCACCACATCGGTCATCACCACGGCTTTCAAACCGCCCATCGTGGTATACACGACCGTAATACCCGCCAACACCAGACTGATCGGGGTAATCCACGAAGGATCGAGTCCGAAAATCGGGATCAGCGCCGTATCGACCGTGGCATAGATGATCGTGGACATCCACAGAAAACGCAGCGAAAGGAAAAAGATCGTAGCCAGATGCCGAGTCCCTTTTCCCAACCGAATTTCCAGGATTTCGTAGGCACTGGTCACCTTCATGGCCATGAATCGCGGAATAAAGAAGCGACTGACGATCAGATAAGCGACCGGAAAGGCGGTCAATCCGATGAAGACCACCGGTCCGTACTTGATCATTTCGCCGGGATAGGCCAAGTAGCTGAGCGTACTGAGCAGGGTAGCGAAGAGCGAAATCCCGATCATCACGGCATTCATCGAACGCCCCCCCAAGGCATAATCGCTGGCGGTTCGGGTCTTTTTGGCGGAGAGATAACCAATCAATAAAAGGGCGAGCAGAAAGAGCACGATCACCGCCCAGTCGATTATCGTAAAACCGGTCATCGGGACAAAAGGGAATTAAGGTTGATTGGGACAAGTTACCCAAAATCTTTGGGTTATGCAAATCGGTTTCCCGGAAAAGGAGCCGATCCGACTTGGCTTTCCCAAAAAATCACTACCTTGTATCGGTTTCGGAGGCTCTATCGCCGCCGAAGCGGAAACGATAACTGAGAATGTATGAAAATTGCCGTTGTGGGGACCGGGTATGTCGGTCTGGTATCGGGAGCCTGTTTTTCGGAGATGGGCGTGGAAGTGATCTGTATCGATCGGGATACGGACAAAATCGGTCGTCTGTGGCGAGGTGAAATTCCGATTTACGAACCCGGTCTGGAGGAGATTGTCCAGAAAAACGTCCAGGCCGGACGTCTGCACTTCGATGTTCGGCTGGATACGCACCTCGATGAGGTGGAAATGGTATTTATTGCCGTCGGGACCCCGCCGGGCGCCGATGGTTCGGCCGATCTGCAACAGGTGCTCGAGGTGGCCCGCGAATTCGGAGCCGCCCTCCATCGCTATACCTTGCTGGTGACCAAAAGTACCGTTCCGGTCGGTACGGCGACCAAGGTCAAAGCCGTCGTAGAGGCCGAACTGGCTCGCCGAGGGGTCGAAATTCCGTTTGAAGTGGCCTCCAATCCGGAATTTTTGAAAGAGGGCAGTGCCGTCAAAGATTTCATGAGCCCCGACCGGGTGGTCGTAGGGGTCGAAAGTCAACGGGCCCGGGAACTGATGACCCGTCTGTACCGGCCCTTCCTGCTCAACAATTTCCGGGTGATTTTCATGGACGTGCTCTCTTCGGAGATGACCAAATATGCGGCTAACAGCATGTTGGCGACCCGCATCAGTTTCATGAACGACATCGCGAATCTGTGCGAACGGGTGGGGGCCGATGTCAACATGGTCCGCAAAGGCATCGGATCGGATAACCGGATCGGGAGCAAATTTCTCTATCCGGGGACCGGATACGGGGGTTCGTGCTTCCCGAAAGACATCAAAGCCCTGATCCACACCGCTCGCGAACACGGCTACCGGATGCGGGTGCTGGAGGCAGTCGAAGCGGTGAACGAGCGCCAGAAGGCCATTCTGTTCGAGAAACTGGAACGCTATTTCGAAGGGGAGTTGTCCGGGCGTCGCATTGCCATGTGGGGGCTGGCGTTCAAACCCGACACGGACGATATCCGCGAAGCCCCCTCCCTGGTGCTGGCCCGTCTCTTGACCGAGGCCGGTGCCGAGGTGAAAGTCTATGACCCCGTCGCAATGGAGGCCTTCCGGCACGTGATGGGCGACCGGGTAAGCTATGCCTCCGACATGTACGATGCGGTAGTGGATGCCGATGCGCTGTTGCTGGTGACCGAATGGAAAGAGTTCCGCATCCCCTCTCTGGAGATCCTCAAACGGGTGATGCGCTCACCCGTCATTTTCGACGGCCGCAACATCTACGATCGACACGATTTTGCCGAAAACGGTATCGTCTATCACTACATTGGCGGGTAAGCCGAACCGGGCTCTCCTCGCTCCGCACGCCTCGCTCCCAACCCATCCATGGGTAGCTACGCCTCGATCTCACGCGACCTTCGAGATGGATCGAGCGGCACAACCGCCCCCAAAAAAACCTAAAAAAGGAGATCTTCGACGAAGATCTCCTTTTTTATTTCGAGTCGGGGCGGCGGTTATTCGGCCTCCGGAAGCGCCGTCTGAGCCGGAGCATCCCCCGGGAAATGGACCGTATAGATCAGATTTTCGAGTTCACGGACATAGTTCCGTTTATGATGTTTGGGCGAGAAGACGTAATTATCGATGCAAATCACCCGACCCGTTGCCGCATCCAGGGTGGAAAAGCTCACGAACGGTCCGCCCATGAAGTCGCCTTCGACATACCAGAAGCCCCGCATTTCCGCCCACAGGCGGCCCTGAATACGCCGATAGTGGATATCGGGTTCGATTTCGGAGACAGTCGACATATAGGAGCCGTCGGCCGGTCCCGGAATCAGGGCCGTGAACTGATTGCGACGATTGATCAGCGAATCGAGGCTGAAGGTCTGTTGATTGACGTACGGATAGCTATAAATGATGACGCCCTGGCTGACCAACGGCAACTCGAACGAGATCCACATAAAATTCGGTTGTTCATTCCGAATGGTGTATCCTTTGGGCAGGGAGAGCTCGAAGCCGAATTTCTGACGAACGGCCTCTTGAATCCGGGTTTCGGTCTGAGAGGTGGCATAGGCCACGAAGCGATCGCGTTCGGCCATGGCAAAAATCTGCTGCAAGTCGGCCCGATGTTCGCCGAGGTAGTTCGCCACCGTACTGTCGTTGGGGCCGCTGACCTGGACGATCAACTGCGGAGCGGCATAGACATCCTGTTCCATCGTCAGCTGCGGCTGCGGGTATTCCGGTCCGATTTCGAGCACGATCACGTTGCGATGCCGCTCCATGACGCTCGTAAAGGCTTTCGGGGTTAGCGGCACCGGGTCCATCAGCGGTTCGCGTTGATTGAGCATCGGAACGGGTTCGAGCAGGATGGATCGCAGCGAGTCGCCCACCACGGATTCCCACACCGAAGTGGGAGAGACCACCAACACCTCGAAAGCACGACCGGTCGAAGTCGCCTTATGGTTTTTGCTGGAGGAGCAGGCACTCAGCAGACCCAGCAGGGGAAGCAAACTGAACAGAATACGATGGTAGCTATTCATAGTATATGTGCATTAAAATGGTCTATAGAGACGGATTTATAGAGACAAAAGTAGTTATTTGCCCGGAGATTTTGTGGTTAGGGAGAAATAAATTTACTTTGCGCCAAATTGTCCAGATCCGATGTATTTCAAACCTCCGAAACTCCTTCGTCGTCTCATGCCCTCTTTGATTTGGGATATGCCGATCAGCGACGAGGTCTATTTGACCTTCGATGACGGCCCAACCCCTGAAGTAACGGAGTGGATCCTCGAAACCTTATCCAAATACGAGGCCAAAGCGACTTTTTTTTGCCTGGGGAAAAATGCCGAAATGCATCCCGAACTCTTCCGTCAGCTCGTCGAACAGGGTCATAAGATTGGCAATCACACCTATAGCCACCAGAAAGGTTGGGGAATGAGCCTCGAACGCTATCTGGAAGATGTGGAATTTGCCAACCAGTTGCTGAAAAGCGATCTGTTTCGGCCACCTTACGGACGGGTCACCCCGGCGCAGGCCCGACGCTTGAGCGAACACTACAATTTGGTGATGTGGGATGTGCTTTCCTGCGATTACAGCCAGTGGGTGTCGCCGCGCTCCTGTCTGCACAACGTGACCAAGCATGTGCGCGGCGGGTCGATCGTGGTCTTCCACGACTCCCGCAAGGCTTTCCGCAATCTGCGCTATGCCCTGCCTCGTTCACTGCAATACATTAAGGATCAAGGCCTCAAATGCGTAACGCTCGAACTGTAACCGGCCCGCAGGCGCTCTCTGCGGGGAACCTCACCGGCCCGTTCGCCACGATCACCCTCATTCCCTGTATCAGATGGACAAAAAACGTAACCTCATTGTAGCGGTCACCGGAGCCAGCGGGTCGCTCTATGCCCGTTTGTTATGTCAGCAGTTGTGCCGGGCGGAAGAGGTGGGCGAGATCGCCCTGCTCGTGACACGCAACGGACGAGAAGTGGCCGCTTTTGAAGATAGCGTTTCCTGGATGGACAACCCCCGACTGACGCCCTATGCCCCGGAAGATCTGTTCGCGCCTCCCGCCTCGGGATCAGCCGATTACGATTCGATGGTCATTATTCCCTGCTCGATGGGCATGGTGGGCCGCATCGCCGCCGGGGTGTCGAACGACTTGGTGAGTCGGGCAGCAGACGTCATGCTCAAAGAGCGCCGTCCCTTGATTTTGGTACCTCGGGAAGCCCCGCTGAGTACGATTCATCTGCGGAATCTGACCACGTTATCCGAATGCGGCGCCACCATCTGTCCGGCGGCTCCATCCTTTTACGGCCATCCTCAACAGATCGAAACGCTGTGTGAAAGCATCGTACAACGTGTCTTGGCGCTGATGCATATCGATCTGCCCCGTTATCACTGGAGCGGACGTCCCTGACCGGAGAGAGCGACCGCCGGATAGGCCGTATCGCCCATTCCGGCAATTCATGGCCGTCTGGCAACGACCCGTCGGCCCCCCTCTCATCAAAGACCCTCAACGCAGAACCCCCTCACCATCCGGTATCGCAGCGCCCCATCGCAGACCCTATCACCGCCCTTCATCACATATATGGGAAAAAATCGGTATTTTTACCGACGGAAAAACGTGCCCGATCAGGGGACATTTAGATTTTGGCAGATATGGCATCGGAATCCGGATCGGATCGATTGAAAAGACTCAAAGAAAAGGTAGCGTTGTTACCCGACACCCCCGGCGTATATCAATTTCTGGGGGCGGACGGACAGGTAATGTATGTCGGGAAAGCGAAGAATCTCAAACGCCGGGTCTCCTCCTATTTTTTGGCCAAGGCCGGTCACAGCGCCAAAGTACGGGTGATGATCGGTAAGATCGAAGATCTGAGACATGTGGTGGTCGCCACCGAAAACGAGGCCCTGTTGCTGGAAAACAACATGATCAAAAGCATCCAGCCGCGTTACAACACCCTGCTGAAAGACGACAAAACCTATCCCTGGATCGCGATTCGCAACGAACCGTTTCCTCGGGTTGTCTCTACCCGACGTCGGGAACGAGACGGCTCGCAATATTTTGGGCCTTATGCCTCGGTGTATGTCCAGAAATCGGTGCTGGAAACCTTGCGCAGTCTCTATACCTTACGGACCTGCTCGCTCAATCTGTCCCCCGAAGCGATCGCCAAAGGGCGTTACAGCGTCTGTCTGGAGTATCATATCGGCAACTGCAAGGGTCCCTGCGTGGGAAAACAGACCGAAGAAGAGTATCGGGAAAGCATCGCTATGGCCGCATCGTTGCTCAAAGGCGACACCCGAGCCACCCGCGACTATCTGCAAAAACAGATGGAAGAGGCAGCAGCCCGCCTCCATTTCGAAGAGGCGGCCCGGTACAAGAAAAAGATCGACATCCTGACCCAGTACCAAAGCAAATCGGTGGTTGTCAGCAATACGTTGACCAATCTGGACATCTTCTCGCTGGTGGTGGACGAAGGCGTGGCCTTCTGCAACTTCATGCGCATTGTCGAAGGGTCGGTGGTCAACTCTTTCACCGTGGAGCTGAAGCCGGGCCTGGAAGACGAACCGCGCGACGTATTGACCTATGCCATCGGGCGAATCCGAGATCGCCTCGGAACGCCGTTGTCTCGGGAGGTGATCGTTCCGTTCCTGCCTCAGGAAGAGCTCTTCGCCGGGACCACCTTCACGATTCCCAAACGAGGCGATAAATTGCGGTTACTGGAGCTTTCCGAACGCAACTGCCGCGTGTACCGCCTCGAAAAGCTCAAACAGATCGAGATCAAAGACCCGGCCCGCCACACCGAACGCATCCTGGCAACCTTGCAGAAGGAGCTGCATCTGAAAGAATTACCCCGCCATATCGAATGCTTCGACAACTCCAACTTACAGGGTACCAATCCGGTCGCATCCTGCGTGGTGTTCCGGGATGCCCGCCCGTCGAAAAAGGAGTACCGTCATTTCAATATCAAGACCGTCGTCGGGGCCAACGACTTCGCCTCCATGGAAGAGATTGTCTCCCGGCGTTACCGTCGGCTGTTGGCCGAGGGAGCCGACTTACCCCAGCTGATCGTGGTCGATGGCGGGAAAGGTCAATTGCATTTTGCCTACGACGTGCTGCGACGGTTGGGCCTCGAACAGCGCATCGCTATCGTGGGGCTGGCCAAACGGATCGAAGAGGTCTATTTCCCGCACGATCCGCTTCCCTATTATATCGACCGGAACAGCGAAGCCCTCAAAGTACTGATGCACATTCGCGACGAGGCACACCGTTTCGGGATCACCTTTCACCGCCAGAAGCGTTCATTGGCCTTCATCAAAAGCGAACTGGAAAATATCCCTTCGCTGGGGAGTCGCTCGGTCGAAAAACTGCTCAAACACTACCACACCCTGTCACGGATCCGGAAGGCCCCGGTCGAAGAGCTGGCCGAACTGATCGGCGCCCATCGGGCCGCGGAGGTTGTCCGCTATTTTGCCACCCCGACGACTACGGAACCGAACGCAACTCCACCCGCACCCACAACCTCCGAACCGACCAACAAACTGGCCCACGAACTGGCCCACGAACCGGCCAACAAACCGATCTCTCCGACTGGTTCTTCCACTGACTCTTCGAGCGGAGACGCCACGCCGAAGTAAGCGCTCTGGTCGAGGCCGACATTTTTCGAAACCCGGATGCCCCGCGTCGACACTCTACACCGCTCCCCAACGACCAATACGATCCAGAAACAACATATACACTTCATTATCAGTTTATTATAAAATAGAAAAGAGCCATACAAAGGACTTTTGACCCCAGGTAAAAACCTCACACCGAATAAGTATTTGGAGCAGAATGCCCTGGAAAAAATGCGGACAAAATGTCAATAACTTCTCGGCATACCCCGTCCATGAAAGAGAGATTATGGTTTTCTTTGTAGACACATTAAATCTTCATGACGCATGGCACTGTCAGTGATCGAACTGGAAAACATGGAATTTCGGGCATGCCACGGATGCTATCCCCTGGAACAGGTCGTAGGTAACCGTTTTCGGGTGAACGTGACCATCGCCGCCGACCTCTCGCAGGCCGCCGCCAGCGATCAGGTCTCCGACACGATCAACTATCTGCATGTCTTCGAAATCGTACGCGCACAGATGGAGATTCCCTCGCATATTCTGGAACATGTCTGTGCCCGGATTATCGACGCCATCTATGCCGCTTTCCCCCAGTGCCAGCACGTGAAGGTCAAGGTGGCCAAACTGGCGCCTCCACTGGGAGGGAAAATCGAACAGGTCTCAGTAACCTCTGAACGTTAAGCCGTTAGAATTTGTTAATTCAACGTTGATAAGATTCCCGACAAACGTTTTTACTTCAGACCGATAGTTCGTATCCTTGTACCGGGAAAACCATCCGTTCCGACACGCTTCGCTTCCGCGAAGCCCCAAAGAACGGCATGATCATAAACACAGAAAACCATTAGCGTGCGGGTGATGTTTCGGACGACATACAGCAGTCGTTCGGAGCCTTTTTCACCCCCTGGAAAACACGAACCATGAACAGCAAAGGATGGATCATAGGCATGCTTCTGAGCGCCGCCAGCTTGTCGGCCCAAGAGGAAGCCAAACTCTATCGGGCCCCCGAACGATATGTGGACGGGCGCTCGCAGGCTGTTCTGCGCATGGAGGCTCGGGATGAAGGCCTGGTGCTGCCCTGCGGGACGGGGCCGGACAGTTGCGATACGTACGGAGCCCGTGAAGCCGTGGTGATCGAATACGAAGGGGTCTACTACCTCCACTACGACGGTGCCGGCAAAGAGGGCTGGTTATCCTGTCTGGCCACCAGCCGCGATCTGCGCCACTGGACCAAACACGGGCTGCAACTGACATTGGGTCAGGAAAATCAGCCCGATTCCAAATCGGCTTCCTCGCCCTGGTTGTTTTATGCCGACGGCAAATGGCATATGTTTTATGTGGGCACGCAATTCTGCACCCCGGCCCCCGATCGCATTCCGGCCACCCCGTATGTGACCTTGAAAGCCGAAGCCAACCATCCGGCCGGTCCCTGGCGGAAACGTTACGACATCGTTCCTTTCGTCAACGAACCGGGCACCTATTACAGCGATACGGCCAGCCCGGGCGATGTGGTCGAACAAGAGGGCGAATACCTGATGTTCTTCGGCGCTGCGGCCTATACCGCCCCCAACCAACTCGGCCGAACGGTGGGCATTGCCCGGACACGCGATCTGGAGGGAAAATGGCAAGTCGATCCGCAACCCATCTTCCCGGCCACGGAACAGTGCGAAAACACCTCTCTCTACTACGAACCCAGCAATAAAACCTGGTTCCTGTTTACCAACCACATCGGTATCCATCCCGATCGGGGCGAATATACCGATGCCATTTGGGTGTACTGGACCCAAGATTTGAATCATTGGAATACGGAAGATAAAGCGATTGTGATCGATTGCCAGAATACCCGGCAAGTGAAAGGGGCCATCGGCATGCCCTCGGTGATCCGAGTGGGCGACTCGTTGGCCATCCTATATGACGGGGCTCCGGGTGAAAATTACGGCCATATGGGTCGCGGGATCAACTTGGCCTGGCTCTCACTGCCGCTGACTCCTCCTGTCAAATAATAACATCATCAAGGTTATGTCGAACGAAAAAGAAAACAAACAATCGTCCGCCCCGCTAAAAGAGTATCCTTACGCCGAGGCGGTAGCCGAAGCCAAAGCCTATTTCAAGGGCGATGAACTGGCTGCGACGGTTTGGGTGAGCAAATACGCTCTCAAAGACTCTTTCGGGAAAATTTACGAGAAATCGCCCGATCAGATGCACTGGCGGATCGCTCATGAAATCGCTCGCATCGAAAGTCACTATCCCGACCCCATGGATGCTCCGCAGGTCTATGAACTGCTGAAAGATTTCCGCTATCTGATCCCGCAGGGGGGTCCGATGACCGGGATCGGCAACAATCTGCAGATCGCTTCGCTGTCGAACTGCTTTGTGATCGGGCATCGCCACCCGGCAGACTCTTACGGAGGAATCATTCGTATCGACGAAGAACAGGTACAACTGATGAAACGCCGCGGAGGGGTAGGCCACGACCTCTCCCATATCCGTCCCACGGGCTCTCCGGTTCTTAACAGCGCCCTGACCTCGACGGGGATCGTACCGTTCATGGAACGGTATTCGAATTCGACGCGCGAAGTTGCCCAGGACGGCCGTCGCGGAGCCTTGATGTTGTCGCTGTCGATCAAACACCCCGATGCCGAAAACTTCATCGACGCCAAAGTCGAAACCGGCAAGGTCACCGGCGCCAATGTCTCGATCAAGATCGACGACGAATTCATGAAAGCGGCCCTGAGCGGCAAAAAATATCACCAGCAGTTCCCCATCGATTCGGACCATCCGAAATACGAAAAAGATATCGACGCCCGCTCGCTGTGGGATAAAATCATCCACAACGCCTGGAAATCAGCCGAACCCGGGGTTCTGTTCTGGGACACGGTAATTCGCGAATCAATCCCGGATTGCTATGCCGACGAAGGGTTCCGCACCGTATCGACCAACCCTTGCGGAGAGATTCCGCTCTGTCCGTACGACAGCTGCCGGCTGTTGGCGATCAACCTCTACAGCTATGTGGACGAACCGTTCACCAAGAACGCCCGCTTCAATTTCGAGAAGTTCAAACAACACGTCGGCTACGCCATGCGCCTCATGGACGATATCATCGATCTGGAGCTGGAAAAGGTGCAGGCCATCATCGATAAAATCGAAGGAGACCCCGAAGACGAAGATATCCGCCGGGTAGAACTCCAACTCTGGGAAAAGATTCGGACCAAAGCGTTGCAGGGTCGTCGTACCGGCCTCGGCATCACGGCCGAAGGCGATATGCTGGCCGCACTGGGTCTGCGTTACGGCTCGGAAGAGGCTATCGACTTCGCCGTACAGATCCAGAAAACATTGGCTCTGGAAGCCTACCGGGCTTCGGTCAAGATGGCCGAACAGCGCGGCGCCTTCCCGATCTATTCCGCCGAAAAAGAGGCCAACAATCCGATGATCGGTCGGATTCGGGAAGCCGATCCGGCTCTGTACGAAGAGATGGTACAGCACGGTCGCCGCAATATCGCCCTGTTGACGATCGCTCCGACCGGAACCACCAGCCTGATGTCGCAAACCACCTCGGGGATCGAACCGGTATTCCGCCCCTACTACATGCGTCGTCGGAAAGTCAACCCCAGCGACAAGGATGTGAAAGTCACCTTCGTGGACGAAGTGGGCGACTCGTGGGAAGAATACAATGTCTTCCACCACAAGTTCCTGACCTATCTGGCCGTACAGGGGTATGACCTGGATCAGGTGAAAAACATGACTCAAGAAGAGTTGGATGCCCTGGTCGAACAATCACCGTATTACAAAGCGACCGCCAACGATATCGACTGGGTCAGCAAGGTGAAGATGCAGGGGGCCATTCAGAAATGGGTCGATCACTCGATTTCGGTGACGGTCAATCTGCCCAACGATGTGACCGAAGAGCTGGTCGGACAGGTCTATCGGACCGCATGGGAATCGGGTTGTAAAGGGGTGACCGTCTATCGGGACGGTTCACGGGCCGGTGTGCTGGTCGAAAAGAAGAAAGAAAAAGAAAACGCTTCGGGCAATGGCGAATACAAACCGCCTTTGAAACGCCCCATCGAACTGGCCGCCGACATCGTACGATTCAAAAACGGCGAAGAGAACTGGATTGCCTTCGTCGGGATCTACAACGACCGTCCGTATGAAATCTTCACCGGGAAACTGGAAGAAGATGCGATGTTCATCCCGCGCAAAGTCAACAAAGGGTTCATCATCAAGGTAAAAGACGCCGACGGAAATAAACGTTACGATTTCCAATATACCGACAAATACGGTTATACGAACACCATCGGCGGGATCTCCCGTCTGTTCGACGAAGAGTTCTGGAACTACGCCAAACTGATCTCGGGCGTGTTGCGGAACGGGATGCCGATTCTGGACGTCGTGACCCTGATCGAATCCCTGCACCTGAACAGTCAGAGTATCAATACCTGGAAAAACGGGGTGGCGCGGGCCTTGAAGCAGTACATCGCCAACGGGACCAAAGCCAAAGAAAAGTGCCCCAACTGCGGACAGGAAACCTTGGTATACCAAAACAGCTGTCCGGTCTGCATGAGTTGCGGTTACTCCAAGTGCGGATAATCATCCGCCGAGGGTCGGACGCCCCGAGGCTTCCCCTCACCGGGAATGCCTCGCCACGATCCCCCTCCAAGACCAACCGGTGCCATTTTGGACCGCCTTTCATAAATAGTTATTGTGAGGAAACGGGCGAATCGATATCGATTCGCCCGTTTTTGTGTTGAAAAGCCCGACACGGACTAAGAGACCCCCAAGGCATAGGCTTCGACCTCTTCCATGCCAATCGTATCGCCACTGAGAATCACCAGCCGTTCGACCACATTGCGCAACTCGCGGATGTTGCCCGTCCACTCCAACTTCATCAACGCTTCGATGGCCTGTGGTTCTATCGCTTTGGGCGGAATATGATATTCGTCGCAAATCTGATGGATAAAATAGTCGACCAGCAGCGGCAGATCGTCGATCCGGTCCTTCAGCGCGGGAACCCGAATCAAAATGACACTGAGCCGATGGTAGAGATCCTCCCGGAAATGCCCCTCGGCAATCTCCCGTTGCAGATTTTTATTGGTCGCGGCGATAACTCGCACATCGATGTCAATATCCTTGTCGCTGCCTACGCGGGTAATGCGATGCTCCTGAAGTGCCCTCAACACCTTTGCCTGCGCAGACAGACTCATATCTCCGATCTCATCCAAAAAGAGTGTCCCTCGGTCGGCCTGTTCGAATTTGCCCTTGCGCTGACGAATCGCCGACGTAAACGCCCCCTTTTCATGACCGAACAGCTCGCTCTCGATCAATTCCGAAGGTATCGCCGCACAATTGACCTCGATAAAGGGTCCGTTGGCCCGATGACTCTGTTCATGGAGCGCATGGGCCACCAGCTCTTTCCCGGTACCATTATCGCCCAGAATCAACACCCGCGCTTCCGATGGCGCGATCTTTGCAATCAGTTGTTTGACATGCTCGATGGCCTGAGACTGACCGATGATCTCCGTATGAGGAGGGGTCCCCGAAGCCTTGACCGTAGAGGCCGACGTCGAAGTCCGCACCGACCCCAATCCCTGTTCCGGATGGATCTTCTCGCGGATCTCCTCTTTCGCCGTTTGGGTCTCCCGGATCGAAGCCAGCAATTTATTGAGGTCGATCGGCTTGGCCAGATAGTCGTAAGCCCCATGCCGCATAATATGAACCGCCGTATCCACCCCTTTCAGACTCGACAACATGATGAAGGGCAACAACGGAATCTTGGCATGTACCTTCGTCAACAGATCGTAGGCGTCGCAGTGTTGGATGCCCATGTCGCACAGAACGACATTGAACGGTTTGTGGTCGATTTTCGAAACCGCTTCATCTCCGGTTTCAGCCGTGTCGACGACATACCCCTCGTATTCGAGACGCTCCCTCAAACTGTTCCGGAAGCTGCGCTCTCCATCTACGACCAAAATGCCTAACATAAATAATTGGATAAAAAATCTTCTATATTTGGCCAATTGGCGAAAAACCATTAGCTTTGTCAACAAAGATACGAAATTTCCGCAGAGCACCAAGGGTCCCGGACTTCCGAAAGTCCTTCCACTGAGACCTTAAGCTTCAATCTTACGTATCATTGAAATCAATCTTTTTCGGACACGAATACGACCAAATAGACTAATTTGGCGGTTGAACCGATTCATTCGTAGTGCCTTTAACATCTTTATGGAGAAGAATTATAATTACGAGCGCAAGAAGTTGCGGCTTCCGGAATATGGGCGTCATATTCATCAAATGGTGGAATATCTGATGTCCATCCAAGACCGGGATTTACGAAACAGTCAGGCACGCGTGGTCGTCGACATCATGGGCAATCTCAATCCGATCTTACGAGATACCGCCGATTTCGCCCATAAATTGTGGGATCACCTGTTTATTCTCTCCGATTTTCAACTCGATGTCGACTCTCCGTATCCCCGCCCCAGTTCCGATATGTTGGCGCCGAAACCGGAGAAAATGGCTTACCCCGATAAAAAAATCGCCTTCAAACAGTACGGCAAAAACATCGAACACATGTTGATGAAACTGGCCGAAGAGAAGGAAGACCCCGCCACCACAATGATCGCGGCCAACATCGCAAAATATATGAAGGCCAAGTCGTTTGAATACAATCAGGAGCACCCTAACAACGAAGTGATCTTGAATGATATACGGAAAATGACCAAAGATGCTATTCAGCTCGACGAAAATGCGATCAATAGCCTCAAAAACGACTACAAGCAGACCCTGCCCGGACATAAAAACCGTAAGAATTATTCCTCAGCCTCCCACACTTCCGCCAAATCGGCCTCCCGGGCCAACAAATCCAACCCCAAACGCCGCGCCAACAACCGCACACAATACGGAAAGTAGAAATCCCGAAAGTTTGGCTATTTTTATTACATTTGCACCATTGGCCTGAGAATGGTCGAGTTCCATTTCGGAACGCGTATCCGAGGAAAAAAGGCCTGCAAAACCATGGCGGACAATCGAAACATATCCATTCGGAACAAACGGGCAACGTTCGATTACGAGATTCTCGACACGTACATCGCCGGTATTGTCCTCTCGGGCACCGAGATCAAATCCTTGCGGCTGGGCAAAGCCTCGCTGGTGGATTGCTATTGCTATTTCCACAACCACGAACTCTTCGTGCGGGGCATGAACATCTCGGAATACCACTGGGGTACCTACAACAACCATATCCCCAAACGCGACCGCAAACTGCTGCTCCAACATCGGGAGTTGGTCAAATTGGAACGGGCCTTGCAAGATAAAGGGTTGACCATCGTGGGCATCAAACTCTTCATCAACGAACGGGGGCTGGCCAAGTTGCAAATCGGGCTGGCCCGGGGTCGTAAGAGTTACGACAAGAGAGAGTACCTCAAGGAAAAAGACGCTCGCCGAGAGATGGATCGTCACTGGAAAAAATAGCCGTCCGACCATGCATCGCAAACCCCTCCATATCCATAAAGGCTTCGCTCGATGGGCGATTCTGGCCCTTTTTGCGTCCGGACTGTTGAGCCGCTGCGCCCAAATCGGGATGCCGCAAGGAGGTCCGCGCGACTCGTTGCCCCCCAAGGTCGTCCATATGACGCCGGCGTTCGGAACGACCAATTTCCAGGGGAAACGGATCTACATCGAATTCGACGAATATGTCCAGATCGAGGATCAGCAAAAGGAGTTTTTCACCTCCCCGTTCATGCCCAAAAATCCTTCGCTGGTAATCAAAGGCCGCGGGGTACAAATCGACCTGCAGGATACACTCCTGCCGAATCAGACCTATGCCCTCAATTTCGGCAGCTGCATCACGGATAATAACGAAGGGAATCCCTATGTCGGCTTACGGTATGTCTTCTCGACCGGCTCCGAAATCGATTCCTTGGTCATGTCGGGCTATACGATCGATGCCGAAACCTGCGATACCGTCAGCAAGAGCTTTATTCTCTATTTCGATCCGGCGACCGACTCCGTTCCGGGTTGCGACTCCACCCTCTATAACAGCCAGCCGTTGGTCGTGGGACGGGCGTTCCCCAATGGAATCTTCCTGACCGAGAACCTTCAAGCGAGGTCCTATCGCATCTTCGCCCTGGAAGACAACAACGGCAACCAACGTTATGAACCGGGAGTCGACCGCGTTGCTTTTCTGGACAGCCTCTACAACCCGCTGGACATGCCGCCGTTCAATGTCTGGTACGACACCTCGCGCAACTATCTGCAGGCCCAACCGCAGGTGCTGCTGCGTCTCTTCAAGGAACCGCCGGTACGACGCCAAGCCTACACCTCCAGCAAGCGCATTCTGGCCAATAAAATCGAGCTCTATTTCGGGGCCCCCACGCCCCGTATCGAAGAGCTGTCGCTGGAAGGCATCGACTCCTCCCGCATCCAGTTCGAATACCTGACGCATGGTCGCGACAGCATGTATCTGTGGATCGACAGCACCGGGCTCTCCCTGCCCGACACCCTGCGCGGCCGCCTCATCTATCACAAACAAGACAGCCTGCGCAACTATTTCGTCGACACAGTCAACCTGAAACTCGGCTGGAAAGCCCCCGCCATCAAAGGGGGCCGGAAAAAGGAGACCAAACCCGATGAGGAACAGAAAAAAATCAATCCGTTCAAGGTGTCGGTAACGCCCTCCGGCACCGTGAACCCCGACAAACATATCCGGTTTTCGTTCGGTGCACCGTTGGTTTCGATCGACACCTCGGCCATTCAACTCGAGCAGCTGGTCAACGAACAACCTTCGGGAACCCGCCTGCCGATTACCTTTACCCAAGATACGTTTCAGTTGCGGGACTGGATCCTGAAAGCCGATTGGCAACTCGACGCCAAATATCGATTGCTGATCCCCGCCCAGACGTTCCGTAATGTGAACGGCGAGACGAACGATACGTTGAAAGCCGATTTCGGCATTGAAATGCCGGATAAGTTTGCTACCTTGGTGTTCAACCTCCAGGGCGAAACCCCTCAGAGCGAATACATCATCGAGCTGATCAACGAAACCGGCGACATTATCGAACAACGCAACCATCTAACCACGGGACGTCATCGTTTCCGGTATATCCCGGCGGGGAACATTCGGGTACGGGTGGTGCAAGACCTCAACCGGAACGGGCTGTGGGATACGGGCTCTCTGCTGGCTTTGCGGGAACCGGAACGCGTCGAGATGTTCGTCGGGCCGGACGGTCAGGAGACCCTCGTGGCCAAAGTGAACTGGGAGGTCGAGTATGACTTGAAGATGTCCGAAATCTTTGCCCCGATGACCATGGAACGGATCGAACAGATGGTGGCGCGCTGGGAAGCCGTGCGACAGCAAAAACTGGCCGAAGAACGGGCCAGAAACCAACAAAACCAGACACAGAACACCAATAGCGGCTATAACAACACCAACAGCGGATATGGCACGACAGGGTATGGAACCTCCGGATACGGAACCGGGTCTAGCACCCAAAATTACGGATCTCCGTTTTAAGGACTGGGGGCGGGACTAAGGACCGGGATTGGGATTGGGACTGGAACTGGATCAGGGGATGGAACTGGGATCTGGACAGGACGGGAACCGGGACGAGGACGGGGATCTAGACTGGACGGAAACGGAGACGGGAATGGAATTGGAATCGGGAATGGAGCTGGACTGAGATGGAGACCAGACCCTTGTCTCTGGTCGATCCAATATACGCAACGAAGCAGACGACCATGCATAAAGGACTGACGTTCATAGGAATCCTCCTCTGCCTGTTGGGCGGATCGACGGGGTATGCCCAGCACTATATCGGGGTGCGTGGCGGATGGGGAGGCGGCAGCGCCCGCTTCACCCCACAGCAGGAGAGCGCCATGCAGTGGGGGCTCTACTCCGGAGGGGTCTCCTATAAGTTCTTCAGCGATATCAAGTATGTGGGGGCCATCCAGCTCGACCTGCAATACATCGGCAAAGGCTATGTGACACTCGAACGCAAAAATGCCGATACCAGCTATCATCGTACGATCAACAGTTTCGAACTGCCGTTTATGTGGCAGCCGCACTTCTATTTTTTCCAACGTCATGCGCGGTTTTTCCTCAATCTCGGGGTACAGTTCTCGTACAACATGGACTCCAAACAGTGGTACGAATCGAAACAACAGGGGGTCTACGACGAGAAGATCTATCCCATGAAACTGGTCCGCGACGTGCGTTTCGGATATGGGCTCTGTGGCGGAGCCGGGATCTCGATTCTGGCCGGGCGGTGGGATATCACCCTGGAAGCCCGCTACAACTTCGGCTATTCGGACATCCTGCGCTCGAAAATCAAATACGAACCCAACCTCTATACCCAATCCCCGTTGGATAACCTCAACTTTTCGTTGGGCATCTACTACCGATTGGGAAAGGAAGGCTTACGGGCGGCCCCCAGCAAGCGTATGGCGGCCAAGATCGCCGAAGCCGAAGCCCGTCGCATCATCCGCCGTCGAGAAAAACAAGGTCTGCCTCCGATCGACAGCTCCTTAATGCGGGCGATCGACGAGATTTTGAGCCGTCCACTGCTGCTGGAACCGGAGGAATCACAACCATCGTCCGAAGAGTCCTCGCTGACCCCCGATTCGTCGCAGCCGGTCCAAGCCGCCCTTCGTTCCGTCTCGGGTGAAACGTCGCCCTTGAAGGTCAACGCACGCCCGACAAGCGATCTGATCACTCCCCGAAAAACCGTTTCTTCCACCCCTTACCGTGCAACAGAAGAGCGGTCGTTTACCGGTCAATTCTCGGGCGCGATCTCTTCGAGCAAGGGATAGACCCCGGGGACACCGAGCCCCGAAACGGCATAATATCGTCTAAAAACTGAACAAGACTTATGAGCAATCAACCCGAAACGACTCGTCAACAAAAAATCGCCCGCCAAATCCAGCGCGATATGGGGGACATCCTGCGTCGTGAAGCGGCCGGACTGCTGCACGGTGCGATGGTGTCGTGCACGCTGGTTCGGATGAGTCCCGATCTGTCGTTGGCCAAAGTATATCTGAGCATCTTCCCCTTCGACAAACACCCCGAGGTGATGAATAGCATCAACGAAAACAACTGGATGATTCGGAAAGCCCTCGGCACCCGCGTCAAACATCAGTTGCGTCACGTTCCCGAACTGGCTTTTTATGTCGACGACTCGCTGGAATATATCAGCAGCATCGACAAACTGTTGAAACAATAATTCCTCCACCTATCGAATCTCTTACGGCTGTCTGATGCATCGTCTATCGTTGTTTTTCGCCCGTCGGTACCTTTTCTCCCGGAAATCCCACTCGGTCATCAATATCGTTTCCGGGGTGAGCGCCTTTGCCATCTCCATTCCGGTAGCGGCCATGGTGATTCTGCTGTCGGTCTTCAACGGATTCGAAAACCTGATCCAGCATCTATACAGCACCTTCGATCCCGATGTGATCATCACGCCGGTCCAGGGGAAAACCTTTGCGGCGGACAGCCTCCCGGCCTCCCGGCTCCGAGCCGTCGAAGGGGTCGATCAGATCGCCTATGCCCTCGAGGAAAACGCGTTGTTCGAGTATCGGGACCGCCAATACATCGGACTGATGAAAGGGGTGGATTCTCTCTATGGGGAGGTGGTCCCGATGGATAGCATCGTGACCCAGGGCCAGTATCGGTTACGGTTTGGGGATTTCCAGGAGGCCCTGATCGGACAGGGCGTAGCCTATGCCTTGGGCATTCGAACGTCGCTGAACGATCCGGTCACCCTCTATGTCCCCCGTCGTGGGAGCTTCTCTCCGCTGCTTCCGATGAGTATCTACCGACGGGAGTCCGTCTATCCGTCCGGGATTTTCACGTTGGACGCCGAAGCCGACGGACAATATGTCTTCGTCTCGCTGGAGTTGGCTCAACGCGTGTTGGATCTGCCGGGCCAGGTTTCGTCCGTGGCGATCAAAGTGCGCCCGAACGCCTCGCCGGAAGCTGTCCAGACCGCCTTGAAAGCCGCAGTGGGTCCGACCTTCGACGTTCGAACCCGTTACCAACAGAACGCATCGTTCTATCGCATCATGATGTACGAAAAGTGGGGGATCTATTTCATTATCCTGCTGGTGTTGGTGATCGCCTCGTTTTCGCTGATCGGCTCGCTGGTGATGCTGATCATCGAAAAACGCAAAGATACCCGCACCTTAGTCACAATGGGCGCTTCGCTGGGGCTGGTTCGGCGTATCTTCCGCAACGAAGGACTCCTGATCTATGGGCTCGGATCAATCGTCGGGCTGCTCTTAGGACTCATCTTTGCTCTCCTGCAACAACACTTCGGCTGGATCCGTATGGGCGGTAGCACCTTCTTGGTCGACGCCTATCCGGTGGAAGTACGTCTCAGCGATCTGGGATGGATCGTCATCACGGTCGGCGTGCTCAGCTGGCTGATTGCCACCTTGACCGTACGTGCCATGATCACCCCCGAAACCATCCGCCCTGAATCGCACGAAGATTGATCCCGACCCCGCCGGCCTCCGTACAAAGAGGGCAGCCCCTGCGTTTTTCTCCCTCCCCGGTTTTTGAAATCGCCCGCTTTTCCGTACCTTGCGCCTAATATCTATCCGCTTGCATGAAACGTCTATTGATTTGTGGGCTGATCTTGCCGCTGCTGCTGACCGCGTGCAACAAACCCAAAGAGATTCCCGACGATAAATTGATCGCAATCGTCAGCGATCTGTTTGTCGCCAATGCCTATTGGAGCTCTTCCCTGATGGCCGATTCATTGCGGTTGGACAGCGTGGATGTGTATGCGCCGATCTTCGAACACTACGGCTACCGCCCGCAAGACTTCACCCATACCATCGGCACCCTTTCCAAACGCAAAAGCGTCGGACTGACCGACCTGATCGAACGCGCCACCGAACGTCTGACGGCAGAAAGTGCGGGTTATTTCGCCCAGGTAGCGATGTTGGACTCGCTGGATCACATCGCCGCAGAGCGGTATAAAAAGATCGTCTATGAAGATACGAGTCGGGTATTGACCCGTTTGAGCGATCCGTCTCAAGAGCCCGACATCACCATTCCCCTGGAGCTCGGCAAATATCGGATCGAATACTCCTACCTGATCGATACGTCCGATCAGAATGCCTACGTCCAGTACATGCAATTCCTGATGGATACCGCGAAACGACGTCGCAACTATCTGTATCGTTCGTTCAGCAAGGGTCGTTCGCGCCGGGAAAAGATCGAAGTCGACGTGCCGGATACCTCCCTTTTGAAGACGTTGAATATTTTCCTGGCCTACAGCAGCGGGCGAAACACCCGCAAGACCTTGGTGAAAGTCGACTCGTTGCGTATCACCCACTACCTGCCGACCGCTGAGGCGCTCGACTCGCTGACGCGTCATATTTTGTATCCGTCCCCCCTTCCCGAATACCCCCACGCAGGATTCGACCTGCCCAATTCGTCCGACCATGGGTCCTCTGAGAAAGATTTCGTCACACTTCGCGTGGACACCGCAGGGATGGCTGTCCCGACCGATTCTCTCGTTCGATAGCGAGGGAACGCTGGTGGGCATCGAAACCCCGGAACAGATCGACAACCATGCCCAGGTGGAGTTTTTCAGCGGGGTGCTGATCCCCGGGCTGATCAATGCCCATACCCATCTCGAATTATCCTATCTGGCCGGTAAAATCCCTCGAGGCACCGGTTTTGCCGGTTTTGCCGACGGAATCGCCCGTTGCCGCCACCAAGTACCGGAAGAGGATCGGATCGCAGCAGCCGCCTTTCGCATGGCCAAAATAGAACAGGAAGGCGTCGTCGCCGTAGGGGATATCTGCAACAATGCCTTCGCCTTTGAAGCGAAAACGCGCAGTCGGTTATCTTTTCTGAACTTTATCGAATATTTCGGGCTGGCTTCGCGCCACTTCCCGGCGACCGATGCCGTGGCCGAACGCTCCAGGACGATGGGATTCCGCACCAGCCAAACTCCGCATTCGACCTACTCGCTCAACGACCTCCCGTTCCGACAGATCGCCCGGGAGGGGAATCCGTTGTCGATTCACTTTATGGAGAGTCGGGCCGAGGCCGAATTATTCGCCCATCGAGGAGCTCTGTACGACCGGAATCATCGGCTGGGCGTCGAGGTGGATTTTACCGGTTATGGATCGCCGGCCCGGCGTCTCGTCGCCTCGATTCCACCCGAAAAAGATCTTTTGCTGATTCACAATACGTTTGTCGAAGATGAGGATATTCAACGCATCGAGGCCCATTTTACCGGCAAGGTTACCTGGGTCTTGTGTCCTCGTTCCAACGAATTCATCGAGGGCGTTTTACCTCCTTACGAGCGCTTGCAACGACATGGGGTACGGATCGCCTTGGGAACCGACAGTATGGCCAGCAACGACGATCTTTCTCTGCTTGAAGAGCTCAAACGATTCAGCGGGAAGGTCCCCCTGCATACATTGATCCGGTGGGCGACACTGGGAGGGGCCGAGGCGTTGGGCATCGAGGCTTGGGCCGGGAGTTTCGAAATCGGGAAACGCCCGGGAGCGGTTCTCCTCAGCGGAGCCGATCCGCTCACCGAAACGTTACGTCCCGAGGCCACGACCCGCTCGCTGCTTTCTCATCCAGCATCGGGCCGGGCATAATCCGCCCCCTCTCTGAAACAACAGAGGCCCGGAAACCAAGATCCATTCGACGCCTCTTTCGGGATCTCCAAACGTCCCTCTCGCTCCAGCCAAACCCGTTTTTTCGCTCTTTCCCTTGTGCTGACGGTTCCCTGAACGTCCTCTGCAGAGCAATCCAAGACGTCTGTTTGCTGACCATCCGGACCTGTCCCCCTTTCGACAACGACTCCTTTCCCGTCCTGCTGACCACATGTTTTCTTCCGCCTCCTACGCCTGCAAAAAAGGGGAGGTTCTGGGTATACCCAAAAGAACAAAGGAGTTACACGCCTACCTACGTTTACTTATCCAAGATGTTCCAGCTGCTCGAGCATGTCTCGAGCGGTCAGACCGGTCACGGGATGACGATAGTCCGGCAAGACCTCCGCCAAAGGCCGCAGGACAAACGCCCGTTGAGCGATCAGCGGGTGGGGAATCTGCAGCCGGGGCAGGTCGATGATCCGGTCTCCATAGAACAACAGGTCGATGTCGATCGGCCGGGAGTGGTATTGACGGGACGCTGGCGTCGATCCCGGAGCTCCATCTCGGGATGCGGCGGTCGAAACCTCGTCCCGCACCCGACCCAAACTCCGTTCGATGGCCTGCACGGTATCCAAGAGCGCCAACGGCTCCAGTTGCGTCTGCAACACCAGCACCTGATTCAAAAAACACTGAGGAGCTTCGAAGCCCCACGGTTCGGATTTCCACACCCCCGAGCAGGCTTTTTCCGGCCCGACCTGTTCGATCAGTGCCTCCCGTGCGAGGGCCAGGGTCTGTGCGACCGGGCCCAAATTGCCTCCGGTTAATAAAACGACGTCGATCATGGTTTTAATGGGCCGATCAATTTACTGATCGTCAGCGCGAAGTGGGGAAAGATGATTTTGGGATTGCCGTTTTGGCCGATCTGCCGGATCACCAGCTCCATTTCGGAGACCAGCCGTTCGACATTGCTGTTATTGACATAGGGAGCAAACCGTTTGCAGAAGTCATACTCTTTGCCGAACAGAAACGAGATCTCGGAAACCCCGGCGGTCATCATATAACTGTCCCGGATCAACCGAATCGAGTTAACCATCAAATTTTTCTGCTCTTCCCGCCCCAACGAAGCCACCGTTTCGGCCCATTCCAACAGCTCCATGTGTCGGTTTTCGTAGCTCAACCGCATCAATTGCACGAAATAATCGAAACTGGCCTGGTGTTCGTTCGTCTGCAGACTGGCCACCAGACGTTGCGCTTCGAGCAGGCTGCCCCGAGACAGCCGGGCCATCTTCGGCGCATCGGCCTCCGACACCCCCTGTCGGCGTAAATAATCGATCATCACCTCGGTTTCGATGCCCGGAACGTTCACGCTCTGGGTCCGCGACACGATCGTCGGCAAAAGCTTGTCCGGCGATTCGCTCACCATCAGAAACAAGGTCTTTTCCCAAGGCTCCTCAATGATTTTCAACAGTTTGTTGGCGGCCTGCACATTCATGCGCTCGGGAAGCCAGATCAGTACGATCTTGTATTCCGATTCGAACGCCTTGAACGAAAGATCCCGAATGATCTCATCCGCCTCGAACGTACTGATATTTCCCTGTTTGTTATCGATCTCGATGGCCTCGTACCACTGTTGTTCACTGAAATAACCGCCCGTACGCGTTACGATCTCCCGCCATTGAGGCATAAAACGACTGCTGAGCGGTTTTTCGCCCGACGATTTGCCTTTGGGGGTATTGACCGGCACCACAAAATGCAGATCGGGATGCGCCAACTGTTCGATCTGATAGCAGGAGGGGCAGACCCCACAAGAGTCACCCTGGTGACGATGAGGACAGTTCAGATACTGGGCATAGGCAATGGCCAACGGCAAAGCCCCTACGCCCTCATTGCCCGTAAAGAGTTGGGCATGGCTGACACGACCCGCTTCGACACTGCGGATCAGATGTGCCTTGACGGCCTCCTGTCCCAAAATCGCTTTAAATTGCATCGGCTTTTCTATTTCTACTTGCGGTCGGGGCAACACCCGACCGATGCTTACATCCCGCGTTATTTCGTTCCCGTCGACCCGAAACCACCGGCTCCACGATCCGTGTCACTCAACGTTTCAACGCTCTCCCACGCAATCCGGGTAAAGCGGGCGACCACCAGTTGAGCGATGCGTTCCCCCGGTTTGAGTTCGAAGTCCTCGTTCGACAGATTGACCAAAATCACCTTGATCTCGCCCCGATAGTCGGGATCGATCGTCCCCGGGGTATTGACCAACGAAATTCCGTGCCGGGCGGCCAAACCACTGCGGGGCCGCACCTGCATCTCATACCCTTCGGGCAGCTCGACATACAGACCCGTGGGGACCAAGGCCCGTTGCAAGGGATGGAGCACGATGGGCTCCTCGATATTGGCCCGGACGTCCAAGCCGGCGGCTTGAGCCGTTTCGTATTGCGGCAGATCGAAGGCCGAGCGATTAATCACTTTTACTTTCATGGCATGTGACCTTTACAGTTGTACCGCGGCCGGTTGGATTATCGACGCACGACGGAACGCACCAAAGCCATCAGATCGATGTGTTCGCGGCACAGGGCGTAATACCCATACAGCAGCAGCAGGATTAAATGTAACGAATATTTCCCGAAACCCGGCCAATGCGACGTCAAAAAAGTCACTCCATAGAGAAGTGCCCCCAGCAGGAAATACTCCCCGATGCGACGCAGCGGATAAGGCGTAGGATAATGGCGGCGATTGAGGGCATAACTCAAGAGCAGCATGACCGTTTCGCAGCCTAACCGGGCCCAGGCGGCCCCGACATATCCCATCGAGGGGACCATCAGTACGTTCAGGCCCACGGTGACGATCAAGCCCGTCCCGGTAATCCACAGGGCATATCGGGTATCTCCGGTCTGTTTATACCAGAAATTGAGGTTCAGGGTCATGCCCGAGAAGATATTGGCCAACAGAATCACCGGCAGGATCGCCATTCCCTGCCGGAAATCCGGGCCCACCAGCAGGGCGAACCCATCTTCGAAGAGCATAATCAGCAGGAAGATCCCGACCGAGACCATCGTGAAATATTTGAGGCCTTCGGCATTTGCCTTGAGAAAATCCTCTTTCTTAAAATTGGCCAGGAAGAAAGGTTCGGCCGCATACCGATACATCTGGATAAACAACAGCAGAATGACGCCCAGTTTGGCTACGGCGCCATAAATGCCCAAGGCATCCATGGCTTCGTCGGCCGGCATCAGGTATTTGATCATCTGGCGGTCGATAAACATATTGGCGACCCCGGCGACCCCGCTGACCAGCAACGGAAAGGAGTAAAACAGCATCTCCCGAAGCAATCGTCCGCGAATCACGGGCAGCGTATCCCGATAGGCGGGGTAGAGCACCAGAAGCGTCACCAGGCTGGTGATGAAGTTCGACACCAGATAGTACCCGGGGCCATAGGTCGGGTCGTACAACCTCGTCCAGATTCCGCCTCCGGTTGCCAGTTTGGGCAGTGCCAGGTAGAGAAACAGCACGATTCCCACATTGAGCAGCACCGAAAAGGTACGGATGGCCACGAATTGTTTGGCCTTTCCTTCCTGCCGCAATCGGGCATAGGGGATAGCAGTAATGACGTCCAGGGCAATAATCAGACCGACCAGCCGAATATAGGAGGGATGGTCGGCATAGGCCATGAGTCGGGACAGGGAGGGGGTAAAGCACCAGATCAACCCCGCAAACACGATGGCCACCGCCGATACGGCCCCCCAGGTCGTCGAGAAGACCTCACGTTTGGCGATGCCTTCGCTCTTGCCGGCAAATCGGAAGTAGCCGGTCTCCATCCCCATGGTCAGGATCACCATGGCAAAGGGGATCAAGGCATACATATCCGTGATGACCCCGTATTCAGCCGTGGTCAACACCCGGGTCAGCAGCGGGGTCAACAAATAATTCAGCAGCCGTGAAGCGATGCTGCTGATTCCATAAATGGCGGTTTGCCCGGCCAGTTGTCGAATCATTCAGATGACTTTTTTCGGATCGGTCAGGGGATTCGCTCTCCTGCGTGTCGCAAAAATACGAAAAGTCGCGGGATATCTACGCCTGCTCCGCGACGTTTCCGCGACTTTCGAAAGGATCGAGCCTCGGGCTGGATGGGCCACCTCCGGTGTTTCGACACCGGAGCCTTCCCCGGACCACACCGGATCAGACCGCCAGATCCGATAGCGAATCCCGATTGCCCAAACGGATAGAGAACGCGGTGGAGACGTTCCCATCCCGAGCCAGGGTTCGTTCAAGGGAGGATCAGCGGGTGGTTCAATGAGCGATCAGGCCTGGTCCCATTGCGTACGCAACAAGGTCAATGCAGCCGGCACGGTTTGGGCCCGATCGCCGGTACTGCCGCATTCAAAACTGACATAGTACGGATAGTTCATCTGTTTGAGGGCACGGAACCCCTCCACATAGTTATCCCGTTCGCCATCTTCGCCCGGCATACGGCGTTTCCCGCGACTGGCGATATGGATATGCCGCAAATAGGGTCCACCACTATACAGCGCCCCATAATCCGAGCTCTCTTCGGCGGTCATGTGCCAGAAGTCACCCATACACCGCACCCCGTCACAGGCGGTATCCCGGCAAATCGAAGCCGCATCGGCCACCTGACGCAAGTAGAACGCTTCGGAACGGTTGAGCGGTTCGAGAATCACCGTCGTACCGTGCTGGAGGGCATATTCACCCAGAAGGGTGAGCTGTTCCACGAGGTAAGCCCGGGTATCGGCATTGTGCGGCATGACCGGCGTCTGCTGATTGAAGGCCGGCACCATAATCACCCCTGTCGAACCCAACTCCCCGGCCGCTGCGATGATCTCTTTCATGGTCCGGTCAAATGTGGCACGCACCGTCGGATCTTCGGCTAAAATAAAGCCCGAGAATCCGGCACAGATCGCACTAATCTGAATATTCCGTCCCCGTAAAGCCTGTTGCAGTTCATTGAGCCGATCGCCCAAGCCCCGGCCGCTAGGTTCGAGGCCGACAACTCCGTGAGCCTCCATAAAATCGAGCCTTTCGGTCAGGGTCTCCCCCGGAGCCGTATTTTCTTGAAAGGAGAGTCGTAACGGGGGCGTTTGCGACGTCGACACCTCCGTCGTACAACCCGCCAACCACGTGGCCGGCACCGTCGTCGCCAGCACCGTTCCCGCGAATGAGGTTTTCAGAAAGGTTCTTCGATCCATCGTTGTAGAGGTTTTAAGGTTATGAGGGGCTCCAGCGCCCGGGCCAATCGCGCCAGGAAGGCTTCGACCGCCGCCCGATCGTTCGGATCCGGCGACCAGGGAGCCAGTTCATCGGGAGCCAAGGGGCGATAAGGCCCCGGTTTGGTTTCATAGACGACCGTTCCGTGCTCCAGGACCAACAGCCCATGCCATTCTCCCGCCGGGATATCGAAACCGTACACCCCGTCCCGAGGATCGACGATCGCCTGCTGCACAATGGCTCCCGTCGCATCGAAAATAAACGACGCAATACGTCCTCGCAACACCAGGATCCCTTCATCCTTGTCCCGGTGACGGTGGACCGGCAAAAACGTGCCCGGCTCCATCGCATTGAGTAGACGTTGACACGGATCGTCCAGATGTTGGTGGAAATTATGGTTCATGCGTCCTCGTGCCGAGGCCCGGGCCTGACGGCTCGTCTCATCCAGCAGGGCGGTATGAATGATCTTCATCGGTCGTTCGCTTTGGGGGTTCCCGGAACCGGAACCTGATACAACGGCTGAGAGAAGTCTACACTCCCCAGACGGAGATCTTCGGGCAGATAGTTCAGCGAAGCGGCCGCCATTTCATCCCAGGTCACCGTCCTGCCGCTGTAAGCCGATTCACGAGCCATGATGGCCGCCAGGTTGGACAGAGCGGTCTCTTCGGCCTGCACGATCGGGCTCCCCTGACGAATGCCATTGATCCAGTTGACATGTTCCAAGACATAAGGACTCGTCTGTTGATACTGTGCCTTTTCGGCTTCCGGATCGTATTGCCAGAGGATATTCCCCTGCAGATCTCTGATGACACAGTGACCGTTGGCCCCATCCCCGCTCGTCCAACTGCCGCGGGTACCCTGAATAAATTCGCTGACGTTGTTGGCGCAACCGTCGATCTGGCGACACATGCTGTGGAAATGCACCCCGTTCTCGCAGACAAAATCGGTACTGAAATTATCGAACTGATCGCCGGTCAGACGTCGTTGCCGGCTGCCGAACGAGGTGGCGCTGACCGGCTGATACCCCGAGAACCACAAAAATACATCGATGTTGTGGACATGTTGTTCGACGATATGGTCGCCCGAGAGCCATTTCCAGTTCACCCAGTCGCGGATCATCCATTCCATGTCGGACCACCCCTTTTCACGGTTTTTATACCACAACATGGATTGGTTCCAGTAGACATTGCCGCCGGTGATCTCGCCGATCATCCCTTCGAGCACGATTTTCTTATAGGACTCTACATAGGAGCGTTGATGATGCCGTTGGGTCCCGGTCACCACACACAATCCCTGAGCCCGAGCCTGTTTGGCCGTCGCCATGATCGTGCGGTAACCCTCGGGATCCACCGCAATGGGTTTTTCCAGGAACGAGTGTACCCCTTTTTCCGTGGCATATTTGAAGTGCTGGGGACGAAAAACCGGCGGCGTGGCAATAATCACCACATCCACCCCCGAATCGATCACCTTTTGATAGGCATCGAACCCGAGGAAACAGTTCTCCTCGGCAACCGTCATGTTATATTGCTCTTGCAGTTCGCCCCGCAGGTGTTCCAATCGATCAGGGAACACATCACCCAAAGCGGTGATGGTCACCTGGTCGGCGGCGGTCAGCAAGTTCTTCGCTGCCCCGGAGCCTCGGCCTCCACAACCGATGACGCCCGCTTTTAGCGGTTTGCCATCCAACGCTTTATCCATCAAATCGGGAATATATACCTCCTCGGGAGAGCGTAACGGTGCCCTGTCGGCCTTTTTATCCGAGCAGGAGGTCAGAATCGTCGGGATACCCAGGGCACCTATCACCCCGGCAGCCGCCGAATAGGAGAGAAATTCCCGACGACTGAGGTGCTTTTTTTCATTCATTTCGGTAGTCGTATTTAGGTTTAGTAGGTTCGGATCGGGGTCGAACGACAAGTCCGAGTTCGAACGACAAGTTCAGGGTCGAACGACAGGTCCGGGGTCGGACACCCGCGAGTTCGTTCTGGGGGGCGGACAGCGCAGCAATTCCGCGCCGCTACTCTCCCTCATACTCGCACACCACCCGGAAACCGATGGTCCGGATGTCGGAATACCACCAGATACTCTGCGGTTGTTGAGGATCGGTTTTGAGCCACTCTTTGTGGTGGGTATGGTCGCGGGCCGCACAGCGCAATACCGAAGCGTCATCGGCAAACTGCCCGCCCCGTACGACATGTTCTTCACCGGTGTCCGGTCCCTGCGGATCGGTCTCTCCGTCGCTCAATTGGGCATAGGCATCGGCTGCATACCAGTCGGAACAATATTCCATGACATTCCCCAGCATATTTTTCAGACCGAACGGATTGGGCTGGACGGCCGACGGCTCTTCGGTCCGATGCTGATTATTGTTGGCGTAGATCACATAGCGATTGATAGGGGTCGTGTCGGCTTTAAAGAGCTTCCGCCAGAACCCTTCGTTCGAGAAGCGTTTGGGATCGCCCTCGAAGAAATAGGGGGTAGAGGTGCCACCCCGTACCGCGTATTCCCATTCGGCCTCGGTCGGCAGGCGATATTTCTTACCGGTTTTCTTCGACAGCCACAGGCAGAACGTCTCGGCCGCATAGTGGGTCATGGTAATGGCGGGCCGATCGCCCCCGCCCCAACCCTGGTCCGGAATGCCGAAAGGCGGGGTAGGCCCGCTGATGGCATCCACCTCCGGATCGGCATTATGCGCAAAGACCACCTCGGGCGGGGTACGTCCTTCTGACATCGTTTCGGCGTAGAAGGCCCAATACTGGTCCCAAGTCACTTCGGCCTCGCCCATAAAAAACGACGAGACGTTTACCTGACGGACCGGCCCTTCGTCCTCCCGCCGGAACGGTTCGTCCGCCGGGCTTCCCATCGCGAATGAGCCTCCCGGGATCGCCTTCATGTTGAAGGAGACGGTCGTCCCCGGGATCTGTTCGGTGAACGATTCGAACCGGATCACCGGTGTGGCCTCGGTATAGGGCTCTCCCAGCTCTTTCTGTTGGGGAATTCCCTCCATTTGGGCGTGCGTATAATTCGGGTTATAGTGTCCCACGTCGAGGTGGCAGCTGATGCATTGTAGGTTCAATTTCTCTTCGTTGGCCTCGTAGTAGAGGTGCGCCGTGATGCCGTCATCGGTCAGCCGGGCCGGAAAGAGTTGTTGATGACACGCCTTGCACGATTCGTTGGAGACAATGCCCACCGCATAATCCAACTGTTTACGACTTTCCCAATCGAACTGGCTGCTATCCTTGGTGTAGTACGACCACAGATCCTTGAGACCCATGCGCACTTTGGTGGTGAAATGGTGAAAACTCCCTTTAGGGGGCAGGTGACAGGCCGCACAATCGGTAATGACGCCGCTTTTCGAATTGTAGTGCGAAGAGCGCTTCCAGCTCTGGTCGGCCTGGGGATGGATGTGACAGGAGATGCAATATTCGTTGGTCGAGGTTTTCTGGTAGACCCGGTTCAGGGAGATGGTGATGCTGACGCCGATGACCACTCCGATACCGGCCACCCAGAGGGTCCGTTTAAGACGTTTTCTTTGGGGCGTTTCTGACATGTTGGATCAAGAGTTTACGGAAGATTCACTCCCGCCGAGACAATTGAACAAATGTAAAAAAATAAACCGAATCCGAAAAGAGAGCCGCCGGAAATTTACCGTTCTAACATTGACGCCATTCCCGGCATGGATCACACCGAAACCCTCCCGGACTGTTTTGGCCACGGCGTCGGACCAACACCCCCCCGGGCCCCAGGGACAGACGGTTCTTACACCGCTTAAGTCCCGACCCGCCAGGCCTATCAAGACGAGTGCGCCCGAGAAGACCGTCACCTCTCCGCCCGGTTTCCGCCCCCGGACTCTCTCCGACAGCCGTTCGGAGCATACGGCCCGACCGCCCTTGCCCCTATTCCAGAAATGTACGGATGTTTCAGCGGTTCCTGTTCCACCGAAAAATCGAGAGAACCCCCTACGGCCCCACCGGTCGCCCGTCGATCCCACGCGAAGCGCCTGCGAACGTTCTCGAACCGCAACCCCCATCGATCAGAAGGGATAGCCGATAGCCAGATGGAATCCCAGCCCATCTTTGAAACTCGGAATATTGTAATACCCCGGCTTGTCGGGATTGGGATAGGGGGTATGCAATCCGATCCCCAAATCGGCCCGCAGCACCAGAAAATCCAGGTCATAACGCAGTCCGAACCCCGTCCCCAAGGCAATATCGCGCCAGAATCCGCGTGCCGTCAGTTGTCCGCCCGGGCGATCGGGCTCGTTCTGGAGCAACCAGATGTTGCCGGCATCAAGGAACACCGCGCCGTTGAGCGGGCCCATGATCCGGAAACGGAACTCGACATTGGCTTCGAGTTTAAAATTCCCCGTTTGGTCGAAATAACCGGTCTGATCCTCCACCGGCGATCGATAGCTCCCGGGGCCTAACGAACGGATCGTAAAGGCCCGGATGCTGTTGGCCCCCCCGATATAGAACTGTTCGCTGTACGGCAGAACGGCCGAGTTGCCATAGGCATGCCCGACACCCACCATCAGTCTGGATGCCAACGTATTGTGTTCACCGACCCGCAAATAGTATTTCAACTCTGTCGTCGCCTTGACAAATTGGGAGAAACGATTGCCGAAGATCTGTTTGGTTCCTTTCGCCCCGCACATTTCATACAAGAGATAGAACAGGTTCCCGGCCGACGTGAAACTCGACTGCCAGACCAATCGATTGCGTCCGTCCCGTCCCGTTGCCCGGTCATAGGTGTAGGTGTACGAGATCGAAGGAATGAACTGATCCTGGAAACTCAACGCGATCCACGGGTTGGCGCTCATGGTCGAATCGAAGGCGGATGTCGTTGAAATCAAGCGATTATATACCAGTTTAAAGAGGGTCAGGTTGTGGAAGCTGCGCGGCGAGGACTGGAAATCATACCCCATCGAGGCCCCCAAGGACAACATGGTGAAGAATTTGGGTCGTTTCAGGAGGTTCGCGCTCAAGCGGGCCGTCGTATGCGGAGAGTACGGATCGAGACGGGCCAGAAAACGGGGCGCCAACAACCGGGGAACACTCAGCGAAGCCGTCAGACCGAATTCGTAGGAGTTCACACGGGTGGCATTGACCTCGGCGCTTTTGTTACCGGTCTGCCATTCGTAATTGCCCGTCAGGTGGATGCCCAGCACCTCGCCCCCCCGGAACAGGTTTTTATGCTGCACCCCGAACGTCAGTCCCGGACCGATGAAGCTGTTGGATTTGGTGGAGAAATCGGCCTCGAACTGCGCCTCCATCGGGGCATCGAAAGCCGCCGAGATCAGCATATCGAGCGAATCGCCCGGCTGCAACGAATCCAATGACGGGACGTTCAGGTTCACATACCGGAAAATATCCAACCGCGTCAGGTTATTCAGTGTCTCATTGATCGAATCCACCCGTGCCGGTTCGCCCGGCGAGATCTGCAAACTGCGGGTCAAGAGGCGAGGCCGTATTTTCAACGGTTTCTGATAGCGGATCTTCACGCCGCGGTATTCGAGCGAATCGGTCTCCCCGCCCAACGGATTGAACAACGAAATACGGACATCCCTCACCCGATAAGGCCGTTGAGCGGCCGGTGGAATCCCCTGCGCGAGGACCATCCGCAAATTGACCTTATAGGGATGTTGCGTCGTGTCGGCCAGGTACTCGAGGTATTCGGGCCGGAAATAATAATAGCTTTCGTTGCGCAGCAGGTCGGTCAAGCGAATCCGTTCCTGGGTCAGGGTATCGATGTCGTACCGAGCGCCGACCCGCAACAGCGAACTCTGTTTGAGACTGTCGAGGGTCCGGGTAAGCGGGCTGACCGGTTCGGGGTAGGCGATCGAATCGTAATGCCAGGGGGGTGCTACCCGAATCTGGTACCGCAGACGGGCTTTTTTCGGGTTTTTCTGAAGAAGCTGCTCATACGTGGTGCTCGACCCGAAATAACCGTTATTATCCAAAATATCCCGTACCATCTTGGTCCGTATATCGGGTTTGACGTCGGAGATCAGCACGGGTTTTTTGGCCAATCGGTTATAGAGCCAATGCTTCAGCCCCCGTTCCTTGTCGGTATAAAAAGCGTTGTAGGCCCACAACCCGATGGGGAAAGGCGTACGGATATACGGACTATACAGCGGGTTGTTCGGTTTGACCGACAGGTTCTGCTCCACCTCCGAGACCACATCGCTCGGCAGCTTCTGGGCCGAGTCCGCCGCCTGAATATCGATCTTTTTCACCCCGGTATAGAGCACCTGATCCGACGCCAACCGTTTGGTGGTCGAACATCCGGCGACCATCAGGCCGCACAGGCATACAAGCAAAGGTTGCCATCCGAAAGATTTATTCATGGCCAGAGGGTGTTTCGGTCGATTCGATCGGTTCCGTCGGTCTCGTCGATTCGATCGGTTCGAGGGTTTTCTTAGTCGGTGCCGAAGCCGGAGGGACAGAAGTCCCCGTGGAAGAGGCCCCTGCCGGCATCGCAGAAGCATTCTCCATGGAAGAGACCTCTGCCGGCGTTACAGCGGGACTCGTGGAGGGAAAGCCCGCAACCGGGGCCTCGGAGGCATTCTCGGAAGAAAGATCCGCAGTCGGATTCTTGGCGGCGGTCTCGGAGGAAATATCCTCAGTCGAATCCTCGGAGGAGGGGGCCGAAGCGTTCCGGGCCGCCTGTCGCGCCTGTTTGCGTCGAGCGCGTCTTTCCTCCCGTTGCTGGCGTTTTTCCGGATCGCGGGTCAGCCGGAACAGGTTCCCCAACCGATTGAGCTTCTTGCGAACCACAAATCCGACACCGGTATCGATCACCTCCCCTTCGAGGATACTTTCCTGGGTATTGTAACGATAGACCTTCAACGACATGTTGTCCCGCTTGTCCAGCCGGTATTCCAACGAAATATCGTCCACGAAGTTCTCCTTCATGTTTTGGGTCGGGTCGACATTGCTGCTGACACTGCCGCCGATGGTTACTTTCACCCGATCGTTGAACAGATTCTTGGAGACCCGATACGAATAATCCGTGTGCTGCCCCGACGATGACGAGGGATCGGTAACCGATTGAATGCCGAACGACACATCGACATTCTTGAGATTATTGCGGGCCCATTGATTCAGCTCCTTCTCGATGAAGGAGTTGAGCGGGTTGTTACTGTCGATTTTGGCGGTCGTGCCGGGTCCCGTGTAGGTATTGTAGATCAGCAGGGCCATGGCCTGGGTCGACCGTTGTTCGGGAGCCAACGACAACAGCTGGTTCTGGATGGTGATGTCGCCCGGGGCCGCCAGATCAAACGTAATGGCCAGGTCCTTGAGCGTATTGCGCACATTGACCGTAATGTCGAACGTCACCTTACGCGATGAGTTGTCCTCGGTGGTCACCGTCGTTTGGACGCTTTCGGTGGCGGTGATATTGAACGACGGATCCCCGATATCGCCCGTCCACTCGACATAGCTCTTGTTGTCGATCGAGAAGACCTTCTGCGAAATAATCGGCGGATTGTAGACCACCGTCCCTCCGGACAGGACATAACGTCCGGTGAATCGGGCATCCCCCTGCGGATTCATCGTATAGGTCAGGCTGCCCTCTCCGATCAGGGCAATGCGATTGTTCCCGTCATCGGAGAGATTGACCGTCGCTTTGACGTTGTTATCGATGTTGACATTGACCAGCATATCCATCCCCCAAACCGAAACCGGAGGCACCGAATCGAGCCGAGCCATGGCCGTCGTATCGTTAAACGACACAAACGTGACGATGTGTTGCTCCTGGTCCGAGATCTCCAGCGGCGAATCCTGCAGGGTGTAGGCCACATCGGTACTGCCCAGCAAACGCACATTGCCCCGAAGGGTCAGCATATTGAGTTTACCGCGAGCGCTCAGGTCGATGTCGGCATTGGCTTTGCCGTAGACCATGGATTTGTTGGTGCGAGGCGCGTTGATCAGCGGGAAGTCGGAAGCCTTCACCCGCAGATCGGTCGACAATTGCGAGAAATCGCTCAGATCGACCGTCCCATTCAACGCCAGGATTTTATTGCCCGGGGCGGTCAATCCGAATGAATCGAACGTCAGATGATGGTCAGCGAAGGTAATCGGCCGATCTGACAAGCCGAAAGAGGTTCCGATCATGGGCACGGTCAGTTGTCCATCCGCCATTCGCAACGAGCCCTCGAAAGCGGGCTGATGCAACGGACCCTCCACCAACACCTCGCCCCGCAGGGTTCCGGCCAATCGGGCGACCTGCTCCGGCAAGAAGGGATTCAACGACACCAACGGGAATGCGGGCAGCCCGAGGGTAAAATGCAGGGAGTCCTGCGGAGCGCCCACATAGCTACCCCGTGCGGTCAACACCGTCTCCCGATCGATGTCGAGTCGGGCATCGAGCTTGCGGTGTTGCAGGCTGTCGGACAGGAAGGAGAGCTGCAGGCCGATATCGCCCACCCGTTGTCCCGCGTATTGAAGCGTATCGATCTGTAGTTGGCCCTGTGCGGCAACGGTTTTTTGATTCAGTCCCAACGTCAGGTGCGTAGCAAGGAGGCCTTCGATCGGAGGAGGTGCCGGCAACAACTCCAGCACAGAAGCGAGATCGATCCCGGCGACATCGAGCGACACCACCCCGTCAGACAGATGGGGCAACCGGCCCGGCTGTAGACGGACATACTGACGACCGTGTTCGAGTTTCAGGTCGGCATACAGTTTTTTATCGCGTTGCAACAGCAGATAGTTATCGGGGTTGACCTGCCAGTGTGCATAACCGAAAATCGGGTTGAGCGGGAAAAGACTGATTCGTAGAGAGGAGTCCTGCAATAAGGTCTCGAACCCGAACCAAAAGCCGATGCTGTCGGAGCGATCTCGTTGGAAGAAGTTGATCCGAGCCGTTTTCCCCTCGACATCCCCATAGAGGGCGATCAGCGCCATCTGTTCGAGGTTTCCGGGTCGATTCGCCAAACGCAGATAGTAATCGAGACGACGGTCGTTGCGTTTGAGGCCGATATTCAGGGTATCGAGCACCATCCCGGCCGCCTGCCATCCGTTGATGACCACCGACCCGTGAAACGGGGCCGTGGAATCGGTCGCGATATCGGCCGTCAATTGTTCGAAGCCCATGCGTTGGGCCTGCAGGAAGTTATAGAGCAAATTCTGTTGCCCGGCCGATGCGGTCAGACGGAAGGGGGGCAATGCCTCCTGAAGCAGCGCCATATTCAGATCCGAAGAGTCGAGCTGTCGCGCGACACAGGCCGCCGTGCGTTGCAGCGAGCCGGACAACGAATCCAACGGCAGGAAGGCTTGCAAACGGGCCGTCAGATCGCCGGATCGGATCTCGGCACTCACTTGACGACGATCAGCCGAGGCTTCCAAAGCTGTCCGACGGATCGCATCGGTAAAAAATCCGTGCGTAATCCGCACCGAATCGACGATCACCTCGGCCCGATACGCCGCCGAATCGGGCTGTGCCCAGAGGTCAGTTTCGAGATAAAGCGAGCCATGCAGGGGGTCCGACACAAAATGGAGGGCCTGCAAATCGAGCTGTGCAATCGGCCCTTTCAGTTGAGCGGCATAGGTTTCGGGGGTCAGCTCTCCGTGCAGCGCCAAATCGAGGGAGAGGGCGTCATCCCGGCTATAGAGGCGTCCCTGCAGGCGATGTTCCGCCACCGTGGCCTGTACCCCGAGATCGTGATAACGATAATGGTTGTAATCGAAGTGCTCGATCTGCAGGTCGAGCGCAGCCGTCGTACCCTCCGCGGTCGGATCGAAGCCCTGTCCCCGGGCCTGCAGTTGCAAGGATAGTTCGCCCAGCGAATCCTGCGGCAGAAACTCGTTGAGCGGGAATTGCAGGGCGGTCAAATCGACCCGATAGCGCTGGTCCCGGAGGTTGAGTTTCCCCTCCAGGGTCAAGCGAGCGGTATCGACCTCCAGCTGCAACGAAGGGGTATAGGTCTGTCCGGAGAGGCCCATATGCCCCCGCAGCGTCATCTGTTTCGGGAACGCCAAACGGTGCTGCAAGGTCGTGTCCGGCAATAAGGCTTTAAGGAAATCGATCTGCGAAAGCCGACCGTACCACCGCACCGACCCGCCGAGATGCCGAGGATCGGTCACCGAGCGGAGCTGTCCATCCAGTCGAAGAGAGATGGCCCGAGAGAGCCTCAACGAGAGCGACTGCAGATCGATCCGATCGAGACGTCCGTTCAATTGGCCGTCGAAGGTCAGCATCCGACCACGGAAGGCGTGGCGGACTGACACCGGAGCCGGATAGAAGATCCAGAGATCGGCAGGCGCCAGCTGAGCCTCCCAGGCGAGGGAGAGAGGGGTATCGGGATGCATCGACAACAGACCGTTTCCGGCTTGTGCCTGCAGGGTCACCTGGGACTCGGGGGTTTTCAGCGCAAAATCGGTCAAGCTGATCCCCGCCGAATCCAGCACAAATCGGCCTTGGGCAGACTGTACCGCCAACTCGGATCGTTCCTCGAAGGAGAGCGATCGCAGAACGGCCGCGATCGCTGTACCCCGATTACGCAGGGAATCAATCTGGAGGTTCAGCGCCTGGATCCGCAGATGCGAGGGGTCGAAACCCGGCGCCGGCGTCCCGGTCGCAACGCCATAGGCCAGTCGGTTATCCAGCAATTCGAGCTGCTGCAGGGAGATGTTCCATGGCGGGGTCTCCGCCGCGGCCTGATCCGTTGAATCGGCCGCCGGTTCCGTTGGCGACGTACCGCCCGCCGCGCTCCTCGATGCGGACGATGGAGCAGGAACGGTCCCCGACGTAACAGAGGTCACAGGGGAAGTAGACTGAGTCGATGCGGGCGGCAGGGTAGATGTCTGTCCGGTCAGGTATTGATAATCGCCATCGACCAGCCGCAAACTTTGTACGGCGACCTGTTGCCGACCCAGATCCACGTCCACCTCCCTCACCGTACCTTCCGGGAGTTGCACCTTCAAGTCGGCCGAGCCAGCCACCGGAGGCATATGGAAGCGAACCTCCTGGAGATTCAACGCAGCGAGTCGAATCGTCCACGCGAGCGTGGCGGTATCGGCGGTCGTGGTATCGGGGGTAGCCGTGGAGCCCGGCGTGAAATCGACTTCGCTCTCTTCCAGATCAATCCGACGGATCGCAGCGGACTGCTCCTTCCATCGGGCTTGCACGCCTCTCACCACCAAGGCCCCGATATCGGCCCGCAAAGCCAGCGAAGAAAGCGTATCGCGATAATCGACCCGGGTCTCCTCCAGCGCAAATTCGACCACCCGCACCTCTCCACGGAGTAACGGCCATAGGGCGACCTCTGCCGCCATCGATCCGCTTTGCAGGAGGGTGTCGCCCGCAGCGGTTTTGAGCAGGGTATGATCGATGCGCAGGCGCAGCGGGAAGGTCAATCGAAAGCGTTCGATCTGCAGCTCCATATGCAAATGGCGTTGCACATAGCTCGCCGCCTGTTCGATACCCCACCGTTGTACGCCGGGCAGATAGACCGCTACGGAGATCAACAACAGCAATCCGAATAAGACGAACAGGCCTCGCAGGAGGTATGTCAGGATTTTACGCAGCACGCAACCGTTGGATATTCAGGTAAAAGATCGATCGAGACTCCTTTCTACAAAATTAATACCGTGTTTGGAATATGACTCATCGGGAAGCAGAATTCGTAAAAATATCTTTTACCCAGAGGGGCAGCGGATTTTACCGGCAGACAAGGGGCTCGCCATGTCGGTTTTTCGAAACGGAGAGTCCTTTTAGGTCGGACGCCGGGTCGTTTTGTACGATAAGGTATTGGGATTCTGACGGGGAATGGGTACATTTGTTCAACCTGAATCGATAGTGACGATGAAAAAAACTTGGTTAGTCGGTTTGCTTCTCGGGCTCTGGGGCTGTACCCCGCCCCCGGCCCCCAAACAACGTCCCGCAGAGATCGCATTATGCGGCGATCAGACCGTTCTGATTGTGGATGCCGCCCGATCGGACAGCACACACTTAGAGGTCTTGTGGAAATGGGAGGTTAAAGACGCCATGGGCCAGATTCCGTACGATCTGCTGCCCCATTTCCAGAACCTGGACGAATGCAAATGGGTGGACGAAGGGTATCGTATCTTGATCACCTGCGGAGCCGGTGGGGTGGCCTTGCTCGACCGGGCGACCCACAACTGCATGTTTTATGCCTATGCGCCCCTGGCCCATTCCGCCGACCTGTTGCCCGACGGCCGCATTGCCGTGGCCCTCTCGTCACACGACCAAGGAAATGCAATTCAGCTCTACGAAATCGGAAAACCCGATGAGGTTCTTTTCCGCGATACCCTCTATGCCGGACACGGGTGCGTATGGCTCGATTCGCTGAGACGTTGCTACGCCTTGGGCTTCGACGAATTACGGGAGTATGCCCTGCAGGATTGGAACACCTCCGCTCCGAAACTCAAACGGGAGCGCAGTTGGAAAATCCCGCATGAAAACGGACATGATCTCTGTGCCATCTCGAACCATCAGCTCTTGATCTCGGACGAGCAGGGGGTTCAGCTGTTCGACATCGATAGCGAGACGTTCACCCCGTTCGAACCGTTACAGCAGACCCCGCACGTCAAGTCGGTCAATTACGATCCTTCGCTGGGCCGGCTGGTCTATACCCAAGCGGAAGAGGAGTGGTGGACCCATCACGTCTATTGCACCTCCCCCGATCGCATGCTGCAGGTCCCTCACATTAAGGTCTACAAAGCCCGAACCTGTCCATTACATCGGGGGGCCATTCTGCCGTAAGCCGATCACTTCCCCCGCCAACATTCCTCAACGAAAAAGCGATGGGCTCGCAAGCATGTTGCGAGCCCATCGCTTTTCCAGCTTTTCTCAGTATCTCGACAGCGCATGGCCGATTGGCCGGTCGCCGTCTCCGATCGCCTTTAATCTTCTACGTTCCAAGCGGCCATCTTGAGCAGACCCACCTGCGGCGTCACCGACCGTTGACAACGCCAGCGGATCCGATTGGTGACCACCGGTTTGACCCGATCGATTTTCTTGTGTCCGATGGTTTCGAATCCAACGTCGGAGACAAATCCCTCCGGCGTATCCAGAAAGTGATTCATCGGAGTGAGCGGTTGCCAGGCGCCATCCACCCAGGCTTCCAACGAATATGCAATCACCCGTTGCCCTTGCGACAGATCCTCCATGAGCAGGATATGATTGATGGGTTCGGGGGTATCCCAACGGAGTTCGGCTTCGATGCCTTGGATCGGTTCGGAGGTCTCGTGCGTGAGGTGTCCGAAACGCCGGTCGAACTCCTGTCCGAACGCACGTGTTGCCTCCATCGTTTCGTCCGGAATCCGTCCTGCACGATCGGGCGGCAGGTTAATGACGATGTTCGCCCCCAGACCGACCGTACGATAATAGTAATCCATCAGTTTATCCAGACTCAACTTTTGCAGTTCGTGATGCCAAAACCATCCCCCGTGGTTGAAGGGAGCATCGGTCGGGCACTCGACATTGCGCCAGAACTGCCCCTCCGGATGCCCCATGATGACATCCGTTTCCAACAATCCGTAAGTATTGGCGACCGATTTATCGAGGGTATTTTTGACCGGACGGGTATACATCGTACTGTCTACCGTATTGACGGCATTCCACAACGGATAGATGACGATCCCTTTTTCGGTGCCGGGATGACGGACATCGGGTCCCGAGAGCAGACAGTCGGGCTGGAGTTTGCGGACCAGATCGGTAATGGTCCGACACACATCGTTTTGTTGTCCTTTAGCGGCGTTCCAGTGGTCCATCCACAGATAGAAAATCGGACCGTACTGAGTCATCAGTTCGGTGATCTGATCGATTTCCAGCTGGCGGTACCGTGCACAGAAGGCCGTATCACTAAAGCTGACGCGGGTCAGCGAATCCCAATGACGCCCCCAACTGACCGGACGATCCGAGTCCCGAAAGATCTCGTTGCCGTTATAATTGGGAGAAAAATAGAGGCCCGGCAGGATATTGTGTCGTCGACAGGCATCGACAAATTCACGGACCACGTCTCCTTGTCCATTTTTCCAGGGGGAGTTGCGGACGCAATATTCGGTCGTGGCCGTTGGCCAGAGACAGAATCCGTCTTCGTGACGGGCGGTCAGGATCGCATATTTGGCCCCGATATTTTGGGCGGCCTCCATCCATTGATCGATATCCAGATCCTGGGGATTGAAAGCGGAGGCCGGCCGACCTCCGTCTCCATGTTCATCTCCGGTGAAGGTATTGATCGAGAAGTGGAAAAAGGCGCCGACTTCCTGATCCATGAATTTTTGTTGCAGGGCGGTCGGCGTGGCCAGGGTCAGGGAGGGCTCGGAAGAGCCACACGAAGAGAAGATCCCCAACCCCCCTATCGTCAGGGAGAGGGCACAGAGAGCGAACAGGTGTTTTTTCATCGGATAAGGCTAAAAAATTTGTCCCTAAGATAGTGTTTTTTCGGAAAATAAACCGTCGGCTTCCCCAAAAGTCAGGAGTAACCTTCCCGCAAAACGATTTGGGCGTTTGCCCGGCCCCCTTCCAGACCCTCGCCCCTCAGGTATCGAACCTCCGCCAGCAGACCTCCACCATCGGGCCTCCGCCAATCGACACCCAGGTTTCGGCGAACCCGCTCGGGAATCGGAACCCGACCAACCCCCTCGACTCAGGCCCTCAAGATTGGAAGCCTCTCCTCGAAGAAATTTTCCTCCGTACCCTCTTCTTCCTTTCTGCAACTCCGAAGGTCGAGTGGCATAACCGGGCTCTCCGCCTTAACGTTTCCAGGGCTTGTCACGCAACCCGCCCGGAACCTTTCACGTAGCAAGTCCGGAAGCTTTTACTACTTACTGTGAGTGAATGAGCGTGTGTGCAAGCGACCCGCGGCGCTTCGTGGCGTCTCGTGGTGCTTCACAGTACCTCGTGGCACTTCGCAGCATTTCCGCTGTACTTTCAGAACGTTTTAAGGCTCCCTCCGAACCGAAAGGAAGTTAACGAATCGTACCGGGATAGACTTTCAGGGCCTCTTTCAGACAGCGGGCTGCCGCCAGCAGATCGTCCCGCTTGAGCACATACGCAATACGCACCTGATTGCGGCCCAAGCCTTCCGTCGCATAAAATCCCGAAGCCGGTGCCAACATCACGGTCTGTCCCTCGAAGCTGAACGATTCGAGCAACCAACGGGCAAACCGTTCACTGTCGTCCACCGGCAACTGCACCAAGGAGTAGAAGGCCCCTTTCGGCATCGGACAATACACGCCCTCGATCGCATTCAGCGCCTCCACAATCGTATTGCGCCGCAGCAGGTATTCGTCATACACGGCTTTAAAGTAGGAGGCCGGGGTATCCAACGCCGCTTCTGCGGCCACTTGGGCCAGATAGGGCGGGCAGAGACGCGCCTGTCCCATCCGTAAGACCGCTGCCAGCACCTCCGGATTCCGCGAGATCAGCGCCCCCAAACGGACCCCGCACATACTATACCGTTTGGACACCGAATCGAGCATGATCGCGTTTTGTTCCAACCCCTCGAGGTTCATGATCGAGTGGTGAACCGCCCCGTCATAACAAAACTCCCGATACACCTCGTCGCAGATCAGGAACAGATCATGTTTCAGCACGATATCGCGCAGTTGTTCCAGTTCGGCGCGGGAATAGAGATAACCGGTCGGGTTATTGGGGTTACAGATCAGAATGGCTTTGGTTTTCGGGGTAATATGGCGCTCGAACGCCTCCATGGGCGGAAGGGCGAAATCGTTTTCGATGCGGGCCGAGATCGGTTTGACAACCACCCCCGCTTCGGTTGCGAAGCCGTTATAGTTGGCATAAAAAGGCTCCGGAATCAACACCTCGTCGCCCGGATCGAGACAGACCGACATCGCCATAAAGATCGCTTCCGATCCGCCTTCAGTAATCATAATCTGATCGTACGACAGCGAAATCCCCACCTTACGGTAATAATCGACCAGTTTTCGGCGGTAACTTTCCTGTCCGGCCGAATGGCCATAGGCAAAAATAGAGTCATGAATTCCTTTGACGGCATCGATGGCCCCTTGCGGGGTCGGGATGTCGGGTTGACCGATATTGAGATGCAACACCCGGATTCCCCGTTTTTTGGCGGCTTCCGCATAGGGGACCAGTTTACGAATGGGGGAGGGAGGAATCCGGTTTCCTTTCTGGGAGAGACTGGGCATAAGACTTAACGTATTAAAACATCGGGAGCTCTGCAAAAAAGCGTTCCCGACGGGCGCTCGGAGGCAGTCACGACAGGTGGCCGAGCGATGCACCCACCATCATTGAACAGAAAACAAAGCTATAAAAAGATTTTTATTATACCTTTGTGCATCCCCTAAAATATGAGGTCGACAAAGAATTTAATCCCGATTTTGGGCACCGTGATTGTCGGCGGTGCTTTGGTCCAACGCGATTTCCCGGTGGCGGGTGTGGTGGTGGCGTTAGCTGCCGTAGCGGTTTTATTGGTCGTGCGTTTCCGGACGATGGTTCACCACATCCGGCGCTTCCGGCATTTGTCGCGGATCGGGAAGGTGCGGTTGATGACCTATGTGGGTTTGTTGTATATTTTTATCCATGCGGTGGTCACCGGTCAGATTGCCTATTTTCTCCTGCTGTTGATTTTGGGGATCGAGTATCTGATCGACGATCGACAAAGGGGGGTATAATCCGCAAACGGCGGGTCTGAATACCACGCTCTTCAGTCTCCCAAGAGAAAAAACACGAAAAAAAACAGATTTTTCACAAAAAAAATTTGCAGAATATAAGTTTTTATCTACCTTTGCACCGCTGATTTAGTCACAGCCACATGTTTTTGGCCCATTCGTCTATCGGTTAGGACGCGAGATTTTCATTCTCGAAAGAGGAGTTCGATTCTCCTATGGGCTACCAGATAATGTAAAGAGAAACAACGACATGGCAAATCATAAGTCATCCATCAAGAGAATCCGTCAGACGGAGACCAAAAAAGCTCGCAACAAGTATTACCACAAAACGACGCGTAATGCTTTGAAGGCTTTGCGGAACACGACCGAAAAGGAAGCCGCTATGGCTCTGCTGCCCAAGGTAAGCTCCATGCTGGATAAGCTGGCCAAAAACAATGTAATTCACAAAAACAAAGCCGGGAACCTGAAAAGTAGTGCTCAGCTTCACGTGAACTCTCTGGCCTAAGTAACTGTCGAAACCCTTACGAGCCGTTCTCTACCGAGAACGGCTTTTTTTATGTCTACCGACGAGGGGAAGCAGGAGGAAGGGGCGGCCACTGCGGAGAGCAACTGGAACGGCTGGAGCGCCAGAGGGAACGTCAGGGAGAACGAGGGGGAGCACGAGGGAAGAGGAGCGCACTCCCCAAAGAAAGAGACGCCCCCAACTTGCCCCCAACCACTTCCGGGACCTTGTCAAAAACCGGGGCTGTAAATACCCCGAGGATCCCAGGAAGACCAGAAGAAAAAGGAAAAGAACGGGAAAGGACATAGATCACAATCCCGGACCTCCTTTAGAGTAATATTACCGCGAGCCGAAGATTCCCGGATTCGACGATACAGTCGTCGTACCCTGCGCCGCTTCCGCTTCGGACAAAGCCCTCAGCGATCGTCAGGCACGCCCGGGAGGGGCAAAACAAGGTCCACAAGAAAAAGAGCAGGGGGCGATCTATACGGATCGCCCCCTGCGTTATAGACGTTAGGGTGTTCGGTTCAAGAGCGATTATTCTTTGCTCTGAAGCCCGATGAATTTATAGGTAATCGGGTGATTGAACTCTTCTGCCATCTGAGCGACATACTGATTGAACTCCTCTTTGTTGGTGAGTTTGGTCCCTTCGCTCCAAGCCGTGCAAACCATATATTCGTAGGTATTGTCCTTATCGGGCGTCACCCGGAACACATGGTTGCCGGTATACGCCGGAATATATTGATATTCCGGTTTGTACTCCTGCTTAACAATGATGGCCCCGCCGATAAAATCCACCACGATGTTTTCACGCTGGTCGATCTTTTCCGGGTCGCGGACCTCTTCGGGCCCCGACGAGATCAGATAACCGTCTTTCTGGATAAAGTTATCTTCCTGCGGTTTCTTTTTCATCCCACAGCCCATCAGTACCCCCGATCCATTGGGTTGGAAGGTCGTGTAGTGGACTTTCGACACGCAATAGTTCTGGTGAGCATACGCCGTATAGAACTGTTCATATTCGTAGTAACCGTTGCCGGTGTCCCAGTTCATGGCTTTGATCCGAACCATCGAACGCAACGGCCCGTTTACCACCACATCGTAGGCGTAACGCGTATCGGAGATCTGACCGGCATTCCACAACGATTCAGGATGCAAACGCTGTTTCGTAGGGGTTTTACGCGGCATAGAGATCGAATCGGGGTCGTCCGGGAACTCAAACAGGCAGATGGCGCTGGCGCCGAACGAAGGAGCTACTTCCTGAATATCCGATCCGTAATCATGGTTCAGGTTGGCGATCCCATACCCGTCGATATTCTGGGTATAAAGGATCGGAGATACCAGATTCGGTTTACGTTTTCCGTACGCATCCACGCTATTCGCAAACCAAATCTTCCACCCCACCTCTTCGGTTTCCCAGAACGGCATAATATGCCGGCAGTAGCTGCCGATATTGGCATGGGTGTGGTGTTTGTTCCAACCCCGGATATTTTCGCCCAGATAGATGTAGATCGTACGGGTTTCATGGGGTTTCATGTCGAGCTGGAAGAAAAGTTCGTCCCAAATTCCGTCCTTATCCAGGTCATCCAGTTGATGGAACACCATCCGTCCATTGGCTTCTCCCCGCAATTGGTGTCCGCCCTGGATGTTCAGCACGGAGTCGGTCGGAGCCGGACGGGGATCGCCGGTCGGATCGACCACCGTAATCATCATTTCATGCAGGTCGGCCAACGGAAAGTTTTCCCGTTTGATGATCACAGGGGTGTTGGGTCGGTTCAAATCCGTGGGATTCGTCACCTCGAATTCGAGACGTTGTGCAGGAGCGAAATCGCCCTGGGTATACCAAGGATAATCGGCTCCCTGGGCCGGGACGGTCAGCAAACCTACGCCCAAAACGGCCATCAGATCACGTAATTTCATCAGTTTTATAGATTTAGATTGGTATTAGATTAGTTGCCTATGGTAAAGACAGGCTAAAGATACGTTTTTTTCAAAAAAAATAGCTTTTCTTCAGCGGATCTTCGCCACAGGGAAACGTCAAGGTCCGGGCATCGGCAACCCGAAAACGATCTACCTGAAAACCCAGAGCTATGCTTCGAAATAGGGGTCTCAGCACCCTCGCAGGCAGAGAAGGGGCGTTGGGAGACTATGATGTCAGTATAGTGTCTCCGGCACAACGGGCTGTTCTGGCGTAACCCTGAGCAACATCGAGACTCGTATCAGCCTATCTCAGCCAGTCGTGGATGTAAACACAAGATCGAACCTCCTTCCTGTTCACCCTCTTTCGAAACAGATATTGAACGATCCTGTCAAAGAGGCGTTTCGTACCCAGAAGAGAGGGGATAAGAGAGATAAAATCGCATGATTTTTTTGGATATTCGAATAAAACCCGTAAATTTGCACCACTTTAGCAGTTCGGGGTGTAGCTCAGCCCGGTTAGAGTACACGTCTGGGGGGCGTGTTGTCGCTGGTTCGAATCCAGTCACCCCGACACTCGAAAAGCCTTGATAATCCAATGATTATCGAGGCTTTTTCGGTTATTAGGGTTTTCGAATCAAGCCATCAATAACCCCGCTCAGAATGCGTTTTAGACGAGGTGTGTAAACCGTGGTGTAAACCAAAACAGCTATGGATGCCACCATTTCAGTAATCTGCTTCAAGAGCAAAACCCTTGCCAACGGAGAACATCCCCTCATGTTACGCATCACGAAAGACCGCAAACGAATCATGAAAAGTCTGGGCATAACAGTTCATCCCGATAATTGGGACTTTGATCGGAACGAACCGAAAAACAAATGCCCCAATCGAAAGTACATCCAACAGATCATTTTCAAAGTAAAATCTGAATACCAAACTAAATTACTGGAGAAATCGGCTTATGCGGAGGAATATACGGCTGCAACACTTTTACATGAAACTGATCACACCCCAATCAAATCTGAAACAGTAGATAACTTCTATTTGCAAACCATCGACCGATTAAAACGAGAGGGAACAATCGGAAATGCCTATGCCTACCAAAACTCATACAACGTACTTAGGAATTTCAATGAGAACAAATCTCTCAACTTTCCTTTCAGTCAGATAGACGAACTATTCTTAAACAGGTTTGAGAGTTGGCTACGCTCCAAAGGCAATAAAGAAACGACGATGAGTTTTCAGATGCGCACATTACGAGCCATGTTCAACAGAGCAATCAAAGCGAAGGTAGTCGCCAAAGAAAAGAATCCATTTGTGGATTATAAGGTCAGTAAATTCCGTACGAAAACGCCTAAAAGAGCTCTATGCAAATCCGATACATTAAAAATTATTCAAGCAGATTACTCCCAAAGGAGCAGGGACTTTCAACTTGCACAAGACGTTTTCGTATTCTCTTACCTTTGTGGCGGCATATCATTCGTGGATATTGCGAACTTGACTCCTACTAACATTATAGACGGAAGATTAGTTTACAATCGCCAGAAAACACATGGAGCCATCCATATTCCTCTTTCCAAGCAAGCGGTCTCTATCATAGCCAAATACGAAGAGTACTGTACCTATGCTGGTTATTTATTCCCAATCCTTGATCAGAGACGACACACGACACCTCTACAAAAGAAAAACAGAATCCATAAAGTGTGTAGACAAGTCAATCTTACACTCAAAAAGATTGCGAATGAGTTGGGAATCAAAATGCCCGTCACGACCTACGTGGCAAGGCACTCATTTGCTACAGTATTGAAGAAATCGGGAGTTAATATTGGCATCATATCGGAGGCGTTGGGACATCAAAGTCTCACAACCACCCAAATTTATCTTGACTCTTTCGAGAACTCCCAGATCGATGAAGCAATGAAGAATCTCCTTTAACCCCCAAAACGAAAGGACACCCCCAATTTAGGGAGTGTCCTTTTTCAATCATGCAGAATGCCGAATTAATTTTGTGTAGTCGCGTGTTCGGGCAGTCGTTTCACGTCCTCCAACAGGAATCGGTCTGCCTCTTTGGGGGAAATACGATCCTTGTACAGTTGGATATCGCTCCCTAAAGTACGTGACACTCCTTCTTTCAATACTTTCTTGATCATGGCACTTCCCAGAAAAACGACATGTTCGGCCACATATTCGGGTTTGCATCCCATCCCTTCACAATCACGCCAAAATCTGCGGCTATCGAGCAGTATGTTTACCTGTTCCATGAAATCACTCCAAAACTTATCGGAGTCCGCATAAGCGGCATGCATGAACTTCTCGATGCATTTCTTTTTTACCGCATTGCTCTTCTCTAATTGTACGTTAAAGACAGGACGTGCCTGTGCAATGACATTCC
>CALVCS010000005.1 GCA_944326035.1 uncultured Alistipes sp. | reverse complement strand
TTAGGAAACCGTTCTTTTGCTTTAATCTGCTTTAAGACGGTTTTCAACTGTCTGCCCAACTTCTGCGTTTTTCTTCTAACTCCCTAATTATCAAATCCTGTTGCGTTAATCTGCTGCAATTCGGCGGTTATTCCACAGATTTTTCGTTACTTTGTACCATCACGAAGGAAGACGGGGGTGCCGGATTCCAGGAGAGAGGGAAAACGAGAAACGGATACGAGAGGCAGGACAGAGAGCAAGGCAGAGAGCAAGGCCGCCGCGGACGGAAAGGAGTGAGGGAAAGAGGAGGCAGAGAAGCGAAGGCCTAAAGACGCCAAGGTGAAGAGTCCCGGTGGAGAAGAAGAGGGCCCTTTCAAAGCAGAGGAAAGTTCCATGCAGAGAGAGGGAGAGCTCTTGCGAAACACAAAAAATCCATGCGGATTGACCGTCAGCGTTTTTCCAAACCAACAAGAGAGAGCAGAGACCAGCCATAAACCGTTTGGGCTCTTGTTTACAGCAAAGTTTTACGGAACCTTGTTTCGATCTATTCTCCTGGCGGCTGAGATCATACCCCAAGACCTGATACGGATAGTACCGTCGGAGGGAGATTTTCCAAACACACACCATTCGCTATCGGCCAACGCTTCCTGCAAAATCGAACTATTATGGAAGTTATCATCAACGGCCAGCCGACATCCACCCAAGCGCGTACACTCGCTGAATTGATCGCCTCGCAAGGAATCGACACCACCGGTATCGCCGTCGCCATCGGGTCTCGGGTCATCCCCCGTGCCCAATGGGACACCACCCCGCTATCGGAAGGGGCCGTCATCACCTTGATTCGAGCGACACAGGGAGGATAAGACATGGAGACAACCGCTCTATTACAGACACCGATACTGATTACCCTCCCCGAGTTGGTACCTGGAGAGGCCCCGCTGATCGTGGCCTTGCAACGGGCCGGAGCCGGCATCATCCATCTGCGGAAACCGAACGCCTCGACGCCCCAACTGATCGCACTGCTGGATGAGCTGCGAGAAGCCGGAGCCGATTTTCAACGGATCACGCTGCATGGACCGGAGACATTGGCGCGGCACTACGGATGCGGAGGCATCCACCTCAAAAACGACGTCCTGAACCAACGGGCCGAAGCCCTCGCCCGACACCCGGAGGCCCTATCCTCTGCCGAGAAAGCGCCTCTGCGGATCAGCGGTTCGGCACACAGTTGGGAAGAGGCTCGGCGATGGGCACCCGTGGTCGACTATTTATGGTTGAGTCCGCTCTTCGACTCAATCTCCAAGGTCGGCTATCGCAGTGGCATCGATCTGGCCGACGCCCGTCGACGGTTGCTGAACGCCCGTCGACAAAAAGCCTCCGGAGAGGACCCCTCTACCGATCCCACCCGCTTCCCCTATCCTGAACGCATCGTTGCCCTGGGCGGTATTTCGGCCGAAAACATCGTACAAGTCCGTATGGCCGGTTTCGGAGGGGCTGCCGTGTTAGGGGACTTGTGGGCCAAGACATCGACCACGACCGACTCACCAGAAAAAACAACCCCGGGGACCCTCTCGTCTTCGCTGGATAGTTCCGAAACCATAGCCCGCTTCGGACGCCTCAACCGCCGTTGGAAGGCGGCCGGAGGGACATTACAACTGATCTCCGCGGGCGATCTGACCACCGCGTCGGCCTTTTTGGCCGGAGGAGGCCGTTGGATTCAACTCCGTATGAAAGAGGCCTCGGCGGATGAAATCGTCTCCCGAAGCCGGGCATTGGCCGCACTCTGCCGCCCCTACGGTGCGGTGTTGGTACTGGACGATCATCCCGAGCTGGTCGTCGAGGCAGAGGCCCAAGGGGTCCATCTGGGCAAAAACGACCTGCCCCCAGCTGAAGCACGACGCCTTCTGGGCGAAGGAGCCATCATCGGCTCGACCGCCAATACGCTGGCAGACATCGAAGCGATGAATCCCGACTGGACCGACTATATCGGCCTGGGGCCCTTCCGCTATACGACCACCAAAAAGAATCTGGCTCCGCTGTTGGGGACTGAAGGGTATCGGCGTATCCTGACCACCCTGCGATCCCGCTCGCTCTATTGGCCGATCGTGGCCATCGGAGGCATCGAGCCCGCCGATACGCCGGACATCTTGTCAACCGGCGTCAACGGCCTGGCTATCAGTGGTGCCATCGCCCGAAGCACCGATCCCGCCGCCACCACTCGTCAATTCCTCGAAGGCATCGACCGCTGGCGTATCGACGGGGGAGATGCCTCCGAAACGGAACAGCCGGACCCTTAAACCCTCACTCTGTTCCGAGGCGATCGGTGACGGAGCCCCCTGTGACGTTTTGTCCACCCCCACCCGATCCATCCGCTCTTTACCTTGTAAACCAAAACCCGAACCGAAATCATTTCGATTCATTTTAAAAATAACCATAAAAACATACGTTATGAAACCTTTAGTTATCGCCGGCAAGACCTTTGGCTCACGCCTGTTCGTCGGAACCGGGAAATTCTCCTCTTCGGACGTCATGAGCCGCGCCATCGAAGCCAGCGGCAGCGAACTGGTCACCGTGGCCCTCAAACGCGTGGAAATGAACAACCCGCAGGACGACATTCTCAGCCACCTGAAAAGTCCGAAAATCAATCTGTTGCCGAACACTTCGGGCGTTCGGAACGCCAAAGAAGCCGTCTTCGCTGCCCAACTGGCCCGGGAAGCCCTGGGTACCAACTGGATCAAACTGGAAATACATCCCGATCCCCGTTACCTGATGCCTGACCCGATCGAAGTACTCCAGGCCGCCGAAGAGCTGGTCAAAGATGGCTTCATCGTCATGCCGTATATCCATGCCGATCCCGTCTTGTGTAAACGGCTCGAAGATGTGGGTGTGGCCTGTGTGATGCCGCTGGGTGCCCCGATTGGTTCGAACAAAGGACTGGAAACCAAGGAATTCCTGCGCATCATCATCGAACAGAGCAATGTTCCGGTCGTGGTAGATGCCGGGATCGGTACCCCCTCGCAGGCTGCAGCCGCCCTGGAAATGGGAGCCGATGCCGTACTCGTCAACACCGCCATCGCGGTTGCCAGCGATCCGGTTGCCATGGGGAATGCCTTCCGGTTGGCCGTCGAAGCCGGTCGTATGGCCTATGAAGCCAAACTGGCTCCGGTCGGACACGAAGCCTCGGCCACCAGCCCGATTCTGCCCCTGCTGGACGATCTGCTGAAAAACTAAACCGAATCCGACCCTCGGCCTGTCGCCCGATGCCAGCATACGGTCGCTCGAGGACAGAACGCCGTTCCACGATGCCAGACCTCCATCGTTGGCGGACAGACCGAGGCGCTCTCCGGTCACGCTCTCAATCTCTCCGAGGAACATCACCTGATGCGCGGAAACCCCGGGTACTCCGACTCCCCGCAAACGGGACTTTCCGATCGAGACGTTCCCGATGACCGACCCCGATGACCGGACACAACCCGATAAAAATCAATCCAAAATGACATTTTACGATACCATTCTTCCCTATGACTGGGAACAAACACGGGCGATGATCGCCGCCAAAACCCCCGCGGATGTCGAACGCGCCTTGAGTGCCGACCGGATCACTATGGACGATTTCGCCGCCCTGGTCTCCCCCGCCGCCGAAAACTACCTGAGCGAAATGGCAACCCAAAGCTACGCCATTACCCGTCGTCGTTTCGGCAACGCCATCCAACTCTATGTACCGCTCTATCTCTCCAACATCTGCCAGAACCAGTGTGTCTACTGCGGTTTCAACTGCACCAATAAAATCCATCGGAGCATCCTGACTCCCGAACAAATCCACGCCGAAGCCCAGGCCATCAAACACGACCCCTTCCAGCATATTCTGCTGGTGACCGGAGAAGCCCCCCACGCCTCGAGCCGGGAATACCTGGCCAACGCCATGAAGATCATGCAGGAATATTTCCAACAGATCTCCATCGAAGTGCAGCCGATGGACACCGAAGACTATGTCTACCTGCAACAGTTCGGATTGCACGCCGTGTATGTCTATCAGGAAACCTATAACCGTCTGCGCTACCCGGTCTACCACCTCCGCGGCCGCAAAACCGACTATCGCTATCGGTTGGAAACCCCCGACCGGTTGTGTGAAGCCGGCGTGTACAAAGTGGGATTAGGCAACCTGATCGGGCTGGAAGATTGGCGGACCGAAGCCTACTTCACCGCCTTGCATCTGCGGTACCTGGAAAACCGCTACTGGCGGACCAAATACTCCATCGCCTTCCCGCGTCTGCGCCCCTACGAAGGCGAAGACGGATTCAACCCCGACCATCCAGCCAACGAACGGAACCTGACCCAATTGATCTGCGCATACCGTCTCCTGAGCGAAGACGTCGAACTGTCGCTCTCGACCCGCGAAAGCGCCTCCTACCGCGACCGGATTCTGCCCTTCGGGATCACCGTGATCAGCGCCGGATCGAAAACCACGCCGGGCGGTTACACCGCGCCCAGTCACGAGTTGGAACAGTGGGAAATCAACGACGCCCGTACCGCAGCACAGGTGGAAGCCGCCGTACGCGCCAAAGGCTTCGATCCCGTATGGAAAGATTGGTCGATGTTCATGCAACAGGAGATGATCACCCCCAACGCTTCCCAAGGCATCCACGCCTAACGCATTCCCTGAAGGCCGAACGGACCGCGCCTATAAGGCCGGTGACGTTCGGCCTCTTTTTGACAGTATGGTACGATTCGGCGGTGTGGGATACCCCCTCCGTTGCGTGCCCTGGCCTGTAAACTCTTAACTTTCTGCATGTATGAGAATTTTGATTCAACGCGTCACCGAGGCCTCGGTCACCATCGCCGGCACCTTGCACAGCGCCATCGGAGGCGGTCTGCTGGTGCTGGTGGGCATCGAACCGAGCGACACCACCGAAGATATCGACTGGTTGTGCGGCAAATTGATAAAACTCCGTATCTTTGACGACGAAGCCGGCGTCATGAACCGATCCGCCGAAGAGACCGGAGCCGATATTTTGATCGTCAGCCAGTTTACCCTGCACGCCTCGACCCGCAAAGGCAATCGCCCCAGTTACATCCGCGCCGCCCGACCGGAAGTGGCCATTCCGCTCTACGAGGCGTTTATTCAGGCCGTCAAAGCGGTCGCGACCGGGAAGGTCGCTACGGGCGTTTTCGGGGCCGACATGCAGGTCGCTCTGGTCAACGACGGTCCGGTGACCATCTGGATCGACTCGAAACAGCGGGAATAACCGCACAAGGCGATCCGGTCTTCCTCCGTCCCTTCGCCCTTCGATTTGCGAGGGAACGACATGGCGATTCGGCTTTTCCGCTCTTCCCGCTCTTTTCCGTTTCGGGCTTCGCGGGACTATAAGAGCCCTCGGCGCGCTTGACCCGCCCGAAATCAGCCGCAAAGCCAGGAGCATCAGGACCTTTGAAGCTCGCAGGGACCTTGAGCCCTTTTGAAGCTATCGGTATGCTCGATGGCGCAGGGCCGCGCAGTATCGGTTTGAGTCGGATCTCCGGCCATGCATACTCCACGCCTTCAGGTCCCAAAAGCTGACGACCCAAAGGATGGATGGGATGAAAAGGTCCGAAGAGCTGATGCCCCGAAGGTTGGATGGAAAGTAAAGGCCCGAAGATGCCGACCCGATTCCCCGAACGGGAACAAACTTGTGAAAAACCTCGATTATGAAACCGAATCTCAGACAACTGTTTCTGGAACATGTCGGACAAACCTCCGACTACCCGATCATGCTGGAAGTCGAACGAGCCGAAGGCGTCTGGCTCTACGGACCCAATGGTCAAAAATGGATCGACCTGATTTCCGGGGTATCGGTCAGTGCCGTCGGGCACGGGAACCCCGACGTGATCGACGCCATCTGTCGCCAGGCCCACTCCCACCTCCACCTGATGGTGTACGGTGAGGTCATCCAGTCTCCTCAGGTACGCTATGCCCAACGAATGGCCGAACTGTTGCCCGGGGGACTCGACTCGGTCTATTTCGTCAACTCCGGCAGCGAGGCGGTCGAAGGGGCCCTCAAACTGGCCAAACGATACACCGGACGGACCGAGATGATCTCCTTCCACAATGCCTACCACGGCAGTACCCACGGATCGCTGAGTGTCATGGGCGGCGAAGAGTACCGTAACTCCTACCGGCCGCTGCTGCCTGACGTTCGCCAGTTGCGGTTTAACTGCTTCGAAGATCTGTCGCAAATCTCGACCCGTACCGCCTGCGTCATCATCGAACCGATCCAAGGCGAAGGCGGCATCATGTTACCGGCTCCCGGGTTTCTGCAGGCCCTGCGGGATCGATGCTCGCAAACCGGTACCCTGCTGATTTTCGATGAGATCCAGACCGGCCTCGGACGAACCGGAACGCTCTACTACTTCCAACAGCAGGGGGTCATTCCAGATGTGCTCTGCACGGCCAAAGCTTTCGGAGGGGGAATGCCGCTGGGGGCCTTCATCGCACCGCGAGCCATCATGGATTGTCTGAAAACCAATCCCGTACTGGGCCATATCACCACCTTCGGCGGACATCCGGTTTGTTGTGCCGCCGGACTGGCCGCCCTGGAATTCACCCTGCGCGAAGGGCTGATGGATCAGACCGAAGCCAAAGGCGCCCTCTATGAACAGTTATTGAGCGCCCATCCGGCGGTACGTCAAATCCGTCGAGCCGGATTGTTAATGGCCGTTGAGTTCGAAGACTCCGCCCTGTGTGCCCGTATCGTGAACCGCGCTGTCCAAACCGGCCTGCTCACCGAATGGTTCCTGTTCCACGACACCGCCCTGCGCGTAGCGCCCCCTCTGACCATCACCCGCGAAGAAATAGAACGCTCTTCCCACATGCTGCTCGAGGCGATCGACTGGGGCACACAGCACCGATAATGTCCCGCTGCGGGCCTTCCCATACCGGCCAAATGACCTCAAATAGTCAGCTCCGGGGCCGAAATGTACATTTTCTGGCAAATTTGTGTACCTTTGTGGACATTTTATCCATTTTGACAGACTGAAGACAAACACTATGGAAACCGTTTTAAGTGGGATTCGCTCGACGGGACAGTTGCATCTGGGCAACTATTTCGGAGCCCTCCGTAATTTCGTGGAAATGCAGCACGAAAATCGTTGCTTTTTCTTTATCGCCGATTACCATTCTTTGACCACCCACCCCGATCCGACCCATCTGCACGACAATATCCGCACCATCCTGGCCGAATACCTCGCCGCAGGTCTCGACCCCGATGTGGCCACCCTCTATATCCAAAGCGATGTACCGGAAGTGGCCGAATTATCGCTGTTGCTGAGTATGCACGCCTATGTGGGCGAACTGGAACGCACCGCCTCCTTCAAAGAAAAAATCCGGAAACAACCCGATAACGTCAATGTCGGCCTGCTGAGCTATCCGGTGCTGATGGCCGCCGACATCTTGATCCACCGGGCTACCCGCGTGCCCGTCGGCAAAGACCAGGAACAACACCTGGAACTGACCCGTCGGTTCGCCCGCCGTTTCAACCAAATTTATGGCGTGGATTTCTTCCCCGAAAGCCAACCTTACACCTCCAACCACGAATTGATTAAGATTCCGGGGCTGAACGGCAGCGGCAAGATGGGCAAATCGGAAGGCAACTGCGTCTACCTGACCGACGACGAAAAAACCATTCATAAAAAGGTCATGAAGGCCGTGACCGACTCGGGACCGACCGAACCCAACAGTCCGATGCCGGAAGTCATCGCCAATCTGTTTACGATTCTGCGCGCCGTGTCGACACCGGAAGTAGTCGCCGATTTTACGGCCAAATGGAATGACTGCTCGATCCGCTACGGCGACCTGAAAAAACAGTTGGCTGCCGATATCAATGCCACGGTAGCCCCTATCCGCGAACGCTATGCCGAGATCGTAGGCGACGAAGCCTATCTGTCGAAAGTGGTGCGCCAGGGGGCCGAAAAAGCACGGGCCAGTGCCGATGCGACCCTGTCGCAGGTTCGCGAAATCATGGGAATTCGGAAATTCTAACCGAACGATCGGTCGACCTCCTGAATCGACGTCGACCGACGGACGGCCACCCGCATCCGGAACCGGCTTGAAACGCCCCTGACGGGGGCATGGATCTGAGGGACGAAACAGGATACATCTACCGTCTGTTCCGCCCCTCTTTAAACCCGATAGCGCTGTGAGTGACAAATCGAACCTGAAAAAACTGGGACGGATGGAGATTCTGTACCGATTCTTCATCGTTGCCACCAAACGTCTCTCCGAAAAGCAGTTGATGATGCTGCTGGCTGTCGTTGTGGGGTTAGCGGCCGGCTTCGCCACCTACCTCTTCGAAGGGGCCCTTTATCTGGTCCGGTTGGCGCTGACCAGTTGGTTCGCGGTCGACTCCGCCAGTGTGTTCTACCTGTTCTATCCCATCATCGGGGTGATTCTCGCCTCGCTGTTCGTGCGCTACATCGTCCGCGACGACATCAATGAAGGCGTCACCCGGGTATTGTATGCCATGAGCAAAAAAGGCTCACGACTCAAAATCCACAATACCTACACCTCGATCATCTCCAGCGCCGCCACCATCGGCTTCGGGGGATCGGTCGGACCGGAAGCCCCCATCGTGCTGACCGGCTCGGCCATCGGCTCGAACATCGGCCAATTCATGCGACTGAACTACCGACAGGTCACTCTGTTGCTCAGTTGCGGAGCGGCAGCCGCCTTAGCGGCCGTCTTCAAAGCCCCGATCACCGGCGTGATCTTCGTGTTGGAAATCCTGATGCTGGACATCACCGTCTCGTCCATCATCCCGCTGCTGATCGCGGCCGTCACGGCCACCACCCTGATGTTCTTCCTCAACGGCTTCGAACCCGTCTTCAACATCGTCCTGAACAACTCCTTCGAACTGAGCCACATTCCCTATTATATCGTCCTGGCCGTTCTCTGCGGCGTCATGTCCTACTACTTCACCCGCATCAACTCCTCGATCGCCGGACGTTTCGCCAAACTCAACTCCCCCTACAAAAAATGGCTGGTCGGAGGTGTGGCCATCGGACTGTTGATCTTCCTGTTCCCTCCACTCTATGGGGAGGGATACGAATCGATGTTCGACCTGATGCACGGAAATGTCGAATCGCTGTTCAATAACTCGCTGTTCTTCAAGTATCGACATATCGGATGGGTGGTCGCCCTCTATCTGGTGGCCGTCATGTTCTTCAAGGTCGTGGCGATGTCCGCCACCCTGGCCGCCGGCGGTATCGGAGGAACCTTCGCCCCCTCGCTCTTCGTCGGGGCTTTCACCGGCGCTTCGATGGCCTATATTCTCAACACCTTCCTGGGGTTCAACCTGCCGTTGATTCCCTTTACACTGGTGGGAATGGCCGGACTGATGTCGGGCGTCATGAAGGCACCGCTGACCTCGATCTTCCTGATCGCCGAAATCACCAACGGCTACGGGCTGTTTGTCCCGCTGATGATGGTGTCGGCCATTGCGTTCGGGATCGGCTACTACCTCGAACCCTACTCGATCTACACCAAAAAACTCTCGCAACGGGGCGAATTGCTGACCCACAACAAGGATAAATCGGTGATGGTCTTTCTGAACCTCAAATCCCTGATGGAAACCGACTTCTATCCCATCACGATGGACACCACCCTGGGCGATGTCGTCGGCCTGATCTCCAAAGTCCGGCGCAATATCTTCCCGGTGGTCAGTCAAGACGGCACGTTGCTGGGCGTCGTACAGTTGGACGACCTGCGCAGCGACATGTTCGCTCCGGAAAAATATGGGTACAAGATCGACAACTACATGATCCCGCCTCCGGACATTATCTACATCAACGAACAGATTTCCAGCGTACTGGATGCTTTTGAACAGTCGAAAGCGTGGATGCTGCCCGTCGTGGACAAAGACAACAAATACCTGGGCTTCATCTCCAAATCCCGCATTCTGGCCGCCTACCGCGAACAATTGGTAGCCCTGAGCGACGAATAAACCCGCTATTCACCGGGCTTCAGCACATCACTCCTTTCCATCAATCGGAAAACCCGAAGCGATGGATCGCCCCCATGTATCTACCCTTCTACCAGATTCTACCTCAAAAGGCTATTCTCATGGTAAACTCCTTCTAAAAACATGTGTCAAAATTTGGTTTATTTTATAAACTTATTTATATTTGAAAACAAGATCGATCTATTTTTGCATGCTCACCCTAAAACACGTCAAGCTATGGAAGCCGAAACTCGTATTTCTCCGACCATGACTCAACAAAAGAGTCTGAAGATTATGGCTCACATGATCGCTACAACTCAACAAAAACTGGATCGTAACGACAGTAAACCCCTTCTGTTATGGGGCTATCTCTCACTGGGCGTTACCCTCCTGGTTTACCTCTGCCTGCGGAGTGGGGGAGGATTTTTCATTCCTTGGCTCTGGTTGGCCATTCCGCTGATCGGTATTCCTACGTCCATCCTGCTGGATCGGAAACAAACGGCGATTGCTACCGCTTCAAGCGATAGAATCACCCACCAAATCTGGATGCTGTTCGGCGGAATTTTGGGGATCCTTCCCCTTATACTGATCGTAACCGGCCACAATGAATGGATCCTACGCCTCGAAATGCTATTTTTGTCGACCGGAATCGCCACCAACGGACTCTCCTGCCAGTTCCGTCCGTTTACGACAGGGGGGCTGCTGAGTATGATCCTCTCCGGAACGCTTTTTATTTCCCTTCCCCATGAAGCCGAACTGGGTATCATGGCCCTGATTTTTATACTCACCCTCATTATTCCGGGACATTTATTGAGAAAACCCAAGAACCATGTTTAAACCGCTCGACCCCTTACTACATGCCGAATTGAGGTTGGCCATTATGTCCATCCTGATGTCGGTCGAAAACGCCGACTTCGTTTTCCTGCGAGAAACGACCGGCGCCTCGGCCGGCAATCTCAGTTGCCAAATCGACAAACTGGAAAAAGCAGGATACCTGTCCGTGCAAAAAACATTTTCTGGCAAAAGACCCCGAACCATCTGTTCTGCCACGCCTCAAGGACGCGCCGCTTTTGCCCTGTATGTCGAGGCCCTGAAAAGTTATACCGATCCCCTTTAACGTTCTGAAGCCATCGGTCTCCTCCCTGTCATGCCTGAAAAGCCAGCGCTCCATCGATTCCCCACAGCGCTGGCTTTTCCTCAACACTCCACCTCCGCTTCAGAAACACCTTTTCCTCAGTTGTTAACGGATTCTACCGTCCAAGTACCCCCTTCTGCATGACGAGATTCGCAAATTTCGTTTACAGGTCTCATTCCCTGAGCACGAATCTAAGCCCGAAGGAACGGTTATCCCGAAATTTACACTATTTTTGCGTGAGATAATCCAACCGAACCAGCCATGAACAAAACCTACTGGAGAGTGCTGGGCTTCGCCAAGCCGATCGAAAAGTTCGCAATCCCCTACTTTTTCTTCACGCTGCTCCACGCGATATTCAACACGTTCAACTTCGTGATGATTATCCCGATCCTCAATTCGCTCTTCGATGCGGACCGCATGCTGGAACACGTCACGCAGATGCCTCATTTTGCCCTCAACATGGAGTATTTCGAAGGCCTGGTCAACTACCTACTCTACCGCGTCTATGGAACCGATTACTCGGTAATGAATATCCTGATCTTCCTGGCCGTCTTCATCGCCTGCTCCTCCCTGCTGAGCAACCTGTTCCGCTACCTGGGCCAGTGGACCACCGAAAACATGAAAATCACGACCCTCGAACGACTGCGTAACAGCGTCTTCGATAACGTCATGGGGCTCCAGATCGGTTTTTTCAACAACGAACGCAAAGGCGATATCATCTCCAAAATCTCATCGGACGTACAAGTCGTTCAGTTCTGCATCACCAACACCCTGCAGGTGGTCTTCCGCGAACCGTTTCTGATCATCGGATACATGTTCGCCATGATCAAGATCTCGTGGGAACTGACCGTGTTCTCGGGACTGTTTCTGCCCGTCACCGCCCTGCTGATCGGATTCATCGTCAAACGGCTGAGACGCTCGGCCAAAGAGGCCCAGGAAGACTTCGGCGGAATGGTCAGTCTGCTGGACGAATCCCTCACCGGCGTCAAGATCATCCAAGGATATAACGCCACCGACTACATCAAACGCAAGTTCCACCGCATCAACGGCAGCTTCTCCCGCATCTCGCGCTCCATGGCCCGCCGTCAACAAGCCGCCTCGCCGATGAGCGAATTTCTGGGCATTTCGGCCGCCGCCGTGCTGCTGATCTTCGGGGGCTACCTGGTGCTGGAAGGCAAACTGGATGGCAGCGGATTTATCGCCTACCTGGCCATCTTCTCGCAGATCACCCGTCCGGTACGTTCGTTTACCGACGCTTTCGCCAACATCAACCAGGGGATCGCAGCCGGCGATCGGGTGCTGGCCCTGCTGGACGAAAAAAGCACCATCACCGAAGCCCCGGATGCCATCGAACTGACCCACTTCCAGGATAAGATCGAGTTCCGGAACGTATCCTTCGCATACGACCAGAAACCGGTCATCGATCATGTCAGCTTTACGATCGGCAAGGGCGAAACCGTCGCGCTGGTCGGCCCGTCAGGCGGCGGCAAATCGACACTCTCCGACCTGATTCCTCGCTTCTGGGACGTTACCGAAGGGGAGATCCTGATCGATGGCGTGGATATCCGTCGCTATCGGCTGCACAGCCTGCGCGATAAGATGGGCATCGTCGCCCAGGAGACCATTCTCTTCAACGATACCATCGAAAACAATATCCGTTTAGGCAAACGCGACGCAACCCTGGCCGAGGTCCAGGAAGCGGCCCGTATCGCCAACGCGGAAGGATTTATCTTGCAGACCGAACAAGGCTACCAGACCAATATTGGCGATCGGGGAATGAAGCTCTCCGGCGGCCAGCGTCAACGCCTGTCGATCGCCCGGGCCGTTCTGAAAAACCCCGACATTCTGATTCTGGACGAAGCCACCTCGGCCTTGGACACCGAATCGGAAAAACTGGTGCAGGACGCCCTCAACTCCCTGCTCCAGGGACGTACCTCACTGGTGATCGCCCACCGGCTGAGCACGATCCACAACGCCGACAAGATCATTGTCATCGAACAGGGACGCATCGCCGAAGCGGGCACCCATCACGAACTGATGGAACGGGGCGGTATTTACGCCCGCCTGATCGAGATGCAACAACTCTCTTAATAGCGAGACTTTTTTAACCGAGATGAATACCATGAAAAAACGGGTGGTTGTAGGACTTTCGGGAGGTGTGGACTCCAGTGTGGCCGCCTATCTGCTCAAGGAACAGGGGTACGATGTCGTCGGGCTGTTCATGCGCAACTGGCACGACACCACCGGAACCCTCGAAGGCGATTGCCCCTGGTACGACGACCATATGTTTGCCGAACTGACGGCCAAAAAACTCGACATTCCGTTTCACTTTATCGATCTGAGCGACGAGTATCGTCGTCGGGTGGTGGACTACATGTTCGCCGAATACGGTCGCGGACGTACGCCCAATCCCGACGTACTGTGCAATCGGGAGATCAAATTCGACGCCTTTCTGAAAGCGGCCCTGAATCTGGGCGCCGACTATGTGGCCACGGGTCACTACTGCCGACGCGAAGATATTCAGGTCGGCGGCCAGACGATCCATCGGTTGCTGGCAGGGAGCGACCCGAACAAAGATCAGAGTTATTTTCTGTGTCAACTGACGCAGGAACAGCTCTCGCGGGCTCTCTTCCCGGTGGGCCATCTGCTCAAACCCGAAGTGCGCCGCATCGCGGCCGAACAGAAACTCGCCACGGCCCAACGCAAAGATTCGCAAGGGATCTGCTTCGTCGGGAAGGTCGACCTACCGGTCTTTCTGCAACAACAGCTCAAAGCCCGTGAAGGCGACATTATCGAAATCCCGGCCGATTGGGCTGGCTATACCCTCCATCCTGCTCCTCCGAAAGAGCACGGATGGTCCGATCCGCAAAGCAGATTTTTCCCGACCCAGGAACAACTGGAGGCCTGGTCCGCCCCCTACCTCTACCGTCCGGAAGACGGCATCCTCGACGGCCGCCATCACGGAGCCCACTTTTTCACCATCGGACAACGCAAAGGACTCCAAGTCGGGGGTAAACCCGAACCGCTGTTCGTGATCGCGACCGACGTGCAACGCAATATTCTCTATGTCGGCCAGGGGAAGCAACATCCGGGCCTCTATCGCCAAGCGCTCTCCATCCTGCCGGAAGAGATCCACTGGATCCGCCCCGACCTGGCGATGACGCCCGGTCAATGCCGTCGTTTCCGCTTCCGGATCCGCTACCGCCAACCCTTGCAGGACGGCACCCTCTATATCACCCCTCAGGGCGGTTATATCCTTTTCGATCAGCCGCAACGAGGCGTTACCGCCGGTCAATTCGCCGCCTGGTACGACGGCGAAGAGCTGATCGGCTCCGGCGTCATTCATCGCTAACCCCCTACGATGCCCCTTTCCCTCCCCGACTCCGGGGAAACCCCACTCCGACAGAAGGGAAATTTCAGGGACATCGTTTGCGAAATCGCCTCAAAAGCCCTATCTTTGGGTCGATTTTCGTGCGACCCTCTCTTCAATGCCATCGCTCGAAGGATACTCGCCCGAAAAACCGATTCCGGTTTTATACATTGCAACATATCAACCGATTAATCTTAAAACTATGAGTCAGATTGTAAGCGTACACGCCAGAGAAGTCCTCGACTCGCGAGGCAACCCCACTATTGAAGTCGAAGTAACCACCGCCAGCGGCGCATTCGGTCGTGCGGCCGTTCCTTCGGGTGCCTCTACCGGCGAAAACGAAGCCCTTGAACTGCGTGACGGTGACAAAAACCGTTATGGCGGCAAAGGCGTTCTGAAAGCCGTACAAAATGTAAACGAAATCATCGCCAAAGAAATCATCGGTATGCCCGTTACCGATCAGGTGGGCATCGACAAAACGATGATCGCTCTGGACGGGACCCCGACCAAAAGCAACCTGGGTGCCAACGCCATCCTGGGTGTCTCCTTGGCCTGCGCTCGCGCAGCTGCCGACCTGCTGGGCATGCCCCTGTACCGTTACATCGGTGGCGCCAACGCCAAAACCCTGCCCGTTCCCATGATGAACATCATCAACGGCGGTTCGCACTCGGATGCCCCCATCGCTTTCCAGGAATTCATGATTCGCCCCGTAGGTGCCACTTCGTTCCGCGAAGGGCTGCGTATGGGTGCTGAAGTTTTCCACGCCCTGAAGAAAGTGTTGCACGATCGGGGTCTGAGCACGGCTGTCGGTGATGAAGGTGGGTTCGCTCCTACCCTCAAAGGTACCGAAGACGCGCTGGAATCGATCATCGAAGCGATCAAAAAAGCCGGTTACAAACCCGGTCGTAAATGCGACGGCGGGGATGTAGCGATCGGTCTGGACTGCGCTTCGTCGGAATTCTATGCCGACGGTATCTACGACTACACCAAATTCGAAGGCGCTAAAGGAGCTAAACGTACCTCGGCCGAACAGGTAGCTTACCTGGAAGAACTGGTAGCCAAATACCCCATCGACTCGATCGAAGACGGTATGAGCGAAAACGACTGGGAAGGTTGGCAGTTGCTGACCAGCAAACTGGGTGACCGTTGCCAGCTGGTTGGGGATGACCTGTTCGTAACCAACGTAGAATTCCTCAAGAAAGGGATCGAACTGGGTTGCGGAAACTCCATCCTGATCAAAGTAAACCAGATCGGTTCGCTGACCGAAACCCTGGACGCCATCGAAATGGCACACCGTGCCGGTTACACTTCGGTTACCTCACACCGTAGCGGTGAAACCGAAGACTCGACGATCGCCGACATCGCCGTAGCTACCAACTCGGGTCAGATCAAGACCGGTTCGTTGAGCCGTTCCGACCGTATGGCCAAATACAACCAGCTGCTCCGCATCGAAGAAGAACTGGGTGATGAAGCCATCTACGGATACACCAAAATCTATCGCAAGAAATAAGCTATGGATTGCGGGCTGTAGCCCGTCTTAACCTCCAACGCCGACCTTTTCACAGGTTGGCGTTTTTTGTAGGATATGTTTGGCCCCCACAAGGTCCTTTCGCCACATCGAGCCGCTCCCTTTGCGCAGACAGCCTTTCCCTCCTCGTCTCATCTTCATGCTCAACATCGATCGGACCCCAATTCACCGCTTCCATACCAGAGCAATCAAAGCCGACGAACAGAGTATGCGGGTATTGCCTCCACAAAACTCCGATCCAATCAAGTTGGAGATCGGAAAGAACGGCACCCTCGGAATCAGAAAGCACAGAACTCTCAGAATCGGGAGCACAGAACTCTCGGCATCGGAAAACACGGGCGTAAAAAAAGCCCGCCAAAACAGGCGGGCTCTATTTACTGGAACGATCGAAATTCGCTCTACGCTTCCGTCGTAATAACGACCGTACGCTCACCGTCCCCGAACGAACTTCCCTCAAAAGGCTGGGTAGCCGCATATTCCTTTTTCAACTCTTCATAGAAAGCGGCCCGGGCCGTATACATATAGGGATAAATCCACAGATAGCCGATTCCCAACGTAATGATGCTCAACAGAATCCAACCGATAAAACTGAGCATCAGCAAAAAGAGATCCATCTTGTGTCCCTTCATCATCTCCATACTGCGCTGAATGGCTTGTTCGCCCGTCATTTCCGGATTTTCCCGCATGATATAAAACGTCATGCTATACGACAACATTTTGATAATGCCCGGGATATAGAACAACAATGACCACAGGCCAACATAGATGCACACCAGCAGAAAACCACCGAAATAGCGGCCATAACGATGCACCGGTTCGAGGATCGTCTTGACTTCGACCTGCCCCTTGTCACGGTAGAGGTCCAGAAAGATAAACTGATACCCGATCAACAGCATACCCCAAACCAGCATCATGATCACCAGCCCCAATAAAGGCATCAAGGACGACACTAACAGCACCAACAGATAGCCGGCATAAATAATCAACGAGGTCAAGGCAGCCTGGCCCCACTTGTCCCGCAGCACATCCCAGGCTTTCGCACGCAATACCGAAGGTCTAAATGAATCCGTCATAATTCTATTTTTTAAGGGTTGAGAGTTCGTTCTTATCAAAGATATTCTTTTCGTCGGTAAAATACAAGCTTTGTGCCGGTTATTCCCTGCTCACCTTTTTTGCACAAACCCAACCTTGAGCCGGCTTTCTGCTCAGGATACCGGGATCGGACAGAAAGGTCTTCAGGGTTCGGGAAGTTTTCGTATCTTTGTAGAGGGGAAAACAGGGGTCCGAAGAGCGGACATTCGACTGTTTGACTGTTTGAGCGTTTAACTGTCCGACCATCCGATTGCAGCCCCGTCTGATTGAATCAGGATCGAACGGACACTTTCCCTCCCCGTTAAATTCGCTTCGTATGGCTACTGCCCTTTTCGATCACGTTATTTTCGGTCCGGTACACAGCCGCCGGCTGGGTCTCTCGCTGGGGGTCAATCTGTTGCCGCTGACCAGCAAACTCTGCTCGTTCAACTGCATCTATTGCGAATGCGGATGGAACCCCCTCCATCCCCAACGACCTCGTTTCAACAGCCGGGAAGAGGTGGCCACCGCCCTGCAAGCCAAGCTTCAAGAAATGGCCGCCACCGGCACACTTCCCGATGTCATTACCTTCGCCGGAAATGGCGAACCGACCCTTCATCCCGATTTCGAAGCCATCATCGAAGATACCCGTACCCTGCGCGACCAATGGTGCCCCTCCGCCAAAATTTCGGTGCTGAGCAATGCCACGATGATCGGTCGCGACTCGGTGTATCGGGCCCTGCTGCGCGTCGACAACAACATTCTCAAACTCGATTCGGCCTTCGATCGGACAGCTCGCCTGATCGATCAGCCCCGAGGCGCCTACTCGGTGGCCGAAACCGTCGCGCAAATGCAGAAGTTCAACGGACAGCTGATCCTGCAAACCCTCTTTTTGCGAGGCGAATACAACGGCCAGATCGTGGATAATACGACCGAAGAAGAGGTTTCGGCATGGGTAGAGCTCGTACAACGTATTGCCCCCCGAAGCGTGATGATCTACTCGATCGACCGCGAAACCCCTGCCCCCCATCTGGAAAAGATCTCTGTACCCGAATTGCAACGCATAGCGGCACGGGTCGAAGCTTTGGGCATACCCTGTTCGGTCTCGGGAGCCACCGCCGATCCGGACAGCCCCGACAAAATCAACCACCTGCAAAAATAACCTTTCATGATAACGCCTGAACAGATCAAGGAGCTCGACAAACGTCGCGAAGCCCTCCACACTCACCTGCGCATCGAAGACCGTCGGTTGCAACTGGATGAAGAACAGAGTCGCACCCAGGCCCCCGATTTTTGGGACGATCCGGCCAAGGCCGAAAAGCAGCTCAAAAAAGTGGCCTCGATCAAATACTGGATTACGGCCTATGACGAAATTGTCAAAGCGTTGGACGATCTGCAGCTGATGCCGGAGTTTGTTCGCGAAGGCGTCTCCACCCCCGAAGAGCTGGAAGCCCAATATAACCACACCCGGGAGCTGATCGAAACGCTGGAGATGCGCAACATGTTGGGCGGAGAAGAAGATCGGCTGGGGGCGATCATGGAGATCAATGCCGGCGCCGGTGGGACCGAAAGCCTCGACTGGGCCAATATGTTGTTGCGCATGTATCTGCGTTGGGGGGAAGCCAACGGTTATCAGACGAAGATTCTCGACATGCAGGAAGGGGAAGAAGTGGGGATCAAATCGGCTACCGTCGAGTTCACGGGCGACTATGCCTACGGTTACCTGAAAAGTGAAAGCGGCGTACATCGACTGGTCCGTCCCTCGCCCTTCAATGCCAACAACAAACGGCAAACCAGCTTTGCGTCCGTTTTCGTGTCCCCGACGGTGGACGACACCATCGAGATCGTCATCAATCCGGCCGACATCGAGTGGGATACCTACCGCAGCGGCGGGAAGGGCGGTCAGAACGTCAACAAAGTGGAAACCGGGGTTCGACTGCGCCACTTACCGACCGGCATCATCGTGGAAAATACCGAAACCCGGTCTCAGTTGATGAACAAAGAGAACGCCATGCGTATTTTGCGTTCGAAACTGTACCAAATGGAGCTGGACAAACGCATGGAGCTTCAAAATCAACTGGAAGGACAGAAGAAAAAAATCGAATGGGGGTCCCAGATCCGCAGTTATGTTTTTGACGACCGCCGGGTCAAAGACCACCGGACGGGCTATCAGACCTCGGATGTACAAGGGGTCATGGACGGCGATCTGAACGACTTTATCAAAGCCTATCTGATGAGTTGCGGTGGAGCCACTTCGTTGGAGGACTAGAGCTTCATCGAGAAACGACCGCATACAAAAAAGAACCGCTCCCCAAAGGAGGGAACGGTTCTTTTTTGCTTTCTATTTCCCAACTTTTCAGGGCTGAGGAGAGAATTTCCGGGTTCTTTCTCCCGTCAGAAGTCTCCTTCTCTTTCGTTCCTGGTCGTTCTAAGGGGAAGAACGCCCCGAAAGAACACCCTCAAAAACGTTCCGCAGGAATACCCCGTCCAGAGGGAACGTCCAAAGGGAACTCCTCGAAAGGACTCCCCCGAAACAATGCCCCACAGAAATTTTCCGAGGAAACGTACAAAGAGAACGTGCCGAAACAACTCCCCCAGGAATTTCCAGAAAAACACCCCAAGGAAACGCACCGAAACACCCCCTCCCCAGAAATTTCCGAGGAAACGTACAAAGGAAACGCGCCGCAACAACTCCACCCAGGAGCACTCCGAAACAACTCTCCCCGCCCTCCACTAAACCGACCGCAGCCATTCTTCTGGCTCCGCCCCCCTCTCCTTGAAGTCTCCCGACAATGAGTTTCCCGATCAAATCATCAAGCGACGGGACGATCAAACAACGAAGCGGAAACCTGATACACAGGCTCCCGCTTCGTTTATAAAAAGCGTTCGAAAAAACAGGTTAAGCTTTCTTCGTAGCGGCCGTTTTCTTAGCCGTCGTTTTAGCCCCCGAAGTTTTAGCAGCCTTCGGAGCGGCAGCCTTTTTGGCAGCCGGTTTCTTGGTTTCTTCGCCTTCTGCAGCTTCAGCAGCTTCAGCAGCTACGGTTTCCGTAGCAGCAGCGGCTGTGCTTTCAGTGCTCTTTTTGGCACGGCTACGACGCGTTTTGGGTTTGCTTTCGCCGACCTTGATCTCTTTGTTGTAGCTTTCGTTGAAGTCTACCAGCTCGATGATGCAGGTTTCAGCCGCATCGCCCTGACGGAAACCCGTCTTGAGAATTCGGCAGTAACCCCCCGGACGATCCGCAATACGCGGGGCAATTTCACGGAACAATTCCGAAACAGCCTTTTTGTCCTTGATGTAGGAGAATACAACACGGCGTGAATGGGTCGTGTCGTCCTTCGATTTGGTGATCAACGGCTCAACGTACATCCGCAGAGCCTTGGCTTTGGCCAGGGTGGTGCTGATGCGTTTGTGCAGCAGCAGGGACGAGGCCAGATTGGCCATCAACGCCTTGCGGTGAGACGCCTGGCGGCCCAGGTGGTTGATTGATTTGTTATGTCTCATGATTAATCCTTGTCAAGTTTGTAGATTGATACGTCCATCCCGAAATGGAGGTTCAGGTTGGCCAACAATTCGTCCAGCTCGGAGAGCGACTTCTTCCCGAAGTTGCGGAATTTGAGCAGGTCGTTACGATTGAAACGAACCAAGTCTCCGACGGTTTCCACTTCTGCCGCTTTCAGGCAGTTGAGGGCACGAACCGACAGATCCTGATCCGACAGTTTGGTCTTCAGAAGCTGGCGCATGTGCAGCACATCTTCATCGAACTCTTCGGCCGTATTGTTTTCCTCCAGATTGAGCGTGATCTTTTCGTCCGAGAAGAGCATGAAGTGATGGATCAGAATCTTGGCCGCTTCCTTCAGGGCATCCTTAGGATGGATCGAGCCGTCGGTCGTGATCTCCAGATTCAGCTTTTCGTAGTCGGTTTTCTGTTCCACACGGTAGTTTTCGACCGAATACTTCACGTTCTTGATCGGGGTGTGAATCGAGTCGATGGGCAGCAAACCGAATTCGGCATCGGCCGGACGGTTTTCTTCGGCGGGCACGTAACCGCGCCCTTTGGCGATGGTCAGCTCCATCTGCAATTTCACATCATCGTTCAGACGACAAATCACCAAATCGGGATTGAGAACCTTGAAGTTCGTCAGAAATTGGGAAATGTAACCGGCGGTCAGTTCCGTCTGACCCACCACGTTGACAACCACCTTTTCCGATTCGACTTCTTCGACGGTCTTGATGAAGCGTACCTGCTTGAGGTTGAGAATGATCTCAAGCATCCCCTCCATAACTCCGGGAATGGCAGCAAACTCATGATCCACGCCGGACACTTTCACGGTGGTGATGGCATAACCTTCCAGCGAAGAGAGAAGGATACGCCGCAAGGCGTTGCCGACGGTCATACCGAAACCCGGCTCCAGCGGTCGGAACTCGAAACGTCCGAACGACGAAGTTGATTCCAGCATGATGACCTTTTCAGGTTTTTGAAATGCTAATATAGCCATAGTTTTGCTCCTCGATTATGATTTACTACTTAGAGTACAACTCAACGATCAGTTGTTCTTTGATGTTTTCGGGGATGTCGGCACGTTCGGGGCGCTGCAGGAACTTACCCGTCATACGGCTGCCTTCCCATGCCAACCAGCTGTAACGGCTGTGGTTGCTGCCTGCGAGCGAATTCTGAATCACTTCCAGCGATTTGGATTTTTCGCGGACGCCTACGCTGTCTCCGGGACGCAATTCGTATGAAGGAATGTTCACAACGGCGCCATTCACTACGATATGGCGGTGCGAAACCAACTGACGGGCTGCGGCACGAGTCGGTGCGATGCCCAGACGGAATACCACGTTGTCCAGACGGCATTCGAGCAACTTGAGCAAGTTTTCACCCGTAATACCCCCCACACGGGCGGCTTCTTCGAAGGTTTTGCGGAACTGTTTTTCCTGTACGCCGTAGATGGCTTTAGCTTTTTGTTTTTCGCTCAGCTGAGTTCCGTATTCCGAAACTTTTTTACGCTTACGAGCAAGACCATGCTGGCCCGGGGGATAGTTCTTTTTTTCAAAAGACTTGTCCGCCCCGAAAATGGGTTCGCCAAATTTGCGGGCGATTTTTGATTTTGGTCCTATGTATTTTCCCATTGTCAATAAATTTTGCTTGTTTTTTACGGTTCACTTCCGGCTTTTTCGGGCCCGGACTTTCGACGGTAAACCGGCGGAAAATCCTGGTGTGATCCTTGCGGATTGTTGGTTTGTATCTTTCGGGAGATCCTCCCGGGGCCCTTGCCCAGCCTTTATGCTGCAACGCCGAGGACAATCCCATCCTTTAGTGGGCATCCCATTGCAGCCTGGGTACCGCAGCGTCTTTCAATTAGACGCGACGACGGTTGGGGGGACGGCAACCGTTGTGAGGCAGTGGAGTCACATCGATGATCTCGGTCACCTCGATACCGGCGCCATGGATAGTACGGATGGCCGATTCGCGGCCAGCGCCCGGACCTTTCACATACACCTTCACTTTGCGCAGACCCATATCGTAAGCCACTTTGGCGCAATCCGTAGCGGCGGTCTGTGCGGCATAAGGCGTATTTTTCTTCGAACCGCGGAAGCCCATCTTACCGGCAGAGCTCCAGCTGATGACTTCGCCATTCTCGTTGGTCAGCGTTATTATCACGTTGTTGAAAGTAGAGTGTACGTGTGCCATCCCTTGAAGGCCCACCTTAACCACTTTCTTCTTAACTGATCCTGTTTTCTTTGCCATAATTCTCTAAGATTACTTCGTTGCTTTTTTCTTATTAGCCACCGTTTTCTTTCTCCCTTTGCGGGTACGTGCGTTGTTTTTCGTACTTTGCCCGCGGACGGGGAGGCCCAGACGGTGACGAATACCGCGATAACAACCGATATCCATCAGGCGTTTGATGTTCAGTTGAACCGTCGAGCGAAGTTCACCTTCCACCTTATAACCTCCTTCGGCAATGGCGCTACGGATGGCGGCCACGTTTTCATCGCTCCAGTCCTGTACCTTGACATCGTAGCTCACCTGAGCCTTGTCAAGAATTGCGCGAGCCGTGCTCCGACCGATACCGTAGATATAGGTCAGACCAATCTCGCCTCTTTTGTTCTTGGGTAAATCTACACCAACTATACGTGCCATAAATCTTAGTTTGCTTAAATTGTTAAAATTACCCCTGACGCATTTTCAGCTTGGGATTCTTCTTGCAGATCACATACAAGTGCCCTTTGCGCTTTACGATCTTGCAATCCTCGCTTCTCTTTTTGATGGATGCTCTAACTTTCATTTTTCAGACATCGTTAATGAGACGCCCTTGTTTCGGTTGTCCGACCTCGGAGAGTGGGATCTTACGTTCCCTTCGCGGAATCTTCTCGCGGGGAGGGCTTTCAGTGCCGAGCAGCCCCTCGGCCGACGGCCCTGCCTTGACTGCGAGCGGATCGTGCGTTCTCGGTCGGGATCCCTTAGCGGGCGACCCGTAAAATTACTTGTAACGGAAAGAGATACGTCCCTTGCTCAGATCGTAAGGAGACATTTCCACTTTCACCTTATCGCCGGGCAGGATTTTGATGTAGTGCATCCGCATCTTACCCGAAATGTGGGCGGTAATTACGTGACCGTTATCCAGCTCCACGCGGAACATGGCGTTGGAGAGGGCCTCGATAATGGTTCCGTCCTTTTCAATAGCAGCTTGTTTTGCCATACGAGTCTTACGAATTTAAAGCTTTTTCAATCACCCCGAAATCGGTCAGCACATCCGGTCCGTCAGCAGTAATCGCCACGGCAAATTCGAAGTGGGCGGCGGGTTTACCGTCTTTGGCGCGCACGCCCCAGCCGTCGCGGTCGAAGACCACATAGCGGCTTCCCATGGTGATCATGGGTTCGATGCACAGGACCATCCCCTTTTTGAGCAGAGGGCCCCGGCCGCGAGCGCCATAATTAGGCACTTCGGGCTCTTCGTGCATACGGCGGCCCAATCCGTGGCCCACCATTTCCCGCACGACGCCATAGCCGTAACTTTCGGCGTGCTCTTGCACGGCATTTCCGATATCGCCAATACGGTGGCCGGCAACAGCCTGAGCGACCCCTTTATAAAGAGCTTCTTTGGTTACTCTGAGCAGTTCGGCCACTTCGGGCGCGATCTCCCCAACAGCGAATGTATAGGCGCTGTCACCACAAAACCCCTTCATAAACGTGCCGCAATCGACCGAAAGGATATCTCCTTCCCTGAGAATGGCTTTCGCAGAAGGAATCCCGTGTACCACGACCTCATTGATCGACGTACATAGGGTGTTCGGATAGCCGCTGTAACCCAAGAAACTCGGTTCGGCTCCGTGATCGCGAATAAACTCTTCAGCGATGCGGTCCAACTCCAGTGTCGAAACACCGGGTCGTACGTGGCGCCCTACTTCGGCCAGCGTCAGGCTGACCAACTGGTTATTTTCGCGAAGGATTTCGATTTCCTCCTGTGATTTGAGGTGTATCATTTTTTTAATTCATTCAAAACTCTTTGGATAACTATCGGCGCCCCTTGATACGTCCGGTTTTCATCAGACCGTCGTAGTGGCGGAGCAACAGGTAGCTTTCGATCTGCTGCAGAGTGTCAAGAATAACCCCTACCAAGATCAACAGCGAGGTCCCTCCGTAGAACAGAGCGAACTGGTTGTTGATACCGAGCATCATGGCAAACGACGGCAGAATCGCTACGATCGCCAGGAAGATCGAACCCGGAAGGGTGATTCTTGTCATGATGGTATCGAGGTATTCGACGGTTTTCTTTCCCGGTTTTACTCCCGGAATGAATCCGCCGTTGCGTTTCATATCCTCGGCCATCATGTTGGGATTCACGGTAATGGCTGTATAGAAATAGGTGAACGCCACCACCAGCAGCGCAAAGATAAAATTATACCAAAAACCGGTGTAGTCGGCAAACGCGGCGGCGAATCCGCGAGTGGCGTCGAAGCGGCTGAAGAACATCGGAATGAACATCAACGCTTGCGCAAAGATAATCGGCATTACCCCGGCGGCATTAATTTTAAGCGGTATATACTGGCGTACACCTCCATATTGCTTGTTCCCTACGATCCGTTTGGCATACTGTACCGGAATTTTGCGGGTAGCTTGAACCAGGGCGATCGTCGCGGCGAAAACCAGGAACAACAGCACCAGTTCGACCACCAACATCACAAAACCCCCGGTCGATTCGGTGAAGCGGGTGTTGATTTCGGCCAACAGAGCGTGCGGCAGACGGGCGATGATCCCCACCATGATGATGAGCGATACCCCGTTACCGATCCCTTTGTCGGTAATCTTTTCACCCAGCCACATCACGAACATCGTTCCGGCGATCAGGACGATAGTTGCGGCTACGGTAAACAGTACACTTCCCCGGCCCAGCACAAAGGCGGCATCGGGCAGTTGGGCATGCAGGTTGGCCAGGTAGGCCGGGCCCTGCAACAGCAGCACCAGAATGGTCAGGTAGCGAGTCCATTGGTTGATCTTGCGGCGTCCGCTTTCCCCTTCCTTCTGCAGTTTCTGGAAGTAGGGTACCACGATGCCCAGCAACTGGATCACGATCGATGCCGAGATATAAGGCATGATCCCCAGCGCGAAGATCGAGGCGTTGCTGAACGCTCCCCCTGAGAAGATGTTCAGCAAGCCCATCAACCCGTTCCCTTCGACCTGCGTTTGCAGTGCGGCGAGGGCTTCGGGATTGATCCCCGGGATCACCACGAAGCTACCAAAACGATATATCAGGATCAGGCTCAGCGTAAAGAGAATCCGATTACGCAGCTCCTCGATCCGGAATATGTTCTTGATGGTTTCGATTAATTTTTTCATGGGTTGTTATTAAAGGGTGATAACCTTGCCTTGTTGAGCTTCGATGGCGGCCGCAGCGCTCTTCGAGAAGGCATGTGCCGTCACTTCCAATGCTTGAGTCAACGTTCCGCTCCCCAAGATCTTCACGCGATCGTTTTTCGACACGAAGCGTTTTTCGATGAGCGTATCTACGGTGATTGCTTTCAGCGACTCTTTCTTGGCCAGCTCTTCCAATACGGCGAGATTGATCCCTTTGTATTCTACCCGTTTCAGGTTCTTGAATCCGAATTTAGGCAGACGTCTTTGCAGAGGCATCTGACCGCCTTCAAAACCGATCTTCGACGAGTAACCCGAACGGGATTTGGCCCCTTTATGACCGCGGGTCGAAGTGCCGCCGTAGCCGGAACCCTGGCCGCGACCGATGCGCTTCTCCTTTTTGGTAGACCCTGCTGCGGGTTTTAAGTTACTTAAGTCCATGTGTTTTTATTATTGCTTGTCCGGAGAGTGTCTCCCGGGCAAATGGGTTCGTTACTACTTTACTTCTTCGACTTTTACCAGGTGCTTCACCTTTTCGACCATACCCAGAATAATCGGGGTGGCATCATGCTCAACGGTAGCGTTGATTTTGCGAAGACCCAGTGCATCCAGATTTTTCTTCTGGTTGGCCGTAGCCCCGATGCGGCTGCGGACCTGCGTAATTTTCATTTTTGCCATGGTATCAGCTCTTATCCGTTAAACACTTTATCCAAAGAGATGCCACGAACCTGGGCTACGCTCTGTGCGTCACGCAGTTCGAGCAGGGCGGCGATGGTAGCCTTCACCAGGTTGTGCGGGTTGGACGAGCCTTTGCTCTTAGCCAACACGTTGCGTACGCCCACGCTTTCCAGCACGGCACGCATAGCACCCCCGGCGATTACCCCGGTCCCCGGAGCGGCCGGACGGATCATCACCAGCGAGCCGCTGTAACGGGCTTCTTGTTTGTGAGGAATCGTGCCTTTGAGCACCGGAATTTTCACCAGGTTCTTTTTAGCGTCTTCGACTCCTTTGGCGATGGCGGCGGTCACTTCGCTGGCTTTCCCCAGTCCGTAACCGACGATACCGTTTTCGTTCCCCACCACTACGATGGCCGAGAAGCTGAATGTGCGACCCCCTTTGGTTACCTTGGTCACACGCTGGATGCTCACCAATCGGTCTTTGAGCTCCAGGTCGCTCGTTCTTACTTTCTTTATATTCGTATTCGACATAGCTGCTTAGAATTTAAGACCACCTTCGCGGGCGGCGTCCGCTAACATTTTTACTCTTCCGTGATACAGGTAACCGTTGCGGTCGAACGCCACTTCGCTGATGCCTTTCGCAGCACAACGTTCGGCGGCCAGCTTGCCCACCAGGGCAGCCACCTGAGACTTGTTCAGTCCGGCTACTTTGTCTGCCAATTCCTTGTCCAGCGACGAGGCCGACGCCAAAGTAACACCGTTAAGGTCGTCAATCAGCTGTACATAGATCTGCTTGTTGCTTCTATACACAGACATGCGGGGTTTCGTTGCCGTTCCGCTGATGATCTTGCGGATACGCATTTTAACCCGTGCTCTTCTTTCTATTTTGGTCAATGACATAACTGTACGATTTTACTATTTAGCGTTAGCAGATTTACCAGCCTTACGACGAAGCTGTTCGCCCACGAACTTGATCCCTTTCCCTTTGTAGGGTTCCGGTTTACGCAGCGAGCGGATTTTGGCGGCCACTTGGCCGATGAGCTGCTTGTCGGCGCTTTTGAGCGTCAGGATGGGGTTGTTTTTCTTTTCGGTAACTGCTGTGGCCGTTACTTCCTTGGGGAGTTCCAGGTAAATATCGTGTGAATAGCCCAGCGACAGTTGAATAACCTGACCTTGAACTTCCACTTTATAACCGACACCCACCAGTTCCTGTTTGATTTCATAGCCGGTCGATACGCCGACGACCATGTTGTGGATCAGGGCACGATAGAGTCCGTGCAGAGAGCGGTGACGGGGTTGATTGGTCGGACGAGTGACATGCACTTCATTTCCCTCTACGCTCACTTTGATGTCAGCATCCACCTTCTGACTCAATTCGCCCAGAGGTCCTTTCACGCTTACCACGTTATCGGGCGATACCGTTACGGTCACCCCGGCGGGCAAGTTTACAGGCAATTTTCCAATTCTTGACATTATTCTCGCTTTTACAGATTAATAAACATAGCAAAGTACTTCACCGCCTACGTTTTCCTGGCGAGCCTTCTTGTCGGTCATAATGCCTTTGGAAGTCGATACGATGGCGATACCCAGCCCATTGAGTACACGGGGCATGTCGGCGGCCGAGCTGTAACGGCGCAGACCCGGACGGCTCACCCGTTTGAGGCCTTTGATAGCGTTGAGTTTGGTTTCGGGATGATACTTCAGGGCGATCTTAATGATCGATTTCCCTTTGGCATCCACATCGAGCTTGTAAGCCAGGATATAACCCTGTTCATAGAGAATACGGGTAATCTCCTGTTTCATCTTTGATGCGGGAGCTTCAACCACCTTGTGGTTGGCTTTCACCGCGTTCCTGACTCTCGTCAGGAAATCCGAAATGGGATCTGTCATGGTTAAAAAAATAGGGTTAATCAAAAAATTCAGGCGCTAAAGATACAAAAAATATCTTATAACGCATTATTTCAAGCGAATATTCGACATTTTTAGGCCTTCGCGGCCCAAAAAGGAAGCTTTGTGCCGTGTAAAGGCGGGGTCACCCCCCGAAAAAGGAGGTGACCACGAACCTTTTTATGACACTTCGGCGCATCTCGGTGTGTCGATCGGTGCCCGGTGGCAGGGCGTTTTACGTCCCTCCCCCACAGCTGGCATCGACCCACCGAAATCGCTCTCACAAAATCCTACCAGCTGGCCTTCTTCACGCCCGGAATCAACCCGGCAGAAGCCATTTCGCGGAACTGGATACGGCTGATCCCGAACTGACGCATGTAACCTTTGGGACGCCCGGTCAATTTGCAACGGTTGTGCAGACGGATGGGGTTGGAGTTACGGGGCAGTTTGGAGAGGCCTTCCTGGTCTCCGGCTTCTTTGAGGGCGGCACGTTTAGCGGCGTAGCGCTGTACCAGTTTGAGGCGTTTCACCTCACGGGCCTTCATCGATTCTTTTGCCATAGTCTATTAATTCTTTTTTGCATTCTTAAACGGTAATCCGAACTCGCGCAGCAGGGCGTAAGCTTCTTCGTCGGTTTTGCCGGTGGTCACGAAGGTGATTTCCATCCCCAGGATCTTGGTGATCTTATCGATATCGATTTCCGGGAAGATAATCTGTTCGGCCACACCCAGGGTATAGTTCCCACGGCCATCGAACTTGTCATTGATCCCTTTGAAGTCGCGGATACGAGGCAGGGCCACGGCAACCAGACGTTCGAGGAATTCATACATCTTGTTATGACGCAGGGTGACACGAGCGCCGATGGGCATTCCTTTACGCAGTTTGAAGTTCGAGATATCCTTTTTAGAACGGGTGATCACGGCACGCTGACCCGTGATGGCGGTCAGTTCTTCGACAGCCGTTTCGAGGATCTTCTTATCGCCCACGGCCTGACCCAGACCCTGGTTGATAACGATCTTTTCCAACACCGGCACCTGCATGATGCTGCTGTACCCGAATTCTTTCATAAGGGCAGGAACGATCTGCTCCTTATATTGTTTCTTCAATGTAGGTTCGTAAGCCATTATTTAATCTCCTCCCCTGACTTTTTAGCGTAACGTACTAATTTTCCTTTCGCATCTTCTTTACGGCCCGTGCGAGTCGGTTTACCGCTCTTGGGGTCGATCAGCTGAAGATTGGAGATGTGGATCGAAGCTTCCTGCTTTACGATACCACCCTGGGGATGCTTGGCATTGGGCTTGGTGTGTTTGGAGACCATGTTGACTCCTTCCACGATGGCGCGCTCTTTTTCGACCTGCACCTCCAGCACTTTCCCTTGCTGGCCTTTGCTGTCGCCGGCGATCACCAGAACCGTGTCCCCTTTCTTGATATGTAATTTAACTGACATTTTTCTTCGTTTTAAAATTACAGTACTTCGGGAGCCAGCGAAATGATCTTCATGTAAGAGTCACGCAATTCGCGGGCTACCGGCCCGAAAATACGCGTACCTCTCATCTCCCCTTGGTTATTCAACAACACGACGGCGTTGTCGTCAAAACGAATGTAGGATCCGTTGGCACGGCGGATCTCCTTCTTGGTACGTACGACCACCGCTTTGGATACGGTGCCTTTTTTCACGTCGCCCGAGGGAGTAGCGCTTTTGACGGTCACTACGATCTTGTCGCCGATCGATGCGTAGCGTTTGCCTGTACCGCCCAGCACCCGGATGCAGAGCACTTCTTTGGCTCCGCTGTTATCGGCTACCGATAGTCTACTTTCTTGTTGTATCATGGCTATTTAGCTCTTTCTATGATTTCTACTAATCTCCAACGCTTGGTCTTGCTCAGGGGGCGGGTTTCCGCAATGCGAACCGTATCGCCCGGGTTGCAGGTGTTGGTCTCGTCGTGGGCCACGAAAGTGGTGGTTTTGTTCACGAATTTACCGTAGATCGGATGTTTTACTTTCCGTTTCACGGCAACCGTCATCGACTTGTCCATCTTGTTGCTGACAACCACCCCGATTCTTTCCTTTCTGAGATTTCTTTCCATGGGTAATTAACTTTTAACGTTTTGCTTTTGACCGAGTACTGTCAGCATACGGGCAATATCTCTACGGGTCTTTTTCATTACGGTGGTATTCTCCAGCGGAGATACGGCATGATTGAGTTTCATCCGTACGATTTCGGCCTTAGCGGCTTCGATACGTTCCGCCAATTCGGCCACGGTAAGTTCTTTTATTTCAGAAGTCTTCATCTCTAAAGCGGTTTTTCAGTGTAATCTCTTCTTACAATAAACTTGGTCGTAATGGGGAGCTTCTGAGCGCCCAGACGAAGAGCTTCCTGTGCCACTTCCAAGGGCACGCCTTCGGCCTCGATCAGGATACGGCCCGGGGTCACCGGGGCTACGAACCCTTCGGGCGAACCCTTACCTTTACCCATACGTACTTCGGCCGGTTTCTTGGTAATCGGCTTATCGGGGAAGATCCGGATCCAGATCTGGCCTTCACGTTTCATATAACGGACGATAGCCTGACGGGCAGCCTCGATCTGACGGCCGGTAATCCAGGTGGACTCCATAGCCTTGATCCCGAAAGAGCCGAAAGCAAGTTGAGCTCCGCGTTGTGCGTTACCCTTCATGCGGCCCTTCTGCATTCTTCTGAATTTCGTTCTTTTTGGCTGTAACATAATTCATTCACTTTTATGAAGTCCTACTTTTATTGTCTTTTGCGATCGCCACGATCTCCGCCACGACGACGACCTCCACGGTCATCACGGCCGCCACGACGTTCGCCGCGGAAGCCCTGACCCTGCGAAGGGGTATTGGCCAGCGGTTGGAACAGATCGTAGTGTTTGTCATAGATTTCGCCGTTGCAGATCCAGACTTTGATCCCCAGCACACCCACTTTGGTAACGGCTTCGCTCAGGGCATAGTCCACGTTGGCGCGGAACGTATGCAGAGGCACGCGGCCTTCCTTGTAGGTTTCGCTACGGGCCATTTCGGCGCCGCCCACACGACCCGAGATCTGGATTTTGATCCCTTCGGCACCCATACGCATCGTCGAAGCGATAGCGGTTTTCACGGCGCGGCGATAGGAGATACGGCCTTCCAGCTGGCGGGCGATGTTGTTAGCGACGATCACGGCGTCGGTTTCGGGGCGTTTTACCTCGAAAATATTGATCTGTACTTCTTTGCCGGTCAGTTTATGCAGCTCTTCTTTGAGCTTGTCCACTTCCTGGCCGCCTTTCCCGATGATGATACCCGGGCGAGCGGTAGAGATAGTGACCGTAACCAGTTTCAGGGTACGTTCGATGAGGATCTTCGAAATGCTTGCTTTGGCCAGACGGGCGCCCAGATACTTGCGGATCTTGGCATCTTCGACCAGTTTGCTCGAAAAATCTTTGCCTCCATACCAGTTGGACTCCCAACCACGTATGATTCCCAGTCTGTTGGATATCGGATTAACTTTCTGTCCCATCTGATTTCTGTTTTTTAGCTGCTTTTTCGACAATTTTATCCACCACGATGGTTACGTGGTTCGAACGCTTACGGATCCGGTGTGCACGACCTTGCGGTGCGGCCTGGATACGTTTGAGCATACGACCACCGTCTACGGTGATCGTTTTCACGCACAACGGGGTGTCTTCCAGACGTTGCCCTTCATTTTTGGCTTCCCAGTTGGCGATCGCCGAACGCAAAAGTTTTTCTAACTTGATTGATGCCGCCTTCTTGTTATAGCGAAGGATACCCAGTGCGCGGTTAACTTCTACCCCACGGATGGAGTCGGCCACGATGCGCATCTTCAGGGGCGAAGTGGGACAGTCCCGCAGCACGGCGATAGCCGTTTGCTTCTTCTGCTCCTTGAGTTGTTCGGCTCTGGTGCTTTTTCTTGAACCCATTTCTATATGCTATTTTTTCTTATTACCTGAATGACCACGGAAAGTACGAGTGGGTGCGAATTCGCCCAGCTTGTGACCTACCATGTTCTCCGTGACGTACACGGGGATAAACTTGTTGCCGTTGTGTACGGCGATCGTCTGGCCCACGAAATCGGGGGAGATCATACTGGCCCGCGACCACGTCTTGATCACAGACTTTTTACCACCCTCGTTCTGAGCGATCACTCTCGCTTCCAGCTTGGGTTCGATGTATGGTCCTTTTTTTAATGAACGACTCATTACGCTACTATTTTTAATGTATTATTTCCTTTTTGACACGATAAATTTCGAAGTAGTCTTCTTCGGGTTACGGGTTTTGTAGCCTTTAGCCAGAAGACCTTTGCGCGAACGGGGGTGTCCACCGCTCGAACGACCTTCACCACCACCCATCGGGTGATCCACAGGGTTCATGGTAACCCCACGGTTGTGCGGGCGGCGACCCAGCCAACGGCGGCGACCGGCTTTACCGTGCGATTCGAGGTTATGGTCGGGATTCGACACGGCCCCGATCGTGGCGCGGCAGGTAACCAGTACCATACGGGTTTCGCCCGAAGGAAGTTTAATAATAGCGAATTTGCCTTCACGAGCCAGCAACTGTGCATACGTGCCGGCGCTACGTGCCATCACGGCACCCTGGCCGGGATAGAGTTCGATGTTATGAATCACCGTCCCCAGCGGAATTTCCGACAGAGGCAGCGTGTTGCCCACTTCCGGAGAGGCGGTAGGACCCGTGCTGACGGTTTGTCCCACTTTCAGCCCGCCCGGAGCCAGCATATAACGTTTTTCGCCGTCCGCATAGACGATCAGCGCGATGCGGGCGGAACGGTTCGGATCGTATTCGATCGTCTTCACCACGGCCGACATATTGTCTTTGTCGCGTTTGAAGTCGATGACGCGGTATTTGCGTTTGTGACCGCCCCCGATGTAGCGTACGGTCATTTTACCCGTGTTGTTACGACCACCCGTACTTTTGAGGGGTTGCAACAGCGATTTTTCGGGTGTCGACGAAGTAATATCGTCAAAGGTGCCAATCACTTTGTGTCTGGTACCCGGGGTCATGGGTTTAAACTTTCTTACTGCCATCTTCTTTAGATATTACTATAAAAATCGATCTTATCTCCGTTCTTGAGCGTCACAATCGCTTTCTTGAAGTTATTGGCGCGGCCCACGAGCATACCGGCTTTGGTGTAGCGGCTTTTGATCTTGCCCATGTAGCGCATGGTATTCACGTCGGTGACTACCACATTATACATCGCTTCCACGGCGGCTTTGATCTGGAGTTTATTGGCCCGAGGATCCACGATGAAACCGTAGCGGTTCAGCTTTTCGCCCTGAACCGTCATTCGTTCGGTCAAAATTGGCTTAATTAAGATATCCATTGTCTTCATTGATTACAATCCAAACATTTGGTTAACGGCTTCCACCGATTCGGCGGCCATCACCAGCACGGCGGCGTTCATCACGTCGTAGGTGTTGAGATTCTGTGCCGGAACGACCTTCACGTTCTGGAGGTTACGGGCCGACAGAGAAACCGTCGTATTGCTTTCGGGCAATACCACCAGCATTTTTTTGCCTTCCAGACCCAGGTTCTTCGTAATGGCGATGAACTCTTTGGTTTTGGGGGCTTCCAGGCTGAGGGTATCCACCACCGTAATGGCTTCGCCTTTTGCTTTGTAAGAGAGGGCGCTCTTACGAGCCAGTTGTTTGAGTTTTTTGTTCAGTTTGAACGAATAGTCGCGGGGTACCGGACCGAACACGCGACCGCCGCCCGGAAACAGCGGCGAGAGAATACTCCCACAACGAGCGCCACCCGTCCCTTTTTGCTTTTTCAGCTTACGGGTTGAGCCGGCCACTTCGTTACGTTGTTTGGATTTGTGAGTGCCCTGACGCTTGTTGGCCAGATGCTGTTTTACATCCAGGTAAATAGCGTGATCATTGGGCTCGATCCCGAAAATTTCGTCTTTCAGGGTAACCGTTTTGCCGGTCTGCTGACCTGCGGTATTCAAAATAGCTATTTCCATGGCTTAGTCTTCGATTAATAAGTAAGAACCCTTAGCTCCCGGAATCGAACCTTTTACCAACAGCAGGTTATTTTCGGGAAGTTTTTTCACAATGCGCAGGTTGAGCACTTTCACCTGTTCTCCTCCTGTGCGGCCCGGCAGGCGTTTGCCTTTGAACACGCGCGAAGGATAGGAGCTGGCACCCAGTGAACCCGGTTTGCGCTGACGGTTGTGTTGACCGTGAGTTTGACCACCCACACCGCCGAAACCATGACGTTTCACAACGCCCTGGAAGCCTTTCCCTTTCGAGATGCCGGTTACATCGACCCAGTCGTTTTCTTCGAACACGTCGACCGTAAAGACATCCCCCAGGTTGACTTCACCTTCGATGTCGGTGAATTCGGCCAGTTTGCGTTTAGGGGTGGTGTTGGCCTTTTTGAAATGGCCGAGCAGGCTGCTGGTCGTGTTTTTTTCGGGCTTTTCGTCATAGGCAAGCTGAACGGCTTTGTAGCCGTCTTTTTCAACGGTTTTCACTTGCGTAACCACACAGGGACCAGCTTCGATCACGGTGCAGGGGATGTTTTTCCCATCGGCACCGAACACGGAAGTCATTCCGATTTTCTTTCCAATTAGTCCTGACATTTTGTCTTTTAAAATTAGTTGTGTTGGAGGAGTCCACTTGTCGTTCGGAGGCTGCACCGGAACCTCGCGGCTCCGGACCCTTGGCAGCGCGACACAAGCCTCAACCCCGGGTTGTTAATTATGTTGTATTGCTTCGGTTGCTTGATTGTTTCGGCAACTCTGAGGCGGAAGACGGCGGATGGTTTCGGTAGCGCTATCGAAACGCGAGGCGATCGCTGATCCTCGTCCGAGCCTCCTGGCAGATCGGCCTCTGAGACCGGGCAACGGCCCTCCGCGAAGGATGGGTCCCCTGCCCGCTCGCAGGCCTCCTCATTCTCAGACTTTGATTTCTACTTCCACGCCGCTGGGCAATTCGAGCTTCATCAGAGCGTCGATGGTTTTGGGCGTAGAGCTGTAGATGTCCAGAATACGTTTGCAAGTCGACAGCTGGAACTGTTCGCGGGCTTTCTTGTTCACGAACGTCGAACGGTTCACGGTGAAGATCTGCTTCTGGGTGGGCAGCGGAATCGGACCGCTCACCACGGCACCCGTACCTTTTACGGTTTTTACGATCTTTTCTGCCGATTTGTCGACCAGGTTATGATCGTAAGATTTCAGTTTGATTCTTATTTTTTGGCTCATAATCTTGATTATTCTTCGATGGATCCTTTTTTACCAGATTTTTCGATCACTTCCTTCGCTACGTTAGCCGGAACTTCTTCGAAGTGAGAGAATTCCATCGACGAAGTAGCACGTCCAGAAGAAATCGTACGCAGAACGGTCACATAACCGAACATTTCCGACAGAGGCACCTTGGCGTTTACCACACGGGCATTCCCCTTGGTTTCCATCCCGCTGATCTGACCGCGGCGTTTGTTCAGGTCGCCGATGATGTCCCCCATGCTTTCTTCGGGAGTCACCACTTCGACCGACATGATCGGTTCGAGAATCACCGGACGGGCTTTGGCAGCTGCATGACGGAAACCGTTACGGGCGGCCACTTCGAACGACAGCGAGTCGGAGTCGACCGGGTGGAACGATCCATCCTTCAGGGTCACCTTCATGCTATCGATCGAGAAGCCGGCCAGCGGTCCGTTGGCCATAGCCGATTCGAACCCTTTCTGAACCGAAGGAATGTATTCCTTGGGAATGTTACCGCCTTTAACCACGTCTTCGAACTGCAGACCCGTTTTGCCTTCATCGGCCGGACCGATTTCGAAGATAATGTCGGCGAATTTACCACGACCCCCGGTCTGTTTCTTGAACACTTCGCGATGTTCAACCGTCGAGGTCAGCGCTTCCTTGTAGTTTACTTGAGGAGCACCCTGGTTGATTTCCACCCCGAATTCACGTTTCAGACGGTCGATGATGATTTCCAGGTGGAGTTCACCCATCCCGCTGATCACGGTCTGACCGCTGTCTTCATCGGTTTTCACGGTGAAGGTCGGGTCTTCTTCGGCCAGTTTACCCAGCGCGATCCCCAGTTTATCGAGGTCTTTCTGCGTTTTGGGTTCTACGGCCAGCCCGATCACAGGTTCGGGGAAGGTCATCGATTCGAGAACGATCGGGGCCTTTTCGTCGCAGAGGGTATCCCCCGTACGAATATCTTTGAAACCGACAGCGGCGCAGATATCTCCGGCTCCGATCACTTCGATCGGGTTCTGTTTGTTGGCGTGCATCTGGTACAGACGGCTGATACGTTCTTTCTTGCCGCTACGGCTGTTGTGAACATAGGAGCCGGCTTCGAGACGACCCGAGTAGACACGAACGAATGCCAGACGACCTACGAAGGGGTCCGTAGCGATCTTGAAGGCCAAGCCGCAGAACGGATCGCTTTCGGTCGGGTGACGTTTCGTTTCTTCGCCCGTTTCGGGATTGATCCCTACGACAGCTTCGATGTCCAGCGGTGAGGGCAGGAAGGCCATCACGCAGTCCAGCAGCAGCTGAACGCCCTTGTTCTTGAAGGACGAACCGCACAGCATCGGAACGATCGTCATCGCGATCGTCGCTTTACGGATCGCTGCGATCAATTCGTCGGCCGTGATCGAGTCGGGATCTTCGAAGTATTTTTCCATCAACGCTTCATCCGAAGAGGCCACTTCTTCGAGCAGTTTCCCACGCCATTCAGCCACTTCGGCCTTCATGTTTTCGGGAACTTCTTCGTAAGTGTAGTTGACCAGTTCGTTTTTCTTGTCGTCGTGATAGATGATCGCTCTATTATTAATAAGGTCAACCAGACCGGTGAATTTGTCTTCAGCCCCGATCGGCAACACGATCGGCAGGGCGTTGGCACCGAGACGTTCTTTCACCTGGGCGCACACCGACAGGAAGTCGGCACCGGTACGGTCCATCTTATTGACATAGCCCAAACGAGGAACATTGTATTTATCAGCCTGGCGCCATACGGTTTCGGACTGCGGTTCCACACCCCCTACGGCGCAGAACGTTGCAACGGCACCGTCCAGTACACGCAGCGAGCGTTCTACCTCAGCGGTAAAGTCCACGTGTCCCGGGGTGTCGATGATATTGATCTGGTAAGTTTGACCTCTGTAGTGCCAGAAAGCCGTCGTTGCGGCCGAAGTGATCGTAATCCCACGTTCCTGTTCCTGCACCATCCAGTCCATCGTAGCGGCACCTTCGTGCACTTCCCCGATTTTGTGGGTTTTCCCGGTATAGAACAGAATACGTTCCGAAGTCGTCGTCTTACCGGCATCGATGTGGGCCATGATACCGATATTTCTGGTAAATCTTAAATCTCTTGCCATATACTTGTTTTTCCTCCTTCGGGATTAAAATCTAAAGTGTGCAAACGCTTTATTGGCTTCAGCCATACGGTGCATTTCTTCCTTCCGTTTGAAGGCGGCACCTTCTTCGTTGTAGGCTGCCATGATTTCGGCGGCCAGTTTTTCTGCCATCGACCGACCTGCACGTTTTCTCGAGTAAAGGATCAAGTTTCTCATGGCCAGAGAAATCTTACGTTCAGGTCTTACCTCAGTCGGTACCTGGAAAGTAGCACCCCCCACACGACGCGATTTCACCTCTACTTGAGGCGTAATGTTTTCGAGGGCTTTCTTCCAAATATCAAGAGGAGCCTTGTCCGCATCCTTCATCTTCTCGCCGACGATTTCTACGGCGTTGTAGAAAATCGTATAGGCAATACTCTTCTTACCATCCAGCATCAGGTTATTTACAAACCGGGTAACCAATACGTCCCCGAATTTGGGATCTGGAAGTAGAATTCGCTTTTTAGGCTTCGCTTTTCTCATTGCTTAATTGTAATAAAAGGCTTTGGGTTGCAAATTAAATGTTGTTTTCGTTCGGCCGACTCGCACGGCCCGCAAGGCGACTATGGCCTGCTATTTTTTCGTTTCTTTGGGGCGTTTGGCTCCGTACTTCGAGCGACGTTGACGGCGACCGTCTACACCGGCTGAGTCGAGGGCTCCGCGAACCAGGTGATAACGAACCCCCGGAAGGTCTTTCACACGACCTCCACGAACCAGCACAATCGAGTGTTCCTGCAGATTGTGTCCTTCGCCGGGGATGTAGGCGTTGACTTCCTTACCGTTGGTCAAGCGCACACGGGCCACTTTACGCATGGCCGAGTTCGGCTTCTTGGGCGTAGTCGTGTACACACGTACACAAACGCCACGACGTTGGGGACAGGCATCCAAGGCGGGTGCTTTGCTGTTAAAGCACGGCTTGGTTCTTCCTTTACGTACTAACTGTTGAATCGTTGGCATTGTAAATCCTTTAACTTTAATTGATTAGATCCTTTACTCTGGGGCATAACACACCCCACCATTGAACAAAATGGACTGCAAATATAGGGAAAATTTCCGACACTGCAACATTTCTCGTACTTTTTTCGCCTGATTCTGCGGCTTTTCGGGGTTTTCGAGCCCCCTTTTCGACCCTTCAATTATTCTTTATTTTTATTAAATTTTTAAAATCATTAACAAAACCTATCAAAAAGAGAAGGCGCCTTCCTAAAAAGCTACTGCTGAGCCTGCCAGAAAAAAATCGAACCCGATTTACCAGCTCTCCGCTTTTTCTATTATCTTTGTTCAATAAACCTCAAAAATTCTTGCATTCATGATGAAATTTTCCAAACCGGTCCTGCTGCTGACCCTGCTTTTTGCCTGGACGATCAGCTCGCTCAACGCGCAAAGCGTAGACACCATCGCCATATTCAGTCCGTCCATGAACAAATCGGTGAAAAATGTCATCGTCCTGCCGGCCGGATACGACCCCAATGCCGCTGAACCCTACCCGGTCATCTACCTGCTGCACGGATACAGCGGATGCTACAACTCCTGGATCGGGATTCGGCCCGAACTGCCGCAGGATGCCAACCGTCTGCGTTGTATTTTCGTCTGCCCCGACGGCGGTTACGACAGCTGGTATTGGGATAGCCCCAAAGTCAAGGATTACCGTTACGAAACCTATGTCTCCAAAGAACTGATCGACTATATCGACTCTCATTACAACACCCTGAAAGACCGCACCGGACGGGCCATCTCGGGGAACAGTATGGGTGGACATGGCGCCTTGTGGCTGGCCATCCGACACAATGATATTTTCGGGGCATGCGGAGCCGTACACGGGGGCGTCGACATCCGGCCTTTCCCCGACCACTGGGGCATGAAACGCCATCTGGGTGAATATTACGAAAACCCCGAAGTCTGGGACGAACACACTGTCGCCACCCAATTGTTCCGCATCAAAGCGGGGAATGGGGTGCCTCGCAGCTGGGGCAACGTCAACCTGCGCAAGATGAAGCCGCATCAGCTGGCCATCATCATCGACTGCGGGACGGACGACTTCTTCTTCGATGTGAACGCCGCGCTGCACGAAGCCATGATCCACAACAACATCGTGCATGACTACATCGTTCGGCCGGGGGTACACAACTCCGAATACGGTCGTAATGCGATCAGTTTCCAGTTAGTCTTTTTCGACAACTACTTTACGCGCGAAAAGCAATACAAGGCTCAGGAACAACAAAACCAAACCGCTCAATAACCGCCGATCGTTCCTCTGCGATGGACTCGGGGTGGACTTAATAAGAGGGGGCCGTTTCTTTTGAAACGGGGCGGAAATACGCTCCTCCTTTTCCAAGATCACCCGAAGATCCGTCACGGCGATCCACATCCCGCAAAGGACCCTAATGGCAAAACAAGAACGTCATACTTTCGCGCTGGAAGCTGAAGCCGAAGAGCGCATCTGGCAACAGATGAATGTCTATCTGCACCTCTACCTCTACGATGAGCAGGGGGTGCAGATCGGCATGTGCAGCGTCCAACACCAACAAGGCCCCGCTCCCGAACGGCTTCGGGTAGAGAGTCCAGAGGCGGTGGCGCAAGTGAAAGTGTGTCTGTATGTGGTTCCGCGGCGGTTGCCCGATTCGCCTCAGGTGGCCGATTCTCCCCCCATGAACCTGACGCTACGTATTCTGCGAGATGGGAAAACCGTGGATACCCTCCATCGGCGCATCAACTCCTGGGGAGGCGACCAGTTGATCGGATTAGCCTATCAATAAGGAGGGCATTGCCATCTAAAGAGGTCTAATACCCAGCGACATTCCTCACGACTTACAGAAAGTCTCACCGCAATTCTGCTCTCCCCGAATACTTCGCACCGAGCACTTTCTCTGAGCTCCTTTGCTTGCACACCTTTTTTGTGCACTTTTTTGTTTGGCTCTTCTCTGGAACTCTCTCTGGGCACCTTCTACGAGTGACAATAACGGATGGGGGTTGTAGGGCACGCTCCCGATTCCGAGTGTTCATCAAGACTCAGCCGACGGAAACGGAACACTCCCTCGAATCGGGTCATGAATTTCACAAGCGTCTTCGACCGTTTTGAGCAACGACAACGACAAAGCATCGATATAGCTGAGCATCTCGGCAAAAATCACCCTCGCCGCTCCACTCATCTCCTCGTCCGGATCCGGCTGCAGGGCCAGCTGCTGATAGCGTTCCAGGTCTGTTTTGAGGTCGTTCCGCAAGGCGCGCGCCCGATCCGCACTTTGCAACGCCTGGGACGAAATCCGATTCAAGGCCTGTTCCAACAACGTATGGAATCGATCTAACTGCTCGAACAACGCGAAAATCCGTTGCCGGGCTTCCGGGGCGAACCAAATGTTATGGGCCTGTTTCCGCCGAATCACATCGCTGAGGCGGAAAATTTGCGCAGCGGCCGTATCCAGATCGGAAATTAGATAAAGCAAACTTTGGGCGATCTGTTGGGCATTGCGACTGACATCCTCCCGCGCAAACTGCGCAAAAAAGCGTTCAAACCGCAAATGCGCATCCGCCGCCTCTTGCCGACGCCTATCCAGATCGGCCGCCAATTCGGCCGTCCGCTGGGGATTGAACTCCCCGAAATAGGCCTTCATCGTGGCGAATAAAGCGGTATTTTGACGGACATAGCGAATCACCTCGCATTGAGCCTGATAAATCGACATCTCTCCCGTAGAGAGCAACGATCCGCTCACATGCCGCAACGTCGACGTTTTCCCCGACTTGCCCGGCAACAATCGCCCGGTCAGCGCGGCAATCCGGGGAATAAAGCCGACCAGCAACAGGGTATTGACCAGGTTGAACGAGGTATGGAACAACGCCAAGCCCAACGGTTGCACCGCAGAAGAGACCATCGGCGAAGCGCCCGTCACAGCTTCGACCAGCGCCGACAAACCCTGCATAATCACCCCCAACAGCGGCAAGGCCCACAACAATCCGAACAGATTGAACAACAGATGGGAGAGTGCGGCTCGTCGGGCCATCTGATTGGTGACGCTCGAAGCGATCAACGCGGTCACCGTCGTGCCGACATTTTCGCCCAGCACCATCGCCAATCCGCACTCAAAAGAGATGGTTCCTTTGGCGCACAGGACCAGCGTGAGTGCCATCACAGCGCTGGAAGATTGCAGCAGACAGGTCAGCGCAATGCCTACCCCCACGAACAGCCACGGAGCAAAAAAGCCCTGCTGTTGAAATCCGGCCACCCAGGCCAACAGCCCTTCATCGGCCGACAGGGCCTGCATCGTCTCTTTCAGCAAGTTGATCGCCAGGAGCAGCAAGGCAAATCCGACCAACACCTGACACACATTCTTGAAACGGGCATTCGAGACCAACAACATCGGGATCACCAGACTCAACAGCGGAATCGCCAACAAGCCGATGTCGAAATTAAAGCCAAACAAAGCCACCAACCAGGCCGTAAAGGTCGTACCGATATTGGCCCCCATAATCAGGGCGATCGCCTGGCGAAGCCGCAGCAAGCCGGCATTCACGAAGCCGACGATCATCACCGTCACCGCACTCGAGGACTGAATCACCCCCGTAATGAGCGTTCCGGCCAAGACGCCCCGACCGGGCGACGAGGTGATCTGAGCCAACAGGGCCCGCAAACGACGACCGGCCGATTTTTGCAGCGCTTCCCCCATGACCTTCATCCCAAAGATGAACAGCCCGATGGTTCCCAACAGCACCCATATCTGGACCAAGACGTTCATGGCAGCTCCAAACGTTAAAATATCCTTCTTAAACAACAAAGATAGCCAAAGCCTTCGGGCTCTTTACGTCTTCGACTGTTAAACTTATGTTAACCTTTGAGCTTCAAGGTCGAGACACCCTACTCACTCTGATCGTTCATTGTCTCCAATGAACACTCCCGCGGAGGCATTCACCCCTCTCGTCGGAACGTTACGTCCTTGCCAGCCCGACTCGTCGACCCCCTCGCCGCCTCAATCCCAACCCACAGCCTCTTCCCCACAACGCACATCCCTTTTCCCGCATCTGCCCCCGTCGAACCCAATCTTTCCCCTTTTGCAGAACCCGCTTCCCGAGAAAAACAACGACAAACCGTTTATTCCCCTTGGGCATCCGTACAATTTGCAAAAAATCAGCTAAATTTGCGACATTGTTTTCCTGTGGTCCACAGGACCCCAACTGTTTGCCAACCATGCCCGACCTCTCGTCGCTGATCGACCGTCTGACCACCCTCCTGCAATACGACAGCTCGGCACCGCTGATCTTCAGCAGCGGTCTGTTTCTGTTCCTATTTCTGGGGTTTGCCTTTTTCTACCAGTTCCTGCGTCGGGCCTTCCTGATCCGTCTGCTGTATGTCATCTGCTTCTCGCTCTACTTCTACTACAAAACCAGCGGATGGTTCGTCCTGGTGTTGATAGGACTCTCGCTCTCGGATTTCACCATCGGGTACTTCATCGCCAATCTCCGCTCCCGTGCCGGACGAAAATGGCTGCTGGCCCTGAGCCTTACGCTCAACCTCGGCATGTTGTGCTACTTCAAGTACACCAACTTCTTCATCGAAATTCTGAACGGATTCAGACCGGGCTATTGGCTCGACTTCCAAAATATCTTCCTGCCGGTAGGGATCTCCTTCTTCACCTTCCAGTCGATGAGCTACGTGATCGACATCTACCGGGAACGAATCAAACCCGTCTACCAATGGATCGACTACCTGTTCTATCTCTCGTTCTTTCCCCAACTGGTGGCCGGCCCGATCGTGCGTGCCCGCGATTTCATCCCCCAAATCTATAAAAACCCCATCTTCGTCAGCCGCGAAATGTTCGGCCGGGGAATCTACCTGATTCTCGTGGGGCTCTTCAAAAAAGCCATCATCTCGGACTACATCAGCCTCAATTTCGTCGACCGCATCTTCGATGACCCCCTCCTGTACAGCGGGTTCGAAAACCTGATGGGCGTCTACGGCTATGCCCTGCAAATCTATTGCGACTTCTCGGGCTACTCCGACATGGCGATCGGAATCGCCCTGCTGCTGGGCTTCCACTTCAACCAAAACTTTGATTCGCCCTATAAGTCGGCCACCATCACCGAATTCTGGCGACGCTGGCATATCTCCCTGTCGAGCTGGCTCAAAGACTATCTGTATATCTCCCTGGGCGGCAACCGAAAAGGAAAATTCCGGACCTACATCAACCTGATGATCACCATGCTGCTGGGAGGTCTCTGGCATGGAGCCGCCACCCGTTTCATTCTCTGGGGCGCTTGGCACGGATTGGGGCTGGCCGTTCACAAAGCCGTGATGTCCCTCTCGCCCAGCTTCAAAGCCCAGGGCCAGGACATACCTTGGGGACGACGCCTTTTAGGTATCATCATCACCTTCCATTTCGTCTGCGCCGGATGGATCATGTTCCGCGCCAACGATACCCAAACCGGATGGCAGGTCATCACCCAAATCTTCACCGATTTCCGCGCCGATCTGATTCCGCAGGTCATTGCCGGCTATCTGCCGATTTTCGGACTGATTCTGCTGGGCTATGCGCTACATATGTTCCCCGGGAAGGCCGAACGATGGGCAGAACAAATGATCACCCGAACCCCGCTGATCGCAAAAGCACTCTTGATCGTCCTGGTCATCTGGTGCGTCATGCTCATCAAATCGTCCGACGTACAGCCATTCATCTATTTCCAATTCTAATTCGCCGGTTGCAGGCGATGCAACCCACGATGGAGCCTCCATCTTCGCTGTTTTATGCCCTGTTCCCATTCGACAACACACCGACCAATCTTCCTCACGAAACCGCGAATTCCACGCGATTCCAGGCCCCGCCAAACCCGGTAATCGAAAAGATTTTTGTCCTCAAACTACCAACCTATCAATCTTTTTCGTACTTTAGCCCTACAAAATCTACAGGAAATGTCTCAATCCATCCCGGCGACCCTCAAAGATGAAGATAAAGCAACCTCTTGGAAAAACTATTTTTCAAAGCTGAATCCGCTGACCCATCCTGCACGTAAATCATTGGATTCCAATAATTTAAACCAAAACGAAACGGCCGGAGACCCCATACAACGCCCGGCTAAAATGAAATCACCGTTTTCGACTCCATCCAACTATCCTAATACCCCCTCCAACATGTCCTCCTCATCCGACCGCCGTCCGACCCCCGAAACAACAAACCCTAAAAAAGACGTCAACTTTTTCGCCTCCTCATTGGTCATCGAAGGGTCGGTCCGTGCCGATTCCGACATGGTGATCGAGGGGACCATCCATGGCAACGTAACCTGCAAAAGCAATATCGATCTGTTGGGCGAAATCAAAGGCGATGTTTCCGGCAAAACCATTCGAATCCGGCAAGGAAAATCAAAGGAAATATCAAAGCCGAGGAAGGAGTGTATATCTATGAAAGTACCGTAGTGGGTGACATTGTTTCGCAACGAGCCGAAATCGATAGCGCGGTAACCGGGAATATCGCCACATCCGGTTTGCTGATTCTCCGGAAATCGGCCGTCATCAAAGGGAACATCACCGCCTCGTCGCTCTCTGTGGAAGAAAACGCTCTGTTGGAAGGACAAGTCATTGTCAGCCGCAGCAAACCGACCACACCCACTCCGACCAGCACCCCAACCCCTTCGACACCCACTCAAGAATAGTCGTAGAAACCCGGAAAGATCGATTCGGTCCTCACCCCATGGGGCAACCTCCCGATCGCCGCATCGGAGGGATCGGCGTGTATGGTTTCCTGGCCCTGTATCTGTAAATCACTTCCCTGCCGGCTCTGCCTGTGCCAGGGTTCCGAAGTTCTCTTTTGTCTCTACGGGTAACGGAGATTAAAACGTCCTTCCCCGTCGATCCACTCCATTATCCCCCTGTTCAGCCTCTTGAAAAACGGCAATCGTGCTCCCGAATGGACCACTCGACGACTGCATTCCTAATGAGACTATCCGTCGGGAAGAGGTACTGAACAAGATTCTTTGCCGAAAAAGTTTTGCTGACAAAAGGTTCTGTCGAAAGAGAACCGTCAGAAGGAGAGGCATCGCCAACGTTTCCTCTTGGTCGAACCGACCCTTACGTTTAAGACGCCGGGAAGAGGATCTGTTTGGCTCGTTTATAGCGATCATATGCCTGCATCAAGGCCTGATAGAGCATCTCGCCCTGTAAGAGATAACCCTCCGGAGTCAGGTGAACGCGATCGGTCCGCGCAAGGCCCCGCTTATACCAACGTTCCATGGCGCCTTCTCCCCCGGCCGCCGCATAGAAATCCCAATAAGGCAGAGCTTGTTGCCGAGCGACCTCCAAGATCACATTCCGTACCCGCACGGCATTGGGATTGAGTCGACGCACAATGCGTCCCCGGGAACGCACCCGAGCATAACACTCCATCGGCGTCGTCAACAACAAGGCGCTCTGAGGGGCGTACTGACGACAATAGGCGATCACCTGATTCAAACGCTGCGCAAACAGCTCGGCATCGAAACGACCATAGGAATCATTGGTCCCCAACGAGAGGATAATCAAATCCGGTTGCAATTGGGCGAACTCCCGAATGATCTGCGGCTGACGGGCCACCGCCGTAAAGGTATTTCCATTGATTCCGATGCTATGATAGAACAGACCCGGATGTCCGTTTTCCAACATAAACCCCGAAAAAACCGGCACGTTATAGATCGAATCCCGGGTATCCCCCCGCAACACCACCCGATCGGTCGGATCCCGCAACGGGATGTGGGTCAGGGTAGGTGTATCCTCCCAGGGACAGCCGATTTCACAGGCATTTTCGACGGCCGACAACAACGGAGCCTGCATATGATGGAAAACCGTGATGCGTTGGAACGTGTCGCCGGGCGTAGCGATCGTCAGCTCAAACGTAGGATCGGCAGTCGATATAGCCGCGCCTGTGGCGCCCACCTCCTGCTGCGGATGCAGCTCCGTACAGCGAGAACCCTCCCACAGATTCGGCGAAGAGATTTCATAGCCCTGCGGTTGATTGGTCTTCATGAGCCGATAAGGGGTCAGCAATCCCCGTCCCGCATTACCGAAACGATACTGCAAACGGACGCGCACCTGATTGGGATAGAATCCGCCCTGCACGTGCGAATCCCCCAGTTGCAAGATCTGCACCACCTCCCGCAGGGGATCAAATGGATAGAGCGTTCCCGGCTCTTCCTCGTTCCGGGGTCGCGGATAGATACCGGGGTCTGCGGCCACCGGCACAGGATGCAAACTCTCCGACGAAGTTGTCGTTCGGGGCAGATCCGAGCGTACCGACCCTCTCTGACTGACCGTTTGACTCGAACTAGACGGCTTCTCGTCCCGGGGAGCGAGCTGTCCCGTCTGTTCTGCCGTCTGCACGTCCGCTATGGATGGTTCTGTCGCTCCTTCATCGGCACTCTCTTCCTGAATGGCGGCCGAAGGATTTTCCTGTACCTCAGCGGCCGAGGGGTTTTCGGCTTCCGACGCGACATCCCCAAAAGCTTCGGTATTCCGCCACAAGCTATCCGGCAGCGGTTCTCCCCCCGGGAACGGAGCCTGGCCGGAACGGCCCCAACGATCATACCACGCCTCGAGTTTACGCAACCGATCGAACACCCCATACAACGCCTCGACCTCTCCCCCGAGTGCATTGGCCGCCGTGTCCACCAGTTCTCCTCCCGTCATGGCCCCGAAGTAGGGGACAAACCGCAGGGTATCCGCCCCCGGTCCAATAGGCTCTCCCGGCACGTTGCGTGCACTCACCCGGACCGCCAGATAGACCAGCAGCAGGGCAAACATCCAAAACAGACTATGGAACAGACTATGCAAGAGTTTCTCCATGACACATATGCTCGTTTGTTCTTCCCTCGTCCGAAGAACCTTCGTACGCTTCCTCAGCAAACGATCTATCGAATGCGCTGCAAGGACAGGGAACTACCCTCAACGCTATCGGGTGAACTAATCCGTCGGAAGAGCGGTTTCCGAAGCCGATTCGAACGCAGTCGTCGAAGAAGCCGAAGAGGTAACCGTTCCCTCTGGCTCTACCGATGCCTTTCGGGCTCTCGATGCCTTTGGGCGTTCCGATCGTTTTGACAGTCCCGATTGCTTCGGAGTCTCACCGTTGCGCAACACTTCCTCCTCCTGCGATCGAGCTGACTCCGGAACGGCAGTTTCTTCAGCTTCCCTCGAGGAGGTTGCCTCAGGGGCCGCAGAGAGTTCGGAAGCAGCCGAAGTCGTTTCAACCGGAAGCGACTCGTTGCTAGGATCCGTCGCAACGGCTGTCCGTTCCGAGGCTTTCAGTGAGTCGACCCGTGCGCGATGCCGCCCTCTTTTCCGCAAGGAACTATCGACAGCCCGAACGACCATCGTATCGACTCCGACGCCCGTTACCTGCACAGCGGTATCAAATGTCCGACGCCCTAAACTATCTTCCTCCATGGCCGCCTGCAAATGGGTCTGATACTGTAGAGCCTTCATCCGCAGCTCTTCGGCCCGCTGTTCGCGTTCCGCCACCGCCTCGGCTGTCTGCTGCCGTCCATGCACCAGGCTGGCGACCAATTTCGTCGCAATCTGACGTCCTCCCGGATGCCGGATATGCGTATAATCCTGTGCGGCCCATTTGTTCTTCACATACACCGGCATACTGCCCGGACCCCCCATCGCCTCAAAGGTATCCCAGAAAGCCACCCCCGCTTCACGGGCCGCCGTTCGCTGCGCCTCGATCATCCCATAGACGCCCGGCATCGTCACAAACTGGCCCTCTCGTTGCGTGCTGCGATCCCCTACCCCCATGACCAGGATACTACTCCCCGGGAAGCACTGCTGCATATAACGAATGATATTGACCAATTTCTTCCCGTAATAATCGTAGCGGGTCACATCGGCCGAGATCACGTTGAGTCCGTATTGCAGAATCACCAGGTCGTATTTGGCCAACTGATCGATCTGATAGTTGATCGAGCGATTGGTCCCGTACAGCGCCAAGCCGCTATTCCCTCGAATCGAGAAGTTATCGACACTCACCCCCTGAGGATCTTCGAGAATAATCCCATAGCCGATAAACCCGTCTGTCTGCGTCAGATCCACTCGAATCGACCGGATGGGGGCGTTGATCACGATTTGCTGGACCTGCTCGCCCGGCGGAGGGGTAAAGGAGCGGCTGACCGAGTCGTTGATCAATACCTCGAGACGGGTCGCCTCCCGGTTGATAAACAACAGCCGCGCCCGGTTACACTCGTCGAGGAACTGTTTAAACCGGGTTCCTTCCAGTCGGGTCGAAGCGCCCTCGCTCGGAATCGCAAAACTGCCCGACACAAAAAATTTATTTTGTAACTCTTCCGGCAACGAGCTGCGTTGTTGCAGGGTCGAGATCTGCCAGCCCGAATATTGCTGTAACACGCTGGCCCGGAACTTGGCCATCGCCGTAGCGAACGGGACAAACCCCACCCCGCTACCGCCACAGATCTGCTGCAGCTGTTCCCGCAGGTCCGCGGTCAGGATATCGCCTTCGATGAACGAATCCCCCAATACGGCAATCCGCAACGGTCGGCCGCGATCGGGATCGTCCCACACCTGGTAGAACGCCTCCATGGCCGGACTCTCGCCTCCATAGTCTTCGATCAACGGCTGTCCCGGTTCCAAACGGGTTTCGATCGTCGGGCGTCGGGCCACGCGTCCCATATCCGCATCGCCGGTCACATTCCAATGTTGGGTACGCTCCCGCACCTCGAACGAATCGGTCCCCGAGCCCGACGATGACGCCAACGAATCCATCGCACTCAACGCTTCGGCTTCGATCTGCGCCAACATCACGGTGTCGAACAACGACTCGTTCGTACGCTTTGCGCCCCCCACGGAGTCCTCTCGCGGCAACACGTCCGACAGGATGTTGACCCGTTTGATAAAGGCACCTCCCACCTGGAAGGCCGGCAGTTGGGAAACGCCAATCAGGCCGAGGATCACCAATAAGGTAATCCAAAACGTATAGGAGGTGTAATCTCGATCCGCTTTCATAATTAAATCTGTGGCGAAAACCGTTGCGAAGTTAAGCATTCAGGCGCAGACTTTCTACACTTTCCCGAAAAAATGACGCTGCGACACCGGACGCGGTGCAACCTCAGAACAGATCCCTCCCCACGCGTACAGAAATCTCCGCCATCCTTTCCCCTGAAGCAAGCTCCACGCCCGAACCCCTCTGTCAGGCCTCTTTTTCGACGCTACTTCTTCTCTCTCCCCTCTCTCGCTGATCCGTCGTCTGCGTCGGTCTCTCTTCGTAGAACGAACCGTTCCCCTCACACCTATGCCCTGCTCAGGCCTGCCAACCCGTCGCCCTCGCTCCAAAACAAAAACGGTCCCGTCGACACAACGGGACCGTACCTTAAAAAGTCTATTGTTACCGTTGGGACAGAGGAACGAACGGATGTTCTTCCCCAACATGCTTGTAAGCCGGACGAATAATCCGTCGACTTTCGAAGTTCAGCTCTTCGATCCGGTGCGCACACCACCCCGTGATACGGCTCATGGCAAACAACGGCGTAAACACTTCCTGCGGCATCCCGATCATGTCGTACACAAATCCCGAATAGAAGTCCACATTGGCACACACCCGTTTATTCACCTTATGGCCCTTATAGTTCATGAAGTTTTCGATCGCCCGTTTTTCCAGCAACTCCAGAAAGGCAAACTCTTCTTCGCGATTTTTTTCCTTGGCCAGATCCCGAGCCATCTCCTTCAGCAACAAAGCCCGCGGATCGGAAATCGTATAAACCGCATGGCCAATCCCATAAATCAAACCCGATTTATCGTAGGCCTCTTTGCGTAACATTTTCATCAGGTAGTCGTCGATTTCCACCACGCTCTGCCAATCCTTAATATTCTCTTTCAGGTGGTTGAACATCTTCATCACCGCCAGATTGGCTCCCCCGTGCAGCGGGCCCTTCAACGAACCGATCGCCGCCGCAATCGACGAATAGGTATCCGTACCCGACGAACTGGTGACCCGGACCGTAAAGGTAGAGTTGTTCCCCCCGCCGTGTTCGGCATGCAGCACCAAGGCGCGGTCCAACGTCCTCGCTTCCAACTCCGTAAAGTGGCCTTTGAGCATATACAAAAAGTTTTCGGCGATGGAAAGGTCCGCTTTGGGGTGACGAATATGTAACGAGTGGCCCTGATTGGCATGCCGCATGATGTTGTAGGCATAGGCGATGATGGCCGGGAACTTGGCAATCAGGTCGACTGACTGACGCATGAGGTTTTCCGCCGACGTATCATCCGGATTTTCATCGAACGTATACATTTCCAAGACACTGCGTGCCAGGATATTCATGATATTCGACCCTTCCAGATCCAGAATATTCATTTTGGTTTTCTGGGACAGGGGCATATAGTCGTGAATCATCTGCTCGAAGGCGGTCAGATCCTCCCGATTGGGCAACCATCCGGCCAACAACAGAAAGGCGGTCTCTTCAAACCCGAAACGATGGTCGGCATAGGCACCTTTCACCAGGTCCTTGACATCGATTCCTCGATAGATCAATCGGCCGGGAATAGCCTTGAGGCCCCCTTCCGGCAGGCGTTCATAACCCTGCACATCGCCGATCCGGGTCAGGCCCACCAAGACCCCCGAGTGATCTTCGTTGCGCAGACCACGTTTCACATTATACTTAATAAAGAGATCGTTATCGATCCGACAAGTCGATTTTGTCGCCTCCGACAATTTCGCTAAAATGGCTTGGTTTCTCATAACAGCCTCGATAAAATAAAACACACAGTTCCCTTACAGCCTTGCAAGGTACTAAAATTCCTTAATTTATACAAAATGTTATAAATTATTCGTACCCATCGCTCTCGACACGGGTTTCCCGCCAACACCACAATGAGCGATCGAAGGTTCCGCTCCCCCACTTTCACCCGGCTTCCATGCCCTCGCGAGAGGGATACGAGCGATTTTATTTCAGATACAATTTTGATTTTCAGAAAAATAGAACTATCTTAAAAAAGAAAACCTCTGAGAAAGCGCTGTGCACGGATTCTATCGACTCATTTTAACTCCCCAATAACCTCTATTTCAAATTGTTGCGCCATCACCTATCGAGAACCCCATAACCTCCGCGCTATGAAACATCTTCTCTATGTCGGGTTGACTTTCCTATTGATCGGATCATTAGGCGCCCAAGAAATGCCGGTTTCCTCCCTGAAAACCTCTTCTCAAACCGGTCTGCGGATTGCCGTAGGGGGCGGCTACCGTCTGTTGTTCAAAGAGCATGATCACCTCCCTCATGTGCTCTCCAACGAGGCCAAAATGAATACCGACGGATCGCTTCGTCACGGTTATGCCCTCCACCTCGATGCCCACTACTTTTTCTCCAAAAGGTTCGGAGCCGGCATTCAGGCCAACATGAGCCGTAGCTCCATGAAGGCAACCGAACTCTATCGAAACTGGTGGGCAACGATGGGGGTCTATTTCGATTATGCCCGACGTCAAGGCATCTACTATTTCGGTCCGAGCTTTATCTATCGTCTTCCCCTGCATCGGTTCACGCTATTGGGCGAGGCCAGTGTCGGCGGACTGTTCTATCGGTTGGCGTTCGACGACAAACACAGCAACAACAAACTATCGATCTTGGCCACCAGCTCACATTTTGGGGGATATATCGGCCTCGGTACCGAATACGATTTGGGAAAACACCTGGCCCTGGGTGTCAAAATCTCCACCAATATCGGATCGGGAGGTCCTCCAAAACTCAAAAAAGGAGAAGACGTCCTCTCCGACTCCAATATGGAGAAGCTGCTCGGCGGCAAGCAGAGCCTATCCAGTCTGATGGTCACCGTTTTCCTCAGTTTCCGGACCTGGAAGTAGGGCTTGTCTCGATCCACCTGCCGATTGAGAGGCTTCTTCCATAGTTTTCTCTCTGGTCCGTCTCCGACCGATCGGGATCTTCCTTCCATCCTCCGTGCGAAATTCACACTTTCGTCTGAGGGAGATTTTCCTTCCGTCTTCGGTCTAAAGAGCAGGACTTTCAACCGATCAGTCCTCTCTTTCCGCCACCGGCCAAAGGGATGGATCGCGGGACGATCGATACGCCTTTCCGCCTCGGAGACAAAAGTATGACCTGAGACGATCAGACCCCTCCTTCCACCTCTGGTTCAAAGGAATGATTCCGAGGTGCTCGGCCCCTTTCCCCCGAGAATGAACTCAAACATCGACCTGGCGATCCGACCGGGAGGGGGTAAAAACAAGCGCCGCAACTTTTGGTTGCGGCGCTTATGATAAATCGTACTACGGTTTTCTATACCGACAGATCGAACTCCCGCAACGCATCGTTCAACGACGTCTTCAGATCGGTCGACGCTTTTCGCTGGCCGATAATCAGGGCGCAAGGCACCTGATATCCGCCGGCCGGAAACTTTTTGGGTTTCGAACCGGGAATCACCACACTACGAGGCGGCACATAGCCCCGATATTCGACGGGTTCCGCTCCCGAGACATCGATAATTTTGGTGGATCCGGTAATCACAACCCCGGCCCCCAAGACCGCTTGGGTACCGATTCGGGCCCCCTCAACGACAATGCAACGACTTCCGATAAAGCAGTGATCTTCGACAATGACCGGCGCCGCCTGAATCGGTTCCAACACGCCGCCAATGCCTACGCCCCCACTCAGATGGACACTCTTCCCGATCTGAGCACAGGAGCCGACCGTGGCCCAAGTGTCAACCATCGTCCCGCTATCCACATACGCTCCGATATTGACATACGAGGGCATCATCACCACCCCCGGCGCTATATATGCCCCATAACGAGCCGACGCGCCCGGCACGACACGAACCCCCAACTGATCGTAGTGTTGTTTGAGCTCCATCTTGTCATAGAACTCCAGCGGACCGGCTTCCATGACCCGCATTTGCTGAATGGGGAAATAGAGAATCACCGCTTTTTTCACCCATTCATTCACCTGCCAACTCCCATCTTCCAACGGTTCCGCCGTACGGAGCTCGCCTTTATCCAGCAATTCGATCACGTCTCGAATCACTTTTTTTGCCGACTCTTCCCGTAACCCTTCTCGGTTATCCCAGAGTCGTTCTACCTCTTTTCTTAATGCTTCATACATGATGCTCTTCCTATTTAAATGCTCCCTGTCGGTCTGTGGCGCGTACGGCCAGGGCCCGGGAACGATGATCTATTCCTGGTTTTTCCGGCGATCGTTCGCCCGCATTATCCCCGAATAATCCGACACAGTTCGTCGGCAAACTGATCGGTTGTCAGGCTGACGCCGCCCTCCATAAAGCGAGCCAAATCCACCGTAGCCCGTCCCTGTCGGAACGAGGTTTCCATCGCCTCGGTAATCAGGACCGCCGCTTCGTTCCAACCCAAGTATTCCAACATCATCACCCCGGAAAGCAACAGCGAACAGGGATTGACTTTGCCTTGACCGGCGATGTTGGGGGCCGTTCCATGCGTAGCTTCGAAAATGGCGTGCCCCGTATTGTAATTGATATTGGCCCCCGGAGCGATACCGATTCCTCCGACCATCGCAGCCAACTGATCGGAGATATAGTCACCGTTCAGGTTCAGGGTTGCGATCACGGAGTACTCTTCGGGGATCAACAACGTATTCTGCAAGAAAGCATCGGCAATCACATCCTTAATGATCACCTTCCCTTCGGAGATGGCCTGTGCCCGTGCCTGATCGGCCGCTTCCACGCCCTTTTCTTTTTTCAGGGCATCGTACTGACGCGTCGTAAAGGTCCGATCGGCGAATTCGGTTTCGGCCACGTCGTATCCCCAGTTTTTGAACCCACCTTCGGTGAATTTCATGATGTTACCCTTATGCACCAAGGTCACCGAGGGCAGTCCCCGTTCCAGCGCATACCGAATCGCACAACGCACCAACCGCTGGGAACCCTCCCGCGAAACGGGTTTTACCCCGAACGACGAACTTTCCGGAAAACGAATTTTCGTCACGCCCATCTCTTCGGTCAGGAATTTCAAGAATTTAGCCGCTTCGGGGGTTCCGGCCTGCCATTCGATCCCGGCATAAATATCTTCGGTATTTTCCCGGAAGATGTGCATATCGACCTTCTGGGGTTCCTTCACCGGAGATACAACCCCTTGGAACCAGCGTACCGGACGCAGACACACAAACAGATCGAGTTGTTGACGCAGCGCCACGTTCAACGAACGAATCCCGCCGCCAACCGGCGTCGTCAACGGCCCCTTAATCCCGACTTTGTAGGTCCGGAAAGCCTCCATCGTCTCTTCAGGCAACCAACTGCCGGTCTGTTTAAACGCCTTTTCGCCCGCCAGGACCTCTTTCCACCGAATGGCCCGACGGTCGCCATAGGCCTTCTGCAACGCAGCCCCCATCACTCGTTGGGTCGCCGCCGTAATTTCAGGGCCTACCCCATCTCCTTCAATAAAAGGAATTTCCACCTGATCGGGCACCTGCAGCCGACCTTGCGCATCGATCGTCACTAAACTCATAACTTCTATATCTTTACAATTTCTAACATTTTGTTTCTCAAGGATCGCTCCTCGATTTTCCGAGCCCGCCGGATCCGCGCCCTTACGATCCGCCTGCCGGATCCGTCCTCTCGATCCGTTCTCTCGATCCGTTTTCCGGATTAAAAATAGAGCACCTCTTTGCCCTGCACCGCCGTCAACAACCGATTGGCCAACCGACTGGCTCCAATCCGGAAGAGCGACGGGTTCAGCCACGCTTCGCCCAAAATCTGTTCTACGATCGTGTAATACAGCACGGCCTGCTCCGGCGTCGACACACCTCCGGCCACCTTAAAGCCTACCCGACGGCCCGTTTCCCGGTAGTAGTCGCGAATCGCTTCGCACATCACCACCGCCGCTTCCGGCGTCGCCGACACCCGGCTCTTCCCGGTAGAGGTTTTGATGAAATCGGCCCCGGCCTGCATGGCGATCAAGGCGGCCCGACGGATCGTATCGGGATCTTCGAGCAGTCCCGATTCGAGAATCACCTTCAACACGATCTCTTCATCCAGTTCGCCGCGCAACATTTCGAGTTCACCGCCAACCAGATCATACTCCCCGCTCAACAACTCCCCGACACTGATCACCACATCGATCTCATCCGCCCCGTTTTCCACGGCCATGGCGGCTTCAAGCATTTTGACCTCCAAATAGGTCTGCGAGGAAGGGAACCCCCCGGCCACACTGGTGATTGTCAACGGCGAATCGCCGGCCGCCAAACCGACCGTTTCCACAAATGCCGGAAACACACACAATGAGGCCACCTGCGGCATATCCGGGAAATGGGTCGGAAATTCCACCACCTTCCGGGTCAGCTTTTCAATGCCCGATTTGGTATCCTCCGGATTCAAGGAGGTCAGATCCAAGGCCCCGAAACAACGCCGATAGATCTCGTCTCGCCGATTCGTTTCCACATAAGGGGCTATCCGTTCGAGGGTGCGGGCCACCTCCGCCCGGGAGGATCCATCCCCGAAACGCTGAAGAGTGCGGGTATATTCCATAACGGGAAAACGTTTAGGATAAACAATGCAAAGATAATCATTTCGAACGAAGCGCCAGCGCACCTCCCCGATTTCTCCGGGAATCTTTCCCTCCCGTCGAAATTCCGAAACGTCGACGAAACGGCCCTGCCCGCATGATCTCCCTCCGTCGGCGTTTCGGATGCGGCCGAATCGAGTTCTCCTACGGCTGGCTCTTTCAAGCAAAAACAGGAGGCGGAGATCCGTACCCGGTCTCCGCCTCCTGTTGTAATCTGCTGTCAGGTTATAGCATCAAGCTCAATCCGATATTGATCTGCTGCACCCGAGGTCCCTGTCCCGGTCGAAACAGGTTGCTCCGATAATACGTGACCGACAGCGCGAAACAGTCGTATCCGATATTGAGCATATAGCCATAATGGAAATTCCGCAAGTTCAAGTTCCCATGACTTTTTTGCGTTCCCTTGAACTGGGGGGAATCGGCCTTCACCTTGGTGTGGGAGCCGATGTTCAGCCCCCCGACCATCCCGGCATTGATAAAAAAGTTTTGCCGGTGTCCGATCTGAATCTCCACCAACAAGGGCACATTCAAATAACAGGTGAACAGTTTCGACTTGGTCAGATCGACCCCCTTTTCCACATATTGCCAATCGGGGCCCGTGATACCGTTTTCCCGCTTCAGAGTCACGTTCTGGTCGAAACGGAAGTTGTTGAATTCAAATCCCATCCCGGTCAACAACCCCAACCGTTTTCCATGAATCAGCGTCACCGAAAACGGATTGAGCGCCACCCCAATGGACTTTACTCCCAGACTCATATACGGAGCCTCCGTCGGCGTAGACAACGCGCCCAGGTTATCGATCAGCCCATTATAATAGAAGCTTATCCCGGACCAGTGGCCTTTTTTCCAGGTACGGTCCCCGGACGAAGAGCGTTTGAAACGAGAGGTAAACATCGGATTAAACGAAATATCCAGTTTACTTTCATTGTTCTTTACTTGACGACCGGGGATGGTAAACTCTTCCCTTTTTTCCACAATGACCTCTCCCTCTTCGGGTAACGTTGCGGTCTCCTGGGCACTCACGCCCAAGGTCAGGAATAGCAATACGAGCAGCGGCAGCGATTTTTTCATAAATCAGGAGCTAAAATAAGGTTATCGAGCGGAAGGCCTCGTGACAGCACCGATCCTCATCGGTTACGACTGCCAATGCGCAAAATGGACGCAATTTCCACTCCACGACCTTCTTCGGTTTCATAATATTTAATCGGCGAGATTCGTTCCAGCGGACTGAATAGAGCCCGCAACAGCCCCCGTTCCCGGTGGGTGCGCAACTCCTGCATATCCAACGAATCCAGCATGCGCGCATTGTCCGACAACAACGACTCGTCCATCGCGGGCAACGCCCGATCCACCGGCCATTCGAAGGAGGGATCGCCCCCGGCCGACATCGGCTCTTCATAGGCAAGCGTCATTGTCTCCGGCGTTTCCAGGCGGAGGATCGCTTCATTCGTTTCGCCGGCTTCCGACAGCGAGGCCCCTTCCGAAGGCGATGATAAGGGCGACGAAACCCCTTGCGGTTTCGCTTCAGCCACCACCACCGCATCGATCGGTTGTTCCGTTAGCCCCGCATGCGTTTGAGCCTCCTGTTCGGCTTGTAGCTGCCGGCGTTCGTTTCGAGCCTCCATCCGTTCGAGCAAAGCCGCCGTTTTCTGATTCCAGCGGGCGACCCGTGAAGCACCCGAAGACAGCGGCCGGACTACCGACTCAACCGTCCCCTCCGACACCGAAACGGCTGGCACCCCCGATGCCTTTTCTGCGCCCTCTCCGGTCGCTTGGGCGATAACGGCTTCGGCCCGCCAATCGGAGACCGCAGTCGAGGTCGAATCCGATACGACCACCGAACTCATGGCCACCTTAGGTCTCGACGAGGTATGATCGATCCAAAGGAACCCCCCGGCAATCACGGCGGCTGCGGCTGCACCGCTCACCAGCGAAAGGAAACGACGCAACGGAGTCACCTGCGGACGGCGTCGCAAGAGAGCTGCCTCCGGGAAGACGATCGGATCGGCTGGAACAATCGGCATAAATTCCTGTAAACTCTTGATTTCCGCCGCTTCACGGGCATGCGTTTGCAAAAAGCGTTCAAACGCACTCCGCTGTTCGGAAGGCAGGGTTCCTTCCAGGTAGTCCAAGGCCCATTGTTCGTAATTTTCGGACGTGATTTTCATGACGTTTCGGGTGCTAGGAGATCTCTGCAGCCTGCACTTTGCAGCCTTCGGCACAGTCTCTCCAATTCCTTTTCTTGAATCTCAATTTCTATAATAAATTCTGTATATCTCCTATTTCTTTTCGCAGGGTGACTCTCGCCCGAAAAATATAGACCTTGACTTGCGTTTCCGTCAACGAAGTCATTTCGGCAATCTCCCGGTAGGAATACCCCTCATAGTCCCTCAGCAAAATCAGGGTTTTCTGACGCGGCGGCAACCGATCCACATACCGTTTCACCACCTCACCCAAGTTATCATACCCCTGCCGTCCCTGTTCGTCGGCATGCATCGACAGATTCTCATTGGAACCATATCGTTTGGCAAAACGGACATCGTCGACGATCAACCGATAGGCAATCGTAAACAGATACGACTTCTCTTTTCCGCTGAACACCGACTCCCGATTCTCCCACAAGCGCAGGAAACTCTCCTGGACGATGTCCTTGGCCTGATCGCTGTCCCGCAACGATTTCAAGGCAAAACGGTAAAGATGGTCCGCGTATTTCGCCACACATGCATCGTACTCCGAGGCGGTCATCTGACTTTGCGGGTTTGGTGTTATAACGGCCATGAACTATAAAAGTTACAGCTCATCGCCCTTTTATTTTCTACTTGGATTTTCCGGTGAATTTTCGGGTCGGGCCCGAGCGTCCCCACCGGCACGCGACGCCCCGGGCTCCGAGATCATCGACCCGATGATCCCACACATTTCGTGCCCGACTCACGACAACAGGTATTCGATCTCCTTGAACAGATAGTGTCGTTTCCGTCCATCCTCCCGATGGAGCACCTCCAAGGCACCGCCCGGCAACACGTCGGTGATGGTGCCCCAAAACGGGCTCTTCGAGGCGGGTAGCGCGAATCGGCTCTCCTGACCCAACCGATAAATGCGGGCCTTGTAATCGCGGTCGATTTCGTCCAGGAGCCCACGCCCCAGCTGATCGTAGCGACGACTCAAGGCACGATAGAAGCTTCCCAACACCTCCGTCAAGGCCCAGGCCGATCCGGTTTCGAGGGCCAGCGAGGTCGGATTGGGCAACTCTTCGGGAAAGACGGTCTGATTGACATTCAGTCCGATACCCACGATCGAACGGGCAAAAACCTCGCCGCTCAAATCGTTTTCGATCAGAATCCCCACGATTTTATTTCCTCCGACATAAATGTCGTTCGGCCATTTGATCGAGACCGGCAACGGCTTCTCTGCGACCGACGGTTGTCCAGCCGCTCCCTCCTCCGGGGTCGTGGTCCGAGCCTCGGCCAACAGTTCGTCCAGCGTATCGGTCAAAGCCAGGCTCACCGCCTTGGAGAGATAAAACTGCTGACTGACCGGCAAAAAATCGGGATGCAACACCACCGAGAAGGTCAGGTTTTCACCCGGCGCACTCAACCAACGATTGCCCCGTTGTCCCCGACCGGCCGTTTGGCGTTCGGCCAGCAGGATCGTCCCATTCGGATAGCTCTGCGCACGCGCCGCCACATTGGTCGAACCCGTCTCCCGCAGATACTCGAGCGGTACCCCATAACGGGCCGCCCAGGCTTTCATCTCCTCTTCGAGCTCAGATTGTTTCTCTTTCATGCCATTGTTTCCTTCCCCTGAACGCTTTCTGGCGTCTATTCCGATCGTCTGATCGATGCACAGAAGAGCGCCCGGGATCGTTTACCGAACACGCGTTCCCGTATTCCAGAAGAAAAACGAGAGCAAATCGGTCACTTCATCGATTTTTTTTGTGGTTGGTTTGCCCGCACCGTGACCGGCGTCGGTATCGATGCGGATCAAAACCGGATGATCACACCCCTGAGCGGCCTGCAAGGTCGCCGTAAATTTGAACGAATGCGCCGGCACCACCCGGTCGTCATGATCGGCCGTCGTGACCAACGTGGCCGGATAGCAAACCCCCGCATGAATGTTGTGCAACGGCGAGTAGGCGTACAGATAGGGGAAATCGGCTTCGTTTTCGCTGCAGCCATATTCCACGACCCAGCCCCAACCGACCGTAAAGCGGTGGAAGCGCAACATGTCCATCACCCCTACGGCCGGCAGAGCCACCGCAAACAGATCCGGACGCTGCGTCATACAAGCCCCCACCAACAGACCGCCGTTCGATCCGCCGGCAATCCCCAGCTTTTCCGCCGAGGTATATCCTTCGGCGATGAGGTATTCGGTGGCGGCGATAAAGTCATCGAAAACGTTCTGTTTCTTTTCCAGCATCCCGGCCCGGTGCCACTGTTCGCCATATTCGCCGCCGCCCCGCAGATTCACCAGTGCATAGATACCGCCCTGTTCCATCAACAGGATATTCTGGGCCGAGAACGACGGGGTGCGACTGATGTTGAAGCCGCCGTAACCATACAGATAAACCGGATTCTTTCCATTGCGTTTCATATCCTTACGATGGACCAGAAACATCGTGACCGGCGTACCATCCTTGCTGTTGAACGTCACCTGTTCCGAGGTATATTCGTCCGGATCGAACGGCAACGAAGACTCCTTGAATAAGGAAGAGGCCCCGTCCCGGGTATCGTACCGATAGATTGCGGCCGGAGCCGTAAATCCTTCATAGGCATAATAGGTCACCGGATCGCCGGCTTCAGACGAGAATCCGCTCACCGTTCCCAGGCCCGGCAAGGTCACCTGTCGGATCGGCTGGCCGGTCCGATCGTACTGTTCCACAACACTATGCGCTTTATCGAGGTAGGAGAGCATCAGCGAACCGCCCGCCATCGTAGCCCCATCGAGCAGGCGGGTCGAATCTTCCGCCACCAACGTACGGGTTTCGGGCGTCGTTCCATTCAGATCGGCCACCACCAACGCATAGTTGGGAGCCTGATGATTGGTCCGGAAGATAGCCTCTCCGTTCTGGCATTCGACCAGGTAATAGTTGTCCGCAAACCCGGGATACAACACCCGAAAACGACTGTTCGGATCCTGCGTCGCCCGATACAGCACCTCGGTTCCATCGGTTCCCTCCGAAGCGGTGATAAACAGATGGCGATCGTCCCGACTCACCTCCGGGGTAAAGTAGCGCAACGGATGATCCGGATCCTCATAGATTAAGCGGTCTTCGCTCTGCAAGGTGCCCAAACGGTGATAATAGACCTTCTGGAACTGGTTCTGCGCCGACAGCCGGGTCTTTTCGTCCGGTCGATCGTACGCACTATAATAAAATCCGTCACCACTCCATGCGGCCCCGGAGAATTTCACCCATTGAATCCGATCGGCCAGGGTCTTGCCCGTAGCCGTCTCCATGACCCGGATTTCCACCCAATCCGACCCCGCCACCGCAGCGGCATAGGCCATATAACGATCGTCTTTCGAGAAGGAAACATCCACCAGTGCCAACGTTCCGTTGTCCGACAGCATATTCGGATCGAGAAAAACCTCCTTGGCTCCATCGACACCCTTTTGGCGATACAGAACGCTCTGATTCTGCAAGCCGTCGTTTTCGAAGAAGAACAGATAGTCTCCCACCTGACGCGGAATTCCATATTTCGGATAGTTCCACAACTGCGTCAGACGTTCACGCACCTGTTCCCGGTAGGGAATCTGTGCCAGGTAATTCTCCGTCACCTCGTTTTCGGCCTTGACCCACGCGGCGGTTTCCGGCGCGTGATCGTCCTCCATCCAACGATACGGATCGGCCACCCGGGTCCCGAAATAGTCGTCCACCGTGGAGTCCATCCGGGCAACCGGATACGGCAATGTCTTTATGGTTTTCATATCGGATTGACAGTTAACATTCAACAGGGCCGCCGCCAAGAGCGCACCCCCATACAACATCGGTTTCATGGCAGGATTGTTTATGCGGTTCTATTTTGCAAATTAACACATTTTCGATGATTTTTCCACGCCCGTTCTCCACCCCGAGCAGCTCCTCACGGCCCCTCGGTCCCTGTCTTTCTCTCTCCTCTCGGCTCCCGCTTGCAGAGCCTCCGGAAACGAAAACCTCTTCGCGGCGATCCGAATTTTCCCCCCAACAACACCCCCCTGCGGGTGAGATATGGTTCCGATCCCGTAACCAACGTCACCCCACGCCTGACCAAACGTCGTGCCGATCGCGCAGCCAACCTTACCAGAATGCCGTCTGCCCCTCTCCCTGTTGCTGTCGGCATATCGTCCGAGTCCCGGCTGCATATCATCCAGGGTCTGACCCCAACACAATGCGTATGCAGACCGTCTTTGTGAGCCGTCTCCGTGGACTAGATCTGCGGGCGGGATCTGTGGCCCGGATCGTGACCCGGATCTGTGGCCATCAGGACAAGGGTAACCCGAAGCATGTCGCCGCCTGTCGGGTAGTCGTTTCAGCGACCTCCTCGACGTCCACCCCTTTCAATTCGGCGATCCGTTGAGCGATCAATGGCAAATAGGCGCTTTCGTTACGTTGGCCGCGATGCGGGACCGGCGGCAAATAGGGCGAGTCCGTCTCCAACACCAGTTCCGACAGCTCCATGTGAGGCAGCAAAGCCGCAATCGCCGATTTTTTATAGGTCACCGGACCACCTACCCCAAAAAGAAATCCTCCCAGGCGCTTCATCCGTTCGTAATGCTCGGCCGTTCCCGAGAAGCTGTGCAACACGCCTCGCAATCCTCGTCCACGGTAGTTTTCCAGCAAATCGCACATCTCGTCCCAAGCCTCCCGGGTATGCAACACCACCGGCAAATCGTATCGCAACGCCCATTCGATCTGCACCCGCAGCGCCTCGAGCTGTTCCAAGACCGACTCCCGACTCCAATAAAAATCGAGACCGATCTCCCCTACCCCCACAAAACGAATCCCCTGCGGGGGTGCGGCCAGATAGTGTTCCACCGTTTCGAGATCCGTTTTCCAGTGCGGATTATCATTCACCGAAGTCGGGTGCAACCCCATCATCGCATAGGAACCCGGATAACGCCGCGTGAAATCAAACATCGCCTCGTACGAGGCTCGATCAATGGCCGGAGAGAGCAGAACATCCACCCCGGCTTCCCGGGCCCGTTCCACCACCGACTCCCGATCGGCATCAAATTGCTCCTCGTACAGATGCGTATGTGTATCGATCATCCTCATGATTGCTCGCTTTAAATAAATAGATATCGCCCGCTCGGTAATGCCCTTTTGTTGCGGATCCACCCTTCCGGGAGCTCTGAGTCGACACCTCCGGTTCCGAACGATTCGACCTCAGCGGGGAAACGGTTTATGACCCCTATCTCCATGGCAGGGTTTCACCCGTTCAGCCCCTCCAACCGGCCCTCTTATCAGGACAAAGGTAGAGAGTTTTTTAGCATTTCAGATACCGATTTCCCGGCAAGCTGCAGATCCGTCCCTGGAACTCCAGGTCCAACAACAGCAACGCCAAATCGGCAGACGGGAAAGGCGCTTTCAAGACGAGCTCATCCCATCCGATCGCCTCATCGCGATCTATCAGCTCCAACAACCGACGGGCGGCCGAAGAGAGAACCTCCTCGTCCTCCGCGTTCCCAGACCGAACGTCCGAACCCTCTATCGATCTCCTCTCAGACGTTATTCTTCCCGACTCCGAATCTGATTCCAAAATCGTTTTCAAAACTTTTTCTGACGCAGCCCCCGAAACTCTCTTTGACGCAGCACCTGAGCCTTCCTTTGAAGCTACCCCAAAACCCTCTTCTAAAGCTGTCCCCGAGATATCCACTGGATCGGTTCCCGAGACCTGCCCTGAAACCGCATCCAAATCCGGGCGCAGAACCGCCCCCCTATTCACCCGCAAATCGACCCTCAAACTCGGCCGTCTATCGGGCCCTACACTCCGCTTCGACACCCTCGACGCTTCATCGAACGACCCTGGCTCCTCTTGGAGGGGACGTTCAGGCTGTTTGAAAGGAGCCTCAACCGTCTGTTGGTCCCGTTCACCGCGCTCCGCCAAATCCACATCCCAATTCATCGCCTCGAGAATATCTTGTCCCCCACACACCATCTGGGCCTTCAGCGTCCGAATCAACCGATTGGTTCCTTCGCTGTACAGATCCCCTACCCGGCCCGGAATCGCCATCAACGTCCGATGATACCCATCCGCCATATCGGCCGTAATCAACGAACCGCCCCGTGCGGCCGACTCCACAATCAACGTTCCCTCACTCAACCCGGCAATCACACGATTCCGTTGTACGAAACCGGCCCGGGAGGGCTCCTCATCGCTGGCAAACTCACTGAGCACGGCCCCGCCCTGCAGGACCATCCGTCGAGCCGTATCAGTATGGGCCGGAGGATATATACGGGTAATCGGATGCCCCAATACCCCTACCGTCGGCACCCCATATTTCAAGGCCGCCCGATGGGCCGCCACATCGACCCCATAGGCCAAGCCACTTACGATCACCAAATCCGGCACCCGTTGAGCGAGCTCTCCGATCATCGTTTCGCACATTCGACTGCCATAAGAGGTCATTTTACGGGTCCCGACAACCGACAACCAATGACCCCGGTTGAAATCCAAATCTCCGCTCACATACAAGACATGCGGATAATCCCCGCATTCACGTAACCGTACCGGATATGCTGCGCTATTCGAGGTCAACACCCTCAACCGACGACGTGTCACAAATTCCCACTCTTTTTGGGCTCGAAGATGGGTTTCGCGGTTCAAGATACTGCGAGCCACCGCAGGTTTTAAGCCCGCTTCACGACACAACTCCTGTTCGGTGGCGGCATAGACCTGCTCCGCCGAACCGAAATGTTCAAGCAGATGGATCACGGTTCGGCATCCCACTTCAGGATGCATAGTCAAGGCAATATCGTCGATCAACATACGAGCATACGGGTATCGCAGAACGTCCCTTCTTTCCAATCCGAGGGAGCGCCCTATAAAGATAAACAATTAGCGACAATTTCCGACAGGTAGACTTTAGATTCCGGATATGGGGCCCAATTCTTGGATGCGTATTCGCACAAATAACGTATCAAACAGCCAGACTAAGACTTTGTTATGCCAAAGGCACTTTGTTATTTGTCCGACCTAATGGTCGACTAACTCTTCGAAATGATACGAGAGTCTTGACACAACGAATTTTTACCATTCCGTCCTGCACGTCCGTATGCCACACCATTCGGCGCTAATAACATCATGACCCGAAGGAGATGATAACCCGATAAACCTGTAATCCTAAAAATACCTATATCAAAGTCATAACCGGTTATGAGTTGGAACGATCGATGGCCGGGGAGCTCTGCATGAACATAAATCAGCGGTGTTACGAGCGACCTCATATTAAGTTATCAAGAAAAGAGCAACTGGAAAATAAAAAATGTGACAGCTGAAGTCGGTGCCAATATCGTGAGAAGTATCGACTCGTTGGTGGAAACCTCCAAAGTCAAACAGCAAAAGCGAAAGACTGAACCTTGAAACTATCAATCACTATCAATACCAACGATTGGAACCCTACAAAACGAGATAATTCGCATTTACGGCAGGTTCTGCAACAGGCCCCATTGATCAAATGGAGCGTATTGCCATGCTCCCGGATTCTCTGACCTTCAAGCCCTCAATTCCAAAAATATGAGACCTATACGCTTTTGCGGAAGATTATATTCAAGCGAACTTTCCCAAGACGCTGAAATAGAAAATGCCACAACGTGGTTTGTACGGTATAGGAACAGTCCTAGGCGGATCCTGCTACTCCTAAACTGCCTTACGATAAACCAATGACTCCGACACCACAGAGGATATTAGGGCTCAACATCAAAGGCCATAAACAAAGCCAAGGGAGACAAATGAAATAACCCACCATCTCTTTGGTAGATCGTTGGTATATTAAGGTCCATTTCTCGTGCAAGAACCCCTATGCAATAGATATTTGTACGGATGTGAAAATCATATATCTTTGCAATACGGAGTGTAAAAGCGCACAAAGTAGAGGTACAACGAAGATGGTTTCACATTGTTCTCCATAAATACAGGGGGACGTTTTCTCCAGAAAAAGGATAGACGAACCGTCCTCTTTTCTTGTATAGACAATAGCCACAGCGTGTTCTTCGTATCTATACCCCATATCTCAAAGATGGGGTATTGCGTTGTTTATTTGCTGTTAGGTCATTGCACAACCTGCATGTATAAATCAGCCAAACCCACTCCACTCTTTCCTTTTTTACGATTAGATCAAATACCATTTAAGCGTTTTGAAGGGTAACTAAAATTGAAATGATTGAACAAATTAAAATATTGGTTATGAACCGATTCTTTACCATGCTTGGGGCTATCGCCCTTCTGTTTGTATCCAGTTGCAGCAAATATGATGACAGCAATTTGTGGGACAGCGTCCATGCTCTCGAAGAACGCATGATCCAACTCGAACAGTTGTGTAAACAGATGAACACCAACATTTCGTCTTTACAAACCATCGTAACGGCAGTTCAGACTTTCGATTATGTTACCGGTGTTACCCCTATCATCCAGGACGGCCAGGAAATCGGCTATACGATTTCGTTTACGAAAAGCAACCCAATTACCATCTACCATGGCAAAGACGGCGAAAAAGGGGAAGCGGGAGCTACAGGAAACAATGGCGATACGCCTGTGATCGGAGTGCGACAAGATACGGACGGCATCTATTACTGGACGTTGAATGGCAATTGGCTAACCGATGGCGCCAACAAAATCAAAGCACAGGGAACCGATGGCTCAAATGGAGCATCGGCATATGAACTCGCCTTACAAAAGGGGTATACGGGAACGCTGGAGGAATGGCTCGAATCCCTCAAAGGCGCGAACGGTCAATCCGCCTATGAACAGGCAGTGGAAAAGGGATATATCGGAACCTTAGACGAATGGCTGGAGGATCTGCAAGGGGCATCCGGGCAGGATGGAACACCAGGAACTCCGGGGGAGGACGGTACTCCGGGTAAAGACGGCATCACCCCAAAATTAAAAATCGAAGACGGTTATTGGTACGTTTCCTACGACAACGAACAGACATGGGAAATACTGGGCAAGGCTACCGGTGAAGATGGGGCAGATGGGGCAGATGGGGCTCCTGGACAAGACGGGCAACCCGGCAAGGATGGAGACCCCATGTTTCAAAGCGTCACGCAGGACGAATATAATGTCTATTTCACCTTAACCAACGGAGAAGAAATCACGCTGCCCAAAAAGCCTACTCTGGCGATCCATTTTACCGGAGAACTTTCTCTAAGCTTTCAGGTAAACGAAACAAAAACGGTACAATATACGATCTCTGGAGGCAGTGCAAATAATGTCGTGAAAGCGGAAATGCTGAACGAGGACGGAGGGTACACGTTACGCACGGTTCCGGCCTCAACAACCACAGGAAGAATCGAAATCAGTTCCAAGATCCCGACTGTCAATCGTGTAATTGTATCCGTTTCCGACGGTAGTCATACGATTATGGCCGCCATAGATGTTTTTGGACAACCGACCCTGGATAGCCCGATCACATTATCTCAAGCTGGAACATTAACCGAAATATTGGATCAATATGACAAAACGACCATTCATGAATTGACACTGATCGGTCCATTAAACAGTACCGATATCCAGGCCATTAACAGTTTGCCTAACCTGTCGGTATTGGATATGGAACAGGCTAACCTAACAATATTACCCTCTAACGCTTTTGAAAACAACCAAACATTGACAACGATTAAACTGCCGCAAACGTTAACAGGGATTGGGCAGCAAGCTTTTAACGGGTGTTCCAAGCTATCTAGCATAACCATTCCGGATGGCGTCACAACCATTTTACGAGCGGCCTTTTCAGGCTGTTCCAGTTTAACACGTCTTACCCTTCCCAAAAGCCTTACAGGAATTGACATAATGACATTCTCTGGTTGTTCCGGACTTACAAGCATCACGCTGCCAGAGGAACTTCAGACAATCGGATATGAAGCCTTCTCGAATTGTTCAAGTTTGGGGAGCCTTACTATTCCGGCGAGCGTTACAGAAATAGGCGATTATGTCTTTTACAATTGTTCGAGCTTGACGAGTGTATATTGTAAACCCACTACTCCGCCAACCTTAGAACTCCAGCCAATGCCTGACAACAACCATACATTTACACTCTATGTCCCGACGAATTGTGCGGAAGCTTATCGAACAGCACCGGGATGGAATGAACTGACCTTCAAAGAAATTATTGAGACTGAATTCTAATATCGATAAAATAGTATGTCTATCCTAGAAATAGCTTACGAAAAGGCTATCAGTGCTTACCAATTTCATATAACCCGTTACCATACCTGGATGAATTACTACTCGATTTTCGTCGGAGCGTTGTTCGTGGCTCTCTATAAGGTATGGCCGGAATCTATGAAAGGATGGTGCAACGAGTACACGAATCCGAGCTATTTTTTACCCTTGGTCATTGCCACCTTGGGATTGCTCGCCTCCATTTGTTGGCAGGCATCGCTGATCGGCCATTACGCCTGGATGAAAAGTTTCGTCAAAATCCTCCACGACCGAGAAGAAGCTGTGCTCGGCAAAAACCTCTACGTATATAGCCGTATCTATAAAGATGACTGGAATAAGGTATACAAGTCACCCTGCCGAGGTAAATATTATGCACCGGGATACATCTCAACACAAAAAGTCACACAATGGTTTGTCGGTGCCACCATATGGGCATGGATGCTGACCATCTCCTTCCTGTTGAAAGGTTCCTTATCCCCTCAATATTTTTTCATTTGCCTTTGTTTAAGTGTAGGGGTCTGGTGCATTCTCCGATTCGCAAGGTGTTGTACTTTTTCCGATGTATTGAATGGAATGACAAAATAAAAGTTTAACTACCATTGCACCAATGTACACTTGTCGCCGATGCGTTCCTGCGCATTCGCCTTATCCCGTTTTATCGTATCGTTGTAGATCTGCTTCTTCACGGCAGCCTAAAACAAGCTCATAAACGTACAACATATAAAGATATCATGAACGATAGTTGTTTCATAGTTTAGCCATGCACAGCTATCATCTTTCGTAGCTCGCTTTCACTCCCAAACGGCACTTACAGAATCAAAAGAGCGTTAATCGCCATATGGCCCACGAAAGTCTTGGCCGTTTTTCTCATCCGATCTTTTCAGATAAATCCCAACTTTAGAATAACTCCAATTTTTATTTTCATTAAAAATAAGCGATTTACGATATTTATTGCCTACAAATCAACATAAAACATTAAAAGCCCAAGGATTTCAAAGACCCTTGACGATTTGGCAATCCAAACTTGACCTAACCCTGCGTGGGAGCACGCCATATTTCAACATTCCAGACAAACGGGGCATAAACAAAAAAACGAATTAATCATTATTTACAGTCTATTTCGACTTCCTCGTTTTTATAGGATTAAATCGTTATTGATTGCTCTACGATCGACCATTCCCCTCTCCAAAACAAAAAGAGAACGGCTATTAGTCCAGGACCTTCCATGAAATAATAAATATCTCTCCCATCACGATTATTTCACATATATTACGTCTGAAGTGACCAATCCGATTTTCATGTCCACCAAGATCCCCGCAAAACAGAAACCGCGTTGTAGTTCTCTACAACGCGGTTTCTGTGAGGTCTGAAGCGGAATCGAACCGCTGTAGCAGCTTTTGCAGAGCTGTGCCTAGCCACTCGGCCATCAGACCTTATCTAACGGGAGGCAAAGATATATCTTTTTTCGGATTTTGCAAAACTGATCTTCCTGAAACACGCGTTTTTCTCCAAAGATCCAACCGAATTCCATTTCCCCTCCACTCATACGCTCTCATACTTCCTCTTCCTCTTCCTCTTCCTGAGTCCTCTCATGCGGTCCGATCTGTTCGTCCTCACTCCAGCCCTTCCCTTCACTCGCTCCTCACTTTTCCTGTTCACCTTCCTTGACCTACTCGCCCCTTGATATTCAAAAAGAGGGATCGTTAATACGATCCCTCTTCGATATCATTTCCGCTTAGCGGGGTTCGGTATCTCCTTCCGTGGTCGCTCCGATCGCGCCCGAATAACTCATCGGTTGAACGTTCGATCCACTGGTCGATAAATCGACACGACCATTGTAGAAAAGAACAAAGCGCATCTTATAGGTCTGTCCCCCTGGATCCTCTGCGGTAAAAGAGACCAGCGTTTTATTCCGTTTCCCTTCAGTCACCTCATATTCGGTAATCTTTGCCGTGAATCGCATCGCGGCATCCGAAGAGAAGGCAGAATTACGGGAATCACCCCAATAGGGTAAGGTAGAATAGACCTCATCACCTTTAACCCGAACGATTGCAGCCATCGGAATACTTCCTCCTCGCGTATTATTCGCACCTCGATTGATGTACAAGGTATAATCCTTACTTTCAGCCATCGCCTTTCTGACCGCTGCCGCCTGTTCAATCTGCTCCGCCGTGGGTTTAGCACCAAAAGCGCTTGCCAATCCGATCAACATCACGAAAAGGCAAGAGAGAAATAAGTTTTTTTTCATGGCTTGATGGGTTTAGTTTTTCTAAAATTAAAAAGAATTTTAATCAAAAATAATTTTATCCCTAAAATTTTTCTTATCTTCTCTTTTCCTTGAGAGATTTTCTGTAAAAAAACTCCTTCAGCAGGAAATTTTCGCAAGTTCCCAACGCCAATCGACCCTCTCAACTCCCTCGATCAATCCCCTGATCCCATCTCTGTCATAGAAAATCGGGCTCTCTCCGTTTCCTCCCGGGACGTCCTTTCCCTAGCTTTCAAACTACGAACCGGTCAAGAAATCGTAATCGATTTCTTGACCGGTTCCACCCAAACATCGGTTTACATCTTCTAATCACGGTCCGATTCCCCTTTTACATGCAGGAATCGGCCGGCGTACGGCACGTTACATGATATCGACCCCCGCTTCCGTGCCCGGCACCCAATCCGTAATCGAAGCCGTCGGCACAATATCGTTGCGTTTGAAGGTCAACGTCACCAGATAACTGTTCCCGGCAACACCGCCATCTCCCAACGAAACCGTCACATCTCGATACTCGACCCCGCCGACCGTAATGCTGATCGTGAAGGTCGCGCCCGGCTCGAACATGACACACGAATGCATCTCCGTTCCCTCGGCCGTGATCGCATCATCCGTACCCGTATCGATCGGGTAGTCCAATTCCTGATCAGCCTGGCCGTCAAACGTTAAGGTTCCGTCGCTCAAATTCAACTTTGCCGAGGTCTTCACCTGGGTGATTTTGATCGACGAAACCGTCTGACCCTCTTCAAAAGAGGCATCTTTCACCAGCTTGAACTTCACCTGTTTCAGCTTGTGGGTAAAGTTCAGGGAGGGCTGACTGCTTTGAGACGGCACATCCTTGGCAATGCCTCGGTCATCCTTGGCCCACAGGATATCTTCCTGACCGGTAAGGGTATAGTTGGCGACAGGCGCCGAACCACTTCCCCCGGCCGTAATCGAGCTGGCGGCGGGAGACCACGCATAAAAATAGAGCTTTTTCGAAGCATCCGAAGGATAATACTTCGGCGTTGAGAGGGTTAACACGCTACTACTTCCGCTGTTGACCTGCAGGTCATTCATGCCGTCATAGATCGCGCCATCGCTCCAATCGGTCGGAGCTGAAGCACCGGCATAAGTCCGTAAGCGAAACACATCGTCCGTACTTTCCGGGAAGGTCGCTCCGGTCACCGGGCCTGTCAGAGCCTTGACGTGCGTATGCACATGGATGCCGGCGTTCAACTCGATAGGTGCCGACAAATCGGGGGTCAAAATCGGATCCGTAGGTATTTCTTGCGCCGATTTAGAACATCCGACCAAGCCCAAGATCGCCAACGCGACGATTCCCTTTCTTTGCTGTTTCATTTTCATAGGTAATTCGATCATTAATTAAACAAAAGAGATACTTTATTAGAGAGATAGATATTGCTTCTATGATACTACTATAGGCATATATGGTGATCCGTTCTTCTATCCCGTGAGCGCATACGCACTTCACTCCTGCGTTCCGCTCCAGGTCTATCGTTCCTTAGGCGACCGAAAGAGGAACCGCACTCCAACTGTTCTCCGGGCAATGTTCTCCCCCCTCGACAGCCGGAAGCCCCTATAATACGGGCCTATCGATTGAATTATTGTGTTTTACCCTTAAAATTCCTTTTTCGTCCTCATCGGATGGCGGCCCAATCTGGCCGAGCGGTTCGTTTCTGAGAACGGGGTTTCGCATCGAAATTGCGCGCCCGAGCTTCTCCTGCAAACCGTTCCGGCTTTCTCTTTTGTCCCGTCCTCGCCCTGCCCAGCGGCCCTCTTTTCCCCGTTTCCGCCCTACCCGGAGACCGAAAAATAACTATGCTCTCTCCGCCTCTATCGCCCGTAAAAACAGACACAGCCCCGGGAATCCCGGAGCTGCGTCGTTAATCGGAGTCAACCACGATCAATACCCCAATTCATAGGGTTGATCGACGGCCGGAACCCCCTCTTCCAACCACTTCGGAGCAGGGCGATGTTTCAAGAAATGCTCGAAGAACTGGAACATACGGGTCTGGAAGTCGATTTTATTCGCCATCCGGGTCGGCCAGTGCGGTTCGCCGGTGTAGTTCAACAACCAGCACGGTTTCCCCAACCGCTTCATCGCCACGAAATATTCGATCCCCTGATACCAGGGCACATGGCCATCCGAGTCGTTGTGCATAATCAGAATCGGGGTGTTCACTTTATCCATCGTGAACAATGGCGAATTTTCGAAATAGCGCATCGGCGTCGTCCAGGGGGTTCCTCCCTGACGACTCTGGGTATGTTCGTACTGGAACGCCCGAGCCAATCCCGATCCCCAACGAATGCCCCCATAGGCACTGAACATATTGACCACCGGCGCCCCCGATTCGATCGCAGCAAAGAGATCGGTCCGTGTCGCCAGATAGGCGACCTGATAACCGCCCCAGCTATGACCTTGGGCCCCGATGGATTTTTCGTCGATGTAGCCCTGAGCCAGCAGCATCGTTATGCCCGGCATCACGCAGTTGAAACAACTTTCGCCCGGATACCCGACCCGATAGCGAATATCCGGATTGAAGACGATATATTCGTGACTGTTGTAGAAATGGTAATCGATCGAGGAGCGGTGCGCTTCCGGCATCCGGAAGTTGTATAACGAATTGGCGTTGCGTTCGTAGAAGTTCACCAACAACGGATACTTTTTCGAGGGGTCGAAATTGGCCGGTTTATAGACCACCCCCTCCAGCCGCTGTCCATCCAGCGAAATCCACGACACCAATTCGGCCGTTCCCCACAAGAAGGGCTCCTGTTGCCGATCGCCATGGCTGATCTGCACGGGATGCTGGAAGGTCAGGTCGGTCGTCTGCAAATCCGGGAAGCGCTCGAACGTTTCGATCGTAAAGATCACCCGATCGGCCTTTTTCGCTTTGAGAGGGGTGCTCAGCAGGTAAGGGCCGGCCATCAGCGTCTCCGGAATTCCCGGTCGATCGAGCCGAGCTTCATAGTATCCATACCCTTTGGTCCGTTCATCGAATCCCACCATCAAGTAGGGTTTGGAGAGATCGATCGTCCGGGCTTCGGGATCCAGCGACCGCAACCGATACTGCAACTGGTTCTCCCGACCATTCGTGGTCAGACGAAGCGGTTCGGAGGCCCCCATCGGATCGAATCGCCACAGGTCGTACCGATCGTAGATCAACAAATAACGGTCGTCGTCGGTCCATCCGGCTGCCCCGTAAGCCCCCGGATAGTCCGGTTGATCATTCTCTTCGTCCCAGGCCACAAACCGGTCAGGTGTCGTCAGCTGGTGACGCTCGCCGTCAGCCAACGAAATCGTATACCAACAGCTGTCGGTCTGGGCATAGGTATAGGCATATTTCCCGGACGGAGACAACCGATAGTCGCTGTAATCGCCCTCCGACAGCAGGTGGCGTTCGCCCGTTTGCAACGACACGGTATAATAGTCGTTGCGGGTACGTCCCTCCCACATGGAGGAGAGCGAATAGCGTTCACTGCCCGCCAACAAGGCCACCGGGGCCTCGCTGTCGGCATCGAGAATCAGATCGGGCAAGGTCTGATCGGCCAACTGCATCAATTTGTTCTGAGCCAGGTCATAGAGGGCCCGGTAACTTTTCTGGAAATCCTGTTTCAGATTATACTGTTGCACGGTATACTGCACCGGTTCGTCCCAACTCCACACCTGCACCTCGGGACGATTGGCCGCCAGGACGGTGGTATCTTTCTGCCGCGGTTCCGGCGCCGTTCCAAAGAAAAGACGTTCCCCCGATTTCGAAAAGTTCAGCTTTCCGTATTCACTGATCACCCAGCCTTTCGGGAAAGCCCGATCGCCCCGTTGAGCGATCATCCGGGCCGGAGCCCCTTTCTGAGAGAGCCACAGGCTCATCGCCTTGTAGGTCGAATCTTTCGACTCGCTATACAGAAACGCCAACCGATCCCCCGATTCATCGAAAGTCGTCTGGGCAAACACCCCATCCCCGGCCTTCAACTGCACCGGCTCTCCCTGTTCGGGATCCACACCATAGAGGCCTGCCTGCAGGGTCCCGCCTTTCGAAACGAAATACAACTTCGGACTCCGTTTGGCAAATTGATAATCGGTTACCCCCTCGAAACGATAGCTTTTCGTACCGTCCAGGGTCCGGACATAGAGGGTCGAATCATTGCGTCCCCGTTGATACGCCAACCAGTCGGCACTTTCGGCCAACCGAAAGCCCCGCAACGAATCGATCGTTTCCCGGGCTCCTTCCACCTGACAGATCACCAACCGATCCATCGGTAGCTGATCGTCCTTGACCTTTTGCAGACGCAGCGAATCGAGCAAGGTTCTGGAGGGGGTGACGGTCACCACCCAATAGCGGTCCGAAGCCGAAAAGGCAAAGCCTTTGGCCGGAGCGAACATCGCCCGCGAGGTCCCGTCAGCAGCATGCAGATAGACGCTGCCGTCACCCCGCCAAGATTCCATTTTATAGGCCACCCACCGACCGTCGTCCGAGATCGCGCGCTGGGTGATTCGCTGCCAATCGGCCAAATCATCCACGCTCATCGCCTGTCCACCAGGCTGTGCGGTGGCACTCCACCACCATCCGAGGCAAATAACCCCCCAAAAAAGTTTCCGATAGTTCATAGGATTGTTATGAAAATTTCGTTTGGGTCTGCGCTTCCTTGCGCCAATGAATCAATAAAAATAGGGAGAATTTTCGATTTTTCCAATGGCCTGCGTCTTGCCCACAAGTAGGGAAACCCACCATTCGTTTTCCTCACATATAGGGATTGCCCGAGCGCCCGCAGCTCTCTACTTTTACCGCAGAATCGTTCTCCGCCGCGGGTCAGACCGGTTCCGTCCCGCACACAAGCGACACCCCTGGAGAACCAATCTTCTGTTTATCAACTAAAAAGTACTAAACCATGACTGGAATTTTTTATGGCAGCACTACTGGCAACACCCTGGCACTGGCCCGTCAAATCGCCGATCGACTCGGTATCGCTACCGCCCATCTGCATGACGTCGGAGGCGCTTCGATCGAGGCTATCGAACCCTACGACACGCTGCTGTTGGGGAGCTCGACCTGGGGGGTCGGCGATCTGCAAGATGACTGGTACTCATTCATCGACTCCTTAAAAAACGCCGATCTGAGCCGCAAGAGAGTCGGGCTGTTCGGCTGCGGCGACAGTGCCTCCTACCCCGACTCGTTCGGTGACGCGATCGGGCTGTTGCACGAAACGCTCAGCGGTAGCGGATGTACCTTTATCGGCATCGTCCCGGCGACGGACTACCCGCTTCAAGAGTCGAAAGCATTTCAAGGGGGGCAGGTACTCGGTCTGCTGGCCGATGACGATGCCCCTGAAAAAACCGCCTCCCGTTTGGAAACGTGGGTCGCCGCCCTGCAAAACGCCTGAGCACCATGAGTCCCGCGGATTTGCACCGTTTCGGCGAAATCAAAACGGTACTGCACCTGATCTACGAATTTCAAAAAGGAATTCGACGACTGGTGCTATGTACGCTCTGTCCGACGTGTGCCCGTCTGGTCACGGAGCGGTTGGAGCGTCAGGGCATCGGCTACCTCATGCAGACCGCCGGCCGCCGTAACATCAACCTCTTTTTCGGCGAAGAGTCCTGCCTGGCGGCCGTCGGACAATTTATCCACAAACCGTTGAATCAACTGACTCCGGAAGAGGATTTCATGTTAGGGGCCTTGTTGGGATACGATCTCTCCCGACAGTGCCAACGGTATTGTTCCCGAAAGCAGCAGCTTGCCCGCCCCAAAACGCCCTCATGAAAGCAGGAGGTTATGGAGCCTCTTTCCCTGGAACAAGCGACCTCCCCGACGAACAGGCCTCTCCCCGTCGTTAGGAACGCTCTTCCGGTATCCTTTACCATAGGCCCCTCGACTCGAGATAAGTCGCGGGGCCTACGGCTTTTCTGACCCCATCCTCCCGAGCCTCCCCTGTTCCGATCCTCGCACCCCGCTCTTTCTCCGTTGCCCAAAACACCTCATGCGCCCGAACGATCAATTTCCAAGGCTCTTCCCCCTCTTTTTCAAGACAAAATCGTACCTTTGTTCACATCGGGATTCGATCGAGCATACAACCGTCAACAGCCTCTCCTGGACCGACTGCTCGACCGACTCCCCTGAACAAAGACTCAAAAAATCATTCTCAAAATTTCGTCTTATGTATAAACCTTTTCTGCTACTGTTGTTGGCCGGCAGCCTGACGGCTCCGCTGCGGGGCGAAGAAGCCCGGCTGCTGCGTTTCCCAACCACCAACGGCACCGAAATCGTCTTCTCGTATGCAGGCGACCTCTACAAAGTGCCCGTCACCGGAGGCGAAGCCGCTCGGCTGACCTCCCACGTGGGCTACGAAATGTTCCCTCGGTTTTCGCCCGACGGACAAAGCATCGCCTTCACCGGCCAGTATGACGGCAACACCGAAGTGTATACCATCCCGCTCTCGGGCGGCGAACCCTTGCGAATCACCTACACCGCCACCAATGCCCGCGACGACCTGGGCGACCGCATGGGCCCCAATAACATCGTCATGGGCTGGACCCCCGACGGCCAACGCATCGTCTACCGGAACCGTATCGGCGACGGATTCTCCGGAAAGCTCTATACGGTCGACCGCGAAGGCGGCCTTTCCGAAGCGATTCCCCTGCCCGAAGGCGGTTTTTGCAGCTATTCGCCCGATGGCAAACGACTGGCCTACAACCGGGTCATGCGCGAATTCCGTACCTGGAAATACTATAAAGGAGGGATGGCCGACGATGTCTGGATCTATGATCCCCAGGCCGGTCGGGTCGATAACATTACGAACAACGACGCCCAGGACATCATTCCGATGTGGATCGGGGACGACATCTTTTTCCTCTCCGACCGTGACCGTATCATGAACCTGTTCGTCTACCACACCCGCACGGGAACCACCGAAAAAGTGACCGATTTCAAGGAGTACGACATCAAATTCCCCAGTGCCCACGGCGATCTGATCGTCTTCGAAAACGGCGGTTATCTCTATACGTTGAATGCCCAGGATCGTCAGCCCCGTCGGGTCGCCATCACCCTCGGATCGGACAATGTCTATGCCCGCAGCGAAATCAAGGCAGGGGCCTCCTACCTGACGAATGCCTCCTTGTCGCCCGACGGACAACGCTTAGCGGTCACGGCACGTGGAGAAGTGTTCGACCTGCCGGCCGCAGAGGGCGTCACCCGCAACATCACCCGTACCCCGGGCGCCCATGAACGGGAAGCACAATGGTCGCCCGACGGCGCCTGGATCGCCTACATTTCCGATGCGACGGGCGAAACCGAACTCTATCTGCAACCCACCGCCGGCGGCGACCCCATCCAAGCGACGCAAGACAACGACACCTATATCCGCACGTTCGTCTGGAGCCCCGATTCGAAGCAGATCGTCTACACCGACCGGCGTAACCGGATCAAACTGTTGGATGTCACCACCCGCAAAACGACGCTCGTTCTGCAAAACCCCACCGGCGAACCGCGCAGCGTCAGCTTCTCGCCCGACAGCCGCTGGCTGACCTATGCGCTGACCGGGAACAATCGGATCGACGTCATCTACCTGTATAATCTGGCCGAAAAGAAACAATATCCCGTCACCGACCGTTGGTACGACTCCTACGAGCCGACCTTCAGCGAAGACGGCAAATACCTGATTTTCGGATCGTCCCGCGACTTCAACCCCACGTACGGCTCGCTGGAATGGAACCACGTTTACAACAACCTGGGCGGGGTTTATCTCGCGTTGCTCGAGGCATCGACCCCCTCTCCGTTCCTGCAAAACGATCCGCAGGTGAAAACGACCCCCTCTTCCAAAACCACCACGCCGACGGCTGCAAATGACTCGACGCCCACCGTCCACTTCGATCCGGAAGGGATCGCCGACCGGATCATCAAGCTGCCGATTGGGGCCGGACGGTATCAGAATTTTTATTCCGACGGTCAGAAGGTCTATTACTTTACGGGAGGCAAAACCAAGGTATACGACCTGGACGAACAGGAAGAGAGCGAAGTCACCGATGCCGTACTGCTCGATCTGCAGCCGGAAAGCCAAAAAGCCCTCTGGTCCAAAGGGAGATCGCTCTATGTCACCGCCCTGCCGGCCGGCAAGCTGATGCTGAGCGAAGACGAAGCCGTCGACCTGTCGAACATGCAGATCAAGGTCGACTATCCGCAGGAATGGGCTCAGATTTTCGACGAAGGCTGGCGGGCCTATCGGGACGGGTTCTATCAGGAGAATATGCACGGCGTAGACTGGAAAGCGATCAAGGAAAAATATGCCGTTCTGCTCCCCTATGTCAAGACCCGACTCGACCTGAACTACGTCATCGGAGAGATGATCGGCGAATTGGGGTGTGGACATGCTTATGTCAATCCGGGCGAAACCCCGCGGCCACAACGCATTTCGATGGGGTTGCTGGGGGCCGAGATTTCCCGAGACAAGAGTGGATTTTTCCGGCTGGAGAAGATTCTGCCCGGGGCCTCCTGGAGCCATAAGCTGCGCTCGCCGCTGACCGAACCCGGAGTCGAAGCGCACGAAGGCGAATTCATCGTCGCCATCGACGGCGTGCCGACCAACCAGGTGAAAGACATGTACCAATTGCTGGTGGGCAAAGCCGAAGTCCCGACCGAACTGTCACTCAATACGGAACCCCAGTTGGAAGGGGCCCGCAAGATCGACATCACGCCCTTGAGCGAAGAGTACTTGCTCTACCACTACAACTGGGTACAGAATAACTTGCGCAAGGTGGAAGAGGCCACCGACGGACGTGTCGGCTATATCTACATTCCCGACATGGTCTCTACGGGGCTGAATGAGTTCGCCCGCTATTTCTACCCCCAGCTCGATAAAGAGGGGCTGATCATCGACGACCGGGCCAATGGCGGCGGGAATGTCTCGCCGATGATCCTCGAACGACTGGCCCGCGAACCCTACCGCCTGACCATGAGTCGAGGCAGTTCGCTGATTGGCACCGTTCCGGATGCCGTTCAGGTCGGTCCGAAAGTCTGCCTCATCAACAAATACTCCGCTTCGGACGGCGATCTTTTCCCGTGGGGTTTCCGGGCCTTGGGTCTCGGCAAGCTGATCGGAACCCGCACCTGGGGCGGTATTATCGGCATCAGCGGATCGCTGCCGTTCATGGATGGTACGGACATTCGGGTGCCGTTCTTTACCAGCTACGATCCGAAGACGGGCGACTGGATCATTGAAAATCATGGCGTGGATCCCGACATTGTGTTGGATAACGACCCGATCCGGGAACAGGCCGGTGAAGACCAACAACTCGACCGGGCGATCCAAGAGGTGATGTCACAGCTCAAAGATCGGAAACCGCTTCCCGGTGTCCCCGCCCCCGGGACTGGAGTAAATAACCGACTGTTTCGTTTTTCGTACAAGGCGGGTCGGTTGTAAACCGACCCGCCTTTTTCTCCTCTCACTCAACCCATGCGCCGCAACGCTCAACCGGTGTCCCCCCGACGTCTCCCCAGTGTCTCGCCCGGCGTCTCACCCGACGCCACGCCCAGGGTCTCCACAATATACGAACGAATGGAGGACGGACCTTGCCGTTTCACTCCTATAGGCTGAACAGAGTAGCCCCTACTGTCTCCGTACCCTCCATGGTTTCGGCCCTGAACACCGGATCCACCTTCCCGACCCACGACTCACACCCTCGCTTCTCTACCGCCCTGCCTAAAAAGGCATGAAAAATGCAGGGAACAAAATGAACCCTTCTACGCTGTCCTTTAAAATTCTGTGTAATATGAACGAGCACTTTCAAGCCCTACAAGAGAAGAAAATGAAGCTTTACAACGCCATCCAACGCGGGTTGATGAGTAAAGCCTTCCAATATTTCGTGCTGTTTTTCATCATTCTGGCGATTGGCGCCGTCATTCTATCCTCTTATAAAGAGTCCGACTCGCGCAGAGCGATCCTCTATACGATCACCCATCTGGCTTCGTTCATCTTCCTGATCGAATACCTGCTGCGTCTGATCGCCGCCCCCGCCCGATATCCCAAACGATCGGCGTTCCGGGCCCGTCTGCGTTATCTTTTCTCCTTCTATGGATTCGTCGATTTTATCGCCATCCTCCCCTTTGTGCTGGTCCACCTCTACTGGAAAACCCCACTCAGCCATCTGATTGTACTGCTCCCCTATATTTTCATCATCTTTAAGCTGATCCGTTATTCCCATTCGTTCCAACTGATCGGCCGTGTGTTGAGCGCCATCAAAAACGAACTGATCACCGCCTACACGGCCTGCGGCATCATCATCGGGTTTTCGGCCATCCTGATGTACTATATCGAACGCAATGCCCAACCGCATGTCTTCTCCAACATCGGACAAGGCTTCTGGTGGGCCATCGAAACCTTTACCACCGTGGGCTATGGCGACATCTATCCAATCACACCGCTAGGCAAGCTTTTAGGGAGTTTGATGAGTCTGGTCGGTATCGGCATGATCGCCATTCCGACCGGTTTGATCTCTTCGTCCTTCATCAACATCATCCAACAAGATCGGCGCAAAGCCTCCTCATCGGAAAAACCCGTCGAAAAATATGTCGCTGCGGATGATGACCCCTCTGACGACTCCAACGTAGCCTCCACCCGACACGCTCATCGCTCGGGGAACGATGCGAAACCCCACCCGGAGACCCCGCACACTTCCCACAGAGACACCCCCGAGACAGGACAATAAACTCCCGCCCGACGGACGATTCGTCCGACGGAAAGAGACGGACTGAACAAGAAGCGATTATTTTTCTGCGGTTTTCAACCAGGGAGCGACCAGCGCCTCCGTGGCCTCCCACAGAGGTAACTGCATGGGGTGATGCAAAAACTGCTTACGCAAATGAATGGGTTTGCAATCGGCAAAAGCGCCTCCCGTCACCCCCTCATACTGAGGATTCAGCAACAGATCGACCGCAGTCGCTGCCCCTTTGGAGGCGGTGCGGATCAACGGGCGGAAGAAGCGATCGGTCAACGGATCGAACCAGGCGTCGAGGTGAATGAATTTGGTGTTGACAATGCCCGGATCGGCGGCATTGACCGTCACGCCTCGATCGGCCAGACGGGCTGCCAACTCTCTCGTAAACAACAACAACGCCAATTTCGTATTGCTGTAAACCGGGATTCGGTGATAGTGTCGCAAGCCGCCATTAACAAAAAACTCCGGCAAGCGGATTCGTCCGATGGCATACGTACAGGAGATCATGTTGACAATCCGAGCGCCCCGCTCCATCCGCGGCAACAGCAGCCGGGACAACAGATAGGGTCCCACATAATTGACACTGACGGTTTGACTGAGGCCATCTTCGGTCACAGCGAAACGGGGAGGCATCACCCCGGCATTGTTCATCAACAGCCCGATGGGTTCGGGACGCCGCCGCAAGCGTTCGGCCAGATCGGCCACCGCATGCAGACTGCGTAGTTCGAGCCCTTCGATCTCCACCTGCGGATTGCCCGTTTGACGAATAATCTCTTGCCGTTTCGCCTCTGCGGCGACCGGATCGTTACACGCCATGATCACCTTCCAACCCGCCGCCGCGACCGCTCGGGTAATACACATGCCCATGTCGCCATTGGCCCCCGTAATCACCGCCAAAGATTGTGCACTCATCCTTGCTGTTGTTTTTCGAGTTTGGCAATTTCCCGCAACAGACAAGGCGGCACATCGTCCCGATGGCTGTAGCAGGACATATCCAACGTATACATACGACCGATGCAATAGTTTCCGTGTCCACAACCGCACCGTTCCTCCCCAGCCGCCATGCGATTGACAAAATCGGGCTGACGAATCAACGCCCGGGCCATCTGCACGAACTCGAACCCACTATTCAGGACTTCATCGATTTTGGCTCGTGTGGTCAGTCCGCCGACGTAGATCAACGTGCCCTTCAAAGCCTTCCGGAAAAGTTTGGCATCTTCCAAAAAATAGCCTTCGTGATACGGCACCGTAGGGATCATCAGTCGGCCGAACATGCGTACGCCCCATTTCAGCCACCAACAATCCATGTAATGCGTCAAGGTCCGGATCGGCATCGCTCCCCGCATCACCACCATCGGGGCCCGACTGACAAACCCCGCACTGAGCACCAAGGCATCGGCCCCGCAAGCTTCCAGGCGTTGGGCAATTTCGATCGCTTCGGGGCGTTCAATCCCCCCTTTAAAGCCATCGTACATATTGGTTTTGACAATCACCGCCATATCGTTTCCGGCCGCCCGACGTACCTCGTCCATCACCATCTCCATAAAACGCATCCGGTTCTGCAGCGATCCGCCAAACTCGTCGTGGCGATGGTTGGTATACGGCGACAGAAACTGACTGATAAGGTACCCGTGTCCGGCATGTACCTCGACGGCATCCAGTCCCCCCTCGCGGGCCAACCGTACGGCGTTGCCATAGGCTTTGGCCATCTCGACGATTTCACTGCGGCGCATTCCGCGCACAAAGGTCGGCGAATAGAGATTGAATCCACCGGAGGCCGAAATAGGGGTTTGACCACAGATGCGGCGATGCGACATGTTGCCACAGTGGCCGATTTGGATCGAGGCGGCGGCACCCTGGCGATGAATGGCGTCGGTCACCTGACGCAAAGCCGGCAGAATTTCACGTCGCAGCCACAGCTGTCGCGGAAACGACAACCCACTGCGGGTCACGGAAGCATACGCCAGCGTCGTCATGCCGATTCCTCCCCGGGCCACCGATTCATGGTAGTCCAGCAGTTGTTTTGTAGGGGCATTTCCTTCGCACATGCCCTCGAAAGCGGCCGAGCGGATGGTGCGGTTACGAAGCGTGAGCGGACCGATCCGTCCACTGGTAAAGAGTTTGGATTCCATAACGTTAAGGTTGTAAAACGGGGTCGTCTCCAACGCTGCCCCGACAAAACAGATTTTTAAAAGTACAAATTTTTCAGGGATTTTGCGTCCATCCGTATCAGAACCTGATGTTCGGAACGACTTTCTCGCCGAAAACGACGAAAAATTCCCCTTTTAGAACATTTCTTTCCATAGAACCCGCTCTTTCTCCTCCTTGAGAGATCCGCCCTACCTTCCCGTTCCCATCAGGTGCCCTACCCCAAAGCCCTACACAAAGTGCGGCCCCATCTTCCAAGATAAGCTCGATCCGAAGGTAGTTCCCTATCATTCATACCCACAACGTCCTACTCCTTTCCCCGCGTGCCGATTGTTTCCGACGCTTTCTTCGGAGCACTTTTGCCGCGACCATCCAATTTGTCTCAGGCAGCGCTTCTACGATCTGTCACCCAACCCCCTCTGTGAAATCGCAACGATGCTCTGTCCCTTCCCCATAGGTGCCTCGATTTTCGTATTTTGAAAAACGCCCGAAAGAGACTATCTTTGAAAATCCTTCGCCCGTGAACGGACGGAGCCCTTGGCGAAAAGCCTCATTTCGATAACCTTTCATCTTATGTGGCAAGACCTTCTTCATGCGGATCAACAACTCCTGCTCGCCCTCAATGGCAGTTGGGGGACCGGTTGGGATACTTTTTTCTACTGGATCTCCAGCAAAGTCATCTGGATTCCGCTCTATGCAGCGATTCTGTGGGTCGTTTGGCGCCAAAACGGCTGGAAAGGACTACTCTGGATGCTCCTCTGTTTAGGCATCGCCATCATCGCCGCCGACCAGATCTGCAACTTCTTCAAACATTACGTTCCCAAATTCCGTCCCTCTCATAACCCGGATATTCAAGCCTGGGTCCATATTGTCCGCGATTATCGCGGTGGCCTATACGGAACCGTTTCGGCCCATGCCGCTATCAGCTTCACGATCGCCACATTTTCCAGCCTGCTGTTCCGCAAGCGCTGGTACACCCTCATGATCTATGCCTGGGCGATACTCGTCGCATACAGCCGAATCTATCTCGGCATGCATTTCCCGCTCGACCTGCTCTTCGGAACGCTTCTCGGATTAATGCTCGGCGCCCTATCGTTCCGTGCTTTCCGACGGATCTACCTCCGTCCCGCAAAAAATACTCACCCATGACCCTGCTATCGGACTATTCAACTGCACAAGGTAAATGGCTGTTGGCCAGACGCCGACAATGGCCTCTTTGGTTCTTTCTGCTCTCCATTCTGGCCTTAATCATCGCCCGTCCGTTCTGGATTGTTCCGGATTCTCTGTGGCTCAACATCCCCTGTCTGCTGGTCTCCCTCGGCGGCATTGTCATCCGAACGATCACCGTCGGCTATACCCCGCCCGGAACACATCTGCAAACCCGCGGGATGTATGCCGTATGTCGACATCCGCTCGAATTGGGAAGTTTTCTCATCTGGCTGGGAATCTTAGCCTACACCGGTGTACTGGGATGGATGCTCTTCGGCTTACTCGGACGCAGCTGGATGGTTGAAAAAATGTTGATTACGGAGGAAACGGCCCTGTGTCGCAAATTCGGAGCGACCTATAAAGAGTACGCCGCCACCACTTCGGCCGTTCTTCCTCAATGGAAGGCCTGGGAAACTCCGGACGAACATTTCTCATGGCGACGAGCACTCCGACTTTTCAACCGTGACCTGTTGGGTCTGATCTTAGCGATGCTTCTGATTTCCGTCTTCAAAAGTCGGGTGGTCTCATTCGGATGGGATCTCGATCCCTTCTGGTTTTGGACCTCCATCGGCACCTTACTATTGTTAGGCATCAGCCAAATCGTCCGGAAAATCGTGCGTTAACTCGACACGCAACGTCTCCAAACAGCCTCACGATTGGCTACCTCTGCACAACGCCAAATTCAGCCATGCTGTGTGAGCATCTATAAGTTAAAACGTTTTGACCCAATACCCTCGGACTGTTTTCCCTGTAACCCGTAAAATTCTTCCTCAGTAGGTTCTTCCTCTCCGAACGTTCGCCAAAACTCTCGCTGAAGCCTTTCTTTATTTTCTACATATACCGGTTACGGAACCAACCTTCCCTCTTGCCAGCCCAAACCGTCCCTACTTGCTACAGAGCCTCACGCTATAGATATTTTCTCTGGGCCCTCGCTTCCTCTCCTCCTCCACAACACGCCTTCCTCCTCAGACATCTTCTTCCCCACCACGTCCCCATACGACATCGTTGCACTCCAACCCCTCCCAAGTAAAACCGTCCAAACGGCACCGCACCGACACACAAAAAAGCCGCTCCATGAGAGTACATGGAGCGGCTTTTTCTATCCGTTGTATATCGGCTTAGTAACCTAAGCTCTTACTTGCAGCATAACTAATCTTCAAGGCATTGGCCTTACGCAATTCTTGTTTTACTTCGGTAATAATCCCCATACGGGTCATATTATCGGCTTTCAGTACCACAGTCATTGCGACACGGTCAGCTTCATTCAGTTTATCCTTTTCGGAAGCGATGAATTCACCAATTTCGAAAGCCTGGTGATAGCTGTCGTTCAGCTGAATACGGGGAGCCGTACCGAACTTGGCAGCCATCTGTTCCGTCGGAGGACCGATGTAGATGTAGCTGGCCAACGACTTCTTTTCCAATTTCTGGACTTCAGTCGCTTCAGGCAGCCGGAAGCGCACAAACAACTCTTGTTCACGCATGGTTGTCGTCACCATAAAGAAGAACAGAATCATGAAAATAACGTCCGGAAGAGAGGAGGTCGAGATCGCACCTACCGATTTCTTCCCTTTTTTGTTCATTACTGCCATGCTACTTTCCTCCAATGTTTTTAGGTTCTGCCTCCGAAATCTTCAGGGGCACAGCCTTGGTGATAGCTTCACGCTCTTTTTCATCCAGTTCGGCAAACGAACGACCGAATTTCTGCAGGGACACTTCGTTGCGGACTTCGTTAAAAGCGCGGGTCAACTCATTCTGAACCATGATATATTTGTTGTAGCTCGTACCCCGGTCGTTCTGCAAGGAGATAACCCCTTGACTCACGGGATAGGATCCGATCAGATCGATTTCTGTGTCGAGTTTTTCAGGCAGGTCGGGGCTGTTAGCGGCATTGAGGATAAACTCTTTGGCTTTGTCTTTAACCTGAGTAATATCCATCCGTTCCCCTGCTACCTGAATATCGTCAAACTTGTTGACGAATACCAACAACAGGTTACGTTTTTTCACCTCTACTTCCTGGTTTTGAGTCTGGTCAGAAAAAGGAGGCAATACACGTTGCAGACCGGTGTCCACGTTCATCGTCGTCGCCACAAGGAAAAATATCAACAGCAGAAAGGCGATGTCGGCCATGGAGCCGGCGTTGATTTCTTGTACTTGTCTTTTAGCCATTTCTTTGAATTTTTTCCATTGTTGTTCCGAACGACTTACTTGAAGATGTTGCTAACTTCGCCGATAATGCTGGCAAGAATAGCGACGCCCAGAGCAATATAGGTAGCGTACAGACCCATATCACTGAGTTTCAAAGACGTCGGATCATCAAAAGTATTTACAGGGGTTACGATGACTGCATCGCTGGCCATAGCGTAGGAAATCCCCAGCACAACGGCTACGATCGCCAAACCCACCAGGGAGCGAATCGCACCCTGCGGATTCTTTGCCAAGTTGACCGCGGGGAACAAAATCGATACCGCGATGGTCAAACCCAGCAGAATATATGCCCAGTTCAGCATCAAATCCACGTCAGACACGCCCACGAAGAACAGCAGGACGGTCACTGCAGATATGGCCAAAAAGACATAACGTATGATTGATAAATATTTCATTGAACTCGGGATTTAATTACTTTTTGTTGAATTTGGTCAGCATATCTACCAGCGTGATCGAGGTGTCTTCCATCGTTACAACCAGACCGTCGATTTTCGAGAGGATGTAGTTGTAGAACAACTGCAGAATCACGGCAGCGATCAAACCTGCCATGGTAGTCAACAAGGCCACTTTAATACCACCGGCTACCAAGGTAGGAGACACGTCACCAGCAGCTTCGATTGCATCAAAAGCTTGAATCATCCCTACTACGGTACCCATGAATCCCAACATAGGAGACAGTGCGATGAACAGCGAAATCCAGCTCAAGCCGTTTTCCATCTGGCCCATTTGAACCGAACCGTACGATACAACGGTTTTTTCTACTACGTCCAGACCTTCGTCGTAACGCAACAGACCCTGATAGAAGATGCTAGCTACAGGACCGCGGGTATTGCGGCAAACGTCTTTAGCGGCTTCGATACCACCGTTATTGAGCGCTTCTTCTACTTTAGCGATCAATTTCTTGGTATTGACAGTCGAGAGGTTCAGATAGATGATACGTTCGATGGCGATAGCCAAACCCAATACAAGGCACAACAGGATAGGAGCCATCCAGCCGGCACCCCCTTCGAGGAATTTCTGTTTGATGGCCTGGTGCAGCGGCTGACCTTCAACGTCCACTTCTGCATCCACAGTAGCCATTTCTTGAACCTGAGCAGTTTCAGATGCAGCGGCCGCCGTAGAGTCCTGAGCTGAAACTTTTGCAGTACCGAGGCTGAACATACCTACCACTGCCAGAATCATAAATAGTTTTTTCATAGTGAAAGAGAAAATTAATTAGTACTTTATTGCTTTGAGTTTTTAAAAGTTATTTTGGTTCTGATGTTCGGGTTATCGTTTTAGGTTCGGGCTCTACGTCACCGACGAGGTGGAAAAGCGGGTAACAAATATACTAATTTTTCCTGCATTACCTGTTCATGTCCAAGGTTTATACGGGGTTTTTAACCTTTTTTATTCCAGCTTGTCATTTTTTAACGCTTCAACGTTTTCTGTGGTTTTCAGGGAGGGGGGATCAAACCCGCTCGGTTCGGCCTCAGAAAGAACGTTGGAACGGTTGGCTCGACACTTTTTTGGCGGAGAAAGCGAGATTCGAACTCGCGATACCCTTTTGGGGTATACGCACTTTCCAGGCGCGCACCTTCAGCCACTCGGTCATTTCTCCGAAATTGCTGTCTCTTTGTATTCAGCCTCTATTATCTCTTTCAGTATCAGTTCAAAACCGCTTTCCCTCCTACGCTCCCCTTTCTACAAATACCCTTTGGAAAAGTCGCCGCTTGACCTAATCCCTGAAAAATACCTGCGAAATATACAAAATTATTTTGGTTTGAAAAAAATTAGAGGGTAATTTCTCCCCGGATCGGCTGAATTAGCAACCGGTTCAGCTCTTCCCGAGGCAACTTACGCCCCAACAGAACCATCAATTTCGCCAAGGCGCTTTCGGTGGTGATATCCCGACCGTTCACCACACCGGCCTGTTTCAGGCGACGGCCGGTTTCATACAGATCCATCGCCACCGCCCCATCCTGACATTGCGTCACGTTCATCACGATCAAGCCTCGGGCCACCGCATCCTCTACCGCCCGTACGAACCATGCGGCCGTCGGGGCATTCCCCGAGCCATACGTTTCCAACACGACAGCCTGTAACCCCGACAAGGAGAGCATCCCCTCCAACATATCGGCCCGCAGCCCCGGAAACACCCGAATCACCCCCACCCGATCTTCCAAATCGGTGAAAGTCACCAACGGAGCCGACTCATCGGACACCTTATATATATAGGGAAAGTGATAGTGAATATTGACCCCCACCTCGGCCAAAGCCGGATAGTTGTCCGACCGAAACGCATTCAGTTTCTCTGCACTGTGTTTGGTGGTTCGGTTGGCGCGCAACACCCGATTCTGAAAACAGATCGACACTTCGGGGACCATGGCCCGTCCTGTCCGATCTTTCGCGGCCGCAATCTCGATAGCCGTAATGAGGTTTTCCCGTCCGTCGGTGCGCAACACCCCGATCGGGATCTGGCTCCCGGTAAAGACGACCGGTTTGGTCAAGTTCTCCAACATAAAGCTCAGGGCCGAGGCCGAATAGGCCATCGTATCCGTGCCATGTAGAATCACAAACCCGTCGTACCGGGCGTAATGCTCGGCGATGATTCCGACGAGCTGGATCCATAACGCCGGGGTCACGTTCGACGAATCGATCGGCGTAAAGGGCAGCACATCAATATGTACCGACAATTTTCCCAAGTAAGGGAACTCTTCATAGATGCTGTTGAAGTCAAAAGGAGTCAACGCACCGGTAGTAGGATCGGTTTTCATCCCGATCGTCCCGCCGGTATAGATCAGCAGGATGGAAGCGCGCGGTGAAGTCATGCAGGTTCGGAAAAATCAGTCAGGCTAAAACGACAAACTCCATTCAGAGCCTCCCGTCCTCACAAAAATACGAAAATTCCCATAGCTCCGCTCGTTTGCCGCCGATTTCCTCCGAAAGTTTTCCGGAGCGGGCAACACTCACAAAGCTCACTCCTTCGATTTCTTCCAGGTAGCGTCTGCATTATAGGCCAGCTCTTTCGATCCCGTCGCTTTCCCCTAAAGGCCGTCGAAACCTCCCGTCACTTTTCTAACATAACTTCGAAACAGGCCGTTGCGTCTCTCGACTGCTTTCGAAATGTCCCTGCACTGCTTTCGAATACCATCAAAACGTCCCGCCCGCACAGCCAAACGCTCCCACTCATCGCGAATCATCGCGAACCTTCTGCCCCCGCAAACCCGTGATCTTCTCGAACGCACCCCGCGCGCTGCTCTTCCCGAACCGACAATTGATAACGCCCCTTTCGGCCTTGAAGGGGATGATCCCTTAATATAAAAAGGGGAATACGCGTTTACGTCGCCCGACCGCCTCTCCAAACTCTTCCCGGTAGCGACGATAGATGGCATCGGCCCGGGGAACCAGGTTGGCGGCGGTCCAGACGAAGAACAGCAAGCCCGCCCAAGAGAAGGTCAGCAAGGCGAATCCGCCCCATTGCAAGATCTCGCCGAAATAGTTCGCCGACGTCACATAATCATACATGCCGCCATGAGGCAGGTAATGACGCGTATCGCCCGGAGCCCGGAGCGACCGAATAATGGCATCGCTCTGCAGATTGATATACATGCCGATCCCGAACACCACCACGCCAACCAGGAACTGAGGCGAATACAACCAAGCGGGCGTATACAGGTCGGCCGGAGCAAAATAGAATAACCATCCGCCTTGCAGATAGGCATTGATCACATTGAAAAAGGCGCCCATGAGCAGAATCGTGATCGGCATTCGGCTGCGTCCACGCATCAACAGCGGGAAAATAAAGGAGCGTTGGAAATAGTGCAGTTCGAATAGTAGCCCCATCACCATCGGGGCCCACTCGCTCCGTCGCGCCGAGCAGATCCACAACAACCCCATCGTCACAAACGCCGGAGCTTCCATCAGTATCCATCCCAAGCGGTTGTTGACGGAGGGTCCCCACCGTTGATTGCGGAAAATGCCATACCCGGCCCGCACTTTATACAAAGCGAAAAAAACGACGACAGCGATCAGCGCCATGACCGCCATTACACCAAAATACTCCTTTTCCGATAAAAACATACGTTGCTTCCTGTGTATCAGATTTTTGGTTTTCTATACCGACCGATCCTACAATATTCCTCCTTTACCCTCCGCTTATATCCGATGGGCACTTATATCCGCCGGGTTTCCGGTATGACCACCTTCTACAAGGTCTGGCTTCCCATGTCTCATCAGGATGTCCCGGTCTCCAAGCATCTAAGGCCTTCAGGTGGTTAAAAGTACGAAAAAAATGCCATAAACCTGTATGCTTTGCTCAACGAGCCCCGCATCCGGCTCGATCATCCCCACCTAAACCGGGCCCTCTTACGACTGCGCGATTTGGAAGATCCCTCTCGTTTTGTTACATTTACTGACGCAAACTCCGATGGGACCCTCCCCAAACGGTCCCATACCCGGGAGGACAACGCCACCTTGCTCACGCTCCATCAAACTGTCTGCCCATGACCCCTGTATTTCTGATTCTGTTCGGCATAGCCCTGCTCTTCGGCCTTTGGTACATAGTCACCTCGAACCGTCTGATCGCCAAACGAAATCGCGTCAAACAGTGCCGTAGCGGCATCTGTGTCGCGCTTAAACAACGTAACGACATGATTCCCAATCTGGTCGCGGCGGTCAAGACCTACATGGGCCATGAAAACGACACCCTAACTCAAATTACAGCCCTGCGCACACAAGCCGCCCAGGCCTCCTCCGAAAGCGAACAGATCCAGGCCGGGAATCAACTCTCCACCCTGTTACCCCGTTTACAGCTCGGCCTCGAGAATTACCCCGAACTGAAGGCCAACCAGAATTTTCTCCACCTGCAAGAGGCGATCGAAGAGATGGAGCTTCAACTACAAGCCATTCGACGCACCTATAACGCCGCCGTGGTCGACTACAACAATGCCATCGAGATGTTTCCCTCCTCCTGGGTCGCCGCCCGACAAGGCCACACGCCCGAAGCGCTGATCGAGATCCCGGAACAGGAACAAGCCCCGGTCGACGTGGCCCAGCTGTTCAAATCCTGAGGTTTTTCGCTCGTTTCATGCTCCGGGGACGGTCCGCGTGCAACCACAAAGCAACCGCCCGTAAAGCCCCTCCCGACGCCCTCATCCGATCTTCTGTGTCCACCTGGATCGTACCGCCAGCGGAGAGTTGGCGATTCGTTGACCATCCTCCACAACGTACCATCCCTCATGCGGTTAGGCCCGCTCCGACGATTCCAGCCTCGAAAGACGTCGAAATTCGGTCGGCGTCAACTGATACGCCTGTTGGAAAAGCCGATAAAACGTCCGTACCGACTTAAAACCGCTCATCACGGCCACCGCCTCGATCTTGATCGTCGAATCGGTCGAGAGGATCTCCTTCGCATAGGCCAGCCGCCAACGATTCACATACTCCGTGAAAGTCAGACCCGTACGCTGAGAGAGACTGTTCGAAATATACAGTTTATTCGTGCCCAATTCGAGCGCCACCTGATCCCGGTTCAGATCGGGACGTAGAAAGAGTTGTCGATCCCGCATCAACGCTTCCAAACGTTCGAATAGGGCATCCTTCTCCTCGACCACCGAATCGCGCCGGGTCTCACTCATCAGTTGCCGTATCCGATCCAACTCCTGTTGGGCCCGACGCAACTGTTCGATCTGCTCGAACAGATTCCGATTCTTGCGCGCAATCCGACGCCGACTCCACACAATGTACCCCAACAAAAAGACCAAAATCCCGATCCCGATCGACAACGACCCGATAATCTGTCGATTCCGTGCAATGGTAAACTGTTGCTGCTGAATCTGCCGTTCCCGCTGCGCCGTTTCATAGGCAATCTGCAGCTCCAAAGCCGCCTCTTGATTCGAGCGTTCCTGCAGCGAGTCGACCAACCGGCCCACCTGATGCTCATAGAGCCAGGCCTGACGATCATCCCCCGTCAGATGGTAAGCCTCCGCCAAAAGACGTTTCGCCTCCACATAAAAGCGATTGAGTGTATCGCCCCGATTCGTCTGTTCGAGATACCGCAAGGCACAATCTTTCGCCTCGGCATACCGCCCGGCCGTCTTCAGGTAATCGAACGTCAAGGCATTGAATTGCGGACTGAGCACCTCCGGCGCCTCCTGCAAAAAACGTTGGGCCTTCTGATAGGCCGCAGCTGCCGCTTCTCGCTGACCGTCATGGGCATATAAGCCGGCCATCATCACCTGATTTTGGGCCAGTCGGAAATTCAGCGTCGAGTCGCGATCGAGCCCCAGCCGCCGACGCTGGTCCAGCGACAACGTCTCGTATCGATCGATCAGTTGACGCCCGACCGCTATGGCCTTTTTATATTGATGCCGCTCGGTCAATAACTCGATCTCCACCTCCCGACTCCACAACAAATAACCCAATGCCCGCGGATCGGTCGACTGTTTCAAGAGACGTTGCCCCTGTCGGAGACACTCCTCCGCCTCTCGATAATTGCCCTGTTGACAATAGGCGCTGACCCGATACAGATAGGCCGACGCATAACGGACCGAATCGCCTTGTTGTCGTGCCAGCTCCATATACTGCAGGGTATAATCGAGCTGACGATCGGTCTGATGCGACACCTCGCACTCATTGCTCATCAACGCAAGGGCAAAAAGATAGCGCTTCGGATCGGCTTTCAAGGCGTCCGACGCCAATAAAGGGGTCAGGTAACGGATCGCCCGTTGCGGATTCAAATCGCGCGACGCCACGAAAGCCCGCGCCAACTGAATTTCATAAGCCGGGATCTCTCCCGCATAGTTTTTCGCAGCCTCCCGGCGATCGATCGAATCGAGAATCGCCCCCGCCGACGCATTGCGTTGTCCGGCCAATGCATACACCCGTTCGAGGGTATAGACCGAATCGGCTGAAGTCTCCGGCCACGTTCCCTGCACCGAACCCGACTCCGTTTTCGGATTCGGGCTCTCACAAGCGAGCAGACAACACAGTCCGACGATCCATCTTTTCCTTCCTATCTGATACCAACGACCTCCCATAATGCTCTTTCCTTCATGAGCGAAAGATACGGATTTGTTCCGAAAAACGGGAAGGCTTCTTCCACAGAATAAGTCAGTTGCCGACATGACACTCCTTTTTCTCCCCGTGTCACACAAATTTTGGCGTTTCCCGGTCCAAACTGTCCAAATTTTTTCTTTTTTTGCGCCCGAAATCTTGCAAACGTAGTTGATCATGTCGAAATCTGCTGTTTTTTTTCGTTTTGTGCACATTGGCTGCCTGCTCGTTCTGATGTTGCTGAGTGCGTGCAACAAAGACGACCCCCAAACCGATCCCAATACCGATCCAGCGCCCGCTCCGGAAAAAAATCGGACCGTTCTCTTCTACATGCTGGATGATCTCAACCTGTGGGACTACATGGAAACGTCGCTCAACCAACTCGAAGAGGGTTGGAACGACGAGATCGATGGCAATCTGTTGGTCTACCTCGATCCTTCCCCCCATTTAACGCAATTCTCCTCGCCGGTGCTGTTGAAAATCGTCCATGACGAAACCGACGCCATCCGGAGCGAAGTCATCAAAACCTATCCCGAACAGGATCCCTTCGATCTGACCGTGATGAAAGGGGTGCTGGAAGATGCCATTACCCTCTTCCCCGCCTCCTCACAAGGGTTGATTATCGGAACACACGGCTCAGCCTGGTTCCCCAACAATCTGAATGACCTGATCGACGTTTCCGATATGGGACATGCGGAAGAAGACCATACGACGACTTCGACCGACCTGACCAAAGCGCTGGGAAGCAGCGAACGGTTTGGAACGGCGCTGGAGGTGAAAGACCTCGCTCAGATCCTGCCGATCAAATACGACTTTCTGATCTTTCACGCCTGCATGATGGGCAATGTCGAAACCGCCTACGAACTCCGCGACAAATGCGCCTTCATGGTCGGTTGCATGGAGGTACTGCCCAGCCCCGCCTTCCCCTACAACGAAATCATCGAGTACTTGTACACCAAACCGCAAGCCGATCTCTATCATTTTTCCAAAAAGAGTGCCGAATGGTACGATGCCCTGCCGGACGACCTGATCGTCAACTTCGACATCTCGGTCATCCGCACCGACCGGCTCGAAGCCTTGGCCTCGGCCACGCATACCCTGCTGGAAAAATATGCGGCCGATCCCGACAGCTATTACGGAAAACTGAGTGGCAATCTGCTCTTTGTCACCGAAGACCTCCCGCTGTGCGACCTGAATCAGGCGATTCAATGGGGTTGTAAGGATGATCCCGCCCTGGCAAACGACTACCAGACTTTTGTAGATGCCTTGGATGCGGCCATTGTGCAGCAATGGAGTGTCACCCGTGCCGATACCCCGACCTTAACCTCGCCCGATGATTTCTGCGGCATGAGCTGCTATGTCCCGATGCGTGACACGCGACTCACCCGACTGAACGAATACTATAAAACCCAATACAGTTGGCCGGTTGCAGCGGGATTCGATCTGCTGATCTCCGCAAAGTAGGCCGCGCGCTGTTCTCGTTATCCATTTATTTATCAAATAGCAACTTATGAAAAGTCTCCTTCGTTTTGTGCTCCTGGGTTCATCGGCCCTGCTGATGCTGACCTCCTGCGACAAAGAGCAAACCTCTTATGGGAAAGCCCCTGACCAACTCGGATCGATCACCCTGAACCGGAGCCGTATCGGAGCCGGACAACGTGTCACGGCGACCTGTCCGCTCCCCACCGGCGGCGAAAACATCCGTTCGGTCGAATATAACTGGAAAAGTACCCAGACCGGCCTCTCTCAAGACGGTCAACAGGACGAAACCCAGAGTAGTTTCACGTTTACCGCTCCGGACACCCCGGGTCAATATGAAGTGACCTTCTCGGCCTTGTACATCTTTACCGTCACCGACCCGGATGGCAACGCCTATAAAGAGCTCACCAGCACCAAGACCTATACCGTAGAGGCTTGCGATGCCCTCACCTCGTTCTGGGGGGACAACCTCGAAGTGACCCAGATCGATCGTCCCGGCCTGCAGCAAGTGAGCGACAACACCTATGGCGGTCAGTTCCCGGATTCGTTCTCGTTGAACACCCTCAACCCGCCGCTGATTCCCACACTGTACACCTTCACCAACGGCGCCCTCTCGCAAATCATGGAGATGGAGACCTACACCTCGACCAACTATATCAATAAATACCTGTTGCTCCGGCAAAAAATTTCCACGCTGTTAGGGGTAGCTCCGACGCGCGAAACCGTCACCTGGAAAAACACCTCCTCGACCGAAGCGTTCGATCCCGCCGGGAATGACGAATACAAAAGCCGTCTCGATGCCGCCATCGGCAATCACGAAGTGGAAATCGTCTCGATTTTCCACGGGACCAAAACCGATATGCGGCTGGAAGTCTTCACCAGCTCCAGCAACGGGAGCTCCATCGAATATATGCGTACCTACCAGCCGGCAGGTACGATGCAATAATGCCCGCCTCATTTTTCATGGAAAACGCCGTCCGCATGTCGGGCGGCGTTTTTTGTTCGTCTCGAGACGTACAACCTCCCGATTCCTTGCGATCCCATCCCGCGATGTCGCCCGGCGTTGCGTTATCTGACGTTACCCGACACTATCTGACACGACCCGGAGTTACCCAGCGTTTCCAGCATTATCCGACGCCGCTACCTATTGTCTGACGCTGCTTCCTACACGACGTACCGAGAGCGTAGTCTCTCCGTCCGGCCTCGACTGCTTTTAAGTAAAAACGCTCAACGAACCGAACCGATCATGCTGGAACAGATCCCCCCTGTCCGTGACTCGGTCGAAGTCTGCCCCACCTCGCCAACTCCATCCCGACCGTCGACCCACCGCTCGTTTCCGTAGGGTTGCCGTTCCCCAGCGGGAAAGTCCAGATCGATCTTCACCCACCGATCTCGGCTCCGCATTATCCCAACAACACCCCTTTACGTTGCCTGTCAGCCCTCTGCAACACTTTTTGCTCCAAGCTTTCGGCACTCCCCTGACACACTCTGGTCTGGCTCCTCTTTCCAGAGGCCGATTTTCCGCAGTGTATCCCCCGAACAGGCTACACACCTTCTCTTATTGATCCCCCTCATTTCGCCTTCAATTTCCAACCCCAAAGTACTGATCCACAACTCTATTCATCCCCCTCCTTCCATCTTTTCCCGAGAGCCGACCTCCATTTCCCGTCCCCTCCGCATTTATTTTCCATTGGAAATTTGTTTTAATGGAAAATATTCCTACTTTTGCATCGTGTTCTTCTGGAAAATATTTCCGCCATACCTAAAACATCGCATCGATATGAAGTACCTGATCATTGGAGGCATCGCAGGAGGGGCAACCGCCGCTGCACGAATCCGCCGAGCCGACGAATTCGCAGAGATTATCCTGTTCGAAAAAGGCAAATATATCTCTTACGCCAATTGCGGCCTGCCCTATTATCTCGGCGGCACCATCGCCGATCGCAACAAACTCTTCGTACAAACCCCCGCCTCGTTCGGGAAACGCTTTCAGATCGATGTGCGGGTCGAAAACGAGGTCATCGCCCTGGATCCTGCCGCGAAATCCGTCACGGTACGCCGGGCCGACGGCTCGACCTATGTCGAAACGTATGACAAATTGTTGTTGTCTCCCGGAGCCTCTCCGGTACGTCCGCCCCTGCCGGGCATCGATCTCGACGGGATCTTCACCCTGCGCAACGTCACCGATACCGATCGCATCAAAAAACACCTCACCGACCATCGTGTCGAACGTGCCGTCGTCGTCGGCGCCGGATTCATCGGGCTGGAAATGGCGGAAAATTTACACCAAACCGGCGCCCAAGTCTCCATCGTCGAAATGGGCAACCAGGTGATGGCTCCGGTCGATTTCTCGATCGCCGCACAGGTACATGCCCATCTCACCCAAAAAGGCGTGGCCCTCTATCTGGAACAGGCCGTAGCCGGTTTCGAAGCTCAAAACGGCCACATCCTGGTACAACTCAAAAGCGGTGAATCCCTCCCCGCCGACCTGGTGATCCTGTCGATCGGCGTACGACCCGAAACCTCGCTGGCCCGTGCGGCCGGACTGACGATCGGCCCTGCCGGCGGCATCCAAGTCAATGAATACCTCCAGACCTCCGATCCGGATATCTATGCCGTCGGCGACGCCATCGAATACCCCCATCCGTTGACCGGGAAGCCCTACCTCAACTACCTGGCCAACCCGGCCAACCGGCAGGGCCGCATCGTAGCCGACAACATGGTATTCGGCCACCATACTCCCTATGAAGGGGCGATCGGGACCTCGATCGCCAAGGTGTTCGATCTGACCGTCGCTTCGACCGGTCTGGCCGCCAAACGACTTCGTCAGATGGAGATCCCTTATGTCAGCTCCACGACCCTCTCCTCGTCACACGCCGGCTACTATCCCGATGCGCTGCCTCTGACCCTGAAGCTCACCTTCGATCCGCAGAACGGCAAGCTCTACGGCGCCCAATGCGTCGGCTACGACGGGGTGGACAAACGCATCGACCAGATCGCTCTGCTGATCAAAAACGGCGGGACGATATATGACCTGACCCAAGTCGAACATACCTATGCACCGCCCTTCTCTTCCGCCAAAGACCCCATCGCCATCGCGGGATATACCGCCGTCAATATACTCAATGGCTCGATGCCCATCATCCATTGGCGTGACGTGGCCACGGCTCAAGCACAGGGAGCGTTTCTGCTCGACGTCCGCACTCCGGCCGAATTTTCGTTCGGGACGATTCCCGGCGCCGTCAACATCCCGCTCGACGACCTGCGGGAACGGATCAACGAATTGCCGACCGATCGTCTTATCTTGATTTTCTGTGCCGTAGGCCTGCGAGGATACCTGGCAACGCGCATTCTGCTACAACGGGGATTCCAGCAAGTGTGCAATCTTTCGGGGGGTTACAAAACCTACTCCGCGGCCGTCGCCCCCCTCCAACGCCCCCAAACCCCTCCGACCAGCACCCCCTCTGTTCCCGAAAAAGCGCCCGAAACACCCCGACAGTTACGGATCGACGCGTGTGGGTTGCAATGTCCGGGCCCCGTTTTGAAGCTCAAGCAGGCCATGGATCAGATCCAGACAGGCGAACGTTTAGAGATTCAGGCCACCGATGCCGGCTTTGCCCGCGACGCACAGGCGTGGTGCAACACCACGGGAAATCACCTGATATCCCTGCGGGAAGAGCGCGGCAAATACACCGTCGTCATTGAAAAAGGGGTAAAAAGTTGTGCGCCGGTGAGCAGCTGCGACGGGAAAGGCAAGACGTTGATTCTGTTCAGTGACGATCTGGACAAAGCGCTCGCCACCTTCATATTGGCCAACGGAGCCGCCGCCACCGGACAGAAAACCACGATTTTCTTCACCTTCTGGGGGTTGAACGTGATCAAGAAACAGATCAAACCGCACGTTCAGAAAGACCTTTTCGGCCGGATGTTCGATAAGATGCTCCCGTCGGATTCCCGCCGGCTCCACCTCTCGAAGATGAGCATGCTGGGCATCGGGGATCGCATGATGCGGTATCTCATGAAACGCAAAGGCATCGATTCGCTCGAATCGCTCCGCCAACAGGCTCTGGACAACGGTGTCGAATTCATCGCCTGCCAGATGTCGATGGAGGTCATGGGCATCCAACGTGAAGAGTTGCTCGACGAAGTGAGCGTCGGCGGCGTAGCGACCTACATGGAACGGGCCGAACAGGCCAATGTCAACCTCTTTGTCTAACGACACAACGCACCTATACCATAATAAACCCCTTCACTAAAACCGATACTGTCATGAAATCCATTCTGCTGATAGGCATTGCCGTTCTGTGGTTGACGTCCTGCGGTCACTCGCAGACCCAAAACCAATCTCAAACACAAACTCAAAACACCTCTTCATCCACTAAAACCGAAACTGTTATGAAACCCATCGAATTGACCAAAGCCGACTTTTTACAGAAAGTAGCCAACTACGAAACCTCTCCCAAGGAGTGGAAATACCTGGGCGACAAACCGGCCCTGATCGACTTCTATGCGACCTGGTGCGGGCCCTGCAAAATGGTGGCTCCCATTCTGGAAGAGCTGGCGGCCGAATACGGCGACTCGATCGTCATCTATAAAGTCGATACCGACAAAGAACAGGAATTAGCTGCGGTTTTCGGCATTCGTTCGATTCCGTCGCTGCTGTTCATTCCGCTGAACGGCACCCCGCAAATGGCGCAAGGGGCCATGAGCAAAGCCGACTTCAAACGGGCCATCGACCAGCTGTTGCTGAATCGATAAGGAGACATTTCCGACACGGCCGCTCCGTTTGCTCCCGACACTGGCGGGAGCAAACGGAGCGCAGGTCGTGGACAAAGGCTATACACCCCTCCTTCAATCCCGGTTCGGAATCGATCTTGATGCCGGATCTATCCATTTCCTCCGTAAATGCTGTAAGACATGATGAGCGACACTTCTTCCACCACCCGCATAGCGACTCTCTGCAAAATTCGGGACCTTCAACGCTGCATCTCCGCGTTCGAACAACAGTTTGAAAAAGAGTATGGAATCGGTCTCAACGAAGGCATGGTTCTCTGTTCGCTGAGCAAATCGGAACGACTCTCTTCCGGTGAGTTGGGCGAACTGTTGGGACTGAGCGCCTCCAACATCTCCAAAGTGATCGCCTCCGTGGAGAAAAAGGGATTGGTCGAACGTTTTATGGGACAAACGGACAAACGCCAGATGTACTTTTCGTTGAGCGAAACGGGACGGGAACGTATCACGTCGATCAGTTGTCAAGACATGAGCTGGCCCGAGGATCTGCAACCGTTCCTCGACAAACCGACCCCCGCACGTCCTTAACCACGTCCCCTTTCAAGAGTGATCTAAAGCATTCTTGGCCCCGCTTTCAGCGTAGTTCCACGATCCTCTCGCCACGCAGAGGTACGGACCATCACCAGGCACAACGGCTCAACCGTTCCACGCCCCCGTCCAGCATCGACAAGTTCTCCAAATCCTACTGGCCCGGCGTGTGGTTCCGGAAAAAGGTTGCGGCCCGATCCTTGACGTTCTGCTGCAAATTGCGGTAGAAAAAGTTCAACTCCACGACATGGTAGTTCCCGGGCGGAAACAACCCGGCCAATGAAGGAACATAATAGGCCTGCGGATCGACGCCCGAAACGATCAACGCCCGAGTTTCCGCATCCAGGTGCGCCTCGATCACCTGGGCCTGTTCGGACTGAATGGATCCATCGGCATTCGTAAACACCATGCCCAGATGTTGAGCCGGGGTGCTCGGTTCCGTATCGGTGCGCCAATTCAGGGGGTTGATGGCGGCCCAACTTCCCTGTAACAACGGCGGCAATTTATCGGGCGCCGAAACCGAATTGAAGGTTACAAAAACTCCGGTTCCGGTGGCATCCGAAGCCGGCACCAGACGCGGCGAGCGATCGGTATCCCGTACCGGATACCCTAACGGATAGGCGGCGATCATCCGCCCGAACTCTTCATCGGTCAAACTACGCTTGAGCAGTTCGATAACGGCTTTACCCCCCTGGCTGTGTCCGGCCAGGACAAACGGCCGTCCCTCATTGAGATGATCGAGATAGTACCGAAAGGCCGCTTCGATATCGGCAAACGCCACCTCGAACCGCGCCTGAATCACCGACGGGCTCTCCATCCACGACTCGATGGTAATCTGCCGGTAATAGGGTGCAAAAAAATTCGCCTCCTCGGCAAAGATTCCCTCGGCCAGATGCAGCGGGCCATCGACCTTGGCCCGATGGGAGGGATTGTCCACATCCATATAGTGGCAGAGGGTTCCATCCGCCTCTTCCCAATCGAACACACAGGTCGGCACGATATAAAACACATCATAGGCCCGATCGGCTGTCACCTTGCCGTCGAACCACGCCTCTTGTTGGGCATAATCCGGTGCCGCCGGAATCGGATCCGATACGCTCCGACTGCTACAACCCACCAGCAGCAACACACTGCCCAATAGGCCAATCCACCAACTCCTTTTCATACGAATCGTTCTTTTTCTGATCTATGTAATTTCAACGGCCCGTGGTCCCCTTGCGGAACCAGTCTTTGGACCGTTTCATGGCTATCCCGGTCGACTTATGCACTATTTCGCGGGACCCAGACGAAGCACCTCCCGAACCAAGAAAACCCCATCGTATTCCGCAGCAAAGCCCTCAAGCCATTTTCCGTCATATTCGACGCACAACTGAACCGGAAGCGGCTTTCCGTTCTTTTCGCCGTCGGTCCACGCCGCATAGGCTGCCTCCAGGGTTCCCGTCCGATCGACCACCCAATACGCTCCGCTTCCATCGTCCAACGTCAACGACCGCACCTCATGCCCGATACAAAGGGTTCCCGACACCCTCCGCAACACATCGCGCGGATCGGCCCGTTCCGGGGTCGGTTCCCAGCGGAAACTGCGTTCATCGAACAGCGGAGCCTCCGAACCGATCTCCATAAAGAGGGCTTGATGCGGATGATCCTCTCGGATTTCGAAATAGCGCATCCCGTCATTACCGACGCCCCAACCACTGCACGTAACAGGGACCGATTCCCGTTGCATCAGGCTATCCATCCGCCGGGCGTAAGCTCCCTCCGGCACCAACACAAAACGACGGACGCCCGGTTGCTCGCAGGCCTGTTCCTGGAAACGGGCCGTTTCGTCCCGTTTCCAACCCGGTTCCCGGGCCAACTGTGCCAACAGGGTCTCGAGCCGTCCATCCGGCAGATCGAACACCCGGATCACCGGACGCGGGGCGGGCTCTTCCTCCCGGATCACGACAATGCCCGGCAACGCGGGGTCGATCCGCAAACGGGTCATGGCATTGCCCTGCACCCAGCATCCCATACCGGCGCCGGAGAGATAGTCCCAATGAAATCCGTCATACGCCGGCCGGGAGGGACGATCGTATCCCTCGTCCGATTCCACATAGAACGGTTTTCCGTTTCGGGCAAGTTGCCACTCCCCCTTATATTTCTCCACCTGCAACGAGTCGTCGTCCGAACCGCTCCACACCGATGTTCCATCCGGTCGGACCGCTCGCACCAACGCATAGACCCGCTCCGACGAGAACCAGAGTTGCACCGTCGCCGAATCCGGTTCAAACAGGAGCCGTAGCGGCGGCTCACCGGTGAGCGAGGGCAAAACCATCGACTCCCGGTCGTCCGGTTGACGAACGTACACCATTCTATACGCCGCCTCCCGGCCCACAATCAACGTATCGGTCTGCTGCGAGAGGATCGACAAGGTATCCGAGAAGGGCAACTCCTGCCCATCCACCAAACTCGCCCCGTCCAAAATCAACTGGGAATCTTTCCATTGCCAACGGTCATAACGCAAGGTCGGGTTTCCAAACGACTTTGCCACCCCGTTTTTCGCCAAGGTCACTCCCTGAACCACCTCCACATTCCCCGAGTCGAGCACTCGCCAGGAGCCATACAACGCCTTCTCCGGACGCTCGGCACACGACAGCAGCACGATACCGGCCACTATTATCCATCCTTTTCGGATGCCATTTGTTGTCATTCGCATGATTGTCTCTGTTTCGTCAGCCTAACGAATGCCCGGTCTCGATGCCGAGCCCTATCGGGGACAAGGATACATATTTTCCCCGAAAAACCCACACATCAGACACATTTCCTCTCCTATTTTTCGATCGGCTTCGCTTCGGTTGGCCGCTTGTTGTTGCAGCAACGTTCTCTACCCCGCCACATGTTGTCATCCGAAATCCTCCGCCCCTCACCCCTCGTTTTTCGACGCCCCCGAGTAAAGATCCGACTCCCCATCCCCGGAAATCGAAACGTTCACAAAAAAAGACCCGCCTTTCGGCAGGTCTATAGGCATCAAGCACATTTTGATTCTCTTTCGAGTCGTATTCCAGGCCTTGCGATCTCCCCACAAACCACCGCGCTGTCCGCTCTACAGACTGCGCGGCCCGTTCAACGCCTGCAACAACTCCCGCTGTTTGGAAAAATAGAGAATCCGTTGTTGCTCCCCACTTTGGGAAATCAGCGTCGAAACCCGTTTGAGCGACTGCAGCCAGTTTTTGATTCGCTGGAACGTCAAATCGTCCTGCGAAGAGATCACATTCAAAATAAACGCCTTCATCATGCTAATGTGCATGTCGGGGGTCTCGGCACAAATGTAGTTGGTTTCGAAATTGAGGTTCGAAACATAGAAATTGACCACCTGACGCGTATCGGGATAATGACCCTGAGCCGCCAGATTTTCCGTGTCGTCGATAAACTGCCCGATCTCCTGTTTGAGCGACTGTACATCCTGTTCCGAAAGCAACTGAATGCTCAGAAAGTACTGAATATCATGCAACAGACTGTGGAACAACATACTGTCGGCGATATAGTTCGTGGTGCGAATCGAGTGGGATTCGCTGACAATCTCCTGGCGGATCTGATTCAGGCGTGCCGGCAGTTCCAAGTCTTCGAACCGTTTGACGGTCGTCGCATGGCCATACATATAGGTCCACTTAAAGAGATAAAAGCGGGTAATCTGTTCGTAGTTCAGATACAACAGCGGCGGCAACGTACTGCAACTGAAACTGATTTCCGAATCGCTGGCCGCTTTGAGTTGTTTAACCAGGTTCAACAAGTTCTCCAGAATCACTTCGCCCAGCTCCATCGGATCGGTATAATCGATAAATCGCAGATACAGCGGTCTATTTTTCGACACGTTGTTATCGATCAGATCGTCCATCGAAATATCCAGATGCTGCGCCACGTTGGCGATTTCGGTGAACGTAAACGGGACTTCCATGCGAAGTCGACGGTATACCGCTTCTTTTTCGATTTTCAGAATATCGGTCAGTACGGCAGAGACTTTTTTATTCCGAGGAATGGAATTTTTAACGGCATCGATAAAGTTTTCGTACAATACCTGATACTTCATAGGGCGAACGTCGGGTGTTTGGTTTATGGCAAATTACAAAAAAAATACCGCTTTACCTAACAAATTACGCTAAACAGAAATATTTCTATTTCCACGGGCCGATTTGCAGAAAAAGGGCTCATTTCGAGCCGATTTCGGTGTCCATCCTCCGGTTTCGCCTCTGTCAACCGCCTTTATCTTCCTACAACCTCCATTTCCAAACCTCCGCCTACGCCAAAACTCCCATTGTCCTATCCAGCCCGATCAAAACCTCCTGTCCCTCAGCTGAATCGGGAAGATCCTGGCAACCTGGGCGCCCGCCCTGCAATCCCCTCACCACTTCTTTGTACCCGTTGGCTGGCCTGCATTTCCCGCCAATCTGTCTTCCAGCTCCGTCCCGAGGGAAGAGACCATCGTCTACCGCCTGCCGAAACCCCAAAATTTTGCAACGGTACGCGACGATTTCAGATTGATTTCAGAAATTTTCGGTTATTTTGTAGCAAAGTGCACGACTATGAAAATTCTGATCGTCGAAGATGAACCCTCTCTTCGGGAGGTGATCCGTACCTATCTGGAAAAAGAACGGTATGTGGTCGAAGTGGCCCCCGATTACCGAACCGCCCGCCAAAAGGCTGCCGATTATGATTACGACTGCATTCTGCTGGATGTCATGCTGCCCGACGGCAACGGACTGGAGCTGCTCGAAGAGCTGCAACGGGAAGGTAAACCGAGCAACGTCATCGTCATTTCGGCACGCGACGCCCTCGAAGACAAAGTGACCGGCCTGGAACGCGGCGCCGACGACTACCTCGCCAAACCCTTCCACCTGGCGGAGTTAGGAGCCCGCATCCGGAGTTTGATTCGCCGTAACCACCAACAGGGCCATTACGAAATTCGTATCGGGAATCTGACGATCGTGCCCTCCCGTTTCGAAGTGCGTATCGACGACCAACCCCTGGACCTCAATCGCAAAGAGTACGACATTCTGCACTACTTCGCCACCCGCCCCGGCCATCTGATTCCCAAAACCTCTCTGGCCGAAGCCGTCTGGGGCGATCATATCGACCAGGCCGACAACTTCGACTTCATCTACGCCCAGGTCAAAAACCTGCGCAAAAAGCTCAAAGAGGCTGGCGCAACCCCCGAAATCAAAGCCGTCTACGGACTCGGCTATAAAATGGTCCTGCCCGATTAATCCATCGGTCCGTATTCCATCAACGTCTTTAACTCCGTTCCCATCGCCCATGAAACTGATCTATCGCATCACCCTCCGCCTATCGATTGCCCTCCTGGGGCTGCTGAGTTTATGGGCGCTGTTTTTCTACCTGATTCTGGTCGACGAAATCAACGACGAAACGGACGATGCCCTGGAAGACTACTCCGAACAGATCATTACCCGGGCCTTGGGTGGAGAACCCTTACCGCCGGCCGACAACGGCACCAACAACACCTACTATATCACCCCGGTCACCCACGACTACGCCCACGAATATGACGACATCCGTTACTTCAACGAAATGGTCTATATCGCCTCCCTTGCCGAGGCAGAGCCGGCCCGGGTACTGAAAACCGTTTTCCGCGACCAACAGGATCAATACTACGAACTGACCGTCGCCATCCCCACCTTCGAGGGCGAAGACCTGCGCCTCACCATCCTCGGCTGGCTGGTCCTGCTCTATGTCCTGCTGTTGTTGGCCATCGTAGGGATCAACGTATGGGTACTGTATCGCAGTTTGCGGCCGTTGTACACCCTGCTGGAGTGGTTGGATCGCTTCAATGTGGGCCAACCGACCCCTCCGCTCGACAACCCGACCCCCGTGAGCGAGTTCCGCAAACTCAACGAAGCCGCCCTCCGCAGTGCCCGCCGTAACGAAGAGCTCTTCGAACAGCAGAAACAATTTATCGGCAACGCCGCCCATGAACTCCAAACCCCGTTGGCCGTCTGTCGCAACCGGTTGGAAGCGCTCCTCGACGACGACACCCTCACCGAACGACAACTCGGCGAACTGCTCAAAACGATGGAGACCCTCGATTCGCTCGTTCGCCTCAACAAGACCTTATTATTGTTGTCGCGCATCGACAACGGGCAGTTCCCTCAAACCGCTCCGGTCGATCTGGGAGCCCTGATCACGCGGCTGACCGACAATTTCCGGGACATCTACAGCCACCTGGAGATCACCCTGCAGCTGGATCAACAGGCCCAGCTGGTCGCCACGATGAATCCGGAACTGGCCACGATTCTGCTCTCCAACCTGATCAAAAACGCGTTCGTGCACAATCATCCCGGAGGCCGAATCGAGATCACGGTCCTGGCCGATCGCATCGTTATCCGTAACACCGGCAGCGAAACGCCGTTGGATGCCTCCCGCATCTACGACCGCTTCTACCGGGACTCTTCGCGGGAAGGTTCGTCCGGATTGGGATTGGCCCTGGTTCGCTCGATCTGCGCCCTCTATCAGATCACGATCCGATACACTTTCGAACAAAACGAACACATTTTTCAACTTTTTTTTCAAAAAAAGCATTCCACCCCTCCGATTTCATAATTATTTCAGTTTTGAGGCGCAACTTTGTCCTACCAAAAGAACTTAACAAAGTATAAACCTTTAATACGAATAATTATGAAAAAGTGGATGTTATTGCTTAGCTGTCTGGTTGCCTTGCATTTCGGAGCACAAGCCGGAAACGATAAAATGATTACCGTCAATCAGCTGCCCGCTCCTTCGCAACAGTATCTCAAACAGTACTTCTCGGCCGAAAAAGTCGCCTATGCCAAAGTCGATCAGGACTGGCTCGACAAAGATTACAAAGTGATCTTCACCAATGGCAACAAAGTGGAATTCGACAAACAGGGCGAATGGAAAGAGGTCGACTGCAAATACACGCAATTACCGACCGGAATCGTTCCCCAAGCCATCGTCGATTACGTGAAGACCAATTACCCCACGGCGACCATGCTCAAAATCGAACGGGATACCCGCGGTTATGAAGTCCAACTCAACAACCGACTGGAATTAACGTTCAACCTGCAATTCCAACTGATGGAAATCGATTAAACCACCCGTAACAGGGTACCCTTTCTCCTCACAACCTTTTACACTCCTTCAACATGAATACCAAATATCTATTCCTTCTGGCAGCCGCAGGAAGCTTGTGGTTTCAAAGCTGCGACAAAGACGATTACGATTCCGACCCGAAAAACGACCTCGTACAACAATCGTTTCTGACGCGCTATGCCAATGCCGAACGCGTCGACTGGGATCGGTCGGGCAGCTACTACGTCGCTGACTTCCGCTACCAAAACAGCGAACGGAGCGCGTGGTTCGATGCTCAGGGAAACTGGTGGATGACCGAAACCGATCTGACACTGATGACCTTACCGGACGCGGTTCGTCAGGCGTTTCTCAACAGTGCCTACGCCAGCTGGCGGGTTGAAGAGGTCAATCTGTATGAACGGCCCGATACGGAAAACATTTATGTCATCGAACTGGAACAGGGCAAACAAGAGGCCGAACTGATCTATACGATCGACGGCATGCTGGTCAACACCTTGGCCAATAGCGGCAAAAATCCGGACCACTTCCTGCTGCAAACCCTGCCAACCGCCGTACAAACCTTCATCGACAGCCAATATCCTGGCGCCAAAATCGTGGATACCGAACAGGAAATGGGTCGGTATGAGGTAGACATCCGGCACGACAACCAGATCAAAGAGCTGTTCTTCAACAGCGACTGGAGCTGGATCCGCACCCAATGGGATCTCCGTCCCTCGATGTTGCCGGATAGCGTGCTCGCAGCCCTGACCCAACAGGTGGGCGATGGGTATCGGATCGACGATGTCGACTATGTAACGACCCCGACCGCCATCTGGTACCAGATCGAAATCGAACGCTTCAACGGGGATCTGCAGCTGAAAATCACCCCGGAAGGTCAACTGATTTCTTAATCGTCAGGACTTCTCCGCCCACCATCGCTCCCCTCGGTCATCATCGCCTGGAGCCATCCTGAAACAAAAACGACCGCCTTCGAAAAAAGGCGGTCGTTTTTGTTTGCCCTTATATGATTCGGTCACTCCCCGGCCTCGACCCGTCCGGGCCGAAATACCTCGTCCCCGCTTCCCCCTCACGGTTTGCTCCCCCCACATTCCTATTCGCGGCCCTCAGAATTATAAGTTTACATTATATTTTTATAAAAATTATCGATTTGATTTATAATAAAATGGGTTTTATCTTTGTCCTACGAAAGAGAAAAACAAATGTATTAACCTTAAAAATCCATTGTTATGAATACCGTAAATATCTTGGGTCTCGACAATCAGCGCACCCAAACCACCCTCGCCTCTCTGCAACAACTGTTGGCCGACTTCCAGGTTTATTATACCAATCTCCGGGGTTTACACTGGAACATCAAGGGCCCGGCGTTCTTCACGCTGCACGCTCAATTCGAAAAGATGTACGACGACGTAGCCGCTAAAGTCGACGAAATCGCCGAACGGATCCTCACCCTGGGAGGCACGCCCGAAAATCGATTCAGCGGATACCTCCGACAGGCCGAAATTCAAGAGGTCTCGGGCGTCGACACCGCCGATGGGGCCCTCCGCCTGATCCTCGAAACCCTGCAAACACTGATTGCCCGCGAACGGTCCATTCTGCAAACGGCTGCAGAGGCCAACGATGAAGGCACGGTAGCCCTGATGAGCGACTACCTTCGCGAACAAGAAAAGAGCATCTGGATGTTGAATGCCTCTTTGCAAGCCTAATCCGCCCTTTGTTTCAAAAGAGCCGATGACCTGCCCGGTCACCGGCTCTTTTGTATGCACTCCAATCCGCTCTCGATATACCCCCTTTGGGACGGAACAATCTATAATTACATACAATACCCCATCAGGATTCGTATCCCTTGTCTATATTTTCTATCGAAACCTTTAGCCGTCCTCGGAATAGTCTCAATACTGCCGGAACATCCGCTGAATCTCCCGATAATCTTCGGTCTGCGTCAGCGCCAGCATCAATAAAATCCGCGCCCGATAGGGATTGGCATACCAAGAAGCCACAAACCCCAGGGCATCGTCATCCACCTCGTTCCATTGGGTCGTCGGTCCCCGCATGATCCGGGAGGAGCGTACAATGGCCACCCCCTGTTCGCGAGCCGATGCAGCAGCATTCAGCATCTCGGCACTCATATTGCCGTTCCCGACCCCGGCAATCACGATACCCCGCGCACCGGCCTGAACGGCTGCATGGATAAACAACGCCGTCGCACCGGCATAACTCGAAACGACCTCTACCCGCGGCAACGAATCGAGTTCCGAGACATCGAACTCCGACTGAGCCGTGTGCCGTTTGAGCGAATGGCGCGAGAAAATCGGACGACCGTTATAAATCAGGCCCAAAGGGCCGAAATCGGGATCTTGAAAGGCGCCCGCCTCCAGGGTCGACACTTTGGTCGCGTCGTCGGCCCCGATGATTTTGTCGTCCATCACGATCATGACCCCTTGACCGACCGCCTGAGCAGAGCCCGCACAGACAATGGCCTGATACAAATTCCGGGCTCCGTCCGCCCCCAAGGCCGATGGCGGGCGCATGGCAGAAGCCATCACCACCGGTTTTTCGCTTTTGACCGTCAGATTCAAAAAATAGGCGGTCTCTTCCTGTGTATCGGTTCCATGAGTTACCACCACACCGGCCACCTGCGGCTCTTGCAATAGGGCATTGATTCGTTTCGCTAAGCGCAACCAGGTTGCCACATCCATATCCTGACTGGCGATCTGGGCGAACTGTTCGGCACGAACTTCCGCCACCTCCGCTATTTCAGGAATCGCGTTCAACAAGGTTTCCACGCGCAACGTTCCAGGTTTATAGGCCGACGCAACCTGACTTTCGCCCTGTCCCGCGATGGTTCCACCCGTTGCCAATACCCACACTACCGGCTTATCCGGTTCCGCTGCCCGCAACCGCTCAGGCACCAGGCTCCCACATAACGCCACCAGCACCCATACACTCAGCAAACGCCCATACGCTCGCCATATTTGCCCCATCGATTGCACGTTTTTAGCCGCTGTTTTCGACGGCCGTTGTCTGTTTTCCATCCTCTTTCCTTTTTAAAAATAAGTGCGGCTCCTCTCCGATACGATGATCCCGTCTTCGCCAAACAGGCTCTTCCCGCAGGGCACCAAACGCATTCTTCGCTCCTCGCCGATAAAATCGAACCTCTCTTTTTACAAAAATAAACGTTTCCGCGTTCGTTCCTCTCCGCCCGCTCCGTTTTCTTTCGGACGTCCGTGTCCACACGGACTTTCCTTGCCTGCTGCAAGCTATGGCCGCCTGCATATTAGAATTTGCTTCAAACGTTCACACGCCCTCGCAATTTAAACAGCGATTTTCCGCAATTTTCGCTTTAACGAATCGTTATCCTGTACTTACAAATAAGGCTCGAGAGAAACCGATACCTCCGATTAGTCTTATGTCATATTTTGTTGTTATATGATTGTTGCATATTTACGGATTAGCACAGACAAACAGAATCTGGCTAATCAAAAAGAAGAAATCCGGCGATTTGCCGCCCTGCACAATCTGGAGATTCACCAATGGGTAACCGAAGTGGTTAGCGGAAAGAGAAATGGGAAAGAGCGGAAACTGGGCACCTTGCTCCAGCAACTCAAACAAGGGGATACTCTGATCGTCACCGAACTGTCGCGACTCAGCCGGACACTCACCGAAATCATGACCATCATGGGTCACTGTCTGGCCAAAAACATCACACTCTACAGCACCAAAGACAATTATGCCTTTGACAACAGCATCAACAGCAAGGTGCTCTGTTTTGCGTTCGGCCTCGTAGCCGAGATCGAACGGAACCTCATCTCAATGCGAACCAAAGAGGCTCTCGCCCTCAAACGCGCCGAAGGCATCAAACTGGGACGTCGGAAAGGCTATACCCCAAAATTGGACATTCTGATTGAGAATCGCCTGCAAATCATCCATATGCTCCACCAAGGAGTATCCATTACACGAGTTTGCCAGACGTATCAGGTGTCTCGAGACACGTTCAATGCCTTCCGACAGCGATACCCTTCGGTGATCAACGCCCTTTCAAACCGGAAACGCGAAGAGCGGCCCTCGATCTCTTAACCCGCATCAAAAAGGGGCGAGAATGCTCGATCCCCGCCCCTTTTGACACCTCGTATGTTCCATCCTCTTACGGACGCGGCATCAGTTTCAGGGAGGTTCGGTTCTCGATATCCACCTGATAACCGTCGGGCACCGTGAGGGTGTAATAGAGTTTTTTGCCCTTCTTTTCCCACGACAGGGAGATCGTCTCCTCACCCACCGGTACCGTACCGCTACAACGCTGCAAATCGCAATCGCTGAAAACGACTTTCAGACGACGTCCGGGAGCATCGAGTTCCCGCAGCCCCAGCAGATCCCGATAGAACACATGGGCAACGTGGGAGGCAAAACCATGGTTACAGCTGGCCCGTGCCGTCAGATTTTCCCAGAGGGTTCCGGTCCGTTGTGCCATATAGAGATACTGATCGGCCGACTCATCGACCAACTGCTGCACATGCCCGTAACGAGACAGAATCTCCAACCGCAGATAGGTACCGATAAAGGCATTGGAGGGATAGATCTCCGGATAGAGTCCCTGTTCCATGCGGTGCGGACCGAACTTCGTCAACAGCACCTGCCACAGTTCGGGATACAACTCCGGCGTCGCCACCTCGAAGAAGAAGGCATAATATTGGCAGGTTTCCGTGCGATTGGCCTTTTGCGGCACCAGTTTTCCTCCTTCCCGGACCGCGTTGTCGATAAAGAACGTCCCGTCGAAAGATTGCCGGCGAATCGTCTCCCGCAATCGTGCCGCCTGTTCTTGCAGCTCCGGACGATCATACAACGCCCCGGCCACTTCCAGCATCTTCGCATAGAGCATATTGGTCGGGTAGTTGACATCCTGCACGAAATCGTTGGCCTTAGACCACTCGACGAAGACCCACTTTTCGAGATTTTCCAACAGCCCGTCTTCGTTTTCATAGCGTTTGAAATAGGTCAACAGGGCATCTACACGCGGTTCCAGGGCGTTGATCATCGCCCGATCCTGACTGCGGGCCAGGTACTCTTCCAGTTCGACGACAAACCACATCGCCCAGTTGGGAATAAAATTGCCGTTGACATGATCCGACGGATAACACATGGGCAACATCCCTTGCGGAATATTGGGGAACTTGTCCGGCAGGAGGAAATTTTCCAGGAAGTTGGTTTCGATCAGGTGATTCCCGCTCAGATCGAAAGCCACCCGGGCCGTAAAGTAGCTGTCGCACAACCAGCCGGCCCGCTCCCGCGAAGGACAATCCATGAAAATGTCCAGGGCATTCTGACGGAACGTCTCCACCGCCGCCCGATAGACCTGATTGATCTCTTCGTTGTCGCAATCGAAGGCCGCCCGCGAAACATCGCCATTGACATACTGCCGGATATACACATCCTGCACCTCACAATCGCCTTCGGCCACCTCGATCTGCAGATATTGCAACGTATAGGGCTCGAAAGACTCCAGTTCATAGCTCCCCGGCTGCAATTCGTACTCCATGCGTCCATCGAACGACATCCGGCGTTTAATCTCTCCGTTGGTCAACAACTCATCCCAATGATAGATCAATTTGGAGGGTTTGCGAACCACCAGTTTGGTGCCGATGAAACCGGTCGAATTGCATTCGAACTTATAAATGTTGTTCGGCAAGGCTTCGGTATAGTGGCGAATCGTATAATCGGGGTACTTCACGCGACGGATAATCAACGCCTTCGCATCGGTCTCCTCCAGTTTGGCCGGTTTGAAATCGGCCGCCGAGAGATCGCTCTTCCAGGCCTCGTAATCCGGACTGGCCAGTCGGTAAAGCTCCCGATGAGGACGCTGGAAGCTCAACTTGGGCGCATCCTGCAGACGTTGACCCAACACCGCCCCTTCGAACGGGGTGAAGCCCCGATTCCAGGATCCGGTCGTCGTCGCGGCCACCACCTGGCCATCGGCCGTAATCTCCGCCTGGAAGAAAGAGGGCTGATTGAGCAGATAGTAGTTGTCGTTGTTGTAACCGGCCACCTCAACGGCGATCACGTTGGTGCCGGGGGTCAGCTTTTCGGACAGATCGTATTCATCCACCCGGTAGTAGCCGGCCCCTGCCACACAAGGACCATGTCCCAGGAATTGGCCATTGAGGCTGGCCCGATAATCACAATGAGCCGTCAAACGCAGTTCCACTTGCTGTTTTCCATCCCACTGGACAGGGACCCGGAAACTGGCTGTCACATTCGGCACGGTCTGTTGGCCTTCGATCCAAATCGGCACGGCCCGTTGAAACGAAGTAGACGGGATCTGGGCTTTCAGGTTGAAGCTCCCCAATCCGCCTAAAAGAAGGGCGATCAAAAAGAGTTTTTTCATACGTTTTTATTGAGCAAGATTTCGGTTTTGATACGGGTTCACGTCATACCGTTCGCCAACCCGGCCTAAACGGCTCAACAAATTTAACCATTCCTTGCACTCATTCCAAACGTTCTCTCCGCAACCCGGCCTCCCAACCCTCAGAAAAAACGTAAAGATGCACAAAACGAGCTCCCTATCCGCGACCCGTTTTCGCCAAGCTGCCCCGTCCAAAACCCGCCCTCAAGAGCTTCCGGCACGCTCCTTTCCTCAAAATACCCGGCAAACCGTATCCTATTTTCGCCCGTTTTTCGTATCTTGAGGGCTCGTTTCTCGCATCAAGCCATGCCCCGTATTCAACACACTTTAGCCGATCTGCCGCTGGCCACATACATCGCCTCCTACCGGGACCGAGACCGTTTTCTGGGCTATTGCCGCCAATGCCGCAACTATGAACGACGATGGAGCTGCCCTCCTTTTAGCTTCGATCCGGAGCGTTTGCTGGCCCGCTACACCCATCTATGGATTATCGGCACCCGCATCGAGCCGGACGACTTCGAACGCCGCCCCTGTCACAGCCAGGCTGAACGCATCGAACGCTGCCGGCAACTGATCGCCATAGCACGCCAAACCCTCGACGACGATCTGCTGCACCTCGAAGAACAATTTCCCGGCAGTCTATCGCTTCTCCCCGGGTGTTGTTTCCGTTGCCCCGAAGAGGGCTGCACCCGGATCCAAGGCCAACCCTGTCGCCATCCCGAAAAACTCCGACACTCGCTCGAATCCTTCGGTTTCGACGTCGGTCGGACCACCTCCGATTTGCTGGGAATCGACCTGCAATGGAGCTACGACGAACAGATGCCTCCCTATCTGACCCTGGTCAGCGGATTGCTGACCCGCGACAACCAAGGACCCGACCACTTCCCCTTCACCGCCACCCCCTGTTCTACCCCTCAGCTATGACCCGCACTCGATCGAAAACCGTCTTCCTCTGGAGCGGAGGCAAGGATTCCGCATTAGCCCTGTACCGTCTTTTGCAAGACGACCGCTATGAGGTCGTTTCGTTGTTGACGACTGTCGATCCCGACAGCGAGCGCTCCTCCATGCACGACATCCCCCTGCGTCTGTTGCAACGACAAGCCGACCGCATCGGACTTCCCCTCCAACTCTTCGATATGCCCACACGCAACGGAATGGCCGACTATGATGCGGTCATGCAGCGTGCCATACAACATTTCCAGACGCAGGAAGTGACTCATTTCGCTTTCGGCGACCTCTGTTTGTATGACGTAAAAAGTTATCGTCAGCAAAAACTGGCTCCTTACGGCATCGAGGTCGTGGAACCGCTCTGGGAGCTGAGTTCCGCGCAAGTGATGGGAGCCTTTCTGGCGTCGGGACTGCAAACGGTGATCGTCACCACCAAAGCCGATCTGCTGGACGCCTCCTATATCGGCCGAACAATTGATGCGTCATTGATCGCCTCTCTGCCCGCCGGATGCGACCCCTGCGGCGAACAGGGCGAATACCATACGTTCTGCTACGCAGGCGATCTGTTCCGCGAACCGATTCCCTTCACGCTGGAGGGGCCTCAGCTCATCACCAAACCGTTCAAAATGAGCGACGGACAACTGCACGAATTCACCTATTGGTCGGCCCGCCTCAAACCTTGACAAACGCCCCAACGCTCAACGTGCAAGCGCTCCCCTCAGATACAGAAAACCCGCAAGGGTCTGGCGACTCTCGCGGGTATTCCAACCTTACTTCATAACTCACTACAAGAAAATGGGCTGATGATCTCTTCTCACGGTACAAAGATGAGAACTCGAGACCATCCCGACAATCCCCATCTATGGGGAATTTGCCGATACCGACTCCTCATATCGGAGGATTTTTCGGGAGTCACAACCCTGTTCGATACGCCCAACGACTCATCCAATCTCCCTCGGGCAGCATTTTGTGGGTAAGGCCATCCCCTCCGAGGTCTGCGCTCGAAACGAGGGATTCATTCCGATCCTGCACAACCCTGAATAGCCCTGGACAACTCTGAGTAACCTCACATACCCCTGCGCAACCAACCCGCAACTCCTAAGAACGCCCCCACTACAGCTCCTTCCCGAAAGCCCGTTTCGGGAGATGCGGAGATGTCCGAAATTTTTGTATTTTTGCTGAGGAAGCTTTTCGATTGTCTCTGCCCGTGAAACGACCGGTATCCATAGGAGGGCTCCTGCTTTGCTGGCTATTTCTCAGTTATTATGGCAGCACGACTCTCTTTTACCACGTCCATTTCGAACCGGACGGGGCCATCGTCCATTCCCATCCGATCTGGACCTCTCCCGACACCCCCACCTCCCACCACCATTCACGAACGGCCTACCAAACCATCCAACAACTCTCGCTGATTCTGTTGATCATCGGATGGGGGATCTCTCTACCGCCCCTCTTTCGGGCGGTGTACACCCGACGGTTCCTTTTGCCCCTTCCCCGTGCCGTCGAAACCGATCTGACGCTCCATCCTTGGCGGGCACCGCCCCTCCATTAAACCGTTCCAACCGGGGCTTCTCTTCTCACCTTTCAAACCCCGTGACTCGAATCGTTTAATGAAATATCAATGTGATGAAAACCGCAAAAACAACCGCTCCCGTGGAAGGCAGAGCCCTTCCGGAGAGGACGGCATCCTGGCTTTTTTCGCCTAAAAGCAAACTGGCCGATCTGATCCAGGCCAATTACAAACTGTTGTTCGTGTTACGCCGGCTGGGTATCGTCTTAGGTTTCGGCGAGATCAAGGTCGAAGAGATGTGCCGTCGTTATGCGATTTCGCCGGATTTCTTTCTGCTGATCTGTCGTATCCACAGCAACGAAAATCCGCTGCTGCCGGACGACTGGCTCCAACGTCTGCCGGTGAACGAACTGATCGACTATCTGCATCGTTCACACCTCTACTATGCCCACCAAATCCCCGTTTTGCGTAACAAGATCCGAGAAATGGCCCGCTCCTGCGAACCCATCCACCTGAAGATTCTCGAACGTTTTCTGGATGACTACCAACAGGAAACCGATCACCATTTTGCCTACGAAGAGGAGACCGTCTTCCCCTATATTCACCAGTTGGTAGCCGGACACCCCGGCAACGGATACAACATCGAACAGTTCGAACACAACCACAGCAACATCGAGGAGAAACTCCACGATCTGCAGAACATCGTGCTCAAATATCTGCCCGAAAGCTGTCAGCCGGAGCTGCGCGATGAAGTCCTTTTCGACATTTTCCTGTTGGAAGAGGATCTGCATAAACACACCCTGCTTGAAAATCAGCTGCTGATTCCCTATGTAGCCCAACTCGAAAGCCATGAAAACCGATAGATCCCCCCATTACCGGCTGATGCTCATCGAACCATCGGCCTTGGTGTCGCGGGGCATCCGGTCCCTGCTAGCCGAACACCCCGAGTTCGACAATCTGACCGTCTATCACGATCTGGCTCACGGATTGGAACAGTTGACCCGCCTCCGACCCGATCTGCTGTTGATCAATCCCTCGGTGATCGATTTTCAGAAACGGTTGTTTGTCCGCACGTTATCTCCGGCACTGGAAGAGATTCCCCTGATCGCCATCGTCTATGGGCTGATGGAGGAGGAGGCGCTCAAACAATACGACGGAAGCATCGGCCTGTATGATGAACCGGCCCACATCGTCCGGAAGTTACGCAAAGCCCTCGAGAAACAACACCCCCACTCCGTTCCTTCGCGTCATGACGATCTGTCGAACCGTGAGAAGGAGATTCTGGTGGCGGTAGCCCGCGGTCTGACCAACAAAGAGATTGCCGACATGCATCACATTTCGATCTATACGGTCATCTCCCATCGCAAAAACATCAGTCGCAAAACCGGCATCAAGACGATCTCGGGATTAACGATCTATGCGCTGCTGCACCAGATGATCGATCAGGAGGAATGGATGGCCTCGGAGGGTCGGAAATAGCCGCACCCTGCAACCCTCCCCTCGAAAACCCTCTCCCTCTCGACAACCCTCTTCCTCCTGAGCACCTTCTCTCTCCTGAAAACCTTCTCCCTACTAAAAAAGCCTGCGGGACCTGTCACCTTACGAATGAAAGGGTAACAGCTCCCGCAGGTTTGCAATCTATTCGGGATCAGGCCGGCTCTTTTTGAGAAAAAGGCTTAATCACCAGGAACGAGGGTAAGAGATCGACCCAGGCACTCTGCATTTGGGTGATGTTCAACCAACAGGCATAACTGATAATCACCAGCTCTTTCCCCTGCAGAAAATCCGCAAAGGCCCGACCCGGCGGATCCAGATGACAATGTTCCCGTTCCGGCGAAGGTTGGGCAGCGATTTCGGCTTCGACCTCGGGCACAAAAGCCGAATCGGCCACCCGAATGGTCACCTCGACCTCCCCGGCCACCGACGAGGTATACAACAACAGGTTCCGATCCCGCTGGTCCGCCAACAGCACCCCGATATGCCGTGCGGTCTGATACCCCCGATCGACAAACACCCCGAACGTCGAAGGGATATGGCTGAATAACCGTTTGGACTTATCGCGTGCCGACTCGCCGGGGAAAAACCACTGGTTGTTCCGCAGGCGATAGTTGATGCGATTCAGCTCGGCCGGCAAAAACAGACTGCTGCTGCGCGGCACGATATAATCGGAGATAAAATTGGGTCCGGCCCCCACCAACACAAAATCATACCGTTCCCGACGCACAATCTCCAACAGGTCTTTCTGGTAGTGGTCGGTCACCCCGTAAACGGTTTCGATCGGGAAGGCCAGCCGTTTACTTTCGGCCTCTACCGGTTCAAAACTTTCCCGTGAAAACCGACCGGCATACATCGGGTTGGTTTCCGTTCCGATGGTAAAGTGTAGGGCGGTCACTTTCGCGCCCGGGGCATACCGCCCGCACAACATCCGTATAATCCGCAAAAAGACCGGTGCACTCGACGGACGGGCAAAAGCCATCAAAATCCGGGGACGGAACAGCGTCGGTCGCGGCTCTTCAGGGATCGGCCGATGCGACGAGGGGGCAAACCACTTTTCGATCAACATCAACGAAGGCGTGGCCATGAAGGTGGTAAACAGGGCCATGATCACGAAGATCACATAGATGGACGATGGCAGAATCCCCATTTCATACCCGATATTCAGCACGATCAGTTCCATCAGCCCCCGGGTATTCATCAACACGCCGATCGAGAGGCTGTCTTTCCACGACTCGCCGACAAAGCGGGCGGAAAAAGCGGCGCCACACAGTTTTCCGACAATCGAAACGGCAATAAACAATCCACAGATCGCCCACAAATGCGGGGTATTGAGCAGTCCGATTTCGGTGCGCAACCCGGTAAAGACGAAAAACAGCGGCAAAAACAGAACCAGGGCGACATCTTCGACCTTTTCGGTCATCACCCGTCGGAAGCTGATATTATCGGGCATGATCACCCCGGCCACAAATGCCCCGAACAGGGCGTGAACCCCCAACACTTCCGTAATATAGGAGGAGAGAATCAACACGAGAAAGATAAAGGCCACCAGCGTTTTATTGACCACTTCCTGACTATGATAGATATCTCCGATTTTTTTCATGAACGGTCTCACGGCCAGGAACATGAACAACACATAGGCCACGGCGGCCAACAGCGTGAAACCGGCACTGGCCACACTTCCCGCCTTGGCGATGGCGATGATGGCGGCCAGCAAACACCACGCCGTGATGTCGTTATTGGCGGCACTGGCGATGGCCAGCATACCCATGGGGGTTTTGCCCAGATTCCGCTCCTGAATGATGCGGGCGAGTACCGGGAAGGCCGTGATGCTCACCGAGATACCCACGAAGAGTGCGAACGGCAGAAAGGTCGTGTGCGAGGCGCCGAACTCCGGAAAGACGAAATAGGAGAGCACCACCCCCAGAAAAAACGGCACGATGATACTGGCATGGCTGATGACCAGGGTTTCGCTGGCCTTTTTCCGCAGGATGCTCAGATCGAGCTCCATGCCGATGATAAACATAAACAGAACCAGACCGATCTGGCTGATGATATTCAGGGGCTCCAACGAATCGGGCGAGAACAGGAAGGTGAAAGCCTCCGGGAAGAAATACCCCAACACCGAGGGGCCCAAAACAATCCCGGCACAAATCTCTCCGATCACGCCCGGCTGCCCCAGGTATTTGAACAGAAACGAGAAGAAACGGACGGCGATCAGGATCGAGATGATCTGCAGCAAGAGCAAGGGCAGCGGATGGGACAAGTGGGTCTTCATCGACTGCCAGAATAACTCGAAGGCCGTCAGATGACTCGCCTCGACAGTGACCGGCTGATCGGCATGCAGGTCATGTTGGAAGGTGTTCGTCGGCGTCTGTGCTTCTGCGATCGGGCCATCGAACCGTTCGCCCAAGGCCATAACGCCCCAGATCAATGCGCCGAACACCAGCAGCATCAACCCATAAAACAGATAGTTCCGTTGGATTCGTTTCTTCCTCATAGACACGACGGGCGATAAACAAAGATAAAATTTTTTCCCGAATTTCCAACACAAATCCCCCATTCAGCTGACTCACAACTATCTGCAAACATCTCATCATCGGCCAACACCCCTGTTTTCTCCGTACTTTACTCGGCTGACTTCCCCGCGCTCCGGGGCCATCCCGTTTTCGGGTGTCCACTCCCGACCGCTTCCAAAGCTCCGAGATTCTGAGATTCCAAGGTGCCAACACTCCAAGACCCCGACACTCCGAGGCTCCGAGGCTCCACGTTCCCCTCTGTTTCCGAAGAATGGGACACCAGCGATCCTCTTTGGAGGGTTCCTCAGCGGACAAAGAATCAGGCTATGATATCCCCCTCCCGAACTCCTCGGCCGCAAGACAAAACACCGTCCGCCGTCCCGGACTTTCACCCCACAACGTCATCCTCCTTTGCCTCCACGATCCCCCCCCGAAGAGGGACATGCAGCGGGCAAAACCTTCATACACGCCCAGCCTTACCTCCGTCACTTTCCCCTTAAACAAAAAAGGAACCCTACGAAAGTAGGATTCCCTTATCTTTTTTCGCCCGCCTTGCAGGCGTCGTATTCTTCACTAACTTACCGAACCAGACGGTTGGTCGCCGTATCGGGGAAAATCACCCACGGCTTAAACGCTTTGGCCGCCTCGAAATCCATCAACGCGTACGAGATGATAATCACCACATCTCCCACCACGCATTTGCGAGCCGCCGGACCATTCAGGCAGATAGCGCCACTGCCCCGTTCCCCTTTAATAATATAGGTCTCCAGCCGTTCTCCGTTATTGACATTGACGATCTGTACTTTTTCGCCTTCGATCATATTGGCCGCTTCCAACAACTCTTCGTCGATGGTGATACTCCCCACATAGTCCAAATTGGCCTGGGTAATGGTCACGCGGTGAATTTTCGATTTGAGTACTTCGATCTGCATAATTCGTTCTCCTATTTCACGCTGATGTCCATATTATCGATCAAGCGGATGGCTCCCGCCCGCACCGCAACACAAACCCGTAACGGAGCCGACGTCCATTCCGTAATTTCACGCAGCGTAGCGTTGTCCACGATATTGACATATTCGACTTCCAGCAGCGGGCTGGAGGCAATTTTCTGTTCGATCAGATGGCGCACTTCCTCCACCGGACGTTTGCCGGCCTGGGCCACGCCCTCTTTCAACGCCTGGTAAATCAACGGAGCCGCGGCCCGATGTTCCGGCGTCAACAACCGATTGCGCGAACTGAGCGCCAAACCATCGGCTTCCCGCACGATGGGGCAACCCTCGATACGTACCGGCAGCTGCAACTGGCGAACCATATAACGAATAATGGCCAGCTGTTGGAAATCCTTCTCGCCGAAATAGGCCACATCGGGTTTTACGATCGTCAACAGCCGGCTGACCACCTGTCCGACCCCATTGAAGTGTCCCGGGCGACAAGCCCCTTCCATCACCTGATCCAGGCCGCCGAAATCGAACTGCCGCGTATCGGGTTCCGGATAGATATCGTCGACCGTGGGCGTATAGACCCAATCGGCACCGACCTTTTCCAATAACGCCAAATCGGCGTCCAAGGTGCGGGGATAATTTTTCAGGTCGGTCGGATCGTTGAACTGGGTGGGATTGACAAAGATGCTCACCACCACCTGATCGTTTTCGGCCCGACAACGCCGCACCAGCGAAGCGTGCCCTTCATGCAAAGCTCCCATCGTGGGAACGAATCCGATCTTCCCTTCGGCTCCGGCCAAAGCGGCGGCCAAGTCGACCTGTTTGGAAAAAACTTTCATCCGTTTAAATTCCTAATCTTTCAAGGTCCTATTCGGACACCGCAAAGGTAGAAATTAGATTAATATTATCTAACTTTTTGGCGAAAAACCTTAACTTTGTCGACAATACAACCCGTTGTCCCATGAAAAAATTTCTAACGTTTAGCTGTATGGCCATTTTGATAGCGAGCCTGAGCTCGTGCCGCAAAAAGACCGAACCCGAAACGCCATTCAACTGGGTGGTCGATCGTTTTGACGATATTAAAGTGCTCAAATACCAAGTTCCGGGGTTCGATACCTTGATCTTAAATGAAAAACTGCTGATCTATTATCTGAACCAGGCTGCGCTGTGCGGTCGGGACATCTTCTTCGACCAGAACGGCAAATACAACCTGCGCATCCGCCGCACCCTGGAAACCATCTATCTCCACTATACGGGCGATCGCCAAACGGAAGAGTTCCGCCAGTTCGAAAAATACTTAAAAAAGGTATGGTTCGCCAACGGCATCCATCACCACTATTCCAACGACAAATTCCAGCCCGAATTCTCCGAAAGCTATTTCGACCAGCTGATCGCCGGTACGCCGGAAGAGTTCTTTCCGAAAGACTTCCCGTCGGTGAGCGAGGTGGTGGCCACCATCAAACCGGTCATGTTCGACCCCACGCTCTACCCCAAACGCGCCAACCAGGCCGACGGGGTGGATATGATCGCCACCTCCGCCAACCACTACTACGATGGGGTGACCCAGGCCGAAGTGGAAGCCTACTACAAACAACGGACCGACCCCAATGATCCCCGCCCCATCTCCTACGGGCTGAACAGCCAGTTGACCAAACGCAACGGTCGGATCGTAGAACGGACCTGGAAGATCGGCGGCATGTACTCTGCAGCCATCGAAAAGATCGTATATTGGCTGGAAAAAGCGGCGGAAGTGGCCACCCAGCCTCAACAGAAAAAAACCATCGAAGCCCTGATCGACTATTACCGCACGGGCGATCTGCATACGTTCGACGAATACAGCATTCTGTGGGTCCAGGACACCACCTCGAAAGTCGATTTCATCAACGGCTTTATCGAAACCTATGGCGATCCGCTGGGCTACCGGGCTTCGTGGGAAGCGATGGTCAACTTCAAGGATGAAGAAGCGACCCGCCGCACCGAAACCATCAGCGCCGAAGCACAATGGTTCGAAGATCACTCGCCCATCGACTCGATCTACCGCAAAAAACAGGTAAAAGGGGTCTCGGCCAAGGTCATTACGACGGCCATGTTGGGCGGGGACTGCTTCCCGGCCACCCCGATCGGCATCAACCTGCCCAATGCCGACTGGATCCGCAAGGATTACGGCAGCAAATCGGTGACCATCCAGAACATCACCCACGCCTATAACGAAGCGGCCAAAGGGAACGGCTTCGACGAAGAGTTCATCCTCCGGAAGGAAGACCGCGAGCTGAAAAAGAAATTCGGCAGCCTGGGCGACGACCTCCATACCGACCTGCACGAATGCCTCGGCCACGGTTCGGGCCAGCTGGCTCCGGGCGTCCAATCGGATGCGTTGAAGAATTACGGTTCGACGCTCGAAGAAGCCCGCGCCGACCTGTTTGCGCTCTACTACCTGGGCGATCCGAAACTGGTCGAACTGGGACTGGTTCCGTCGTTCGACGTTGCCAAGGCCGAATACGCCACCTATATTCTCAACGGTCTGATGACCCAACTGACCCGCATCCAACCGGGGAAGGATGTCGAAGAGGCCCACATGCGCAACCGCAAACTGATCGCTGAATGGTGCTATGAAAAAGGGAACGGCCAGGTCATCGAAAAAGTGGTGAAAAACGGCAAAACCTACTTCGTGGTGAATGACTATCAGCAATTGCGGAGCCTGTTCGGCGACCTGCTGCGCGAAATCCAACGCATCAAGAGCGAAGGCGATTATGAAGCCGGTCGCGCGCTGGTCGAAACCTACGGCGTCAAAGTCGACCCGACCCTCCACGCCGAAGTGCTGGAACGCTACGCCAAACTGAACCTCGAACCCTACAGCGGATTTGTCAATCCGATCTATAAGCCGGTCATGGAGAATGGCCAGATTATCGATGTGATGCTCGAATATACCGACGACTACGCCGGACAGATGCTCGAATACTCCAAAGAATATTCGTTCCTGCCTTCGGTCAATTGATGTCGTTGGGGCAGAGCGATTCGGGAGTCCGGTGAGACCCCGGGAAAAGGCCTGATCCTCCATCCAGCACCGCCTAAAAACAAAGTTATCCGTAAAATTCCCCGTATCGCAGCGTTGAAAAAGTTGTCCGAACGGGGAATTTTTCGTATCTTGAACCATAGAGAACCACACAGGTGCTCGCCGTGTTCGGCAGAACACCTGCTTAAAAGAGAGTAAAGACATGTACGCCACATTGACCCAATGCCCGCTGTTCCGGGGGTTAACCCAGGAAACCATCCGCGACATGATCGCCCAGGGCAACTACACACTGACCGATTACAAGGACGGCGAGAAAATCGCCAGCCGCGATACCGCCTACTCGGGCCTGATGATTATCGTAGAAGGAAAAGTACACGGAGAGATGACCGATCCGTCCGGGAAAACCCTCCTGATCGACCAGATCGAAGCTCCGCAACTGATTGCCCCGGCCTTTTTGTTCGGCGGCTACAACAAGCTCCCCATCGACGTCATAGCCGATGGCGCGGTGCGCATCCTCACGCTGCACCGTGGCTACCTCTTCGAGCTGATGCAGAATAACATCGTGGTGCTGTCGAACTTCATCGACATCATCTCCAACCGGGCCAACCTCTGGTCGAAGAAGATCTTCTTCCTGTCGTTCCGCTCCCTGCAGGCCAAAGTCGCCTCCTACTTGTTGGAAAACAGCTCGGAAAGCAAAACCTCCTTACCGATCCCCGATACCGCCGAAATCGCCAACTATTTCGATGCCACTCGACCGGCGGTCGACACCGTGCTGCAGGAGATGGAACGGAAAAAGCTGATCGAACGTTCCAACAACCAACTGACCATCCTGAACCGTGCCGGTCTGCAAGCTGTCGTACATGCCTGATCGCCCCGCATCCCATACATTTTATCCCCGGTCGCTATGCGTACCGGGGGTATTTTTTAAGATTTTTCTCTACCTTCGCGCTTATGAGAGCACTTTACAATGTGGCGGTCGCGCTGATGACCGCCGGGATCCGTCTCGCCGCCGCTTTTAACCCCAAAGCCCGGCTATGGGTAAAAGGTCGCCGGGCGATCTTCCGCCGGATGAAAGAGAAAATCGACCCTTCGGCCCCCTTGATCTGGTTTCATGCCGCTTCGTTGGGTGAGTTCGAGCAGGGCCGCCCCCTGATCGAAGCCTTCCGTCAGGCTCACCCCGACTACAAAATCCTGGTCACCTTCTATTCGCCTTCGGGGTATGAGATCCGGAAAAATTATGCCGGCGCCGACTATATCTTCTACCTGCCCAGCGATACGCCTCGCCATGTACGTCAATTTATGACGATTGTGCGCCCCCGCATCGCCGTATTCATCAAATACGAATTCTGGGTCAATTACCTGTTGGCGCTCCAGAAAGCTGGCGTTCATACCTACCTCATCTCCGCGATTTTCCGACCCGAACAAGCCTTCTTCCGTTGGTATGGCGGTCTGATGCGCCGGGCGTTAGGCGTGTTCGATGCGCTGTTCGTCCAAAACGAAACCTCCAAAGCATTACTGGCCGGCATCGGCCTCCACAACGTCACCGTCACCGGCGACACCCGTTTCGACCGCGTATACGCCATCGCCCAAGCGGCCAAGGAGTTACCGATGGTGGCCCGCTTTGCTGCAGGCCATCGGGTATTGGTGGCCGGAAGCACCTGGCCGCCTGACGAAGAGCTGCTGCTGAAACTGATCCGCGATGCCGAACCCGGCACCAAATTCATCATCGCCCCCCACGAAATCGAAGAAAACCGCATCCAGAAAATGGTCGCTCAATGCAGCGCGCGCACCCTCCGGTACACCGAACTCAATCCCGACAGCGATCTGGAGGGGGCTTCGGTGCTGATTGTCGATACGATAGGCATTCTCTCTTCGGTCTATCGTTACGGGCACTGGGCCTACATCGGCGGAGGATTCGGTGTGGGAATTCACAACATTCTCGAAGCGGCTACCTTCGGGCTTCCGTTAGCCTTCGGCCCTCGGTACGAGAAGTTCCAGGAGGCTTGCGAACTGATCCAGGCCGGCGGCGCCCGGAGCATCGCCACCTTCGAAGAGCTGTTCGACTGGTTCCGCACCATGACCGATCCCGAACGTTATGCCTCCAGCAGCCGCATCTGCCGCGACTATGTCCGTTCCCACAAGGGGGCGACCGCACAGATCATGCAACGTATCGAGCAGGATCTCACCCCGAGACCTTAAGGGCGCAGACTCTCTGGACCCCGGCCTCGATGATACTCCTGACTTCCACGGATTCACCGGGCCTCCCCGGACTTCCTGGACCCAGAGGACACCCTGAAGATACCCTGAAGACACCCCGAGGACGCCACCGTTTAGGGGCCCTGCCTTCCGCGACCATCCTGAAAACCTCCGCGACCGACGCCATAGAAACAGAAAATTTCGGCTAATCGCCTCTTTCCGTAACAATCCGGGGGCAAAGAGTTTTGCAGAAAAAAAATAATCACTATATTTGCATCCAGTTTGACCCATGGTGTAATGGTAACACTGCAGATTTTGGTTCTGTCATTCCAAGTTCGAATCTTGGTGGGTCAACAAAAAACCTGAACAGCTAGGCTGTTCAGGTTTTTTGTCAGGAACGGGTGGTGCTAAGGACTACGATCGGCATCGACCTCCCCCGACCGACCGTCCGATCTAAAAAGGTGCATTATTGAATCCCGCGGCAATCTGTTCGGCAATCTGATCAACCGCTCCGGCCAATTTCTTGCCCACCATCATCTTCATCATCATATTCAGTTTGACGTCCAAGACAATCCGCATGCGGGTGTCGTTTTCCGCCGCTTCGACCAACTGCAGCCAAAACGTGAAATCCATCGGCGATCCATCCTCTCCCTGTACCTTGATGAGTTTGGGCGCCTCTTTTTCCACCATGCGCAACTTCACCGGGAAGCCCTTGACCTTGAACGAGCAGCTATCGGTCGTCGCCTGCCAACCCTCCACCTTATCCGCCACTACCGGCGTCAGATGCGTAAAATCGCTCAACAGACCATATACCAACGCGGCCGGACGCCGAATCTGTACGTGTTTACTTTCGTATCTTTCCATCATCAAATACGTTTAAAAAGAGGGGGTTAGCGATTCCAGTTGGCAGGATCACGACGCCATTGGCGCAAGGTTTCGAGTTGATCTTCGTGTACGTAATCCTGTTCGCGAGCCAGTTCGATCAGGGTGTTGTAATTGCTCAGGGTATCGAGAGCCACCCCGGCACGGGCGAAGTTCTCTTCAGCCGTCGGGAATCCATAGGTGAAAATAGCCACCATCCCCAAAACTTCGCAACCGGCATTCCGCAACGCTTCAACCGCACTCAGACTGCTGCCGCCCGTCGAGATCAGGTCTTCGATCACCACCACTTTATCCCCCGGATGGAACTCACCTTCCACCTGGTTCGTCAATCCATGCGATTTGGGAGCACTCCGCACATAAATAAACGGTTTACCCAACTTTTCAGCCGCCAGCACCCCATGCGCAATGGCGCCCGTCGCCACACCGGCCACAATATCAGCCTGCGGATACTTTTCGGTAATCAGCTCAGCAAAAGCCTCATACACCTGCTTCCGAACGGCTGGATAAGAGAGAATCTTACGGTTGTCACAATAGATGGGCGAATGCCAACCCGAGGCCCAGGTAAAAGGATTTGTCGGATTTAATTTAATTGCCTTAATTTGTAGTAAACTTTCGGCTACTTTTTTGGCGGAATCTTGCATCATTGAAGGAATTATGTATCGTGTTTATGTTGAAAACCAAGTGATCGTGTTCACCCCCGAAGCCTCGACGCTGGAAAATACCACCCGTTGGGAGGTGACCCCGGAGAATGAACTGACGCTTACAAAGTTGTTGCAAAAAGTTCAATTTACCAAACGATTGGAAGTAATATCCACCCAGACGGAACGGGTTTTCGAAGAATTCTGTCAATCCCTTCCCCTGATCGAAGCGGGTGGAGGACTGGTGCTCAACGAAGCCGGTCAGGTATTGATGATCTTCCGGAACGGCCGCTGGGATCTGCCCAAAGGCAAACGCGAAAAAGACGAACCTATTCGTCAATGTGCCGTCCGGGAGGTGGGCGAAGAGTGCTCGGTGGACCACCTGACCATCGACCGCCCGTTGACCAACACCTATCACGTCTATCAAATTCAGGGACGCTGGGTGCTTAAACGAACCCATTGGTTTTTGATGCACTGCCCCGGCGACCAACACCCCTCGCCTCAAACCATCGAAGGCATCACGCAAGCCACATGGGTGAACGATACGGAGGTGCCCGAAAAAGTGGCCGGTACCTACCGAACCATTCGGGATGTCTTCGCGTCATGGGGTCGGTACGGCGATGCCGCCTGGTTGAAGGAGTAACCGACGATCCCTACCCGCCCCTTTTTCTCCCGCCACCCGCTCCCCTGCAGGGCCGTATGTCCCCGGAACATGGGGAGACTCTGGACGACAATTATTGTTCAAAAACCTATGATACACATACCGATGAAAACATGGCTCAGCCTGTTGTGTTGCGGAGCCGTGACCGCCATGGTCACCACCTCCTGCCAGAACAGCGCACAAAAACCTACCGATGAAATGAAGATCGAAAACGCCTTGACCGAGGCGGAAAAAACGGCCGGTATTCTGACCCCGGAAGTGCTCTGGAAAATGGGACGGGTCGGATCAGCCACCCTCTCTCCGGACGGGAAAACGGTTCTGTATACCGTCAGCCGTTACAGCGTTGCCAAAAACAAAAGCCAAACCCTGATCTGGTCGGTTCCCGAAACGGGAGGAACCCCCACGTTGATTACCGAAGGTGTGGCTCCGCGTTGGAGCGGAGACGGCAGCCACATCTACTATCTGGCCCCCCAGAACGGCAACATGCAGTTGTGGTGCGCCGCTCCGGATGGCAGCCAAGCCACCACGGTAACGGACTTCGACGGAGGGATCGAAGATTATGGGGTCGCTCCCGACGGCCAACATCTCTACTACATGCAGCGGGTGAAGGTCGAAAAACGCAACGGTTCGGAAATCTACAGCGATATGCCCGAATCGAAGGTCAAAATCTATGATGACCTGATGGAACGTCACTGGAACTATTGGGATGACGGTTCGTATCTGCACATCTTCGTCGCCCCCCTGACGAACGGGAAAGCCGGTGAAGGGATCGATATTCTGGCCGGCGAAGCGTGGGATGCCCCGATGGCACCCTATTTCGACGGCAGCGAAATCGCCTGGAACAACGCCGGAACCCAATTGGCCTATACCTGCAAGAAACTCAAAGGCACTGACTACGCCCTGAGTACCGATTCCGACATCTATCTCTACGACCTGGCATCGGGCCAAACCCGTAACCTGACCGAAGGCATGCCGGGCTATGACAAATATCCGGTCTTCTCGCCCGACGACCAGAAAATCGCCTTTACCAGCATGCGGCGCGCCGGCAACGAATCGGATAAAGATCGGCTAATGATTGTCGATCTGGCCTCCGGAGCCAAACAGGATCTGACGGCCAACTTCGATTATAACGCCGGCAACATCCGTTGGGCTTCCAATGACTTGCTCTACTTCCTCTCGCCGATCGAAGCGACCTATCAACTTTGCCGGGTGGCCTATCCCGGCGCGGACATGACCCCCGATCAGACCCCGACCGTAGAGGTCGTCACCCACGGAGACCACGACCTGAACGCCTTCACGATGGCCGCCGGAGAGATGGTGACCGAACTGACCACGCTCTCGTCACCGACCGAACTCTATCGGGTGGATCTGAGCAACGGCGCCCTGACCTGCATCACCGACACCGACCCAGAGATCCGTACCCACATCAAAATGGGCAAGGTCCTCAAACGTTGGGTGCCTACGACCGACGGGAAACAGATGTTGACCTGGGTATTCCTGCCCCCCGACTTCGACTCGACAAAGTGTTACCCGACCCTGCTCTACTGTCAGGGAGGTCCGCAGAGTGTCGTCAGTCAACGCTGGAGCTATCGCTGGAATCAACAACTGATGGCCGCTCAAGGGTATGTGGTCGTCGCTCCCAACCGACGGGGTTTACCCTCTTTCGGACAGGAATGGCTCGACCAGATCTCGGGCGACTACAGCGGGCAGAACATCCAAGACTATCTGAGCGCCATTGACGACGTCGCCAAAGAACCTTGGGCCGACGAAAACCGAATGGGTTGTGTCGGAGCCAGCTATGGCGGTTATTCGGTCTACTTCCTGGCCGGCCATCACCAGAAACGCTTCAAAGCCTTCATCGCTCACTGCGGGATGTTCAACTTCGAAAGCATGTACGGATCGACCGAAGAGTTGTGGTTCCCCAACAACGACCTGGGCGGGCCTTATTGGAGCGACGATCCCGTAGCGAAACGTTCGTACGCCAATTCGCCCCATAAGTTCGTACAGAATTGGGATACCCCTATCATGATTATCGTCGGGTTGAATGACTTCCGCATCCCCTATACCGAAAGCTTACAAGCCTTCACGGCGGCTCGTCTGCATAACATTCCCAGCCGTTTGGTGGTATTCGAAAACGAAGGCCATCAGGTTTTCCAGCCTCAAAACTCGCTGGTATGGCAACGAGAATTTTTCGGTTGGTTAGATAAATACGTGAAAAACGCAACGCCAGCGCAATAATCCCGACAATCCACACCCCTATTGAGGCTATTAACGCCATTAAAAAAAGAGAAGCTTTTGCAAAAGCTTCTCTTTTTTTTAATATCACTTGCCTTACTTTTAAAAAAATTATATTTTTAGCCCATACCCTAAAACCTTCTCACCATGAACAAGCTTGTTTATTTCACCGTAGCGGCTCTGTTCGTATTGGCAGGATGCAGCAAAAGCGATCCAATCGCCGAGCAAGCCGACTCCCGTACCAAAGGCAAGGTCATTGTACGATATCTGGAAGTGGTCGACCTAACGGAACCCATTGAGGTTCCCGATGGTATGATCTTTCCAGAGATTACATGTTCGGAACAGGATGTAGTCATTCCTGCCGCCGGAGGGAGCAAAACCATTACCACTTCATTGTTTTTTAGAGGGCAATGCGATCTGTTGCCGGAATTCACCTCCGACGGTGAATGGGTAGACAGACGGACCCAGCCATTAACCCAATTCCAACTGCTGATCGATGACGTCGATCAACACCTTCACACCGAAGCACAATCCGCCGACGTCGAAATCACCACTTACCCCTTGCATCACGACTCGTTTAGCAAAGTGAGGGTACCTACCGGACGCTTACGTAAAGTGCTCTATTCCGATAATACCACCGGGTTCATCCCGGACTCCACCTCCACACCGGCCTATGCGATCGAAGGAACTGGATGTATCGGCGTTGCCGACTTCATGGAAGTCGCACCTTATCTGGTGACGGACATCAAAGGTCCTTGGTTCTCCATCTCGACCAATGCCTTGGAACCCTATGCCCGTATCGACCTTTCCTTCGACTACTTTGCGGGCAAACCTTCCCTGGAAGAACGAACCGAATATACCCGTTTCGGCGATGTCCAACAAGCGTTTCTGAATGCCAACACTTCTTACCTCTATCTAAAATCTCTGGCTCCCGAGCACTTATCTGGGAGCACCTTTACCATCGAAGTGGCGCCCAATACAACCGGAAAATCACGGACATTCACGCTGGGATTCCCCATTAACCTCTTGTGGGGCGACTATTACATTTATTACACGGTCACACAACTTTAAACCGATTTACGCTCCCTAATAAGGAGAGACGGCCGCCTTTACAGCAGGCGGCCGTCGCCGTTTATGCATCGATCTCGCAGAACCATGTCCCGCCCAATAGCGGGCTCTCCGTTCTGAAATGAACGAACATCACACCGTATCGTTGTCCCTTTTCGGCACTCTGTGCTGGGGTTTGTCCCCAAACAAATGGTATCGACCACCATCGTCCTAAAAGGGTAGGCCCGAACCATCCGCTCATCAATCATCCCTTCCTTCACCTACCAAAAACCACCCCCTACAAGCGCACAAAAAAGAGGCCGTTTCCTTATCGGAAACGGCCTCTTCATAGTTTATCGTCTGGTTTAGAAGAATTTCACCCGTTTGTCAATCACCTTCGCGCCTTCAAACAACGCTTGTGACACCCGTCGTTCTCCGATATACGAAGAAGCGGAAGCCTGCAAACGAACTTTTTCGCTTTCCGGCGTAGTCGTCGGCACCTCTTCCCGGCTGGTTACATCGAACAGATAAACGCCCTGCGTCCCAATGACCGGTTTCGACAACTGTTCCGGAGCCACGGCCGTTACCGCACCGATCAAGGTCGGTTCAACCCCGATGCCTTCGATATAGAAACTGTTGAATTCAATGCCCGAGGCCTGTTTGATTTCTGCTCCCGTCCGCGAAGCCATCTCTTCCAACGAGCTGCCTCCACGAAGACTGTCAGCCAACATCTGACCTTTCTTTTCGTGACGAATGACCGTCGCAATTTCCTGGGAAACCTGGTCGATCGGCGTATTGCCATCTTCCGTAGCTGCATCCAAGGCGGCCACAACATAGTTCCCGTCTACTTCGACGATCGGAGAGACTTCGCCCTCTTTGGCATTAAACGCCCAGCGAACCACTTCCCGCGAATTACTCATCCCGTTTACTTCGCGATCGGTGTTGCGAATGCGAGCCACCCGTTTAGCCAACGCATTGTCGGTCGTGGCTTTCTGGAAGTTTTCATACGAGCCGGCTGCTTCACTGATAAATTTGCTGACATTCCCGTAAATGGTCTGTTGGGTCATTTCACTCGGTTCCACCTTATAAGTAATGGTCGCCAACTGTACTTTCTTAACCGGGGTACTCTTATAGGTAACCTGTCCCAAATGAATACCATACGGCGTCGTTACCCGGAAAAATTCCCCTTTGCCGACCGCCAAGGCCGCTTGCGAAAATTCGGGAATCATCTGTTCGGGCGGGAAGATACCCAAATCGCCCCCTTGCTGAGCAGCTTGCGGATCGATCGAATATTGACGAGCCACCGTGGCAAAGTCAGCACCGGCTTTCAATACCTTTTCCAGGCTGTCGGCCAAGGCCGTGCTGTCGGCCGGCAACAGAATATGACGAGCCCCAATCGAATCGGGAATCATCTTCGTATCCACCACCCGAGCAATCGTATAGGTATCGGATTCCAAAACCGGGCCATACAGTTTATCGGCATTGGGCCCGAAAGCATAACCGGCCAAGTTGCCCGGCAACTGATTTTCGCCCAAATAAACCTGCGACGGCTGTTCCTGCGAATTGAGGATGGCATATTGCAAGGGCGTTTCGCTCGCTTCAAATTCCGAAGCCATCTGATCTACATACTTCGCAGCATCGGCATAATCCTGTTCCGAAGGCAACACATCGAAAACCACATACTCAATATCGCGCGTAGCCGACTGACGGAACAAACGAGCATGTTTGTCGTAATATTCGCGTACTTCGTTTTCGCTCACGGCGATCAACGAATCGGCAATCAGATCATACGAGCGCTGAATATAATTGATCGAGTTGTCGGTATTGGCATTCGCAACGGCCTGTTGTACTTCCAGGTCGGTCACGAAGATCCCCTTCGCGATCAGGTCCATGTATTTGGACATTTCCCGTTGACGGGACATCTGGTCTTTCAGGTAGTCCCAGATCATGGCCGAACGACCTGAAGCATCTTGCGAAAGATTGGCTACGAAATTACGCAACAAGGTCGGATCGAACATACCTGTATTCGGATTGACAAATACGCTATTGATCACCGGCGACAGATAGGCTCCATCCACCATATCAATCTGTTCGGCTTCGGAGATCACGAGGCCCATATCCTGAAAACCGGGATTAAAGGCATATTGATTGATCAACTGATCCCAAGCCATCTGGCGTACCTGTTCCTGTTCTTCATTCGTGAGGGCATCCTTCCCGGTGAGGGCTTGTTGAACGGCCGTCAGATGATCCACCAGGTTGGTATATTCCAGATAACCGATATGCGTTCCATTGATCTCACCGACCCGCATCTTACGCGAAGTCAGCATACCGTTGGCCGAAGAGAGGTCACCCAGCAAAAAGGCCAGCAGAGCGATCCCGATCACAATCGAAACGATCACGCCGCCTTTGGTTCTTAAAGTATTTAATGTTGCCATATAAGGTGTTTGTGTTAATATTTTCAGGCTTATGATTCGCGGGGAATCTCCATAAACCCCGTTTAAGGTTCAAAGATAATAAAATTCTTCTTCCAAATCACAGAAATACCCCGGGAAAAGCGGCTAAAATTTAGTCGTATAGAGTACTTCGGCATTTTGCCGCTTCTGATCGGGTGGGAATGCCCGCTCGACAACCGTTCGACTCCCTCCCCCGAGCCTCTTTCTTCAACCGTCTTTCCTAATCGCTTGGCTACACAGCTTTCCCAACGTTTCTCTCCGACCTTTCCCCTTCTTTTCAGGCCCTCCCTAAAACTGCCTTTCGGTTCCGAGCCTTCTTGCCTTCCCATTACTACGCCCCACCTCGGTCTGAGCCTCATTCTACTCGCCTTCCCGTTCTTCGTCTCTCCTCGTTCTTGGGGTTATCTCTCCTCGTTCTGGCTCCCCCTCGCGCTGCACCCTCCTCATGCTTGGCTCCTCTGTCTCTTGCCCGTCTCTCTCCCCCTTGGTTCTCCCTCGGTTTCCGGTCTACACGAGACGATCTCTCGATGCGCCCTTCACGTGGGATCCATCACCCGCTCGACCAAGCCCCGAGAGGAACGCCGCCCCCAGCATCACAACAACGTGACGCGCAATAACTCGACCCGGGAAGCATCGACACGCAACACCCGAATCTTCATCGAATCGGTGACGATGGTCTCCCCCGCTCCGGGAATCCCCTGATAGCGATCGATCACATATCCCGCCAACGTATCGTAGTCATCCGACTCGGGTATTCCCAAACGATATTTCTCATTCAAATACTTCACCTCCAGACGTCCCGACAGAATAAACTCCTTATCGCCCGTCTTTTTCTCCATCAGATAGTGGTCGTCGTGTTCATCCTCGATCTCTCCGAAAATCTCTTCGAGAATATCCTCGATCGTCACCATCCCGGCCGTTCCGCCAAACTCGTCGATCACGACCGCCACCCCATGATGCTGTTTGATGAAATTCGTCAGCAGTTTTTGCACCGGCATACTCTCCGGGACATAATCGACCTGTTTGATCATGCTGTCGATGGTCTCGGGCCGACGAAACAGGGTTTTCGTATTGACATACCCGATGATGTTGTCGATGCTCTCTTCGTAGACCAACAGACGGGAATAGTGCGTATCGATAAATCGTTCGGTCAGTTCGCTCACCGAGGCGTGGCGATCGATCGCCTCGATGTCGACCCGCGGAACCATACAATCCCGCACCAAGAGATCCGAAAAATCGAGGGCATTTTGAAAGAGCTTGATCTCTTTTTCGTTTTCACACTCTTGATCGCCCTCGGAGGCCTCATCGAGCAGATGTTCCAAATCGACCCGATCGAAACTGCCCAGACTCTGATGCACATTCATCGGCAGCCCGAACATCCGCAACAGCACCGTCACCATAAACGTGACGATTTTGGCCAGAGGATAGAACAGCAGATACAACAAGTACAGCGGCACCGCAAACGTCCGATAATAGAAGTTCGGGTTGAGTCGGACCACTGCTTTCGGCACGAATTCGGCCGTATAGATAATGATGACCGTCGAAACGACCGTTTCGATCAGAAATGACACGCCGGAGAGTTCGCCATCGGCCGTTACCCCCAGCCAATGCTGGATCAGACGGCTCATAAACATGGAGTACACCACCAGGGCAATGTTATTCCCCACCAGGATCGTCGTAATATACTGTCCTGCATGGCGGCTGAAGAGCCCGGCGATGAAATTAAAAACGCGGCTCTGTTTCTTTTCGATCTCCAGTTTGAGTTTGTTCGAGGAGAGGAAAGCGATCTCCATCCCCGAAAAGAACGCGGAGAAGATCAACGAAACCACAATCACAATGATCAGCGGAACAACCATAAGCCACACTTTAGGAAACGAATGCCCGATAATCCCCGGGTCAAGGTTGCGACGAGGAGGTTGGACGGCGGGTCGAATCGCTCGGCGTTACATCCACCGAGACCCGTCCTTTCGGTCGGCGGATGGTGTAATCTTCGAACTGTTCATCGGCTTCGAAACCCTCGCCGATAATCACATCCCGTCCCTGTGTCACTTTCGAGTCCACATTCGAGTAGACACGTTTGGTCTTCTGGTTCCAAAACAGCTGTTCGGTCTCCAGCTTCCGGCCCTCGGCATTGGTCGCCACCACGCTGCCTTTCGCCTCCCACAGCTGCTGCTTTTCCAGATAGATCGCATAATTCGCCGTCAGAGTCGACTCGAGTCGATGGGTCGAGTCGTTATAGGTCTGAATCTCCACCCCTTTCCGAAACTCCATATAGGGTTCCCGCGCCAACTCATACCGCTCCAACAAAGGCGTCGTAAAGCGATAGGAAAGATTACCCCGTTGTGAATAGACAATCGTCAGACTATCACTCTGTTGGGTGATAATATCCTGCAGTTGTTCATCCGACGGTTTTGGGGTGGTCGAGTAACAAGACATAAGTAAGATAGCACTCCCCGACAAAAGGAGTGCTACCTGACATACTTTTTTAGCTATACTGAGGCGGTTCACCGTCATCAAACGTCGATTACCGGTTCAAACGAACGATCGTACGTCCCGATACCCATCCGCAGTTGACCGTATAACCCTGACCGTTTTCCAGTCCACGGAAGAAGGCTTCTTCGTTCGACGGGAAGGCAGCCCGATAGCTGGCCAGCTGCTGATCGATGCTGGAGACTTGCGCAGCATCGTTGGCCAGCAGTTCTTTGGCTTTGGTCAACGTGTCGACTACCAACCAGAACACCGTCTGACGATCGAAGCCCGAGCATGCGTTGGCACCGGCCGCATAGGCGTTGGCCAGCAGCAGGTAAGCATAACCGTTTTCGGGATCGATTTCGAGAGCCTGACGGGCAAAGTCTGCAGCTTCACGAGAGTTGCCCTGCTGCAGTTCACCCCCGGCAATACGAATAGCCAGGTTGGCTTTTGCAGCCGGATCGGTTTCGTCGGCAATGGCTTCGTTCAGGTATTTACGCGAGTTGGCAAAGTCTTTCTTATTTTCATACGCCGAAGCCAACAACATAGCCACATCCGTCGACGGTTCAACGGCATACAACTTTTCGCTCACCAGGATCTGGAAGTCGTTCAGGCAGTTGTTCCCGGCCAGCAGGCGGAACACTTTTTTCAAATCATCCACACTGGGATTGGCTTCGATGGTCGGACGGAACACTTTTTCCAGGTTTTCGCAGCTGGCGGCCCCACTGCTTACGAACAGATTGTCGAAGACTTTTTTCTGTTCATCCTTATCTTCGGCCGTGCACTTATCGTAAATGGTCGACAAACGATCGTATTCACTCAACAGTTCATCCGTCGACAAGGCATCGTTTTTGTAATCTTCTACCAACGCATTGAAGTAGATGTTGATCAGATCAGGGTCTGCATTTTCGCTCGCAGCATCCATGGCTTCGTTGAACAACCGTTTCACTTCTTCCTTATTGGTCGGGTTCAACGACAGGTAATCACGGGTTTTCAGCGCCAGCAGATAGACCCGACCACGGGTAGGATGGTCACCGAAGTTTTCTATACGCAGGTCATACAGCATCATCAGGCTGTCCAGAGCGGCCTGACGAGCTTCCGGAGTCTTAGCTTCGGCTACCTTCGACCGGAAAATATTAATCCCGTTGATGTAGATGTTTTGAGATGCACGAGGAGCACTGGCGATCACTTCATTCATATATTGAATCGCCTGGTCGTACTGTTTATTTTTGTATGCATCATTGAAGTAGTTGATACGCAAAACGTTCTGTTGACGTTCTTCCGGCGTATTCCCATACTTCGGGTCCTGCAGATAGGCCTGGGCCTGCGCTGCATACGAAAAAGACACTGCTGCCACGATCAGCAACGTCACTTTGTTCATGATCTTTTTCATTTTTTGTCGTCGTTTGTATTTAGTTTAGTCTTTTGGAAAATGCTTTGTTGCCCTATTCGTACTTATATTTCACGAACCAATAATCTTCGCCGAAGAGGCTGACACCCAACGAAATCTTGAAGTATCGTTCTTTCACCATCTGGAACTGACGACTGCCGATGGAACCCGTCGCCGTCAAGCCTCGCTGTCCCAATTCCACGCCCACATCGATATTGGTCAATCCCCGGCGATGCAGCGGAATCCCGAAACCGAACGTGATCGCATGATCGCGAATGGGATGGCCATTAATCTGCATATAATAACTATTATACCGATACCCGATCCGATAGGTAACCCGCTTAAAGAAGCTCCGGGGATCGAAAAAGTTCGGAGTATATTGGGCTCCGACCTTAATATAATGATTATTGGTGAATTTTATACCATTCGTTTCATCATTTATATTCAACCCATCCCATTTCTGGTAGGTATAGTCCATCCCGAAGCCCAATTTCACCGTTTCGTAATAGAAACCACCCGTAAACGAGTTCGGCAAGTAAAAATTCTCACTCGAGCGGGAGTAATCGATCGTATCGATATAGACATTCGAAGCGACGATTTCTCGGGTCGTCGTCGGTTTCAGGTTGACCCGCGGCGTATAGGTCGCTCCGATCGACAGTCTCCGTTTGTCCGACGAAATCAGGGCATACTGGAACCCGAAATCCATCCACAGTTTCGAATAGTCCGAATAGGTAACCCCCGTTTGGGAGCGCAAATCCGGCGTTCCCAACACATTGGAGATCTCCGTATTGAAATGGCGTTCGATCTTACCGTGGTAATAAATCAGATCGGCCCCGATGGTAAAGTTCTTAAACAGCAACGCCCCCACCCCGAACTTAAACTGCGTGAGGTTCCCGTCGCCCAAGTAGTCGTAACGGACACTGCCCACATCAGCTAAAATATTGGGGTCCGTCTCATACATTTTGACCCGATAACCGACGCTGCTGAACGGCGTAACGCTCACACCCATCCCGATCTTCTGGCCCCACAAGGGAAGCTGTAAAGCGATATCGCGGAAGTTGAACGAATTGTAACTGGTTTTGCCACTCGCGGATTTGGCATACACGCCGCCGCCTTCAATGCCCACATTGAACAGGGCCGATTTCGGGTTAATCCTCGCGAACGAGGCCGGATTGACATAATTGGCCCGTCGCAGATTACTATACGCGACCCCGATGCCTCCCATCGAACGTAAAAACGTAGGACCTTGGGTCGAAAAATCCCCTATACCGTAAAACGTATAAGGGGAGAACGTGTTCAAACCATCTTCCTGAGCCCGGGATAAAATAGGAATAACCTGTAGTGTCGACAACAGGACAACGATCAGGGTGAGCCGATTACTTTTGCGCATGGTACTCTAATATTCTGTTTAGCCCGTATGCTACCAGATCATAGGTTGCAAATATCGGATTTTTTAATCTTTTCGCAAAGAAATTCCCATCCCCGCCCGTAAAAATTATACGCAATCCGTCATATTTCGACGTCAACTCGCGGATGTAACCTTCGATCTCGTATACGATGCCATTAATCACTCCACTTTCGATAGCCTCGAAAGAATCTCCTCCCAACAATACCGTCTCTTCAGTCAGTCCCCGCAGAGGTAACTTTTTGGTAAAATGGTGTAAGGCTTTAAATCGAGTCATGGCGCCGGGAGAGATATTTCCGCCCAGGAATTCGCCCTGAGCCGACACCAGATCGATCGTGATGGCGGTCCCGAAATCGACCACCAACACCGGGCTCTCCGGATAGAGAGCATGTGCCCCCACGGCCGCTGCCAGACGATCGGAGCCCAACGTCTGTGGGGTACGATAAGCGTTACGGATCGGCACTTCCACCTGGCTGTCGAAACGGATGAACCGTTTCATGCGAGCTTTGAGCCACTGTTCCACCGCCTCATCGCTGGGGCGCGACGACGACAAAATCGCCGCATCGATACTCGGATAATGGATCAACAGCTCTTCCAGATAGGGAAGGTCGAGGTTTTCGGTGCGCAGAAAATCGACCACCTCTCCCTGGTCGATAATCGCCAGTTTGGCAAAACTGTTCCCGATGTCAATGGCAAGGTTCATACAAACTGCATTTGATTTGTACAACGACTCCGTTTACAAAGATAGTAATTACTTGGTTTCGATCAACGATCCTTGTTCTTGGGCAACCTGTCGTTGCAGTTCGCGCAAAACGCCTGTAGCCGCCGCAACATCTTTTATATTTCTAACTACAACTGACAACTTATTATTGTTCTGACGGAAAACAAATTTTCCGCCCGGGCGGGTACTGACCTTCAGAATCGCCCCGAACAGCGAGCTCTGATAGTAGGCGCTGTGCGGATTTTCGATGAATTTCAAGATCAGAATCCCGTTCTTGACGATCGCCTTTTCGAAACCCAATTCGACACACAACCAGCGCAAACGGACAATATCGAACAGCTCTTCGGTCGGCGTGGGAATATCCCCGAAACGGTCGATCAACTCGCTGCGGAACTTTTCCAGCCGATCTTCGTTGGCGATATTATCCAGCTCGCGGTACAGGCGCAATTTTTCGGAACTGCTGCCGATGTATTCGTCGGGGATAAAGGCTTCTCGGTCGGTTTCGATCTGCGCATCGGTTAGATAGACCGGCTTGACCGGCAGCACATTCCCCGTTCCAGGGGCCCCCGCCCCCGCCTGTTGCGGCGAAGCCCCTGCCTCAACCGCTTTGGCATACTCTTCCTCCCGCAGCTCGGCCATGGCTTCGTTCAGAATCTTCTGGTAGGTTTCGAACCCGATATCGGCGATAAAACCGCTCTGTTCGCCGCCCAACAGGTTCCCCGCTCCGCGAATATCCAAATCCTGCATGGCGATATTGAAGCCCGACCCCAGATCGGAGAACTCTTCGATAGCCCGCAACCGCCGCCGACACTCCGTCGAGAGCAGCTCGTCAGGCGGGGTCAACAGATAGCAATAGGCCTTGCGGTTGGAACGGCCCACCCGTCCCCGCAACTGGTGCAGATCGCTCAACCCGAAACGGTGAGCATTGTTGATGATGATGGTATTGGCATTCGGGACATCCACGCCCGATTCGATGATCGAGGTCGCCACCAACACATCGTACTCGCCATAGATAAAATCCATCATCAGCTTTTCGAGCTGTACGCCGGGCATCTGACCGTGGCCGATCGCCACCCGTGCCTGCGGGCACAGCTTCTGAATCAAAGCCGCGATCCGATCGATATCCTCCACCCGGTTGTGGACGAAATAGACCTGTCCGCCCCGTGCCAGCTCGAACTCGATGGCTTCGCGGATAATCTCTTCGTCGAACAGATGGCTTTCGGTCGCCACCGGCTGACGGTTGGGGGGCGGTGTCGAAATCACCGACAGGTCCCGGGAACCCATCAACGAGAATTGCAACGTACGCGGAATCGGGGTGGCCGTCAGGGTCAGCGTATCGACCGCCACCCGCATCTGGCGCAATTTCTCCTTCGCCGCCACACCGAATTTCTGCTCTTCGTCGATAATCAGCAACCCCAGGTCGTGGAATTCGACCTGTTTACCCAAAATTTTGTGCGTTCCGATCAGAATATCGACCTTCCCCGACTTGACATCTTCCAGGATCTGTCGGGTTTCGGCGGCGCTCTTCACCCGGGTCAGTTGTTCGATCCGCACCGGGAAATCCTTCAACCGCTCGTTGAAGGTCCGATAGTGCTGCAACGCCAGAATCGTCGTAGGTACCAGTACCGCCACCTGTTTGGAGTCGGTCACCGCCTTGAAGGCGGCCCGAATCGCCACTTCGGTCTTCCCGAAGCCCACATCTCCGCACACCAAACGGTCCATCGGCGTCGGGGATTCCATATCGGCCTTGACGGCTTGGGTCGCCGTCTGCTGGTCGGGCGTATCCTCATACAGGAACGACGCCTCCAACTCATACTGCAAAAAGCTGTCGGGCGAGAAGGCAAAGCCCTGGCTCGCCTTCCGGCGGGCATACAGTTCGATCAGCTCGCGCGCAATATCCTTGACCGCCTTTTTGGTGTTCTGCTTGAGTCGCTGCCAGGCCCCCGAACCCAGTTTATAGATCTTCGGCGGTTCGCCATCCTTGTCTTTGTATTTCGAGATCCGATGCAGGGCGTGCACATTGACCAGCAAGACATCGTTATCGCGATACACCAGTTTGATCGCTTCGTGTACCTTGCCGTTTTCGACCGTCCGGGTCAAGCCCCCGAAACGCCCCACCCCATGGTCGATATGCACCACATAATCGCCCACCTTCAAGGAGTTGAGCTCCTGGATCGTCAGGCTTTCGCTGCGATCGATCTCGCCCCGGATCCGATAGCGTTGATAGCGATCGAACAGCTGATGATCCGTATAGAAACACCGTTTCAGGTTGTGGTCGATGAACCCTTCGTGCAGGGTAATCTCTACCGGCTCGAAGGCGAGGTTGCGTTCCCCCATCGAATGGAAAATATTGCGCAAACGTTCGATCTGCGCCTTGTTTTCCGTCAACAAACAGGTGGTATACCCCTCTCCCTGACGCGTATGGATATCTTCGGCCAGCAGGTCGAATTTCTTGTTGAAGGCAGGTTGCGGGGCCGTATGGAAGGTCACCTGACACTCGGCCGGACGTTCGGGGATGTTATCCCGCAACAAGACGAACGGCTGTTCGGCGGTATCCTGCAGGAAGGCTTTCCGGCTGGTGACCAACGTATCGATGGTCTCCGGTTTGTCCAATTCGCCCAACAACCGGCTGCGAATGTCGTCGAACCGTTTGAGGGCATACTCCCCGTCGGCCCACCAATAGGTCGCTCCCTCGGCATAACGGGCAAACGAAACCCGTTGTTCGGCCTGATCCTTGAGATTGGGGACGATTTCCACCTCGTCGAGTTTCTGCACCGACAATTGAGTGCCCAAGTCGAAATAACGCAGCGAATCGATCTCGTCCCCGAAGAAATCGATTCGATAGGGGCGATTGTCCGCGAACGAGAACACGTCAATAATTCCTCCACGCAGCGAGTACTGTCCCGGCTCATAGACAAATTCCACCCGTTCGAACCCATTTTCGCGCAGCACATCCTCCACGAACGAGGTCGACAAACTATCGCCCACCCTGATCTTCAGGCTGCTGGAGGCCAATTGCTGACGGCCGACCACTTTTTCGACCAACGCTTCGGGATAGGTACAGATCACCAAGGTTCCCTTCCCCAAATTTCGAATGGCGCCTAACGCCGTCGTGCGTTGCACGATTCCGCCCGGATCTTCCTGTCCGAACTGAATCGAACGTTTGTACGCCGTGGGGAAAAAGAGCAATCGCTGCTCATCCAAAAAAGGAAACAGGTCGTTGTACAGATAGCCAGCCGCATCGCGATCCTCCATCACCACCACATGCAATCCGCCGTGTTGCAGCACCGTTCCGGCCACTAGCAACGAAAACGACGACCCGGCCAGCGATGCCCCCTCCAACGTGCGACAACGCTCGCTCTGTTTCAAAAATTCACGACTGGGCTGCTGTCCCAGAAACAATGCGAGTAATTCTTGTGCGGTCATGACCTCTCCGATTCAACACGTCGCTTCGCTCCGAAACCCCTCGGGCCGTGCGCTCTCAACGGCATTCGAGGCGGGGCCTCTCACCCCTCCCCCTGTCGGCCTCTCGTCTCAGATCAACTCTTCGTCGTGTCGGTTGAAAAAGCGTGTTTCGATAATCCCCGTATGGGTATCTTCCACGATCCGGATGCGACAACGATAGCGCCACATCCACTTCAAACGCAACGAGATCCATCCCCGACGCAAAAAGGCGCCGACAATCGGACTCACGCGCAGTTTGATATAACGTTCTCCCCGATCGCCGGCAAAATAGGCGATCTGGTTTTCGATCTGTTCGTCCAGCAGGGCCGACGGCGTCACCTGCCCCGTCCCGTGACAGGCCGGACAAACCTCATGCATATCGACTTCGGTCTCAGGCCGGACGCGCTGACGGGTGATCTGCATCAACCCGAATTTCGATAGCGGCAGAATCGTATGTTTCGCCCGATCGGACGCCATCAACCGGTTCATTTCGGCCACCAAAGCCGCCCGGTTTTCCCCCTTGTGCAGGTCGATAAAGTCGATCACGATAATGCCGCCCATATCCCGCAACCGCAACTGGCGGGCAATCTCGGCCGCCGCATTCAGGTTGACCTCCATGGCAGTCCGTTCCTGATCGTCTTCGACCTTGGCCCGGTTGCCGCTATTGACATCCACCACATGGAGGGCCTCGGTGTGTTCGATAATCAGATACGCGCCCTTGCGCAACGACACATATTTGGCAAACAGCGACATGATCTGTTTCGACACATCGAAGTTGTCGAAAATCGGGACGCTGCCTTTATACAGTTTGACGATCTTGGTCTTTTCCGGCGCAATCGTATTGATGTAATCGCGCACCTCTTCGTACACCGTCTGATCATCTACATAGATGCTGCTGAACGACCCATTGAGCAGGTCGCGAATAATGGTCGTCGTACGGTTCATCTCGCCCAGCAACAGCGAGGGAGGCGTCTGTGTACGAATATTTTGCAGGGCCTGTTCCCACTTCTGGATCAGGGCCGAAATGTCCTGTTCGATGTCCTCCACCCCTTTCCCGACGGCGGCCGTCCGGATGATCACGCCATAATTGTTGGGCAGGACGCCCTGAGCGATTTTTTTCAGGCGATTCCGCTCTTCCGAGGAGCGGATCTTCTGAGAAATGGAGATCTTATTGGAAAACGGGATCAACACCACGTTGCGTCCCGCTAATGAAATATCGGAGGTCAGTCGCGGGCCTTTGGTCGAAATGGCCTCTTTGGCGATCTGTACGACAATGGTCTGCCCGGTTGCGATATATTCGGAGATCTTTCCGGTCTTGGGCAGTGATTTTTCAAACTTGAGCGATGAAAAGGCTGGCACTCGCTTCCGATTAGCCAGTTGTCCGGTCAGTTTGTGCAGGGTTGCGAACTGGGTGCCCAAGTCGAGGTAGTGGATAAAGCCGTCCTTTTCGTGACCCACATTGACAAATGCGGCATTGAGCCCGGGCATGATCTTTTTGACCTTACCCAAATAGATGTCACCTACGGCATATCCGGTTTTGCACTTCTCCTTGTTGAGTTCGACAAGCTGTTTGTCCTCGAAAAGCGCAATAGTTATCTCATTGGATGTTACATTGATGATTAATTCTTTGTTCATGGGATTTCAGCGAATACACCCAAACACCAAAACCCGCCTGGAGCCAAATCGACATCTTCTTCCGAGGCAGGGGCGTCACACATGATTATGCAATAAACCTAAAGCCCCGAAGGTACTTTAGGTTTATAGCAGTTAACATAATGCGGCTACTTACTTTTTCTTTTTATGACGGTTCTTGCGCAGACGTTTTTTGCGCTTGTGAGTAGCCATCTTATGCCGTTTTCTTTTCTTACCACTAGGCATAACGGTGTGTTTTTAATAGGGTTAATTATTTGGTACTAGTTTTTACCTTACCCGAGAAACTTTTAGCCGGTTTGAATGCCGGGATATTGTGTGCGGGAATGGTAATGGTTGTGTTCTTCGAGATGTTACGTGCAACTTTTTCGGCACGCCGCTTTACGATAAAGCTCCCGAAGCCTCTCAGATATACGTTGTTGTTAGAGGTCAGAGAATCTTTGATCGATTCCATGAAAGCTTCGACGATCTGCTGAACCTGTGCTTTTTCGACACCGGTGCTTTTCGAAATGTCGTTAACAATATCCGCCTTTGTCATGATTGAAATATTTTTAATGAATTGTTTAATTAAAACGTTCTCCCTTTTTCCGTACTGCTCCGGTATCGCCCTTTCGCAACACCTTCGGCGTCGCACCTCTGCAAAGCTGCTCCGATATCCAAAGCCTTCCCGGCTTTCCTGTCATCGCGCCCCGCAAGGCCTCTTTGGCATCGCAAGCCCGCTTCAGCGTCGCACGGCTCCAACCTGATCCAGCGTTACGCTCCGTAACCTCTTCCAGCACCGCACACTCGCAAGCCCGTTTCAGCATCGCACGGCTCCAACCTGGTCCAGCGTTACGTTCCGTAACCCCTCCCAGCGCCGCTCTCCAGCACCCCCGCAGGCATCACGCACACCGCAATACTCCACAGCACGGAATGCAAAGATAAACATTTTTTTAAAGAAAAAAACGAACTGTTTGATTCTAATGGTTTTTATATTCAGACAAATAACGTGCAAAAAAGCCGTTTTTGTCTCACAATTTCTTTTAGAAAAATAACAATTTACTAAAAATCAAACTTTTAGCTTTTCTCCTTCACTTCGGGCCACGATGACAGTCACACAGGTATCGCTCCACACATTTGTCGCAGTCCGCATCATATCGAGCACAAAATCGACCGCCAAAATCAGGCTTAACCCCTCTATGGGCAGCCCTACCGCCGTGAGAACAATCACCAACATCACAAAGCTGGCCATCGGAATGCCCGCGGCTCCGATCGAAGTGACCAGTGCCGTCAGCACCACCACGATCTGAGCCCCCAGCGACAGGTCGACCCCGTAAGCCTGTGCGACAAAGATCGCCGCCACACATTCGAACAGCGCCGTACCATCCATGTTGATCGTCGCTCCCAACGGTAGGGTAAAACTGGAGACCAGTTTCGAGACGCCGCTCCGTTTTTCAACGGCCTCCATCGTCAACGGCAGGGTAGCCGATGAAGAGGCCGTCGTAAAGGCCGTCAACAGGGGTGTCGTCATATTCCGCAGATGGCGATAGGGATGCACCCCGGAGAGTACCCGAACCAACAGCGGCAACGTAACCCAGAAATGAAAGAACAACCCAGCCGATACGGTCACCATGAAGAGGCCAAGACTGGCCGCAATCGCTCCGATATCTCCATGTCGGGCCACCTCGCGGGTCACCAACCCCAACACGCCCAAGGGAGCCAAGCGAACGACCCAGCCGGTCATATGCATCATCACATCGAAAATCGAGCCAAACAGTTCACTCAGGAAATGTCGTCGTTGCTCTCCGATGCGCATCGCGAAAATGCCGAACAAAATCGCGAACAGAATAACATGCAGCATCTCGCCGGAAGCCATAGACTCAACGATATTGTCAGGGAAAATATTTTGTAAAAAAGCGGCAAACCCGCCATTTTGTTCGGCAATCGGTTCGATTTCCGTGACGTTTTGCAGCGGAGCGCCCTCTCCGGGACGGATCGTATCCACCAGCACCAGTCCCGTCACGACGGCAATCAAGGTGGTCATCATATACAATCCCAAGGTTTTGGCCCCCAGACGCCCCACATGACGTCCCGACCCCAGGTTCATCACCCCCGAAACCAAGGAACTAAACACCAGGGGAATCACCAACACTTTCAGTAAATTCATGAACGACGTTCCCATCCACGAAGCCACCGGAACGAGGAACTCCCCGACCCGCTCATGCCCCACGCACCATCGTCCCAACACAATGCCTACCCCCAACGCCATCAAAATATAGACGGGCAACCAGCGATCATACTTTTTCATCATCTTCTGTTCTCCATTAAATCTCTACAACCCAACGTCTGCTGCCCGAGTAACGCTCTACATGTTTCCCGAGCCCCCGGCAGCCTGCACCGCTCCACGCTCTTTATTCCTTTGCGTGTTGCCTCTCTTCTTCGGTATTTTATGTACGCCTCCTCTGTGAGAAATCTCAAGCGTCCGATCCGCTCTCCGGTCATCTTCGAAAATCGGCGCGCTGTGCGTCCCTGTTTCTCCAGGCCGATCCGCTTCCGCCCGTTGATTCTTGTCTCCCCCACGGAGCCTGCACGTTTTTATCCGGCCCTGTGACCACCCCGCCAACCGCAGCGCATGACAGCGGCACGGCGTCGACATGACAGCGCCACGGCGCCGGTTACAGAAAAACTTCCCGCAGAATGCCTAACGACCGTACATGATAGATGGCATCGAAATGATACCCGAAAAAGACCAACATCGCCTCCATAAACTCCGTACGTTCGACATGACTCAAACGAATCGAGCCCAACTCCGATGCCTCCAACTCCATGAGTCGCCCCAACAAATGAGCCGGACCGCGTTCCATAGCGGTCCGGTGCGAAGGCATCTCCGCACAGAACAGTCCGCTCTGAATATCGAAATAGCTGCCCTCCCGGTATTCGTTGCCCGGATAAAAGCCCAGATAGGCCGACAAACGCACCAAAAACCAGAGATGAAAATTGGCAATCCCCTCCTCCAGGTCATCCAGTTGCAGGATGGAAGCGCTGAGAAAATCGAACAACGGTTCATTGGCTTCCACCTCCTTAATCAAGCGGTACAGCACCTCCGCCATGAAGAGCGAAATGGTGCTTTTCCGCACGTCGAAGGGTAGAGAGGTGAGTGGTTGCAGCATCCGCACCTCTTTCATGCGATGCATCTCGGCCTTCGGCTGTTCGTATCCCTCGAACTCCAACAGAAACATGGGTTGAAACAGCGCCGATTTATGGCTCTTCCCCCGCCGACTGTAAGCCCCGGGAATCATGTAGGTGCGCCGTCCGCCCACATCGGTAAACAAATAGGCGATCAATGCACTCTCGCCATATTTGACCGTATGCAGCACAATCCCCCGTGCTTTATAGACTCCTGCCATGATTGCTATCCTCTTCCCCTCGGTTCTCCCCGGGTCCAATTCCACTGACGAGAAAGGCTTGCCGTCGGTCTACCCTCCGTCCGGAAGCGATCGCCTCCAGAAACCGAGCAAACCGACCTACTCCCTCCGGGGCGTACCCCCAGATCCATCAGCCGTTCTGTCTCTCTTTCAGAAAAGCCGCCAATTTTTCCACGGCCCGTCCGCGATGGCTGATGGCATTCTTCGCTTCGGCGCTCATCTGCGCAAAACTGGTTTCATAGCCGTCGGGAATAAACAACGGATCGTATCCAAAGCCCCGATCTCCCCGGGGTTCCGTCGCAATGCGACCTTCGACCACCCCTTCGAACTGATGGCGTTCACCCCCCAGAATCAGGGCGATCACCGTCCGGAATCGGGCCCGACGATCGGTCTCCCCCTCCAGGTTTTTCAACAACAAACAGTTATTCTCCTCATAAGAGACATGCTCCCCGGCATAGCGCGCCGAATAGACCCCCGGAGCTCCTCCCAGGGCCTCCACTTCCAGCCCCGTATCGTCCGCGAAACAGTCCTGTCCGGTCCGTTCATACAGAAAATCCGCCTTCTGAAAGGCATTGCCCTCCAAGGTCGGTTGTTCTTCGGGAATCTCTTCGTGAACCCCCGCTTCATCGGGCGTCACCAACTCAAATCCCGGGCCCAATACGGCCTGCACTTCCTCCAGTTTGTGGCGATTATGGGTCGCAAAAATCAGTTTCATCAGCGATAAAATTTACTTAATCGATAATCGATGGCGATCTTGTCGATGATCGTCTTAACCAGCGTATCGAGTTCGGTTCCCTCCCGGTAATCCGCCGCACAAGCGTAACTTACCCGGTTGTCCCGGATCAGTCGTTCACTGGTGCGCCGATTCTTATCCGACACCGGATTATACACCGCGATGGAGTGTCCGCCCTGCTGTTTGACCAGCTTCATGCAGGGAATATCGGTCGTCCCGTCCCCGAAATAGATCATCCGGGCAAACGGTACGGGCCGCTCCTCTTCCGGAATGAATTCGTTGATCCGCTGGCTGTCATACACCGACTCGATCCCCTTATTAATTTTAAAAATAAACTGGGTCTTGTTCGTATAGTTGACCGCTACGGCCGGCCAATAGGCCACTCCGTCCACGTCGTACAGAAACGAACAGGCATAGATTTTCCGAAATTCGTGGGCAATCTCCGTCCCCTCGATCATCTCCCTCAACCCCGACGAATTGATATAGTGCTGCAGCTGCAATCCCCGTTCCGCCCCATACGCATTAATGCGGCCGAACCATTCGCGCACCCCTTCATACAGGGCGATATGTTGCCCCGACTGTTTGAACGACTCCCGCCGCAACGACTTCCCCGAACTCTTGGCCTCGTGCAACATACGATACATATAGGCCAAAATGGGATCGCCGTCCTGTTCCCGGGCGGTATCGTTGCTCTCTTCCCAAAAGTCGCGGTTGCTTTTCCCCACCGCCGGAATAAAGTCATACTCCTGCATGTTGCCCGGAGAGAGGGTGCCGTCAAAATCGTAGATCAGCGCCACGGTCGGTTTCTGTGTCATAAGCCAACAAATTTGAGTAAAAATACAAAAAATTTCCTTTCTCTCCCCGTCGGGTCGGCACACGACCCTTTCCCACGGCCGTTTCCCTCCTTCCTGCCGGGACAAAATACGCCCCTCGGGAGATCCGAGAGGCGTATTCTTTCAACACCAGCCCCTTTTTTTACAAAATCAGGTTCCAGCCATATTTGTCGGGCTCTTCCCCATACTGGATGGCCCGCAATTTATGATACAATTTCTGGCACCACGGCCCCGATTCGCCGTTGTTATAGACATACGTATGGTTCGTTTCCGGATCGAACACACTTCCGATCGGAGAGATCACCGCGGCCGTTCCGCAGGCTCCGGCCTCTTCGAAGGTGCCCAATTCGGACGCTTCCACCGGACGGGTTTCGACTTCCAGCCCCAACTCCTTGGCCAACGTCATCAGACTCAGGTTCGTAATGGAGGGCAGAATCGAATGCGATTTCGGGGTGATGTATTTCCCGTCCCGGATGGCGAAGAAATTTGCAGCCCCGCTTTCATCGATGTATTTCTTTTCGCGGGCGTCCAGATACAGCACACTGGGGTAGCCTTTCTTATGCGCCTCTTCCGACGAGATCAGACTGGCCCCATAGTTTCCACCGGCCTTGATGTGACCCGTTCCCAGCGGAGCAGCCCGGTCATGATCGCGGTCGATAATCACCTTGATGGGGTTGAAGCCTTCTTTGTAGTACGGACCTACCGGCGTCACAAAGATAATCAGCAGGTATTCGTCGGCGGGTTTCACCCCAACCTGAGGCCCCGACCCGAACAAAACCGGTCGGATATAGAGCGATGCGCCCGTTCCATAAGGTGGGATGTAACGTTCATTGGCCTTGACCACTTCGCGAACCATTTCCAAGAAGAGTTCGACCGGCGGTTCGGCCATCCGCAGATACGAAGCCGAGCTGCGCAACCGTTTCGCATTCTCTTCAGGACGGAAGATACGCACCTTCCCGTCAGCCCCACGAAACGCCTTCAATCCTTCGAAAGCATCCTGTCCATAGTGCAGAGCCGTAGCGGCCATGTGCAGATTCACCATCTCATCCGAGGTCAAAACAGGGGTCGTCCAAGCGCCGTCACGAAAGTAACTGCGTATGTTATAATCGGTTTTCATATACCCGAAACCGAGGTTTTTCCAATCCAGTTCCATGTTCTCTCAAATTTAAATATACATAATCAATACGTTCATATTTAGTCTCGCAGGCCGTATCTTCCGCAGCACACCCAGACCGAATGCAACGGAGGGTTCCACGCCCTCCAACCGACCCACGTCGCCTTAGCCCACCTGGGAGCCGGCCTTCACGTTCGAGGCGGGCGACAGCAACACCAATTTCCCGTCGGCATCCTCGGCCATCAGGATCATTCCCTGCGACAGCACGCCTTTGAGTTCACGCGGCTGCAGGTTTACCAATACCAGCACCTGTCGGCCCACCAGCTCTTCGGGCGTAAAATATTCCGCAATCCCCGATACGATGGTTCGATGATCGACTCCCGTATCGATGGTCAGTTTGAGCAACTTTTTGGTTTTGGCGATCTTTTCGGCCGCCAGAATCGTCGACACCCGAATATCCATCTTCCCGAAGTCGTCGAACGACACAGCCTCCTTCTGGGGAGCGGCTTTGGCTTCCCGAGCCAGATTGGCCTGTTTGGTCGCCGCCAATTTGGCCAATTGAGCCTCGATCACGCTGTCTTCGATCTTTTCGAACAACAACGAGGGCGTTCCCAAACGATGTCCCGCCGGCAACAGATCGTCCTGAGCCAAACGGTCCCACGAGAACGACTCTATAGCCAACATCTTCAACATTTTGTCGGCCGTAAAAGGCATGAACGGCTCGATCGCGATCGACACATTGGCCACCAACTGCAACGCGACGTTCAGAATGGTCTTCACCCGTTCGGGATCGGTCTTGATCACCTTCCAGGGTTCGGTGTCGGCCAGGTATTTATTGCCCAGTCGGGCAAAACTCATGGCATCCTTCAAGGCTTCGCGGAAGTGATAGTTCTCGATATTCTCTTCCAACGACTTTTTCAGGGCCGGCAGCTCGGCCAACGTCGCCCGATCGTAATCGGTCAACTCGCCCCGGGCCGGCACCACCCCATCGAAATACTTCCCGGTCAGCACCAGCGCCCGATTGACAAAGTTCCCCAGCACAGCCACCAATTCATTGTTGTTGCGGGCCTGGAAATCTTTCCACGTAAAATCATTATCCTTGGTTTCGGGGGCATTGGCGCACAGCACATACCGCAACACATCTTCCTTGCCGGGAAAATCCTGCAGATATTCATGCAACCACACCGCCCAGTTGCGCGATGTCGAAATCTTATCCCCTTCGAGGTTCAGGAATTCATTGGCCGGTACGTTATCGGGCAAAATATACCCGCCGTGTGCCCGCAGCATCGACGGAAACACAATGCAGTGGAACACGATATTATCTTTCCCGATAAAATGCACCATCTTCGTATCTTCGTCCTTCCAATACTTTTCCCAATCGGGCGTCAGCTCCTTGGTCGCGGAAATATAACCGATCGGGGCGTCAAACCACACGTACAACACCTTGCCTTCGGCCCCTTCCACCGGCACCGGAATTCCCCAATCCAGGTCCCGACTCACGGCACGGGGTTGCAACCCCATATCCAACCAACTTTTGCACTGCCCGTACACATTGGGTTTCCACTCCTTGTGATCTTCCAAGATCCATTTTCGCAGGAACGGTTCATACTTATCCAACGGCAAGAACCAGTGTTTGGTTTCACGCAGCACCGGCGTCGACCCCGTAATCGCACTGTGCGGGTTGATCAGATCGGTCGCATTGAGCGACGTACCGCACTGTTCGCACTGGTCGCCATAGGCCCGTTCGTTCCCGCAGTGGGGACACGTTCCCACGATGTAACGGTCAGCCAAGAACTGTCCGGCCTCTTCGTCATAATATTGTTGCGTGGTCTGTTCGATGAACTCGCCCTTGTCGTACAGCGTGCGGAAGAAATCCGAAGCCGTTTTGGCATGGATCGGAGAGCTGGTCCGCGAATAGATGTCGAACGACATGCCCAATCCTTTAAAGGCCTCTTTAATAATATTATGGTATTTGTCGACAATATCCTGCGGCGAGACCCCTTCCTGACGGGCCTTGATGGTGATCGGCACCCCGTGTTCGTCCGAACCGCACACCGAAATCACATCGGCACCCCGCAGACGCAAGTAACGGGTATAGATGTCAGAAGGGATATACACCCCGGCCAGATGGCCGATATGAACGGGCCCGTTGGCATAAGGCAGGGCCGAAGTAACCAGATAACGTTTGTATTGTTTCATGAATAGGCAGATATGGAATTGGGGTTGATCTTTGAATACGAATCTATAATGGAGCAAAGTTACCATTTTTTCCCTAAAATATACTCCTTTAGCCCGAAAAGCTACCCTTCGACACACCGGGACAGCCATACCACACCCCGGGATAGCCTCCACGATGCCCGGAGCGCTGCATACAGCCGCCATCAAGCCGCCGTGCAGAAAGGAGACTCCCTCTGCCGAACGCATAACCCCTTTACGGAGAAACCCAACGGCCGGTTCTCCGTTCATAAAACAAGTTCGGGACGAGCTGTGGCTCGTCCCGAACTTTTCCTTGTCGATTGCCGGTGAGAGGGCTATTCCTTCGGTGCCAATTGATCGGCCAACATCGGCATATAGAGACCTCCGACCACCGAACGGGCAATGGCTCCTACCCGGAAATTCCGTTCGGTCCGATACCAGTCGGTCATCGGCAGACGATCAACCGCTTCATTCATATAGAGCCACATGGGTTTAAGCAGCGCTTGCCGCGTCGCCACATCCGCACTCAACGCCGAGGTCCAGGCGATCCAATCCGCCTTGGTATAGCTTTGACGAGAATCCAGCGGCAAGCCGTAACGGTTCTGACGAGGCAGATACGACGCAATCTCCTTGCGGGCCACCGAGTCCGGGAAAATTTCCCAACCCATGATCCGATCCCATACCAGGTTGTATTTCTGACTCCACGTGCCTGGGCGATCGAATGTCAGCCGATAGTGATCTCCGTCATTGGCCATACGTTCCCATTCGGTTGCCATGCGTCGGGCCTCGGCGGTATATTGCACAGCTCGCGACGAGTCGCCCAGCTCTCCGGCTAGATACCCATAAGCGGCAATCCCCAGAATCGCCTTGATCGACAAATTGGCATTATGGGCGAAACTACCCCCGAAATCATCCGTACACAACTGATTCGCTGGATCGAGCCCTTCCTGGACCAAATAATCGGCCCACGTGGTCAGGATATCCCAATGTTGGCGGGCATAGTCCGGCGACCCTTCCCGTGCCGTAATAGCCGCCATCAACAGCAACATGTTTCCCGACTCCTCCACGGGCATATTTCCGCCGTATACCTGCCCGTTGGCCAACGGATAGGTGCCGATATCGTGGCAGGCAAAGGGATGGGACCAGCGATCGCTCTCACAATAGAAGAAAATAGGATTCAACATCCCTTTGACCAGGTCCGGGTTGTAGTACAGGAACAACGGCGACGAGGGATAACTCACATCGACCGTCGCAGCACATCCGTTGCTGAAGTTCTCCTTGGAGATAAACAGCAACTCTCCATTCGGCGCTTCGAGCAATTTATGCGCGGCAATGGCCTGACGATAGGCCAAGGCACACAACTCCGCATACTCTACCCCTCCCGAACGACGGGCATCGGCCATCAGCTGGGCATCGAATGTCCGACAGCGTTCGGCCAGCGCAGGATATTCCGCATCCGCCTGGATAAACAGTTGTTCGATCGTACGATCGCCCTTTCGGTTCCAGTATCCCCGCAGGTTTTCGCCGAAGAATTGCAACGAGTAAAGATCGTTGCATCCGACCATCACCCGACCCGATGCCCGATCGACCGATCCGAGCGAACGCACCAGGGCCGACGCCCGATCGACCGCCTGAGTGGGCAATGAATCGATCCGTCCCTGCTGGACAAACGCCGTCCGTAACTCACCGGGGGTTCCGACGCCCAGGGTGGTTCCTTCGGCCGGTGCCGCCAGATAAAAATAGCCCCAGTCAAGACGCACATTATCGCCTTTTCGTCCCAGAACCTTTTGGGCCGTACTGCCATGTTTCAGGAAAGCGTAACCATCTTTCACATACGTGGCGGCACACGATTCGTCGTACGGATAGTTGATTCCCCACTCACGACCCATCTCGAAATAGAGTTGAATGTCATGCGCCTGACCATCCGTCGATGCAAGGTCATAGGAGATGTAGTTGACCGGACGGGCCATCACCTCCAGGTCGTCCAATAACAAGGGGGCGACAAAATCGACCTTCAGTTCGACCGGACCGCACTGGAAGGCGTAACGCGTACGGGTCGGCTGTAGATCGACACTCGTCTGACGGGCCGTGCGCGGCAGATAAGTATGATGGCTCGCCTGATCATACAACCCAAAATCGATCAAATAAAACTCTTCGGTATTCCGTACTTCGGCGGCGATCAGGTTTTTCCCTCGCTTGAGGGTCTGCTTCACTTCGGCAGGCAATACCAGCCGGACGTTCTTTTCCCGGGTATCGGTCGGGGAGGATGCCACCTCGATGCCATTTATATAAAGGGAGAAAATATCGTCGTGCGAATACTCCAACACAATATCCCGATCGGCGAGATCTTCGGGCAGTTCGATTTGGCGACGTACCCATACCGCCGTATCGCTGAAATTGAGATTCGTCCCGACGGCTGTCTCGCGTTTGGTTCCCAAAGCCCCCTGCCCCGGCAACCAGTCCCGATCATCGAACCCGGGCTGTTCCCACCCCGGCCGCGGAGTCTGTTTAGTGTAACGAGCCGGCCAATTGGGATTCTCCAACGCCATGCCCACACCGGGAATCGGATCGAGACGCAGATCGTCCGAACCCATAAACCGATAGACAACGCCGTCTACCCGAATGGCTCCGATCAATGGATTGGGCTCCGTTGTCCAGTGTCGGGTATGGTCTCCGTAGAGCGAATCGGTCATCGACCATACACTCCCATACGGATCCACCGTAAACAACGGATAAGCCGGTGCCCGCAAGGTATTGACGGTCTCGGCAGGCCGCGAACAAGCTCCCAGGCATAGGGCCACCCATCCCAGGGTCAGTAGATTTTTCATTTTCATAAATATCATAGGTTAGTAAAGGTTTAACGGAGAGAGATCGACCGGGCCGATCTTGCCCGGACAAAGATAAGATTTCTCGCTCATCTACCAAATTTTCCGACCCGACCGGAGGGCCCTCTGCCCCCAACCCAAAGCCCTTCGTACCCGACCAAAAGCCCCCACGCTCGAAAGAACACCTCGCCCCAGACTGCGGCGTTCCCTGCCCCTCCTTGAGGGCCCTTGATCTTATCACCCGGTTCATCGCTTGACCTCCACCGAAAGCCCCCCTTTCTCAGGAAGTCACCCAGCCCTTCTTCGACCGTTCCCGCACACTTTGAGGGGTCGATCGGCCCCGCTTCCTCACTGCGGATCGACATCCGGGATCACCTCCACGTAGCGAAATTCCGCCTGGGCCCGCAACTGCGCGATCTGCTCCTTCAACAAGGTTTTGGCCCGGGCAAACGAGCGCTGTTTCTCGATCTTCAGGAGAAACCGAACCAAAAACTGTCCTCGTACCCGATCCACAGGCGGAGCCTCGGGCCCCAATACCCGCGCCCCGAACACCGTCCGACACTCAGCCCCGAACACCGCGGCCGCCCGCCACAGTAACGCTTTATCCCGATGTCTCAACGTCAAGGCAATCATCCGACAATAGGGCGGATAGAGAAAAGTCCGACGTTCGGCCAGTTGCGAAGCCGCCATCGCCTCATAATCGCCGCGCCGCACCTGTTCGATAATCGGATGCGTACTCTGTGCGGTCTGGATAACCACCGTTCCCTGCCGTTGGCGACGACCGGCCCGTCCTCCGACCTGCATCATCAGTTGGAAGGCCCGCTCTCCCGCCCGAAAATCGGGATAGTTCAACAGATTATCGGCATTCAGGATCCCCACCAAGGAGACCCGTCCGAAATCGAACCCTTTGGTGATCATCTGCGTGCCTACCAGAATATCGGTACGTCCCTGCTCGAAATCGCTCAAAATCCGGGCATAACTCCGGGCCGTACGAGCCACATCGGCATCCAGCCGATCGACCACCGCTTCGGGAAAAATCGCCTGCAACTCCTCTTCGATCTTTTCGGTTCCAAACCCCATCGGTCGCAGATCCGGCGTCGAACAAGAGGGACAAACCGCCGGAACCGCCATCTGAAACCCACAATAATGACAGCGCAACACCCCCTCGGCCTTATGGTACGTGAGCGTCACGTTACATTGCGGACAACCGGCCGTCCAGCCGCAGTTGCCACACTCGACATAGGGCGAAAACCCTCGGCGATTCTGAAACAGAATGACCTGATCGCCCTGTTTCAACGCTTCGTCGATCCGGTCCAGCAGCGCCGTCGTAAAGTGGGAACGCTTTTCCCCCCGACGTGCCGCCCGTAACGTATCGCAAACCACCACCTGAGGTAACGATACCCCACTGTACCGTTCGGTCAGGATCACATGGGCATATTTCCCGCTACGGGCATTCAGATAGGACTCCAGGGACGGAGTGGCACTGCCCAACACCGTTCGGGCACCATACAGCGAAGCCAACAGAATGGCCGTATCCCGGGCATGATAACGCGGGGCATTATCACTCTGTTTAAAACTATTTTCATGCTCCTCGTCGATCACCACCAGCGACAGGGCCGGCACCGGCAACAGCACCGACGAACGAACCCCCATAATGAGCTCTCCTCCCGGCGCATCGAGCAACCGACGATAGACTTCGGCCCGACGACGATCACTCAAGCGCGAATGATAGACCACCACCGCCGATCCGAAATAGGCCCGCATGCGTTCGATCAACTGGGTCGTCAAGGCAATCTCCGGCAGCAAATAGAGCACATTGCCGCCCCGTTGCAAGGCTTCGGCGATCAGATGGATATAAATTTCGGTCTTTCCGCTGCCAGTCACCCCCTGCAACAACGCCACCGATTTCTCGGCCAATCCTTTCTGTAAGGCCTCCAAGGCCTGGCTTTGAGCCGCCGACAACTGCGGCAAAGGGGCAAATTCCGTCGTCAGGCTCTCCTGCGGCGGCTCCTGCCAAAACAGCTCCAGAATTTCACGTTCGACCAGCGCCTTGAGCACCGGACCCGATACTGAAATCTGCCGCCGAGGCACCGCCCCCAGCCCCTTGGGATCGAACGCTCCGGGAGCATCTTCCGACACCCCTTCCGGTCGAGCGGCACACAAATAGTCCATCACGGCCCGTTGACGGGCCCGGGCCCGTCCGAGCGAATCGAGCGCAGCCTGCAAATCCGCCTCCGACGCGATCCGGGGGTGTAAGCGCACATAGGCAATCTGCGTAGCCCGATAATCGCCCTGCAACGCCTCGTCCCGCGAGAAGCCATCGGGTTTCAGGGCGGCCGGCAACGCCGCCCGCATCACCACCCCCGGCGAACACAAATAATAGTCGGCCATCCACATCCATAGACGCAGCTGTTCGGGCGTCACCACCGGGGTGGCGTCGGTCACTTCGGCAATAGCTCGCAGCCGTTTCACCGCCGGTTTCCGGTCATGCACCCGCCATACGATACCCGTATAAAATTTTCGGGCCCCTAAAGGGACCAACACCCGACTTCCCACCTCCACACGGTCGACCCAAGGTTCCGGCAAAAGAAAGGTCAACGGAGGGGTATCCAACGGCAAGATCACATCGACATATCGTTCTACGCTCGCAGGCATCTTCATTTCTCTCCGATCATTCCAGACATTGAACAAAGGTAACGATTTTTAGGATACGGCTGCGGGCCCTCTCCCTGTTTCGGAAAGACGACCTCTTCTCTTTTCATTCCTCCCTTTTCGAGGATTTCACAGTCCCAAACGACCTGAATTTCCGAATTCCATCCCCAAAAAACGCATTTAAAACTTCATTTCAAGATTTTTTGAGCGATTGTATCAAAAAAATCAAAATTTATTGACAATATTTACCATTTCTTTGCTATTTTTAACAGTATGAAACTCCTTACTAAATCTCAAATCCTACAAACGCTCAAGGAATATTTTCTGATCTCCTTCGGCCTTATCTTGTATGCCTTCGCATGGACCTGTATCCTGCTCCCCGCCAAAGTGATGGGGGGTGGCGTGAACGGGGTGGGTCTGCTGATCTACTATGCCACCGGAGGCGACAACGGAGGGATCCCGCTGGGCGTCTCCTTTCTGGTGATCAACGGTATCTTCGTGGCTTTAGGGTCCTGGCTGGTCGGACTGAAAGTCGGCGCCAAAACCCTGTATGCCATTCTATTCCTCTCTGCCGCTTTGGGCGTCTTCCAGGAAATCGTCCCCGAAAACCTCCTGGGCCTCTCCCAAGAAAAATTGCTCTCCGTTATCCTGGGGGGAGCCGTGGCCGGTATCGGGGTAAGTATCTGCTTCATGCAGGGCGGAAACTCCGGAGGAATGGATATCATTGCCATGATCATCAATAAGTACAAAACGATCAGTTACGGTAAAATATTGATGACCATCGATATGATCACGATCGGGTGTTCGATCTTCATCTTCAAGGATATCAGTACCGCCATCTATGGGTTCGTCATGGTCGCCACCTTCGGGTATACCATCGACGCCGTCATGGCCGGGAACCGTCAATCCACCCAGATCCTGATCGTCTCCCAACACTACGAAGAGATCGCCGCCCGTATCTACGACACCATGCACCGCGGCGTTACCCTGATCGATGGTATGGGATGGTATAGTAAAAAACCGACCAAACTGGTGATGGTCGTCTGTCGGAAAAACGAATCCAACATGATCTTTAAAGTGATTAAAGAGGTCGATCCCCATGCGTTTATGACCTTCGGCAGCGTCATGGGCGTATACGGGCTCGGGTTCGAAGCACTGAAAAAATAAGGTTAACCAGGCGTCGAGTTATAGGTTCTTGAAATCTTAATATCGGTTGTTTCGCCGCCCAAGGGCACAGATTTCCCACCAAAATACCTGACGGAACAACCTCCGTTTCGCTCTGATTGAAAAACACTTATAAAAAAAGCGATCCGATGGATCGCTTTTTTTGGCCAAAAATTTGGGCGTTCATTAAATCTTTTCTACTTTTGCAATCGTTACAAAGTTGTAATCATTACAAAAAAAAAATGAACGCCACCCCCGATACACGTGCTTACCTGAACGAATACGGCATTCGTCCCTCGGTGCAACGTATCGCGGTGATGAACTACCTGCTCCACCACCGGACCCACCCGACGGCCGAAGAGATCTACCAGGCTCTCGCACCTGAAATGCCGACCTTATCTCGCACCACCGTCTATAACACCCTGGAGTTGCTGGTGGCTCGGGGAGCAGTGATCCACCTCACCATCGATCCGCGATTTTCGCGCTACGACGGTGACATCTCTCTGCACGGACACTTTCTGTGCGACCATTGCGGGACGCTGTACGATGTACCGCTGAAGACCCTGCCCGAAGCCCTTTATCCCAAAGAACACCGGGTTAACTCGGCTCAACTCTACTATCGAGGCACTTGCGCCCATTGCTCACAAGAAAACAAACAATAAAACCTTACTTAATTATTTACTGTCATGAAAAAGAAATTTATCTGCACCGTTTGCGGTTACATCTACGAAGGGGAAGAAGCTCCCGAATTTTGCCCCCAGTGCAAACAACCCAGATCGAAATTCAAAGAATATGTAGAACCTGCAGCCGGCGCCATGGTTTGGGCCGACGAACACCGTCTGGGTGTCGCTAAGGGTGTAGACGCTGAAGTGCTCGATGGCCTGAAAGCCCACTTCAACGGGGAATGCACCGAAGTAGGGATGTACCTGGCCATGAGCCGCCAGGCCGACCGCGAAGGGTATCCTGAAATCGCGGAAGCTTTCAAACGCTACGCTTGGGAAGAAGCCGAACACGCTGCCAAATTCGCCGAACTGCTGGGCGAAGTGGTATGGGATACCAAAACCAACGTTAAAGCTCGTATGGAAGCCGAATGCGGCGCTTGCGAAGACAAAAAACGGATTGCTACGCGGGCCAAACAACTCAACCTGGACGCTATCCACGACACCGTTCACGAAATGTGCAAAGACGAAGCTCGTCACGGTGCCGGATTCCAGGGTCTGTGGAACCGCTATTTCAAAGACTAAGCATTCACCTGATTGCTTAATCCAAAAGAGGGAGCACGAAAGTGTTCCCTCTGCTTTTTTAAGATACGCCCCAAATTCCTTCCTGAACCGCCCGAACCTCTCGGACTTTCCTACCGCCCGAATCTCCAGGACTGCCCGGACCTTCCAGACCTCTCTGCTTGTTGCAGAGCCCTTCACGCAAGCCTTCTGTCGCGTCAAGAGAGAGGCGCTTTCGTAATCCGCTGTTTTTGCGTATCTTTGAATCATACAGAGCGATGGAGGCAACCATGCCCCTCCCGCTGCAGATTCGTGGTCTTATGGAAAATCCGTTCGCTGCATTATTGCATCTGTTCTTTCCGGAGCGTTGTGCCGCTTGCGGAGGTCCCCTCCCCGAAGGGGCCCATCTCCTCTGTCCCCATTGCCGGTGGGATATGCCCCTGACAGGCTATGCCCACTCACACGACAACCCGGTCTTTCAAAAATTCGGCGGATTGATTCCCGTCGTCGAAGCCTCGTCCCTGCTCTTCTTCACGCGCGGAAGCCAATATCGAACCATGATCCACTCCTTTAAATATGCCGGCCAATGGCGTATCAGCTTGGAGTTAGGATCGCTCCTGGGCGAAACGCTCCGCACCGAAGAGCGCTACCGAAACCTCGATCTGATCATCCCCATTCCACTCCACTTCCGCCGCCGATTGCTGCGCGGCTACAACCAGGCCGAATACCTGGCCGAAGGCATCGGAAACTGTTTGGGGATCCCGGTCGAAAAACGGTGCCTCAAACGACATATTCACAACCCCTCCCAAGCATCGACCCATCACCGCAACGACCGCTGGGAAAATGTACAGGGGATTTTTTCGGTTCATCACCCCGACCGTTTAACCGACTGCCATGTGTTGTTGGTCGACGATGTCCTGACAACCGGCGCTACGCTCGTGGCAGCCGCCGAAGCCCTGCTCGAAAAGGCCCCGACCTGTCGTATCAGCATCGCGACTTTGGCGGTTTCGGCGCACGAACTTTTCAGCCGCAAAAGCGGGGGCGGATTGTAAAAAAACGTCCTTTCACACCGAAAACCGATTCTGTGACACGGATTTACGCAGAAAAGAACCCAATTATTTGGAACTTTTGGAAAAGGTGTTTAATTTTGGTCAGTTCATTTATTCACCAACAACAGATACTATGCAAAAGTTAATGTCTCAAATCAACGAGCAGATTGCGGCCTTCACCGAAAACGCAACGGCTCAAATCGAAAAGAACAACAAAGCTGCCGGTACCCGTGCCCGCAAAGCTGCGCTCGAACTGAGCAAGTTGCTCAAAGATTTTCGTAAAGTTTCCGTAGAAGCTTCGAAAAAGTAAGTAGAGGTTTTCTTCTATAACAAAGCCACTCCGCGGGGAGTGGCTTTGTTGTTTTTTAGCAGATCTGAGCTACTCTTCCTCCTTGGGTAAGGTACATCCGATCTGATCAAAAGGAATCGCTTTAAAGCCCGGAATATTGCGGAAAATAGCAGCATCCTGTTTCAAGTTCCAATTTTCGGCAACCTCATCTACAAAACCAGGCTCCTCAAAACCCTTACCGCTCCAGGTAACCCAATTGCCGATCATCTCCATATAGGCCCGTTCATAGGGTCGTTCCCCGGGACAAACCAGCAATTTGCTGATATCATAGAAGAGATTATTCCGAGCTGTATTCCGTTTCGGCGTCTGAATCCCCTCTTCGAAATAATGAGCCGCTTTCGGATATTTCTCCTTGAACGGGCCCGTCTGATAATCCACCGCTTCGAACCGTTTCTTATACAGATCCAAAATCTCTTTCGTCCCGGCCCAATTCTCCAAACGATTGTCGACATACAGCCCGTAAGGCGTTCCGATAAAGATATTGTTCTCGTAGTAGTTATCAGATCCTCCCCCCAAAAGGACCGGCTGTAATCCGGCTTTATAGAGAATGTTTCCGATCGCCGTCATGCCGCAGGCTCCGTCGTCGTGATAGAAGCCCGTCACCCGATGTTTGGCGCTGAGATGATGTACATAGTTGTACATCAGGCGGTTCCCCTGTTCCGACGGATCACGTCCATAATACACGGCCCCCAGGTCGTCAATCTCCGTACAAACATCATGAATATCATTGTATTCGATCAGATGGTCATTCCCATACAACAGAATGGCCGAAGAGGGAGCATCATAGATTTCGCAATGCGAGATACGATTCCCGACCCCCATGATCGCAATGGCCGGACGATAGGAGCGTTCCACCCGATTGTAGCGACTGATCCGACAGTTTTGCACATAATTTTCACCCGGGACGAATGTTTTGCGATTCCCGCCACCCAGACTGATACCTCCAGCCCCGACATCCCGAATCACACAGTCGACGATTCCATTGCGCTTTCCGGCTTCGCGATCGAAAGCCGTATCGACATAGATATGCTGAGCCAGACTCCCAATCATCCGGGAGACAGCCTTTCCGACAAACGTATGGACATACTGAGGCGCCGGTTCGACCCCCTTTCCGATACAGATCGCCGTAGCTCCCAAATTCCGAAACTCACACCCTCTCACGACCACCTCTTCGGTGCGTTCCATATAAACGCCCATCCCTCGACTGACCCGAAAAGAGAGCTGTTGAATTTCGACATTTTTCACCCCTTCGATGGCCATCATCGGCTCTGCCAGCAACGAAAGCGACAAAGTCCGCACCTCTTCCGACGGATAGATCCACAACACCAGATTCGTTTCATCGATATAATACTCGCCCGGGCGATCGATCTCTTCCGGCAAATTGACCACATACCAACGGTTAAAATCCGACCCCGAGATCAAACCATACATCACCGCTTCGTCCAGGGTAATGGTTTTACGGACGGTATCGATCGAGGCGATACGGACCATATCATCGGCATACCCGTGGGCAAAATAGCCGGCAATCCATTTCGGCATACCGTGTTTCCACTCCGAAGGACGATCATCCAGATAGGCAAACGTCCCGCCTTTATTCGACAGATCGCCATTCCGGGGAATCGACCCCGTTTCGAGGACCTTGCCCATCAAGGCCATCGTATCATTCGGCCACCTCGAAAGTTGTTGTACGTGATCGTTGACAAACACCTCGGTCCAGGCCGGTAAGGCCGGACGACTAAAACCAGAGTTCCGAAGCGGACCTACTTCCTGAATGCCCGCTTTACGCAGATCCACTTTATAGACCTTATCCCGAACTTCGGGACGGATACGAGGTTCATCTGACGCCACCTTTTCCAACAACCGCGGAGAGATCGACACCCCCCCTCGCAAAACAACGGGTTGCGCATCCAACGGCCGGATCACCAAACGGCTGTCGCCTGTACCCAACTGACTTTCGGTCATCTCCAAGGTTTCATCCAAGGTATACTCTCCGCCAGCAATCAATAAGGTCACATTCTCTCCCTGGCGTTTGTATTTACCCGCCAAATCGATCCCTCTCTGCAACGTCGAAACGAGCTGTGCGCCTTTCGGAACCCCGACCCGCGACTTTCCTACACATACAATCCGTTCTGCGGCCCCTGCATAGCCGACCCATAAACAAAATAAGGTTATACCCAATAATCTGAATCTCATACAACGATATACATTAAATAAATTCTCTGCTGTTCCAAAGCTATCAGTCTCCCCATATTTGGAAAGAGTCCGACTTTCTGTTCCTTTTTCAGAATCGTTTTTACTACCTCCTCCCCGATGTCGTAAGATTTTACTTCAAAACGATATAATAAGCGGTTAAACTTAATTCTGAAAAAGAGCAGCTATGCTTTGAAAAACAAAATTAACGGAATAATCGAAAAAAGCGTGCCGTTCCGCCAGGAAAGCAACCCGTTCATTCCCATTTTCCGGGCAAAAGCGGTTACTCGTCTTCATCAATCTTTTCCTCATAGAGTTCACCCATGAGCCGAATCTCATAAAAAACCAGGGCGGAACTGATGTTCCGCCCTGGGATAAGAGGACTAATTCAGTGAATTGCTCTTAGCAATCAGATCCTTAGTTTTGAACGCACAGGTTGTTGGTCTGCATTTCCTGATCCGGGATCAACAGCGTCATGCTGGCAGCCGGATAGGTCAGAGCCGGGTTGTGGTGAACCG
>CALVCS010000004.1 GCA_944326035.1 uncultured Alistipes sp. | reverse complement strand
GAATGATCCTTTCAGTCTGAATATTTTTCATACCTTTGTACCGTAAGAGTTTCCCAAACAAGCAAAGCGATGTAGACCACGGCAATTAGGACGGTTGCCAACTCATTACCTGAAAACGAAGTAATTCTTCTAACTCTCTTGATTTCAAAGAGGTATATTCCTTATACAGATTGACGGAAAATTTTTGCGAAAAATCTGGGTGAAAGATTTGCAGGGAAAGAATTTTTAGCTATCTTTGCACTCGCAATAAGGGATGGCACCGTAGCTTAGCTGAATAGAGCATCTGACTACGGATCAGAAGGTCACAGGTTTGAATCCTGTCGGTGTCACTGGAGAAACCTCTTACATCGTTGTAAGAGGTTTTTTCATGCCCTTTTCTGAACGAATTGCCGATCTCTTTCAAAGAGAATGTTTGGGTCGATGTTACCCTGGATAGAGTCTTTTATTCTGTATCTCCAAGTATGAAAGAGAAAATGAGACCGCCTGTCGACTCCGACCGAAAAGACGGCCTGTCCGGAGTTGGATGCCCTACCCTTCTCTTTTGATCCTGTTATTGTTGTGGACGGTAACCTGGAACGGTCGTCGGGGTTTGATCTCGTTGCGGCAACGGTCCGATCAGATATTTCTGGCATTTGCCCACAGTGGTCCCGTAAGCGTGCGATACGCAGTTGTCGGCCCTTTATGCCGAGAAGAATGCGTTAGCGAGGGGAAGTCATAGGTAGGAGCCTCCCTTTAAAAGGGGCCCATTGGAACATCCAATAAGGCAGCATGATGGGATATAAAAAAGAAGCTATAAACGATAAGGTTTATAGCTTCTGCTTGATGAGAGGGCGATTGGTTTAGGGTCGGTGATTTTTCATGCACTGTTCTTTCAGCCATTCGTTGCTGGCTTGACGTTGTTCGGGGTAGATCCAGTGTCCGGAATCGAGGAACAGATGCAGTTCTTTGGGGGCGGTCACGCTGTTATAGGCGGCATACATCGAGGTCGGAGGACAAACGACATCATTGTAGCCCCAGGTGAACCAGCAGGGTACTTTGAGTCGTTTGGCAAAATTGACGACATCGTAATAAGAGAGCGCTTCGACTTCCCCGGGTTTTGGGGCTTCTTCCTGGAAATAATGGGGCCACCCACCGGCGCGGTGATTCAAGTATCCGGCAAAATCGCACAAAGCCGGGTGATTGAGGGCCAGAAAACGAATCCGCGGATCGAGGGCTGCCGTGACGATCGACAGCGCTCCGCCTTGGCTGCCACCGGTTACCCCTAAAGAGGTGCCGTCGAATTCAGGCAGCGAGCAGAGAAAGTCTAATGCCCGGACACAGCCGATGTAGACTCTTTTATAGTAGTGTTTATCCCGATCGTTGATATTGTTGCGCCAGTATCCGCTCAGGGCGGCGCTGCTCAGATTGCGATAGACTTCGGCGGGCATATCGACCGGAATGCCATGGATGCCCAATTGGAGGGTGATGATGCTGTCGCCCATATTATGGCCGACCCGTCCGCTGACACCGGCTCCCGGAACGTTGAGAATGGCCGGATATTTTCCCTCTTTTTTCGGCATGATCAGAATCCCATAAATGAAGGAGTTGGGACGATCGTTTTGGAAACGGACATGATAGACATTTTGCGTCGGTGTACACCGTTCCGGCATCAGGGTGACGATGGGTTCTAACGGCGTTTTGCGGGCTTCGGCGATGTTGTTGGCCCAGAATTCATCGAAATCGTCGGGTTCCGGAGAGGTTGGTTGAATCTGGTCGGGGCTGAAGGCAACGGTCGCCATGCCGTCATAGGTGTGTCCGTCTTTATAGGCTTTGACTTTGCATCGGATAAAGCCGGGTTCGGTCATTTTGGCCTTTAAGGTCAGGGTACCGTCTTTCAGATGCACCTGTTCCTTTTTGACGTTCGGGAAAAATTCGGGGCCCAATTCATAATCGACGACGACGTCCTGGACGGGATTGGCCGCTTTGACCACCTGAATGGTAAACGTGGCTTCCTCCCCTATTTCATACTGCCAGTCGGCATGATCGGGGGAGACAATCACATTGATTAATTTTTGGGAGGGTTGAGCGCTTAGCGGATAGAAAACGCCGAACACACAAGCCAGCAAGAGAAAACTAAACCATTTTTTCATGAAGATGAATGCTTTTGATTGAACTTTGTAAAAATACGAAAAAAAGCCATCTCCAACGGTCCTTATCCGCAGAAATTTCTGTGGGGATAGGCGACTTGAATCGAGTTATATCTGTGGAGGCTTTGAGGGTGAATCGTTTGCCGATGCTTCGGAAAGCCGGTTACAGCAAAAATTAGTGGGTTCTTTGGCGGAAAAAGATCCATTTAGCGTCGGAGTCCGGGCGATAATTGGCCGATTGCCGATGCCTTGTAGGGACATGTCTCCTTCAAAATAGATACCCGAATTCGAGCCGAAATTGCCGAAATCGTCCAGCAAAAACGAGGACTGATGATAGATGATACCGGACAGGGCTAGATCTTTGTAACGCACCAGCATCCGTCCATATATGGGGAGCGAGGAGGGCGGACGAGTGTCGTCCTCGATGAGTTCGGGAGGAAATGTCAGCGTGACGACATGCATGTTGAGAGAGTCTTTCAGGTGGTGTGTCTCTTTGATTTTGAGCGGTTCAAAATCGTATCTGTAGACCTGAAATACGGAAGAGAATGTTGCATCGTTGTCGAGATCTTTATGAATCAGATCGTAAAAGAAGGCTGTGGCGGAGCGTTGATAAATGAGGGCGCGACGTTTGGCGATATTTGGATTCTGCGGAGCCATGTCGTTAAAAATGCAGGAGCCATCGATCCGGAAGCGAAGCATATGGCGATCTTTAATACTTTGTCGATCGTATTGGATCAGAAACTCCTGGAGGTGATACTCCAGGGAGTATTGCAAGTATTTGTTGTAGATCAGGATCGGGGTGTTACAGAAGGCTTGCAAGGTGTTGTCTTTTACATTGTAAATGAGTTGAATATCATCTTCGTTCAGGATGGTACAGGATTTGCCGGCTCGTGTCGTGCCCAGGAAATGTCGTCGGAAAACATCCATTTTTTGTTGCCGGGAGAATAATTCGTAGCTGACCATGACGGGGACAATATCCATTTATTTCTCTTGCAGGAAGATGGTGTCGGGGATATTGGTATACGGGGCGGAATAGGATTGCATGTTATAGGAGACATGCGTGATAATCAACGCGGTGTTGATCTGTTGTTTGATGGGGATAGCAAAGTGACCCTGTTCGTCACTGAGCTCGTAAAAGGAGGTTCCGTTGAAAAAGATGCTGGCTCCGACAACGGGCTGATGGGTATTTTGATCGAGAAGGACACTCTGGATCACTTGGCTGTTGGCGGGCAGCCAGAGCGTACACCATAGAAAAAGGCTCCAAAATTTCATGACAGTATTCGTTCTCGATCTTAAATATAGCAACATATCTCGATAAAACCGCTGAAAAATCCTCGAAAGTTCAACTTTTATAGAAGGCCTAAAGGGGAATATTCGGAGAATATGGATAACTTCGCATAATAACCTTCTATTTGCTATTTTTTATGTTGAATCGATTCCTTTTATTGTGTGCGGTGGTATGTTGTGGGTATGCTTGCGAAACCCGAACCTCCGATCGTCTCATGGATGCGGGAGTCAGTCGGGAGCTGGCACAGTATCGTGAAGAAAATTACCAGGATGTAACGTATTATTTACAGTTTGCTATTCCACAGCAAAAAGAACAGGCGGTGGAAGGTGAGGCGGAAATTGTACTCCGTTTGGAGCAGCCGTCTCCGTTGGTGGCGGACTTCCGGGGTGATTCCTTGTCCATTCGACAGGTCCGTCTCAATGGACGTACGGTTCCCTATGAGTTCCGGAACGAACATCTGTGGATCGATGCCCGCGAAACTGTAGCCGGTGAAAATCGATTGGAGGTAGCCTTTACGCCGCAGGATCAATCGCTGAATCGACGAGACGATTTTTTGTATACCTTGTTGGTGCCGGACCGAGCCCGGACCCTGTTCCCCTGCTTTGACCAGCCGGACTTGAAGGCCCGGTTCGTGCTGACATTGGATGTGCCTGCAGCCTGGACCGCTGTGGCCAATGGCGCGGTCGCTGATATCGATTCTACGAGTCTGGCGGGACGGCGTCGGGTGTCGTTCCGTCAAACGGCCCCGATTCCGACCTATTTGTTTTCGTTTGTATGCGGCCGTTTCTCGCAATATACCGAACAGCGGGAGGGACGGTCGGTGTCGATGTTCCATCGGGAGACCGACCCTCGGAAGGTGGCCCAATGTCCGGCGGTACTCGATCAGGTCTTTCAGGCGCTGGATTGGGTCGAAACGTATACCGGTATCCCCTACCCGTTTGAAAAATATGATCTGATCGTGATACCGGGATTCCAGTATGGCGGGATGGAGCATATGGGGGCGACGTTGTATGCCGATCGGTCGATTTTCCTGGAAGAGAATGCCACGATCGACAATTATATGAGCCGGGCCGGATTGATCGCTCACGAAACCGCCCATATGTGGTTTGGGGACTTCGTGACGATGAAATGGTTCGACGAGGTGTGGACCAAAGAAGTCTTTGCCACGTTTTTCAGTTCGCTGATTGTCCGTCCGCTCTACCCGCAGATCGATCACGACCTGAATTTTATCAAAGGATCGTATCCGGCCGCCTATTCCGAGGATCGGACCGAGGGGAGCATGCCGATTCAGCAGCCGCTGGAAAACCTCTCGGATGCCGGCCTGATATACAGTCAGATCGTCTACTCCAAGTCGCCGATCGTGATGAATATGTTGTACCGCAAGTTGGGCCCGGAAAAATTTCGAGACGGCATTCGCGAATATTTGCGTACGTATGCCTATGGAAATGCGACATGGAACGATTTGATCGCCATTCTCGATCGTCGATGCGAAGAGGATCTGGCGGCCTGGAGTCGCGTATGGGTCGAAGAGAAAGGCATGCCGACCATTACCGTCTCGATGCAGGCCGATAGTGTACATATTCGGCAAGAAGATCCTTGGGGCCGCGGTCTGGTGTGGGAACAGCCCCTCACGTTGTTGGCCATAGGAGAACGGCAGACGGATACGTTGCAGGTGGAGCTGGATCGGACGGAAGTATCGGTGAAATTACCCGATTCGACCCAGTATGTGGTACCGAACGCTGACGGTTTGGGCTATGGGTATTTTCCTTTGGATCGACCGACTGCTACCTATCTGTTGAAGCATTTGGCCGACTTTTCCGATACCCGGGTAAAACTCAGTGCTCTATTGACCTTGAATGAAAATTTGCTCAATTTGACGCTTTCTCCGGACGAATTTTTGCAGGCCATGATCGATTATCTGCCCCGGGAAGAGAATCATCAGCTGTTTACCTTAGCTTTAGGGTATGCCAGTGGATGTTTCGGCCTGTTTTATGGGGAACAGCCCTCGTTAGCCTACGAAGAGGCATTGTGGCGCATGGCCGAAACCGATCCTCGTCCTGAACGTCGTAGTTTGGCGGTCCGGACCTATTGTGGCATTGCCCGGAGCCCGGAGGCTTTGGGGCGGGTTTACGCTTTGTGGAACGATGAGGCTTTAGCGAAACGTTATCGTCTCAGTGAAGGAGATGTGACCGGATTGGCCTACTCGATGGCGTTGCGTTTTCCGGAACGGGCGCAGGAGATCACCGCCCGTCAACGAAGTCGGATTACCAATCCGGATCGGTTGGCGCAATACGATTATATCGTACCCGCGGTATCGCCGGATGCTGCTGTACGAGATTCGGTTTTCCAGGCTTTATTGGTGGCTGAAAATCGTCGGATCGAACCGTGGGCTTGTTCGGCATTAGGGCTGCTGAACCATCCGTGTCGGGGCCAGGAGGCGATCGCTTATATCCGCCCCGGATTGGAAGAGATGAAGGAAGTGCAACGTACGGGTGATATCTTCTTTCCGCGACGTTGGGCGGCGTCTCTATTGGGCAGTCATCGTTCAGAAGCTGCGGCTGCTGAGGTTGATGCGTTCTGGGCGGCCCATCCCGATTATCCAGTCTTGTTGGGAAGCAAAATCCGCCAGCAAGCCGATCCTCTTTACCGATTGCGTAAGATGAGAGAGAAATCTCGAGCATCGAAATGACTCGTGCCCTTTAGTTAGAAGGTAAGGACTTCTCATACGTAAGTAGTCATCGTATTTTGAGAGCTGTGAAGAACTTCATTTACCATAAAACCCCAAAATATGATTATTGCTTATTTGAGAGTCAGTACAGAAAAGCAAAATGTTGCCAACCAGCAAGATGAGATTAGACGATTTGCCGAAAGCCGTAATCTGGTCATTCATCGTTGGGTGACAGAGGTGATTAGCGGTAAAGCAAAGGTGAAGGAACGGAAACTGAATGGCCTGATTAAACGATTGCATGCAGGAGACGTGTTGATTGTGACCGAACTGTCACGGTTGAGTCGGACCCTGACCGATATTATGGCCATTATGGGCAGCTGTCTGAAACGAAAGATTACGATTTACAGCACGAAAGATGGCTATGCCTTCGATGATACGATCAATAGTAAGGTGTTGTGTTTTGCTTTTGGTTTGGTGGCCGAAATCGAGCGCAATCTGATATCGATGCGAACGAAAGAGGCTTTGGCGCTACGTCGGGCGGAAGGCAAGATTTTGGGACGACGAAAAGGAAGTTATACGAAGTTGCAAATCTTGATAGACCATCGCTCCGAGATTATACAGTCGCTGAAAAGAGGTGCCAGTATTATTTCGTTGTGTCGGTACTATGCGGTTTCGCGGGATACGTTCGATCGTTTTCGTGTCATGGATGCCCGTGTCGAACGGATGGTACAAAGGCGTAAACAACGGACTTTGGAACGTAGACAGCGAGCCGAACGGCGACACGATAGAACGCTAATGCACGTGTAAGCAGAAGCTCAGGGGTATGAAACGACTTCCTGGAAACGCGGATAATTCACTCATTGTATAGAAAAATATGAAAAAAATCTTTGCAGAATTTAAGTCGTTTGCCTTGCGCGGCAATGTGATCGATTTAGCCGTCGGGGTCATTATCGGAGCTGCCTTGAGTCAGGTGGTGACTTCGTTGGTGGCGGATGTGATTATGCCTCCGGTGGGTTGGTTGATCGATGGCGTCAATTTCTCGGATCTGAAGTGGGTGCTCAAAGCCGCTGAACCGGGTCCTGACGGGGTGGTTATCCCGGCTGTGACGCTTAATTATGGCCATTTTTTGCAAACGATATTCGATTTCTTGATTGTAGCGGTGGTCATCTTTTTGGTAATTCGGCTCGTTAATCGCTTACGCCCGCAACGTCAGGAAAAGCCAGCTCCTCCGAAATCGGCTGAAGTGGCTTTGTTGGAAGAAATCCGCGATTTGCTCAAAAAGGAACGTTAATCTTCTCAAAACGCTGGACGCAAAAAAGGATCTGTCTATGACAGATCCTTTTTTGATTGGGGAAAGTTCAGCGGTTGCGTGGTGAGTCGCAAGCGATGTTACGCCTCGAGCATAAAGTGCAATCGGTTTTGCAGGTTTACCTCGGCCATACCTCCGTCGATATCCAGGTACAGCAGATCGATATGCGGGTAGAATTTCTTCAACCGCTTTTCGATCCCTTTCGCCACGATATGGTTGGCGATACAACCGAACGGTTGTACGCAAACAATCTTGGTAATCCCCTGTCGAGCAAAATGCGCCACCTCGGCGGCTAACATCCAACCTTCTCCGAATTGATTGGAAAGGTCGAGAATTTCGGAGGCATATTGTGCTTTGGTGAAGATGGAGGCACTGGGACGATAATAGCGGAAGTTCTGCAGAATACGGTCTATACGACGAATACGTACATTCAGATAGGTCCAGAAGGCTGAACGCAGGAGATGAGAGATCATACCGCCCCGTTCGAGGCCGTTGGCTTCGTTGACCGATGTGTTGACGAAATATTGCATCAGGAAGTCCAGAATGGGCGGAGTGACCACATCGATGCCTTTATCGCGCAGCCATTCAGTCGTGTAGGCCTGGCCGTAATGGTTGTATTTTACGTAGATCTCGCCGATCAATCCGATGCAGGGATATTCCCGATCGAATACAGGAATGGCATTGAAATCTTGAACGGCCGATTGCATCAATTCGCGCAGTTGCGAGGCTCGATTGGCACGGACAGCTTCGATACCCTGCGCTACATATTGATCGAACAAGGCTTGCGTCGTTCCTTTTTGTTGTTCACGGACGATGACTGAGTTGTACATCTGTTGCAGTGAGTCAGCGTACAATAAGGCATATGTAGTGATGTTCAGTAACTTGCGGAGCGGGATGTGGAATCCCGGTTGTTCGTTCTGGAACACTTCCCCTCCGGAAAGGACGATAACCGGAATCTGGTCGAATCCAGCCCCGGCTAATCCGGCTTTGATTTGCGAGATATAGTTGGTGGCGCGACATTGACCGCCGGTTTGGGTGATGGCAACAGCCGTATTGGAAAGATCATACCGGCCCGATTGCAAGGCGGTGATAATGTCCCCCAAGACCAGGGTCGATGGATAGCAGACCTCATTGTGACCATATTTCAGACCGGCTTCGGCTGAACGTTTGGTAGAGGGCGGCAGATTGACAATATGGTAGCCGGCCAGTTCGCCCAAAGGAGGAATGAAGGGCGAGATGAAGTCGGAAAACCACGGGGCAAGAATCGTTTTTCCTCGATCCTCAGGGGTAAATGCAACCCCTTTGTCCTGATAGGAAAAGTCCGCTGAGACGGAGGAGGACGGGGCGGTTTTGAGGGATTCGATCAGTGAACGGAGTCTCAGGCGGATCGAACCGGGGCTGGCGATCTCGTCGATCCGCAGCACGGTATGATTTTTTCCGGCTTTATGGAGAATGGAGTGAGCCTCATCCATAAAGAAGGAGTCGGGACCGCAACCGAACGAGTTGAGTTGGATCAGTTGTACATTGTGAGGCAACTTGGCAACCTCCATGGCGGCTTGAATGACCCGGTTCGGGTAGGCCCATTGTGAGACGATCTTGAGTTCGCTGAATCCGTAGTTGTCGGTTCGCCGGAAAACATCGTCCGTAAAGACCTCTACCCCCAGATCGGAGAGGATTTGTCCCACTTTCTGGTTGATCAATGGATCGGCATGGTAGGGGCGTCCGGTTACTACGAAGACCAGTTTCCCCTCCCCTACGGCTTGTTCGAAGCGGCGACGTTGATGTAGAATCAGCTCTTTGTTGCGCGCTTTGCGCATAGCCAGTGCTCGGATAAAGGCATGTTTGAAGAGCGTATGAGAAATCCCCAAAGTTTCCAGATAGGAGCGACAGGCTTTTTCCAACGCATGGCGGTTATGGAACGGAATCACCGGTTTGTCGAACGGAATGCCGAAGCGTTCCGCCGGATTCATCGAGCTGCGGATGACTTCGGGATACCCGCTGACCACCGGGCAGTTGTAGCTGTTGGACGAGCTGGCGAACTCCTTGGTCTCTTTCGGGACAATGGGATAAAAGATCCGATCCACGCCTTGATCGACCAGCGCTAAAATGTGCCCATGAGCGATTTTGGCCGGAAAACAGATGTTGTCGGACATGACATATCCTGCTCCGCGCTGGTAGAGCGCAAAGTTCGATTCCGGGGAAAGGACGACACGAAAACCGCACTCGGTGAATAGCGTATGCCAGAATGGGTAGTCTTCGAACATATTCAATACGCGAGGAATCCCGATGACGATCGGCTGTTCGATTCCTTTGGGGCGTTTGGGAAAGTCGAATAGAATGCGATTTTTGACATCGAAGGCATTGTATCCCTTTTTGCGGGCGGTTCGGGCATTGAAAAAGATCTTTTCGCATTTATTGCCAGCATAGGCGGTGTTGCCGTTCGGGAAGCGGAAACGCAATACCGAACAGCGGTTGGTGCAACCTTTGCAGTGCAGCTCCTTGGTGTCGATGGCCTTCAAATCAGGTAAGGCTTCTTGTCCCGTGAAGGCAGTCGGTTTCGGTTCTTGTAACCAGCGGCGTCTGGCGTACAAAGCGGCGCCGAAAGCCCCCATCAGTTCCGGGGAATCGGTCGAACTGATCGACTTTCCGGAGAGCATTTCCAAGGCACGATAGACGGCGTCGTTGCGGAAGGTGCCGCCCTGAACCACGATGTGATCACCCAGGTGATTCAGATTCGAGATCTTCAGGACTTTATACAGACAGTTTTTGACGACCGAATAGGCCAATCCGGCGGCGATATCTCCCAGTGTGGCATTTTCGCGCAGGGCTTGTTTGACGCGGGAGTTCATGAACACCGTACACCGGGACCCCAAATCACACGGAGCCGGAGCCGCGCAAGCAGCGGCGGTGAACGCCTCCATGGAGAGGTTCATCGTCGAAGCGAAATTCTGCAAGAACGAGCCACAGCCCGAAGAGCAGGCTTCATTGAGTTCGATTTGGGAGATGACCCCGTCGTGCGTGAAGATCGATTTCATGTCCTGACCGCCGATATCCAAGATAAAGGAGACGTCCGGGTCGACGTACTGGGCCCCGGTCAGATGAGCCATGGTTTCGACGATGCCATAGTCCAGATCCAACGCAGAACGGATCAGATCTTCGCCATACCCCGTCGCACAGGAGGCATTAAAATGGAAGTCGATCTGTTGGGTTTTCGCCCAGGTGTAGAATTGTTGCAGTCCTTCGAGAACTTTTTGGAGGGGCGATCCGTCGTTTTTGGCGTAAAAGCGGAATAAAATACGAGCATCCTCATCTAGCACCACAATCTTCGTCGTAGTGGAGCCGGAGTCGATTCCCAGGTGACAGGCCACCTTTTCGCCGGCGTGTACAGAAGCCGTCGGCAACGATTTTAGGTTCCGTTGCGCTTTCCATTGTTCGTAAGCGGCCGGACTGGTAAACAAGGGAGGAAGTCCTTCGGAAATCGGATCACTCTTGGTCTGTAAACGGTGGATCAATTGACCGATATCGCACGATTCCGCCTTTTCGTCGATTTGCAACGCCGCACCCCAGGCCGGGAAAAACGGACTGTTTTCCGGTAAAATGAGTTCGGATTCATCGATATTGAGGAGCGTTTGGAAAGCCTTTCGCAGCGCAGGCAGGAAGCTGAGCGGCCCACCGATACATAAAATTGGCGGTCGAATTTCGCACCCTCGGGCCAAGGAGGTGATACTTTGCAGGGCAACCGTGTGCAGAATCGACATGGCCAAATCAGCGGTTGGCACATTGCGGCTGATCAGGTTTTGTACGTCGGTTTTGGCAAAGACCCCGCATCGGGAGGCCACCGGATAGATCTTCTCGTAGTGCAGGGCTTGCTGGCCCAGTTCGTCGACCGAGATATGCATCAAGTCGGCCATCTGGTCGATGAACGACCCGGTACCGCCGGCGCAACTGCCGTTCATGCGGATGTCCGGGTGACCGTTTTCGTTGAAGAAGACCATTTTGGCATCTTCTCCCCCCAGATCGATCAGCGTGCGGGTTTGCGGGTAGACCGTCTGAACGACATGGACCGAGGCGACCACCTCCTGTACAAACGGTAATTGATGACGTTCGGAGATGCCCATGCCGGCGGATCCGGTCATGGCGATCGAAAACGTGACGTCCGGAAATTGATGGGTGATCTGTTGCAACTCGTCACACAATACGCCTGCGATATCGGTTTTATGGCGTCGGTATGTGTGATAAACGACTCGATTCTGAGGGTCTAGAACGATAGCTTTCAGGGTGGTAGACCCGATGTCGATTCCTATTTTATAATGTTTGTCGTGCATACGTCGTCCGTCGGCCGGAATATTTGCGTGGGTTGGATCATCGGGAGTGGATGGATGATCCGGGACAATCGGTTTCGTCGGAGTCGGAGCCGGGTTCGGAGCCCTGTGGCAGAGAGTGCTGAAAATCCACGGTTGAGCGGCGAAGGACACGCGAAGCCGACGAGTTGGGTATCCAGCTTTTGGGTATAGCAAAATAAATAAAGAAATTTAATAACTCCAATCTTTTATGGGGAATAAATGCGGCAAATTTCGGAAAAGTGAGCCTTGGTTTACCCTATTCTGTGCGTCAATGGAGGGTCTATGTTACTTTGGGTGCCGGAATGTTGAGGGGAAGTCACAAAAAAAGCCCTGAACGTCTAATTGGTTCAGGGCTTTTCTGAAAATCGAAAAAAATACGACTTCTTGGGAATTTCTTAGATCCACCGGATCATTGGAGTTGTTCTACCCCATCCATCCGTAGATCGACAGAGTCGATGGAAGTCGATGCATTCCGAACGAGTGGAGAACGACCCCGGACTACCGCAAGGAGCGTTGATAGATGTTCACTACTTCGTCGTCGGTTAACGGACGCGGATCCAGCTGGAAGAGTCCGCCCATGGTTTCCCGTGCGTTTTTGGCGAAAACGGGCAGGTCGGCAGGTTGGATTCCCCATTCGGAGAGGCGAATGTCGTCCACTCCGCAGGCACGTTGCAGTTCGGCCAATAAGGAGAGGAACTCTTTGGGGTCTTGGCACGGCTTACCGGTCATGGCTTGAACCATCTGCGTGAAGCGTTCCGGAACGGTGTCGATAAAGGTTTCGAAATAGGCCAAAGAGAGGGCGATCAATCCGGCTCCGTGCGGCAATCTCGGATAATGGGCGCTCATGGCGTGTTCCATCGAGTGTTCCGAGGTGCAACTCGAGGTCGATTCGACCATCCCGGCCAAGGTGCTGGCCAGCGCAACCTGACTGCGGGCTTCGAGATTGGCTCCATCCCGTACGGCTGTCGGTAAGTATTGATAGATCAGCTGAAGGCTCTTCAGGGAATAGAGCTCGCTGATCGGGGTGGCGATGTTGGCGATGAATCCTTCGGCGGCGTGGAAAAAGGCATCAAATCCTTGATAAGCCGTCAGCCGGGGAGGAACCGAGGTCATCAGCGTCGGATCGACGATGGCAAGTACCGGGAAGGTATATTGGTTGCCGAACCCGATTTTTTCATTGTTGTAGGTGATCACGGTCCATGGATCGACTTCGGTCCCGGTTCCGGCGGTCGTCGGAATTGCGATCACGGGCAGAGCCCCGCCACGGGTGGGTTGTCCCTTGCCGGTCCCCCCGCAGACGTAATCCCAATAATCCCCCGGGTTGCAGGCCATGATGGCGATGGATTTGGCGGAGTCGATAGAGCTGCCGCCACCCAAGCCAACGACGAAATCGCAGGATTCACGTCGGCAGATTTCGGCTGCTTCCATCACGTGTTCCTTGGTGGGATTGGGTAATATTTTGTCGAAAACGATGCTGGATACGTGGTTCTTTTGCAGGGCGGCGACCACTTTGTCGAGATAGCCGAATTTACGCATCGAGGTCCCGGACGAGATGACGATCAGGGCTTTGGTTCCGGGCAAAGAGATTTCGGCGAGTTGATCGACCGTACCACATCCGAACAATAGTTTGGTGGGGATGTATTGATTGAATGTTTTCATGGTATATGAGGTTTTGCATAGATATTAACGCACGGTTGTTTTAAAATGTTTCATTTGAAAGGAATTTTTCGGGACTGGAATACCTCTCCGCCTAATGGAAATCCTTTTATTTAAGAAAAATAGCAGGTCGGTTTGATCGGATAGCCGTACGTTGAAAATCCGGTACCGTTTGAGAAAAGAACGATGAAAAGGAAATGGGATAGGAAAATTAAACAGGTTGTTATTTTTTTTCTTTTGCGGAAATTGTGTATCTTTAATGACTCAAAATTTTTGTTATCCTGATTATGAAGGTTTCTTTGTTGCAGACCGATATTCGCTGGAAAGACCCGCAGGCTAATCGTCAACGGGCTCAAGCGTTGATCGATACCCTGCCCTCGGTCGATTTGATCGTGCTGCCCGAAATGTTTACGACTGGCTTTTGTACCGATCCCGTGGGAGTGGCCGAACCGGCCGATAGCGATACCCTGAAGTGGATGCTTCAGGTGGCTTCCTCCCGACAGGCGGCGGTGGCAGGTAGTGTGGCGACCCAGGCGGGCGATTGCTATTACAATCGCTTCTATTTTGTGAAACCAGACGGTAGTTATGCCTGCTATGATAAGCGTCATCTCTTTTCTTTTGCGGGAGAACATGAACGCTACACGCCAGGGAAACAACGCGTCGATGTGGAATATAACGGTTGGCGTATTTTGTTGCAGGTTTGTTACGATCTGCGCTTCCCGGTTTTTTCGCGCAACCGGGGCGACTACGATCTGATTTTGTATGTGGCGAATTGGCCGACGGTGCGCATTTCGGCTTGGAATACCTTGTTGCAGGCCCGGGCGATTGAAAATCAATGCTACGTGGTGGGCGTAAACCGTACCGGGAACGATCCGGCCTTGAGTTATAATGGTTCCAGTGCATTGATCGATTATTTGGGACATCCGTTGACGACGGAGTCCTCTTCCGAAGAGATTCTATATGGCGAACTCGACCGCTCGGCTTTAGAGGCTTTCCGAACGAAATTTCCGGCTTGGCGAGATGCCGATTCATTTACTTTAACTGACCTATGAACGAAAAACGATTGATATTGGGCGACCAGGCGGTAGCCTTGGGCGCTCTGCATGCGGGTATTTCGGGGGTGTATGCCTACCCCGGTACCCCTTCGACAGAAATTACCGAGTACATTCAACAATCTCCCTTAGCCCGTGAAAGAGGGGTGTACAGCGATTGGTGTACCAATGAAAAAACAGCCATGGAGGCTGCCTTGGGGGTCTCTTTTATCGGAAAGCGGGCCTTGGTCTGCATGAAGCATGTGGGGATGAATGTGGCCGCCGATGCTTTTGTCAATTCGGCCATGACCGGAACCCATGGCGGATTGGTTGTCTTGGCAGCCGATGACCCCTCGATGCACTCCTCCCAGAACGAACAGGACTCCCGGTTTTACGGCAAATTTGCCATGGTGCCGATTTTTGAACCCTCGACCCAACAGGAAGCCTATGAGATGACCCGAGCCGCCTTCGACCTTTCGGAAAAAATGAAATTGCCGGTCTTGATGCGCTTGACGACTCGTATGGCTCATTCACGGGCCGTGGTCACCTTGGCCCCTCCTCGCGAACCCAATGCATTGAGCTTTTCGGAAGACCGTTCCCGGTGGGTTTTGCTGCCGGTCAACGCCCGTCGTCGCTACATCGAAGTGATCGAGGATCAGAAAGAGTTACGGCAACAGTCGGAAGTCTCGTCCTATAATCGGTATTTGCCCGGAGGACCGCGAGGCGTGGTGGCTTGTGGCATCGCGTACAATTATTTGATGGAAAACTTCCCCGATGGGTGTGATCGAACGGTGTTAAAGGTGTCGCAGTATCCGTTGCCTTTGGAACCGCTTCGGAAAATGATGGCCGAATGTGAAGAGATTCTGGTGCTGGAAGATGGACAGCCTTTTGTCGAAGATCAACTGCGGGGGCTGCTGGATGAAAGCGGGAAGATTAAAGGCCGGATGAGCGGACAGCTGCCGCGGACCGGTGAACTGACCCCGGATAATGTACGGAAGGCGTTAGGTCTGCCGGATAGAGCGTTGAATGCGCCGTGTGAATATGTGGTTCCGCGGCCGCCGGCTTTGTGTGCCGGTTGTGGTCACCGCGATGTGTACACCATACTCAACGAAGTGGCCAAAGAGTATGAAAACAGTAAGATATTCAGCGATATCGGCTGTTATACGTTAGGCGCCTTGCCTCCTTTCCGGGCGATCGATTCGTGTGTGGATATGGGGGCGTCGATTACCATGGCCAAAGGGGCGGCCGATGGAGGTCTCTTCCCGGCGATTGCGGTGATCGGAGACTCGACCTTTACCCACTCGGGCATTACCGGGCTGTTGGATGCCGTCAATTCGAAAGCCAACATCACGGTGATCATCTCCGACAACCTGACCACTGCCATGACCGGTGGACAGGATTCGGCCGGAACCGGCAAGTTGGAGTCGATCTGTCTGGGCATCGGGGTCGAACGGGAACATGTACGCGTGGTGGTTCCCATGGCCAAAAATTATGACGAGATTCGTCGGGTACTGCGCGAAGAGATCGAATATTCGGGGGTATCGGTGGTCATTCCGCGTCGTGAATGCATCCAGACCCTTAAACGTCACCTCAAGCAAGCAAAATCATGAAAAGAGATATCATTCTGTCAGGCGTGGGAGGTCAGGGCATTCTCTCCATTGCCGCTATTATCGGGGAGGCCGCTTTACGCAAGGGCTTATATGTGAAACAGGCCGAAGTGCACGGCATGAGTCAGCGCGGGGGCGATGTGCAGTCGAACCTGCGACTCAGTTCCGAGCCGATCTATTCCGACCTGATTCCGCAGGGCGCTACCGATGCGATCATCGCGATGGAACCCATGGAGGCGCTGCGCTATCTGCCCTATCTGTCTCCGGAGGGTTGGATCGTTACCAATTCGGCGACATTCGTGAATATTCCTAACTATCCGGATGAGGCTCAACTGTTGGACGTTTTACGTCGGCGTCCGCATGTGATTTTGGTCGATGCCGACACCCTGGCCAAAGACAACGGTATGCCCCGTGCGGTGAATATGGTGTTGCTGGGGGCAGCCTCTGCCATTTTGGGACTGGATGCCGAGTTGTTGGAAGCAGCGGTGGCCGGATTGTTCGCAGCGAAAGGAGCGGATGTCGTGGATATGAACGTACGGGCGTTCCGTCTCGGACGGGAAGCCGGAACGCAACAGGTAAAAAAGGCGGGTCATGCAGAATAATCGAGTATATAGTCAGGAGTTGATCGACCGGGTGGTCGATGAATATAAAATCACCGATCTGGAACATGCGACGATCGGTCAGGTGTTGCTGTTGGCTTCGCGACTCGAGGAGTTGACCGGTATTCCGTTTATTCGGATGGATCAGGGGGTTCCGGGGCTGGAACCGTGTCGGATCGGTACCGAAGCCGAAAAACGGGCGCTCGATACCGATATCCCGGCGATTTATCCGGCCGCTGAAGGAATTCCCGAATTGAAGGAGGCGGGTTCGCGTTTTGTCAAGGCGTTTTTGAATGTGGAGGTCTCGGCAGAAGCTTGCATTCCGGTGACGGGATCGGTGGCCGGCTCGTTCGGTTCGTTTGTGGCTTGTACACAGTGTGATCCGCAGAAAACGACCATTTTGTTTATCGACCCGGGGTTTCCGATTCAAAAGTCGCAACTCAAGATTTTGGGAATCCCGCACGAGCAGTTCGATATCTATCGTTTCCGGGGAGATAAGCTGCGGGATAAATTGGAAAGCTATCTGAAAAAGGGAAATATCGCCGGAATCATCTATTCCAACCCGAATAACCCGGCCTGGATCTCTCTGACGGAAGAGGAACTGAAGGTGATCGGGGAATTGGCCACCCGTTACGGGGTGGTGGTGCTGGAAGACCTGGCCTATTTCGGCATGGACTTCCGTACCTATTTCGGACGGCCGTTTGAGCCTCCCTATATCCCGACGGTCGCTCGCTATACCGACAACTATATCTTGATGCTCTCGGCCTCGAAAATCTTTAGCTATGCCGGACAACGGGCTGCCCTGCTGTGTGTGTCGGATGCCTTGTTCCATCGTCAGTTCCCGGCCCTGGCCGAACGATATGCCGGTGCCGGTATTTTCGGACCGACCCTGATCGGATCGATCCTCTATATGATTACCTCGGGAATCACCCACTCCACTCAGTTCGGTTATGCTGCCATGCTGAATGCGGCCACCGAAGGCCGTTTCGACTTCGTGGAGGTGACCTCGGAATATGCCCGTCGTGCTCATCGCATGAAAGAGCTCTTTGAAAAGCATGGTTTCCATGTGGTGTATGATAAGGATATCGACCGGGCTATTTCGGACGGATTCTTCTTTACGATCGGGTATGACGGTCTCTCTTGCGGCGAGTTGATGCGGGAACTGCTTTATTATGGGATCAGCTCCATCTCTTTGTCGACGACCGGGAGCGAGCAACAGGGTATCCGGGCTTGTTGTTCCCGCATGAGCGACGATCTGTATGAGGTGTTGGATGACCGTTTGCGGGCATTTCGTTTAGACCATTTACCGACGAACGGACAGTAACTGACAAAGACGTCCAGCAAAAAATCGATGACTATGATCTGGAATCCCACCAAAGAATGTATGAGCCGCGAAGATATGCGTCGTCTGCAAGGCGAACGGTTGCATAAACTCGTGGAAAGAGTCTATCATAATACGCCGTTTTATCGCCGTAAGATGCAGGAGATGGATGTGACGCCGGATGATATTCGTTCCGTAGACGATATCGTGCGGTTGCCGTTCACGACCAAACAGGATTTGCGGGATAACTATCCGTATGGGTTGTTTGCGGTGCCGATGTCGCAGATCGTGCGTTTGCACGCCTCCTCGGGAACGACCGGGTCACCTACGGTGGTCGGATATACCCGGCGAGACCTGGCCATCTGGGCCGAGATGACGGCTCGCTGTTTGAGCGCTTTCGGAACCGATTGCAACGATATCTTTTCGGTGGCTTATGGCTACGGCTTGTTTACCGGCGGATTGGGCCTGCACTATGGTGTTGAATATTTAGGGGCAACGGTGATCCCCATGTCGAGTGGCAATACGGCCAAACAGATCAAACTGCTTCATGATTTCGGGGCTACGGCCATTGCCTGCACTCCCTCCTACGCGCTCTATCTGGCGGAAGCGATGGCCAAAACGGGAATTCCCCGCGAAGAGTTTCGCTTGAAGACGGGTATTTTCGGGGCGGAACCGTGGACCGAAAACATGCGTCGGGAGATCGAGCATAAAATGGGCGTCAATGCGTATAATATTTACGGATTGAGTGAGGTGATGGGGCCGGGTGTATCGCATGAGTGTGAATACAAGGATGGATCCCATATCATCGAAGATCATTTCTTGCCGGAGATTATTTCGCCGGAAACGTTGGAACCGCTCCCCTACGGCGAACAGGGTGAACTGGTATTTACAACCTTGACGAAAGAGGGTATGCCGTTGTTGCGTTATCGGACGAAAGATCTCTGTTCGTTGACGGATGAACCTTGTCGTTGTGGGCGAACCAATGTACGGATGAGTCGGATTGTGGGACGTAGCGACGACATGTTGATTATTCGTGGCGTCAATGTCTTCCCCTCCCAGATCGAAAGCGTGATTCTCGAAATGGAAGAGTTCGAACCCCACTATTTGTTGATCGTTGATCGGGTACAGAATCTCGATAGTTTGGAAGTGCGTGTCGAAGTGCGCGATGGTTTCTATTCGGATGAGATCAGCAAGATGTTGGCGCTTCGGCAAAAGCTTTCGGCACGTTTGCAGAGTGTTCTGGGAATCAAGGCCGATATCAAATTGGTGGAACCGTACAGCATTGAACGCAGCGAAGGTAAGGCCAAACGGGTGATCGACAAACGGGTATTGCAGTAGGTGGATCCCATTGGACCGGTCACTTTAAAAATTAGGTTGGTAACTTTTAAAGTAGCAGCACTATGAAAATAAAACAGCTTTCCGTATTTGTGGAGAACAAAACAGGACGGATCAACGAGGTGGCTCAGATCTTAGGTCGTCATGGGATTAATATGACGGCATTCAGTCTGGCCGACAACGCGGATTTCGGTATTTTGCGCATGATCGTTTCGGATGTGGAACGGGCTGAACAAGTGCTTCGGGAGGCCCATTTCGGGGTGAGTGTGACGGAGGTGGTCTGCCTGTCGTGCGCCAATGTGCCGGGAGCGCTCTCCGAAGTGTTGGATGGTTTGGCTAAAGAACAAGTCTTTATCGAGTATATGTATGCCTTCTCCGAAGGGGATACGGCACGGGTGGTGATTCGTCCGACGGACTTGGATCGTTGCATCGAAATTTTGCAACATTGTCCCTGTTGTTTGATTAGTAAAAGTATTCTGAAACAATAAGATAGGTGATATAACCTAAATCAATAAAAGAGTTCGGTCCTCGATTCGAAGACCGAACTCTTTTATTGAAGTCCAATATGAAAAGTACTTGTTTAAGTAATGTGTATTAAGGTTTTAATTTCTAGTTATATATGTCTTATTGGTAAGACTGCTTTTCCGGGAGGTATTTCCAGAAGCGGCGAGGCATAAGTTGTCGATGTAATTGTGGGTGGAGTCGCTCGCGGATGGTCACCGCCTGAAAATAACTTTTCCAACGCTCCTGAAACAGGTGTTCGTCGGCCGCACACAAGTCATCCGATAACCACCCCTCGAGCAAAGGTCCGTCCTCTTCCAGGGTGACTTCGAGAGGCTGCTTTAAATCATAGTAGTAACCGTATCGTCGTTTGGTGTCGTACAATAACCAGCGTTGATCGGCAAAACGATCCGTAAAGTAACCGAGACTTAACGGCAGAACATTGTATAAAGGAGATACCGGCGCAAAATAACTGCCATCGCCGGCCTTTTGGAAACGGACGAATTGAATCAGTCGTTCTTTCTCCTTGGCAACTTTTTGGGCGATTTTTTTGACTTGCAGGACGTCGCTGTCGGTAAAAACGCCGATGATGGATGCCGGCGTGTCGAACGTTTTGCGCATATAACGCAGGAGTAAAGTGTCACTCCCCTCCTCTTCCGATAACCAGGCAAAGACCAACATGCGGCGAACATTGCTTCCGAGTTTTCTTTTCAAGCCTTTCCAGACGCGCTCAGCGGCCTCGGTTCGGGTCAGCACTTCATGAATCTGCTGCGTAAAGAGAGGAATGGGCTCTTCCGGTCCGATCAACTGCTCAGGAAACGTATGGCGTACATAGGCATCGAACAGGGCGCAGAGCAACCCCTCGAAGGTTTTGTCATAGCGGAAAACCGCTGTTTGGGTAGGATTCGAGAAACGATTCATCATTCATTCGGGAAAACGAGGGTGAGTTGATTGGGTGATTGGCGACGTTGGGCGGGCGTAATCAATCGTTGGCGGACAATGCGCGGATTCAATTCGTTGATTCCCAGGGCGGGGAGTTCCAGACATTGCAGGAAGTATTGTGCCCGTTTCATGACGACGCCCATTTTGCGGAGCATGGAGGCTGTGACACGGTGATAACGACGGGCGGTGACGATTAGCTGAGCGGATTTGACGCCGATACCCGGTACGCGCAGAATGAGCTCATAATCGGCCCGGTTGATATCGACGGGAAAACATTCGGGATGACGCAGCGCCCAAGAGAGCTTGGGATCGATTTCCAGATCGAGATTCGGATAGCGTTCATCGACAATTTCGTTCGACCGAAAGCCGTAGAAACGCATCAACCAATCGGCTTGATAGAGCCGATGTTCCCGAGCTAAAGGGGGTTGTTGTGTAGGCAGGCGTCGGTCGTAGTCGTTGATGGGGATATAGCCTGAGTAGTAGACGCGCTTCATGCTCGGACGGGTATACAGTGTCGAAGAAAGGGTGAGAATCTCGCGATCGGTTTCGTCGCTGGCTCCGACGATCATCTGCGTGCTTTGACCGGCCGGGGCAAAACGCGGAGCATGTCGCAGACGTCGGCGATCCTCGGCACTTTCGAGAAAGCCTTGGGAAATATACGACATGGGTCGGAAGATGCTGGCATGATCCTTTTCGGGTGCCAGACGTTTGAGGTTCTCCTCTTTGGCGATTTCCAGATTGATGCTGAGGCGGTCGGCATAACGTCCGGCTTTAGCAACCAGTTCGCGACTGGCTCCGGGAATGCTTTTCAGATGGAGGTAGCCATTGAAGTGTTCCACTTCGCGCAGCTGTCGGGCGACTCGCACCAAGCGTTCCATGGTGTAGTCGGGATTTCGAATGACCCCTGAACTCAGGAACAGTCCTTCGATGTAGTTGCGGCGATAGAATTCGACGGTCAATTCGACCAGTTCGGCAATGGTGAAGGTGGCCCGACGAAGATCGTTGCTGCGTCGATTGATGCAATAGGCACAATCATAAATACAATAATTGGTCAGCATGATCTTTAAAAGCGAGACGCACCGACCGTCTTCCGTGAAACTATGGCAGATGCCCCATCCGTGTGCACTCCCGATTTGGCCGTTTTTGTGTTTGCGTGTGGTGCCGCTGGAGGCGCATGAAACGTCATATTTAGCCGATTCGGCCAGAATTTCCAATTTTTCTCGTAGGCTGTCTTTCATGTCTACAAAGAAAAATATTTTTGAGGAGAAAACCTCGAGAAAAGTTAAAAAATTGAATATTTTTATTCAATTTCTTGATGAGAGGTTGCTTGGGCTCGGGAAGATGGATATGCGATGAATGCGTGGGAAAATCTGAAGGGAGGGATTGGACGGTTGGTAGCGGCGCTATCTTGGGGGTATGAGGATACAAAAACAGGAAGCTTACGGCTTCCTGTTTTTGTAGAGTGGTTATATCTTACAACGGTTCTCCCATTGCTTTGATCCACATTTCGGCCATTTTTTCATGACCAGCCGCCGTGGGATGAATGCCGTCCCACATCCAATAGGTCAACGAAGGGGTTTGAGGATCTTCGGCCAGTTGATCGAACAAATCCTGGAACGGCAGCCATACGGCGTGATATTCCTGGGCCAGTTTGTGCACTACTTCGGCCATTTGATCGCATTGTTGACGCCAGTGCGGGTAGTTTTTGAGCCAAATGCCAACCGGAAAGATAAAGGGTTCACACAATACGATTTTGACATTGGGGTTTTTGCGACGTGAACTTTCGAGCAGATCGCGATAGTCCCGTTCGAATTGTTCGAAATCCATTTCGGCATTTTCCCCTTGGTTATAGACCGAATTCAGGTCATTGACGCCGATCAGAATGGTGAGAATATCCGGATCGATCTCTAAGGCATCTTTTTCCCACCTTTTTTTGAGGTCGACCACTTTATTGCCACTGAGCCCCCGATTGTAGAATTGATAGTTTTCGCCCGGATAGTCGGCCATGTAGCGGGCGGCACAGATGAACATATAGCCGTGTCCATAGATATGATTCATGTCGGTTAGGCTGCGTTCGGTCCCTCCCCAATTCCCGTCGGTAATGGAGTCTCCGGTGAACAGAATTTTCTTGCCTCCGGCGATGATAACGGGCGTCGATAAGAACAGGGCGAGCAGGCAAGCCAAAGTTTTGCGTATCCAAGTTTTTGTCATAGCGGTTGTATAGAAGGTTAATAATAAATGGACTCTCCGAGGAACCATCGAATCGATGCGGTGTAGATCCCGATGCGAATCGAGTTTTGGGCGATTGATTGCTAATGTTATAAAGATACAAAATTTGCCTGAAAATAGAACCGGTTGGAGTCGAAATATCGGTGTGTGATGCAAGGATGAGTAAAAGAGCGTGCAAAACGTAGCTTTTAGATAGAGCCAATAAAAAACCCTCAGAATATGAGCTAATTGCTTGATTCTGAGGGTTTGCGGTATGGACGGGACTCGAACCCGCGACCTCCTGCGTGACAGGCAGGCATTCTAACCAGCTGAACTACCACACCGTTTTTTGAGAACCTGTAACCGGTTTTTCCCGATTGCAGTGCAAATATAAGGCTTTTTTTTGATCCTCCAAAATTTTCGGGTCGAACAATGATGTTTTTTTACAGATTTTCTCCGTTTCGGAAAATCGAAAAGTTGACACTTCCGTAGGTGCGACGTTCATAGAAGTAAGGTAGGTGACTGACATCCATGTTCTTGGAGTGCTCGAAAACCAAAATGCCCCCCTCCCTTAATAAACGGTGCTGAAAAACTAAATTGGGGATCTCTTCGCTACCATTGATATCATATGGTGGATCGGCAAAGATCAGATCAAATGTTTTGGTCACGCTTTTTAGATAGAGAAAGGCGTTGGCTTTGATCGGGAAAATCTGCCGGAATCCAAAATCCTGTGCCGTTTGTCGAATAAACCGAAAATGGACAGCATTGATTTCGACCGAAACGACGGAGGCCGCTCCGCGAGAAGCACATTCATAGCTGATCGATCCGGTACCGGAAAAAAGATCCAGCACATCGGCGCCTTCAATCTCCATCAAATTGCCCAATACATTGAACAGGTTTTCTTTGGCAAAATCGGTGGTTGGCCGTGCTCGTAGATTTTTAGGGGGGTGAATCACCCTACCCCGATAGATACCGCTAATAATTCTCATAAGCTGCGCGAATTAAATTGGCGAAAAAAGGAATATCGGTCGACCCGGCCTTCTTAGGAGAGATGGGAAGATCGAGCGATGTCTTTTTATAATAGAGGGCGATCTGTTTTTGGAAAAAAGCGGCGTTTCGTCCGGAAAAAATCAGCGTCGATTTTTGAATCTCCTCTTCGCGTTGTAGTTCGCTCAGAAGATAGAGCAGATCGGCCGGTGTATGGCAGGTCAAGGTGTCGGCATAATGGAGGGTGCCTGCGTGACAAATCACGAGGTGGACACTATTCTGGGTAAGGTGAATATCCGTGAAACTTCCGCGGGAGGCTCGTCGAATGCCTATCCATACAGGGTGGAGATATTCGATCGTGGCTTGGGGAAAATGTTCAGTGAGCTCCTGGTCAAATGATCGGGACAGATACAGCAACGTTACGAAGGCGTTTCGGCGGATAATTTTGAGTTCTGTCTCGGGGATAGGTGCAAATCCGTGGATTTGCATGAATAAGGGGGCCGCCTCCTCTTCGAAATAGGCTTCGGGAAGTAGACAAACCTGATCCGTGTCGACAAGGATACGTAGACGCGGGTATCGCTGTTGTAACGGGACGAGAGAAGAGATACACGCTTTCAGGCTTTTCCCGCTCTCTTGGTGGAGCCACAGCGGCTGGCCGAAACGACTGACACAAAAAGAAAGTCCATCCAGCGATTGCTGGATGGACAATATGGACTGTGAAGCCAAGGCTTCGGTAATGTTATTCCCAGTTACCTGCTTCATTGGTGGCTTCGGTCATCGAACCTACTTTGATACCGGGATAATGGTTCAGGGTTTTGGCGTCGTCAATCAGGTTGATCAGCAACTGTTTGTCCTGGTCCATCAAGAAGGATTTATACGGAGCTTTGCATTCGAAGACCGGAACGACCACTTTCGATTCGGTCGCCAGGTCACCAGCCGCCATGATGTATTCTTTTCCGTTTCCGTAAGGGATAAAGCGGAAGTTTTTGATCTGGTCGGGGGTCAATTTACGTTCGCCGAAGATGGTATCGATGGCGGCTACGTTGAATTTTTCCCGTTTAACCAGCCCTTTGGCAACGGCTACGGAGTCGTCAGCCGAACCGATGGCTTTTTCGAAGACCAGCGAATCGTTCAGCACGAAGTTGATCAGGGTGTCGAAGCTGCCGGTGAAACGTTGGTGAACGGTTTTGTAGGCACGCTGAGCGGTACGGATGTCTTTGATACGTTCGATCACCGCTGCTTCGCGGAGTTTCGTCGTGTTTTGGAATTCCAGCGGGGTAAGGATGCTGTCCACCAGGATATAGCCCAACACCACGATTACCAGGAACAGGACAATTTGAATTGCTTTTTTCATTGTTATTTTTGGATTAAGTTTGTAGCAAATTTATGGGCGATACACCCTTCTAAAAACCCTCGCAGAGTATGTTAGCTGAGCATATCAGGTCTCAAATTTACAGAAATTTTGCATTCACACCAACTTTTGGCCAAAAAAAAATCGTAGAAAGTTTATCTCTCTTTCTGGGTAGACCTGCCGATGGGAGTATCTTTATTTTGGACGGTTATGCCGGAACCGGCAAGACCTCCCTGATTGCCGCGGTCGTACGTGCGCTGCAGGCCATGAACCTACGGACGATCTTGTTGGCTCCGACCGGACGGGCTGCCAAAGTGATGTCGCATTATTCGGGCCAGAAAGCCTATACGATTCATAAAAAAATTTATCGCCAGAAATCCCTGGCCGATATCGACTCGAAATTTACCCTCGATTTCAATCGCGAAAAGGATGCGGTTTTTATTGTGGACGAAGCCTCCATGCTGGCGGATTATGCGGCGGATGGGACGCAGTTCGGTTCGGGAAGTGTGTTGGATGATCTGATCAGCTACATCCGGCAGGGCAGCCGGTGTCGGTTGATTGTGGTCGGTGACAGCGCTCAGTTGCCCCCGGTGGGACTGGAGCGAAGTCCGGCGCTCGATCCGCATCATATGAGTATCTATGGAGAGGTGGTGTACGAATTATTGGACGAGGTGGTGCGTCAGGATCAACAGTCCGGTATTTTGTTTAATGCCACGTTGGTGCGCTGTATGTTGGAGGCGGGGATTATCGATATTCCGATGTTCGATACGTCGTTCGACGATGTGGCTTCGTTGGAGGGAGGAGAGATTCTGGAGGCCATCCAGGATGCCTATAGTAGATATGGAATGGAGCAGACCCTGATCGTAACCCGCTCGAATAAGCGGGCGAACCGTTTCAATGAGGCGATTCGGCGCCATGTGCTCTATGCCGAAGAGGAGATCGGTTCGGGCGATCTGTTGATGATCGTCAAGAACAACTATTATTATACGGAGCGGGAAAAGGATTGCCCGGTGGATTTCATCGCCAATGGGGATACGGCCCTACTCGCTCGGATCCGTCGGTTCGAAGAGTTGTATGGGTTTCGATTTGCCGAGGCCCGCTTGAGCTTCCCGGATTACGAGGACTTGGAGTTATCGTGTCAGATTTTGCTCGACACGCTTTCGAGCGATACGCCCTCGTTGAGTCGCGAACAGAACAGTCGTCTGTTCTATGCCGTGGCGGAAGACTATGCCGATCTGCCCACGAAGGCCAAACGATATAAAGAGGTGCGGGAAAATCCTTTTTTCAATGCCATGCAGGTGAAATTTGCCTATGCCGTAACGGCGCATAAGGCGCAGGGTGGACAGTGGCGATGTGTGTTTATCGATAAAATGTTGTTCGGAGAGGAAGAGATGACGCGGGATCTGATGCAGTGGCTCTATACGGCCATTACCCGGGCAACGGAACAGCTCTATTTTATCAATTTTGACGAACGCTTCTTCGAGCGGAAATGAAGCGGGTGCGTTGATAATCCCGCTGGATCTTCGTATCTTTGAATGATCATTTGATAGCCATTGCATGAAAGAGAAAAAAAACGGGACGGGCGATGCCGCCTCCGGGAAAAAATATGTCGAAACCCCGCTGATGAAGCAATATTACAACATCAAAGCGGTTCATGCCGATGCGATTTTGTTGTTTCGAGTGGGCGATTTTTATGAAACCTTCGGGGAGGATGCGATCAAGGCCTCTCGTATTTTGGGCATTACGTTGACCAAACGCGCCAATGGAGCGGCCTCGTCGGTGGAATTGGCCGGATTTCCTTACCATGCCATCGAAACCTACCTGCCCAAACTGGTGCGAGCCGGGGAGCGCGTGGCGGTGTGTGAGCAGTTGGAAGATCCGAAAACGACCAAGAAGATCGTGAAACGTGGGGTGATCGAATTGGTGACTCCGGGTATCTCGTTCAGCGAGAATGTGCTCGATACCAAAGAAAATAATTTTTTGGCGTCGGTCTATTTCGGGAAGAAAAAGACAGGGGTATCCTTTTTGGATGTGTCGACCGGGGAGTTTTATGCCGCCGAAGGCACCAATACCTATGTCGATAAATTGCTTTCGAATCTTTCGCCCAAAGAGGTCATCTACCCCAAAGGGTACGAAAATGAGTTCAAAGAGGCCTTCGGAACGAAATATTACACCTATCGGCTCGACGAGTGGATGTTTACGCTGGAATCCAACCGCGAAAAATTGCAGGCTCAATTTCAGACCGCTTCGCTCAAAGGATTTGGCATCGCCGATATGCCGGAGGCGATTATCGCGGCCGGAGCCATTCTCTACTACTTAGAATATACCGAACATCGTCAGACCAAACATATCTCCTCGATCTCGCGGATCGATGAGGATCGGTTCGTGTGGATCGACAAATTTTCGATTCGCAATCTGGAGCTCTTCTCCTCCTCGGGACAGGGGTGTTCGCTGGCCGAGGTGCTGGATAAGACCTGCTCCCCGATGGGTGCCCGTATGTTGCGACGTTGGATCTCGTTGCCGCTCAAAAACGTAGCGGATATCCAGGCTCGCCAGGAGATCGTCTCGTTGTTGATGGAGGATGAGTCTCTGCGGGATACGCTCGGGGAGGCGATCGAACAGGTCGGCGATCTGGAACGGATTATCTCCCGGGTGGCCGTCGGACGCGTGACGCCTCGGGAGGTCGTCCAGTTGAAACAGGCTCTCTATGCCGTCGAAACCATCAAGACCTCGTTGGAACAATCGCCTCACCTACCCTTGCAGAAACTGGCCCAGCAGTTGGATCTGTGTCTGGAGATGCGGGAGAAGATCGAACGGGAAATCTACCCCGATCCCTCCAATCAGATTCAAAAAGGGGGCGTGATCGCTCCGGGAGTCAGCCTCGAGTTGGATGATCTGCGGAATGTCTCCTCGCATGCTAAGGAGATTTTGAACGATATTCAACGTCGGGAGAGCGAGGCAACGGGGATCCCCTTGAAGATTAGTTTTAACAATGTTTTCGGATATTATATCGAGGTACGGAATACCCATAAAGATAAGGTGCCGCCCGAATGGATCCGCAAACAGACGCTGACCGGGGCTGAACGCTATATCACGGCGGAGTTGAAGGAGTATGAAGAGAAAATTCTGGGAGCGGAAAGTAAAATTTTGGTGCTCGAACAAGAGCTGTATACGGCGTTGTTGGCCGAACTGACCCGTTATGCGGCGGCCGTGCAGCATGATGCTTCGTCGATAGCCCGTCTGGATTGTTTGTTGTCGTTTGCCCAGCAGGCGGTGGATTGGAACTATTGCCGTCCGACCATCACGGAAGAGTCGGTTATCGATATTAAACAAGGCCGTCATCCGGTGATCGAAACCCTGATGAAGGTGGGAGAAGAGTATGTCCCCAACGATGTCTATCTCGATGGGCAAACTCAACAGATTATTATCATTACGGGGCCCAATATGTCGGGGAAATCGGCCCTGTTGCGGCAGACGGCCTTGATTGTCCTGATGGCTCAGATGGGAAGTTACGTGCCGGCTCAGGAGGCAACGATCGGCATTGTGGATAAGATCTTTACCCGTGTAGGTGCTTCGGATAACATCTCTCAGGGAGAATCGACCTTTATGGTCGAAATGTTGGAGTCGGCCAGCATTCTGAATAATATTTCCGATCGGAGTTTGGTGCTGTTGGACGAGATCGGCCGGGGGACCAGTACCTATGACGGGATTTCCATCGCTTGGGCCATGGTCGAGTATATTCATCAGCATCCGACGGCACGGGCGAAGACGCTGTTTGCCACGCACTATCATGAACTCAACGAGATGGAGGATCTCTACGAACGGGTGAAGAACTACAATGTTTCGGTCAAGGAGGTCAATCGTCAGGTGATTTTCTTACGGAAACTGGTACGGGGCGGCACCGAACACTCGTTCGGGATTCATGTGGCCAAGATGGCCGGGATGCCGACGCAGGTCATCGAACGGGCTTCACGGATTTTGGCCGATATGGAATCGGCGCATCGAAGCAGCATTGGCGATACCTCCCGGAAAGTCCCGACGGTGGCCAAATATGGGGGCGAGAGTGTGCAGTTGAGTATGTTTCAGCTGGACGATCCGGTGTTGAAGCAGATTCGTGACGAGATCAAAGGGCTGGATATTAACAGCCTGACTCCGTTGGAAGCTCTGAATAAATTAAATGAAATCAAGAAAATCACGGGATTGTAGCCGATCATGGAATGGTCGCCGAGTGATCGAAATCCTTTCGGCGATAGAGCTTGAAGGAATCATCCTAACTAAAAGAGCCTCATTCTTTTCAGAGAATGAGGCTCTTTTGCTGAATGAGGGTGTTAGTTAAATATCGATATTGGCGTATTTGGCGTGGCGTTCGATGAATTCGCGGCGAGGCGGTACGTCGTCCCCCATCAGCATGGAGAAGATCCGGTCGGCTTCGGCCGCACTTTCGATGGTCACTTGACGTAAAATACGGGTCTTCGGGGACATGGTCGTTTCCCACAGCTGTTCGGCATTCATTTCCCCCAACCCTTTGTAGCGCTGTACGTGGGCGCCTTTGGCTCCGAATTCGGCCAGGGCCGCTTCGCGTTCCTCTTCGGTCCAGCAGTAACGACTATTCTTCCCTTTCTTGACCTGGTAAAGAGGTGGCGTGGCAATGTAAACGTGGCCGTTTTGGATCAAAGCGGTCATGTGTCGGAAGAAGAAGGTCAGCATCAGGGTGGCAATATGGCTTCCGTCGACATCGGCATCGGTCATGATGACCACCTTCCCGTAACGCAGTTTGTCCAAATTGACTTGACCGTCTTCCGACGTGTTATCGGCACCGGGAACTACGCCCAACGCTTTGAACATGTTGCTGATCTCTTCATTTTCCCATACTTTGTGTTTCATGGCCTTTTCCACATTGAGGATTTTCCCTCGCAGCGGCATAATGGCCTGGAACGTACGGTCACGACCCTGTTTGGCGGTACCACCGGCCGAGTCTCCTTCGACGAAGAAGATTTCGGTCTGGTCGCGGTCGCGCGACGAACAGTCGGCCAACTTACCCGGCAGCCCCGATCCGGAAAGCACGGTTTTGCGCTGTACCATTTCGCGGGCTTTGCGGGCGGCGTGGCGGGCCGTTGCCGCTAAGATCACTTTATTGACGATGGCTCGGGCATCTTTGGGATTTTCTTCGAGGTAGTGAGTCAAGGCCCCGGAGATGGCTTGATCTACGGCTCCGGCCACTTCACTGTTTCCCAGTTTGGTTTTGGTCTGGCCTTCGAACTGCGGTTCCTGCACTTTCACCGATACGACCGCCGTCAAGCCTTCCCGGAAGTCGTCACCATTGATGTCGAACTTCAGTTTGGAGAGCATGCCCGAATCTTCGGCGTACTTTTTCAAGGTACGGGTCAGGGCGCGGCGGAAACCGGTCAGATGGGTCCCTCCTTCGATCGTATTGATGTTGTTGACGTAGGAGTGGACATTTTCCGAAAAACTGGTATTGTATTGCATGGCTACCTCTACCGGTACCCCCTCTTTTTCGGTGTCGATATAGATGACGTGGTCGATCAGAGGTTCCCGCGTGGCATCCAGGAATTTGACGAACTCCAGCAACCCTCCTTCCGAGAAGAACTCTTCGTGGAGAGGCTGTCCGTTGTCGTCCAATTCCCGTTTGTCGGTAATGCTCAAGTGAATGCCCTTATTCAGATAGGCCAATTCCCGCAGACGAGAAGCCAAAATTTCGTAATTGTATTCGACACTCGTGAAGATCGTATCGTCGGGTTTGAAGGTGATGGTGGTCCCATGTTCATCGGTTTCGCCGACGATTTCCATCGGGGCCAGCGGATGTCCTTTGCTGAATTTCTGAACGTAAATTTTACCGTTACGTTTCACCTCGGCCACCAGCAGATTCGACAGGGCGTTGACGCAGGAGACCCCTACCCCGTGCAGCCCACCGGACACTTTATAGCTGCCTTTATCGAACTTACCGCCGGCGTGCAGGACGGTCAGTACGACTTCCAAGGCTGATTTTCCCTCTTTTTCGTGGAAATCGGTCGGAATACCTCGTCCGTTATCGACGACCGTAATAGAATTATCCTCGTTGATATAAACTTCGATATGGGTGCAATATCCGGCCAGGGCTTCGTCGATGGAGTTATCTACCACTTCGTAGACCAAGTGATGCAACCCTTTGATTCCGATGTCACCGATGTACATCGCGGGACGTTTGCGCACGGCTTCCAGGCCTTCGAGCACCTGGATGCTGGACGCCGAATATTCTTCTTCTGGAGTAGGTTTTTTGATTTCTTCGCTCATAATCGGCATAAACAATAATCAGACAAAGATAGCTTTTTTTTCGCTAACAACCAAGGATGGAAACGATGTCTATCTCCTCGATTTTCCCGGTATTGAACCGTAGGGTGCGGGAGGGGTACTGTTGGATATTGCCAATATTGTGCGTGGCCATCAGCACCGCACAGCCTCGTTCGGCGATACTGCGGAACAGCAGCATGATGCCGTCGGCGGCAGCCGGGTCGAGGTTGCCGGTCGGTTCGTCGGCCAGAATGACTTGCGGATCATTGAGCAGGGCGCGGGCAATGGATAGACGTTGTTGTTCGCCGCCCGAGAGTTGGTAGGGCATTTTATATTCCTTATTGCGCAGGCCCACTTCGTGCAGCACTTCGGCGATTTTTTCCCGCATGGACACTTCGCCTTTCCAGCCGGTGGCGCGGAGCACGAATCTCAGATTTTGGTAGACATTGCGATCGGTCAACAGTTGATAGTCCTGGAACACGATGCCGATACGACGTCGCAGATAGGGAATATCTTTGCGCCGCAAACGCCGCAGATCGAATCCGGCAATCCAACCGCTCCCTTCCAATAGAGGCAGTTCGCCGTAGAGCGTTTTCAACAGGGAGCTTTTCCCCGACCCCACCCGTCCGATCAGGTAGACCAATTCACCGGGGTATACTTCCAGGCTAATATCCGAAAGGACCAGGTCGTAATTCTGGCGTTTGCTTTTGAGGTTCACTTCCCGTAGTGAGTCCCGAGAGTGATAGATGGATACGTTGTGTAAAGCAATTACAGGGTTCTGTTCCATAGATTCACACACCTTTGAATTGAACAAAAATACCGATACTTTCTCGAGTATGCTCACATTGTTAATTAAGTGTTGATAACTTGTTGATTCCTTTTCGGCGTCTCTTCTAGCGGATTTTTGTACCTTTCTTTTTTAAACATAGTTTTGTGATGAAAACGCTACAAGTGTGTGACGATGCTTTTGCGGCGGAATTGTTGAAAGGACGTCTGCTCAATGAGGGCATCGACGCTCAGGTGATCCATGCCCATATCGAACAGGTCATCCCCTATTCGTTTGGAATGCCCGATCTGAAACCTCGGGTGGTGGTTCGGGAGGAGGATTTTGAACGCGCCATGCAGCTGTTGGAAGCGACGGGCGATGTTAAGGCGGAACCGCAGGAAATCCGGTGTCCGTATTGTGGTTCTCAGGATCTCTCCTATGGACTGTATGATGGCAGTGTGAAGCGTTATTTGACACGCATCGTGGCGGTGTTTCTCTCTTTGCTTACGATGGGACCCCTCGGAAAAGTACAGGGAGGTTATTATTGTCGCCAATGTAAACGGCGTTTTTCATCGTGGTAGCCTTGGCATGAGGTTGGGGCGCCTTTTCGTTTTCTGCCGGCCCTTTCCTAAGATGCTTTTGCAGGAAGGAGTCAGACCATAAATCGGTTCAGTTGGGTACACCTTCATTGCCGAAGCTTTCCTCTTATCAGGGAGTGTCCCTCTATATGGGGGCCTGGGACGTATGAATCGGTTGTTGTTTTCATTTTCCTCGGATTCTCCTTGGCAGAAACCGTTATCCTATTCAGGCCCGATTTATCCGATTACCCATCGGCTTCCCGGAATAAAAGAGAGGAGTTTGCAGAGGAACGCACAAAGCAGGAAAGTCAATAAGGCCGCCATCAGGATCGTCACGGGAGTTCCTAAGTTCCAGGTCTGGACCAGACTCAAGGTCGGTACCAGTATGAAAATATGCATCAGATAGATGCCGTAACTGAATTTAGAGATGGGCAGGATCCATTTTTGATAGGCCCATCCCTCATACGTCAGCTTCCGGAAAAGAAGAAAATAGGCCAGGGTGGTCAGCATAACGCCTGTGGTGCAGAACCGCCAGGAGGTTTCCATTTGTACGGCTAACTCGATGGAGTCTGACACCGGAAACTCTTTCGGCATCACGCTCCAAAATCCCCCCGCCGTAATCAAATATCCGACGGCCCATAAAGGTGCGGCCAGGGAGAGGGTTTTTCGCCAACTGAATGCCGGCACATAGGTTCTGAAATAGTGTCCTAAAACGACATAGCCGATAAATCCACTGATATAGTAGAAGGTGCCGAATTCATTCCAGTTGGCCTCTCCCCATACCTCGGGCAGTCCAAAGGTCGCTTGGGCGGCTGTACGTATAAAAGGTAAGGTTGTGGTAAAGGCCCATACGAGCAAGAAGATTTGTTCTTCCCGTTTGGAGATCGATTGAATCCAAGGGGATAAGAGGGGCATGATCAGATAAACCCCCAATAACATGTATACGAACCAGAGGTGTCCGGCCGTATTGACGAAATTGAACGGGAGTCTTTGTAAATTATCCCAGAGGGATCCGCCGTTACTGCCCCATAAAGGGATAATGGCATAAAGCAGGGAAAAGACGAGAAACGGGATTCCGACGCGTAGGATTCTTTTTTTGAAGAATGTTCGGGTATCGTATTTGATTGGAAATTGTAAATAGCTGGATGCCATGACAAATAGCGGAACCGCTGCCCGTAAGGGTGAATCGATGATGGTCACCCAGCATGCATCACTCCAGTTTTTAATCAATGTGCCGTCTCCCCCCAGATAGAAAGGCTCAACGCAGTGGACAATGATCACCATCAGGCAGGCTATCACGCGCAAATAATCTAAAAATACAATCCGATGATTCATGAAGGGTGAAATTAAGTTGGGTTTCAGGGTTTTATTGTCTGGTGGTTCTTTTAACAATTGCTGGCGATTGGTGGTTGGTGAAAGCGGATCCATACACAGCGAAGCCATTCCATATAAATTTGGAGCGAAAAAGAGGGATGAAGATCATGAGATGGTTTGTAAGGGATCGTTTATTTATGTACATCGTTTCAGTCACTCTTTCCCCAAGCCAAAAGTCGTTTGCCGGGAATGAAAAGCCGCTCTACCCTCTCGGAAAGCTATCTCATCTGACGCTTTTATTCATTCTCGTTCTGCGATGAATGCGAGCATAGATCTCTTTCCGTGTGAATCAGGTTGTGCAGCTCCTCCGTGATTGATCCCTTGAAAATAGCAAAAAATCGGGAAAAAAGAGGAGTCTGGCAGCCTCTTTTGGGTCGGTTCCGGGAGTGTGTAGTGCCTAAGTGTTTCGGTTTCAGGCAAGATGTCGAAAACGTATACAAGGGTCGGTAAAAGAAATGCCCAACGTTCGGAGCGTGGACGATCTGTTTATTCAGATCCATGGTTGGATCGTAGCTCCGATAGTTAAATAAGGGGGGGTCATTGATTGAACGAGAGGATCGGGCATGCTTCCACATGGAGGCAGTCGGTTCGTCGATTGTGGTCGGTCTGAACGGCCGGGAATGGAGGATCGTATGTCGGCATATGGGTGTGGAAGCAGGTATTTTCCGAGGTCGTATGAACGATGAAGAAGTTCTGTAAAACAGAGACAGCGCTGAATCTCAGCGCTGTCTCTATGCCCTTTGTGGAGCTGGAGGGAATCGAACCCTCGTCCAAACAAGGAACCCGAAGGCTTTCTACATGCTTATCCTCCGATTCATCCTCCTGCTATGGCCTGGCCGGAGGCGGCCGAACCATAACCCCAGTCTGTTTATTTCGCCATCCGCCCCAGACTGACGGACCGCTATTCCGGTTCTGATGATACCTCGTATGCCGCTGGACTACCGGACCAAGTCTTTGGCGAGGTACTCGTTCCACAACCTCCTTGGGCTGCGGAATTAAGCCATTTTACCTAGTAAAATTAAGCAGCGAGTTGATAGCTAGTATTGCCATTTGTAGTTTGAGCATTCACTTTTACGAGCCTCTGCACAACGCTCGGCATGCTTACCGACAGACTCTACCTGCTGTCAAAACCGGTCAGCCCCCCGATCATGTATCGGGACAAAGATAGCGATTTTTCGGGATTTGCTTCCCTTTTCGGGCATTCTTTTCCTGTCGGCCGAAGAGAACCGGAGTAAGTTGTTTATTTTCTGAAATTTTGCGAAATTTGAAAAAGCAGTCGCTTGTTAAGGGCCTTTGGTAACGCTCGAGAGAGGTTCGGAGGGTAAAAGAACCCCCTGGACACTAAGCGAGAGGGAAAACCGACTCGGAGAAGGTCCTTTGGCAGGATAATTGAATTGAATTCCGCAAAACTTCTATTCCTATGAAAATGAAATATTGGACTTTATTGGGTTTTTTGGCGCTGGGGGCTTTGGGATTAGGTGAAGCTGTTCAGGCCTGTACGGGAATTTCGTTGACCGCCAAAGATGGCAGTCATGTGGTGGCTCGAACCATCGAATGGGGAGGGAGCGATCTCCATAGTAGTTATGTCATTGTACCTCGGGGCTATACCCAACAATCGTATACGCCGGACGGGAAAAAGAACGGAATGACGTTTACGGCTCGTTATGGCTTTGTGGGAATGGCGGTGGAAAACGAAGCATTCGTGGTCGAAGGTTTGAACGAAAAAGGCCTGTCGGCCGGGTTGTTCTATTTTCCGAACTACGGGGCCTACCCTCCCTATGAAGCAGCTCAAAATGCGCACAATATCGCCGATATGCAGTTGGTGTCGCTGATCTTGGGCAATTGTCAGAATGTGGATGAGGTGCAGCAACTCGTTCAACAGGTGCGGGTGGTCTCCATCGATCCGCGTGCTTCGACGGTTCATTGGCGTTTTACGGAGCCTTCGGGTCGCCAGGTTGTTTTGGAAATCGTCAAGGGTGAAACGCGGTTTTATGAAAATAAACTGGGCGTACTGACCAATTCGCCGGGATTCGAATGGCAGTTGACGAATCTGAATAATTATGTGAATCTTCAATCGGGATCGGCGGCTTCTCGTTCGTTTGGCGAGATCTCGTTAAGTTCCTTCGGTGCGGGCAGCGGCATGTTGGGCTTACCGGGCGATGTGACCCCTCCTTCGCGATTCGTTCGCGCGGCGTTTTATCAAACGACCGCTCCGCAGGCCGATTCGGCCCATCAGGCCATATTGCAGGGCTTCCAGATCCTGAGCAATTTCGATATTCCGATCGGTACGGAATTTTCGGCCGGGGAACCTGTGACCGATATTCCCAGCGCCACGCAATGGACCGCTGCGGCCGATATGCAAAACCGGAAGATCTATTATCGCACCATGTATAATAGTGCCATCCGTTGCATCGATCTTCGTACGATCGATTTTGCCCGGGTTCGTTATCAGACGGCACCGCTGGATCGGGTGACTGAACAACCCGTGACCTACTTGCAAATCCAATAAGGTGAAACTAAGCGTGCAAACTATGAGGTAAGTGTTTAAACCAAAGGTTATGAAAAGTATGAATAATCGGATTTTACGCATCGTGTTCGCCTGGGTGTTGGGGTTGGTCCTGATCATCTGGCCCGATAGTGCGTTACGTTACATGGTTGTGACCATTGGCATTCTCTTTTTGATTGCCGGTCTGATCTCGTTGGCTTCCTATTTCGCCCGGGACAAAAGACTTTATCCCTCCTCGCGCTTCCCGTTGGATGGAGCTGGAAGTGTGCTGTTCGGGTTGGTGTTGATTGTCATGCCGAGCTTTTTTGTCCATGTATTGATGTATCTGCTGGGGCTGATGTTGATGTTGGCCGGGATTACGCAGATCGTGGCGTTGGGTTCGGCGCGGAAATGGACGGAGGTCTCCTTCGGGTTCTACATTGTACCGATTTTGGTCTTGGTGGCCGGATTGGTGGTGTTGTTCAATCCGTTTACGGTGGCTTCTACGGCTTTTATGCTCTTGGGAATTACCAGTTTGGTGTATGGCCTGTCGGAATTGATCAATTATGTGAAATTTCGACAAAGGGAACGGTAAGAAAATCTATGACAAAAAGTGCCGACTTTTCAGGGAGTCGGCCTTTTTTCTGTCAAAATGTCCACTTAGGGGTTTGGCACGTATTTTGAAAATTGATAGGTCAAAATTAAATTATAAATTAAAACTAAGGAGGACAAGATTATGTTACCGATGAGAAAAAGTCAGAATTGGTTACCGAGCAGCTTATTCAACGATTTTTGGGGCAATGAATGGATGGAACATTTCCACACCGGAACCCCTGCAATCAATATCCGTGAAACGGACAAATCCTATGAAGTGGAAGTAGCCGCTCCTGGGCTCTCCAAAGATGATTTTTCGATCAAAGTAAATGACGAAAATCAGCTGGTTATCAGCATGGAAAAGAAGGAAGAAAAGAAAGACGATCAGGAAAAAGGCAAATACCTGCGTCAGGAATTCTCCTATTCTCACTTCCGTCAGACGATGCTGTTGCCTGAAAATGTAGAACGCGAAAAAATCGAAGCTACGATGGAAAATGGGGTATTGAATATCTCGATTCCGAAAACCGATCCGGTTCAACAAACGCCTAAAGAACGAATGATCAATATTAAATAACATCATTCAACACACAAAAAAAGCGGCAGAAGAATCTGCCGCTTTTTTTGTGTCTACCGCTGAAGGTTAGCGTCGTTTGACACGGGCTTCGAAATGGATGATCCCGGCGGGAGCGGAGAATCGGATTCCCGATCCATCGGGCAATAGTTGCCCGGAGGAGGTGTGGGTTAGTTTCCATCCTTTGGGCAACAAGGTATGTAACCGAATCTCCCCGAGCGTCGCAGACGAGGGAACGGTAAGGGTACCGACTAAACGGGATCGCTGCGTATCGTAGTGCATGTGATAGGAAAGGTCTCCGAAATGCGTCGACATTTTTTCAACGCCAATGGGTTGGCCGCTGGCCAACCAACCGCGCGCAATGCCTCGAGCCAAATGGAGGGTATCCTCCTGCTCCATGACCAACATGTCTCGTACATAACGAGCCACGGCAATCGGCGTCCACAAATGTTGCAGGTCGCCGGACATCTGGTGGGTACCGGGGAATTGACCTCGTTCCTCACACCAGGAGTAGAAAGGAGTCCCGTGATTGAGCGTGGCATACAGATAGGCAACCGCTTGATCGGATTCGTCGCGCATCAGGTGGACTTGTGCGAAATCATTTAAGGCCATGGCCACCCACATACCATCGGCCATCCATCCGGTATGAATGGGCAAACCGCCTGGGCTCAACTGTTTTTCGGCTCGAGCCAGGGTGTGTAACATCAATTCGTCGTCGGCCGGGAGTAGCCCAGTGGTGTGGACCGGAGCCAGCAATCCCCAACAACTGCTACTGGTGGCTTTCCCAGGAACGGCGGAGAGCCAGCGCGTCCCGTCCGGGTTCACGACCGCCCCATCTCGCATGGCGCGTAGCAGATCTTGACGGGCTTCTTCATAGATGGCTTTAAGTTCACGAGCTTCTTCCTGTCGGCCTAAGATCAGGGCGGCCCGATAGGCTAACGAGTCGGCATAGACCGGCCAGATGTTGTGGGTATAGTAGATGCCGTAATAGCTGCCATCGTTTTTCAGGCCCCCATCGCCCATTCCCTGTGGCATCAAGCCATAAGTAAGCGGTCGGCTACCGTCCGGATTACTTTTTTTCGTCCGTTGGCGCATACGATGTTGCCAGCGCGAGGCGGCCAGCATCTGAGGATACCGTTTTTTGAGGAAAGCTGTATCACGTGTCTGTTGAAAATATTCGGTAGCGGCCCATGCCTTATAACCCGTTCCAGCCCACATCCAGTGCCCCCAACCGCCGGGTTCGGTCCAATCTCCTTCGTCCGTTTGCAGATCCCAGTTGACCCGATAACCGATTTCGGCTTCCTGATCCAGACCGGCCTGTGCCAAGGCGACGGTGGCGATGGCCGATTCGAAGGCGTTGGGGCCGGAACGATAGCCATTGGTCCCGGGAACCGTCGCAATGTATCCGCGACCCACCGGTTCTCGCATAATGAAAATATCGGCTAAGGCGGCATAATAGGCTTTGATGACCCCACTGTCGGGTAGACAGATACGACCCGCTTTGTTTAATAACGTTTCCCAGGTATTTTGTCCAGCTTCGAAACGATGCTGCCAATCTGTCTGACGTAACTGAGTCAAATCGCGTGCAAATTTGTCATAGGGACGAATGAGATAGCCGATACGGGTTGCATGGGGAGACAATTGCCAGTCCATATTCAGTTGGGTTACCATTTCCGGATCGAGCGGGTAATCATCCGCCCCTACCCCCAGAATTAACACTTGATCTGCAGGAGCATTCCAGCCGGCCAGTAGGTGGTCGGTCGGTTGAGTTTCGTCCACCCAGCCCGGATTGTGGCCTTTCAGATTACCCGGGCAGATCCATGGCAGGCGAACGTGATGAGGTTGGTCACTATGGTTGGTGAGCGTGATCTGGACGATGCCGGCTTCTTCGGCCCCGACCGCTTCCAATAACAGCGTGACTTCGGGGGATTCGTATCGGTTTTCCATCAATGGCAGATACCCTTTGGCGCGGCTCCAGGAGGAGGAGGGAAAGGCCTTCCCATCGAGTTGGGGTTGCAGGGTGATGTGCCAATCGGCTTTGATCTCCCGGAAGGAAGAATAGGGATAATAGTTCAGGTCTTCGTAGGTCCAGGAGAGGGTGAGCGAACTGTCGGTGACATCCATCAGGGTTTTGCTGCTGTGGTCGGGTTGGGCGACTGTCATGCGATGGGGGGTGCCGAATGCATAAAAGAAATTAACCGGTTCCGTCAACCAATCGAAGGTATCATCGAGACAGAGGTTGTGCGCATCGTGATACTGGTAGTGGACGCGATAGCTTCCGTACAGAGGCAAAGAGACCGGACAAGGGTATATCTCCGTGGAATGGTCGGAAAGTTCGACCTGGAATGTGGTATCTTTTAGTAAAATACCGCTTGGCTGGTAGATGGCGAGTTGGAGGGTTCCTTGTCGATTTTGAGCGGTTTTATTTTGGAGATGGATATTGACTTGTATATGATAAGGATCTTCCGGAACGGCTTTGACGACGGAATAATGAGCCTCCACCGGGGTAGATGATTCTGAAGCGCGAGCCGAAAGAGTCAGGGTTAATCCTGTCAGCAGGATGCTGACAATCAGATTTCTTTTCATGTGTAGAGTTTTTAGGTTAGTAGTAAAAAAGCTTGGCGACGTCCGTGAAGACAGTTCGCCAAGCTATAGGTTCAGCGAGAAATCAATAGAGGTGGTCTTCCTGTTCCATTTCCGAGGGGGTGATGCGTTTGCGATTCATGGCTCGCCAAGCGTACCAGATATAGGCTACGACAAAGGGAATGAGGATCGACACGAAGCTCATGACTCGGAGGGTAAATTCGCTGGATGAGCTGTTGTAGATGGTCAGAGAGCTTTGCAGGTCGGTCAACGACGGATAGTAAGCGGTGTCGTTATAGCCTGCGGTTAATAACAGGGCCAGAACGGCAGCGACGGTTCCGGCTCCGCCGAACCAGATGGCGCGACGTGATCCGTGGCGCGCTCCGATCCAGATGCTCCATAATACCGATACCACCCCTAACAGAAAGAGAATGGCTACCAGAGGCAGCGCGATAAAATTGTGCAGGTATTTATAGTTTTCGATCGATATGATGCCCGTATTCTGATCGACCGCATAGCCCGGCGAGCAGAGCAGGCTGATCACGAAAACCAAAAAACAGATTACGAAGGGGATAGCATTGTACCACAGATGTCGCCGTGAACGGGCAGTGATTTCCGCGTCGTCGATATTATTTAAGAAGTATTCGAGACCTAGCACCCGGGATAGGAATAACAGACTGAATCCGAGCGCCCAATTGCGGTAATCGGTCAGGGCATCGAGGCCTCGCCAAGGGGTGGACCATTGGGAGATGGTACTCCAACCGTCATAGTGGGTCAGGTTCATGCGGTCCACGGTGAAGGGGGCTCCGGTGAACAGGGTGGCTACGGCGGCCCCTAACAGAAAGGTTCCGGCTACCCCATTGACGATCAGAAAGGCGTTATAGGTCTTTTCGCCTAAAAAGTTGTGGGGTTTGCGTCGGAATTCGTACGCCACGGCCTGGATGACGAAGACCAGTAGGATCAACATCCAGACATAGAAAGCACCGCCGAAACTGGTGCTGTAAAACAGCGGGAACGAAGCGAAAAAGGCGCCTCCGAAGGTGACCAGCGTGGTGAAGGTGAACTCCCATTTCCGACCGAGGCTATTGACGATCATATTGCGTTGAGCTTCGGTGCGTCCGATGGTATAGAGCAGTCCCTGGCCGCCTTGTACAAAGAGCAGAAAAACCAACAGGGCACCCAGCAGGCTGATGATCAGCCACCAGTAATGTTGTAATATCATGTAAGTATCCATCGTATTGTCGTTTTTGGGTAGGAATAAGCGTTATTGTTCGTCGTGGGGGCCGATTTGGATCTGTTTGGTCATGATTTTCAGTTCGGCGATCAGCAAGGTGGTGAACAGCGCGACGAAAATGAAGAAAGTCACCATCACCGAGGTCGAATCCACGCGGGAGACGGCGGCTACGGTAGGTAGCAGGTCTTGGATGGTCCAGGGTTGGCGTCCGAATTCGGCTACGATCCAGCCCGAAACACTGCACAGGTAGGCCAGCGGAATCGACCACAGCATTACCCGGTTCAGCCAGGGATAGGTACCCAGTTTTTGTTTTTTGGCCAGGTAGAGAACCAGGATGAAGAGCAACAGGAAGTAGACCCCCAACCCCACCATCACGCGGAATGAATAGAAGATCAACGGCACAGGGGGAACCACCTCCGTTGGAGAGGAGAAATAGCCATAACCGAAATATTTAAAATAGTCGTTCAAAAAGGCTTGCCCTTCCGGGGTTTCAGGGTTAAATTTCAGCAGGGTCGAAGCCATGCGGGTGGAGTCGCCCGATTGTCGGGCATCCCGGTATTCGGCCAGGGTTTCAATGGCGATCCGTCCGCGACGCATCTTCTCTTCCGTAGAGAGAATTCCCTGATCGGGATTTCCGTTGAGCAGGTCGTTAATCCCGGGGACATACGCATTGCCGTCACCGAAACTCAGCCACGAAAGCATTTTCGGGACTTCGAGATTGAAATGGAAAATGTCATTTTCCTGGGTGCGTTGGGGCTCGGACTTCAGAACGCCGATGACCGACAGTCCGGCGCCGGTTTTCCCGTCGTAGAGAGCCTCCATCGAGGCTAACTTCATGGGCTGCACCTTCGCAATGATCTTGGCCGATCCGTCGCCGGTCCATAACAACAGCAACAGACTCACCCCGCCGAACACCGACGCTACCACCATACTCTTCTGGGCCATGCGTTCTTCGCGTTTCTTGAGCAGGAACCAGGCACTGATCCCGATGACCACAATGGCGGCCAAAACATAGCCGGAGGTCACCGTATGGAAGAACTTATTCATCGCCACCGGCGAGAAGAGCACCTCCCAGAAAGAGGTCATCTCGTTACGGGCGGTTTCGGGGTTGAAGGTCATGCCCACCGGATATTGCATCCAGGCGTTGGCGACCAGAATCCACAGCGCCGAGAGGTTGGCGCCGATGGCCGTCAGCCAGGTGGAGGCCAGGTGAAAACCTTTGGACACTTTATTCCATCCGAAGAACATGATGGCGATAAACGTACTTTCCATGAAAAAGGCCATGATCCCTTCGATGGCCAGCGGGGCGCCGAAAATATCGCCGACGAAGTGGGAATAGTTTGACCAGTTGGTCCCGAATTCGAATTCGAGGATGATGCCGGTGGCGACACCGATGGCGAAATTGATCCCGAAAATGCGCATCCAGAATTTGACGGTTCGTTTCCAGAACGGGTCTCCGCTCCGGTAGTAGAGGGTCTCCATGATGGCGCAGATAAAACCGAGACCCAAGGTCAGCGGTACGAACAGCCAGTGGTAGATGGCTGTCATGGCGAATTGGGCGCGAGACCAGTCGACCACATTCATCAGATCAGTTGTAGCGAGGAGCATAGGCGAAAATTTAGGGTAATCGATCCATACTGGCGGAGCGGAAGATTTCGGGTGTAACGACGAAATTTTGTCTCCGAGACATTCCTGTTGAAAAAGTTAAGGGGTGTTTCGTTCGATCAATTGGTCGCGGACGTAGGCTCCTTTTTGGGTGTCGTCGGAGAAACGTCCCAGAAAATCGGGAAAGAAAAAGACTTTCAGGATGGCGAACAGAATGAATAATTTGAGCAGAATGACCACCCAGAGTGTTCGGCCCACCGTCATTTGGCGGAATCCATCCCGATAAAAACGGTACACACGATACACCGGATTGTTTTCTTTCATGCGCCTTTTCTCAATTGACACCTCAAAGTTAGAAAAAGCGCTATAATAAGCAAATGATCCGAAGTGCAAAGTTTGGTTTTATTCTTGTTATCTTTGTGGTTCATCAATCAGTGAAAACGATGATTCCGATTCGTACGATCGTGTTTGATCTGGGCGGGGTGTTGATCGATTACGATCTGCCGCGCTGCCTCGAAGCCTTTCGGCGACTGGGGCTGGCGGAGCCTGCCCGATGGATCAATCCCTATAAACAAAGCGGTGTTTTTTTGACATTGGAAAATGGTTCGGGGAAGCCGGAAGATCTGTATCGCTATCTGTCCGATCAGGTCGGACATCCGCTCGATCCTCGCTCGATCGATGAAGCCTGGTGTAGTTTTCTGCTGGATATTCCCGATTATAAATTGGATATGTTGCGCACTTTGCGTCGTCAGGGGTATCAGGTGTTCATGCTGAGCAATACGAACGTCATTATGTTCGATTGGATGCGAAGGACTGTTTTTACGAAACAGGGCGGTACACTGATGGATTATTTCGATCGGGTCTTTCTCTCCTACGAGATGAAATTGGTGAAACCCGATCCGGCCATCTTCGAACAGATGGCTCGGGATGGAGGCATCTCCCCCGAGGAAACCTTGCTGATCGACGATTCGGCCGCCAATGTGGCGACGGCTGCCTCTTTGGGTTTTCACACCTATCAAGCGCAGGTACATGAAGATTTCCGGTCGTTGTTCGACCGTTATACATTAAAACCTTAATTTTTATCGACCATGAAAAAGATCTTTTTCTCGGCGGCAGTACTGGCCTTGACGGTCAGTTGCGCGCAACCTGAAAACGACCTGAGTGTTACGGTACTTTCGGACAGTATCCGTTACTGTGAAAGTGTATTGGTGGACGGAGACCGTCTGTTGGTGGCTAATTTTGGAACGGAGGAACTCAATCCGTTGAATCAGGAAGGACGAGGATATATTTTGGCGGTGACCGCAGACTCGACCCGCACCCTGATCCCGGCCGACGGTACGCTTTCGGGTCCCAAAGGGATGCGGATCCGGGATCATCATCTCTATATCGCCGATGTGGGCAAGTTGGTGATTTACGATCTGAATGCCCTGGACTCCCTACCCCGTGTAGTTTCCTTCCCGGAAGGGGAACTTTTTGTCAATGACCTGGCGTTTATGGACAGTATTCTGTATGTGACGGTCACCGATGCCGGAAAATTGTATCGTTTGAACGTGAATGTGCCGACCGATACGTTGCAATGGGTCGCCGACATACCGGGAGCCAACGGAATTCTTATTAAGGATCGTACGGCCTACATCGCCTCTTATCCGCCCGATGGCGTCACGACCGAAGCCAATGTGATTTACCGCATCGACGATTTGCAAAATCCGCAGGTGGCTCCGCTGACCGATCGTCAGGGACAATATGACGGATTGGTGCTGAGCGCCGATGGCCGCAAGCTCTATTTTACCAGTTGGGAAGAGGGGCAGATCGGCTACTATAATTTTGATAACGGAGAAGTTACCTTGTTGGATATGACGGAAGTTCCGGCCGGTCCCGCCCGGATGGATGTACAGGGGAATAAACTCTATATTCCCGACCTGCCGAATAGCCGAGTGATTGTTGTGAGTCAAAAAAGCGATTTTTAATTTGTAAATCCAAAAAAACATATTACTTTTGCCTCGTCTTTCGCGGAACGCTCGAACAAGACGGGGTGTAGCGCAGTCCGGTTAGCGCACCTGCTTTGGGAGCAGGGGGTCCCAGGTTCGAATCCTGGTACCCCGACAAAAGGCCCTCTTTTTTGCAGTATGCCTTGCCCGCGGTTCGTGAAAGTCGACCACCATCGGGGTGTAGCGCAGTCCGGTTAGCGCGCCAGCTTCGGGAGTTGGAGGTCCCGGGTTCGAATCCCGGTACCCCGACAGGAAAATAAAATGAATAAAGGTCTTTGCATCCCGAGCAAAGACCTTTTTTATGGGCCAGAGGGTTGCAAGTTCAGTAACGAGACTCTTTCCGAGCTCCTCACCGAACGGGCCGATTCCGACGTCTGTGCCAAAAAATAGAGGGTAAAGTCTGCGATGGACTCTACCCTCTTTTTTAGATGTTAGAAAGAGGCAGTGGTTGTATCTTTGGAAGCGTTTGAGGTGTTTTAGGCATTACGGCCCAGTTCATAGGCCTGTTGCATGTATGCGGTGTGAGCCACTTCCCCTTTCAGGGGCACTCCCTGAGCCAACACCATGCCGGCTTCGCGAACGTTTTCCAGACAGTCCAGATACCCGCGGAAGGCGGTGATTGTACCATCGAAAGCTTTTCGGTCGTTTTCCCCGGCCGCAGCGATCAGATAGGCCTCTTTGTTTTGTATCTGTGTATAACGAGCCACACATCGATCGATGACGGTCTTCAACTGGGCACTCATGCAGTAAAAATAGACCGGTGTACCCAGGACCAGCACGTCGGCTTGGAGGATTTTCTCCAAAATTTCGCTCATGTCGTCTTTCTGGGCACAGATGCCTTGAGTCTTGACGCAGGTGTAACAGCCGGTGCAATAGCCGATGTGTCGATCGCGAAGAAAAATCTTTTCGACAGCGTGTCCAGCCTCTTGGGCACCCTGCACGAATTGATCGCACAAGAGGTCCGAATTACCCCCTCGACGAGGACTGGACGAAAGAACCAATATCTTTTTCATGACGATAAATAATAAGGTCAAAAACGTTTTGAAATAGTGTCCGAAGGTTTAAGTGTCCGACAGTTTAAGGAAGGAGTCGCTTTCGGCGAGGCGCCGGCAAACGACGTCTCGGGTTCTATTTGGGTTCGGAGGTTTTGATGGGACGGATTGTTCGGGCCGGTACCCCTCCGACAATCATATTGTCCGGTACATCTTTGGTGACGACAGCCCCGGCCGCTACAATGGCATTCTCCCCGATCGTCACGCCGGGCAGAATAACGGCGGCGGCTCCGATCCAGGCATTGCGTTTGATGAGGATCGGACGGGTGTAGACATTGTGCCGTAGTTCGGGCTCTTCCGCATGGTTTTCGGTGATGATATTGACGTTGGGGCCGATAAAAACGCCATCTTCGAGGGTGATGCCCCCGCGGTCCATAAACATGCAACCGCTGTTGACAAACACTTTCTTCCCGAACCGAATAAATTGTCCGAAGTCGGAATAGAAAGGGGGTACGATCCAGGTCGATTCATCGAGCTCCTGGCCGGTAAGTTCACTGATGATGGCCCGGGTTTCTGCCGGTGTGTGATAAGAGGCATTGAGTTGACCGGTGATTCTCATCCCTCTCAAAAGGGCTTCATATAGGACGGGGTATTCCGGATCGCTTTCCAGAATTAACTCTCCGTTGCGCATACGTTCAAAAATATCCATAAGATAATGAGGTGATAAAAGGGTTGGCTATATAAAAATGATACACACAAAGCACAGCTCAAGAATCCCAAAACCTTTTGTTGTCAGCGTGGCTACGGTGATAGGTGCTGAGCGCGTGATTTCCTCCTCGCCGATCATTCGGGATGTTTGTTTTTCTCGAGCGAAAATCTATCTTTGTAAGGTATGCAATTTACTCTATTTTATGGCAACTCCCAAATTTATTGCTTTGTTGACTGTTTGTGTTGTGATGACGGTCGGGTTCGGGACCTCCTCCAGGGCACAGGCTCCCACGTATTCTTATCCAGAATCGTATCGAATCGACCCTCAGGATGTTGAAAAGGCCCGACGGGTGATCGAAACACCGTTGCAGGAACCGGTCGTGATGCCCAATCCGGCTCCGGGGGCACAATGGTTCCCGAAGGCCAGTTTGGGGCTCTTCATGCACTGGGGTATTCACAGTGTGGTGGGGGCACAACCCTCGTGGGATATGATCTCCTATTATAAATATGGCGGGAAAGTCGCTCCTCCCGATAAATATTATGCCCTGGCGGAACAGTTCGATCCGCAGCAATACGATCCCAACCTGTGGCTCAAAGCGGCCAAAGAGGCCGGGTTTACCTATGCCGTTTTGACGACCAAGCATCATGACGGATATGCGCTGTGGCCGTCGAAATATGGTATCGGAACGAAGCAATACATGAGAGGGCGTGATTTGATCAAGAGTTATGTGGAAGCCTGCCGGGCGAATGGACTGAAGGTCGGTTTCTATTTTTCGCCGCGAGACTGGCACTATCCGGGCCTTTTACATCCCAATGAATACGATGCACGGTTGCGCAATAAGCCCCTACCCCCGATTACCGATTCGGCGGCCAATTATCAGGCCTATGTGACGTTTCTGGCCTTTGCGATGGCCCAGATGGAGGAGCTGTTGACCCAATACGGTAAAATTGACCTGTTGTGGCTCGACGGCATGAACTACCGTGGAATCGACGACATGCATACGGATCAGATCTACGCCTGGATTCGAAGCCTGCAGCCCGATATTGTGATCAACGATCGTTGGTCCAACATTATCAATCCCGATGATCCGCATGGGAAAGGAATGCGTATCGGGGATTTTACGACTCCGTTTGAGTGTCAGTTGCCCACCTATATGCCCTCGAAATGGTGGGATTGCTGCCATATCTGGACCGATCAGGGCGGTTGCGGCTGGGGGTATGACTCTACGGGGAGTTTCCGGCCTTATGCCTGGTTCTTCGATCATCTGGCGGCCTGTCGCTCGTTGGGGGGCAACTTTTTGATTAATGTCGGACCCAGCGGAGAGGGCACCATGCATCCGAATTATTACAAGCAGATGGATTCGCTGGCCGCCTGGATGAAACATAGCGGAGAGTCGTTGATCGGGGCCGATCCCACGCCGGGAGCGCAGTTGAGCAATGTGCGGATCACGACGCGGGACAATCATTGGTATCTGCATCTATTGCCTTCGTTCACGAGGGATGTGTCGGTGAAGACCGATCGGAAACCTACCGAAATACGGTTGTTACGTACCGGAGAAGCAATTCCCTATCTCTATCGGGATGGATTTTTGACCTTTATGGTCGATCCGGCCAAACGAACCACGATGGACGATGTGGTGAAAATCACCTTTTAGTCGACCGATCTGTTGATGTGCGTCACTTCTCAACTAAAAATCCGGCACAGTTCCATGTGCCGGATTTTTGGTAGCAGGATCAGGAGGGGGTGAGACCTCCGGAACGTTATTTAACGGCGATCGCTTCGATTTCGACCTTGGCGCCTTTGGGCAGAGCAGCGACCTGATAGCATACACGGGTCGGCATCTGTGCGGTATAGAATTGGGCGTACACGGCATTCATGGCGGCGAAGTCGTTCATGTCGGCCAGCAGAACGGTCGATTTGACAACATCTTCGTAACTGTAACCGGCTTCGTGAAGAATAGCACCGATATTTTTGAGTGCTTGTTCGGTTTGAGCCTCGATGCTCTCCGGCATCTGCCCTTGGGCCGGGTCGATCGGCAGTTGACCGGAGATATACAGGGTCCCGTTCACTTCGATGGCTTGACTGTAGGGGCCTACGGCTGCAGGTGCTTGTGCACTGGCAATGATTTTTTTCATGTCGAATAATGATTTAAGGGTCTTACGGTTTCTTCTGGCACAAAATTAGCACCATTTTCGGGGTATTTGTTATTTTTGCATCGACTATCTTAAAAAAACAAGCTATGAAAACAGTTACTTGGTTGGCTCTTTTGGGCACGATTCTGTTGATGACCTCTTCGTGCTGCTCTTGTCGTCGTGGGCCGTCGAAAAACAACAAACCGTTGACTGGTACACAATGGACATTGATTCAGGAAGATGGAAAACTCATTCAAGCCCAAGATAATTACTATATCATCATCGGAACCGAAGAGGGACGGTTTAATGGGCGTGGCGATTGCAATTCGCTGATGGGCTCCTATACGTTGCCGGCCGAAGGCAAGATTGATTTTCAGGGGATTGCTTCCACCCGGGCCTTTTGTCCGGATCAGGCCGGCGAAGATCGTTTCTTCCAGATGTTGGATGAGGTAGATAGCTATGAGATCGATGGTAATCTCTTGATGTTGTATACGAACGGGGAGCTGACAGCGATTATGGAAGCTAAGGAAGATGCCGCACAATAAGCGGTCGACATCGAGTCATAAAAAACGGACTTTTATTTTTCAATAAAAGTCCGTTTTTTTATGGGTTGACGATTGCCGAATATCGTTGGGCGAATCGCAGGAAGAAGTCGGGTATGTTCCCGGCGATTAGTGGCCCTTTTCCATAGGGTGTCGGTTATGGAGTGCATGGGCGATGGTCAATTCATCGGCATAGTCCAGTTCGTCGCCGAAGCCGATGCCGCGGGCGATCGTGGTCAATTTGATCGCGGGACAAGCGGCCAAACGCCGTGATAGATAGAACGCAGTGGTTTCCCCTTCGACCGAGGTGCTTAGGGCCAGAATCACCTCTTTGATCTCTCCCTGTGCGATATTGTCGAGCAAAAGATCGATTTTCAGGTCGGAGGGGCCAATCCCCTGCATCGGAGAGATAATCCCGCCCAACACATGATACAGACCTCGATATTGGCGCGTATTTTCGATCGAAATGACATCTTTGACCTGTTCGACCACGCATACGACCGAACGGTCGCGCGTTTCATCGGCACAAATATCGCACAGATCCGTGTCGGAAAGATTGTTGCATCGGCGGCAATAGTGAATCTCTTTGCGAAAACGGGCGATGGATTCGGCCAGCCGTTCTGCATCGTGTACCTCCATGCGCAGGATATGCATGGCCAAACGCAGGGCGGTACGTCGTCCGATACCGGGCAACCGAGACAGCTCCCCTACTACATCATCCAGCAGTTTGGCCATCTTAATCGATCATTTCTATGGCGGACGCTTGAATCCAGCCCTGGTTCCCGTCGGCGATCATGATTTCGCGGTAATCGCCCAGCGAGTCACGTACTGTTACTTGCGTCCCTTCATGCAATACGAAGATATCTTTGCTGCCCGAGTCGGGAGAACTCTTCACCGGAGCGGCGTTGCTCATCACAATGGCGGTCTGAGGATGTAGAGCCATGCGTTTGCTGCGGGCTGCCGAGGCAAAGCTGAACGCAAACAGCAGAATGGCTCCTATGGCCCCGTAGAATCCCCCTTTTCGCCAGGAAAGCCCTTCGGCCAACAGATATAAGATGATACATCCGATGGCCACGGCAAAAAACAGCACACTCCAGATGGCCCAACCGCTTCCAGAGCAGGAACTTTGCAGAGCGTGTACCCAGCGTTTCAAAAAGAAGGTGGGTACGACATCGATCTTGTCCTGTACATAGGCATGGGCGATCGAGAGGTTGTACCGAGCTTCGGTATCGGAAGGCGAGAGTCGCAGAGCACGGTTGTATTCCAGGATGGCTTTGCCGATGAGTCCCTGTTTGTAGTAGGCATTACCCAGGTTCAGATAGAGCTTGGCACTCTCCATGCCTTGATTCAGAATGGCTTCGTAGCCACGAACGGCATCGGCATATTGACCGTTGATATAGGCTGTATTGGCGTCGTTCCAGAGTTGCTCGGTGGTTTGGGCCGTGGATAGGCTCCCGAGGGAACAGAACAGCATGATCAGCAGAAATCGGATTTTCATGACTATCGTTTGATAACGGATTCGAATTTTGAGAGCATTTTAATAGCCGTATTGTAAATTTCGGTGACCTGACCGGACGACGAAGGCGAATATTGAGCGTATTCGCAATCGGAGATCAGTTGGATGAAACGTTCGGACTGTTCGGCAGGCAATCCACGACGCAACAGCTCTTCCCGGATGTTATCCTTTGTCAGATTGGCGACCGGGATGTTGAGCTTATCACTCATGTATCCCCACAACGCCTTGAGCATCTCTTCGTAGAACATGCGTTCGTCGCCGGCGTTCATGTGGCCTTGGGCCGCTTTCAGCCGTTGCAAAGCGACTTTATTGGCTTTTTTATGGCGGATCAACGTGGTATTCTTACGGTCTTTCAGCTGTTTTTTCAGATAGAGATAACTGCCTATCCCGGCTCCTATCAAGATCAACAGCACCAACCAGTAGCTGACACTGCCGAACCAATGGCTGCCTCGTTTCTTGAGATCGGGGTTTCCGATGCGAATGAAGCGGATATCTTCGTCGAGAATTTTCAGCTCTTCTTTGCTGATGCCGCTTACGATTCCCCGTTCACCGGCGGCTCCGCTGGTCGAGTCGGCGACGATATGGAGGGAATAGGCCGGTGTCGATAAGGTGACGTACTGTTTCTTGTCGGGATCGAAATAGGTGAATTGTACCGGTTCGATGGTGTACTGGCCTTCTCCGCGGGGAATAAAGGGGTAATCGAACTGTCGATAGCCGGCAATCCCCATGGTGGAGGGATTGAGGCTTTCGGTGGTCTTCATGTTGTATTGTTCGAACGACGAGGGCAGATTCAGTTTGGGCGCCTGCATCAACGGAAGATTACCGGTCCCCGATACCTTGATCTGATAGGTGCCCGAAGAGTTGGCCGCCAGTGTCGAATCGCCGATGGAGCTACTGATTTGGAATTGGCCTACCGCACCGTTAAAGGTGGCTGGAGCCCCCGTGGGAAGTTCGTCCACGGTAATGCGGATGGGAGAAGCGGTCAAGTTCTTCCGCACCTCATGAATTTGTGGCCCTCCGCCGAAGAAGTCGTCGAACAGCGATCCGCGCGGAGCCGCTTGCGTCATGATTTGAGCGATGGCCGTCAGACTGAACTGTTCGATATAGAGCGTACCCGATTGTTGGGGAAACAGCAGCGTCTCTTTGATGATGCGGGCGTCGTATACCTTCCCGTTATAGGTTTCTCGTTGCCAGTCGTAGCCGTCCACATTGAGATCCTGGGCCCAGAAGCCATTGAAAGCCGGGTAGATGATCTTCTCGATACCACCCAAAGGAACGCGGGTATACAGTTTGAAGGTCGCTTTGACGGGCTGTCCTTTGTACACTTTGTTTCGGTTGACGCTGACCCGAACCAAGATGTCGTCGGCCGCTAACGTGGCGGCGGAATTTTGGCGGCGCTCTCCGGGTGAGGCTTGGGAGCCGTTGCCTGGAGCGGAGGATCCTCCCCCCGGCATCGCATCGGCCGCCACCACTTCAATGGGAACCGCTTTCGTGCTGTATTCTTTGCCCTTTACCTTTACCCGGGCGGCTGGAATCGTAAAGGTCCCCGCCGCACGAGCCTGTAAAACATACGTATACGAGAAAGAGACCGATTGACTGACTTTCCCATTGAGAATCGAAACGGATTGACCTTGAGAGGTAGTCGGACCGGCCAATACGTCGAATCCTTCGAACGAGGGAGCGGTAAAATCTTCCGGTTTGGCGTTGAGCGAGAATTCGATGCGGAAGGCTTCGCCTACGGAGACCATGCGAGGTGCTCCGGTTTCGAAATGAATCTCCTGGGCCCGGACCGCCGGAATCAGAAGACCCACCGCGAGCAATGTGCACAGATGTTTCAGGAAACGCAGCATATAGGTTTTGTCTTTAATCGAGCGATAAGACTCCGTACTGTCTGGGAGTTCGGATTACTGTTGGGGCAGTTCGGAGCCGTTTTTCCTACAAATATACCCAATTTTAGCGAAAGAAAAATGTTTTCTTTTCATGAGTATGGTGAACGTCTCTGGAGGCGTGTTTCGTATGTGAAGCCTCCGGGTAGGATACAAAAAACGGGACATATGTCCCGTTTTCTCCGTGTGTGGAATGACACTGGTATTATTCGGCGTCTTCTTCGTCGTCTTCCGATTCTTTCATGTTGTGGAAAACGTTGACGACGTCGTCATCTTCTTCGAAACGTTCAATCAGTTTTTCGATCGAGGCCCGTTGTTCGTCGGTTACTTCTTTGGTATCCAGCGGCAGGCGAACAAATTCCCCGCTAATCAATTCGTAGCCTTTGTCTTCGATATAAGCCTGGATTTTCCCATAGGCATCGAACGGTCCATAGATATTGATTTCATTCCCGTCGACGAAAACTTCGTCTACCCCGTAGTCGATCAGTTCGAGTTCCAGTTCTTCGAGGTCGATCGATTCCGAGAAGGGGATTTTAAACACGCACTTATGTTCGAACAGAAAATCCACCGATCCGGTCGTTCCCAGCGAACCGCCCGCCTTATTGAAATAGCTGCGGACATTGGCAACGGTACGGGTTGTGTTGTCGGTTGCCGTTTCGATGATCATCGCGATCCCGAACGGAGCATACCCTTCGTAGACCATCTCTTTATAGTCGGCCGTATCTTTCGAAATGGCCCGTTTGATGGCGCGTTCTACGTTTTCCTTGGGCATGTTGGCCGCCTTGGCATTTTGAATCAACACCCTCAGGCGAGTATTTCCTCCAGGGTCAGGACCTCCGGCCTTCACGGCGATTTCGATTTCCTTTCCCAGTTTCGTAAACGTACGGGCCATATTGCCCCAGCGTTTCAATTTTCTCGCTTTACGGTATTCAAATGCTCTTCCCATAAATCATGATGGTTTTTTAATTTTGGAGTACAAAACTATATCGTTTTACTGAAAAAGGCAAAAAAATATTACTTTTGTTGGGTTTATGAAGTCAGAAATCGAAGGATGGAAGAACAAATAAAAGAAGCACTTGAGGTGCTCAAACGGGGAGGGATCATCCTCTACCCGACCGATACGGTTTGGGGCATCGGCTGCGATGCCACCAATGAAAAGGCCGTGCAACGCATTTACGACCTGAAACAGAGTGTTAACAAAACCAGTATGTTGGTCCTATTGGATCAGATCGACAAGGTCTCGTTGTATATTCAAAAGGTACCGGAAATTGCCTGGCAGCTTTTCGAAGTGGCCGATAAGCCGTTGACGCTGATCTTGCCGGAAGCCCGGGGGGTTGCGTCCAATCTCGTTCCCGAAAGCGGAACATTGGGCATCCGCATTCCGAAAAACGAATTTTGTCAACGACTGATTCATAAACTCAACCGCCCGTTGGTCTCGACTTCGGCCAACTTGTCGGGCAAACCTTCTCCCGCGACGTTCAGTGAAATTTCGGGAGACATTCTACGTGGAGTCGATTATGTGGTGGATCCGTCCTGTGAAGAGGGGGCTTCGCATAAAGCCTCTTCGATCATCATGGTGGGCCCCCAAGGAGAAATTAAAATCATTCGGGAATAAGATGGTCGTCGATACCAAAATACAGATGCGATTTGCCGATGTGGATATGCTGGGCCACGTCAACAATGTCAATCAACAGCACTATTTCGATGTAGGGAAGAGCGATTTTTTTCATCAGGTTCTGCACTTGGAACCCTATTGGCGGGAAGAGGGGCTGATTACCGTAGCGATCAATACGTCGTTTATCCGACAGATTCGGATGACCGAGCCCATTATCGTGAGAACCCGCGTTCGTGAAATCGGTCATAAGAGTTTTACCTTGACTCAACAAATTATCAATACCGAAACGCAAGAGTTGAAAACGGATAGCGTGGTGACTCTGGTTTGTTTCGATTTTGCCGCCCAGCAATCCATTCCGATTCCGGAGCGTTGGCGCAAAGCCTTGGAAGAGGCCCTTTAGTAACATAATTTTGCATATTTCGGGGGCTTTTTAGACGATTTTTAGAAAAAGTTTTCGTAACTTCAAAGAAAATAAAAACGATAGGTTATGAAGACTTTTTCACGACTAAGTATTCTTTGGGGACTGTGCATCCTGATCGGAGGACTGTCCGCTTGTACCAAGGACGAGGATGAGCCGGCTCTATCGATCACTCCTGAAACCTTACATTTTGCGGACGGCGTTACCCAACAATCTTTTCAAATCAATACGAACCGAGCCTGGAGCATCGATCTGGGCGAAGCCTCTTGGGTGTCGGTGTCACCTCAGCAAGGGGAAAGCGGAACGACAACGGTACAGGTAACCGTGAAAGAGAACGCTTCGTTCTCGATAAGAGAGGGTACGTTATCGATTTCGGCTTCAGGTAGACAAGCTACGTTTGTGGTCCGACAGGATGCCGGGTTGCAGGCGCCGGAGGGCAGTGAACTGGCGGCTCTGCTGGCGATCTATAATCAGATGAACGGACCGAATTGGAAGGCCCAGGAAAATTGGTTGAGTGATAAGCCGATCGGTCAATGGGAGGGTATTCGAACTGATGATCAGGGACATGTGTTGGTGATCTATATGTATGCCAACAACCTTTCCGGCGAGATTCCCGAAGAGATCGGCGATCTGCCCTATTTAGAAAAGCTCTACTTTTCGCATGATGCGTTGACGGGCCATATTCCGGAAAGCATCGGCAACCTGCGAAACTTGCAAATTCTCGATCTGACGGTCAATAATCTTTCTGGTGGGATTCCTGCGTCGATCGGCAATTTGACCCAGTTGCAAACGTTGGCCTTGAATGATAATGCCTTCAATGAACCGCTTCCGGAAGAGATCGGGCAGTTGACGGCGCTGCAATCGATGACGTTGCATAAAAATCAGCTGTATGGGTTGCTTCCGGAAAGTATCGGCCAGTTGCGTCAGCTCGAAGAGTTGAATCTGAGCTATAATAATCTCTCCGGATCGTTGCCCGAAAGTATGGGCAATATGCAGCAGTTAACCTCTTTACAGTTACAACGTAACCGATTGTCGGGCGGTTTGCCTGCCGGATTTGCGCAGATGACCAGTCTGGAAACGTGTGATCTGAGTTTTAACTGTTTTAACGGCGTTATCCCGGACGATGTGATGCAGTTACCTTATTATGAGGGATGGATTGCTTCGCCTCAGCGGGACGGCTATGGATTTGCCAATCTGAATGACAACCTGGAAAGTGATGATTATTCCCAAGACGGTCAGGTGATTACCTATGCTGAACCGATGCCGGATCGGGGATTCAATCTGATCTTTATGGGAGATGGCTTTACCAGTCAAGAGATGGGAACAGGCGGAACGTATGAAAGTAAAATGATCCAGGGAATCGAGGCCCTCTTCCAGTATGAACCTTATAAAACCTACCGCAACTATTTTAATGTCTATATCGTTAAGGTGGTTTCGCCGCAAAGCGGAGTTTCTCAACCGGGATATGCGCGTAATTCACGTTTGGGCGTGATGTATGCGGATGAGAGTTCCAGTCAGATGAGCCTGGATCAAGCTACGATGGAAAGTTATGCGGCAAAGGCTCCCGGATATGCTCATCGACCCGATTGTGCGATTGCGGTGATTGCCAATTCGAAAAGACATGGTGGAACGACCTATTTCGTGTCGGAAAAGGCGAATTATTCGATTGGTACGTTGGCCAGCAGTTTCGAAACCACCCTCGTGCATGAGTTGGGCGGACATGCTATTGGTCGTTTGGGCGATGAATACATGGGTGGACACACGATCCCAGACTCGAAAGCCAGTGAATTGCGACAGCTCTTCGGACGAGGCTATTACCTGAATCTGGATTTGACGGATGATCCTCAGCAGGTTCATTGGGCGTCGTTGATCGGGTTGCCCGGCTATGAAATGGTCGGGGCTTACGAAGGCGGGTATCAGTATGCGTATGGTGTTTGGCGTTCAGAGAATAACAGTCTCATGAAACAAAGCGGATCGGGCGCAGGGTTCAATGCATACAGTCGCCTGTTGATTGTCCAGCGGATTCTGCAGAGTGCCGGAGAATCGTATTCGTTGGAGAAATTTTTGGAAAAGGACGTGATTCCGCCCTCGTTGCCTGCTTCTGTGATTTGGCAACCGGCCCAACCACACACGGCTCCGATCTTTCTGCCCTAAACCGTAGGACCCATGCCGGATGACGCATTCCTTTTCTGGTTCGGAAGAACGTTTTCAAAGGACCTGAAAAGGAGCGAAGGAGGAATGTCTGACAGACTCTGATCAATTACCAAACTGAAAGTTTGTTGCGTTTTCGTCCTGTGGCTTCATATCTTCTTGAAAGGAAAACGCGAAGGAGGAGCGATGGAACAAACGCAGGAGGAAAGGTCAGAGACATAAAAAAGAGAAAGAGAGGAAACTCTCTTTCTCTTTTTTATGGGGGAGTATCGATCTACCAGGCGAATAATGGACGTCCGGCCATCAAAGCATGTACTTCTGAACGGACCTGTGCCTGTACCGATTCGTCATCGGGGGCATTCAATACGCGGTCGATCAGATCGACGATTTGTTCCATCTGATCCTCTTTCAGGCCGCGCGTCGTGATGGCCGGCGTTCCGACACGGATGCCGGAGGTCTGGAACGGAGAGCGACTGTCGAACGGCACCATGTTCTTGTTGGTGGTGATGTCGGCTTTTTCGAGGGCTTTTTCGGCGACCTTCCCGGTTAGATCGGGGAATTTGGTGCGCAGATCGATCAACATCAGATGGTTATCCGTACCGCCCGACACGATCTTATATCCTCGCCGAATAAAGGCTTCTGCCATGGCATTGGCATTTTTGCGTACCTGCATCTGATAGGTTTTGTAGGTCGGTTCCAAGGCCTCTCCAAAGGCTACGGCTTTGGCGGCAATGACATGTTCCAGCGGACCTCCCTGGATGCCCGGGAAAACGGCCGAGTTAATCAAGGCCGACATCTTCTTGATTTCGCCTTTCGGGGTTTTAATGCCCCACGGGTTATCGAAGTCTTTGCCGATGAGAATAATCCCTCCACGAGGTCCACGCAAGGTCTTATGGGTGGTAGAGGTCACGACATGTGCGTATTTGACCGGATTGTCGAGCAGCCCCGCTGCAATCAGACCGGCCGTATGGGCCATGTCGATCATCAATAAGGCCCCTACCCGATCGGCGATTTCACGCATTCGTTTATAATCCCATTCGCGGCTGTAGGCCGAAGCGCCCCCGACGATCAATTTCGGTTTATGTTCCAGGGCCAGCTGTTCCATGGCATCATAGTCGATCCGGCCGGTTTCTTCGTTGAGCTTATACCCCACCGCTTTGTAGAGAATCCCCGACGTGTTGACCGGCGAACCATGCGAAAGGTGCCCGCCGTGCGCCAGATCGAGTCCCATAAACGTATCGCCCGGTTTCAGAATGGCTTGGAAAACAGCCATATTGGCTTGTGCGCCCGAGTGAGGTTGCACATTGGCGTATTCGGCGCCATAGAGTTGGCACAGACGATCGATGGCCAGCTGTTCCACCTGATCGATGATTTGGCAACCGCCGTAATAGCGAGCGCCCGGATAGCCTTCGGCGTATTTGTTGGTCAACACCGAGCCCATGGCTTCCATGACCTGGTCGCTGACGAAATTTTCCGAAGCGATCAGTTCGATACCATGTGTCTGCCGCTCTTTTTCCTGACCGATCAGGTCGAATAGTTTCGTATCTCTTGTCATAGGTATGAGGTTAAATAAAAATACTTACCGTGCAGATCGAATCGTAGAGGTTTCTTGCGATTCATCGTCCAAATGTAATAAAATCTCCGCAATCCCGGGATAGAACGGTGCTATTTTTTCTGCAGCATCAGGGTAGGATCCAGCGGGTATCGGCCGAAATCCTGACCATAAATAGCCAGTCCATGGCCGATTTCTTGCGGAACTTCCAGGCGAATGACGATGGGTTCCCCTTCGTGCAGAGCCTCCAGGGGAAGCGTTGCGTTGATCAGGTAACCGTATGAACCGGCTTCCCGCAAGCGACGATCTCGAGGCTGGGCCTGCCAGGAGAGAATGCCTCGATGGTCGGCCGGGTCGTCGGGAAGATAGTACAGACCGGCCGCTATGCCATTGACATAGACTTTGACCCATGAGTCGTACCGCTTCGTATCGGTCATCGCGTAGGAGTTGGCATTTTTGCACGGATCGTGGGTGCCTCCGCCCCGCATGAAGTCGAGATCGGCCAACGAATCTACGCCCTGTCGATCTTTGCCGAACAGTTGTTTGGCCGAAGCCTCGAAGCGTAATGTGGCTGCACAGATCTCGTCCAGCGAACAATGGGCGGGCCAAGGCAGGGTATATTCGAAATAACCGGCTCCAAATCCGTTGACCTTTTGGCCCTCCAGTATCTCGTTTTGCAACAGGCTCCAACTTTGTTTCGTGAAGGAATTGGGGGCAAAGGTGAGGGTTTGCACGGCTTCAGTCGAGGGATTCGCTCCGTCTTTAATACGGAAGGTGGTGAAATTGCGATGGAGCACGCTGCCTCCCGCATCGGACAGCCAGACTTGTAAGAGATACAATCCATTCTGTTCGGGCAGGTCGAGGGTGATCGGGGCGATCGAACGGCTCATAAACGGTTCAAACGGCAGGTCGAATGCGTGATCTTCTGAGGCCTGTTCCTGATATTCTCCCCAACTATTCCATCCGACCAACCGTGTGGTGAGGGTGAGCGGTCCCGGATCACGATCGGTCATGAACGAGGCGTATAACGGCACTTCGATCTGACTACCGGCCTTCACCTCCGTACAGATATCGCCCGGAATGACGATGTAATAGGGCGAATGGAAATCGGCCAGACTCATGCCCGGCACCAATTCATTCAGGCCGTCGATTTTGGGCGAACGGTCGTATTTGACGTAGCCGTTCCATTCGTTGATCACATCATGATGTTCGGTGTAGAGCCATCCGCATACTTTGGGGTGGCTCCGGAAAGCATTCATCATCAGGTGATAGTCCCAGGTAAAGTCCACGTCTCCGGTGCTGCCGGTGTATCCCCAGACATTACCGCATTCGCTGTTGAGCATCGGCTCACGACCCTGGGTGTTCTCTCCGATGTAATTGAAACTCGATCCGGGATAGGTTTCGCGATCGTATCGGGCGATTTGATCGGCCCATAAATAGCCGGGAAGATAACTGTGCCAGCTGTTCAGATCGGTCTGTACATGGTCGTTGTTGCAGGGAGAGTTGTCCTCGACCAGACGCGTGGGATCCAAGGATTTGGTTTCAAGATACATGCACCGAACCCATTCCTGTGTTTCGGGCAGATATTGCCGTTGCTTGCCTTCCGGAGTGGTACGTTGGGTGAATAAGCCCCAGGTTTCGTTAAAGTCGACCCAACAGAAGATCGAAGGATGGTTGTAGTCGCGTTTGATCTGTTCGCGCATGCAGTGTTCCCAGTCTTGTCGGGCGGCCTCGTTGGGCTCACCCCAGAAGTTCGGAATGTCTGCCATGATCAATAAGCCCAATTTATCGGCCCAGTAGAGTTTGCGGGGTATCTCGCTCTTGATGTGGATGCGGTTACCGGTGAGACCGAGGCGTTTGGAGAGCAGAATTTCCTGGCGCATGAATTCGTCGCTGGGGAACGTATAGAAACCTTCGGGATGGTAGCTTTGATCGAGGCACAGCTGCAGGTAGATCGGTTTGTTGTTCAGAGCGACATAAGGGTAGCCGCTGCCGGGTAGATCGACGACGCTGATTTTACGTTGACCGAAATAACTGTCGACTCGATCGATCGTCTGATTCTTTGCACTCAATACGATTTCGGTTTCATATAAAAAGGGATCATCCAGCGACCACAGGTGTTGGTTCTGAAGCGGAATTTCGAAAGTGAAAGCGGACGGATGAACCGTTTTCGAGGTGGGTTGGTAGATAAAATCGGACTGCAGACTGTCCCGGAAGTGGACGGTCAGTGTCATGGGTTGAGCCGGCACGCGATTGAGTTGGAGGTCGACTTTGACTGTCGAGCGATCGATGTCGGGCGAAAAGTGAACCCATTCGATGAAGTTTTCGCCCCGGGCTTCCAGGTAGACGGTTTGCCAGATGCCTCGAGCATTGCCGTACCCTTGCTTTCCACTGAGATGTTGATTGTTGGGGGTGTCGTCCGCTTCGATCATCAGGGTTTGCGGCACCCCATAGCTCAAAAAGTCGGTCAATTCGAATTCGAAAGGCGTATATCCTCCTTGATGTCTGCCCAAGGGATGGCCATTTAACCAGGCTTTGGTTTCCCAGTCCGAGGCGCCGATGACCAGAAATACCCGTTTCCCTTGCCACGTTTCGGGAATCGTGATCGAACGGCCATACCATCCCCGATCGCCCTCATCGACCACCCCGGAGAGGGGGGAGCCCCACGGGAACGGCACCTGGATCTGGGTCTGAAATTGTGAAAGATCGCCCGTCGACAGGGCCTCCTGAGCCGTCGGGGCGTGGAATGTAAAAGCCCACGCTCCGTTTAAGTTGATCCATTCGGTTCGCTGAAAGTCGGGACGTGGATGTTCGGGTAGCGGAATGGAAGTTGTGGCGTTGACGCTCCACGACAGCAGTAAAAGCCACACACAGCATAACCAGTTTTTCATAAGAAGGGAATCGTTTGGGGTAATTACGAAACAGGGGAACGCACGATGCACGTTTATCAAAGATACAAAGAGAGTGGAAGGAACGCAAAATTTTCTAATTTTAAATTTATTGCTATCTTTGATGTCGGGTAAACCCGTAAGACAACCTAATCAAACGTATAATCATGAAATTATTGGAAGGAAAAGTGGCGATCGTGACCGGTGCGGCTCGCGGGATCGGCAAAGCGATCGCTCTGCAATTCGCCCGTGAAGGCGCCTCGGTGGCCTTTACCGATCTGAAGGAAGACGAGAACTTCCAGCACACCGAAAAAGAGTTGACAGACCTGGGTGTCAAGGCGAAAGGGTATACGTCGAATGCCGCGGATTTCCAAGATACGGCCGATGTAGTGGCCAAAATTCTGGCCGACTTCGGTCGGGTGGATATCTTGGTCAACAACGCCGGTATCACGCGTGATGGATTAATGATGCGTATGTCCGAAGCGCAATGGGATATGGTCATCAATGTCAATCTGAAATCGGCCTTCAATTTTATCCACGCCGTCACCCCGATCATGCTGAAACAAAAAAGCGGAAGCATTATTAACATGTCCTCGGTAGTGGGTGTGTCTGGGAATGCTTCTCAAGCCAACTATTCGGCTTCGAAAGCCGGTTTGATCGGTTTGGCCAAGTCGATTGCCAAAGAGCTGGGTTCGCGTAACATTCGTGCGAATGCCATTGCTCCGGGCTTCATCATGACCGACATGACCGATGCGCTGCCCGATGAAATCAAACAAGGCTGGTATAAACAGATTCCGTTACGTCGTGGAGGAACGCCTGAAGAGGTGGCTAAAGTGGCTCTCTTCCTGGCCTCCGATCTCTCGTCGTATGTCAGCGGGCAGGTTATCCACGTTTGTGGTGCGATGAACACCTGATCGTGTAGCCGCTGTTATGATAGTCAAAAAGTCCTCCTCAGGAGGACTTTTTTTTGTAGGGAGACGTGAAACGTTTGTTAAGTTTGGGTCTGGAGCTCCTGTAGACCTCAGAAAATATATCGTCATGTTAAATTATTAAGAACGGAATCGAAAAATTTACGCGATTTTTATTGGAATATCAAACTTTTTGTTTTTCTTTGTAAGACAGATTTTTTAATTGCTATTTTTATGAAAGGTACAGTAAAGTGGTTTGATTCAGCCAAAGGTTATGGCTTTATCACAACCGAAGCCGGTAGCGACATTTTCGTTCACTACACCGGTATCAACAAGGAAGGATTCCGGGGTCTGGAAGAAGGCCAGAAGGTAGAGTTCGAAGTCGGTGAAGGCAAGAAAGGCGAACAGGCAATCAACGTTACCGTAGTAGAATAATTAGTATTACCCAATACTTAATCTTTTTACTGAAAGCATCAAAAAAGCTGCCCGAAAGCAGCTTTTTTTCGTATCTCCGGACCCCTCGGACAAAATCGTATCCGTGTCGAGGGGGCGTTATTGGATCGTGGCACTTTGAGCCATCATCTGACGCAGATCGTTTTGCGCATTCGGGTCGAGCATTAAGGCCATCACGAAGGCGTCGGGATTGGGGTACAGATTCCGAATTAAGGTGGCCAGTTGGTTGTAAAACTGGGTTTCGGGCACCAGCGCTTTCCCGGCAGGGAGAATCCCGGCGGTTCGCAGGGTTTCCCACGGAAACACCATTTTCAGATTTTCGTAATTGGCCCCCATCGCATCGACCGCACAATCACACATCATACCGTCCAGGGTTTCGGCCCGGTCGTTCAACTCCGCATACTCTTCGTATGCCGGGAAAATAGCAGTCAAGGCTTCCAATACACACGATTGCAACGAGGCGAAATGTTCTTCACTCATGTATTGCAACATGAATTTTTCCCGATTTTCGCTCATCTGGGAGCGAACTTCCTCTTTTTGTGCGTCACTCCATCCGGTTTCGGACGATACGCATCCGCTCAATAACACGATGGCGGCTACTAACGTTACGATTCGTTTCATAGTTTTCAGGTTATTTCATAAAGACGAAATAGACGGCCATCACCAAACATACGAAAGCCGCCAGATGATTCCAATGGAGCGCTTCTCCCTTGAACAGTAAGGTGGCAAACAGCGTGAAAACAACTAAGGTGATCACTTCTTGAATGACCTTCAGTTGCATCAGTGTGAAAGGTCCTCCGTTGCCGATGAAGCCCAAACGATTGGCCGGCACCTGGGCGCAGTACTCCAACAGCGCGATGCTCCACGAAAAGAGAATAACCCCGAACAACGGCCAGTTACTGATGACCTTCATCTCCTGCAATTTGAGATGGCCGTACCAAGCGAAGGTCATGAAGATGTTGGAAACGACCAGCAGCATGATTGAATAAACCCCCTGCATAAAGAATGAAATTTAGTATTTTTGTTCAACGCTTATTCGGCAGCCATGGATGTATTGGAGTTTCGCGCATATTGTCTCTCACTTCCGCTGAGTGAGGAGTGCACCCCGTTCGATGAAACGACCCTCGTCTATAAAATCGGCGGTAAAATGTATGCTTTTGCCGATATGGTCGATTTCCGGAGGATCAATGTGAAATGTGATCCTGAACGGGCCGAGCAATTGCGTGAACAATACCCTGAAACCGTGTTGCCGGGGTATCACTGCAACAAACGCCATTGGAATACGCTGCGACCGGATCGAGATCTGCCCGACCGGTTGATCCGCCGGTGGATTCGGGACTCCTATTGGCTGGTGGTGGCAGGGTTGCCTCGAGCACAACGGGAAGCCATTCGGGCGGCATGGCCTGCGTCCACGGTGGAGTCTTTGCGTTGAGTTGTCTCGAGTGACGTTGGGCGTCGTTGTCCCTGTCGGCGCATGTCGGGTTGCGGTGTGAACGACCGAAGGCCTCGGAGCGTTTCGTCTCGCCGAACGTTGAACGACAGCCATGCCCCATCCCTCATGGAAGGAACGTCTCTCCCCTCTTCCAAAGCTTGATCCGATTCCAGGTTTGCGGTGGACGAAAATCGTTCCGACCCGAGAGGTCACGGTTTCGATGAACTGCCTATCCCGCCGGCTTTCCCCTCTGCCAAGCAGATGGAGCCATTGGGTATCCGTCTTTCATCCGTTGTGGTGGACGAGAGGCGTGCGCGCAAAGTTAGTATAAATATTGGCAAATGTGTCGATAAATCCTGTCAGATCTCCTTCAGATCCCCCGTGTTTGGCTTCGGAAGGAGGAATATCCAGAGGTCGGTCCATCTCGTTTTAGGTAATAAGGGCCGGGCGGAGGCTATTTTTGAAGGAGCGGAAAGGACGCTATTCGTGCGAAAGAGGTATGTATCCGAAGGTCGGTTATGGATGGGGTCGCTCATAGCCGGTGTCCTACCCTTTCCCGATCCACTATGGCGCTGAGAGAGGGCGCTTCGTCGTGGAGGGTCTGGATTTTTGGAACCGCTGTCAGTAAATGGAGAAAAATCGGGAAAAGATGAGAAAAGATGGGAAAAGATCCCCGTTGACGCGCCTATTTATCCTTTCGGACACTATCTTTGTAGAGCGAAAACATGAAAGAATACACCGAGATATTCACCTTCCCCGATGACTATGAGGGGCCGGTACGGGCTACGTTGATCGGTTTTTCCGCCGAGCGATCTTCCCGGAAAGCGCTGTTGTATCTTCATGGGTATGTCGATTATTTCTTCCAGACCCATATGGCTCAGGCTTTTGTCGCGGGAGGATGGGACTTTTTTGCGGTCGATCTGCGGAAATATGGGCGATCGATCTTACCGCATCAACACCCCTATTATTGCAGGGATCTGCAGGAGTATTTTCCGGACATCGACCGCTCGATCGACTGGATGACCGCACACGGTTATGAGCAGATCGTTTTGCTCGGACATTCAACCGGCGGGTTGATTGCGTCGCTGTATGCAGCGGCCGGAGCCCGACGAGAACGAATCGAAGCCTTGGTCTTGAACAGTCCGTTTTTCGAGTTCAATGCCGGATGGTTCAAACGTCGTGTGGCGATTCCGCTGGTCGGATGTATCGGCCGTCTGTTTCCGTATGCTCACAAACGGAACGAACTCTCCCCGCACTATTTTGCGAGCGTCCATCGCAGCGAAAAGGGGGAATGGAACTTCGATACCCGATGGAAACCCAAAGAGGGTGTCCCACTGTACTTTGCATGGCTACGGACGATTCGTCGGGGACAACTTCGGTTGCATCGGGGGTTGGGGCTGACCCTTCCGGTCTTGGTACTGCATTCGGCACGTTCGGCAGGAGGAAAAGTCTGGTGTACAAAATTTACCGACAGCGACATCGTTTTGCAAGTGGATCACATTCGGCGTTATGCGCTCCGATTGGGTGATCGGGTGACGGATGTCGCGATTGAGGGAGGTTTGCACGACCTGACTCTGTCGGCGCAACCGATCCGTCAACAGGTGTTCGATACGATTTTATTCTGGCTTAGCCAGCATACATACTAATAACCCGTACATGGAATCGATTAAACAAATTTATCGGATCGGTAACGGTCCTTCCAGCAGCCACACCATGGGCCCTAAAAAAGCGGCCGAAATGTTTGCGACACGACATCCGGAGGCTGCGCGTTTCAGAGTTACGCTTTACGGCAGTTTGGCCGCGACGGGACATGGACATATGACCGATCAGGCGATTTTGGGCGTTCTGCAACCGTTAGCGCCCTCGGAGATTATCTGGAAACCGGAGGTGTTTCTGGATTTTCACCCGAACGGTATGCTCTTTGAGTCTTTCGATCAGGCCGGAAAATGCACCGATCAATGGACTGTTTACAGTATCGGAGGAGGTGCCTTGGCCAGCGAGGATATGCACCAGGCCCCTCCTCCACAGATTTATGAGATGTCAACCATTACGGAGATCCAGAATTGGTGCGACAAGAGTGGGGGTAGTTATTGGGAATATGTCCAGGCTTGTGAAGATGCCGACATCTGGGACTATCTGGCCGAGGTGTGGAAAGTGATGCAGGAGTCGATTCATCGGGGGCTGGAAACCGAAGGAATTATCCCGGGGGGCTTGGGTCTGCGACGCAAAGCGGCCAATTATCTGATCCGGGCGAATGGATATAGCGGTTCGATGAAAAGCCGGGGAAAGGTGTATGCCTATGCGCTGGCGGTTTCCGAAGAGAATGCCACCGGTGGGGAAATCGTGACGGCTCCTACGTGTGGATCTTGTGGGGTATTGCCGGCCGTTCTGTACCATATTAAACAGACCCGGAATTTCCCGGATTCCCGGATTTTGAAGGCATTGGCGACCGCCGGGTTGTTCGGGAGTGTCGTACGGACCAATGCTTCGATTTCAGGGGCTGAAGTGGGTTGCCAGGGAGAAGTCGGGGTGGCTTGTGCCATGGCGGCAGCGGCAGCCTGTCAGCTTTTCGGTGGGGCTCCTTCGCAGATTGAATACGCTGCGGAAATGGGACTCGAACACCACTTGGGGTTGACCTGCGATCCGGTATGCGGTCTGGTGCAAATCCCTTGCATCGAACGGAATGCATTTGCGGCGGCTCGTGCTTTGGACGCCAATACCTACTCGACCTTCTCGGATGGCCGTCACCGCGTCAGCTTCGACAAGGTGGTGGAAGTGATGCGCCATACGGGGCACGACTTGCCGAGTCTCTATAAGGAAACGGCGGCCGGTGGATTGGCGAAATACCTGAATGAGGGTAAATGACGTGTTTGAAGCACGATAAACGAGCTTTTTGAGAACAAAAAGGAGGCCCCTTCTCGGTATCTCTACGTCTAACAGCCTAAAAAAACGTGATCTCATGCAGAGATCACGTTTTTTTTATGGAGCCGGTTGAAGAACTATTTGCGTCGGCGGGCATTGGCTTGTTGTTGCCGCAGCGCCTCTTCATAACGTTCTTGCCATTTCGATTTCTTTTGGGGTTTCTTCGCATTTTCTTTCATGCGTTGATGGAGCTTTTCGTCGCTCACACCGTATCGGAACGCATAGGTTTGTCCGATGGTGATCAGGTTGCTTACCAGGTAGTAGTAACTCAACCCGCTGGAGTAGTTGTTGAACCACAAAAGCAGCATCAACGGCATCAGATACAGCATCATGAACTTCATGCCGGCCATTTGCGGTCCGGCTGAAGCCGTCTGCGAATAGTTGATGCGCGAAGAGATATAAACCGATACGGCCATCAACAAGGCAAACAGACTGACGTGGCTACCGTAGAACGGAATGTGGAACGGCAGATTCAGAATGCTGTCATAGGACGACAGGTCGTCGGCCCACAGGAAGTGTTCGCCTCGCAGCTCGATAGAGGCCGGGAAGAAGCGGAACATCGCGATCAGAATCGGCAACTGAATCAACAGCGGCAGACACCCCCCCATCGGATTAACGCCGGCACTGCGATACAAGGTCATCATGGCCTGTTGCTTTTTCATGGCGTCTTCCGGTTTGGGGTATTTCGCGTTGAGTTGGTCGACTTCCGGTTTGAGCAAACGCATTTTGGCCGTTGACAGATAGGATTTATAGGTCAGCGGAGAGATCAGCACCTTGATGATGATCGTCAAGAGCAGAATGATGATACCATAATTGTGAATGAATTTGCCCAAAATATCGAACGTCGGAATCACCAACCAGCGGTTGATCCAACCCACGATCCAGCCGCCCAGCGGAACCAGGCGTTCGAAGTGCAGGTCATACTTTTTGAGGGTCGAGAATTTGTTGGGACCGAAGTAGAACGAGAAGTCGTACTCTTGCGTTTGGGGTGAAAAAGGAACCGACAAACGGGCCTGAAACGCTTTCAGTCGATCTTCGGAGGGTGCAAAGGTTTGGTATTCGATCGATCCGTTTTGGAAGTCGTCGTTGCAGACCAGAATCGAGGAGAAAAATTGCTGCTTAAAGGCTACCCATTTGACTTTGGTGTTGATCGTTTCGGATTTACTGTCTTTGGAGTAACCGAGATTTTCGATCGAGCTTTCGCCGGGATAGTTGTAGGCAATGGTCGTATAATTGTTCTCGTTATCGAATCCTTTTTCGTTCTGGAAGGTCGTCTGCTTCCAGAGCAGTCCCAGATCGCCCTGATTTTGAGCCAATTTATCTTGCATCCCTACAAACCGGACATCGAATGATATGCGGTAATTATCCTTCAGAATGCCGTAACGGTATTCGATGTACGAGGCGGAGTCGATCGGCAGACGCATGGCGAAGGTCTTTTCCTGCTCGCCCTCGCCAAAGGTTAGATTCTGGGGATCGACCGGCGTGAAGTAGTAGTCCGAGGTGTTGATCTGGGCCGTTCCGAAAGCCTGTTTGATGAAAAACGACAGGTCGAAAACCGACGAATTTTGATCGAACAACACCAAGGGAGTCCCTTGATACGTTTTATAGTCTTTGAGCTCGACGGAAGCCACTCGCCCTCCCCGATTCGAAAACGTCACCTTCATCAGGTCGTTTTCGATGGTATAGAACTCTTCTTCTCCTTCAGAGGCAGCATAGAGCGCTTTCCCCAATCGGGTGACGGCTTCCTGTTGCACAGCGGTATCGACTTGAGGGGTTGCTGCCAGAGGCTGCAACGTGTCCGCAGGAACCGCTTCGGGAGCCGGCATATTGGCCGCAGCGATCGAATCGGCAATCGCTTTCTGACGATTGTATTTCTTTAGTTGAGCATTATTATACCACGTAAAACCGAAGAGAATGACTCCGATTAAGAGTAAACCGATCAGTGTTTTCTTGTCCATGTAACGTTGTAAGAGGGTTATTGTTTATTGGCAGGATGTTCCTTTTCGTATTCGGCCGCAGCCTTCACGAAAGCGACGAACAACGGATGGGGATTGAGTACCGTACTCTTGTATTCAGGATGGTACTGAACCCCGATAAACCACGGATGATCGGTCAGTTCCACTACTTCGACCAAACCGGTTTCGGGATTGACCCCCACGGGTTTGAGACCTGCACGTTCGAACTCTTCCAGGTAGTGGTTGTTGAATTCGTAACGGTGACGGTGGCGTTCGACAATCTGGCGTTTCCCATAAGCGGCGGCCACTTTCGAGCCTTCGGCCAATTCGCAGGGATATCCACCCAGACGCATGGTTCCGCCCTTTTCGGTCACCCCTTTTTGTTCTTCCATCAGGTCGATAACCGGATGAGCCGTATTTTCCATCTCGGTGGAGTTGGCGTCGGCATAGCCCAAGACGTTACGAGCGAATTCCACTACACAGCATTGCATACCGAGGCAGATACCCAGGAATGGAATCTTATTTTCCCGCACGTACTGAATTGCAGTGATCTTTCCTTCTACCCCCCGATGACCGAAGCCCGGTGCTACCAATACGCCCGACATACCCTTGAGCTGATTGGCTACATTTTCGGGCGTAATCTTTTCGGAGTTGACGTATTGTAACTTGACTTTAATGTGGTTAGCTGCCCCTGCATGAACAAAAGATTCAGCAATTGACTTGTAGGTGTCGGGCAGTTCGGTATATTTGCCGACCAGGGCGATGTTGATCTGCTGTTTGGGGTGTTTCACCTTTTCTACGAATTCGATCCAACGCTTGAGGTCGGGTTCGGTATCGTGCGGCAGGTGAAGCTTTTCCAGGGCGACAACATCGAGTTTCTGTTCCAGCATTTTTAACGGCACTTCGTAGATGGTCGGTACATCGATCGACTCGATCACGGCGTTGACATCCACGTTGCAGAACAAAGCCACTTTGCGACGGATTTCGTTGGTCAGGTGCTTTTCCGTACGCAGCACCAAAATGTCGGGTTGCAAACCATTTTCCAGCAACTGTTTGACGGAATGTTGTGTCGGTTTGGTCTTCAACTCACCCGAAGCGGCCATATAAGGCAGTAGGGTCAGGTGAACGATCAACGTATTGCCATACCCCAGCTCATAGCGCAATTGACGTACGGCTTCGATATAAGGCAGCGATTCGATATCTCCGACCGTCCCGCCGATTTCGGTAATGATGACGTCGTATTCGTTTTTGGCGCTCAGCAGTTTAATGCGGCGTTTGATTTCATCGGTAATATGCGGAATTACCTGTACCGTTTTCCCCAAAAATTCTCCCCGACGTTCTTTGTTGATAACACTCTGATAGATACGTCCAGTGGTCACGTTATTGGCCTGGGAGGTTTGGATGTTGGTGAAACGTTCGTAGTGGCCCAGGTCGAGGTCGGTTTCGGCCCCGTCTTCGGTGACATAGCATTCCCCGTGTTCATAAGGGTTCAGGGTCCCGGGGTCGACATTGATATAAGGGTCCAGTTTCTGAATGGTGACATTGTATCCCCGAGCCTGAAGCAGGCGGGCTAACGAAGCGGAGATAATCCCCTTCCCCAAAGAAGAGGCCACACCTCCCGTGACAAAGATAAATTTCGTTTTGTTCTTGTTTGCTAAGGCCATAATTCTATTACTCAGCTTGTTGTTTATCGATCATATTGATTTTTTCCACTATCGTAGCCATCTCTTCGCGGTAACGGGCGATTTTGTCTTTCACATCGCGAATCATCGCTTCGGCATTTTTGCTCTTCGAGAAGAAACCGATGTTGTTTTCCAGTAACGCAATATCGGATTCCAACTGTTTCATCTTGTTGTACAGCCGATCGCGTTCGTACCGAATCCGTTTGTCGGCTCCGCCTTCGCTCATGCCGGCGAGTTTGTGTTTGAATCGTTCCAGGCGATGTTCTTTTTCGTTGCCGCGCAGTTGGGCGAAAATCGCATCGACGGCCTGTCGATATTCGGTTTGGATGGCGTCTTTATATTTAATGGGTACGAAGCCAATTTCCGACCAGCGTCGTTGCAACTCTTTGATGGCGTCGAACCCTTTTTCCCGGCTATCAGCCGTGAAGGCCTTCAGCTCTTCGAGTAGTTGACGTTTTTTGGCCAGGTTGTCTTCGTATTGGGCGTCGACGGAGGCAAAATGGGCCGCCTTTCGTTCGAAGAAGTGGTCGCAGGCGGCTCGGAAGCGTTTCCAGACAGCATCCGACTGACGACGGGCAACTGGACCGATCTCCTTCCATTTCTTTTGCAAGGCGATCAGTTCGTCGGTCGTTTTTTTCCATTGATCGCTCTCCTGCAGGGCTTCGGCAGCCACACAAATTTCGGTCTTCAGGGTCAGGTTGTTTTCCATCTCCTGTTTGGTTTGGAGGTAGAAAGCCCGTTTGTTTTCAAAGAATTTATCACAAGCGTTGCGGAAACGTTCGTAGATTTTCGTGTTATCTTTCTTGGGAGCGAATCCGATGGTTTTCCATACTTTCTGGATCTCGATGAGCTGATCGGAGGCTTTGTTCCACTCTTTGCGGGTCGATAAGGGGGCCGCAGAGAGCTCTTCGGCCTTGACGCACAGTTCGGTTTTCAGTTCCAGATTGCGCTTCTGTTCTTCTTTCAGGTGTTCGAAATGTTCCTGATGCCGTTTGTTGATTTTGGTGCTAGCTTCCCGGAAACGTTCCCACAGTTGATCTTTGTACTCGTTGGCAACGGGGCCTGTTTCCCGCCACTGTTCATGCAGTTTCTGCAATTTGTGGAAAGCCGTAATGACCGACGGTTCCAACAACAGCGCTTCGGCATCTTCGCACAACTGGAGCTTGATTTCGTAATTCTTTTTCAGATCCAGATCGCGGAGCTCCTTGTTGATCTTAATGAAATTATAGAAGTTTTCGACGTAGAGATTGTACGTTTCCCACAGATCCTTCAGGTGTGCTTGGGGAACCGGACCCGTCTCTTTCCAGCGCTTTTGCAGCTCCCGGAACGTATTGAACGTGGCGTTCAGGGTTTCGTTGCCGTCGATCAGCTCTTTCAACTCTTCGATGATCTGCAGTTTGGTCTTATAGTTTTCCTCTTTTTCGCGATCCAACCCCGCCATGTATTCATTGCGTTTATCGCGGTATTGAGCGAAAAGAGCTTTGAGTCGTTGTTCGCTTTCGTCGGGAGTCGGAACGAACTCTTCCGGGCGCCCTCCCCCTTCGATAAAGGCTCGACGCATTTGATCGACTTCGGCGCGATAGGTTTTGTAGAAGGCCACCTTAATGGCTTCGGCATCTCGGCGCAGAGTCTGTACCGGGCGAGTCGCCAAAAGCTGTTCGAAGATCGTGACCAGCTCTTCTTTGCTCTTATGCGTATAGTCCGGTGTCTCTTCAGAGGTTGTTTCGGGTTCTTCCGAGTCCACATCGGAGGCTTCATCGCCCAGATCGAACTCGGGAGCAGAGGCTGCCAGGGCCGCCTCTTCTTCCGAAAAATCCACTTGAGAATCGTGCTGGGCATCTTCTTCCTCTCCTCCGGTGTTTGCATCGGCGGCAGGTGAAGCCGAGGCTTCCGGCGCTGTGGCAACCGGCGACGACCCGGTTTCGGTCGGGGCCTGACTGGGGGTGGCGACAGACGCAGAGGCGTTATCTTCAGCGGTTTCGGGAGCAGGAGTCACACTCGTATCTTCAATAGCCGGAATGCTATTGACGGGTTCCTCGGGAACGGGAGCAGTTTTGTTTTCAGCAGTCATCTTCGTAGGGTTTTTGCAGGAGACTCACACCTGAGTCTAAATGACAAAGATAGATGATTTTTTCAGAAATAGCGAAGGCGGAGACCAAAAAGTTGCCCGTCCCGTTGTTCGAGAAAAAGAATTCGCGGAATTAACGATTCTTTAATCTATATTCCCAAAATAGTATGTAAATTTAACCGCTAAAAAAGAATTATTTACATTCGAGCCCCGAAGGCTCACAACCGATCATGACGATGAGTTACCGCATTCTGCTGGTCGACGACGAACCGGATATTCTGGAGTTCGTCGGGTATAATTTGACCAAAGAGGGCTATCAGGTCGAAACGGCTACCAATGGACGAGATGCCATTAAAGTGGCGTTGGCGACTCATCCCCATCTGATTTTGCTGGATGTGATGATGCCCGAGATGGATGGCATTGAAACCTGTCAGGAGATCCGTACGCATGCCGATCTCAAACATACGATGATTGCTTTTTTGACGGCGCGCAGTGAGGATTATTCCCAGATTGCGGGTTTTGAAGCGGGGGCCGACGACTACATCCCCAAACCGATTCGAGTAAAAGTGCTGATCAGTCGGATCAAGGCCCTGCTCAAGCGGCTGGAAAATACGCCGACCGGGGCTCCGGAGCCTCCCCGAAGTATGGTGGTGGATCGCGAACGCTATCTGATTGTCAAGGACGGTCGGGAGATTGTGTTGCCGCGGAAGGAGTTCGAATTGTTGGCCCTACTCTACTCCAAGCCGCAAAAGGTGTTTTCGCGTGATGAGATTTTTTCCAATGTTTGGGGGAATGATGTGATCGTCGGGGACCGTACGATCGATGTGCACATCCGTAAGTTGCGGGAAAAACTGGGTGACCATCATATCGTGACCGTGAAAGGAGTCGGGTATAAATACGAAGATTGAAATCTTTCTTAGAAAATAAGGGCCGGCCGCTTACATAGCGGCCGGCCCTTTCTATAGTCAAGGTGACGGTTGGCAACCTATTTCGTTGTCGAAGAGGGGGTGTCGACTGGACGTTCGAAACCGTCGGCGGTCGCCTTATCGGCCATGGCTTTGGCCCGTGCGTCGATATCCGGGTGCGTGGAGAAGAGTTGTTGGATTTTACCGGTTTGGTTGACTCCGGCATCTTCTTGCAGGGCTTTGAGCTTTTCGAATGCCAGTGCCATGGCCCACGGATTAATATCGTGCTCTTTCAGGAAGTTGTATCCGTACTCGTCGGCGGCATATTCCTGCTTCTGGGAATAGTGGGCGTTCATCAGCGATTCGCCCAGATCCCCCAATTGAGACCCGTTGAGTTTGGCTACGGTGCCTCCGGTCGAGCTGATCCCGTCGCGTAGGGCCGATGTCAACAGCGAATTGCGAAAGGCATCTTTCGTATCTTTATTGGCGACATGCCCGATTTCGTGTCCGATCACCCCCAGAATCTCTTCGTCGGACATGATGTCCATCAGTCCGCTGAATACGCGGACGCTTCCGTCGGCACACGCAAACGCATTTACATCCGTGACACGATACGCTTTAATGTTAATGCCGTCGACGCCGTCGATGTTTTGGGTAATCTTTGCCAATCGGACGGCGTAGGGGTCGTCGCCTTCACAGACCGGATTATTGCTGTCCATCCATTCGATATACTCTTTGACATAGGCTTCGATTTGGGCATCGCTCAGCGTAACAGCTTGCAGAGCTTTCGCTCCGGCACTTAGGGCTTTCCCCCAATTGAACTGTGCGGAACAGGGCATCCAACACAGTAGCCCGATCATCATACTTAAAATCGTTTTCATCATCATCCATCTAGGGTGTTTGTTTGAACAAAAATAGGAAACTTTTCCCAGAAATGGATTTTCCTTACAAAAACAGGAAAAATATCGGATTTATCCTTTCGATTTCCTCCTCAAATCCCTATTTTTGCATGATAAGCAAAAAGAATATGAAAGAGCTTCTCTGGGTTGGATTGGGTGGTTTTACGGGCAGTGTCTGTCGTTATCTGATCTCGGTGGCCATGCAACCGCACCTTCCCCAAGATAGCATTCCGTGGCATACGCTGTTGGTGAATGTCGTGGGCTCGTTGTTGATTGGAGGGTTGTTGGCCCTCGAGGTGAAAGATCATTGGCATCTGCTCAGTGTCGTGGGATTTTGTGGGGGATTTACCACGTTTTCGACCTTTTCATTGGAGTTGTTGCGGATGATGCGCTCGGGCCACTATTCGATTGCCGTTTCGTACATCGGACTGAGTCTGCTGTTTTCGTTAGCGGCCGTTGCCCTCGGATTTTATATAGGAACAAAAATCAATATCATTAAATAATCGTTGATTATGGAATTCATTGACAAAATTAAGGCGAGAGCCGCCCAAAACCTCAAAACGATCGTTCTGCCGGAAGGAACGGAAGAACGTACCCTGAAAGCTGCCGACAAAATCACCCAGGAAGGATTTGCCAAAGTGGTCCTGATCGGTAATCCTGATCAAATTCACCATCTGGCGGATGAGTATTATTTGAAAAATCTCGGCGATGTCCAGATCGTGGATCCGCAAAATAATCCGAAGAAAGAGGCCTACATCGAATTGATGTTGAAACTGCGTGCCGCCAAAGGCCTGACCCGTGAAGATGCTGAAAAACAGCTGCTCGATCCGCTCTATCTGGGGGCGATCATGGTGAAAGCCGGCGATGTGGATGGCGAAGTATCGGGGGCGATGAATGCGACGGGTAATGTGTTGCGTCCGGCCTTCCAGTATGTACGTACGATGCCGGGAATCAGCGTTGTATCAGGGGCCTTTATCATGTTCTTCAAAGATACGTTGTTCGGAGAAAACGGCATGATGGTCTTCGCCGACTGCGCCGTTAATCCCAATCCGACGGCTGAAGAGTTGGCTCAAATTGCCGTGATGACCGGCCGCACGACGCGGGCGATTGCCGGATTTGAACCGCGTATCGCCATGCTGAGCTTCTCGACCAAAGGCTCGGCCAAAAACGAACTGGTCGACAAGGTGGTGAGTGCCACGTTGCTGGCCCAGCAGATGGATCCGACGTTGCAAATCGACGGTGAGTTGCAAGCCGATGCGGCGATCATTCCGGGCATCGGGGCCCAGAAAGCGCCGGGCAGTAAAATTGCCGGACGGGCCAATGTGCTGGTATTCCCCAATCTGGAAGTCGGCAACATTGCCTATAAATTGGTACAACGTATGGCCCATGCCGAAGCGATTGGCCCGATTCTACAAGGGATGGCCGCGCCGATCAACGACCTGTCGCGTGGGTGCTCGGTAGACGATATCGTTTCGTTGGTAGCCATTACCTCTTGCCAGGCTGCCGGACTCTAATGGATGAAGTACAATTACCTAAAAGCATATCTTAAATGACTATTCTGGTTTTAAATTGCGGCAGTTCGTCGATCAAATATCAGGTGATCGACATGACGAGCCCCACGGAATATACGTTGCTGGTCAAAGGACAGGTCGAACGTATCGGTCTGTCGGACGGTCTGTTGGTCCATAAACCGACGAATCGCCCTCAGTTCGAACTTACGAAAAGTATTCCCGACCATACCTCGGGGATCAGCCTGATTCTGGAAGCGCTGGTCGATCCCGATCATGGGGTGTTGGACAACATTTCGCAGTTATCGGCAGTGGGGCATCGGGTGGCCCACGGAGGTGAATATTTCAAGGATAGCGCTGTGGTGGATAAGAGCGTGAAACAGAAGATCGAAGCTTGCTTCGACTTGGCCCCGTTACACAACCCGGCCAACCTGAAAGGGATTCTCTCCATGGAAAATATTTTGCCGAATACGCCGCAGGTAGCGGTTTTCGACACCTCGTTCCATCAGACGATTCCGGCCGAAAATTATATGTATGCCCTCCCCTACAAATATTATGAAGAATATCGGGTTCGGGTGTACGGTTTCCATGGCACCAGCCATAAATATGTGGCACAGCAGGCCTGCAAAATGACCGGCATGGACTTCGAACATTCGAAAATCATCACCTGCCACATCGGGAACGGAGCTTCGATTACGGCGATTTTGAATGGTAAATCGTTCGCTACTTCGATGGGCTTTACGCCGGTAGACGGATTGGTGATGGGAACCCGTTGCGGGAGCACCGACCCGGGCGCCTTGATTTACATCGCGGAAAAAGAGGGCCTGAATCTGGATCGTCTGAATACGATGATTAATAAGGAGTCGGGGATGTTGGGGATCACCGGAGTTTCGTCCGATATGCGCGACATCCACGCAGCGGCCGAACGGGGCGATCAACGAGCCAAACTGGCGCTGAAGATGTTCTGCGGCCGGGTACGGAAATTTATTGGTGCCTATGCAGCCCTGATGGGTGGGGTCGATTTGATCGTCTTCACGGGCGGTATCGGTGAAAATGACTACATGGTTCGTCAATGGTCGTGCGAAAACCTCGAATATATGGGGGTTGAATTCGATAGTGCCGCCAATGATGGCGTGCGTGGTAAAGATGTGCTGTTGAGCAAGCCCACGTCCAAAGTCAAGGTGGTGGCTGTCACGACGAACGAAGAGTTGGTGATCGCTTCGGATACGTTCCGCCTGACCAAAAAACGTTCGGAATAGATCTCTCCATACCCCGAAATGGCAAACTCCCGATCCTCGATCGGGAGTTTTTTATGGCCGAAACAGCCTTGAAAGCGAGGTAGAGAGCCCGCCATTTGAGCGAGAACGAACGCTTTTCTGAATAACAATGGCAATTTATCGCTATCTTTAACCCCCTGAAACCAAAGAATCGAAAAGCTGTGATTACAAAACTCGAACAGATGATCACCGCCGTGCAGAGTCGTCCTCGGAAACGATTGGTGGTGGCTTATGCGGAAGATGCACATACGTTGGAAGCGGTCAATGCGGCCGTACAAATGGGAATTGTCGACGCTACGTTGGTCGGCAATCGGGCCGAGATCGCTCGTCAATGCATGGCCCTGGAGATTGATCCTCATACGTTTAAAATTGCGGAAGAGGATGGCGATGTGGCTTGTGTCAACAAAGCCGTCCGTATGATTAACGAGGGCGAAGGCGATATCCTGATGAAAGGGTTGGTCTCGACCGACAAGTACATGCGAGGTATTCTGAATAAGGAATTCGGTTTGTTGCCACCGAAAGGCATTCTGAGTCACCTGACGGTGTTCGAATTGCCGAACTATCCGAAGTTGCTGCTGGTGTCGGACGTGGCGGTGATCCCCTACCCCGACTTGAATCAGAAGATGGCCTTGGTTCGCTACCTGACGCAAACGGCACGGGCCTTGGGTATTGAAAAGCCGAAGGTCGGGGTAATCGCTCCCAGTGAACAGTTGTTGCCCGGTTTACAATCGTCGCTTGATGCGGCCGTGTTGGCTAAAATGGCCGACCGCGGACAGTTTGGGGATATCATTCTGGATGGCCCCTTGGCCTTGGATGTAGCCTTGTACGCCGAAGTAGCGCAGATCAAACACCTGAACAGCCCGGTGGCAGGGGATGTGGATTGTTTGTTGTTCCCCAATCTGGATGCCGGGAATGTCTTTTTCAAGGCCGCCAATCAAATTTGCCGGGCTCCGCTGGCTGCTATGGTGGTCGGTGCAAAAGCCCCCTGTGTGTTGACCTCCCGAGGCGATACGCCGGAATCGAAACTTTATTCCATCGCTTTGGCCGCTTTGTCGGCTCGATAACTCGATAATTCGTTCGACATGCATTCGTATCGTATCTTAGTCATCAATCCCGGCTCGACCTCGACCAAAATAGCGGTTTTCGAGAATGAACGAGAGATCATGGCGTGCACGTTGCGTCATTCGGCCGAAGCGTTGAAACCTTATGCCCATGTGGCCGATCAGTTTACGTTCCGTAAGGCATTGATTCTGAAAGCACTGCAAAAAGAGGGCATTCCGTTGGAAAGTCTGCAGGCGGTCATCGGTCGTGGCGGATTGGTCAAGCCGATCGCTTCGGGCGTGTATGAAGTGAATGAGGCGCTGCGGAAAGATCTGATCAATCCTCCTCAGGGCGAGCACGCCTCCAATCTGGGGGGGCTGATCGCCGCCGATATCGCTGCCTCTTTACAGGGGGCCAAAGCCTATATCGCCGATCCGGTGGTGGTCGATGAGTTGGATGAGGTGGCCCGTGTGGCCGGGCATCCGCTTTTTAAGCGGGTTTCCATTTTTCACGCGCTGAATCAGAAAGCCGTGGCCCGAACCTATGCCGCCCGGATCGGAAAAACGTATGAGACTCTCGACTTGATTGTGGCCCATTTGGGGGGAGGCATCTCTGTCGGGGCTCACCATCAGGGACGGGTGATCGATGTAAACGATGCGTTGCATGGAGACGGACCCTTCTCTCCGGAACGGTCAGGCGAACTGACGGCCGAAGAGGTGGTGGATGTGTGCTTTAGTGGAAAATATACCGAAAAAGAGGTCCGTCGCATGCTCTGTGGTAACGGCGGTATGGTCGCGCTATTGGGGACGAACAACCTGATTGAGATTTTGGAACGTTGTGACCGGGGGGATGCCCGGGCATCGTTGATTGTCGATGCGTTCTGCTACAACGTTGCGAAAGAGATCGGGGCGATGGCGACGGTGCTGTCGGGACACGTAGAGGCTATTCTGTTGACCGGGGGCATTGCGCATAGCCAACGGATTTGTGAATCGATTACCCGACGTGTGTCGTTTATCGCTCCTGTGGAACGTTTCCCGGGTGAAGATGAAATGCGAGCCTTGGCCGAAAATGCTCTTCGGGTACTGCGAGGCGAACAACAGCCGAGTATTTATGCTTAAGTCGACCGTTGAGTAAGCGAATTTTGTAAACCACAACGAGGGCCGGATTTCCCGGCCCTCGTTGTGTATGGGCGGATATGCTATGATAAACCCCACTCGAGGGAGTGGGGTTTGTGCATTTCCTTGAGGGGAAAACCCTATTTTTGATGTAATTTGGCTTTGGTTTCCAGGTTGGCTACGCTGCCGATTTCCATGAAGGAGGCTCCTTTCGAGGCTCCGAAACTTCCTCCAAGCACCACGATCAGATCCTCTTTCGAGAGCCAGTGTTGCCCTTCGAGATACTCGAGGACCCCCAGCAAGAAACTTTCGTGATTATGGGCCGGTTCGCTATACAGGGCATGAATCCCATACGAGATGGCTAGACAACGCATCACGCTACGGCGATAACATACCGCAAACACCGGTTTGTAACTGCGGAATGCGGCGATATAACGTCCGGTACGTCCTGACAGGGTGTCGATGACAATGGCCTTGACCGGCAGATTCAGGCTGGCGCGTACGGCCGACCGCGACAACTGAGCCGTGATTTCGTTGTTGATGCGTACCAGATTCATATCGATGTTGGGTTGGTGGCTGTCGTGATCCTGTTCCACCACCATCGCTACGTTGGCCATGGTACGTACCGCTTCTACCGGGTAGGCCCCATTGGCTGTTTCCCCGCTCAACATCACGGCGTCGACCCGCTGATAAATCGCATTGGCCACGTCACTGATTTCGGCTCGGGTCGGACGCGGATGGGTGATCATGGTATGCAGCATCTGGGTGGCGATAATCACCGGCGTTTTGCTTTCGATACATTTTGTGACCAGTTTCCGTTGCGTGACGGGAATCTGTGCCGCGGGGATTTCAACGCCCAGGTCGCCACGGGCCACCATAATGCCATAGGTTTCATCGAGAATTTCATCGATGTTGTCCACCCCTTCGCGGTTTTCGATCTTGGAGATGATCTTAATGCTGCTGTTGCGCTCTTTAATGATCTTTTTCACCGCCAGTACGTCCTCTTTGGTACGGACAAACGAGTGGGCAATGAAATCGATATCCATATCGATCGCCCAATTAATGAACATCCGGTCGCGTTCGGTCACGGAAGGCAGATCGATATGTACATCGGGCACATTGACGCTTTTACGGGCTTTAATCCGGCCCGGGTTGCGGACTTCACAGATTAACGTATTCTCCTTTTTATCCGTAACGGCCAATTCCAGCTCACCATCGTCGATGAGCAGGGAGGCTCCTACCGGTACATCTTGATAGATCGAAGGATCGTTCAGATAGACCATCTGATCGCTCGAGGGTAAATCCTGATTGGTTCCTTGTACTGTAATCAGGTCGCCTTCTTCGACCGCGATTCCCTCCGAAAAGCCCGGCGCCATGCCGGTTACCCGGATTTCCGGCCCTTTGGTATCCAGAATGATCGCGATTCGATCCGATACGGCCCGGGTGTTTTCTACGATTTTCTTTGCACTTTCCGGGGTTACGTGGGCTGAATTGATACGCACCGCATTCATTCCCTCTTCATACAGCGCACGAATGAAATCCACTTCGCATCGCATGTCGGAAATGGTGGCGATGATTTTGGTTCTTTTTTTCATTTTTTCTTTTTTACACGCTATAATTTCGTGTGATCTCCGCGGTTAAGCCATGAAACTCAACACACCCAATCGGTAAGAGTCCAAGCCAAAGCCCATGATCGATCCTTTGCATTTCGGGGCGATCATCGACACATGACGGAAGGACTCGCGCGCTAAAATAGACGAGATATGCACTTCGACGACCGGAACCTGTACGGCCCCGATGGCATCCGCCAAGGCCACTGAAGTGTGGGTATATCCCCCGGCATTCAGAACGACTCCGTCGTAGACCCCATCGGCCTGTTGGATGCAGTCAATCAGGGCCCCTTCACTATTGGACTGATAGTAGTCGATTTCAACGTCGGGGAAATCGGCTTTCAGTTTTTTTAAATAGGCATCGAAGGTGTTGGTGCCATAGATGGCGGGTTCACGCTTGCCCAGCAAGTTGAGATTGGGTCCGTTGACAATCAAAAGTTTCATGCCGCAAAATTTAGCGTTTTGGCTTTCCCGAAGCCCCTCGATCAGAGATCGGGAACGGGGTTTCGAGAGGGTAAATCACCGTTCAATAAATCAAATGTCACGCAAAAATAGCAAATTTTACCCTATTTTTGTACAGAGCCTGGAGCAATAATTAAAGCCTCGTCCATGAAAGATGCGTTGTCACAAGGAGAATTTGGCCTGATTGATCAGATTCGTCGTCAATTCGGAGATCTGACACATGAGGGCATGACCGGTATTGGGGATGACTGTGCGATCTTGTCTCAGGGCCATGGACGTTCCTGGGTGGTGACAACCGATATGTTGGTCGAAGAGGTGCATTTTTTACGGGCATATATTTCCCCGTTCGATTTGGGCTATAAATCCTTGGCCGTCAATTTGAGTGATGTGGCGGCCATGGGCGTGGCTCCTTGCGCTTCGTTTCTCAGCTTGGCGCTGCCGGCCGGACTGCCTGAGGGATGGATCGAAGCCTTTCTGGAGGGCTATCATGCGTTATCGGTGCGTTACAATGTTCCGTTGTTGGGTGGCGATACGACCTCTTCGCGAGACGGACTGTCGATCAGCGTGACAGCTTTGGGGCAGGGAGAGGATACTCATTTGAAGTGCCGAAAGGATGCTCGTCCGGGAGATATCTTGTTTGTTACGGGACGATTAGGTGATTCAGCTCAAGGATTACATGATCTGCTGGACGGACGATTGGATTCTCCTTTTATTCCGATACACCATCATCCGGAACCCGCTGTCGAAGAGGGCGTTTGGTTGGGCTCTCAGTCTGCGGTGCATGCGATGATGGATCTGTCGGATGGATTGGCGTCCGATTTACGACATATACTGAAAGCCTCATGGGTGAAAGCTGAAGTATCGGTTGAGAAGATACCGACTCGTGTACCTGTGGAACTGGCGGTTGCCGGCGGAGAAGATTATCAGTTGTTGTGTACGGTGGAGGCGCAGGACGCTCCTTTAGTGCAGCAACAGTTCGAGGCTCGTTTCGGACGCCCGCTCTATCCTATCGGCCGCATTGTGGAGGGTGAACCGGTGCTGATTTGGCGTCAGAAAGGACAGGAAATTCATCCTGACTGGAAAGGGTTTACCCATTTTTAACGTTGAACGATTTCGAAAAATGATCTTACACACTTCCTATCCACGTATACTTTCGATTGCCGGATCGGATAGCGGCGGAGGTGCCGGTATTCAGGCCGATCTGAAAGCGATTTCGGCTTGTGGAGGATATGCCGCTACGGCCATTACGGCGATTACCGCACAGAATACATTGGGTGTCAATTCAATCCATGTCTTACCGGCCGAGATGGTCGAAGCGCAGATCGAGGCGGTACTGGAAGATATCGGAGCCGATGCTGTCAAGTTGGGGATGTTGCCCAATGCCGAGATTGTCGAGGTGGTGGCTCGTCTATTGACGCGCTATCAGATCCGTAAGGTGGTGCTCGACCCGGTGATGATCTCTACGTCCGGTCATCAGCTGATCGATGCACAGGCGGTCGAAGCGATTCGTCAACAGCTTTTCCCGTTGGCCTCCCTCCTAACGCCTAATGTTCCAGAGGCGGAATATCTGACCGGTCTCTCCGTGACTTCAGAGGCAGATTTTACGCAGGTAGCCGAGGCGCTGCAAAAACAAAAAGTTTCCTCTATCCTATTAAAAGCCGGACATTTGCGGCAGGAAAGTTTAACGGATCATTTATATACTGCTCAGGAGACCTACACTTATTGTTATGATCGGATCGATACCCCGAATACTCATGGGACGGGATGTACCCTCTCCTCAGCGATTGCGACTTTCTGGGCCGCTGGTTGTTCTTTGCCGGAGGCGGTAGATCGGGCGGAACGTTATCTTCACAAGGCTATCCTATGTGGACAGTCCTATCGGTTGGGTAAGGGACATGGTCCGGTCGACCATTTTTACCGTTTGCGCCGGGATTTCGAGCGATAAAATCCGTATCTTTACGAAAAATTCGACAGGGTGAAAGCGTTTGTGCAAAAAATACTGAAAGATCAGCGTCTGTGGGTGATCTCGATTGTGATCTTTGTGCTGTTGATTGCGGTATTCGATAAGAATAACCTGATCGAAGCCTGGCGGCTGAAACAGGACCTGAACGAATTGGAGGCGCAGAAAGCTTATTATCAGGAAAAAATTACGCAAGACAGTACCTTGCTCGAAGAGCTCAAAGACGATGCCTTTTTGGAACGTTATGCCCGCGAACATTATCTGATGAAACGCGACGGCGAAGTGATCTATGTACTGAAATAATCCGTAGAGATCTTTATTGATTTTCGTCTGTAAATCAAGATTTACGGAATGTGCATATATTTGTGGGTCTGGATAGAGATGTTCCAGCGAGGATGGGCTTTGGCATATTCGACGACCGCGCTCATGATGGCATCGCTACGGCTCCATTCCGGTTGCAGATAGAGCATGCACCGATCGCTTACCCGAGCCGCATTGGTTTCGGCCCAATGAAAATCCTCCTCCGATTCGATAATGACTTTCAGCTCATCGGCGCGGGGAAAGATACTCTCCACCGGTGGATTCTGCTTTTTGGGAGAGAGGCAGATCCAATCGAACGATCCGCTCAGTTCGTGCGCGCCCGAAGTTTCCAGAAAAATTTGCAAGCCCCGTTCGTGTAGGGCCTGAGTCAGAGGTCCCAAGGGATACAAGGAGGGCTCCCCTCCGGTAATGACCATTGCCTGAGCGGGATAGGACGCGGCACGTTCTACGATGGTTTCGATGTCAACGGGCGGGAAATGACGGGGATTCCAAGTCATTTTGGCGTCGCACCAACGACAGCCCACATCACAGCCGCCCAAGCGAATGAAATAGGCCGGTTTTCCGCTGTGAAATCCCTCGCCTTGAATCGTATAAAAATCTTCGACCAGCGGCAGTTTCCGGCCGCCCTCTAACAGTGCTTCGTTATCTTGCCAGTTCATAAATACCTCTCAAGTTCCTTCCCATCTGATTGTAATCCAATCCGAAACCTACCACAAAACGATCGGGGATTTCCAGCGCCCGATAGGTAATCGGATAGGACATTTTATAGGCATCGGGTTTGAACAGCAGCGTAGCCACCGCCACACTGGCCGGTTGATGCCCCGCCAGCGAACGCATCAGGTAATCGATGCTCGAACCCGTATCGACGATATCTTCCACAATGATGACGTGCCGTCCTTGCAGGCTGTTGGTCAGTCCGATGAGCTCCTGTACTCGACCGCTGGAAGAGGTCCCGCGGTAGGAGGCGATTTTGACAAAGGAGGTTTCGCACACCCACTCGATCCGTTGTACCAATTCGGCCATGAACATGAACGAGCCGTTCAGTACGCCCAGAAACAGAGGCAGTTCCTTGTCGCGATAATCCTGATTGATATGCTGGGCGACTCGTTCGATGGCATCCATCACTTTTTCATAGGGGATCAACGGACGGAACGTTTTGTCGGCCAGTTGGACGACCGTATTACGGGTGTCATTTGTTTCGGAAATCGTTTTCATTGCCAGGTTTTTCGTTATCTTTGCAAAAGTATAGATTAATTCTTCAATAATAAAATTCTCGCTGCATTATGACACCCAAAGTCAGCATCATCATGGGCAGCACCTCCGATCTGAAGGTGATGGAAGCCGCTGCCAAATTTCTCGATGAAATGGAAATTCCCTACGAAATCAACGCTCTTTCGGCCCATCGGGTACCCGAATTGGTGGTCGATTTCGCAAAAAATGCCCATAAACGGGGGATTCGTGTGATTATTGCCGGCGCGGGAGGCGCGGCTCATCTGCCGGGGATTATCGCGGCTCTGACACCCCTACCCGTTATCGGTATTCCCATCAAATCCTCCAATTCGATCGATGGTTGGGATAGCATTCTGTCGATTCTGCAGATGCCGTCGGGGATTCCGGTAGCGACGATGGCCTTGGATGGTGCCCGTAACGGGGCGATTTTGGCGGCTCAAATCATGGCTTCGGGCGATGAAGCGGCTACCGAACGTATCCTCAAATTCAAAAAGGAATTGGCCGGAAAAATTGAAAAGGCGAATCGGGAATTGGCCGACATCAAAATGCCGTTCAAAACCAATTAGTTTCACCGTCTAATCCTTGGCGCCTATGTCCGCCACAATCCTCTATGCGTTTTTGCTGACCCTGATGGCCGGTTTGGCCACCGGGATCGGCAGCGCAATTGCGTTTTTTGCCAAACATACCGACAAAAAATTCCTCTCTTTTTCGTTGGGGGTATCAGCCGGGGTGATGATTTATGTCTCCTTTGTGGAGTTACTGCACGGAGCCCAAATCGAATTGACGGCGCTGTTGGGAAATCAGACCGGGAAACTGGTGTGCGCCGCCTCTTTTTTCGGGGGCATTCTGATTGCCGCCCTGATCGATAAGCTAGTCCCCTCGAAAGAGAATCCACATGAAGTCAAAAGTGTGGAAAGCATGCAGCATCCGCCTCACGATCGCGGAAAGTTGATGCGTACCGGATTGTTGACGGCCATTATTATCGCCGTTCATAACTTCCCGGAGGGGATTGCGACGTTTATGGCTTCGGTGAATTCACCGGGCTTGGGGGTGGCCATTGCCCTGGCCATTGCCATTCACAATATTCCGGAAGGCATTGCGGTGTCGGTGCCGATCTATTTTGCCACCGGTAGCAAACGGAAGGCTTTCTGGTACTCTTTCCTCTCCGGATTGGCCGAACCGGTGGGAGCGTTGACGGCTTATCTGATTTTAACGCCTTTCCTGACGCCGATCCTGCTCCATAGTGTCTTTGCCGCAGTGGCCGGGATTATGGTGTTCATCTCGTTGGATGAACTATTGCCCGCCGCCGAAGCCTATGGTGAACACCACATTTCGATCTATGGGTTATTGACCGGGATGGTCGTCATGGCGATTAGCCTGATTTTGTTGGCCTAATTCTTGGTCGGTGCCCTCAGAGGCTGGAACCGGAATTTTGAGGCTCGAGTCGTGGGTCGTCATCGAAGCTCGGCATAAGTCTCTTCAGACTATTGATAAGGAATGACAATGGGCTTTTGCGGAATAAAACGCATTAAGGCCATTAGTTCGCTGTTGTCGATGCGGAAATATTGACTCTCCACCAAGCCGTTCTTTCCTAAAGCAACTCCTAAACGGATCGATATCGTATTGAATATCAGGTGTTCGTTCTTGATTCTGACCCCCAATCCAATGGTGCTGTAAAAGTCATTTTTAAAGAAGTTGCCGTAATTTCCGATCAGCCCCATATCCAAAAAACCGAACAGGGCAAACCGAAACTCGTAGATATGCCAAGGCGTAAAGACTACCGTTTCCGTGTTCATCAGGAGGCGGTTCTGGCCAAAGACTCGCCGATTCAGGGCTCGTAATTGCATGTCGTCGGTAAATCCGATCACCTCTTGATAGCCCTCCAGACGATTCCATCCCCGGGTAATGCCGATCGTGACGAATTGTCGGACCGGATAGCGCCGTTCTCCTTGCAAATTGCTGAAATAACGAAATTCGGACACCAAGGCGGAGCGATAGAATTTCCCGTCGTGATGATTGAGGTAGCTGCCCAAACCGATCGAGCCGCCAAAATAACCGAGTCGGGTAAAGGTCCCTCCCGCCACATTTAACCCGAGATACCAACGATTGCCGAACTCGCCCCAGCTGTATCCGGTATTCAGGCCCAGTTTGTACCCATGGGCCACATATTCGTTGATCCCATATCCATAGATCCGATTCGTTGTCCGAAATCGCTCCTTGTAGATCCCGATCTCGGTCAATAACAGCGTTTCGTTGTGGAAATAGGGATTCAGATATTTACTCACGGGAGGGCGCTCCAGATAATCCAGGTAGGAAACCCGGCCACTGAAATAGAGACTGCTTTTCCAGGCAGGGATATAGAGCGATCGCCCCCCCCAAAAATCAATCGCCTGCCAGGTCGTTTTGATGGTTGTATCCTGGGCATACATGTGGATTCGCTCCCGTTTGCGCAGGATGGAGAGGCCGACCGCATAATCGGTCGGTCGGATGAACTCCTTGTTGATTTCCATCCCGTACTCAGAGATATCGAAATGCTTCCGCGCGACCAAACGCCCGCTGAAAAAACTGCCTGCAATGTTGGGAATTTCATATTCGAACCCATTCCCGCCGTAATCGAAACGGTGTTTCCAGTCAAATGAAGTCGTGATGCTCAATTTGTTCCCCCATCCGAAGATGTTGTTGTCATACAGTTCGATAAACGATTTGCCATCCCCGCCGAAACTGGCATCGGCACTGATGGACCATTTATCCCGCGTAATGACATACACATCAACGATGGTCGAATCGATCTCTTGCGGGACAATCAGGATGTTGACGTCGGCGATATAATTCCGGGAACGAATTAACCGTCGGTTACTCATCATCAACATGGAATTGATGGTATCGCCAGATTCGAAGAGCAGATCGCGTCGAATGGGTTTCTCTTTGGTGACGACATGGGTGGCATTGGCGACCCGTTCGGGCCAGCGTAGTTTTCCCTCTCCGTCAAACACATTATTCCGAAAAATATGGATATTTCCGATGGTACGTCCTTCGAAACGATCGTAATATTCGTTTTCCCGACGCATGAGCTCGCGTTCGGAGGCAGCGTTTCGTCGTCGGGTCAAGGTGCTACGTAGCCATTGGGATAATTTGCCTGATTCCGGATTTTCGGGGAACAGTTGTTTGAATTGAATGGTGTCGGAGCTGAAACGGCCCGATCCTCCCCCACTGGGGAATCGGCGGAGGGTACGTGGCGGAGCAGGTTCAGTCGGAGCGATGCCCTGAGCCTGGGATGAAAATGCGGCGATGATCGCCAATATCGTGAGCCAGCCACCTTTCATAATGTACGTCGTAGAAGCCACGCAAATCCGGCTTGCAAAGAAGGTGGATGCCGGGTGTCTCTTCCCCCGACTTCCCCAAACAAAGATAACTTTTTCGCTCCGAAATACCCTCTTCGGATCCCGAGAAAAACGGACTCGGAGGAGATTTTATGGCGGGAGAGGGGTTTATTTTCAATTCGTTGCACTGAAAACCGCAGCGTCTGAGTCAGTGTCAGAGATCAGTCTGTGTCCGCCTCTGTGAGAAGAGACATAAAAAAGAAGGTCTGCATTTGCAGACCTTCTTACATCAGATGCCCGTAAGCTTACATGCGTACCAATCCGGAGAAGCCCATAAAGGCCATGGCCAGAATACCGGCCGTAATCAGGGCAATGGGAATACCTTTCATGGCTTTCGGCAGATTTTCCAGTTCGAGACGTTCCCGCAGACCGGCGAAAAGCACCAAGGCCAGCGTAAACCCGATAGCGGTCGAGACGGCATAGACGACCGATTCAGCCAAGTTGTATTCTTTCTGCACCAACAGAATGGCCACCCCTAAGACGGCACAGTTGGTTGTAATCAGCGGCAAAAAGATCCCCAATGCCTGATACAGGGCCGGGCTCACTTTTTTGAGGATGATTTCCACCATCTGCACCAAGGCGGCAATGACCAGGATAAAGGTAATGGTCTGCATGTATTCGATGTGCAGCGGGACCAAAACGAAGTATTGAATCAGGTAGGCGGCGATCGAAGCGATAGCCATCACGAAAGTGACAGCCGCACCCATACCGGCAGAGGTGGACACTTTCGTGGAAACCCCCAGAAAAGGACAGATTCCCAGGAACTGGGCCAATACGATGTTATTGACGAAGATTGACCCGATAATAATGATAAAGTATTCCATAGTTATCTGAGTTTAGCCGTTAATTTATTGAAGATGACCAGCAGGTAGCCCAATGCGATGAAGGCGCCCGGAGCCAGTACGAATACCAACATGGCGTCGCCCGGGATGAATTTCAGGCCGAAGATCGAACCCGATCCGAGAATTTCACGAACGGAGCCCAAAATGGTCAGAGACATGGTGAACCCCAATCCGATTCCCAGACCATCCAAGGCGGAATCCAGTACGTTATTTTTCGAAGCGAAGGCTTCGGCACGTCCTAAGATGATGCAGTTCACCACGATCAGCGGAATGAACACCCCTAAGGTGGCGTACAGATCCGGCAGATAGGCTTCCATCAGCAGCTGAACGACGGTCACGAACGAGGCGATCACCACGATGAAGGCCGGGATCCGGACTTTCCCCGGAACCACGTTTTTAATCAGCGAAATGGCCATATTCGACAGCGTCAATACGAACATGGTAGCGACCCCCATTCCCAGACCGTTCAGGGATGAGGTCGTTGTTCCCAGGGTCGGGCACATCCCCAACATCAGAACGAAGGTGGGGTTTTCTTTGATGAGCCCTTTCGTCAATAGTTGTAATTTACTCATGGCTTTCTCCTCCTTTCTGATTCAGTGATTGAAATACCTTGTAGGCCCGGTCGACAGCGTCGGTAAAGGCGCGTGAACTGATGGTCGACGCCGTAATGGCATCCACATCACCGCCATCTTTTTTGACACTCAATTTAAAGGTAGCCGGGTTTTTCCCTTCGAACTGCACGGAGAAGTTCGATTTCTTGCGTTCCATTTTATCGCCCAATCCCGGTGTTTCGCTATGGGAGAGGGTTTCTACTTTGTAGATCGTGCCGTCGGGCAGAAACCCGACCATCAGTTTGATCAGGCCGCCGAAACCGTTGTTCGAGAAGGTTTCGATGGCATAACCCACCGTATCCGAGCCATTCAACGCCGGATAGATCACGACTTCTTTGCCATCGACCATTTCGACCTGTTTGAGATCGGCCGGATTGTTGTCGAAGGCAGGCAATACCTGTGCGATCGCTCCCGTTACCTTGGCGGTTTTTGCTTCGGCAATCGGCGCTTCGGTCACTTGATAGACCAGACCCACAACTGCCGATGTGACAAACGTGATGATCAGCAGCGTGAGGACCATATTTTTCAATGAACTTTCCATCCTTCTACTTCTTTTTAGCCGTTACCGCCCCGAAACGTTTGGGCTTCACATATTTGTTAATCAAAGGTACTACTGCATTCATGATCAGGATGGCGAAGGACATCCCTTCAGGATAGGAGCCCCAAACACGGATCAAGATGGTAATCAACCCGATACCGATCCCGTAGATAGCCATTCCCTTGTGAGTCATCGGGGAGGTCACGTAGTCGGTGGCCATAAAGATCGCTCCCAGCAGAGCCCCTCCGGTCAGAATTTGGAAGACCGGATTCATGTAGTGCAGCGGATCGATCAGCCACAGCAGACCACTGAACACGAACATCGTGCCCAACACGAAAACCGGCACATGCCAGGTGATGACCTTCCGATAGAGCAGATAGGCGAATCCCAGCAGCAGAGCCAGTGCAGCGACTTCACCGAAGGATCCGGCTTTAAAGCCCAACAGCATGTCGCCGTAGGAGATCTGATCGGCGATATCGGCCGTTGTCATGCCGCCTTTCAGGGCACCGCGGACGAAACTCAGAATTGTAGGTCCCGAAACGGCATCCACGGCTCCGCCCAGGGCATTGACGCCGGCCGGTGTCGGGAAGGTAGTCATTTGGACCGGGAACGAGATCAACAGGAAGACACGTCCCACCAAGGCCGGGTTGAAGGGGTTACATCCCAGACCGCCGAACGACATTTTGCCGACGCCGATCGCTACCAGCGCACCGATAACGACCATCCATACCGGCAACGAACTGGGCAGGTTGAAGGCCAGCAAGACCCCGGTTACGACCGCCGACAGATCGCCGATCGTAGCCCGTTTCCCCAGCAAGAAGCGAGAGATCAAAGATTCGAACAATACGCAGGATGCGACGGAAACTGCCGTTATGATCACGGCACTCACGCCATAAACCACCACCGACACGATAAAGGCGGGCAACAGAGCGATCAACACGTCTCGCATCAAACGGGTCGTCGTCATATTACCGTGAATGTGGGGAGAGGGCGCTATAACTAATTTTTTCTCCATTATCGTTTGTTTTTCACTTTTTGAACCAACTTATCCGACGCCTACGATTTACGCGAGCGAATGATTTTCATCACTTCGGCTTTACCCTGACGGATGTAATCCAACAGCGGCAAGGCAGCCGGGCAGGTATAGGAGCAAGAACCGCATTCGATGCAATCGGTGATTTTCAGCGGTTCCAAATCGGCAAACATGCCACGTTTGGACTTATTGCTCAACAGGTAGGGTTCCAGGGCCATCGGACAAACCGATACACATTTGGCGCATTTGATGCAATTGCCCGGAACGGGACGCAGGGCCTCTTTTTCGTCCAGCATTAAGATGCCGGAAGTTCCTTTGGTGACCGAAGCGTCCAGATTGGCCACGGCACGACCCATCATCGGGCCCCCGTTGATCACCTTCCGGGCTGCATCGGGCAGACCGCCGCAATATGCGATCAGGGCATTGATCGGGGTCCCTACCCTAACCAATAAGTTAGACGGCTTCTTCAGCGACTTACCGGTGACGGTGACGACGCGTTCGATCAACGGTTTATTTTTTTGGACGGCTTCGTAGACGGCCAGCGAAGTGCCGACGTTTTGTACGACAGCCCCTACATCAATGGGCAGTCCGCCGGAGGGGACCTGGCGTCCAATGACGGCGTCGATCAACTGTTTTTCACCCCCTTGCGGATATTTGACTTTCAGCGGAACGACTTCCACCCCTACGGTGTTTGCACACAATTCGGTCAGGTGTTTGATGGCATCGGGTTTGTTGTTTTCGATGCCGATAAAGGCCTGTTTAACCCCTAAAGCCTTGGCCAAAATCTGTACGCCGACCAGCAGTTCTTCGCCGCGTTCGAGCATGACCCGGTGGTCTGCCGTCAAATAAGGTTCGCATTCCACCCCATTGATGATCAGATATTCGGCTTTTTTGCCCGGAGGCACCGACAGTTTGACTTGCGTCGGGAAGGTCGCTCCACCCATACCGACAATACCGGCGGCTGCGATTTTCGCGATGATTTCCTGTGGCGTCAGGTTGCACTCTTTAATAAGGTTGGGTGTACGGTCGATGGTGTCGACCCATTCGTCCCCTTCGACCCGGATGGTGATGGCCGGGCGACGTACCCCACCGGCATCGGCTACCGGATCGAGCGAAGTAACCGTTCCCGAGACCGACGAATGAATGTTGGCGGAAACAAACCCTCCGCTCTGGGCAATCAGTTGGCCGGTTTTGACGACATCCCCTTTGGCCACAACGGCCTGGGCAGGCGCGCCGATATGCTGCGACAGCGGAATGACGACCACCTCGGGCAGCGGCATCGGGGTGATGGCCGCCTTTCGGCTCAGCTTGTTTTCGGGCGGATGAATACCGCCGATTCTGAAACTTTTCAACATATAGCTGTTACGGATTAATTCGAATTAAAAAAGCGTTTGTTCCGATGAAGTAGAGGTTGCTTCGGAAGGGGTTGCCTTCGCTTCGGGGGCCGACACGGGCTGTTCCGTTGCAGTCGGTTGCGCCGTCGTAGCCTGCGGTTTTGTTTCCGGAGCTACGGTCGGTTTTTCTGCACTGGTCGGTGCGGCCGCCGGTTTGGTTTCCGGAGTGGTTGTGGCGGTTTTGGTTTTGGGTTCCGCACTCGCCGGTTTCGAAGCGCTCGGAGCGACTACGGCCATTTTGGTGGCAGCCGGTTTGGCAGCATCACCTTCTTTCTTAGGCGGACGCGGCGGGAAGTTCACTTCGACAATAGCGCCTGTCGGACATTCCGCAGCGCATTTTCGACACAATTTACATTTCGAAGCATCAATATATGCTAAATTGTTTTCTAAGGTAATGGCACCGAACTGGCAAGTCTTCACGCATTTGCCACAACCGATACAAGCAGCTACACAGGCTTTGCGAGCGATTCCTCCTTTGTCTTTGTTGGAGCAAGCGACATAGATGCGCCGATTTTTAATTCCTTTCTTCCGCAGTTCGATGATCATCTTCGGGCAAGCTTTGACGCAGGCCCCGCAGGCGGTACATTTTTCTTCATCTACTTCCGGGAGGCCGGTTTCGGGGTTGATGTGGATGGCGCCGAAATTACAAGCCGCCACACAATCACCCTTGCCCAGACAGCCGTAATTGCAAGCCGTTTCACCTCCATACAACGACGCGATCACTGCACAGGAGGGAGCTCCGTCGAATTGGTTGGTCCGGGGGCGCTTGTCGCACGATCCATTGCAGCGCACCACAGCAACCTGAGGTTCTTTTTCAGCGACGGCCTTGCCTAAGAAAGCGGCGATTCCATTCATGGTGGAAGCCCCTCCTACCGGGCAATACAGCGCCGAGATGTCATCGTTTTTCACCAGGGCATCAGCCATCCCGCGGCAACCCGGAAATCCGCATCCACCGCAATTCGCCCCCGGCAGCATACTTTCGACCGTATCGATCCGGGGATCCTCGAAGACTTTGAACTTCTGGGCCACGAAATACAAGATAACGGCGGCCAGAACCCCCAGTATGCACATTGTCAGAATAGTAAATAATAAAACGTCACTCATCGGTTTAGTTCTTGCAATTAATTTTCTTGTAGTTTATGAATTTCAAAAACGATATCTTTCGCAATACGGCGACGGAAAAGTACCAGGACTATATAATAGAGGGCGAGCAGGCCCAAGGCCGACAATCCTGCACTCAATTCGTTGACGCCGCTTTCCAGCAGGCCCAGCAGCACGGCCATGACCAACAAAAAAGGGAACACATAAGCGATCATCACCGCTTTGATTCCCATTTGTTGTTGTACCGAGACCTCCACCTCTTCGCCGACATGATATTGCGGAGCGGACGGAGTTGCCACCGTGATCAGCTTATCTTGGCTTTCGGACATTCCGCAGAGGGTTTTGGCCCGACAAGAGGCGCATGCACCTTCTGCTTCTATCATCACAACCACCTCGTTGGAAGTGACTTGAATCACTTTACCTGCATGTTTAATTGATGTGTCCACCGCTTATACTTCCTCTCTATGTGTTGAATCAATAGCCGTAACGATTGGTTAGAGGCAAGGTTCGGTCAATCCCCAACGTACGAGTGGAGAGACGCAGGGTCGGACACGATTGGTCGCGTTTATATTCGCTGCGTACGACCATGTCATACGTCGTATAGACATCTCGCGCTTCAAAGCCGGCGTTGATGATCTCTTCCCGACTCTGTCCCTCTTCGAACATGCGGTAGAGGATGGCATCCAATACGTCATACGGAGGTAAAATGTCGGTATCTTTTTGGTTGGGTTTCAACTCGGCCGAAGGCGCTTTTGTAATGATGTTGTGCGGAATGATTTCCCGATGGCGATTGATGTGACGGGCCAGATCGAACACTTCCGTTTTATACAAGTCGCCGATGATGCTGATTACGCCCACACTGTCACCATACAGGGTGACATAACCGACGGCATTTGTACTTTTGTTGCAGGTGTTCAGCGGGATATACCCGAATTTATCGGCCAGGGCCATCAGAAAAGTGGCGCGAATGCGCGCTTGAATGTTCTCTTCCGTGATATCGAAGGGTTGTTCTCCGAAAATGGGGCCCAAAGCTCTGGTCATGGCCATAAACGTATCATTGATGGGGGCAGAGAAACATTCGACTCCCAGATTCTGGGCCAATTGATAGGCATCTTCGATCGAGTGTTTCGGGGAGAACTGCGACGGCATCGTGAGCAGTTTCACATGATCGGGCCCCAATACTTCCGTGGCCAATGCAGCGACTACCGAAGAGTCCAACCCGCCGGAGGCTGCGACACAAGCTGTCTTGAAGTTGTTTTTGCGGAAGAAATCGCCTAGACCCAGCTTAATGGCCCGGTAGACATTTACGGTCTTGTCTTGGTAGGGAATCTGCAGCGGCTGATTATCGGCGGCCATATCGATTACGCAGAAATCCTCTTCGAAACTTTTCAGTAGAGCCAGGGCTTCGCCTTGTCCATTGAAAACGCCCGACGAACCATCATAAATTACATCGGTATTTCCGCCTATGCTATTGACAAAGATGACCGGTTTCCCGGTTTGATAAGAAATCTTTCGGAAAAGATCGTACCGACGTTCGATGATGCCTCGCGAATAGTGGCTATTGCACAGATTGACGATCAGGTCGGCATTGTCACCATATTCCTGGCGGGACCGGATGTCTTTGCCGACGACCACGGCGACTTTGACTCCACGGATTTTCACATATTCACAACCTTGCGAGGGCGAAAAGTGGCATAATTCATCGCGGGAATCGATGGTCTTTTTTCCGATGTATCGTTTGATTTTGCGATCTTCGATCAGTGCGGCGATGCTGATGGTTTTATTATTGGTGCTCTGGGCGGGCATGCCCACCAAAACCGAGATACCGTCACAATAGGAAGCGATCTCTACCAGCGCCTCTTCGCACAAGTCCAGAAACGAGACTTTATTCAATAAATCATAGGCAGGAGCGCCACTGATGGCCTGCTCACTGAATACGACCAAGTCTGCCTTCTGCGATTTCGCCTGGTTGATCGCCTTAATAATCTTTACCTTGTTGGCCTCGAAATCGCCGATCGTATAATTAAGCTGGGCCAGAGCTATTTTCATCACGTTTAGACTTTAGGTTAGTGATAGGAAACTTTGCAAAGATACAATTTTTGTCCATATCGTGCATCTTTCCTCCCGTTTAAAAAGACTATTTTTTGAGGATTTCCGTTTATGTTTAGTTGGGATTCGAGAAAGTTGATGTTTTTTTTTGAGCGGGGTATTGTTTGGATAAAAATAATCGCTATATTTGCACCGTCAAAACGACAAGATGGTGCCATAGCTCAGTTGGTAGAGCAAAGGACTGAAAATCCTTGTGTCCCTCGTTCGATTCGTGGTGGCACCACTGGAAATCAGAGAGTTGTAGTAATGCAGCTCTCTTTTTTTATCTATTTGCGTGACGATTATACGACGATTTCAACCGGTTGTGTCAACCACGGTGTAAACCATGAGCGCAACTATCGAGGTCGGTTGCTGCACGCCTAACGTCTTGGCAAACAATATTCCTGATCCGTGAGTTACAAGACCGTGAATACCCATATCCGGATACTGGGATCTTTCTGAATTTAAGTCTAAGGAAATTTTGAGCCGGATAGAGCTCATTGAACCCCACCTGATCGATGCGTAACCCCTCTTGCGACGCTCTTGAGGGTAAATTAGAAGTCTCCTCTCCTACTTCACCGCATACCGTTTTTGGTAGCGTTTGTAGAAAATAATCGCCAGCAGGAAACCGATCAGGGCAAACGGCACCCCCATCAGCGCGGCATACTCGAATCCGTGGGTGACCGCCACCCCTCCGGCGTATGCCCCGACGGCATTACCGAAATTAAAGGCTATCTGGATGCATGCTCCTCCCAGCATTTCACCGCCCGGTGCCACCCGAATGATCAGTAACTGCTCCGGACTCGACACTGCAAACAGCCCGGCAGTACATAGAAACATGAGTAATACGGATAACCAGGGATTGGAGGATAGAAAGAAGATAGCCAGTAAAAATAGACATATACAGCCTTGGGCAACCATCAGAACGCGTCCGGGCGTATAACGGTCTGACAGGCGACCGCTCACAAGATTGCCGACCACCATGCCGAATCCGGCCAGCATCATCAGGGCGGTCAGGCTACTTTCTGCAAAACCGGATACTTTCGTAAGCAGCGGACTGATGTAGCTGTACCAACAGAACACGCCTCCATTGCCCAACGCCGTGGCACCCAGAATCAACCAGGGGGCTGGATGGCGGAGAAATCGAAACTGTCCTTTGAAACCGACATCTCGCAAACCCTCTACCACTGGTACCCATCGCCATATATAGTAGAAGACCAGAATTCCCCCGATGCCTACCAGCAGGAAGGTCGTCCGCCATGAAATCAGGTGACTCAGCGACGTGCCCAGGGGAACTCCAAATAGATTGGCCACGGTCATGCCTGCGATCATGATAGATACCGCCTCGGAGCTTTTTCCTTTATCGGCCAGCTTGGAGGCCACAATCGAGGCGACGCCGAAATAAGCGCCGTGAGGCAGGCCTGATACGAATCGGCTCACCATCAGCACCCAAAAATTAGGGGCCATTGCGGCACAAAGATTACCGACTATGATGAGCGAGGCAAGTGCCATGAGCAGGTGTTTGAGCGATTTCTTTCTGGCGAGCACCAGAATCGGAGCACCACAACATACGCCCAATGCGTAAGCCGATATCAGATGGCCGGCCTCCGAAATACTGACACCCAAATCGGAGGCAACGTAGGGAAGGATCCCCATCATGGAGAACTCAGCCATGCCGAGAGCCAAGGTCCCGAAAGCCAATGCAATAAGACTCTTTTTCACGTCTAATTACCTTTTCATTGACTGATCAAATGCTTAGCATGCGATCAGGTTCTGTTACGTCGACAACTTCCAATGTACGTCGGAACGAGGAAAATGCTACCCGTCCATCGCTTCTGAAGGCGGGCAAAATTACGCAATTTTGCAGGAATTAGAACGCCTAAAACCGATAAATTAATGTTGTATAGAAGGTAAAGATCTTGCTGTTATACAAGGTATCCAGGGAAGCTTCTCTTGCCTTTCCTTTATTTGTGGGGGTAAACGACAGGAAAGATTGGAGTTTATCAAGGGGTAAAATGTCGGTTCATTGGAAGCCCATTCTCAAGAAGATAGCCTCGAAAAAAGAAGGGCGGGACCTGTACGAAAGCGACAGATTGAAAGAAAACCGCTATTTTTGCGGGTGCAAACTACTCTTCACGCAAGGTTTCTGCTCGGTTTGAGAGGTCGAGCGGAAAGAAAACAAAACCGCCATCTATACGGGGAAGAGTTTAAAACAACCGACACATGACGAAAGATCGACTGATTACGCCCAGTTATTGCTATATCCTGACCGCCAATTTTCTGCTGTATTTCGGATTTTATCTGTTGATGCCGGTGCTTCCGTTTTTTCTGACCGAAGTGCTGCATACCGAACACGCCGTTATGGGGATGGCCCTCTCGTGTTATACGATCGCCGCCTTGATGGTTCGGCCCTTTTCAGGCTATTTGCTCGATACCTTTGCGCGTAAACCGCTCTATTTGCTGGCCTATTTTCTCTTTGCGACCATCTTTGCCGGCTATATGATAGCGGGTACCCTGACCCTTTTTATTATTCTGCGTATTATTCACGGGGTGGCGTTCGGAACGGTAACGGTCGCCGGTAATACGGTGGTTATCGACATTATGCCCTCCTCTCGTCGAGGTGAGGGACTGGGCTATTACGGACTGGCGAATAATACCGCCATGTCGATCGGACCTATGGTCGGCCTGTTTATGCATGATGCCGGTGTGGGTTTCAATACCCTATTTTTAGTGGCCTTGGCCTCCTGTGCCCTGGGCTGGATCTTTGCTAGTTTGGTTCACGCACCGGTCAAACCGCCGGTCAAACATCAACCGATTTCGCTGGATCGATTTATCTTGTTGAAAGGGATTCCAGCTGGGGTCGCCTTGTTGATGTTGTCGATCCCCTATGGTATGACGACGACCTATGTGGCCATGTATGCTAAACAAATCGGCATTCAAAGCGGAACGGGTCTGTTTTTTACCCTGATGGCGGTCGGAATGGCCGTATCCCGTATCTTCTCCGGGCGGCAGGTGGACAAAGGACGTATCGTCACGGTCATCTCCTTGGGTATCTATCTGGCCTGCGCTTGTTTCTTCCTGCTCTCCTCCTGTCAATGGATGATGCATACCTATCCGCAGGTGGGACAGATCCTCTTTTTTGGCATCGCCTTACTATTGGGGGTGGCATTTGGGACGATGTTCCCGGCCTTCAATACCTTGTTTGTCAATTTGGCGCCTCACAATCAACGGGGAACCGCTACTTCGACCTATCTGACTTCGTGGGATGTCGGCATCGGAATCGGTTTGCTGATCGGTGGCTACATCGGCCAGATCAGCACCTTCAATCATGCCTATCTGTTCGGGGCCTGCTTGACGGTGGTATCCGCCCTGTTTTTTCATTGGAAAGTTGGCCCGCATTTTGAAAGAAATAAATTGCGGTAGTCTCCGGAGGTCGTTTGACGGAGCAAATCCGCTGTAAAATGTTATTTTTGTAGATGTCGGCCTTTCGTGAGAAGACATGACATAGAGAAAATAGGGTCCATTTTAATCCAACAGGTTATGAATTATACGCTCAACGTCGACGAATCGACTTGCATTCGCTGCGGAAAATGTGTTAAGGTATGTCCCTCTGAAATTTTTACGCAGGCTAAACCCGGAGCTCCAATCAGCTTACAAAACCTCTCGCGTTGTATTATTTGTGGTCACTGTGTGGCGGTTTGTCCGACGAATTCGGTGATTCATTCGGACTTCCCGGCCAGTACGGTGCATCCGATCGAGACCTCCGCCCTCCCCTCTCCAGAGTCGGTCCTCTTACTGTGCCGAGCCCGTCGGTCAAATCGGGCTTTCTCGTCCCGACCGATTCCGTCGGACTATTTGGATCAGATTCTGGAAGCCGCTCATCGGGCCCCTACGGCCAGCAATAAACAGGAAGTGGGCTTTACGCTGATTACCGATCCGCAAAAATTACAACAAATCACGGCCCTGACCATTTCGATCTTCGCTTCGTTGATTAAAATGTTGGAGAATCCCTTCCTGAAGCCCTTGATTAAGCGGATGACGCCGGATGGATATCACTATTTGCCGACGTTTCATCGCCTGACGGCCGCGCATGCGCAAGGCAAAGATCTGATTCTGCGCGGTGCCACGGCGCTGCTGTTGATTCATACGCCGCGGGATAGCCGTTTCGGCTGTGCCGATTCCAACCTGGCCTATCAAAATGCCTCGCTGATGGCAGAGTCGCTGGGCGTGAATCAATTCTATACGGGGTACATCTGTTCGGCCTTGACGCAGGACCGGAAACATCGAATCGAAAAGGCCCAGGGAATCGACGAACGCATTCATGCCGGAATGGCTTTGGGAATGCCTTTATTCCGATTCCCGAACTATATCGATAAACAAGCGATCCGGCTCAAACGTTGGTAACGTTCAGTCCGGATCGCCAGAGGGTGACGTGCTGCTCGGAAATTACTCCATTTCTTCGAGCAGCGCGTTTTGTACATAGGTCTGATAATCTTCGATGGCCCGGGCAATCACATCATAGGCCGTTTCTACCCCATAAATCGCGGCCAACACGCACCGGGGATGACGGTCGCTGGGGAGATCTTTGTAGGTCGTAAAGTAGTGAACCAGGCGGTCGATGATTTGCAACGGTACGTCATGAATATCCCTGTAGGAGCTGTATATCGCATCGTTTTCCAATACGGCGATCAGTTTATCGTCGGCCCGATCCTGGTCCAGCAATCGGAATCCGCCGATCGGACGAGCCTTGACGATAATGTCCCCATGGGTAATGTCTTTTTCAGTCAAAACACAAATATCGATCGGGTCATTATCCCCCTGAATGTCGTTCCGTTCCAACTGAATATTGGTCAATTCGGCGACACGATCCGCGCTATAGGTGCGGGGGAGGAAGCCATACAAGGCGGGCACGATATTGGAATATTTTTGCGGGCGGTCGATGGAGAGATACCCTGTTTGTTTATCAACTTCATACTTGACGGTATCGGTCGGTACCATTTCGATAAAGGAGGTGACGATTTCGGGTACTTGGTCTCCCAGGCTAATCCCATGCCAGGGGTGGGATTTGAAGGTACGAATTTTGTTCATGATACAAGTGAATAAAGATCGGTTTGCCGGGCAATCATGCGTCGGCAAACGAAAAGTGGCTAACATACTTCGAAAGCAAAAATAGTGAAAATAATTCCAAAGCTTATCCCTCGAGTCCGGGCCGTGCTCTCAATTATTTTGTAAGCTTTCTGAATATTAAATGGTTGATGTATATATAAAAAACTACGATAGGATGTCGAAACAACCTATCGTAGGGATAAAGTGTGATCAGGAAGTGTTATTCTTGGCTCTCTAACAAGGCATCGACCTGATACGTCTTGCCCGAACGTGCCGGAAAGGTCAGAATGTAGTATCCGGTCTCATCTTGGTCGGCCGTCAAGGTGTTTTCTCCGTTTTCATCCGCAATTTGGAAAGGCGTCTGATAACGTACGGTACAGTTTCCGTCTAAGGAAGCATGTATTTGGGCCTGCGTCAAATGTCCATTCGACCATTGCATATCGACTTCGAACCCTCCTCGACCCCGAAGACCCCGAACGGTCCCGGTGGCCCACACCTTCGGCAAGGCCGGCAGGAGATGGAGCTCTGCGTTGTGACTCTGCAGCAACATCTCGGCGACCCCTGCCGTAGCCCCGAAATTACCATCGATTTGGAAAGGAGGATGGGCATCGAAAAGATTGGTATAGATGCCGCTGCCACTGTTTTTATCGGTAGCATATACCACCCCTTGTGCATTGGTCAGGGTCATGGCATTGCGTAGAATCAGGTGTGCATGATCGCCATCGAGCAGCCGGGCCCAGAAGGCGATTTTCCATGCCCGGCTCCACCCGGTGCCGAAATCCCCACGGGCTTCCAGCGACACCCGAGCGGCATCCGCATAGGTGCGATTATGCATCGGAGAGATGGAGGTCCCGGGATACAGCCCAATCAGATGGGAGGCGTGGCGATGTTGATCTTTTGGGTCGTCTTCCAGGTGTTTCCATTCGCGTAATTGTCCCCAAGAGCCGATCGCCAGCCCATTGTCGAGCCGATGCAGCTTCTGGGAAAGCAGGGTCAGGAAGGTCGTATCGGTTTTCAGGATCTGTCCGGCCTGCAGCGTGCTGTTGAACAGTTCCCAAATCAACTGTTGGGCATAAGGAATGCCGCTCTCCCAGGGTCCGTGTTCAGGGGACCATTCGTTAGGCGCGACCAGGGTGCCGTCGTCATCCACAATCAGACGATCGAGCCAAAATTCACAAGCCGATTTCATGACCGGATAGGCAATCTGCGCCAGATAGGTCGTGTCGGGCTGGAAAAGATAGTGATCCCACAAATGCATGCAATACCAGGCGTTGGCCGGCCGGTTCCAGTTCCAGTCCGAATAACCGAATACATTGTTTTGGGTTTTGAGCGCCCAGCCGTCGCACTCCAGTTCAGTTGCCATGTTTCGCCAGGAGGGATGTACGCAGGCTTCGTTGTAGATGTAGCGTAAAAACGGTTCGTGGCATTCGGCCAGATTCGTCACTTCAGCCGGCCAATAATTCATTTGAACATTGATATTGGAGTGTATGTCACTACGCCAGGGTGGTGTATTGCTGTTGTTCCACAATCCCTGAAGGTTGGAGGGCAGATCAAGGCCGGCTCGGGAGCAGGCAATCATCAGGTAGCGGCCATATTGGAAATAGAGTACATCGGCTGCCGGGTTGTACGTGCCGGCATTATAGGCGGCAAACAGTTCGTCGGTCGGGACACTCGGAGTGGTATCGTCCAGCCACAGGTGTACCCGGTCGAACAAGGTGCGATAGTCCGCCACATGGGCTTCTTTGACCGTTTTGAAGCCCTTTCGCAGTGCCTGCTCATGGGAGGCGCGCAGGGCTTTTCTCCAGTCGTCGTCGTCTGTCAGGTAGTCTTCGGCCAGCGGATCGTAATCGGTACGGGCACTTAGCCACAGGGTAACGGCATCGGCTCCTTGCACACATAACGAGGTGTCCGTAGTGCTCATCGTACCGCCTTCGGGGACGACAGTGATCAGGGCTTCATAGGACAGAACATCCAATTTGCCGGCAATGGAGAGCTCCCCGTTTGTAACCTGCCGGCTACCCCCGCGGTGAGCATCCTGCAGATAGAGGGTAAAACCGATGCACCCTTTTTTGCTGGCGGTCAGACGCACGGCGATTACATCGTCCGGAAAACTCGCCACATACTCTCGTGTGTAGGTGACCTTCCCTATACGATACTGGGTACGGGCCACGGCCTGTTCGATATCCAATTCCCGTCGATAGTCCGTGTACGGGGAGTCGTGGTCGAAGTCGAGGTAAAGGTCTCCAAAATTTTGATAGTTACCTCCTTCCGTACGGCTTCCGGTCCACAAGGTCTTATCATTAAACTGCAGGTGTTCCTGGTCTACCCCCCCGAAAATCATCGCTCCGATCCGTCCGTTTCCAATCGGAAGCGCTTCGCTCATCCAATCTTCGGCCGGCTGGATATACCATAACACTTGCGCCGTTTGAGCCGGTTGACGTTTGGCGGTTGCTTCCATAGAGGGAGCTCCAATCGTGAGAAGACACAAGGCCCACCCTAGTTGTTTGATCTGCTGTTTCATGCTTGAGTCTATTTTCTGCCAAAAATTTTTCTAAAATACGAAAAATTCGGTGGAGGTCAAATGGTCTCCACGGAAATTGTGTATCTTGCCGAAAATAGTCGACATGAAAACCCAACCAAAACCCGAAGGGAAACGTTGCGGATGGTGTGGAACCGATCCGCTGTATGTGCGTTATCACGATGAAGAGTGGGGCCGGGAGGTCGTCGACGATCGAGTGCTGTTTGAATTTCTGGTGCTGGAGAGTGCTCAGGCTGGATTGAGTTGGCTAACCATTTTGCGTCGCCGGGAGAACTATCGAAAGGCTTTTGAAAATTTCGATCCCGAACGCATAGCCCATTGGAGCGATCAGGAGATCGAACGTTTGATGCAGAATCCGGGAATCATCCGGAATCGCTTAAAACTCGAAGCAGCTCGACAGAATGCCCGGGGTTTTCTGGCTATTTGTCAGGAATTCGGCAGTTTCCGTGCGTATTTGCTCTCGTTTCTGCCCGATCGACGTCCGATTGTAAACCACTGGCAGACACTGGCCGAAATTCCGGTGACCACCCCTCTCTCGGATGCCATTAGCCGGGATTTAAAACGGCGGGGATTTCGTTTTTTCGGAAGCACGATTTGTTATGCCTATCTGCAGGCCGTTGGACTGGTCAATGATCATTTGGTCGATTGTCCGTATCGCTTTGCGCCTCTCGAAGCGAACCACACCTAAATGACCGACCATACGTCGGGTCTCTTTAACAAAACCCTATTCCCCACCCTTCTGTAGAGATCGGTCCGGATGTTTCAAGGCATGAAAAGGGGCGATGTCTGAGGGGTATCGGCCGGTTTGATACTTAAGATTTCGTCCACAATGTATTTGGAGTATCCGCGCCAAGGTAAGGCCCCCAGATACTCTTTGTAATGGAGTTCGACCCGCTGTCCACCGACCTTCATCAACTCTTTAGCAACCGCCGGATCGGCGATCGAGAAGACGAATTCATTGGACTGAATGCCGCCGGAGGCATTCGACCAAAACCCGGACTGAATGAGTTTACCTTCGTAGGTTTTGAAAAGAAACCCTTTGTAAACGACAAAGTTCAGTTGACCGGTTTTTACCCCCTCTCCGTACGGAAAGTAGTAGCGAATGCCTACAAAGGCCACCAAGGCGATGCCGAGAATCAGGAGAGTAATGTTTCGGATGCGTTTCCATACATGGGGTTTGGCGGGTGTTCGATCGTTTCGCATAGGACCTGTTTTAATGGGTGGGTCTATTGGTTTAAGCACAAAGATAGGCGTTTTGTCTTACGGTCATCTTTTCGAGCCGTTTTTATAAGCTTGCCCTTTCCTTTGAGAGGAGGCTTCAGAAACGAGACTTCCCGTCTAAGTTGACCATGAAGACGTAACCGGATTGTCTGGGTAAGCAGGCGAAAATCGAGCCAGACTGGCTGAAAAGCAACGTTTCCCGGGGAAAAAACAACATTTAAGGGCGATAGGTTTCTGCTGATGTTGCTTATGAGGACTCCCCGAAAGGTGTATAAAAAAGAGAGGCGGCCTCACCGGGCCGCCTCTCTCATTGACACAATTTTCATTTATCGAATAAACAACAGTTCGCGATATTTGGGCAGCGGCCACATTTCGTTGTCCACAATCATTTCCAGTTTGTCGATGTGGTAACGGATCGGGTCGAACAGGGCGGCTACGGTGTCGTGATAGGCAATCGCTTTGGTCCGTTCGTCCGTAATGCGGTTGGCCTGTTTGCGGGCTTCTACCAATTGAGCGGTCAGCTCGCGGATCGTCGTCATGTGTTCGGAGAGTTTTTCAACCAACGCTACATCCTGGGACGAAAGTTGTTCGCTCTTGTCGCCGGAGAACAGGCTCTTGATCTTGAAGAGTTTGTCCAACAGCAGGCTTTCGTAGCGCGAGGCAACCGGCAGCACATGATTCAGGGCCAAGTCGCCCAAGACACGAGCTTCGATCTGAATCTTTTTGGTGTAGGTTTCCCATTTAACTTCGGCGCGGGCATGCAATTCTTTTTCGCTCAGGACACCCGTCCGTGCAAACATTTCTACATTGGAAGGTGCCAAGTATTGGTCGAAAAGTTCCGGTACCGAATTCACGCAATCCAATCCCCGACGTTTGGCTTCTTCTTTCCACTCTTCGGTGTAACCGTTGCCGTCGAAATGAATGGCTTTGCAGGTCTTAATGTATTCGCCTAAGAGGGCAAACAGAGCGGTTTCGAACGTTTCCCCTTTAGCCAGACGAGCTTCCAGATCGCTCTTGAACGTCCGCAACTGATCGGCTACCGCCGTATTGAGCACGGTCATGGCACCGGCGCAGTTTTCGGATGAACCTACGGCACGGAATTCGAAACGGTTACCCGTGAAGGCGAAGGGCGAGGTACGGTTACGGTCCGTATTATCGATCAGCAGTTCGGGAATATGCGGCAGTCCTTCCATTTTCAGCCCGCATTTGTCTCCGAATACCAGCGGATCGTTGCCGCCGCTGTGTTCGATTTTGTCGAGCACATCCGAGATCTGGCTGCCCAGGAAAATCGAGATGATGGCAGGAGGTGCTTCGTTGGCCCCCAAACGATGGGCGTTGGTGGCACTCGAGATGCTGGCTTTCAGCAGTCCGTTGTGTTTGTAAACGGCCATCATGACATTGACCAGGAAGGTGACAAACTGCAGATTGTCTTTCGGGGTTTTCCCTGGAGAGAGCAGGTTGACGCCGGTATCGGTGCCCAATGACCAGTTGTTGTGTTTCCCTGAGCCATTGATGCCTTTAAACGGTTTTTCGTGCAGCAGGACCCGGAAGCTGTGACGACGAGAAACTTTCTTCAGAATCGACATCAACAGCAGGTTGTGGTCGTTGGCCAGATTGGTTTCTTCATATACCGGAGCCAATTCGAACTGGTTCGGGGCCACTTCATTATGACGGGTTTTTACGGGAATACCCAGTTTCCAGCATTCGTATTCCAGGTCTTTCATAAAGGCCATCACACGAGTCGGAATCGCCCCGAAATAGTGGTCTTCCAGCTGCTGGTTTTTTGCACTTTCGTGCCCCATCAGGGTGCGGCCGGTCAACATCAGGTCCGGGCGGGCAGCCCACAAGCCTTCGTCTACCAGGAAATATTCCTGTTCCCACCCCAGGTAGGAGAATACACGGTTTACCTGCGGATCGAAATAGTGGCAGATGTCGGTAGCGGCCTGATCTACGGCTTCGAGCGAACGCAACAGAGGCACTTTATAGTCCAGGGCTTCGCCGGTATAAGCGATAAAGATCGTCGGAATACACAGCGTCGTATCTACGATAAAGGCCGGAGAGGTCGGGTCCCAAGCCGAATAACCACGTGCTTCGAACGTATTGCGGATCCCTCCACTGGGGAAACTCGAAGCGTCGGGTTCCTGTTGGATCAGCAATTTACCCGAGAACTCTTCGATCACCCCGCCACGACCGTCTTTTTCGACAAATGCGTCGTGTTTTTCGGCGGTTCCTCCGGTCAGCGGCTGGAACCAGTGGGTGTAATGGGTGGCGCCCATGTCCATGGCCCATTGTTTCATCCCGGCGGCGATGCTGTCGGCTACGCTACGCTGCAAAGGTGTTCCATCGATCATCGTGTGGCGCAACGCCTTATAGGTTTGCGTCGGCAGATACTTACGCATTTTCTCGTCATCAAAAACATATTTCCCGAAGAAATCCGAAGGTCTTTCCTTGGGTGCGGGAACATCAAGCGCTTTGCGCTGAATGGCGTCTTCGACCATTTTAAACCTGAGCATGGACATAAAATAAAATTTAGAAAAGGTTGAGTGTCGGTTTGAGGAAAGAACGGCGGCGGCAGACCCGTTTTTGTTCTGTGTCGCCGCCGCTATTCTACGCAACCGGCCAAAACTTAAACTAATGGATCCTCTTATTGAGTTTCACGACGCAAATATACATATTTTTTCATAGAGTGTTCATTTTTTATGGGGGTAATCCATAAAAAATGATTATTTTTCATCTATACCCCCTATTTTTTAATACTGATACCATAAAAACGATATAAAATTGAGCGAAAAATGACGCAGTGACCATAAAAAAAGCGGAATCGCTGTGAAAGCGATTCCGCTGCTCTTTCGGAGAGGTCCGTTTATTTTCGGTTGTTGAAAGCTACAAGGGCATCATAGAAGGCCTTGATATTGGCTTCCGGAACTTCGGGCGGCGTATCGCATCCCGAAGAGAGAACAAAATTCTTGTAATTTTTGGTCCGTTCCAACAGTTCGGTCGTTGCGGCGCTCATCTCTTCCGGCGTAGCCATCTTGAATAGAGCGACCGGATCAAGGTTCCCCATGACGGCGACATCCGCAGGCGAATCTTCCAGGGCTTTGACCATGTCGATCTTGTTGCCGAAATGCAAGGCCCATGCACCGGTCATCACCATGGCGGGCGTACAATGCCCCGTATTTCCGCAGTTGTGCAGCACTACCAGGAAGTTTTCGTCCTGAACGGCATCGACAATCTCTTTGATATATACCGAAGAGAAACGTTCGCAATCTTCGTTGGAAAGCAGACCGGCAGCCGGTTCGGCCAGGACAACCCCATTGGCACCCACCTTCTTCAGTTCGAGAATATACTTTTTAATGAAATCGGTACACTTCCGTAACAACAGTTGGATGGTATCGGGTTCCACATAGCAAGCCATCATGATTTCGGTCATGTCGAACAGACGACCTGCCAACGAGAACGGTCCGATGGCTCCGGCGAGTACCGGTTTGTCGATATTTTCCACCGCCAGTTTATTGGCCAGCAGGTATTGAGGAACACGTCCTGCCGTCACATCCGGCACTTGAAGAGCTTCCACCGAGGCGTAATCCGACACCAGACGACCGACCACACTGGGCACTTCATTCTTCGGGAAGGAGATTTCGCAACCGAATGCTTCGGCTTCTACCGTCAAATCCATGATCACCGTAGCGGCGACACTCAGCGGATAGGCTTCGTTGACAGCCTTGATCGCTTCGAAATGGACGCGACCATCCGTAACGGCATCATACACCTGTTTGCCGATCATCTCGATACCAGGGTGGGTCATGATCGGCAGGGCAACGCGTGTATCGCTGCTGATCAAATCTGCCACCCATTTTTTCATATTTCTCATATATTCGGGTTTATTTAGATATGGGTTATTCGTTAAACATGTTCCGCATTACGACGGAAACAGTCCACTCGAGGACACAAACTGCAGGCGGTGATTTTCGGATTGAGCGTTTCACCGATGCCGATGATACCGCTCACCGATTTGATCGGATGCATCAGGTAGCTTTCATTGATTGTTACCCCGAGGGTATCGTCTCCCATCAGGGTGAACAACTTGCTTTGTTCGGAAATGGGCCAATGATATTGGCCTGGACAGAACGAGCTGGAGTGATTGGCTCCCTTCAATAATTGATCCAGTTTTATTTTTACATACAGACCCATTTTTTCGACCGTAGCCGATCCGATAGCGTCTGCCACGAATGCATCGAGGATATCTCCCTGCTGTTTGACGCGATCTGCCCACTGGTCATAGGCCTGACCGGCGGTAATGATAAAAAGGGCAAAGTGATGGGCGCCCTGCAAAATTTTACCGATCGTTTTCGGGGTATCGAACACAACACCATCAATCACGACGGAGTGATCTTCGACCTTCCCGGGCCAAGTTTTCAACACATATGCGGGTTTCACCTCCCGTTCCAAATCCGCCAACATGCGAGCAACCAATGCCGTGGTTTGCGAATCGGGCTCTACCCCCTTCCGATAGCCCATGCTTTCATAGACATCGGAGAGGGTAAGTCCTAATTCTGAGAAGGAGATGACATCAGAGACACGCATCGTCGATACTATTTAGGCCGAAACCAATTGACGAGCCAAAGCGACAGCGCCGTTTGCGTTTTCGCTATATCCATCGGCTCCGATCTGTTTGGCAAACGCTTCGGTCACCGGAGCGCCACCGATCATGACTTTGACATCCTTACGAATACCGGCTGCTTCCAGGGCGTCGATCACGTCTTTCATGTAGTTCATCGTGGTGGTCAGCAGAGCCGACATGCAGATAATATCGGCTTTATTTTCTTTGGCAGCCTGGATGAATTTATCGCTGGAGATATCTACGCCCAGGTTGACTACTTCGAAACCGCAACCTTCCAGCATCGAGGCTACCAGGTTTTTCCCGATGTCATGCAGGTCGCCTTTGACGGTACCGATCACGACTTTACCCATCGATACGCTATTGGAGCCTTTCAGCAACGGACGCAAAATATCCAGTGAGCCTTTCATGGCGCGAGCAGACATCAGCAGGTTGGGAACGAAGGCTTCGCCATTCTGAAAACGAAGACCGATTTCTTCCATGGCTTTGATCATATAGCCGTTAATGATCTCTTGGGGTTCAATGCCTTCAGCCACGGCCTGATTGGTCACTTCCACTGCTTGTTCCAGTTTCCCGTTCAGGATTGCGTCATACAGCAAATTTAAATCCGTCATAATGTTTAAATATTAAAAGAGTTTAGGTTTGATTTTCCCGTAAAAATAGCAATTATTTCGAAGTTGCTTTCGCGGCCACAGGCTCCCGGGAGGTTTCACCGGGAGGCTATGCCGGGGAAAACGGTGATTCAGTTAGAATTATAATTTTTCGACTTTGCGGAAATTGGGTGCCAGTACCTGCATGATGACCCAAGCCAAGATATAGGCAACGGCACAAATGACAAACATAATTCCGTATCCGATTGTGATATCGCCCAGCGCTTTGAAATGGTCGAACAGCAGACCGGCTGCTTTGGCGATCAGAATGCCACCCAAGGCTCCTGCCATCCCGCCGATCCCGGTTACCGAAGCGACGGCCTTTTTGGGGAACATATCCGATACCGTGGCGAAGATGTTGGCCGACCAGGCACAGTGAGCACCACAGGCCAGGCCGATGATGATAATGGCATACCACATATTGACATCGCCGGCGCTTTGTGCGAAGAGCACCAACAGTGGAATCAGCGCATACAACAACATGGCGACTTTACGAGCCCGTCCGGCCCCCCAACCGCGGTCGATAAAGAATTTCGGTAGCCATCCGCCCAGGATACTTCCGACGCTGGAGAACGTGTAGACTAAAATCAGCGGCAGAGAAACCTGCATCCCGCTCAAGCCATACTGCACTTCCAGGAAGGCCGGCAGCCAGAACAGGAAGAACCACCAGATCGGGTCGGTCAGGAATTTTCCGAAGAAGAAAGCCCAGGTCTGACGCAGGGTCAACAGCTCTTTCCAAGTTACCCGTTTTTCAGGGGCAGTAGTTTCGGCCGGAGTTTCTTCGGCCGGAGCATCGCTGTTGATGTATTCATATTCGGCTTTAGACAGGCGTTTGTGTTTCGAGGGATCGGCATAGAAGATTTCCCAGAAGATGATCCACAGGAAACCGACACCCCCTGTCATAATAAAGGCCCATTGCCAGCCCCAATGAATGGCAATCCAAGGCACCAGCAGCGGGGCTACGATTGCCCCGATATTGGCCCCCGAGTTATAGAGACCTGTTGCAAAAGCTCTTTCTTTTTGCGGGAACCATTCGGCTACCGTTTTATTGGCTGCCGGGAAGTTTCCCGATTCCCCAACGCCCAATAAGGCACGGGCAGCGGCAAACCCACCGGTTCCACGAGCCAAACCGTGCAATACGGCCGCCAAACTCCAGATCACGAGCGAGAGCGTATAACCGATCTTGGTTCCCAATTTATCGATGACGCGCCCGGCGAACAACAGACTGACGGCATAAGCAACCTGAAAACAGATGACGATGTTACCATAATCGTTTTCTGTCCAGGAGAACTCCTCGGTAAGCAACTCCTTGAGCAGGCCGATAACGGCCCGATCAAGGTAGTTGATTGTCGTGGCGAAGAACAGCAAGGCGCAAATCACCCAGCGGTATCGCCCGATCTTTGCATTGACCTCATTGAACTTGTTCATATAAAAAGTTTGGGTTAGTAGTCTTAATATTTACCGTATTCCATCAGGGTATCCCACATGGCCCAGAAATTGGCTGCGGAGACATCATCCTGCACATTGTGTACCGGTGCGAAGACGAAGCCCCCACCCGGAGCCATGATATCGAGAATACGTTTTACTTCATCGCGTACTTCATCGGGCGTTCCCTTGCACAGGGTCGACTGGGTGTCGATCCCACCACCCCAGAAGACGAGATCTTTTCCGAAATCGTGTTTCAAGCCTTTCAGGTCCATATTGTAGGCCGTAAACTGAACCGGATTGTAGATATCCAGACCGGCTTCGATCAGGTCGGGCAGAATCGGACGAACGGCGCCGCACGTGTGCATGAAGTTTTTGATATGCGGCATACGTTTTTTGGTATAGGCCCAGATCCGTTTGAAACGGGGGATCACCAGTTTGCGCAAATCTTCCGGAGAGATCAGCGTCGATTTCTGCGTACCCAGGTCGTCGCATTCGGACACAACCTGAATTTTGTCTTGCAGACCCTGTTCTTCGATCCAGTCGAAGAGCGATTCCCAATAATCCAGTTTGTGTTGGGTTACTTCTTCGAGCAGTTGTTCTACACCGGCCGGGTCCAGGATAATATCCATGTACCATTTTTCGTAGCCGCGGATACGCAGCGACATTTCGGTCAAACCGGCGCAGTTACGGTCGGCGATCCCGCAATAATCCCCCAGGGCAGGAGCCTGTTCGGCAATATCGGCCCGCATTTTGTCGATGTAGTTCGACCATTTGGGCACGCTCCAGTGTTTCAGCCCTTCGGTAATCGAATCGTATTGTTCGAGCGGATGCGTAAACTGATTATAATAAAGGTCTTTGGTTTCATCCAGTTTCCATTGGCAGTCCCATTGGTCTACCAACGACCATACACTCCCCTCTTTGGTCCGGATCTTTTCGTAGTCGATGACACGACGAGCCCCCAGACGACGGGTATCCGATTTCAGCGCTACCAACGTCTCTTCGATCGGCGTTACGATTTGCGAAATCGGGTCGACCTCTTTCTTTTCATATTCGGTCGAAAGACCGCGTTCTTTCATGGCATTCAGGAATGCCCCTTTACAAATACCGGTTACGGTCGTCCCTGAAAGGTCGTACGGAACCCGGTCGGCTTCCTGATGATTAATAGCTTTGATTACACGTTCTCTGCTGTTCATGGTATTCTTCGTTTATCGGTCAATTAACTATATTTAATCGTGAAACGATCGAGATTATTCAATCGTTCAGCAAATTCACGTACTTGCTCGGTGGGTACTTGTTTCAGGTTGTCGAGCAGATGTTCTTCGCGACTAGCCGTTACCAGAGGAACAATGGCCGGAGATGAAGCGGCCATCCAGGAAAGCACTAATTGGGAAGGCGTGCAACCGTACTCTGACGCCGCTTCCCTCAGCAGACGAAGACGATTCCGATTCAGCGCGGAATCATATTGGATCGGCAGCTGAGCGTCGGCGTGTTCGTACAGACCGCCCAGCAACGGAGAATAAGCCATCACCAACAACTCTCTCCGTGCACAATAATCGATCTGTTCGGGAGTCAGCACTTTTTGGGTACCGAAATCGGCGCCGAGCACAGGCTGCAGATAAGAATATCTCTGTTGTAAAACTGAAAAGGCAGGTAAATGGTGTTGACGTGCGCTGCATCCGGCTTCGGCCAGGGGCCACGCATCGAAATTACTGGCTCCGATCGCCCGGATTTTCCCGCTTTGGAGCAGGCTGTCGAAGGCTTTCAGCGTCTCTTCGATCGGGGTATCCAGATCTTGGGTATGAGCGAAATAGATATCGATGTAATCTGTCCCAAGGCGGGTCAGGCTTTTCTCGCATTCCGAGATGATATATTTAGCGGCCAGACTGCGTGGAATGTCTCCGTACGGGAATCCCACTTTAGAGGTGATCACATAGCGATCCCGCGGATGATTTTTCAACCAACGGCCGATGACCTGTTCGCTCTCCCCGCCTTGGAAGCCGGGGAGCCACGAGGCATATTTATTGGCCGAGTCCAGGAAATTTCCGCCATGGGCGGCGTAAAGATCCATCAAGTGCAGTGAGGTCTGAACATCGACCTTACTGCCGAAATACATCGTTCCCAAGCAATAATCGCTGAGCGGAAGATCCAGCCCAGGTACAGTAACGGTTCTCATAGCGTATCTTTAGGTATACACAAAGATACGGAATTGTGTGCAAGGGATCGAGAAAATTTGATCACCGTATCGGAGAATCGCCTATATTCCTCTTTATAAATCGATTAATGAAAAAAAAGAGCGACTGAACACAGGAATACAAGGCTGTATAGTAGCATAGTGTATCACAGATAATGACAAATCAAAAAGAGCCCCGATCGATAAAGCAGCTTGGATTGATCAGATGGTCGAAACGCCCCTCCTTGACCATTTGGACGACGGAATGCCCCATTTGTTCGAAATCGGTCGAGATAACCGAAACCCCCGAAGTCGAGATAACGCTTTTGATGGGAGTATCGTTGTAGGAGATCAACCCCAGGTCCTGTCCCAGGATGTAATGCTTTTCGTGGGCCATTTGCACCAGGGAGATCAAATCTTCGTCATCGATGACGATATAGGCTTCGCCCTGATGGATCCGAGGGCGCTCATTGGCCCGGACAATCCGATGATCCATCCGCATGTCCCGGCAAAAATCCACGAATCCATTCATCAGTTCGATCGGAGGGGTTGTGACCGAATCGCGGAAATAGAATACGAGCCGATCGTATTTCCACATACGGTCTCCGGTCGCGGTCAGTCCGCGAATCATGTCCTGGTGAAAATCCTGAAAAACGCCGTGATATTCCTGTCGCAGACTTCGCGGATGACGCCCCAACAGATAGAGACGTTCCGGAGGCAGAGAGCTCAAGACATCCTCCAGGTCTTCCATATAAAAAGGAGAGATGATATAGGTCGTATAGCGACGAACGTTCTCCTGAATGCAACGACGGAAAAGTTCCGCGTCGTAAAAGTGGAAATAGACCGACAATTCCGCTTCCGTTCCGAAATCTTGTTTGATGGTCTGAAAGAGGGATTGTTTATACGTGGAGTAGTTGTCGAGCAGCAGAAAGATATTCAAAGGCAATAAAGGAGCGGCCGACCGGACATAATACCCTTTTCGGGGGACCGATTCGATGACGCCCCTTTCCAACAGCAGCGAGTAGGCCTTATGGACGGTTTTGTGGGCAAATCCCAAATGCGAAGCGGTCCAGGCAATGGACGGCAGACGTTGTCCGACCGGGAACCGACCGGAGGCGATTCCCTTCAACAGAAACTCTTCCACTTGTCTGAACCGCAGGACGGAAGAGCTCAACCTCGTATCGTTGATGCCGCCTTTCATGCTGCGCTTATTGAGGGGTAACGGCCTGAGCCCAGGAGGTATTCCAATAGGCCTCCGTATAGAGGGACAAGGTCTGCGGAATAAAGGTACTTATCCCGCAATAATGGGTGATCTGAAAGAAACCGGTGCGTCCGAAGGCACTATAAATCGAAGGGGTATAATCCACATAGGTGATGGTTTTGGCGAGTTGTTCCCGGAAGGTCTGATAATAGAGATCCTCTCCGGAGCGTTGCGCCAAATAACTGTCCATATCGAAATAGACGTGGGGCTCTCTCAGTTCATACGCTTGGATGGCCGTCAGATCGAGGGTGACCGAAGGGTGTGCGGCCATCAACGCCTGGACCGTCGTGGCCAGGTTTTCCAATTCCGAGGTCTGGATGACGGCCACCGAAGCCGAGGGATAAGTGGCGTTTCGGTAGGCATCCACGAAGGCTTTGGCCACTTGATTAGCATCGAAACTGTCGGCGAACAATAACGGCACGATCGTTTGATAGGGAAATCCATTCCCCATCACTTCGGTCGGCGAGGCGATGATTTGTTTGGCCGTGTTGCGCAGATCGTACAGCGTTTCGACATTCGACATGAAACAGGCATCGAAAAGCAAAAAGTCCAATTGACGACCGGTCGGCAGGACTGTCACCATATCGGAGATATTCATATACGTAGAACCATCCTGTCCGAACCATTTCGTGATCATTGCGTTCGGATGGGGGCGTTCGAGCGTCATACGCGCTTTGGAAGTGGTGGCTGCGGGGAGCCAGCCATCGCCATGCGAAGAGAGAATCATCCCATACGATTGAGCCGGGTAGGCTTCGAAGACCTCGTTCACCACTTCGCGCATGACGGCCGGATCCATCGAATTCTGGCCTTCGTAGGTTTGTAAAAGGGTTTTACTCCCATCCGAACCTATTTTATAGAGTTTGGGATTGCCATCCGTCGACGCAAAGTAGACGATCAGATTCCCCCCTACCCCTTTCATACCTTGACACATGGCGTCGATGTTGGTCGAAAGAAAACTCGACAAGTTGTTATTTCCGGCCATATAGGCCAATACGGTTCGATCGGCTTTCTCCGGAAACTCCTCATCCGGATCGGGATCATCCGCACACGCCACAACCAGCAGCGGGAAAAACAGCAGGAAAAAATATCGTAAAGGTTTGATCATATGCTTTTCGTTTGACGCTACAGTTACTTTTGTTTCTTGACAGGAATCGGCCGCCACGGCCACTTGTCTCTTTGCTAGAATCGATCGTCACGTCTCCTGTTTTTTACGAACACGGTTGCTACAGCCCCTGTCTCTTTACCAGGATCGGCCGCCACCGCCACCGCCCGAGTCTCCACCGCCGAATCCTCCGAAACCTCCGCCTCCGCCAAAGCCTCCGAAGCCACCGAACCCTCGACCGATAATGACGGGCGGGATCCATCGACCGCCGCCACTGCTGCCGTTTTGACCGGAATCATCCCCTCCTCCGCCGCGACGGCGGGAGAAAAGAATCCACAGCACAAAAAAGCCGAACAAGATAAACCCGGGCAGCATCCCCGGAGGGAAACGATTGCCCGTATACTCATCGGGCTTGAATTCTCCAGCCGTCAGGCCCATCAACACATGGACCGCGCGATCGATCCCCTGGTAGTAATTGCCCTCCCGAAAAGCGGGCAACATTTCGGAGTCGATGATGCGGCCGGCCGTAATGTCGGGAACCACCCCTTCCAATCCATATCCCACCGAAATAAACACTTCCCCGCGGGCATCCGGTGTTTTGGGTTTGACCAGGATCAAAATGCCGTTATCTTTCCCGGCCCGACCGACCCCCCACTGTTCATGCAGACGCTGGGCATAATCCGCTGGCGCATAACCCTGCAGATCGGAGACCGTCACCACCGCGATTTGGGTCGAGGTTTGGCGATCGAAGTCGATCAAGGTCTGTTCCAGCGCATTTTGCTGCTCAGGGGTCATGATGCCGGCGAAGTTATTGACCAGTCGTGGCGGCGACATCGGCTGAGGCAGCACTTGCCCCACCAACGATAAACTCCCCCACAATCCCCAAACGAGTATTCCTAAGAACTTTCGGAAGTTCATGTCGTTTTCGGGATTATTAGGTTAGAACTGTACGGTCGGCGCGGTTTCTGCACCGCTTTGTGCTTCGAAATAGGGCGATTGTTGAAATCCGAACATACCCGAGACCAGATTACGCGGAAACATCTTGATATAGACATTGAAATCCCGAGCGGCTTCATTGTATTTGCGTCGTTCCACGGAAATACGATTTTCCGTCCCTTCCAATTGGGTCTGCAGATCCAGAAAGTTTTGATTGGCTTTCAGATCGGGATAATTTTCACTGATCGCCATCAGCCGGCTCAATGCCGAAGAGAGTTCGCCTTGTGCTTCCATGTATTGGGACAGAGCGGCCGCATCGTTTACATTGAGTTGCGTTTGGGTGGCCTTGGCTCGGGCTTCGGTCACTTGTTCGAGGGTCGATTGTTCATGGGCGGCATAGCCTTTGACCGTTGCCACCAGATTGGGAATCAAATCTGCCCGGCGTTGATACTGCGTTTGCAGGTTCCCCAACTGGGCGGATACCGTTTCTTGGCGCAATACCATATTATTATAGGTACTTTTGAACCACGAGAAGAGCAGCCCCACAACGGCTACGACGACAATGAGGACAATCAGGCCTTTTCTTTTCATTTTGTCTATTTAGATTGGTTGAAACATTAGTTGCGTTTTCGGAGTGGAATCCCATTAAATTCCCATCCTCTTGATTTCTTTTCGGGCAATTTGTCGGGTCGATTCCAGTAAATCCGTTCGAAATTGAAGTAATACCCCCGAATGTCGCCGATACGCTGATAGAGCGGATAATATTCCGTTGTGCGACTCACGACGGTATTTTTGCCATACATCAGATTCATCGAAGCCAGCACATCCACCGCATCGGAGTAATAGAGAATATGCCAGGGCGATTTCTCCTGAATACCTGTGCCGGACGATCGAATCGTGGCAAGCAACATTTGGACCCGGTGGTAATTGATGCGTTCGTTCACCGTGTCGCCCAAAGCCCCGTAGGCGAATGCCAGAAAATTGACCGTACTGGGATGAAACGGCTCTGTTTTCATGACTTCGGTGGCATATTTGATGATCTGTTCGCAATCTTCACGCGTCAGGCTATCGAGGCCATGATCGAATTCGGAGAGCAGTTTAACGGCAGATGACGGGGTTTCGAACGGTTTATATTCCGGTTGCCAAGCATATCCGTAATACAGATGCCGGTAATCATTCAGGGTCAGGGTGGTATCCCCGGCCCGATAACGGGTCATCAACACCGGATAATAAAGCGGAGAGTCAATATCCAGAATATCCTTAAGAATAGCCTCGTTATCAGGCGTCTGTGGATAGATCGTGTCTTGTTCCTGGGCCGAGACGCTTCCCATGAAGAGCAGTCCCATCAAACCCAAACCTACGATATAACGTCTCATTGGGGTATTCGATTTTCTTAATTAACGGTAAATGTAGGAATTTATTTGACGAAAATAAAATCTCTGTCGTTTGCGGCCTCCCTTTCGAAGGGTTCCGCTCTATCGAACGAAAGCCGGACCTTGCGGTTCGGCTTTTCAGTGGGGAAAAGGTTATAATGATTTCTCGTTAGGGCTCTACCGAAAAACGATAGAGACATTGACTCTGATATGTTTCGCCCGGTTCCAAAACCACCGAAGGCCATTCCGGATGATTGGGCGAGTCGGGAAAGTGTTGAGATTCCAGACACATCGCGGTGCGATAGGCATATGGGATACCCTTTTTACCGATTTGCGTTCCATCCAGGTAGTTGCCGCTGTACACTTGCAGACCGGGTTCGTCGGTAAATACCTCCATTTTAATGCCTGAGGTCGGCGAAAACAGCGACGCAGCCACCGTATTCATGTCGCCGGGTGCGTTCAGCAGATAATTGTGATCGATACCGATTCCGTTGCGAATCGCTTCGTAATCGGTCCGCACCAATGCCGAATCGATCGGTTTGGCCACTGTGAAGTCCATGGGGGTCCCTGCAACGGCCACCGGTTCCCCATTCGGAATGGCCAGCGAATCGATCGGAGTGAAACGATCGGCATTGACATACAGCAATTGATCGGTAACTGGACGCGAAGGATCTCCCGAAAGGTTGAAATAGGAGTGATTCGTCATGTTGATGATCGTCTTTTGATCCGTCGTCGCCTGGTAACTGATCAGCAAGCCATTGTCCGGCGTTACGGTATAGGTCACGGAGGCCTTGACCGTTCCCGGGAAGTTTTCGTCGCCGTCCAAGGAGACCAGATTCAACGTAACAGTCGAGGAATCGGTCTGTTCACCCCGAAACATACGGGTATACCAACCGTTCGGACCGCCATGCAGCGTATTCCCTTTATCATTTAAGGGGAGTTGAATTGTTTTTCCGTCCAATTCGAAGCGCCCTTTGGCGATACGGTTGGCATAGCGACCAATGGTAGCGCCGAAATTGTTCGGATAGTTCAGATAGTCGGCGATGCTATCGAAGCCCAGCACCACATCCTGCAGGGTTCCGGTACGGTCCGGCACCATGATGGAGACGATCCGAGCTCCATAGTTGGTGATGCAGACCTCCATGCCGGAGGCATTGGTCAAGACGTATAATTCGTTTTCGACCCCGTCTACCACCGTATCGAAGTCGGCATAACGCAACCCTGACAGCGTTGTAAAAGGTTGAGTCGGTGTTTGACAAGCTACCAGACCGCTCAAAACGGCCATCGAAAACATCCAACGCAAAAGTTTCATAACGCGTACTTTTTAAGATTATTCCAATTCATTGCGATCGATCAGGTCGGCGATCCGACGGGTTAAGGCGTCACTGGCAGCTACCAAGGGCAGGCGCAGGCGATTTTCCATCAATCCATAATGCGCTAAGGCGGCTTTGACCCCGGTCGGATTTCCTTCGGCAAAGAGTGCGTCGACCGTTTCCATCATGCGTAAATGCAGTTGGGCGGCTTCGGCCATTTTCCCTTGTTGGGAAGCATGTACCATCCGGCAGAACATGCGAGGGAAGGCATTGGCTGCGACGGAAATCACGCCGTCTCCCCCCAGGGCAACCATCGGCAAGGCCAGGTTATCATCCCCCGAAATCACCCGAAATCCTTCGGGACGGTCTCTCAGGATGTAGGATGCCTGCGACAAATGCCCCGAGGCCTCCTTGATCGCGATGATACGATCTGTTGCTGCGGCCAGGCGCAAGACGGTTTGCGGTTGCAGGTTCACGCCCGTACGCCCCGGTACATTATATAAAATAACCGGAACCGGGGAGACTTCTGCGATTTTCAGATAGTGTTGAAACATCCCCTCCTGCGAAGGCTTATTATAATAAGGAGTCACCGACAAGACCGCTTCGAACGGAGTGAAATCGAAGGCTTGGATTTGTGCGGCCACGGCGGCGGTATTGTTTCCTCCGATTCCGATCACCATCGGGACACGCTGGGCATTGACTTGAGTGATGCAGCGAATCACGGTCTGTTTTTCGGCCTCCGTTAAGGTGGCGGTTTCCGCCGTCGTACCCAGTACGACCAGATAATCGACCCCTCCTTGAATCGTACGTTCCACTAAGGTTTCCAAGGCCTTCAGGTCGATTTGGCCTTGACTGTCAAAGGGGGTGACTAAGGCTACACCCACCCCATGTATGTTATTTTTCATGATTAAATGTTAAATCTTTCTGCGAAAATACAAAAAACTATCAGAATAATCGTCTTTGTAGCGCCTGATTTTTTTCTGTCTTTTCTTTCTGAGAAGGTGTGGATACGTTTTGTGGGGTTTCAGAAGTGAGAGCGTCCGCATCTTGTTCCGATGCAGATGTGGATGCAACCTCGTCCACTGACCGCTCTTCGGCGATCATCTGTTCGAAGTCGGCCTCCGAGATCATCTTGACACCCAGCTTTTGGGCCTTAGCTAGTTTAGCCGGACCGATATGGGCCCCGGCCAGCAGATAATCGACATTCGACGAGACCCCACTGAGATTTCGGCCGCCATGTTGTTCGATCAGCTCTTTGAGTTGCTCCCGAGAGTGCCGTTCGAAGGTTCCCGAAATCACAAAATGCAACCCCTGCAATCGTTCGGTCGCATCCGCCCGTTGCCGCACCTCGAAGCAGAGCCCCTGGGCACGTAACCGCTGAACCAAACGTTGATTTTCCGGATCATCGAAGTAGGCACGAATACTGCGGGCGATCTTCTCCCCGACCTCATCCGCTGCGCTGAGGGCATTCACATCGGCCGCGAGTAGTGCATCGATCGTGCGGAACTGCAAAGCTAAGTTTTTGGCCGTTGTTTCACCAACATACCGGATTCCGATGGCGAACAGAACGCGTTGAAAAGGTACTTGTTTGGATTGCTGAATGCTGGCCAAGATATTATCCGCCGATTTTTCGCCCAGGCGGGGCAAATTCATCAAATCTTCCCGTTTCAGCTCATACAGGTCGGCCGGATCCTTCACCAAACCGTTGTCGTACAAAAGTTGGACGGTTTCTTCCCCCAACCCTTCGATATCCATCGCTTTACGGGCGATGAAATGAACGATACGTCCCATAATTTGCGGGGGACAATGCAGCGCATTGGGGCAATAGTGACGCGCTTCCCCTTCGTCTTTGACCAGCGGCGTGCCACACTCCGGACAGCGGGTAATGAACTCGAACGGACGGCTGTCGGCCGGACGGGCCGACAGATCGACACCGGTAATTTTCGGAATGATTTCGCCTCCCTTCTCCACGTAGACCATATCCTGCAGGCGGATATCCAATAACGCGATCTGATCGGCATTATGTAAGGAGGCCCGTTTTACGATCGTCCCGGCCAAATGTACCGGATCGAGATTGGCCACCGGAGTGATGGCTCCGGTACGTCCCACCTGGAAATCCACCGAACGCAGACGGGTTCGTGCCTGTTCTGCCTTGAATTTGTAGGCCACGGCCCAGCGAGGCGCTTTAGCGGTCGTCCCCAGACGCTTCTGTAAAGCAAAACGATCGACTTTAATCACCGCCCCGTCGGTGTCATAAGGCAGGGTTTCCCGTTTTTTGTCCCATTCATGAATAAAGTCGAAAATCTCCTCAATATGTTGACATTTCCGCATATGGTCCGAGACTTTGAAGCCCCAACGACGAGCGGCCTGCAAACTTTCGTAATGCGATTGAAACGGCAGATTCTCCCCTACCACCCAATACATGAAATTATCCAGCCCTCGGCGAGCCACTTCGGCCGAGTTTTGGAGTTTCAGGGTCCCGGAGGCAGCGTTACGCGGATTGGCAAAGGGAGCCTCTCCGATATCCTCCCGTTCCCGGTTGAGTCGTTCGAATGAGCTGTGGGGCATCAGGATCTCCCCCCGAATCTCAAAGAAATCGGGATATCCCTCCCCCATCAATTGCAGCGGAATGCTACGAATGGTCCGCACATTGGCGGTTACGTCATCGCCCATAGCACCATCCCCGCGGGTGACGGCTCTTAACAGCCGTCCGTGTTCATAGGTCAGACTAATCGCCGTACCATCGAACTTTAACTCACAAACGTATTCTACCGGCCCCTCTATCTCCCGGTGGATACGGGCGTCGAACTCTCGCACCTCTTCTTCAGAATAGGTATTCGCCAGCGATAGCATCGGAAAGCGGTGAGGAACACTTTCAAAACCTACCGACAGATCACTGCCCACTCGTCGGGTCGGCGAGTTCGGATCATCGAACTCCGGGTATTTCGCTTCCAATTGTTGCAGCTCTCGCAGCAGCGCATCAAAATCATAATCGCTAATAATCGGATCGTTCAACACATAATAGCGATAGTTGTGCTCATTGATCTGGCGCCGTAACGCTTCTATTTGTTCCTGTATCGATGACATGGGCTTTTCGATCTGTTTGATCAGGTAAAAATACACAATTTGTTTGGAAATTCGGAAGCGGGTTTTTCTCTTTTGCCGAATGTGAGGCCGATCAAAACGTTTTCCCTCATTTTTCCCGATCAAGAAGAAAAAAGATGGAGAGATTCCCCTCCGATTTCCAAATTTTATGTATACTTGCAGAAAATTTTTACACCCTTACTTTTACTATGACTACAGGAAAGACCCAAAAGAAACGTGTGGTGGTCAGCTACAAAAACCTCAGTCCGGAATTGCAGGAAGAGGTCAAAAAACAATACCCGAACGGATACACCGATCAAATGCTGCGTATTGACAAAGGTCCGGGAGACTTTTTTTATGCGATCGTTCTGGAGACCGAGGATACCAGTTATCTGATCAAAGTGGATGTCAAGATTGACGACACCTTGGACGAAGAGGAAGACAAAGACTATTACAACGATGACCTCAAAGGTGCGGATGATCTGGCCGACACGTCCGACGAGGAGGAAGAAGACGATTAAAACTTCTGATCGCCCCCACAATAAAAAAGCGGAACGTCAAACGTTCCGCTTTTTCTTTGAGTGGATCTCCGATTACCAGTTCAAAATCTTCCGGAAATCGTAGTCGGTCGGATTAGCCACATACTTTTGGGCAGCGGCGTAATCGTCCGGGGTAATATAGTTCAACAGATTGTTGATCACCTGCGTGAATTTATCCGAGTTGATATCTACCAACCGAGGCGGAATCTTGCCCGTTTCAGGATCTTGCAGATCTTTCAGGTAGAGGGGCGAGATCTGACCGGCCGGATCGGCATAGACCATACAACCGGTTTTCCCTTCGCTGAAGAGCTTGTAAACGCCCATCCCCAGCAACGAGCAATAAACCAGGTCGTATGCCACCGGCGTCTGGCAACGAACTTCGTACCCGATCTCTACCGGACGCGATTTCACTTTCAGACCCAGCTCTTTCAGTTTCTTTTCCAGCATTTCGTTGAAGATATGGGCTTTGGAAACTTTCCCCAGTTCGGGATGGCCGTGATCGTCATATGAGAAATGAATGCCGGATTTCTTGATCTCTTCATCGCTGAGGGAGTGGAATACCCCTTCCGAGATGATGGCAGCGCCGTAATCGATCCCCATCACTTTACGTTTCAGAATCGATGATACCACCAGGTTAACGATCTTTTCGACCGTAATGGTCGTTTTGTTGAACATTTCGGGGATAACGATCATCGGATAGTGGCAAGCCGTACCGATCCCGAAAGCGAGGTGACCGGCCGAACGACCCATTGCGGCTACAACGAACCAGTTGGCGCTGGTACGTGCGTCCATATAGACCGTACGGGCAATGATCGATCCCATATCCTTGGCCGATTGATACCCGAACGTAGGCGATCCGGCCGGCAGCGGCAGGTCGTTATCGATGGTCTTCGGCACGTGAATGTTGGCGATCGGATATTTCTTGGCTTCCAGGAATTTGGCGATGCGGTTCGCGGTCGAAGCGGTATCGTCCCCACCGACGGTTACCAACAATTTGACATTGTTTTTCACGAAGAAATCAAGGTTGAAATCTTCTTCGAAGTTTTTATCCGTCGGTTTGAAACGGCTCATGGTCAGGTATGACCCTCCCCGATTGAAAATATCATCCGCCAACAGGAAGTCGATATCCGTCGTTTTGGGAGAGGGGTTGAACAAGCCCGAGTAGCCGCCATGCAGACCGATAACCCGATAGCCTTGTTTCAGAAAGGTTTTGGCAACGCTGCCAACCACCGTATTCATGCCGGGAGCAGGACCCCCGCCCGTCAAAATTGCAATAGCATCCATGATTTATCTTTGATTTTGATAGGTTATTCATAAAGACGATGAACAATGTACAAAAGGAACATGCACATTGTTCATCGCCGAATGATTCATAATCGATTACAATACATCGATGGCATTGAGGTCCTTGAAGGAGATCTTCAGACGTTCGATGATCGATTCTTCGCCCTTACGCAACCATGCGCGCGGATCGTAGAACTTCTTGTTGGGCTTGTCGGGACCTTCGGGGTTGCCCAGCTGACCCTGCAGATAGTCTTTCTTGTCGTTGTAGTATTTGCGTACCCCATTCCAGAAAGCCCATTGCGTATCGGTATCCAAGTTCATCTTGATCACCCCGTAGCGGATGGCTTCCTGAATCTTTTCGGGTTCCGAACCCGAACCACCGTGGAATACGAAGTTTACCGGACGTTCGGCCGTACCCAGTTTTTTCTGGATATATTCCTGCGAGTTTTTCAGGATTTCGGGGCTCAGCACCACGTTCCCGGGTTTGTAAACACCGTGTACGTTCCCGAACGAAGCTGCGATGGTGAAGTTGGGGCTGATTTTGCTCAGTTCTTCATAAGCGTAGCATACGTCTTCAGGCTGCGTATAGAGTTTCGATACATGTACGTGCGAGTTGTCGACGCCGTCTTCTTCCCCACCGGTGATCCCCAGTTCGATTTCGAGGGTCATATCGATTTTGCTCATCCGTTCGAGGTACTTCTTGCAGATTTCGATATTTTCCTTGAGGGGTTCTTCCGACAGGTCGAGCATGTGTGAGCTGAAGAGCGGTTTGCCGTGGGTTTTATAATATTTTTCACCGGCTTCCAACAGACCGTCGATCCAGGGCAACAATTTTTTGGCCGCGTGGTCGGTGTGCATCACAACGGGAATCCCGTACGATTCGGCCAGCAGGTGTACGTGTTTGGCAGCCGAAATAGCGCCCAAGATAGCCGCTTTGTTACCATCGTTCGAAAGGCCTTTACCGGCTACGAAGGAGGCACCCCCATTGGAGAGCTGGATCATCACCGGAGCATTCACGGTGCGAGCGGCTTCCATGACGGCATTCATGGTATCGGTACCCGTTACATTGACGGCAGGAATGGCAAACCCTTTCTGTTTGGCATAAGCGAACAATTCCTGAAGTTGAGCGCCGGAGATAACTCCCGGCTGAAATTTTGTACTCATAGTCGTTATGTTTTAGCGAATAATTGAATTCTTAGGACTTCAAATATACGATTTATTTTTAATATTTTTTAAGAAAATCGGTGAAATTTACGGCTCTTCCCAATTTAAAAAGTGCAGGGAATGACCGTCGGCCGTGACGACCCGTTCCAGATCCCGAGGATCGATCCATACCATAGCGGTATTGTCGTTGGGATGTACACCGATACGAGGCAACTCCATCAACGAACGGTCGCAGAAGAACTCCACGGAGAGCGAAGGGTCGTTCAGGAGACCGAACGGACCGACCGATCCGGGCGTAAGACGCAAGCAGCGTTGTAAGCGCTCTTCGGAGCCAAAACTCAGCCGGCTGCAACCGATCTGTGCACGTAGCCAAGTCGTGTCGACGGTCTGCCGATGAGCTACCGTCACCAAAAAGTGGCGTTTTCCCGAAGCATCCCGCAGGAAGAGATTTTTCGGAATCTCTCCCTTTTGAAAGAGGCCCAACCGCTGCAGATCCTCCATCGTATAAACCGCCGGATGTTCTTCCCATTCATACGGAATCTGCATCCGCTCCAAGGTCTCGAAAACGAGCCGTCGCTGATCGTTCATTCTCCTCTATGTTTTCTGTTGGGAAGGGTGGACGAGCTAAATAGCCCGGTCTCCTCCCGCTACCGTGGTGCCGGACAACCCGTGTCGTTCGGTTACGCGGAGTATTTTATCTATTTCTGGAGCAATTTAGCCGCCATCGCTTCTGCCAGCACATCGCAAGCCTCGTATTTGGCTGCGGTCGGACGGCCCAGAATTTCAGCCGAGGGGGCCACCCGTTCCCATCCGATCTCCTGCGCAAAGAGATCGAGGTTCCGCACCCCTCCCCCATTCCAGCTATAGGTACCGAAAATACCCAGGTATTTGTTTTTAACCCCCATACACAACAGTTCATGCGTCAGTTGGTGCATCAGCGGGAACATCTGTGTATTATAGGCACAGCTTCCTAAAATCACCCCTTTATAATTCCAGATTTCGTTGATCAGATAGGAGATGTGGGTTTTCGAGACATCGAACACCTGAATCTTTTTAACACCCTGCTGAGCCATTTTGAAGGCGATATAGTCGGCCATCCGTGCCGTATTGCCATACATCGAAGCATAAATAACGACCACTCCGTCTTCAGCTTCCTGGCGACTCCAGCGATCGTACAAACCGATCACCCGAGCCGGATCGCTGCGCCAAACCAACCCATGCAACGGGCAGATCGTATTGACCTTCACACCGGAGAGCTTAGCCAAGGCTTTTTGCACCATTGAGCTGTATTTTCCCACGATGTTCGAATAGTAGCGGCGCATTTCGGATTCATGCACGTCGAAATTCACCTGATCGTCGAACACTCCTCCATCCAGCGTACCGAACATACCGAAGGCATCGCCCGAGAAGAGCAGACCGTCGGTCATTTCATAGGTCATCATCGTTTCCGGCCAGTGCACCCAAGGCGTGAAGACGAATTTCAGGGTATGGTAACCGATCTTCAACTCTTCGCCATCTTTCACTTCCACCAGGTTCGGCAGCTCGCCGTAGTAGGCTTGCAGCACCTTGAAGGTTTTGTTGTTCCCGATGATTTTCACCTCGGGATAGCGATTCAGCAAGTTTTCGATCTCGCCGGCATGATCCAGCTCCATGTGGTGTACGACCAGGTAATCCAAAGCGCGACCTTCCAGCGTTTCGGTAATCCAATCCAGATACGAAGCGTCGCTACCGTTTTCCACGGTATCCATCAACACGCACTTTTCGTCCCGAATCAGGTAGGAATTGTAAGAAACCCCTTTAGGCAGAGGCCAAATGTTTTCAAACAGTTCTTTGCGGCGATCGTTCACACCGGTCCAAAAGACCCGCGGGGTCACTTGTTGTTGACAATGCATATCGGTTACTATTTTGATAGAACAATTTTTGCGAATAACATTTCGGCCTCAAAATCGTTATATGGTTAGACACGAAGCCGAGGTTTCGGTTTTCTGACTACCTTTGCAAAGGTACGAATTATTTGCAATTTCACATGAAACGCAGACGACTTATCCTCTTCGTAGCGGCCTGTCTGGCTTTCCAGACGGCGGAGCTGTACGCGCAACCGTCAGGCTTTACGCGTGCCTATCGCCGGCTCGAAGGGAAAGATACGGTGACGGTCATTCAGATTGCTCCCGTGTATGTGTTTCCACGTCGAGCCGATACGCGTCGATACGAAAAGCTGATATATAATCTCAAGAAGGTATACCCCATCGCCAAAGAGGCGAATGCGACTCTGAAAGCCATGGAAAATCACTTGTTGAGTCTACGGACCAAACGGGAGCAGCAGGCGTTCGTGAAGGCCATGGAGAAGAAATTGAAGGAGAAATACACCCCGGTATTACGGCAGATGACCTTTGCTCAGGGAAAAATTCTCATCAAGCTGATCGATCGCGAAACCAATCGAACCTCCTATCAGTTAGTTAAGGATTTACGCGGAAGTTTCAGCGCTTTTGTCTGGCAGGGCGTTGCCCGGATTTTCGGGGCCAACCTGAAAGATACCTACGATCGCTATGGAGAGGATCGACAAATCGAACTGCTGATCATGCTCTATGAAGCGGGCGAGATCTAACCGGCTCTCGAAGGGGGCGTAGTCTGTAACTTTTCTTTCTGTGGAGAGAGCGTAGAGACTTCATCCGGACCATCCAGGAAGGACGTTACGTTTTCGATGGACCATCGGCCATCCGCAAAAAACAATCAGAGCGGCTCTTGTGAGTCGCTCTGATGTTATGATACGGTCGACAAGGCTTAGAGGGGAAGCGATTGGAGACTCTGCAAAAACTCGATCGCCTCTTCGCTCAAAGGATCGTTTCGATCTCTCCACGTCCCTTCCTTAATCAACTGTTCACGATAACGATCGATTTTTTCTGTTATCGGATAGTTCGGCTGTTCGATCGAGCGATAGTATGCGCGCTGAGAGGGACGGATCGTACGATCGAACACATCTTCTCGCGTAGGTCGACGAGCGCCTTCCCACTTAAAGCCCGGCAATAATTGAGAGATCGTTCCCGGAATCTTCTCGATCGGATAAAACGTCGTGACCGGTTTGTCTCGCCAGACGATCCGCACAATTTGCTGATCTTCGAAATAGAAACTGATATCGGCGCATTCCACCGTCATAAAGCCCGTGATGTACCTACCCAGACTATCCTGATCTTCCAAATAGTAATAGGTCTGCCCGTTCCCGTTCACGTCGGTGCGGAACACCTTCCCCTCCTGGAAGAAGGTCTGTATTTCACGGCCTTTGATCTGGTTATAATGGAGGCTGTCCACTTCGGAACTCATGATGGGATCGCCGACAAACACCGCCCGTTGAATCAGCTGATGGCGGGTAAAGATATCCACCGACGTAGCCGTCACCTGGTTTTTATCGTTCCACAAGACCGGATTGATATACATATGCAGGGTCGAATCGAGGGTGAAGCCGGTCATGGAGTCACACACGGCCTGAAAATCGGTACGATATACCCGTACATTATGATAGGCGAACAGTTGGCGCAATAACGAATCTTGGGTAGCGGACATGGAATCCGTCTGGGGCATTGACAGCGTATCCTGCTGAAGCGAGGTCGAATCCACTGCTTCACGCTTTGCTTGCAGGGAGTCGATCTGTGCCACCGAGTCCGCTTGGGCTATCGAATCCTGGGTAGCCCGTTGTTTCATCTTTTCCAGCAGAGCCGTCCGCCGTTGTTCCCGTTTGAGACGACGGGCCTCTTCCCGGGCTTGTCGTTGAGCCTCTTTCTGTTTTCGTTTCTCTGCCTTCTTCTGCTCTTTCGGGCTCATCGGTTCACTTTCCTCCGTCTCTTTCTGCAACGCTTCATCGGCCGAAGGAGTATCGACCGCTTGGGCGGCATCATCTTCCATCGCAACGGGCTCTGTGTCGGACGATGCGTCCGACGAGGCCTTCCCGTTTGCGATAGGAAGCAACTCCGGCTGTACGGATTGTTCCCCGGCAACCTCCAGCGAGTCTTTCGTTAACGAATCTTGGGAGAGGGAGTCGAAACGATTGATCGTATACAAAAACAGGGAATCGGCCCGCATATAGATCGTGTCGATCGTCGGCAGGGAGTCGGTGGCTAGCGAATCGTGAGCGAGAGAATCGACCGTACGGTTGGCCGAATCTCTTCTCGTTTCATAGCTGGCGATCACTGGATTGCGTGTCAGCAACGCTTTCCGTTCCTGACCCCAATACTGCACATAGTCGCCAAAAGCGAGGGCTTTCTGCTCTTCATCCACCACCTGCACATGGTTCAACAACAAAGCATCTCCGGACGGTTGATGATAGATCAATGTATCGGCCCACACCTCTTGCGTGGCGGTCAAAATATAGGAGCTGTCCGTAAAGGTGTATTTTTCCTGTTTGCGATCATAATCGCCTCGGACCGCCGTCAGAAATTCGTCCTCATTGTTCCAGATATACGAACGCGTATAGAAAGAGGCCACTTCGGCATTCAGATCGTAGCTCACCGAGTCGGAGCGCATGCGGTAGTCGGGATTTTCCATCTCGACATCATCTACCCCCACCAGTACGCGGGAATCCACATAATAAAAACCCTCCTGGGACTCCAACCGGTTTTCGCCCTGCAACATGGTCCCTCCTCCGGTATAGTGGCCGATATTGTCGAGGGTGTTAAAGGAGAAATTATAGGTGTAAAAGACGGCGTCTTTATCGACCACTTTAATCAACGGGGCATAGATGCGAGCAGTATTGATAAAGCCGTTGTATTCAGCCCGGTCGCCATAGATGAAAATCGTATCTTTATTGATAATGACATTCTTGAAGCAATCCATCTGGCGATCATTATAGCGAATCGCGCTATCACAGGTAATCACCGCTCCATTGTGGTGAAAGACGACGTGGCCAACCAAACTGAGCGCAGAGGAATCCCCCACTTTGACCGGACGCATCAAATCGGCCGTAAAATCGACGACTTTCGACTCCTGTGCGGTCGTATCTCCCGGCACCCGTTGAGTCGGCGTCGAGGGTTGGGCCGGATTTTGCCTCGGTGAAACGGGCTTGGCGGTTGCTCCACGATTCGAGGCCGGCACCGGGGTGCCCGCCGGTTTCTTTCCACCCGTCACCGGTTTAGGTTTTTGGGCAGCTTCTTGTACGACGGAGGTTGCAGACGCCCCGACCGGTTCGGAAGCCGAAGGGGAGGTAGCAGGCGGTTGAGCCCACAACAACGACACGCCACACCACCCTACAATACCTGCCAGCAGTAAAAAAGGTTTCCGAATCACCACCGATCTACGTTATTTTATTTAAGTAACGATTTATTTTCGAACTCACAGCTTTTGAACTCGTCACTGACCCGAATGAACATACCGTCAATGATCTTGTCCAACCACTCTTTATACTCTTTGTTCTGTTTGGCCTGGAGAGCCATCTCTTCCACCCGCAAAAAGTCACCGGAGAGCGTGGCCGGATGAGAGGGAATGATCTTGTCCAAACGGATCATTCGACACAGTATATTCCCCCGATAGTCCTGCGAAGCGAACGGTTCGGAAATATCCCCTTCCTTCATATTTCGCATCACCTTATAGACTTCCGGCGGCAACTCTTCGCGCAAGAAGGAGGTCGAAGCCGCCCGGGCATCGGAATGATTCATGGCCTCCATCATCTCCAGATTGGAAACCACCCCTCCGTTGTTTTTCGAGAAACGATCGTCGGAATATTGGGCAACAGCCTCTTCGAAGGTGAGTTTTTTCTGTTGGATTTCATTGCGCAGGCTATCGAACAAGATGAACGAGGTTTGCAGTTCATCGACCGTAAATTGAGGTTTCATCAAAATATGGCGCACATGATACAACGAACCTTTCACATCCAACAGCTGAATCAGGTGAAAGCCATATTCGGTCTCTACCACTTCGGAAACCTGACCGGGTTTGAGCTTGACCATAGCGTCGGCGAACGGCTGCACAAAGCTCTCTTTAGGCATCGGTTCCATCTCCCCGCCCCGAAGGGTCGATCCCGGATCTTCCGAATACATACGGGCCAACAGTTCGAAGGAGGTCCCTTTCAAGATACGTTCCCGCATCTCCAGCAGACGGGTCCGGGTCCGCAACTTCGCCTCCTCGATGGAGGGTGGATAACGAACGATCTGCGAGTATACATACTGTTCGGGAATCAACGGAAGCGAATCTTTGGGCAAACTTTTATAGTAGCGTTCCACCTCTCCCGGAATGATGGTCGTTTTCTCCTTGATGGTGCTCTCCATCGTCATGGCATACTGCATCTCTTCGTAACGGTTCATCAGATCGCTGCGAATTTCGTAGATAGGTTTATGATAGAACTGTTCCAAAGCACGTTGTGACCCCCGTTCTTCCATTTCCCGTTGCAGAGCCTCTTCCACGAGTCGGGCGATATTGTCCGAAGCGATCGAAATGGAGTCGATCTGAGCCTGATTGTATAAGATTTTCTGAAGAATCAGGTGTTCCAGCGCTTCGCACAAGGGATCGCGGTCCGAGGTATATCCTTGCTGGCGGCGTTGCTCGGCCAGCGCTTTACTGGTCTGTATCAGGTCTGAATACAAAATCATCGAGTTGCCGACGACAGCCACCACCTTATCGACCATCACCTCCTGCTGAGCCATGCTCCGCGAGGGGAAGAAAAAGATCGACAAGCACCCGATCAAACACAACAATGTCTTGGTTCTCCACATGATTCATCTCATTTAAGACGTACAACAATATCTTTATCTGCCGAAGCTTCCCGGTACAGACTATCTTCATAGCGGCGAATGATCTCTTGGCGGCGGGCATTGAACACCATCCGTCGAATGACATCCTTCACGCTCTCCCACGGAGCATAATCACCGGCCTTGCGGCAAGCCAGCGTCCGCACAAAAAATTTAGCATCTTGGTTGGAAAATTCATGGATCTTGCCCTCCGTCAATACGTAGTCGTAGTTCGTATTCCGACTGACGGGTAACAGCGCCAACAAGGCCGGCATTTCGGTCCATTGATTCAGTTCCACCAATTCTAAACCGTTCTTGGCGCACAACTCTACCATATCCTGATAATCCTGCTCACGGGAAGAGAGCATCAGCTCCTTGAGTTTGGCGCTTTGGCGGTAATTTTTCGGCACGCGCACAATGCGGGCTTTCAGCACCGTTTTATCCAGGATAAAGGTTTGTTTGTTTTTTTCATAATACTCCTTCACCTGTTCGTCGGTAAACGACGTATCGAGTTGACGATCCACACAATACTGATCGAGTTTATGAATCAACAGCGAGTTGCGATACTCTTCGACCATGCGATCGATATCTTCCTGACTGCTATGGAACATCTGTTCGGCTTTCTGAATCTTGAGCTGCATTTTGACCCATTGGTCCACATAACTTTTCAAGATTTTCGCGCTGTCCTCCGCGGTCATTTCCGGCGTATAGATCGATACAACATCCCGTTCATACAGGGTAGCATCCCCCACTTCCGCCAACATTTTCTCGCCGGCGAACGGATTGGGGAACTCTCGACACGAAACCAGGCCGAATAGAACGCCTACCGTCACGAGTATGATTTTTCGATTCATAGGGTCATTTCGATAAGGTTGGTTATGAAATAACGTTCGAAGAGCCGGTCTTCGTATTTTCTGTTCGCGCATTCAAGGTTTCATCCGTTTCACTCCCTACGGCCGCAGCGATTTTACGGACTTCAGCCCGTCGGATGCTGAGCGTCATGCAGACAAAAGCGATCCCGAAAATCACGACTGCCAAAGCATACAGAATATAATAAGAGGTATCGTTTCCTAATTGCTGGCGGGTAGAGACCAATTTTTCGCCTCCCATGACCCAGGAAAAATAGGCGATCGCATTATTGATACAGTGAATCACCATGACCGGAATCAGGGAGCGGGTTTGATAGTAGATATATCCCAAGACCAGTCCGATCAAAAACGCATTGATCACCTGTTGCGGAATAATATGCACGATGCCGAACACGGCAGCCCCAAACACGATCCCCTTCCAAGGACCATATTTATAGGTCAGCGAATCCTGTACGATGCCCCGAAACAACGTCTCCTCCAGCACCGGAGCAACCACAATCGAGGTGAGCATCATCCATCCGCCCCGCCCCATCAGTGAACTGATGGCTTCCATATAGGCATCGGGCAGCAAGGCCAATAGCGGTTCGATCACGATGCCGGTGGCGATGACGACAATCATTCCCCAGAGGATGACCGTGAAATCGACCCGACTGAGTCCGAATTTCAATCCGGAAACCTCTTTCGGCATGCGGCGTATCCGCTGTACCAGGGCAAACGCGATCGTCACCACGAACTGTATCACGTAGGCCACAAAGGTGGCCAATCCGGCGGACAGAAGACCGGCCTTTTGCAAGAGCCCGGCCAGTAACGACGACAAAACGGTCGCCACCAAGAACACGCCCAATAGGGCCACCACATCCACTGCGGAGGGATAACCCGAGCCGTTGTTCAGAAACGCTCTCAACGACCGCTGATTCGTTTTGTGTTGTCCTTCTTCCAACATGATTGCTATTCGCCCAACGTCGCCACCATGACTGCTTTGATCGTATGCAGTCGATTTTCGGCCTCATCAAACACTACGGAAGCAGATGACTCGAAGACTTCATCGGTCACTTCCATCTCTGTGAGGCCGAATTTATCATAAATATCCTGCCCCACTTTGGTTTCCAGATTGTGGAAGGCCGGTAAGCAGTGCATGAATTGGCAGTCGGGGTTTCCCGTCGCCTCCATCACCTGTCGATTCACCTGATAAGGACTGAGCAACTCGATGCGTTGTTTCCACAACTCATCGGGTTCCCCCATCGAAACCCACACATCGGTATAGACAAAATCGCAACCGGCCACTCCTTGCGCCACATCGTCCGTAATCGTGAGGGTGGCGCCGCTCTCTTCCGCCAATCGTTTACATTGTTGTACCAGCGAGGGATCGGGGGCGCAGGCTGCCGGAGAGATGGCCCGATAATCCATTCCCATTTTAGCGGCTGCCACCATCAGCGAATTGGCCACATTATTATGGGCATCCCCTAAAAAGCAGAATTTAATCTCCTGCAGCGGTTTGGAGCTGTGTTCACGCATCGTCAGCAGATCCGCCAGGGCCTGGGTGGGATGAAACTCCGTCGTCAGGCCATTCCAGACCGGAACCCCGGAATATTCGGACAACATCTTGACCACCTTCTGGGCATATCCCCGGTATTCGATCGCATCGTACATGCGGCCCAATACCCGAGCGGTATCTTTAATCGACTCTTTTTTCCCGATTTGCGAACCGGTCGGACCCAAATAGGTCACCCGCGCCCCTTGATCATAAGCGGCCACCTCGAACGAACAACGTGTCCGTGTCGAATCCTTTTCGAAAATCAGGGCGATATTTTTACCGACCAAGGTCTTTTTTTCGTGGTTCAAATATTTGTCGGCCTTCAACTGAGCCGCCAAATCCAGCAAATAGGTGATTTCCTGCGCCGAAAAATCCAACAGCGTCAGAAAACTTCTTTTCTTCAAATCCATCATTTTCCTGTTTGAGGCAAACGACACCTTAACGTGTCGTCCATACCGTTTTTTCGTTCTTCTGGGCACGCGAGAGGTGCCGTGCAGTGATCCCTGCATTTTTCGGAATCAGCATCAAAGATAGATATTATAAATGAAAAATCCTCGTCGTCCAGCACCTTCCGTCTCGAGATTCGAAAAGCGATCGATTCGGTTTGCCGATATCTGCGAAATTTTGTGTAATATTGCATACTTAATCGAAACGAATTTATGGGAAAAATCATCGCATTGGCCAACCAGAAAGGGGGCGTGGGCAAAACGACTACGGCCATCAATCTGGCTGCCAGTCTGGCTGTTTTGGGCAAGAAAATTCTGCTGGTGGATGCCGATCCGCAGGCGAACGCCACCTCGGGATTGGGGTTGGAGATTACCGACGACGACCATAATACATATACCTGCCTGATTGGTGAAACCCAACCGGCCGCCTGCATTCGTCCCGTGCCGGGCATCAAAAAGCTCAGCGTTCTTCCCTCTAATATTAATCTGGTGGGAGCCGAGACCGAATTGGCCGATCTGGACGATGGTCAACGCCGCATGAAAAACATGCTGGAACCGCTCAAAAAGGATTACGATTTTATCTTGATCGACTGCTCGCCATCGTTGGGCATGACCACCCTCAATGCGTTGGTGGCGGCCGATGGGGTGTTGATTCCCGTACAATGCGAATATTTTGCCCTGGAAGGTCTGAGCAAACTGTTCAATACCATTAAAATGACCAAAACCAAGCTCAATCCGACCTTGGAAATCGAAGGCTTCTTGCTGACGATGTACGACTCGCGGTTGAGATTGGCCAATCAGGTAGCCGGTGAGGTGAAGGAACATTTCGGCGACTTGGTGTTCGATACGATCATTCAACGCAACACCCGTTTGAGTGAGGCGCCCAGTTATGGCAAACCGGCCGTTTTATACGACGCCTCATCGACCGGAAGCATCAACTACCTGAACCTGGCCAAAGAATTTATCAAGAAAAACAAGAAAACGAACGCATGAGTACGAAACCCAAAGGGAAAGGACTGGGCCGCGGCTTAGGAGCCATTTTCGAAATTGAAAACAAAGAGCTGCCGGAGAGCAAGAGCGGCAGTACGTTCGAAGAGATCGATATCAACCTGATCATTCCCAACCCGAAACAACCGCGTACGCTCTTCGATGAAGAGGCTTTGCAGGAGTTGGCGGACTCTATTCGCACCTTAGGGGTGATCCAACCGATCACCGTTAAAAAGGAGGCGGACGGCAAATATATGATCATCAGCGGAGAACGTCGTTGGCGCGCCTCCCAGATGGCACAGGCCGAAACCATTCCGGCCTATATTCGTCCGGAGGTAGATGATCAGAGTCTGCTGGAGATGGCTATCGTCGAAAATGTCCAGCGGCAGGATCTCAATGCGATCGAAGTGGCTTTGAGTCTGCGCCGGTTGGTGGAAGAGTGCAACCTGACCCAAGATATGCTGGGCGAAAGAATCGGGAAAAGACGCTCTACGGTAGCCAATTACATGCGTCTACTTAAACTTCCGGCCGAGGTGCAGCTCGCCCTGCGTGAAGAGCTGATCAGTATGGGACATGCCCGTGCCCTGATCCCCGTGGAAGATCCTCACCAACAAATCGCCTTGGTGAAAAAAATCGTCAAAAAGGGGTTGTCGGTACGTCAAACCGAAGAGATGGTCAAAGCCCTTACCGCGCCCAAATCTCCGAAAACCGAGATGGACGAAGAGTTCCCCGAAGAGTACACCCGCTTGGTCGAACAGCTCGAAAAAGTGTTTACCCAAGAAATCAGCATTCGAAAGAACAATAAGGGAGGCGGGAAAATCGTTATCGGCTTCAATAACGATGAAGATATTCATCGCATTCTGGCTCAACTGGACGCGCTCCGCAAATAATTATTTACGTTCCGTATTTTTATTTATGCGACAGAACCGAACGGACTCATATCGGATTTTTATCGTGACTTTTCTCTGCCTATTGGGAATGGTCAGCCACCTGTCCGCTCAGTCGAAAAAGAACCTGCCTCCTTCGGCCCCGTCCCAACCTACGGCACAGACGAGATATAAGGTCGAAGGAGGGGTATTGAAGGAGATTAAAATCGAAACGCCGGCCGATTCTTTGAATAAGTCCGATTCGATCGTAACCGACTTGCAAGAGCTTCCGGTCGAGATCGACTCCACGGCGCAACCGAAAAAACGCCGCAAACGGGAAGAGGCGGATACCTCGTTCGTTCGATACAGCAAACTGTTTCGAGACACCATTCCCATCTCTCGGGTGATCGCGCTCTCCGTTCCGCTGCCCGGATTTTCGCAGATTTACAACAAACAAGCCTGGAAGGTTCCCATTCTGTATGGGGTGACCGGGACGTTGGCCTATTTCGGCTTTCAACAAAATAAGCATTACATCCGGTTGCGAGACAATTTCGAAAGCATGCGGGCAACCGGTGCCGATCGGACGGATCTCAATCCCGTACAGCGGGACATGATCGTCAAAAATACCACGCGATCGTTGTTGTTCGTGGGGGCCATTGCCTCGTATATGTATTTTCTGGGCGATGGTGTGCTGAATTACCAAGGGGCCTCGACCGATGTCAAAAAGGCCACTACCCTCTCCATGATCTGCCCGGGTGCCGGACAGATTTACAACCGGAGTTTTTGGAAAACCCCCATCATCGTAGGCGCCTTTGCAACGATGGCTTACGTGATCGATTACAACTCGCGTGGATACAACCGCTATCGTCGGGCCTATCAGCTCCGTACCGATGGCAATGACAATACCCAGGATGAATTCGCCAACCAGAGTTGGGTGACCGAAGATTATCTGAAAACCCTGAAAAACAATTTCCGACGGAATCGTGACCTCTGTATTATCATTACCGCAGGATTGTATATCCTCAATGTGATTGACGCCCATGTGGATGCCCACTTGAAAGATTACGACATCAGCGACGATCTGGCTTTTACCGTAGAACCCACGCTGATGCAATATTATACCCGCAACAACACTCCGGCAAACGGATTGGGACTCTCCTTTAAACTTAGATTCTGATGATGAAGAACGAATTCAAGTATACCTTCCTGATAGGTCTTCTGAGTCTGTGGAGTTTTTCGCCGCTTTCGGCCCAGATGATGGCTCGCATCGACGAAGAAGATCTCTCCGCCTGGCTCTCCTGGGAACACCATACGGATAACGAACCCGAAGAAGATACACGCGACACGACCGTGAAAACCACATTCGAGCTACGTTATACGCCGATTGCCTATGACTCCCTGGTGGCCGACTGGAAATTCAAATATTTGGATTCGGTGCAAAACGACTTTATCGACGAATACATCAACCTGGATACTACCCGTTATCTTCAGGCCATCGGTACGGTGACGGATGCCGAATATCGTCGACGACTGAACAGCCTGGTCTCTCCGATCCATCTGCCCTACAACGATGTGGTTCGTAAGTATATCTTGGCCTATACGACCACCCATCGTGGCATCACGCAACGCATGTTAGGGGAATCGAAATACTATTTTCCCATGATCGAACGGGAGTTGGAACGCCAGGGTCTGCCGTTGGAGTTGAAATTCCTCAGTGTGGTGGAATCGGCTCTGAATCCGAGAGCTGTGTCGCGTATGGGAGCTACCGGTCTTTGGCAATTTATGCTCAACACCGGTCGCCATTACGGCTTGGAGATCTCGTCCATGGTGGATCAACGTCGGAATCCGGAAGAGGCAACACGAGCCGCTTGTGCCTACCTGAAAGAGCTGTATGGCATTTATGGCGACTGGACGCTGGCGATCGCCTCTTACAACTGCGGTCCGGGTAATGTCAACAAAGCCCTGCAACGAGCCGGCTCCCAGGCAAAAACCTATTGGGATATCTACAATTACCTTCCGCGTGAAACACGCAACTATGTGCCGGCCTTTGTGGCGCTGAATTACGCCTATACCTACGCCTCCGACCACAACATCAAAGCCAATGAGCCTACGGTTCCCTTGGTGACGGATACCATTGAAATCAAACGCAATATGCACCTGGAACAGGTTGCTTCGACCCTGCATATTCCGTTGGAACTGTTGCGCATGCTCAACCCCCAGTACAAACTGGATATCATTCCCGCCGCCGTCAAACCTTACCCACTGACGTTGCCCCAGCAGGATGTATGCCGTTTTATCGCCCATGAAGAGGAGATCTATGCGAAAGATTCGATCTACATGGATAACCACCTGCGCAAAGACGGCGCCCTCAGTCAAGCGGCGAATTGGGCCCACACTCCCCTTCCCGAACCCAAATATTATAAAGTTCGTAAGGGCGATACACTGAGTGCTATCGGCAAAAAGTATGGCGTCAGTGTCAAACAGCTGCTGAAATGGAATAAACTGGCCAGTGCCAATCGTTTACGTATCGGTCAACAACTTAAAGTTTCTGCACAATGACCGCATCTCAAGATACCATCGTCGCTATCGCCACCGGACAGGGCGGAGCGATTGCCGTCCTGCGATTGAGTGGCCCTCGGTCCATGGAAATCGGCGATGCTCTGTTTCATAGCAAATCCGGAGTACGTTTGGCGGATCAAAAGGGCTATACGTTACATTATGGAACGATTCAGGATCAGGATCGTCTGATCGATGACGTGCTGATTGCGGTTTTCCATGCTCCCCACTCCTATACCGGAGAGGAGATGCTGGAGATCTCTTGTCACGCATCGACCTATATTCAACAGGAAATTTTGCGGCTATGCCAGTTGCAGGGCGCTCGTGCGGCCCTTCCCGGAGAGTTCACGATGCGGGCTTTCTTGAACGGGAAAATGGACCTTTCTCAAGCCGAAGCCGTAGCCGATATCATCGCAGCCAATAGCCAAGCCTCTCATCAATTGGCTACCCGCCAAATTCGAGGCGGCTATTCGGAAGAGTTCGCCCAATTGAGAGCCCAATTGCTTCATTTGGTTTCTTTGCTGGAACTCGAGCTCGACTTTTCCGAGGAAGACGTCGAATTCGCCGATCGTTCCGAGATCGATAAACTAATGAATGCCATAGCTGCTAAAATATCTAAACTAAAGGAATCCTTTAAGTTGGGGAATATTCTCAAAAATGGTGTTCCCGTAGCGATTGTCGGCAGCCCGAATGTCGGCAAATCGACCCTGCTGAATGCGTTGGTCAATGAAGAGAAAGCGTTGGTATCCGATATCGCCGGGACCACACGTGATGTCATTGAAGATACGGTCAATATCGATGGCGTGCTGTTCCGCTTTATCGATACGGCCGGCATTCGCGAGACCGATGATCCTTTGGAAAATCTGGGCATCGAACGTACCTATCAACGATTGGATCAAGCGGCCATCGTCCTTTTGGTAGTCGATGCACGGGATTCCATCGAAGATATGATGCCCCAACTCGATACGGTCGACGTGCGAGCCGATCAGAAAATAGCGGTTATTCTCAATAAAGCCGACCGCATTGATGCAAAGGAATTGACGGAAAAGCTGCAACTGCTTCGTCAGAAAACAGCTTATACCGTGATCGGTCTTTCTGCCAAGTTGCGCCTGCATCTGGACGAATTGCTCGACTTTCTCAAACAGAGTGTCGATCTGCAGGCTTTACAAGGCGACGAAATCATTGTATTCAATGCCCGGCATCATCAAATTCTAGAAGCCGCAGAATCCGCTTTGGTGCATGCACGTCAGTCATTGGCCGACCAATTGCCCGGTGATCTATTGGCGCAGGATATTCGCGAAGTACTATACCACCTTAATCGCATTACGGGGACCGAAACCATCACTCCTGACGATGTCTTAAAAAATATCTTCTCTTCGTTCTGCATCGGTAAGTAAATGCATGATTATCAAATTACAATCAGTTAATATAGCGCTCTTTACGGGCGCTTTTTTATTTAAGCGCCGTTGATAATCGTTGCGAAGCCATTTTAGCCATTTTTTGTCCCCTCTGTGTAGATCACCACGATAATCCATGGATTATCGTTGACAAGATCGTGGAAAATGTGATTATGGTTAACGAAAACGAGCGGAAAAGATTTAACCTCTCAAGTTGTCAACAGGAACTTTAGCATTAAAAAGATTTGTGTGTGGTGCGGCCAGGAGTTCGAGGCCTGTACCCTGATTGGAAATTGCATCTGCACGAAATACCGGGTAAATCTTCTTTATCGTCATAGCCTCAAATAAAAGTCGGATGCCGAAAATCGGCACCCGACTACCCTATTCACGGCGTGTGACGACTACTTCTTCTTGCGGTACCCGCACTTCGGACATACCCCCTCTTTGTCGAGAGCAACGCCACACAGCGGACAAAGGTCGATGTCGTTCTTAGTCACGAACTCTGCCGAGGCCGCATTCACACCGCTCGTAAAGGTGATTTTGGCGATATTGAGCGTCTCCTTTAGCAGATCATAGACAATCTTGATCATCCCCTCGACCGTCAGTGTCTCCTTGGTGACAACCAGGCGGCAATCGGGATAGGCCGTGGCCAGCTCCGTCTTGAAGGCCGGACCCTTCATCTTATTCTGCGGGTGTCCGTTGCGGATTCTCTGTTTCTCGTAGACGTCCAGAACGGCCGGCAGCAGCGGATCATCCTCGCGAAGGACTAGCGCGTGGTCGAAATTTCGGAGCACGTTCCACGCTACTTTCTGAATTTCGTTACAGGGATAAACCATGTTTACACCCTCGTTGACGGTATCTCCCACCTCGATGGTCAACGTCCCCGTATGGCCGTGGAGATACTGTGCCTCTCCTTGAAAACCGTAGAAACGGTGTGCATACTGCAGATCGAATGTTGTGATACTTCTCATAACAAATTGCGGTTTTAAGTTAGACATTCTTTTTAAGCGTTACCTGTACCTGTATTTTACCAATCTCATCTGTCGGGAGGTGCTTTCGTTCGAGGTATTCGCGAATCAGCTGCGAAAGTTCGGGATCCGCGTAATCCTCGATCGACTGGCCGTCGAAGAGATGATGGTGCTCCGCCACCGTGATGTCGAAATAACACTTACCGGTGTCGGGATGATAGATGAACGACAAAATGTTTGCCGAGCAGAAGCTGTCCAAAATCCGATAAATGGTTGAAACAGTCACCTCCTTGTTACGGGACTGGACCCCTTCGATGATATCCTCCACCGTAGCATGGCGCAGCTGCATCATCACCTCGTAGACCGCGCGGCGCTGCGGAGTCAGCTTCAGTCCCGCGGCCTTGATTCTTTGCAATCCATCGTTATTCATCGTATCGTTTCTTTCTCGGAAGCAAACGTAACGCAAATAATTTGCAATTGCAAATATTTTGCATTTAAATTTAGCATAAAAGATATGTTGACACTATCAAAATCGCCCCACAGATTAAGCTATATAGCAGATTCTGAGGATAATTTCCCCATTCAGCCAGGATAGCCAACGAACTGTATCTCCTCGTTTATTGCCTCCTGTACCTAAAACTTCACAAAATCAACAGATCTATTATTTCCAAGACCCACCCAATGTAGTATATGGGATACCCATAATTTTATATATTTGCGCCAATTAGATAGATGATCGATATATGAAATGCAGGGAGAACCATTTGTTTATCTTGCTGTTGCTGCTTTCGGTAGTGATTCAAGGCGTTTTCGGCAATTTTCCCTTTGCCTTTTTTGCCTTTCCATTGGATGCCCTTATCGCCTTGTTGTGGATCGCAGGAATGGTGTACGCCTATAAAGAAATGCCCACTTCCCGCTTCGTTCAATGTTGGCTTACGCCCCAATGTACCTACTGGACATTGGGTTGGTTCATAGCCGGTTGTCTGGTGATCGGTTTGTTCCCGCAGCTCTCCGCTGCAGAGGCTTCGGAACGTTCAGGGCTGCTTTCCCGGTTAGGATGCTATCATTTTACCACCTCTTGGATTTTTGTAATGGGGCTGTTCGCGTTGCTGACGCATCTGGGGATGATTACCTTGCGAAGAGGTTTTCGCCCGGGACGAAACCGTTGGCGTTTTGTGCTAAACCATGCAGGCTTGTGGCTGGCTCTTTTTGCCGGAGTGGTGGGAAGCGCCGAAGAACAGACATTACGTATCCCTGTATTCAGGGATACTCCCAATAATGAAGCGATTAGCGAACAAGGAACCAAAGTCTATCTGTCGAAGGAGTTGCAGTTGAACGATTTTGTGGTAGATCATTATCCCAATGGAGTTCCTCGGCATTTCTTTGCCGAGATTTCAATAGATGGAAAACCGGCCCGTCTGGAGGTCAATCATCCCTATGCGGCAAACTGGGCAGAAGACTATTACCTGACTTCATATGACGTGCAATCGGAGCAGCCGCGGTATTGCGTGGTTCAGATTGTCCGGGAACCTTTGAAATACATCATGTGGGCGGGTATTGTCATGATGTTGTGCGGAGGCTGTCTGTTGTTTCTGGCCGGACCAAATGAACCAAAGAAAGCACTTTCTGAAACATCGTGTTGACGTGAGACGTATAATAAAAGTATACGATGATGTTCACGTGGTATAATTTCGATTGGTTTGCATGGGTGTCCATCGTGTTGTGGGCAAGCGGTGCAGGGGTTGCGCTGTTCTGCAAGGAACGGAGCCGCTGGGCTATTCTGTTGACCAGCCTGGGCACGCTGGTCTTCGCGGTATTCATTGTTGGTTTCTGGATATATATGCAACGCCCGCCTTTGCGCACCATGGGGGAAACCCGTTTGTGGTACTCCTTCTTTATGGGGGTATCGGGATTGCTCACCTACATACGTTGGAAATACCCTTGGATTCTCTGTTTCTCTACGGTTGTGGGGGCCGTCTTTGCCATGATCAACATTCTGAAACCGGAAATCCATGACCAAACGCTCATGCCCGCCTTGCAGAGTCCATGGTTTATTCCACATGTCACGGTCTACATGTTCTCCTATTCGGTGCTGGGATGCGCCTTTATTCTGGCGTGCATGGGATTGATTAAACATCGGGCCGACTATCTGGAGGCAACCGACAAATTGGTGTATACCGGATTGACCTTTCTGACGGTCGGTATGCTCACCGGGTCGATCTGGGCCAAGGCGGCGTGGGGACACTACTGGAGCTGGGACCCAAAAGAGACCTGGGCCGCAGCTACATGGGCAGGTTATCTGCTGTATGTACACCTACGCTTGTTCCGAAAGAGGTCTTTACGATCGCTCTATGGAATATTGATCGTCTCTTTTCTGGCGCTGCAGATGTGCTGGTACGGAGTGAATTATCTTCCGGCGGCTCGGCAGAGTATTCACATGTATTCACGTTCATAATATTCTAAACATAACTGTAGTTTAATTTTAATCCATTTTTTATGAAAAAAAGCTCAAAGATTATTCTATCCGCGCTGGTAGTGATAATCGTGCTGTGCGTCGTCTACCGCTTGGTGAATAAGGCACCATCGGCCGACCTGGACAGTAATGCGCAAATGGAGGAAATTGTGGCGAGCAGCGGATGCATCTCCTGCCACTCGGCCAATCCGGAGCTCCCTTTCTATGCCGATTTTCCCATTGCGGGCAAGTTGGTCAAGGAAGATGTCCGTCTGGGCTATCGTTCATTTGACATGACTCCCATGATGGAGGCCATGAAAAACGGCGAAAAGATCAATGAAGTGGACCTGGCCAAGGTCGAAAAGGTAATTGCCGACGGAACCATGCCGCTGGCTAAATATTATCTGGTTCATTGGGGCTCATCGCTGACGAACAAGGAGACGCAGATGGCACTCGCATGGGCAAAATCTCAGCGTGAAACCTTCTACCCCAATCCGCTGGCAGCCCAAGAGTGGGCCAATGAGACTGTGCGACCGATTCAGGATTCTCTTCCGGTGGACATCCGCAAGGTGATGCTGGGACACAAGCTGTACTACGACACCCGTCTGTCGGCAGACAACACCATCTCCTGCTCTTCCTGCCACGGTCTGAATACAGGAGGTGTCGACAACAAGCCCTTCTCCGAGGGGGTTGGCGGACAGCTGGGCGGCGTGAATGCGCCGACGGTCTTCAACGCATGGTATAACTTCGTGCAGTTCTGGGATGGACGTGCTGCAACCCTGGCCGATCAGGCTGCCGGACCTCCGGTGAATCCGGTTGAGATGGCCTGCAAATCCTTCGATGAAATCTGCGACAAACTGAAGGCTGACGCTGCATTCAGTAAGGAATTCACGGAGGTATATCCCGATGGTATCAATCAGGCCAACCTTACCAATGCCATTCAGGAGTTTGAAAAGACCCTGCTCACTCCCAATTCCCGCTTTGATAAATACCTCAAGGGGGATAAGACGGCCATGAATGCCGACGAAGTAGCCGGATACGAACTGTTCAAGAAATATGATTGTGCCACCTGTCATGTGGGCGAGAATCTGGGGGGACAGTCGTATGAACTGATGGGTATCAAGCGCGATTATTTTGCGGACCGCGGTACGGAACTGACTATCGAAGACAATGGCCGCTTCAAGGAGACCAAGGACGAACGTGACCGTCATCGTTTCAAGGTTCCGGGTCTGCGGAACGTCGCACTGACGGCCCCCTACTACCACGATGCCACGCAGGCAACCCTGGAAGATGCCGTGATTTCCATGGCTCGTTATGAAGTCGGTGAAGAATTATCTCAACAGGAAGTCGCACAGATTGTCGCATTCCTGCAGACCTTGACCGGAGAATATCAGGGGAAACTGCTGACCAATGATAATTATCCCGAGTCAACCAAATAAGGCTCTGCGTCCAGGAAAGCGGTCTTGACTAAAATCTAAGACCATCCAACAGAGTGATTCTTTTCAGCCCGACACACCGCAATGTGTCGGGCTGATTTTTTCCCACCTCCAAAACATTAAGCTTCGACGCAGCCTCTTAGAGATTGAGCGAAACTTACTGCCATTTTGGAGTCTCTTGTTCCAGCACGCCGGTTCACAAAGTGAATCACACTGTACGCCATCGAATTTTAAACTCGCCTTGACCTATTTTCCGAGAGAATCGGAAAAAAAAGATGCGACAATTATTTTGCCGCATCTTTTCTTTGTCTCTTTCATATGTCCATTAATAATGTAATTTAAAATAGGTTACATAGAATTACCTCGATCAGAGATTGACATAATAGTCATTCTTGTCGTGTGCTTTGTTGCGTACTCTCCAACCATCAAACTATCTGAAATCCCGGTCTGTCATTTAACGTATATAGAAGGCTTTGCAAGGGGTAAGTCCCCTTGTATCATCCTTTCCCCACAAACGACTGTCTATCTACGCCTTTTAAGCATCTTTAAGCCGACCTAAGATTATCAGAATGACTGATTAGTCGCTTTGCAGCATTTCCTTCAATCTGTCGATGGCCTTACCGGGATCTTTTTCTTCTTCCAACAGGGCCACAAATTTACTCCCGATGATGCATCCGGCGGCATGAGCGGCCGCGGCTTCATAGGTACTTTTATTGGAAATACCAAAGCCGATCATACGTGGATTCCGCAAGTTCATCTGTTCAATACGTTGAAAGTAAGCCTGCTTTTGCTCGTCGAATGTCTTTTGAGCGCCTGTCACGGCCGCCGAAGAAACCATGTAGATGAACCCATGGGTATGTTCATCGATCTGACGGATTCGTTCCTCGCTGGTTTCCGGTGTAATGAGCATAATGACATGGAGACCATATTTGTCGGCGATGGGACGATACTCTTTCAAATAATCGTTGAAGGGCAGGTCGGGAATGATCACTCCATCAATGCCGCAGCTCTGACAGGATTGACAAAAATGTTCAAAGCCATATTGCATAATGGGATTCAAGTAGCCCATCAACACCAAGGGAATCTGTACCTCGGGACGAATATGATCCAATTGATGGAACAAGGTACGGAGAGTCATTCCATGACGCAGCGCCTGCGTGGCAGCATGTTGGATAACGGGACCGTCTGCCATCGGGTCGCTGAACGGAATACCGATTTCTATCATCTGCACCCCTTTCTGCTCCAACGTTCGAATTACGTCGACCGTTCCGTCCAGCGTGGGCGTACCGGCACAGAAATAAATCGACAGTACATGGTCTTTGTGGGTATGAAATAGTTGATCGATGCGGTTCATAGTTATTCAATTTTAAAAGTTGTACGTATGGTGTTTGAAAGCGGAAATAAAAGAAGAAAGAGCATGAACATCCTTCAGGCCAGGAGCTTGTTCGAAGCCACTATTCAGGTCAATGCCTATCCATCGGGGGTGATGAAATGTGGACAAAGCCGCCAAGCTATTGGGATTCAGGCCTCCACTCAGCAGAAAAGGAACCGAACCTTGATAGTGTGTCAACAACGCCCAATCAAAGGTTTTTCCGGACCCTCCGTAGCCTGCGCAAGGAGTATCGAACAGAAAATAATCACAATCCTGGAGATAGTCATCCGTAACCTGTAAATCTTCAGGACCGCGTAAGGAGAAGGCCTTGATCACTTTGACACCCGTTTGACGAAGCTGTCTGCATAAAGCCGGGGTTTCCTGTCCGTGCAGCTGTACGAAATCCAGTCGCCATGCGGCTATTCTTTCCTGGATGCGTGGCAGGGAGGCCTGGACAAACACCCCCACTTTGAGAATCGACTCCGGCAGATAGTCCGGTATCCCGGCCAGATAGCGTGGCGACCGTTCGTAGTCGATAAAACCCATCCAGTCGGCTCCGGTCTGTTCCACCTGACGAATATTTTCGGCATTCCTCATGCCGCAAACTTTGACGATCATAAGGCAGTCGCTTGAAGAAAATCCGACAAGGCTTCTACCGGGAAAGAGGTCTTCATAAAGCGTTCTCCCATCAGGAATCCGCGGAATCCCACCTCCCGCAGTTGTTGCATGGTTTCGGGTTGGGAGATTCCACTCTCGGAGACCCAGATCAATTCTTTCGGTAGCTTTTGGGCCAGGCGAAAAGAGTTCTCCACATCCGTATGAAAGGTGCCTAAATTTCGGTTATTGACCCCGATCAGATCGACAAATTCGTTCAGATAGTCGAGTTCTGCTTCGGTATGAATCTCCAACAGCACCTCCATCTCCAATTGATGGGCAAGTCGACTCAGGTTTTTACATTCGTCTACGGTCAGAGCGGCGGCAATCAGCAGAACGATGTCCGCACCCACCCGTTTGGCCTGATACAGTTGGTAAGGGCTGATGATAAAATCTTTGCGAAGGATCGGCAGTTGGGTCAGAGGACGAACGCGCTGCAAATCGTTCAGACTGCCTCCGAAAAACTCCTGGTCGGTCAGGACCGAGATGCCGGAAGCTCCAGCCCGTTCATAACCGGGAACGATGAGGGTCGGATCGGCCTGTGGGGCGATCCAACCTTTGGAGGGAGAGCGACGTTTGAATTCGGCAATGATACCTGTCGGTGAGCCCAGTAGAGCCTGCTTCAGGCTTTTGGACGGACGAAGCGTTCCCAATTGCCGGATCAAGGCGTCACAGGATACGGCTTCTTCCTGATGGGCTATTTCGGTGCGCTTATGGGCGACAATCGTCTGTAAAATATCCGCTATCATAGTTTCTTATTGATTAAGAGCGAGAAATTTGTGCAGGGTGCGGAGCGCATTCCCGCTTTCGAGGGATTCTTTGGCCAGGGCTACGCACTCTTCTATTTTCTTCTGAGGTTCCAAAGCCTGGATCGCAAAGGATGCATTGATTAGCACACAGTCGGTTTGCGCCTTGCTCCCCTCCTTATGAAGCACCCGATCAAAGATGCCGGCCGCCTCTTCCGGGGTTTTGCCTCCGTACAGTTCTTCCTGACGAGCCATGGCGAAGCCCAAATCCGAAGGCCGATAGATGGTTTCATAACGGTTGGTCATCACCTTAAATTCATCCGTCAACGAAATTTCATCGTATCCATCCAGGTTGTTGACAACGGCAAACTGAAGTCCGAGTTTCTGGAGCGTGTTGGTATAGAGCCGCATCTGCGGCAGGTCGGCTACGCCCAGCAACTGGCAGGAGGGATGACAAGGGTTGACCAACGGCCCCAGCAGATTGAAGAGCGTACGAACACCCAATGCCTTCCGGACGGGAGCCACGGTTTTGAGGGCCGGATGGAAGAGCGGAGCGTGCAGGTAGGCCATACCACACTGCTCAATGGAACGTTTCAGCTTATCCGGGTCATTGGTAAATTTCACCCCGTAATGTTCCATGACATTACTGGCGCCACTGACCGACGTGGCTCCATAATTTCCATGCTTCGCCACCCGATAGCCGGCTCCTGCCACCACAAAGCAGGCACACGTGGAAATATTGAACGTATTTTTTCCGTCTCCGCCGGTTCCCACAATGTCGATCGGATGAAATTCATGCAGATCGATAGGTACACAGGCCTGCAGCAAGGCGTCTCGAAAACCCGCCAGTTCGTCGACCGTAATCCCCCGCATCTGAAAAGCAGCCAGCAAGGCGGCCATTTGTGCTTCGTTCATTTCACCACCGGTCATTTTCTGCATCAGGGCACAGGCCTCTTCGCGGGTCAGCTCTTCGTGGTGGAATATCCGTTTCAGTATCTGTTTCATAGGAATTGTCTCAAATTTATCGGTTCAGGAATGGAGATCTGTTTCATTGATGTTGGATCCAGTTGGCCAGGATTTGTTTGCCGTCGGGAGTAAGCACGGATTCGGGATGGAATTGTACCCCACGCACATCGAGCGTTCGATGTCGGAGAGCCATAATGTAACCCTCCTCACTGACGGCCGTCACTTCCAGACAATCCGGGAACCCTTCACGGTCCACCACCCAGGAGTGATATCTGCCGACAGGAATTTGTGAAGGTAACCCTTCGAACAGATAATCCGACGTAGTCAGGGTAATGGGGCTCTGTATCCCGTGGAATACATCTTCCAGATTGGTCAGCTTTCCTCCATACACCTCCCCGATGGCCTGTTCTCCCAAACAAACACCGAGGATCGGTTTCTTTCCGGCATACGTAGAGATGACCTTCAACAGAAGTCCTGCCTCTTCCGGAATGCCGGGTCCGGGCGAAAGCAGTATCTTATCAAATTTCTCCAGTTCTCCCAGTTGGAACTGGTCATTCCGTTTTACGGTCACTTCGGCCCCCAGTTCTTTCATTAGATGACTCAGGTTGTAGGCAAATGAGTCATAGTTATCGATGATGACAATTTTCATATTCCGTTATCTTTTTGCGGCCAAGAGAATGGCCTTCTTCAAGGCTCCCAGCTTGTTGTTCACTTCTTGCAATTCATTGTTCTCGTCGCTTTTGGCTACGATGCCTCCTCCGGCCTGAAACCACAGTTCGTTATTGCGGCTCACGAAGGTGCGGATGGTGATGGCTTGATTTAAGTCGCCGTTCAGGCCGATAAAACCGATACACCCGCCGTAAGCCCCCCGGTTATGGGGCTCGATTTCACTGATCAGTTGCATGGCCTTTACCTTCGGGGCGCCACTGAGGGTGCCCGCCGGGAAGGTATCAATGAAGGTTTTGATAGGATCGGCTTCCTGATCCAAGGTCCCGCTGACCCGGCTGACCAGGTGGATAACATGGCTGTAATGTTGCGGTTGCTTGTAAAACTCTACGTGGGTGTTATGGCAGTTCCGGCTCAAATCGTTTCGGGCCAAGTCGACCAACATCACATGTTCGGCATTTTCTTTCGGATCGGCCAGGAGAGCCCGGGTCAGCGCTTCATCGGTTTGTTTATTGCCGCTGCGTCGGGTCGTCCCCGCAATGGGATCGATGGTGGCTTTGCGATCTTCAATTTTGCAGTGGGTTTCGGGCGAAGAACCGAAAATCCGGAAGCCCCCGAAATCGAAATAGAACAGATACGGCGAAGGATTGATACTTCTCAAGGCCCGGTAGAGGGTAAAATCATCCCCTTCGTAACGTTGAATGAAACGACGGGAGAGCACAATTTGGAATACATCTCCCCGTTTGCAATGGGCGATCCCTTTACGGATATTGGCTTTGTGCTCTTCGTCGGTCAGGGTACTGGTGGTCTCCCCTACCGTTCGGAACTCGTAGATGGTATAGTTCCGATCGTGAACGGCCTTTTCGATTTCCTCAATATGGCTCGGCTCATCATCGGCCTGCAGTTCCACCAAGACCATTTCGCTGGTGAAATCGTTGAACACAATCAGATATTTATAGAGAATATACAGAATCTCCGGCGCATCATTTTTGGGATCGCAACTGTCCTTTACGGGGATCTGCTCAAAATAGCGGACGGCGTTAAACGTCGTGTAACCATAAACGCCTCCATAGCGGGCATATTCTCCGGCCACCTGAAACCGTTTCAAAAACGCTTTCAAAGCATCCTCTACCTGAAAGTCCGGTGTCAATGGACGTTCTTCCCGACTTTTGTCCGGGAAAACGGTCGTAACCACCCCGTGATTGACCGAAAAACTGGCAATGGGATGCAATCCGATGAAGGAACGGTTATTTTCCACGCCGTAATAATCTGAACTCTCCAACAGAATACTCTGAGGAAACAAGTCGCGCACGCGCAAGTAGGTGCTTACCGGCGTCAGCAAGTCGCCGGGCAGGATCTTATGGCAGGTCGTATACGTAAACGTTTTCATTAGCTTCTCGTTTTAAAAGACTCAGGATTATTTTTATATTTCAGATAGGTTTCGATGTCTTTATCGCCTCGTCCCGATACCGTCAGGACAACGATGTCCGAAGGTTGGAAACGGAGCTTTTCCAACGCTCCCAACGCATGGGCCGATTCCAAGGCCGGAATGATTCCTTCCAAACGGGTCAGTTCGAAAGCCGCACGCAACGCTTCATCATCGTTGATCGCCAAGACGGTAGCTCGTTTTTGGGCCGCCAAATTGGCATGCAGGGGGCCGATGCCCGGATAATCCAGCCCTGCAGATACGGAGTAAGGTTCCAGAATCTGCCCGTCTTCATTCTGCATGACCAGGGTCTTGGAGCCATGGATGATGCCCAGACGCCCCAGCTGAATCGTAGCGGCAGAGAACCCGGTTTTCACCCCTTTCCCTCCGGCTTCCGCCAGAACGATTTTCACCCGTTCATCGTCCAGGTAGTGATAGATGGTCCCGGCCGCATTGCTTCCCCCGCCAACGCAGGCCATCAGGTAATCCGGATAGTCACGTCCTTCGTGTTCCAGCAGTTGCCGCTTGATCTCAGCACTGATGACCGACTGCAAACGGGCTACCATGTCCGGATAGGGATGCGGACCTACCGTGGAGCCGATCACGTAATAGGTGTCGGCCGGATGGCAGCACCAGTCGCGAATGGCTTCATTGGTGGCATCCTTCAGCGTCATATTGCCCGAGGTGACTGCTTCCACCCGAGCCCCCAACATCTGCATCCGTTCGACGTTCACCCGTTGCCGTTCCACGTCGGTCTTTCCCATGTAGACCACACACTCCATTCCCATCAGCGCACATACCGTCGCCGTCGCCACGCCATGTTGCCCTGCTCCGGTTTCGGCAATGATACGTTTCTTGCCCATTCTCCGGGCCAAAAGCACCTGACCGATGGCATTGTTGATTTTATGGGCTCCGGTGTGGTTCAGGTCTTCTCGTTTCAGATAAATCTTACAACCGTATTGTTGAGACAAGCGTTTGGCGAGATAAAGCGGGGAAGGACGTCCCACATAATCTTTGAGCAGGGCCTGATATTCTTGCTGGAAACTCGGGTCTTCCAGTACTTGGAGGTAAGCCGTGCGCAACTCTTCCACACAACGATGGAGAATTTCCGGGATGTAAGCTCCACCAAACTCTCCATAAAATCCTTCTTGATTCACTTGATACGTCTTCATGCGTCTATTTTTAGGGGGGTAAAAACAAAAAAGGCTGTCGTAAGTTACGACAGCCTTTTGGGTAATATTGTTTATGATGTATATACACGCGACTGGTTTCCTTACGACTTGGGGAGTAGTAAGCGGCGCCACCAGAAGCAGGTATTTACCATCACGTAATTCATCGTGGATTTATCTTATTTTTTGATTTCGGGGGTAAAGATAACCGATATAGGAGAAATATTCAAACAAAAACGAAGAATTTTTACATTCTTCCCTCCTCGGCCGAACTTAAGAGCGCTTCGAATCGTTGATCCATCGAGTGAGAGGCAGGCCCCTATTCAACAGGTGGACTGTACGTTTCAACCCTATTCGGACCGCAAGAGCAGCAGATTAAGACCCTTTCTGTGTACGATATTCATTCGGGGTTTGTCCGACCACCTTTTTGAACAAACGCGTGAAATGCTGCGGATATTGAAACCCCAGTTCATAGGCCACCTGTCCGATCGTTTTTTCCGGATCGAGAATGCGTTCTTTCGCCAGATCGATCAGTTTGAACTGGATATATTCCTGAGCTGTTTTCCCCGTCTCCTTCTTGACCAGATCACCAAAATAATTGGGCGACAGGCAGAGTTCGCCGGCACAATATTTTACGGTCGGCAGCCCTTCTCGTTGCGTCCGTCCCTCGGCAAAATAGCGATCCAACAGCGATTCGAACCGCGTCAGCACATCGTGATTCACGTGAGAACGTGTTATAAACTGGCGTTCGTAAAAACGCAGGCAGTAGTCCAGCAACATCTCAATATTGATCGCAATCAGACGTTTGCTATGTCGATCAATGGCGTGTTCCAGTTCGTGCCGAATCTTCAGAAACGAATCGACCACCAATTGACGTTCTCGTTCCGACAGATGCAAGGCTTCGTTAACGGCATAGGAGAAAAACGTATATTCCCGCATATGTTGCCCCAGGGAGGTTCCCCGAATCAGGTCCGGATGAAAGACCAAGGCCCATCCTTTGGGTTGAAACACCTCCCCATTATCTTCCATACCAATGATTTGTCCGGGAGCCAAACAGACCAGCGTACCCTCCTGATAGTCGTAATATTGACGGCCATAAATCAGATTTCCACACTTAACTTCCTTGAGGAACAGGGCATAAAGACCGTATAGTTGACGAAAATGTCGAATAGGGTTTGCTTGAGACATATCGACCACACTCACCAACGGATGGAGCGTTTCCACGCCCAACAAGTCGTTGTACTGAGCCACCGTTTCGATCCGAACCAATGTATCCATAACCGTGTTTTTGCAGTGAACGAAACAAAGATAGGCGTTTCCCCACGTTTCCGAAAAGTCCGCCGACACAAAACCGTAATTTAGGTAACAGGAACCGTAATTCATATCCCCGCCAGAAGCTGTTTCCGGCCACGCTGCAACCACGCCCTCCGGGAAACTCTGCTATAATAAGCTTACCAAGATGCTCTACTCGCGACGAGAGGGCCTAAAATCCCTCCGTTTTCGTCCGGTAGCTGTGCAGGGTTTCCTCTACTTCGGGCAAATAACCTCGGCCAAAGAGATTCAGATGGTTCAACAGATGATACAAGCGATAGAGATTTTCCCGAAACTTCCACCCCTCGGGAAGCGGATATTCCTCCATATAGGCCCGATAAAACGCGGCGGGGAATCCCCCGAAAAGACGTGTCATGGCCAATTCGGCTTCGCGATGTCCGTAATAAACGGCCGGATCGATCAATACACCCTCGCCCGACGGACCACACAAAAAATTTCCGCTCCACAAATCCCCATGTATCAAACAGGGAGCTTCTTCACTGCCCTTTAACCACTCCGGCAGATGGCGTTCCAGAAAGGCAAAATCGGATCGTAAAGAGGAAGAAACATACCCATTTCGCTCCGCCAACCGATACTGATACTTCAATCTTTTTTGGAAATAGAATACCGTCCAATCGTTTTTTTCGGCGCCTTCGGCTCGATTGAGTTGGGGTGTCGCCCCGATAAAATTATCTTCATAAAAGCCGAAGGTCGCCGCCGTATGACGATGCACGCGAGCCAGTGACCGTCCCAAAACCGTAAAAAAATCGGAAGGCATTTTTCCGGGAATCACATAACGGGTCAACACGAAATCCTCCCCGACCGCCACCGGATCAGCTACCGCTATTTCACCCGTCTGCCCCAATTCGTGCAGACCATGGGCCTCGCAGCGATATTGTCGGCCCGGCAGACCTCTTTTCAAAAAATAGGCCTGGCCGGAACGGGTTTGTATGACCCCGCCATAGGTCACATGACGGAGCGATTCCTCAGTCAGTTTCTCGCCCAGACTCGCTTCCAAACGTTTTGACAGCGAGGTATTCATCCGCATTACAGATCAATGGTCCCGCTGACCGAATCCAATACCCCGGGCGTCAACTCTTTGACCAGCAGATAAGGTTCATACATTTGGCGATCTCCCGCCGCATAAATACCATAACGGGCAGCCGGGACAAACCCCATACGCTCATAATAGGCCGGATCACCCACCACCGCCACGGCACTCCATCCCAATTGGGCGGCCCGCTGAAAAGCATTCTGCACCAGTTGTGCGCCAATACCCTGTTTCCGATGCCGGAGTTCGACAGCCAGCGGAGCCAATAACAACAGTCGAAACGGTTCCAGCCGAGGAACACAAACGCGGTCCGGGCGAATAAAACTTTTACTCATCATCAGATGTCCGACCAACTGATCCCCGCAATAAGCCACTAAAGAGAGTTCGGGAATATAGTTGGCACTTTGACGCAAATAGCTGACGTAATCCTGTTCATCTCCGGCCGAGATTTTGGCCGACAAAAACGCCACCCGCACTAGATCGTATACCGCGGAAAACTCCCGCGGGCTTTCAGGACGTATCGTGATTTCAGACTCCATAGATTCATTAGGTTCGTTTTGGATGGCGAAAGATACGCGTTTTTCCGGGTTCGTCCAACGAAATCCCGAAATAAACTTCCGGCCCGTCGTGCCCCCTATGAAGGCATACTTCGACCGAACGACTTTCAAAAAACATTGGATCGCAATACACAAATTCGTATCTTGCGCACACTTCTTTATGCCCATCATGATAGAACCTAGTACGCTCCATTTTCTGCAAGACCTGCGCGCGAATAATTACCGCGAATGGTATCATGCCCATAAGTCGGCTTGCGAGGCGGCCCGGAACAATGTCCTGGAAACCGCCTCGGAGATGATCGTCGGGCTCAACCACCTCGATCCGTCGATCGGCTATCCCGATCTGCGCAAATGCATGTTTCGCATAGCTCGCGACACCCGCTTTTCGCCCGACAAAACCCCATATAAAACCCATATCGGACTCGTCTTCAGTCCGGAAGGCAACACCCATTGCCGCACCTCTGTCTTCTACCTCCATATCGAACCGGGCGGAAGTATGCTCTCTGGCGGTTTATACATGCCGGACAAAGATCGTTTAAAAGCCGTCCGAGAAGCCATCGTCGACGAGTGGAATACGTTTTCGTCTCTTATACACGCGCCCTCCTTCCACCGCACCTTCGGCGATCTGTGTCGGGAAGAGAAGACCCTAAAAAGGGTCCCGGCCGGATTCGATAAAGATTTTCCCGGAGCAGACTATCTGAAACTCACGTCATTTTATGTCTATAAAATGTTTTCGGATGACGCTGTCTGTCATCCATCGTTTGTCGACACCGCCTTACGCACCTTCAAACAGATGACGCCTCTACATCTTTTCCTCAATCACGCCCTGCAAGCCCAAGAGCCGTCGCTCCGGTCAGGGCATCCCGACCGGGAATCTGCTCTTTAAACGGGATGAATCTTGTTCACAAGAGCGAGGAGGATCGAAGTTTCTTCACCTCCTGTTTACCCTAAGTGAGTAGAAGAGCATCCGATGATTGGACATCCCAGCCTGCGTGAATCGTCCTCGCCGATTAGGCAATCCCGTGGAAAAAATATACTTTTGCAACATGCCGTTCCCGGCATTCAGACTCAAAACCGACCGATATGTACATGAAATGGCCGAAAAGATCTTATCTATTCCCCCTCGTCAGTGGGATAGCCTGCCTGTTGTTCATGAGCGGATGCCTCAAACCTTCGGAATTCATCACCGATCGTATCGGCATAGCGTTGGCTCCGCGCAATAACAATTGGGGCGCGGCTGTCTCCAAGTTCGGAACGGTCAAAGCGGCCTCCTATAGCCTGCCCTATTATCTCGCCAATGCGCAATCATCCAGCACCCTAACCGATAGCGCCAGTCAACGCGCTCAATTAATCAATATGGCCTATCCGGAAGAGAATCCGTGTCGAGTCATCATCCTTTCCCCGGTGGGTCAGGATGCCCGAAGCCTCGACACCATTCTCAAAGCACAAATTCCGCTGATCTTTTTCGAACGGGCCGTGGAGAATGTCGAGTACGCCTATCTGGTCACCGGAGACAATGAACAGGCCGGACAACAAGCCGCCACCTTTATTCAGGATACCCTGGGTGCAACCCCTCCCCACGTATTGATTCTGGAAGCGGCCGACACCGATTACCAGATACGTATCCGTGCTTTTCGTACCCAACTCGGGACTTCCACCATCGACTCTCTGGTAAATACCCCCACGAAAGCGGCCGGTAAAGCCATGATGCTATCCGTCTTGGAATCCGAGGGTGCAGAGGCAATCAATGCAGTCTATACCGCCGACGACGACTTGGCCTTGGGCGTGCTGGAGGCATTGAATGAACAGCTGAATACAACCGTCAAGGTGGTTGTGGGCTGTGGGGGTGAACAGAAGCTGTTGGATCTGATCCAATCCGACAACACCCGTGCGATCGCTACCACCCGCTATGCGCCGGAGATGATTCAAAGCTGTGTGGAGATGGCTTATCGTATCGCCATTCTGGGCGAAACTCCTGACCAAAAAGAAGAGCATCATCCTTCGGTACTGATCGATCGTTCGAATCTGGCCGAATACCTTGACCCGGAATCCTATTATTAATCGACTCGAACCGACCTTGTCATCGTCGGTTATCATCCCCTTGTGAACCTATTTTCTATGGAAGCTATCCGTCTGACCGACATAAACGACCCTCTATTTTCGCCGGTGTGGGAGATCTACCAGCAGAGCTTTCCGCTCTCGGAACAACGCACCTTGGAACATCAGCAAACCGCGCTGCGATCTCCAGACTTCTATTTTGTGGTGTACCGCGAGGCCGAAACCCTCATCGGATTTATCGGCTATTGGGAAATCGACGACTATCTGTATATCGAACACTATGCGATCAATCCCGCTTTGCGAGGAGGCGGATACGGCAGCCGTATTTTGCAATCGCTCATCCAACACACTCAACGCACCCTTATCCTGGAGATCGACGATATCACCGACGATGTTTCGATGCGCCGACTCCATTTCTACCAACGGTTAGGATTCGTCATGAATCCCTACCTCCACCCACTACCCCATTATCGCGACGAGAGCGAACATCAGGATGCCCATTTGCGTATTCTGACCTATCCGCACGCGATCGATGCCTCCACCTACGAACGCTTCTGCCGGGACTTGCACGCCATTGTCATGAAACGGGATTAATCCCGACATTTTCTATAAAGTCAAGGTATCGCGGCATGGATCAACCGACCAAACATCGAGTCTCATCAGAGCGGCGCTGGGCGGTGCTGACAGGCTGTGCGATTGCTCTTCTGCTCTGTATGGTACAGATTTTCGTCGATCCGCCGATGCTGATCGGCGAACGATGGATGACCGGTGGAGGTTGGGTGCAGATTTTCCTGGCTGCTTTGGCAGGCGGTTGGTTATACGGACGCATGTATCCGCTGAAGAGTCGCAACCGTTGGAGACGACGAACGTGGCTGCTCTTCACGTGCGTCTTTTTCGGGCAACTCGGATTAGGCATCTGGGTCGATCCGCGCTTTCTGATGAGCGGACAACTGCACCTCCCGGTTCCTGATCTCATCCTCGGAGGGGCGATCTACCGATGGCAATTAGGCTTTATGCCGATGCTGTTTCTGGTCACCGTTCTGCTGTCCGGAGGTGCCTGGTGCCATCAGCTCTGCTATTTCGGTGCACTGGATGCTTGGTCCGCCGGAGATACCTATCGTCCCAGCCGACTTTCCAATGCCCGTAGACAACGCATCCGACTCGGCATTCTAACCCTTTTTATCGGTGTGGCAGGAGGATTACGTCTTTGGGGGTTTTCACCTTGGGAGGCAACCCTATGGGGGGGGGGGTGGCGTCGGACTATTAGGGCTTGGGGTCATTCTCCTGGGATCCTACCCACGAAGACAAATGATCCACTGTTCGCTGTACTGTCCGCTCGGGACCCTGGTCTCTTATCTGAAAGAGCTATCCCCCTGGCGATTCCGCCTGACCGATCGATGCACACACTGTCTGCACTGCACCGCTCATTGCCCTTATGGGGCCTTAACCCCCGCCGACATTCAACGCGGGAAACCCGGTCGCAGTTGCACGTTGTGTGGGGAGTGTCTTCCCCACTGTCCCCATCAGGCTTTAACCTATCATTTCCCCGGGTTAAAAGCCTCCACCGCCGAACATCTCTGGATGTCCGTAGGGATAACGCTGTATATCTGTTTTCTGATGTTAGCCCGCATCTGATACGCCCTCTAAAAAACAGGTTGGTGCTACCGACCTGCGATAGCACCAACCCCACTAACTACTAACTATTAACCTAACTTCTACAACAATATCCTAACTGACGTAGGGTTGTGTAGAATCCTTCAGAACTTTTCCTGCGAATCGTTCTGCAAGCCACTATCGGGCTTGTATATCTGCTTCAAAAAATCGAACTCGATGTACGAAAGTCCCACCCCACCGGATTGACCGGCACAAAAATACAGTTTTTTCCTTTTTTCCCAAAATCTTCAGTTCATACTAATTGACTCATACTTGGGGAAATCTTGACGTGAATACTCCCCTCTCGCGGATCTTCGCCCGGCCTTTTTGGGGCCCCGGTCTCTACTTTCGTTTTCTTTTTGTATCTTTAACGGAAGAATCGATTTTTTCGTATCTATCTGTTAAAAATAATCCCATGGATCTCTATCGCACTTCTGCCGGAGAAATCGGCATTCAACCCCTTGGACATGGTTCCGTGATGTTGCGTTGGCAGGATAAAATCGTACAGGTCGACCCGTATAGCGCCGTGGCCGATTACACCCAACTTCCTCAGGCCGACATGATTTTGGTCACACACAATCACTATGATCATTACGATCCGACCGCAATCGAAGCGACCCGGAAATCCGATACAATTTTGATCGGCAAATTTCCGGATGATACACCGATCGCTCGTCGCATTCCTCTCGATAACGGCGAAAAGACCCAATGGGAAGGTATCGACATCAAAGCCGTCCCCGCATACAATCTGATCCATTTTCGTGCTCCTGGAGAACCGTTCCATCCTAAAGGTTTCGGTAATGGCTACCTGCTGAAAGTCGGCGATCAGATCCTCTATATCGCAGGGGACACCGAACTGATTCCGGAAATGCGGAACCTGGGCCCGATCGATATCGCCTTCCTGCCACAGAACCTCCCCTACACCATGGATGTCGACATGTTCATCGAAGCGGCCCAACTGATTCGCCCCCGCATTCTGTACCCTTACCACTACGACAAGATCGATCGTGCCGCTCTGGAAAAGGCTTTACCTGATATAAAATTGTGCTGGAAATAAACAAGTGAAGAAACCGGACTGGCGGTCACCATGTCCGCCCCCCGGATTAGTGCGTCGCGATATAGATCCAGTCGAAACACTCCTCACCCGCCGGTGCCACGTAATAATCTTCGGGCGTCAGGGAGCAGGTGAGTGTCCGATGGGCGATCAACAATTGCCGACGGGTCATGCGGTTATATAATTTATACGGGATCCGGAACAACAGACGGGGCAGCCATTGATGCAGTTTCAAAACATCGCGTTGCAATAACCGTTGAACCGATTCTTTGTTTTTGGTGTAATACGCCATGGCTTTCTGTCCCCCGAAGACCCCCATCGGTTCCACCTCCCGGAAACGATAGCGCAACAGGTTGTACAATTCGTCGCCCAAATACTCTCTCACATACCAGGGATTGCGGGTTAAAGACATCTGGCGATTGGGGGAGATCAAGATCAGCCGTCCTCCCGGCCGTAACATCCGATGCAGTTCACGCATCATCTCGAAATCGTCCCGGCTGTGCACCAACACATGGTATGAGATAATAAAGTCGAAACTTCCGCTGGCCTGGATAAACGGAGGGTGAGTGACCCGATGGAATTCGACATGTTTCCAACGCGTAGGGTCGATCCGACAGGGGTAGCGACTGACGATCGTCAAACTGCGAACCCGTGACGTCAACAAATCCACTCCATCTGGATAACAATCGCTGATCTCCAGTACATCTCCCGACACCAGCCCGGCGATATAGGTATAAATCGCCCGGCGGCGTTGGTAGTGAAAATTATCGGACATATCCCGTGAAGAGGCATCAGGCATAACAGGCCGAGATTAAAACCAAAACAAAGATAAGCATTCCCGATAATTTAAGAAATTTTTTTTAAATCACTTCGACCCCCTGTTCTTTCAGCAAGGCCAACCCCAGATCTTTGAGCTTGTATTTTTGGATCTTTCCGCTGGCCGTCATCGGATAGGAATCCACAAAGAAGATATATTTCGGAATTTTATACCGAGCAATCTGTCCCCGACAGAATAACTTCACCTCCTCTTCGGTCAGCGTCTGTCCCTCCTTGACTTTAATAAAGGCCCCCACCTCTTCTCCATACTTGGGTGAAGGAATGCCCGAGATTTCGACACTCTCGATCTGCGGCATATTATACAGGAAGTTTTCGATCTCCCGCGGATAGATATTTTCACCGCCCCGGATAATCATCTCCTTGATCCGTCCCGTGATGCGGAAATACCCCTGTTCGTCCATGACGCCCAGGTCTCCCGAGTGTAAAAATCCGTTTTCATCAATAATGGCAGCCGTCGCTTCCGGGTTTTTGTAATACCCTTTCATGATGTTGTAGCCTTTGCAACACATCTCGCCCTGTACTCCGACGGGGCACTCCTGATTCGTTTCGGGATCGAGCACCTTGACCTCCACAAACGGCAACGAGCGACCTACGGTCGTCGCACGAATCTCCGGTGGGTCGGTCACCCGGGTGGCGGTCATCCCGGGCGAGGATTCGGTCAACCCGTACACACTGATAATATCCCGGCAATACATCTTGTCCATCACCTGTTTCAGCGTTTCGATCGGACAAGGAGCCCCGGCCATAATACCGGTCCGCAGCGACGACAGATCGAACATATCGAACATCGGATGGTTCAGCTCGGCAATAAACATCGTCGGCACACCATACAAGGCGGTGCATTTTTCTTTCTGCACCGACGCCAACACCTTCAACGGATCGAAATCTTCGACCATCACCATCGTCGAGCCGTGGGTAATGACCGCGCACAGCGACAATACGCAACCGAAACAGTGAAACAACGGTACACACGTCAATACCCGATCCGCCGGTGTATATTGCATACACTCCCCAACCGTCAATCCATTATTTAAAATATTATGGTGGGTCAACAACACCCCTTTGGGGAATCCGGTCGTGCCCGACGTATACTGCATGTTCACTTCGTCATGCGTATTGACCTGAGCACTCGCCTCCCGCAACGCCCGATCGTCATCGTAATGTCCGCGGACCAACAGTTCGGTCGTCGTATACATGCCCCGCTGCTTTTCATGGCCGATATAGACCACATTGCGCAACTCCGGAAAACGTTCGGAACGCATTTTTCCCCGTTCACAGACGTAGAGTTCGGGCACCAGGTCGTACATAATCTGCACATAATCGCTGTCCCGATACCCATTGACCATACACATGGTATGGATGTCCGCATTTTCCAGGATATAGGCGACCTCGGCCGATTTATAATTGGTATTGACCGTCACCAACACCGCTCCGATCTTGGCCGACGCAAAGAAAATCGTCAACCAATCCGGTACATTTTTCGCCCATACGCCGACTTTACTGCCCCGGGTGACCCCGATCGACAACAAGCCGCGCGCCAGATCATCGACTCGTTCATTAAACGTTTTATAGGTAAATCGCAAATCCCGGTCGGGATATACGATAAACTCATGATCGGGAATTTCGGCCGCCCATTTTTCGAGCAGTCCCCCCATGGTATAATCGATCAACTGCATAATTTCCTCCTTGCGGGTCTGCCCCCACGCCCGCCTGATTGAATTACATGAAACGGTACATACTACCAGCCTCGCAGGAGAGATCCGGGGTGGATCTGTCACGACGCCATCGTTTGCGTCTACCTTGTACGGAGGCCGAGAAACATCGTCACTCTTCGCCGCATCCAGCGCAGCATGACGGAAGAAAAGAAGAAAAAAAGTGTGTCGACTTCGTATAATTTTACGAAGCCCAAAACTTAAAACGGCGTATAAGTAACCGCCAACACCTGGGCGGTTTCTCCCGCTCCGGGGGTGGTCAGGACATGGGGCACAAAAGAATCGTAATAAATACTGTCTCCCGGCTCCAGGGTATACGTCTCATTGCCATATTGCAGAACGGCCCGTCCCGTCAGTACATACAGGAATTCTTCGCCTTCATGTTGGGAAAGTTCGGCTCCCTCGGGGTTGAGATAGCTGACCTCGATGAGCAGCGGTTCCATGGTCCGATCACTCTTTTCCTGAGCCAATGAATAGAAATTCAAATGTTTACGAATCTCCGTATTATTATTGGCGGTGCTGATCGTCGGGTTTAACCGCTTGTTGTAATGAACGGCCGGCGACTGACACTCTTCCCCGTCGAGAATCGTACCTACGCGTAATTTCAGCGCTTGAGCGATGCGAATGAGCGTGGCCATCGAAGGCTTGTGCTCGCCGTTTTCGATCATTTCCAGCTGAAGAGGGTGCAAAGCGGTCTCGGCAGCCAGATCCTGGAGGGAGACTCCGTTCGCTTCACGGAATTGTTTGATCTTTCGTCCGATGCTATTTGTCATGAAAATGAAGGTTTAAATAGATTTTTAATCTAATTTAGCAACCTGACTCCAAGAATGCAATTCGAAGAATATCAAAATTACGAGCCCCAACGGAACGTATAGATTTCAAAAAGGAGCTGTTTTTTTTAACAACGAGGGATTTTTCTTAACTTTGAAAACTTAAACTTGCTTGCATATGAAAATTACGATCATAGGCGGTGGCAACATGGGAGGCGCCATGGCCAAAGGCATGGCGGCCGGAAAGATCGTGCCCGCCTCGGACATCTATGTCACCACCCAAAGCGAAGCCTCAGCGCAAAAACTCCACGAAACCACCCCTCAAATACATACCGGGACCGATAATCGGCAAGCCGTCAAAGGAGCCGATCTGATCATCCTGGCTATCAAACCCTGGCTGTTGGAGGGAGTGATCGAAGAGATCAAGGCCGAACTCGACTATACGCATCAAGCGATCGCTTCCGTAGTGGCCGGGGTCGATTTCGAAGCCTTGCAACGGATGCTCGATAACGGTAGCGGCATTCGCCCCACCCTGTTCCGCATCATTCCCAATACCGCCATCTCCATCGGCGAGAGCGTCACGTTTATCGCCGCCGAGGGAGCCGATGCGGCTCAAATCGACCTACTGAAACGTATTTTCGACGAATTGGGGCTTACGCTGGTGATTCCCGAGGCGATGATGCCTGCCGGAACCTCGCTGGCCTCCTGCGGCATCGCCTTTGCGCTCCGCTATATGCGTGATGCCATGCAAGGCGGCGTCGAACTGGGATTCACCCCGCAGGAGGCTCGTCAGATCGTCATGCAAACGGTGCGCGGCGCCTTAGAGATGCTCGTTCACAACGACACAATGCCTCAAACGGAGATCGATAAAGTCACCACCCCGGGCGGCATCACCCTGAAAGGCCTCTCTGCCATGGACGAAGCCGGATTCACCGCTGCCGTCAAAGCCGGATTATTCAAAAGTCGCTAATTTATGAAGTATCGATTCAAACGCATCGTCGTCAAAATAGGCAGCAATGTTCTGGCCCGCCCTGACGGAACGCTGGACATCACCCGCATGTCGGCACTGGTCGATCAGGTGGCCGAACTGACTCTCAGCGGGGTAGAAGTCATCTTGGTCTCATCCGGGGCCGTTGCTTCAGGCCGGAGCGAACTGTCGTTGCCCCAGGGTCGTAAACTCGATCCTGTATCGGCTCGCCAACTTTTTTCGGCGGTCGGACAGGCAAAACTTATCAATCGCTATTACGAACTTTTCCGCGACCATCGGATGGTTTGCGGACAGGTGCTGACAACCAAAGAGAATTTCGGCACCCGTCGGCATTACCTCAATCAGCAGAGTTGCATGAACGTCATGTTGGAAAATGGCGTGATTCCGATCGTCAACGAAAACGACACGATTTCGGTCACCGAATTGATGTTCACCGATAACGATGAGCTGTCGGGGATGATCGCCACCATGATGGATGCCGAAGTTCTGATTATTCTCAGCAATATCGATGGCATCTACAACGGGAAACCATCAGATCCAGCCTCTCAAGTGATTCGCGAAATCGATCCTCGCCACAACGATCTGTCGGCCTATATTCAAACCGGCAAATCGCAATTCGGTCGAGGCGGCATGCTAACCAAAAGCCGCATTGCCAACCAAGTAGCGAATGAAGGTATTGAGGTAATCGTCGCCAATGGCAAGAGAGACAATATTTTAATCGATCTATTGACTCCTGATAGCGACACCATTTCGACACGTTTCTTGCCCGCCGAAAAAAGCCTCTCTTCCGTCAAGAAATGGATCGCCAATTCGGAAGGCTTTGCCAAAGGTGAACTGCATATCTCTGCACCCACCTGCGAAGCCTTGAACCGCCCCAAAGCGACCAGTTTATTAGCGGTAGGTATCGAAAAGGTGGAAGGAACGTTCGAAAAAGACGATATCGTACGCATCATATCGCCCGAAGGCCAATTGGTCGGTGTCGGTCGGGTTGCATTCGACAGCGACCGGGTTCGCCGCATGATCGGGAAAAAGGGAGGAAAACCCATCGTTCATTACGACTACCTATACCTCCATCAACCCTATAGTTAAACCCATTCAAATCGATAAATATCAATATAATGTCCATTATAAAAGACCTGGAATTGGCCCGGACGGCATCCCTCGAGTTCAACCTGATCGACGAGGCAAAAATCAATGCCGTATTGCGTGACCTGGCCACGATGACGGAAACCCACAGCGCGCAAATTTTGCAAGCTAACGCACTCGATTTGGCCCGTATGGATCGCCATCACCCGATGTATGACCGACTGATGCTTACCCCCGAACGTATCGCCGGCATTGCAGCCGACATCAGGAATGTCGCCTCCCTACCCTCGCCGCTCAATCAAGTATTGAGTGAGACAACACGACCCAATGGCATGCATATCAAAAAAATATCCGTTCCTTTCGGCGTGATCGGTATTATCTATGAAGCGCGTCCGAACGTCAGTTTCGATGTCTTTTCACTCTGTTTCAAAGCCGGGAGCGCCTGCATACTCAAGGGAGGTCACGACGCAGCCCACTCCAACGAAGCGATTGTGCGAATCATTCGGGAAGTTCTGAAAGCCCATGCACTGGACGAACATCTCGTCACATTGCTCTCGAACGACCGGGAGGTGACCACCGAACTATTGCAAGCGGTCGGTTATGTCGACCTGATTATTCCCCGGGGCAGCAAAGGTTTGATCGATTTCGTTCGTCAGAATGCCCGAGTTCCGGTAATCGAAACCGGTGCCGGTATCTGTCACACCTATTTCGATGCAGATGGGGATCTCGAAATCGGGGCAAACGTCATCTTCAATGCCAAAACGCGTCGGGTCAGTGTATGCAACGCGATGGATTGCCTGATCATCCATCGCGATCGACTGGCGGATCTTCCGGCCTTGTGCCGTCGTTTGGCGGACAAACACGTCATCCTCTATGCCGACCCCGAAGCCTATCGGGTTTTACAGGGGAATTATCCGGAAGAGCTATTGCAAAAGGCCAACGACCAAAGTTTCGGCACCGAATTTCTCGACTACAAAATGGCCATTCGTACGGTAGGATCTTTGGACGAAGCCCTCGCACATATTGCACGTTACTCTTCGAAACATAGCGAAGCGATTATCAGCCGCAATCCACAGACCATTGACCGTTTTTTGCGAAGTGTCGATGCCGCCTGTGTCTACGCCAACGTCTCTACGGCCTTCACCGACGGGGCGCAATTCGGATTCGGAGCCGAAATCGGCATCAGCACCCAAAAACTGCATGCCCGCGGACCGATGGCCCTGCATGAACTCACGACCTATAAGTACCTCATTACCGGAAACGGTCAGACCCGGGCGTAACCATACCCGAAAAACTGCTCGATTTCGGCCACATTGGTACTATTCTTGCAATTTTAGGAGGCATCAACCTCCTAAAATTTTATGGTTATGTTTTGTTGTGGGCGTTCTAAAGTCAAAGTTCCGGAACTACCCGATTTCAACGCCTCCCGGTATTTGGGTCAGTGGTACGAAATCGCTCGATTGGATCATCCTTTTGAGCGGAATATGCAACGAGTCGTCGCCGACTATTCGTTACGTCACGACGGTAAAATCCAGGTCATCAATCGAGGGTATCGGCCTGACAAAAACCGCTGGAAAGAGGCCAAAGCCGTCGCCATTCAAACCTCGGTCAAAAATTTTCTCAAAGTCTATTTTATTCCCTTCATCGGGGGAAGTTACCGCATTGCCTATGTGGATCCGGACTACTCGATCGCGGTGGTCTCTGGCGGGAATCTTCGCTACCTATGGTTACTGGCCCGCACCGCCCATCCTTCCGCCGAACAGATCGATACGATGCTGGCTGAAGCGCGTAAATTGGGTTACGACACCCATAAACTGATCTACCCCGAGCAGGAATAATTTTTCTTACAAAACAGACAAAACGGTCCCTGAATCCTTCTATCACCTACCCTCCGACCACTTTTCAACGATCAGGAGGCTCCGGTAAACGATCCTAAATAAGGGCTAAAAGAAACGAGCGCCCGACTGATGACAGTCGGGCGCTCTATTGGCTTTCAAAATTGATTTAACGAATATTGGCGATGCTGATAATATCGGCAAATACGCCGGCAGCCGTTACATCTTCTCCGGCTCCATAGCCCTTAATGACCATCGGGTACTCTTTGTACCGTTCCGTCGTCAACATAATGACGTTATTACTGCCGGCCAGCTGATAGAAGGGACTCTCCGGCCCCACCTCCCGCAACGCCACTTCGGTACGTCCTTCGTCCAGCGTTGCGACAAAACGCAAGCGTTTGCCCGAGGCCTCCATCTGGCGTCGTTTTTGTTCGAATTCGGCATCCAGCTGCGGAATCCGTTTCCAGAACTCTTCCACGCTTCCTTCGAAATAGGAAGCCGGGATAAATAAGCTCTTTTTGACATCGCTCTGTTCGACCCGATAGCCAGCCTCTCTCGAGAGAATCACCAATTTCCGAATCACATCCGTACCGCTGAGATCGATCCTCGGATCGGGTTCGGCATACCCGGCCTCTTTGGCCATCCGGATCGCCTGACTGAAAGGCACCGTAGCACTCATCTCGTTGAAGATGAAATTGAGCGTTCCGGACAAAACGGCCTCAATCCGCAAAATACGGTCCCCGCTATTGATCAAATCGCTGATCGTATTGATAATCGGCAGGCCGGCCCCAACGTTGGTTTCGAACAGGAACTTCACACCCCGTTTACGTGCAATGCTCTTCAGTTCGCTGTAACGTTCATAGTCGGCCGAAGCAGCGATCTTATTGGCCGTCACCACCGAAACGTTATGCCCCAACAACTCTTCATAGATTGCCGACACCTCTCCGCTAGCCGTACAATCCACAAATACCGAATTGAAAATATTCATCGAAAGAATTTCATCCCGGAAACGGTCGGGCGAAGAGACCTGTTCCGAGCAATTCAGGGCATCGCGGTAGTTCGACAAATCGATCCCATTCCGGTTGATAATATAGTGTTTGGAATTGGTAATCCCCACCACCCGCAGTTGTAACCCATTGGTCGACTTGAGTTTTTCCTGCTGGGCACAAATTTGTTCCAGGAGTTTGTGCCCCACATGGCCGACGCCGGCCACAAAGAGGTTCAGCACTTGGTATTCCGACAAGAAGAACGAATCGTGAATGACATTGATTGACTTGCGTAGATTTTCCAACGCCACCACAAAAGAGATATTGGTCTCCGATGCCCCCTGAGCACAGGCAATTACATTAATCCCGTTTCGACCGAGGGTACCGAACAGTTTACCGGCGATCCCCGGCACATGACGCATATTTTCCCCCACGATGGCTACCGTCGCCAAGTTACGATCCAAGTGAACGGGATTGATCTCTCCCATGGCAATTTCTTGGGCAAATTCGGTCGACAAGACCTCCGCGGCCAAATCGGCATCGGCATTACAAACCCCGATCGAGGTTGTATTTTCCGAAGCGGCCTGCGAAACGAAGAAGACACTGATGCCCGATTTCGACAACGCCTTGAAAATACGGTAATTCACCCCGATCACCCCCACCATACCTAAACCACGAATGGTCACCAGGCAGGTGTCATTGATCGATGAAATCCCCTTGATCGACCGATTATTATCGGCCGATTTCTCTTTAGAAATATAGGTCCCCGGAGAAGAGGGGTTGAAGGTATTCTTAATCAGAATCGGAATGTTGTTATGGAAAGCCGGGAAAATCGTAGGCGGATAGATCACCTTGGCCCCGAAGTTCGACAACTCCATGGCTTCCACAAAACTCAACTGTTCGATCAGATAAGCCCCGGTAATCACTTTAGGATCAGCCGTCATAAATCCATCCACATCAGTCCACAACTCCAGAGCCGACGCTCCCAACGTAGCGGCCAAAACCGAAGCGGTATAATCCGATCCCCCTCGTCCCAAATTGGTCACATCGCCCGTGGTCGCATCCGACGCAATAAATCCGGGCACAATCGTGATGGACGGGAAGGTGGCGAACTGTTCGCGAATCAACTGTTCGGTAATCGCAAAATCGACAATATGTTTTCCGTAGTAGGGTTTGGTCTTGATAAAATCCCGAGCGTCCCGCAACTGCGATCCGGGGATCATGGCATGCACCAACACGCTGGAGAGACGCTCTCCATAGCTTACAATCGTATCGGAAGTTTTCGGGGAAAGATCCCGAATGAGCGACACCCCGGTCAGAATATTGGCGAGTTCGCTCAATAGAGCGCCGACCTTTTCACGGGTCGGCATAAGCATCTCCGGCATCGACACCTGTTCGGTCATCTCGCTGTGGCGCGAGATCAAATCCTCCAATTCCGTCTTATAGGACGGATCGGCTTGCGAGGCCAGCCGCGCCGTGCGCAAAAGCTGGTCGGTCACTCCGCTCAGGGCCGAAACCACCACGATCACCTCTTCCGTACAGGCTTCCACCACCTGCTTGACCTGAGACAGGCCACGAAGAGATCCCACGGAAGTTCCGCCGAATTTCAATACTTTCATAGCTTCCAGTTAAAATAAGATGATAAGATCGCAATTTTATAAAATTTTTGAGAAATTTCCTAATCCCATCGCCCGACATATGGCGCTCTTTCAGCAGCTTGACCGATAAGCAGGACTACGACCTAACGCTTTTCGTCTCCCGGTCTCAGAGGGGTTATGGAAATCTTAAAGACGGCATACCCTTCTCTCGCGGGAAAACAACGTTTTCGTTTGCCGCTCCGCTCGCCTTTTATTATATTTGTTGCCTTCATTGTTTAACCAAATTTATTTATCATGAGACTTCAGGAAATATTGGCTATATCGGGTCAGAGCGGGCTGTACAAATACATCGCCCAAAGCAAAAACGGAATCATCGTCGAATCGGTCGTAGACGGCCATCGTTTCAACACCTCACCCCATGCCCGCGTCAGCTCGCTGGGCGAAATCGCCATCTACACCGAAGGGGAAGATCTGCCGTTGGCACGCGTATTCGAAGCGCTGTTTACCAAAACCGGCGGTAAAGAGACCATCTCTCCCAAATCTTCGCCCGAAGAGCTGAAAAAACTGTTTGCCGAAGTATTGCCGGATTATGACCGCGATCGCGTTCGGGTGTCGGACATAAAAAAGGTCGTTTCGTGGTATAACATTCTCGTTGCCGCCGGCATGACCGAATTCAAATCCGGGGCAGACGAAGCACGCGAAGCCCAGGAAACCCAGGATGCATCGAAACCTGAATCAGAAACAACGAAACAATAGCCTATTTAACCCATGAAAAAAACTGTATTGCTCCTTTGCGTCTCGCTATTGGCTGTGTCGGCCCTCCAAGCCCAAAGCCTGGAAGAACGCTTCAAGAAACATCTGTACACATTGGCCAGTGACGAGTTTGCCGGTCGAGAACCGGGCACCCGGGGAGACACCCTCGCGGCCAACTACATTCGTGACTTTCTGGCCGGATTGGACGGCGTGCAACTGCTGGCCAACAACGGATTCCAGGAATTTTCCTACCAGGCTTACCGGGAACTCAATGCCGCTCAATGTGCTTTAAAAGTCGGTAAACGCACCCTGACCTATGGAAAAGATTACCTGCCCGCTTTAACATCGGCTACCGGCACCTTCCAAGGGGAGGTTGTCAACGTCGGTGAAGGCAAGGAAGACGATTACATCGGGAAAGATGTCAAAGGTAAATTTGTGCTGGTACAGCTCACTCCACGCAGTTATACCGACGGATCGGAACAACGAGCCCGGGAAAGAATGGCCCTCAAAGCCGGAGCAGCCGGTATTTTAATGACCGGTCAACCGTTGAGCAATCTGCCGGCACGTTGGCCGACCGGGTCGATCGCCATCTTCAAGGTAACGCCTCAAGTAGCGAAAACCCTCACCGGCAAAAGTGTCGAAGGGAGCGTGGCGGTCAATATGCTCACCGAGCACACTTTCAATATCGTCGCTAAAATCGCGGCACCCAAAGCCAATAACCCGCAAGGAGATGTAATGATCCTGGGGGCCCACTACGATCACATGGGGGTCGGTGAATATGAAGGCAAGACAAAAATTTATTATGGAGCCGATGATAATGCCTCCGGAACCGTAGGCGTTATGGAGTTGGCTCGCGCCATCAGCCAACGACGGGCTTTTCTGAAAAAGGATGTCATCATCATTCTGTTCGGAGCGGAAGAACGCGGGCTGAAAGGTTCGAAACACTATGCGGCTAACCCCGTCGAACCGCTCGACAAGGTAAAAGTGATGGTCAATATCGACATGATGGGGCGCATGGATGCCAAAGGCCTAACGATTCGTGGCATCGGCAGTGCATACGAAGGCGTCGATCTGTTCGCCAGCCTGCCCAACAACGACAAACTGGACCTGATCTGGGAGTTCCGCGGCACCGGTCCGACCGACTATACGCCGTTCTATCAGAAAGGGATTCCGGCCTTCTCGTTCGGGACCCGTCATCATGTGGACTATCACACCCCGGGTGACCGCGCCGATCGCATCAACTATGAAGGGATGGTCATGACCTACCACTACATCGAAAACCTGATCAATCGACTGGCTTTCGAACCCCTGAATCTGACCTATCGCAAAACCGAATAGGCTCGGTTCTGATATTTCCACACAAAAAAGCCCCGCGATTTTCGAATCGCGGGGCTTTTTACATAGTGTCAAAATTATTTTCCTTGGCTGGACAGATCCGAAGAGTCTTTCATCACCATACTCTTATCGACGCGAATCGTCACGTTGTTGTCCACTTCCATCAACACATACTGTTCTTTCACCTCTTTCACCGTTCCGTAGATTCCTCCGGCGGTTACGATTTTCTGGCCTTTTTCCAGTGCGTTACGGAATTTCATCAATTCTTTTTGTTTCTTTTGCTGCGGGCGGATCATCAGGAAATACATCACCACGAAGATCAGCACCATCATAATCAAAAACTGAATGCTTCCTCCGCCTCCCTGCCCGGCAGGAGCTGCCTGAAGCATAATCGTCATCAAATTCATAATATGCGTATTTGTTTAAATTTATTTCGCAAAGTTAATATTTTCCCTTGATTGTGCAAGAAACAGACCAAAATGTCGCGATGCTTTCCGACAATTACAACACCTCTCCGAGCAAAATCATCCGATAAGGTTCGCTCGCAATCGAGGTCGAGACCGTGATATGCTTGAAAATAAAGCCGCTAAATCCGCGACTATCGAACGTAAACGAGAAAGGCGTCATCTCTCCGGGAGCCAGTGGCGTTTTCGAGAAATCGACCGCGGTACAACCGCAACTGGTCTTTACGGTCAGAATCAACAACGGTTTCGAGGAATCGTTCCGGATCCAGAAATCTTGGCGGATACGCTCCCCGTCATGGATGCGCCCCATATCCACGGTATCCGTCTGACCGGCCCGCAGCGAGCTATCAGACAAAGCGATGATTCGTTCGGGAACGACCTTCGACCCTTCCTCCTTTTGCGTAGATCGGGCCGCCTCGCCACAAGAGACTATTCCTAAAGCCAAGAGTCCCAACCACCAACTTTTCATCGTCCTACGCTTCCAAAAGACCTCGGCCGCTCTTTTCCAAACGACCTTCTCGACGAAACTCTTCTACGATCTTATCGAGTACCCCATTGATGAAGACACTACTGCTGGGGGTACTGTAATACTTGGCAATTTCGATATATTCATCCAGCGTCACCTTCACCGGAATCGACGGGAAGGAGAGCAGTTCGGTCATGGCCGTCGCCATAATCAGATTATCCATGAAGGCAATGCGGTCCACATCCCAATTCTGCGTAAACTTGTCGATATATTCGAAATATTGTTTCTGGTTGACCACGGTTCCCCGGAAAAGCTCTTTGACAAAACGTTCGTCTTCCTCGTTCTTAAACTTAGGCAGCAACGGCAACTCTTCCTGGGAGGCACGCATGTCGTCAAGCGTACGCAACACCATAATGATGGCAAAATCCACATCGTCAGCCCACATAATCGACTGTTCTTCTACGACGTTTTCCAGATCTTCGCTCGTATCCGCCGTCTGGACATAGAAGTGCTGAACCAGCTTGACATCGCTCTTGAACGAACGTTTTTCATCGGCCATATAGGCCTGATAATAGTCGCTGGCGAACATCTCCCGATAGAGCTTCTTGATCAACTCCGGATAGTTGACCCAACCGAGTTTGTGCGACTCCAGATAGTCGACTAATGCCTGACTGTGACGAATCGCGGCAATGGCCCGGTTTTCTACAAATTTGGTATTGGGATTGAGTTCTTCAGGGGTCGGCAGGTGTTTGCGTTTGCCCAATTCGATGCGGGACTCGGCGACATCGGCCACGTCGACAATCAACCACAACAGTTGATGATAGAGCTCATAGGTTTTGTCTATGCCGAACATCAGGTTCTTTTCAGAAGCGGCCAACGAATCGGATTCCGATTTAAAGTGCGCGTACAAGGCTTTGATCGCCTTAATTCTCAATAATCTTCGGCTTAGCATGCTCAGGAACTTAGGAAGCCCGCAGGCTTCGGGATATGAATAGGTTATCTGCTTATCGCGGTCGGCAAAGCTACATATTTTTTCGGGAACCGAAAAGAAACAGAGGCGTTTTTTTATCTTTGTGGGAAATTTCAGCGTTGTGAGGTATTTCGATGTCATCGTTGTCGGAGGTGGAGCAGCCGGAGTCATGGCGGCGGGAGTCGCTGCGTCCACCGGCAAGAAAGTGCTGCTGTGTGAGCGCATGGAAAAGCCCCAACGCAAAGTCCGTATCACCGGGAAGGGGCGTTGCAACCTGACCAACATGCGTACAGGGACCGAATTCCTGGCCAAAGTACGGGTAGGTGCGGACTTTTTCCGGCCGGCTTTTCAGGCGTTCGACAACCGACAAACCGTCCGTTTTTTCGAACAGATCGGAGTTCCTTTGACGGTCGAACGCGGAGAACGCGTCTTCCCCACCAGCGGTCGGGCCTGGGATGTCGCCGAAGCCCATATCCGCTGGGCTCAGCAACAAGGGGCCTGCATCGAGTGCCACAGTCGAGTACTGGAACTGCTGACCCGCAGCGGACACATCCATAGTATCCTGGTTGAACAACAAGGCGGACATCGGGAAGAGATCGCCTGCCAGGCCGTTATTCTGGCGACCGGTGGAGCCTCTTATCCGGCCACCGGCTCTTCCGGCGACGGGTATCGGTTAGCCCACCGGACAGGACACGCCATCGAACCGATCCGGCCCTCCCTAACCCCACTGGAATGTGGAGAGGATCTACGCAGCTTGTGCGGCTTACACCTGCGAAATATCGAAGCCCGACTATGGATCGACCAACAGAAGGTCGCTTCCGAATTCGGGGAATTGGAGTTCCTGGGGGAAGGAATCGGAGGTCCTGTTGTCTTGCGGATGAGTCGCCAGTCGGTCGATGCCCTGATCGACGGGCATCGCGTTACCCTGGAGCTCGATCTGAAACCGGCTCTGAGTGTCGAAAAATTGCAGGCCCGCATCGAACGGGAAATGGCGGCCCTCGCTCCGTCAACCGCGGTCCGGGTCCTGGCAGGAAAATTGCTACCCTCGACCCTGGCCCTATTTTCGTTGGAGAAGGCCGATATCGACCCCCGCAAAGCCCTCGCTACCCTATCCGATCGGGAACAACGGGCATGGATCCACCAACTCAAGGCCTTCCGTCTGCCCATATCCGATTATCGTCCCTTTTCGGAGGCCATCGTAACAGCCGGAGGGATACGTACCGACCAAGTTGACCCTCAGACCCTGCAATCCAAGCGGATCCGAGGGCTCTATTTTGCCGGCGAAGTGCTGGATATCGACGCCGATACCGGCGGATACAACCTGCAAATCGCCTATTCAACCGGCCATCTGGCCGGCGAGCTAAAAGACCGATAAGTTATGTTTCAAGGTATTGCGAAACCGATCTCCAGAGTCTATTTCGGCGTTCGTTCACGCATTCATCTGCGTCACTTTCGAGGTCGAAGCATTCACTCTCCGTTTATGTACGGGATGGTTCGTCACGTCTTTATGCGTAACCGGATCGACAGTGATGATCAACGTCTCTATGAATGCCTCCGGGCCGAAGGCGTCAAGTCAAGCACGGCTATCATGCTCCAAAATCTGCAGACGTATTGTACATTACATCAATTTATCTTAACGACTCCTCAAGGTTCAGAAAAACGACAATTCCCAGACAATACACTCCCCTCTGAACGAAAACTTCGGGTAATCTTGCCGGGGGTTCAGCCCCGCACGCTGATCGACACGGCACGCGAAGCGGCGCTCGAACACGATGTATTGGTTATCTTGGCCCCGCACCTAACTCGTCGCGGCAGAGAGGCCGCTCAATCCATACGCCATCGCTACCCCTGTGTCAGTGTCGACCGCGGCAATCTGATGATCTTTATTTTCGACCCCAAACTGCAACCCCAACACTACCATATTTAATCCACATTTCAAACCCCTACCGAATCATGAAAATATACACCAAAACCGGCGATCGCGGAACGACTCAACTAATCGGCGGACGCCGCGTCCCCAAAAATCATCCTCGTATCGAAGCCTATGGAACCGTCGACGAACTCATGGCCCACATCTCCTATCTGCGCGACAACATGGATCCCGACGCCGCGAATCTGGCCGATTATCGACACGATTTGCTGCAGATTATGGATGATTTGATGCGTCTATCTTCCTATTTGGCCGCCGAGGATACGGTGACCAAACAACTACCCACTTTTGAGAGGGCGCAAGTCCATTTTCTGGAAGAGCGGATCGATGCCATGCAAGCCACGTTAAAACCCATCACCCACTTCACGTTACCCGGCGGACACCCGTTAATCTCCCTGGCTAACTTGGCTCGAACGGTATGTCGTCGCTCCGAAAGATGTATCATTGCGATGGGTGAGGAAAATTCGATCAATCAATCGGTTGGAGAGTACATCAACCGACTTTCCGACTATCTGTACGTTTTAGGAAGGAAACTGACCGACGAATTTCACGTAAAAGAAATCCTCTGGGAGTACAATTCATAAAAAAATTTATATTTTTGCACTCCATATAGGGATACATCGGTTAAACTGCTAAAAAACAAATTACTATGTATTGGACCTTAGAGTTAGCTTCAAAACTGGAGGACGCACCCTGGCCTGCGACCAAAGACGAACTGATTGATTACGCCACTCGTTCGGGAGCCCCGCTTGAGGTCATCGAAAACCTGGAGGAGATCGAAGACGAAGGCGACATCTACGAAAGCATCGAAGATATCTGGCCAGACTACCCAAGTAAAGACGACTTTTTCTTCAACGAGGAAGAATATTAGTGCGATTTTAAGCACGTAAACAACTATTAAATCCCTGTCAATCAATAAGATTGGCGGGGATTTAATTTGTTTGGACAACAGCATCTGACCGCCTTAAATGGCGCGGTTTATTTGGACAAAATATGTTTTTTCGGAGGAAATATCGGGATTTGTTTGGACAAAATTCATTACCTTTACAGAGGTTTGTGAGTATTACCGCAACCTCTGTTTTTTAATTTCAAACATCTCCAGTATGGGACGACCGAAACGACTATATCCATTGGGACGCTATCGCCTGCATATCCGGGGTGAGATCGATCC
>CALVCS010000003.1 GCA_944326035.1 uncultured Alistipes sp. | reverse complement strand
AAACGTGGACGCCGTTTCCTTGATTCCCATGCCGGCCGCATAACATCTTAAAATGTTTTTGATTCGTTTATCCATTTGTATAGATTTTATTATCACCCCCGTTACACCAGGACTCGGGCACTCAAATCTACCCAAAAAATCTATAACAATAGGTGAGATAAGTGGTCAATACTATTTTGGCCAGAAGGGGCAATCATATTGTAGCCAAAGGGGACAATCCTGTTTGGCCAAAAGGGTCAAAGTCGCGTGGCTTTTCCACATTATACCGTTTTCCGATTCGCAATGGCTGCCACGGACAGAAAAATACCTAATGCAATTCCCAGTAACGTCGCAAACAATACCTGATGTTGAGGATTCAATAAAAACGTAATCGTATGCGCCGGAATCCAAAACAGAGGGATCGTCCTTTTAAAAACAAAGCCCCACTGAACTTGCCAATTCAATCCCGCCAATATTTTCCCAAAGGGAAGAGGCGTTATCAAAGCGCGCAAAGATCCTCCACAGTTCAAAATATGCGTATCGGTCACTTTATGAATCGTCATAAAAACAGGTCCGAACGTCGTGTTCATCATGACGCTGATCATAAACGCACACACCACCTTTTCTGCACTCAACGGCCTCTTCATGGCTTCAACCGCCTGCTCCATGCCCAAACTTTGCAAAAAATAGGGCGTTCCGGCCGCAAAGGTTTTGATGGCAACTGCAATCCACATACCCAACAAACCCCATACAACGGCTCGAGGCAAAATACCAAAACCCTTCGCATTATAATATCCGGTTTTGATTCGGAGGCCTATGGATTCCCCCAGCGTAGCCAAGATGGAAAATTTCAGGAAGGCCATTCCATAGGGGTGGGAAGCATTGACTTGCATATAAAATTCCCGCAGCGGAGCAATCAGGCAGAACGGCAAGATGAAAATGCATAAGAATAGGCAAAGGGTCAGATCGGATCGATTCATGGTCGATAAAGAATAACCGGTTAAATAAGGTTAGAGTTGTTGTAATTCTTTTTCGGTAATGATATGCAGTCCGTATTTGTGTGCGACCTCATCGATACGGGCGCTACCGCTCGTACGGAGGATCAAAAACGCCTTGTCGCGAATCGAAAAGCAGTACATGTATTCGATGGAAAGCCCTTCCTGGGCAAAAGCACTTAACTGGGCAGCGAAAACTCCGGCCATCGAATCACAGGTTAAAGCAATCACATCGTTCTGTTGGGCGCTTACGCAATGTTCCTTAAGAACTTGATAGGCCCGTGCCGTATCGGAAGTAATCAATCTCAAAATGCCATATTCAGAAGTATCGGCCACCGTTGCCGCGATGATCCGGATATCGGCTTTACCGAGAATGTCGAGCACTTCGTTCAATCGTCCCGACTTATTTTCGAGAAATACGGATAATTGTTTGATGGTCATAACTGTCAAGATTATTTGTTTTTTCGTAAATCTTTTACCCGAACGGCTTTACCACTGGACTGCGGAAGAGCCCCCTTGTCAACCAATTTAATTTTGGGCGTAAGCAGAATTTCATCCTTGAGTTGCCGGGTGATTTCGCGGGTCAGCCCCTGAAGCTGGGAGTAATCGTCCGTAAAAAGATCGCTCAACTCGACTTCCACCAAAACTTCGTCGTTGTTGTTGAACGTATCGATCGTGATCAAATAGTTCGCCCCCAGCTCTTTGAACTGCATCAGGATCTTTTCGATCTGCATCGGGAAAATATTCACCCCTTTGACAATGAACATATCATCGCTGCGTCCTTTGAGTCGGTCGATCCGGCGATGCGTACGGCCACACGGACAATCTCCCGGAAGAATACGGGTTAAATCCCGGGTGCGGTAACGAAGCAACGGCATCGCATCCCGATCCAGCGTCGTCAGAACCATTTCTCCAATTTCCCCGTCAGGAACCGGCTCCAATGTTTCTGGATCAATGATCTCCAGAATATAGCAATCTTCCCATAAGTGAAGTCCGTTCTGTTCGGGACACTCGAAAGCAACACCCGGACCACTCATTTCGGACATTCCGAAACAATTATAGGCCCTTACACCAAGCGCTTCTTCAATTTTACGACGCTGGGCGTTGGTATGGGGTTCGGCCCCAATAATCAGGGTGGTCAAGCGAGTATCGGTGCGAGGATCTATGCCCATTTCTTTCATAACTTCATAGAGCCGGAAAACATAACTCGGAATGGCATGGATGGCGGTCGTGCCGAAATCGCGAATGAATTTGATTTGACGGATCGTATTACCGGCCGCTGCCGGTACGGTCAATGCCCCGAGCTTCTCGGCCCCGTACTGAAACCCAAGGCCTCCGGTAAACATCCCATAACCGGATGTATTCTGAAACACATCCTTATCCCGCAATCCGACCATATAAAGGCATCGAGCTACCCGGTTGGCCCATTGATCCAGGTCGTGTTGCGAGTGACAAATCACCGTAGGATTTCCCGTGGTCCCGCTGGAAGAGTGCAGCCGGACCACCTGATCCATCGGAGCCGCGACCAAACCAAACGGATAATGAGTTCTCAAATCGTTTTTCGTGGTGAAAGGGATTTTTCGAAGATCATCCAACGTCCGGATACTGTCCGGCGTAATTCCGGACTCTCCCAGTCGAGCTTTATAAAACGGACTTTGTCGGGCAATGCGGATGCTTTCTTTGAGTCGTTTTATCTGAAGAGCCTCCAGATCGGCTCGTCTCATCGTTTCGATTTCAGGCTGAAAATAATGGTTATCCATAATAACTATAACGTTAACTAACAAATTCCAACAATCAGTCGCTCTGATTTTATTCAAACCAGAGACATCGCTCCAGAGCTTATCAGGCCAGACCTAGCGCTACCTTTCTCCGAAGGTATATTGGGTGTAAGTTACGATTTTTTTTGATCTCTTCGATGCGAGAGCCCTGTAAACTTTCATTTACCGCAAATAATGCAGTTGAATGGTATGGGGAGTCACCATCATGAATCCATATCGATTATCCTTCGGAAAGTCCGGATCTCCATAATCCCGCGTACTAAAACTAAGGTATTGAACCGTATCCGAGGGGATATTCTGCAACATACAATATCCGACGAGATCTTGTAAGGACAAAACACTCGTCAGACGACCCTCTTTGATCTCGCCTATTTGCATCTTTCCTTCCGGGTCCTGGTAGATATGCAGAAGCCTTCCCTTATGGGCAAACGAAGACACGATATCGATAAACACCGTATCCACCAGCACCTCCATTCCCTGTAATGAAGTACTCTGTTCTTCAATCTCTCCCGTCAAATCGCGGGTCGTATCGAAAGGCAGCATCTCCTGGGGATTGCGAATCTTAATCACCTCGGAAAAGCCGACGGCATGGGCTAAATAGCTAGTCACATAATAGGCGCTGTCTATTTTTTGCACCAAAAACGTATTCCTCGATTTTCCTTCGTAGGTATCGCCCGTTTTTTTATCTGCAAAATAAACCGTACCGCCCCATTCCCCACTGCTACTGGAGGTCACGACATAATCCTCGTCTTCGTATAAAGGAACCCGAAGATCGGGAAGAACCTCCCACTGTCCTCGTTCTTCATTCAAATATAAAGGGTCAAAAGGTTCCCTGTCCGGCACAACACATAGGCTGTCTGCCTTGAGATACATCCAATAGCTCATCGGAAGTTCCATATTGTCCGGCAAGGGTATTTCATGCAAAATCTGCCCTTCTTTCGTCAAAACATACAGATGACTATCCATATGCAAGCCACCGTCTTGTTCATACCATTGGTGAAAAAAGGCATAATATCGATCCCGATGGAACACAAAACCGCCTAAATCGCCTTCAATATCCACCCCAAGCGTATCGGCATCGATCGATACATACGGAGTCTCGATCGGAAAATGACGACTCTCCCCGGAACGACATCCCGACAAGCCCAACAGCAATATCCCACAAAGCATGATTTTAACTTTCATACGCAAGATTTTAAGCTGAATTTGATGTTAAGATAGTTATTTTTTTCGGATTGTCCCACACAGGTCCGAACAACGTCCATAGCCCCCCGGACACGTTCACGGATACACTATTCAATCCGCATCCAATCCCACCAAAACATCACAAAATATGGGGACCCCCCCTTTGATTTCCCTACGAATAGGGATTGTCGCCGGTTCGGGGGAGCCATAATTTTGCGTCATCTAAATCATATCCGATGAACAAAATTTACACTTCTCTTTTCTTTTTGTGCGCATGTTGGGTATCGGCGAGCACCTTCGCTGCAGAGCCTGATTCGACTTCCGACTCAACCCACACCCCGCTCCCCTACGAATGGAATTATCAGAAATACCGGGTCGGCGGTTACGGAGAAATCCTATTCCAACAGATGAACTACGGAACCGACCGCTACATCAGTCCGGAAGGATCGACCCGAGATCGCCGTTCGGAAATCTCATTGCCCCGAGCCGTTTTCGCTTTCGATTACCATTTCGGGAAAGGCTGGTATTTAGGCACCGAAATCGAATTCGAATACGGAGGGACCGGTTCGACCAAAGAGATCGAATACAACAAAGAAGGGGGCGAAATCGAAACCGAAATCGAGAAAGGCGGGGAAGTAGCCCTGGAGCAGCTCCACATTACCAAGCATTTTTCCAATGCCTTCAATATCCGGGTGGGACACATGATTGTCCCCATCGGATTGACCAATGCCCATCACGAACCCAATCTGTTTTTCGGAACCGTACGACCCGAAAGCGAAACTTCGCTGATCCCCTCGACCTGGCATGAAACAGGAATTGCTGTATTGGGTTATTTTAACCGCAACCGTTTCCGCTACGAAGTCATGTTGGTTTCGGGCCTCGACCCCAACGGCTTCTCCTCGGAAAACTGGATTGGCAGCGGACGACAAACCATCTTCGAAGTTCCCAAGATGACCAACCCGGCCGTCGCGGCTCGTTTGGAATATTCCGGTGTCCGCAACCTGAGATTGGGAGTATCGGGTTATTACGGAAATACCGCCAAAAATTCCTCAAAACCTTACGCCATGGCCGGAGTCAAAGGACGGGTGGCCCTCGGCTCGTTCGACGTCCAATATTGGAGCCGGGCTTTGATCGTACGGGCCAACCTTCTGTACGGAACCGTCTCGGACTCCAAAGCCATCTACGACATCAACCGAAAATATTTTAACAGCACGGGATATTCCATTACCCCTTTCGGGAAGGCTGCTTTAGCGTACGGAGCTGAAGCGGGTTATGACGTTCTCTCGTTTTTTTCATGCTCGAGCCGTCTGTATCCTTTCGTCCGTTACGAATACTACAACACCGCCCAAGCCATCGATGCCGGAGCCCAAGCCCTGCCACGCTACAAACGCGACCTGTTCACCGTCGGACTCAACTATTGCCCCATCCCGGCTCTGACCCTCAAATTCGATTACTCCCACCGCCGGATCGGAGGAAACACCTACAACAGCGAAGACACCTTCGGCATTACCGTGGCTTATTCCGGTTGGTTCAGTTCAAAATAACCATTTATCAAATACAACTAAGACCATGAACATGAATTTAAAAATGGCGAGTACCGCCCTGTTAGTCGCAGCCCTCACCGTCACAGGATGCAGTAAAAACAACGGAACCGATGACGGTGGCACCAACACCTCACAGCTCGAAGATTATGCCATGACACCGGAATGGATCAATTACGCTACCGCCGTATCATCGGAACTGCTCGACGATTGCATCGGTCTGTGGGCCGCCTGGAACGGCCCGACCGGAATTCCCGATGAAGATTGGGAACGGATCGGCCGCGACTTTTTCAGTAAAAACACCATTGTGGGGGCCAACGGCTACGCCCAGTTCATGCGTACGGCCGATGCCGGGAACGAAAAATTCACCAGCGGAGTAGATGCCATCCGCACCATTCTGGTGGACGGATTCGCCAACATCTCCAATGAAGTGGGCGTTACCAAGATCGGGAACCCCAACGCCCTGGCCAAACAAGGCAATACCGATGCTGCCGTACTGCAAGTGGAATCCTGGTATAGCTGGAATTCGATCACCGACTATTCCGACAACATCATCAGCATTAAAAACGGTTATTTCGGCCGTCGGGGTTCGATCAACGATCCGGCCAACGCCAACAGCATCTCGGCTTATGTCAAAAGTCAGGATGCCAATTTGGATGCCGCGATGACCCAAGCTATCGATGCTGCTTACAATGCCATTACAAGCATGCAGGCTCCTTTCCGCAACAATCTGACCGGCAGCCAGGTGGATGCAGCCATCGAAGCCTGTGCCGATCTGACCGAACTGACCGAAGGCAGTTTGTTGGGGCTTTTCCAAAATGCCGGCGATTATGACTTCACCTCCATTCTGACCCAATATGCCGATCAGGTCGTGGTCCCCACCTACAAAGAGATGAAAGAAAAAGCCTGGGATCTGTACAACGCCATGCTGGCCCTGCAACAGGACAACAAAAACCAAAGCAAACTGGATGCGGCCTGTACCGCCTGGCGAGCCGTACGGGTCCCCTGGGAACAGAGTGAAGCCGTCCTGTTCGGCCCGGCCGGAGAAGAAACCGGACTGGGATTCGACCCTTCGATGGACAGTTGGCCGTTGGATCAGGAAGATATTGCTACCATTATCACCGATAAAAACCTCTCGACGGTCGAACAATACATCGGAGCCATCGGCAGCGAATCGGTCCGTGGATTCCACACCATCGAACTGCTGCTGTTCAAAAACGGCCAAAACCGAACCGTGCTCCCCTAAATCGATCCGTTACGGGCAAACCCTCCTGTCATGAACACATTACAAAACCAAAAAATGGGGATGCTATGGTATGTCATGGTGCTGATTGGCGCCATGACATTCGTCTGCTGTGACAAAGGCGAGGAACCGACCATTTTAGACCAATACGGCAACGAAGCCGACCCGGCCACTTTATCGGCCGGAACGTCCACCGTTTACGGAACGGGAGTCACCGCATATGATTCTCCCGCTCCCTGGGTCACGGGGGCCCTGGAAACTCGGTTCTATCAGGGCGATGCTCTATACGACAATCCCCGGGTCAGTGGAGACGATCCCCTTCAGGGAGGTAAAGGCCCCCTGTATGCCGGATCCTCCTGCGGTAGCTGTCATGCCAACGCAGGAAGAAGCTACCCCACCCTCTATTCCCAAGGCGGAACCGGAACCGGTGGATTTTCCTCCCACCTGATCTATATCACCAAAAAGAACGGCGCCTTTTTCCGTAATTACGGACGGGTGCTGCACGACCAGGCCATCACAGGCGTAGAACCCGAAGGACGTCTGAGCGTCACCTATACCGAGAAGACTTACCAATTTCACGACGGAGAAAGCTATTCGCTGCTTACCCCCACTTATACCATTACGGAATGGTATGCCGACGATATCGCTCCGGAAGATTTGATCATCGACGTACGCATTCCGTTGCGCCACGTAGGGATGGGGCAGATGATGGCACTCGACCCCACCGAACTGGAAGAACTGGCCCGACGGAGCAACTATCCCGAATATGGGATCTCCGGACGATTGAACTATGTGCAGGAGCGAGGGAAAACCTATATCGGCATATCGGGTAACAAAGCCCAACACGCCGACCTGACCGTCGAACTGGGCTTCTCCTCCGATTTGGGAGTCACCAACGACCGCTATCCGCTGGAAGTGGCCGAAGGACAATCCCAGATGATCGGATACAGCCATTACGGCATCCAGATTTCTACTCAGGATATGGAGAATGTCGATTTTTATCTGCATGCTTTGGGGGTTCCGGCCCGCCGCGACGTAGACGATCCCGTGGTCCAACAAGGCGAAAAAGCTTTCTACCGGGCCCGATGCGATCTGTGTCATGTACCGACCCTCCACACCCGAGCCGATGCTCCGGCGCTCCTCAACGGCACCCGCCTGCCTTGGCTGGCCAGCCAAACGATCCACCCTTACAGCGATTTTCTGCTGCACGATATGGGTCCGGAACTGGACAGCCATTACACTTCGGGATTGGCTTTGGGTTGCGAGTGGAGAACCACCCCGCTTTGGGGTATCGGATTGCAGAAAAAAGTCAACCAACACACCTATTTCCTCCACGACGGACGCGCCCGCAACCTCATCGAGGCCATCATGTGGCACGGAGGCGAAGGAGCCGTTTCCCGGGAACTGTTTGCACGGATGAGCAAAGACGACCGCGATGCCCTGATCCGATTTTTAGAATCCCTGTAAATCTAACGCAAGAATATCCAGAAAATGAAAATAAAATTACTGTTACTTTTCCTCGTTCTGACGGCGGGTGGAGGAAATCTGGCCGCCCAATCCTCACATCGGGATTCCCTCAAAGTAGAACGAAAAGTCTCCTCCTCCCACTATGACAAATACATCGAAAGCGACGTAGTGCCGATGGGTGGACGCAAAGGATTCAGTTTCGAAACCAAAGCCGGCGATTTCATGCTCAAGCCCTATGTATTGCTGCAAACAGCCGCCAAATTCAACTATTACGACGACGAGCAGCTGGGGCTGGACGATCAGGACAATGTCGCCAACAGCGGGTTCGAAATTCCATACGCCATTCTGGGATTCTCGGGTCGCGCTTTCAAAAAATTGACCTTCAACCTGACCCTTAACGCCGCCAAGAGTGGAGGTGCCCTGCTGCAACAAGCCTGGTTCGACGTCAACCTGAAGGATCAGATCCGTTTCCGAATCGGCAAATTCAAAACACCTTTCAATCAGGCCTATTTGGTAACGTTGGGCGAAACCCTTTTCCCCACCGTCCCCACTTCGCTGAGCACCTCGCTCTATATGGACCGCAGCATCAACTCCACGACACCGACTTTCGCAACCGGATTCGATCTGGGAGTCATGATGCACGGACTTTTGGGAAACAAATGGGAGTATAACCTCGGTATTTTCAACGGTACGGGCATCGATGTCAACCTCGCCCAGAAAACCCTGAGCGACGACCTGCATATTCCTTCCCTGCTTTACGCCGCCCGCATTGCCTACATGCCCAAGGGCCCTATTCCCTCGCATCAGGGACGAATCGACGACCTGGATAACGACAAAATCATGTTCGCTTTGTCGGCTTCTTACAATGTGGAAGCCAACTGGCAAACGACCAACGACCTGAGGCTCGGATTCGAGTTCACTTACCTCAAAAACAGACTCTATCTGTCGGCCGAAGCCTATTATCTCAACTCCGCCCTCGTAAAACGCCAGAAAGTCGATGTCGATTACACCTACATCGGCGGCTATATACAGGCCGGTTACTTCGTCACCCGCAAATTGCAGCCGGCTTTGCGATGGGATTTCCTAGACCGGAATTCAACCGACATAAAAGGCTTCCTCAACATGCCGGCCATCGGGCTCAATTACTATATATTGGGCTACAACCTGAAGTTACAGGCCATGTATCAATTCCTGGGCCGTTGGGGACACGCCACCCAGGACGACCGCGAACTGGATGACCTGGGCCTGGCCCAACACGGAGCCATGGTCATGATGCAGTTTTCTTTCTAATACAAATCGAATATGAAAAATCGGTTTCGACACCTACTCCCGATCGTTTGCGTGCTTTCGTGGGCGACCATGACCGCCTGCGACAGCGGAGACATCTATCCGGACGAAACCCCAAACGAACAGGGAATCTCCATCGAAGCAAGTTTTATCCTCCGCAACACCGAAGTCTTTCCGGTCGAATACAACCTGATTTTCGGAGTATTTGCCGAAGGGGGAACAGCCCCTTTAGCCTCAGTCAACGTCATCCAACCCAACGGAGATACCCCTCTCAGTTTGAAGCTGGAAAACATTCCGGAGGAAGCGACTTCGGTCAAGCTCGGCATGGTCAACTCGGGGAGACAACTGTTATACATATTTTTCGAGCAGTCGATCGATGACAGCAATCCGTCTCAGATCGTTATTCCTGAAACAGAAATCGACCTACTCCCTTACGACCGGATCCAGCAACTGGTATTCCAACAATACAACTGCGTCTCCTGCCACCAAGGAACTACCGGCTCAGCCGGTTTGCTGTTGACCCAAGGTCTCAGTTATCCCCAACTGGTCAATACCCCTTCCACTCTTTCGGACAAACCGAGGGTAACCCCTTCGGACCCGGAAAACAGTTTCCTGCTCGATGTATTGAGTCAGCAAGAGGCGGTCGGGTATCCTCATACCGGTCTTATCACCCGATCCGAAGATCTCGCCATGCTGAGAATATGGATCGAGAAAGGGTGTCCTCAATAAACCTAAACCAATGCCTATGGGATTCTCCAATCACATACTTGTTTACAGCGATGTACGCATCGAAATCAGCCACTTCCAAACCACGGAAGGGGTACACGAATACCATGCCATGCTGCATGTGACCACTCCCGAAGCCCCCTTTGAAAAACAACTCCGGGACATTCGGGCCGCCTATTTCTACCTGTTGGCCAGTCACGGCAATGAGGTACGTCCGGTTTTTCGCCGTTACTTTCTGAGCGATGCCGCCAATCAGGTTGTCCTTTTGCAAAACGGAGAACGGCCGTATCCTCCTTGTGCGACCTCCATCGTACAACAACCCCCTTTAGACGGCAGCAAAATCGCCCTATGGGTCTACCTGCAGTCAGACATGGAGATTTGTCCGCGCCCCGACGGCATCGTCGCCCGGCACAACGGGGTGAGCCACTTATGGTGCGGACATCTGATCTCCCCCGAAGGAGAGGCCTCCCATCAAACCGAAACCCTGCTCCAATACTATACGAATACCTTGTCGGAAGAGAATTGCCGTTTAGAAGAACATTGTATCCGCACCTGGTTTTTCGTCCAAAACGTGGATGTCAATTACGGAGCTGTCGTCAACGCCCGACGAACGGTTTTCGAACGCCACAACCTGACTCCGAAAACCCACTATATCACCAGTACCGGCATCGAGGGCCGTCAGGCTGATCCGGCTTGTCTCGTAGCCTTGGACGCCTATGCCGTACACGGGCTCAAACCGGAACAGCAACAAATCCTCTATGCCCGCACCCATTTGAATCCCACGTATGAATACGGAGTCACTTTCGAACGGGGAATCCGCATCGAATACGGCGACCGCAGCCATATTTTCCTTTCGGGTACGGCCAGCATCGACCATTGCGGAAACATCGTGGCTCCCGGCGATATTCAAGGACAAATCGACCGAATGTTGGAAAACATAAAGGCCCTGTTGGCCGAAGCCGAAGCCGGTGAAGAGGATCTGGCTCAGATCATCGTCTACCTGCGGGATCCGGGAGATTATCCGACAGTCAAAGCCTGTTTCGAAAAACGATACGCCCACATACCGGGAATCATCGTATGGGCCCCGGTATGTCGTCCCGGATGGCTCATTGAAATGGAAGGTATCGCCATCAAAGAGCGTAACCACCCCGAATTCGCCCCTCTCTAAACAATGAAAACACTCACCCGCCTGGCTTTCGGCTTATGGATCTGCCTGATGGTTTGCCTGGCCGCCGCCACTTTCCTCGAAAAACACTCGGGCAGCGATTATGTTGCCCGATATGTCTATCATACTTCCTGGTTTGTGGGTTTGTGGGGAGCGTTAGCGGCAGCCGCAACCTGTGTAATCATCGGCCGGGCGATCTACCTGCGAAAAACAGCCATACTGCTCCACCTGTCCTTTTTACTGATTTTAGCAGGGGCTTTACTGACATTTTCCTTCTCAAAAAAAGGGTTCCTTCACCTGAGAGAAGGAGAAACCAGCCAGCAATTCCAAAGCGAGAACGACGCCTCTCCGATCCCGTTGCCTTTCGCTTTGCGGTTGGATCGTTTCGAAATCCAATATTACCGGGGCACCCTGGCTCCCGCCGATTACCTCAGCCATCTCACCCTGTTGGAAGGAAGCGAACAACGACCGGTTCGCATATCGATGAACCGAATTCTGGCTCACCGAGGCTGGCGCTTTTACCAAACCTCTTTCGACAACGACCGGAAAGGTTCGGTCCTGTCGGTCAATTACGATCCTTACGGAACCCCTGTGACATACGCCGGATATCTCTGTCTAGGGATCGCCATGATCGGGGTCCTGCTGGACAAACGATCCGGTTTCCGAAAACTGCTACGCCATCCGCTTTGGAAACGATCCTTACCATTGGTTTGTTTTTTAGGGTTCTCGGGGCTCTCTCCGCTTCAGGCCGCTCCGGCGACCCTCTCTTCCGAAGCCGCTTCAGCTTTCGGCCGTTTACGGGTTTTATACGGCGACCGGGTCGTGCCGCTGCAAACCCTCGCCCGCGACTTCACCCTCAAAATCTACGGCAAACCCCACTACCAAAACTACTCCCCTGAACAAGTCCTGTGTGGCTGGGTTTTCTTTCCGGAACAATGGCAACACGAACCGATGATCCGAATCAAATCCGATACCATCCGCCGTCTGATCCGTTCGGGAAACGGCAGAAATGCCCCATTTCCAGAACATACAAAGACCCCAAAAAATTGGAGCAAGCTCGTCACTTTCACCGACTTTTTCACCCCACAACGCCGTTATAAATTGGCCGACCTTCCAGTCCGAACCTCCAATCCCCAAGGGAAAGTCGCCCAAGCCATCGCCGAAGCCGATGAGAAAATACAACTGATCGTCATGTTGCAAGCCGGCCAGTTACTGACCATTTTCCCTCATGATTCGGCAGGTCAGATCCGTTGGTCGGCTCCGACCGACCCTCTACCCAACCTGCCAACGGAAGATTCCATATTGATCCGAGGATTTTTTCCTTTATTGTATGAAGCTGTAAATCATGGTGAAGAGAGCAAAATTCGTTCCCTGATCGATAAAATCGACCGATTTCAACGCCAAAGAGGCGCAGTCAAAGCATTGCCCGAAAACAGATTACAGGCCGAACGAATCTACAACCGGCTCGATACCGTTTCCTGGCTCTATCGATTCAATTTGAGTTGGGGATTTTTGGCTTTCGTTTATTTCGGATGGAGTCTGCTGAGCGGTCGCAGAAAACGCAGCTGGGAAACAGTTTTTTTAATCCCGGTACTGCTGTCTCTCACATTATTAAGCATTACCCTCGCCCTGCGTGGATATATAGCGGGTCATCTTCCCTTAAGCAATGGCTACGAAACCATGATGTTTATCGCAGGTTGCGTACTCCTGGTTACTTTGTTGATTCGACGACGATTCCCCCCGGCTACTGCTTCCGGATTAATCCTTTCGGGCTTTGCATTGTTAGTGGCCGCTCTGGGCAGCATGAATCCCCGCATTACCTCCCTGATGCCGGTTCTGAATTCGCCGTGGCTCAGCCTGCACGTATCCCTGATCATGGTCTCCTACACCCTGCTCGGATTCATCCTGTTGAATGGACTTTCCGCCATGATCGTAATCCTGACCGGAAAAGATTCCCGGTCAAATACCATTCCATCCCTGCTCAAACGACTGCAAAGGCTCAGCCAAATACTGCTCTATCCGGCCGTTTTTCTGCTGGCTGCCGGTATTTTTGTCGGGGCTGTATGGGCCAACGTCTCCTGGGGACGCTATTGGGGATGGGATCCCAAAGAAGTCTGGGCCTTGATCACCCTGATGCTGTACGCCCTACCGCTCCATGTCCGAAGCCTTCCTCGTTTCCGCCACCCGTTCTTTTTCCACACTTTCGCCATTTGGGCCTTTCTGTCCGTGCTGATGACCTATTTCGGCGTGAATTATTTCCTGGGAGGTGTTCACAGCTATGCCGGGACCCTCTCCTCTCGATCCCTCGGATGGATTTTAACCGGATGCCTTCTTTGCCCTTTGTTATTGACCTTAGCCGCCTACCGGGTCTATCGGCAAAATCAACGCTAACCCATCTCCTAAGACCTTCCATCGAGAAGCCCCGACTTTTTTATAAGGTCGGGGCTTCTCAAGTTCTCTGAATACCGGATCAACGAACAATGCCCTTATTTTTACGGCCATCGATGTAGATATACAGCGGCTCGGGAAAACGGACATGACGCAGGTATTCATTCTCAAAAACCGCCGGCATAGCATCCAAACGTTGCTGGTCGAAACGTCCGTCCCCCATGAAAGGATTGATCGTCAGGTAACCGGCCCCGAAAGAAACCAGGTTCTGGAAGAAATGGGTTCCCTGACTGGACTCGACCCGGAAATTTTCCAACCCGCATTCGACAATCACCCTTGCCTCGGAAATATCGGTCCAACGCACCGGAATGCCCAACCACGGATCGCTCGACCCCCAGCGGCCCGGTCCTACCAACACATACAGACGTTGCTGCGCCCGCAAGCCTGCATTGAGTTTACGGATCTCTGCTGCAATCTGTTGAGTATGGGCTTTATCAAAAGCCTCGCGACGTACGTATACAATATCGCTCACCCCCTCGATGGCCCCCAAACCCAACGCGCTCTCAGCATAAATCAAGGCTTCTGAGGTATCGATCTCTTCCCATTCCAAGGATTGTCCGTTCTGTCCATTGACGATGGGTCGGATCTGTAAAAAATTGAACACCCGATCCTCCCCGTAAGGCACATCCATATTGACCGCGAACTCGATTTCGACAGGCGTCCGCATCTCCTGTTCCCCCAACGCCAACAGATCGCTCAGAATTTCAGCCAACGGGAAGGTATCGTATTTGAGAATCTGGGAAAAGGTTATGATCTTACGCCCCTCCTCGAAATTACTGTCAGATATACGTTCAATTATGCTTTTGGAGAAGATGCGGACTTCTGCGGCAAAGTGGATAGCAGAACCGGAGCATTCGACCTTTTTAACGGTGCGATCATAGGGATGATTTCCAAAGGCTCGTTAAAAGGAAATTACGTAAGAGTAGATGATCATATTCCCGGGGCATCTAATGGTGTTAAGATTTTCCCCCAAAGTGCCGTGGGCCAGAGTGCTATGCCAATTAGTACTTTTAATATTAAGCGATATTGGCCGGACCATGATAACTATGATTTAATAATGGATGATGAATTTGCCGAGCAAGTTATTAATTGGTTAGAAAACCAATAAACACAAACTAATAAAGACAATTTATGGAAACCAAAAAATGCCCTTATTGCGGAAAAGAGATTCAAACGGTAGCAAAAAAATGTCGGTATTGTGGCAAATGGATAAACCAGCCTCAAGTATTGGACACAAATACTACCAAAGATAACGCAGATAACGGAAAGACAACCTCTGTGACTAAACAAGAAAAGGCTGTGAATAAAAAAACCGACAGTCTTAAAAAAATAAGAAGAATTCGATTTTTCACAAAATCGTTTCTGTTTTCTTATTGCGTGTAGGCATAGGGTGGCTGTTATTTCATTTTGGTGGCTGGCATATTGTACTAGGCAAAGAATTATCTTTATTGGCACAGTTAATATTGGATACGCGTGATTTAATCTTCGAGAAGTTTGGTGTTCTGGTTCGTATAAACAATACTTATTATGGAGTTATAAATGATGATCGGTATTTTGACAGTCCTATAATTCAGTGGATCATGTTGGCCTTAGCTTTGACAGTTTGGGCTAACGGAATCAAGGAAACGCTCGATATTGACTGACATACATACGGAATTATAGTGGAAATTAAAAGTGAATTTCAATAAAATCTTTTTATCCCCGACTACTTGGTATGATATAAATATCAATTTGATAATAATGACACTGTAATAATTAAAAGCATTACTTTTATGGAGACTAAAAAATGCCCCTATTGCGGAGAAGAGATTCTTGCTGTAGCTAAAAAATGCAAATTTTGTAAGAAATGGTTGAATGAAGAACCTTCCACAAAATTAATCGAATGTCCTGTATGTGCAGAACAGATCGTTACTGATGCGGCCGTATGCCCGTATTGCAACGAACCGATTAATGCAATTCACCAAACCCTGACGTCGTCGGCTGAACCGCGCCCGGTAACTCGGTCGTCAACAATGCCGTCATCGGCTTCATCTTCTGCCCCATATTTTACCTCTGCGTCTCCGAAACAGGCCCCAGGGTCCTCTTCATACTCAGATTCAGGTCATTCACAAGCGTCTGTTTCTAGGTCAATCAGTCAAACCATAAATCAAAAGGGGACCATGTTATTTAAACAACATGTTGCCCCTTATGTGGAGAAATTGGCAATAGACAATGTATACATGAAGAGGCTATTTATAATCGGGGCTTTCGTTTTCGGCATTCTTCTCATTATCCTGATCGTAATTCATGCACAATTAAAAGATGCACTTGAAGGGATTGAGTTATTTGGTGACATGGCCTCTCTTTTTGAGGCAGGCGATGAACTATCCGAATTCTCAAGCAGTATCAATAGTATTGTCACTATAGGATTTGTAGGTTCTATCTATGGATTTCTTACTTCAATAGTCGGTATTATTGTTTCAAAAGATAAAAAGTCTCGTAGTGAATAAAAATTCATGAATCATAAAAAACACAAGAGACATGTGATATTCTGAATATAAGAATGAAAAAATCTTTATAAAGTAATGAATAATAACAGAGACATAAGGGAAATAAATTCAACCTCATATTGATTTTAGAAATAAGGACCATAATATAAGTGCCGTCCCAAAATGGAAACTATCATCAAATAAAAATCCATATAAAGGATAAGAATTGTTGTTGTACGACTACAATAAAAATTTATAGTTTGTTTAATTTCGATGTTTCCTCGAGTATTTCAATGCATAATTGTACATAAGAATGATGGAGGGTCTTTGGCGGTTCCCATTACGCTGATATTCGTTTAAAGCATGCACTACCCATCTTCGAAAGGCATAAGCTCGGGGAGTTCCGGAGCGGAAGCTCATGTAGATAATCACCTCGAGCCCATACAGCGTTCCGAAGCCGCTTTGCCCGTTCCACGAGGGGTGGGTTATGTCGCATTCAGATACAAGGCGGCTTTTGAACAGTGCCTGCAGATTGTTTCGCACCGTAGCTTCATACACGCCGAATAGCCGTGCGATTTGGCTCTGTGTCATCCAGACATTGCCATCGGCCAGTCGGACTGCAACCGTACAAGGCCCGTAGTCGTTCTCGGCTATCTCAATAGAACCGAGATCTTCTATCTGTTTCTTCATTGTCAGTTCTCTTTATCGGGTTATGCTATCGGAAATTTTTCAGCGATCTTTTGGCTCAGGGCGTCCATGTCACGACCGATCTTATCGTTGGTGATTTTGGCGTAAATCTGTGTGGTGGTGATATGTTTGTGTCCGAGCATCTTGCTGACCGTCTCCAGCGGAACACCCTGCGAGAGGGTGACTGTGGTCGAAAAGGTGTGTCTTGCCTCGTGCATCGTCGGATTGAACGACAATCCGGCATGGCGTGCCACATGCCGTAGGGACATATTCATGGATTTACGACTTTTGACCGGAAACACGTAGCCTCCCGGCAAGTGCAAGTGTCTGTACCTCTCAACGAGCCGTTTGGCCACCGGCAGCAGCTTGACCCGAAATTGCGTCCCTGTCTTTTGTCGATGGTCCACGATCCACAGATCACCCTGTTCATCCGTGTGAATATCGTCATGGGTGAGTTTCTTTACGTCGGCATAGGCAAGCCCCGTGAAGCAGCAAAATACGAATATGTCCCGGACGATGGCCGTCTTGTAATTGGGAACATAGACCCTCATCACAGCCTGCAGTTCCGATTCGGAAAGAAACCGCCGATCGCGGTAGGTGACGTTGATATGGAATCCGGCAAACGGATCAGAGGTGATCCAGCCGTTCTTGAAAGCAGTGTAGGTCATCAGCTTCAGCTTCTTGACCGGAGTATGGATACTGCCGGGAAGCATATGACGGACAGCCGAGAGATAAATCACATACTTTTCGATAAATTCACGCTTCAACTCCCGGAACGGGATATCCTCCAGCTTGTATTCGTATTGCAGGAATGCGCCAAGGTAACGGCGGGCACGGGTGTAGTTCACGAGGGTGCCCTCCGCACGGTCTTTGCCGACGCGCTTCTCGGCGAATTCTTTCAGGTAGTCGTCGAAGGTTTGCAGCAGGAGTTGATAACCATCCCCGAAACCCAGCCAGGCATTTCTGACCTTCTCGGCCGTAACGTAAAAATCCCGATCACAGATACGCTGGTACTGCTTGCCGATGTTGGTCTTGATGTTCTCCAGTTTCTCGTTGATGCGCTGGGCTACGATGCTCTTACCCGATGCTTTGTTGGCTTTGGTATCCCACAGTTTGGGAGGAACAGACATTTTGCAACTGAACTGCGAGATGGTTCCGTTGATGGTGATGCGTCCCATGATGGGTGCTTTGCCGTTCTGTTCAGCCTGTCGTTTCAGATAGAACAGGACCTTGAAAGTGCTTCTTGCCATAACTCTAAAAACTTTATTGTTAATACGTTCATTAGAGTTATTTGTTGTTGTGAAATCCGACGCAAGAAACTGAAAAACAATCCATTAAAAACGAAGTCCGGAAAAAGCTGCGGTAACGATCTGGTAACGCAACTCTTTCCGAACTTTGCCTTTTCATGCGGTAGAACCGCTCATTTACCTCCGAAACAATTTCGTCAAAACACTATCTCCGTGCGTTTTATACGTTATTGCTCCTGTCATGTTTTTTTAAGGCCGACCCTCTAAAGAACAGCCTCTTTTAGAGACGGACTCGCCCTTATTTCTTAGCGGTCGAATCAGCCGGAATGATGTCGATCAGTTCCACTTCGAAAGCCAAGGCTTCGTTAGGACCGATAGCACTACCGGCACCTTGCTGACCATAAGCCAGATCCGACGGAATCCACAATTTGATCTTACCGCCTTTACCGATCAGCTGCAGACCTTCCGACCAACCGGGAATCACCTGATTCAGACCGAACTGAGCCGTATCGCCCCGTTCGAAGGTCGAATCGAATACTTTCCCGTTTTTCAGTTTGCCTTCGTACAGCACGCGTACCTGATCGTTAGCGGCCGGTTTCATCGTATCCCCCGGCGTTACGATTTCATACAGCAAACCTGACGAGGTTTTCTTTACATTCTTATTGTTGGCTTCGATGTCCTGCAGGAATTTTTCGCTGGCGACTTTTTCTTTAGCCGGTTTGCGGATATAGAAATATTCCCGGATGAAATTCATGGCGCTATCGCGATCCATTTTCGTTTTCCCGGCTACGGCGTCTTTCACCCCAGCCGAAACGACATTCAGGTCCATCGTACTGTCTACCGTCTTCAACCAGCTACCGAAATCCATCCCCAGCGCATAGGCCAACGAATCCTGTTCCGATTTGATGCTGGAACCGGCACCGCAAGAGCTCATGATCAGAGCTACTGCAGCACCCAAAATGATCATCTTTTTCATGTTCGTTATGTATTGAGTAAATATAATTTGCTACAAAAATCGTGCGACTCTCATCGTTTTGACAGAAGTCGGTGCAAAAATAGAGATTTTACGGAAATAATAGCTCTCTATTTCAAATATTTTGCCATTTTAACGCTCGTTTTTCGGACGAGGCCTCAACACCATCCGCATAAACAACAGGCCGAGAAGGGCCGCCGCAAACGAAGCGATCAGAATGGCAATCTTTCCGGTCGCCACATAAGCCGGATTATCGAAGGCCAGGTTGTCGATAAAGATCGACATGGTAAACCCGATGCCGCCCAACATGGCCACGCCCCACAACGCCTTCCAAGAGGCGCCCGAAGGCAACTGTCCCCAGCCGATCTTGGCCACCAAATAGCTCAGCAAAAAGATCCCCAGCGGCTTGCCAAGCACCAGGCCCAGGAAAATACCCAGCCCCTGCGGATTGGCCAACACCCGCAGATCCTCCAGATTGGCCACTTCGACGCCGGCATTGGCCAACGCAAACACCGGCATAATGAAAAACGACACCGGCAAATGCAGCGAATATTCCAACCGCTGCAACGGACTGATGGCATTGCTCGCCACCTGACGTTGGGTCATCAGTGTACGGACCAGTCGTGGATTCCCCAGAACCTCCACACCGGGACGATCGTAGTGTTTGAATTCGGAGAGATAGTAATTGGTTTTATATAAGAAGTAGGGTTTCGAGAAACGGGGGGTAGCCGGCAGCGTCATCGCGATCAATACCCCGGCGATGGTGGCATGGATCCCCGAATAGAGAAACAGAATCCACAGCAACACACTGGGGATGATATAATAGCGCATCGAATAGACATTCAGTCGATTGAGCAGGATCAGAAAGGCCATCACCCCTCCGGCCGCGATCAACATCATGAAATTGATCTCCGACGAGTAGAACAACGCGATCACCAGAATTGCCCCCAAATCGTCCACAATCGCCAGCGCCGTCAGGAAAATTTTCAGCGAAACTGGCACCCGATTTCCCAACAGCGACAAAATGCCGATCGCAAACGCGATATCCGTCGCCATCGGGATCCCCCACCCGGCTTCATACGGATTGCCGGCATTGACGGCCGTATAGAGAATGGCCGGCACGATCATTCCTCCGATGGCGGCCGCAATGGGCAGGACAGCTTGTTTAAGACTGGCCAATTGTCCGGCGATAATCTCCCGCTTAATCTCCAGCCCCACGTAGAAAAAGAAGAGTACCATCAGACCGTCATTGATCCAATGCTCGACACTTTTGCTGAGCTGGAACCCCTCGAAACCGATCGTCAGAGGGGTGGTCAATATCGTATGGTAGGCATGTTTGGTCGCCTCGAGATTGGCCAACACCATGGCGATGAGGGCAAAAATCACCAAAACAACACCACCCGCCCACGGGCTGTGCAAAAATTTATACTGCTTCTCCCGCCAGACAAAATACCTCCGTCGGCGACTAAAACTGGTCTCTCGGGTCATAATGCGTTCGATGGCCGATCCGGGGGTCCCGCTCCGGATCGTACGGTTGATGCATGCGGGATTCGGGCCTATCCGCGTTGGGAAGAGAGTAAGGTAAAGTTACACAATTTATATAACATACGAGCGCCCACATTGGCATCCCATTCATCCCCGGCCTGCGGAGAAGGAGAGACCTCACACAAATCGAACCCCACCACCCGACGGCCGGAACAGGCCAAACGATCCAGCAAATAGACCGCCTGACGAAAACTCAACCCGCCCGGGACCGGCGTACCCGTGTGGGGGCAATTATCGGGTGAAAGCCCGTCGATATCGAAACTGATGTAGACCTTCTGCGGTAAGGCTTCGATGATCCGCCGACAGACACTCTGCCAACTTTCGCCACTGCATTCGGCCTCGCTTAAAGCGATTTCGGTAAATTGGCGGATCCGATCGTCTTCGCTGGCCAGGCGACATTCGCCTTCGCCCACATCGCGTATTCCCACCTGCACCAGCCCCGAAACCCCCGGCGCCTCTTGCAGCACATTGTACATAATCGAAGCATGGGAATAGGTAAATCCTTCATAGGCCTTTCGCAGATCGGCATGGGCATCGACGTGCAGGACCCCCACCCCCGGATGCCGTTCGGCCACCGCCCGGATCAACCCCAGCGGCACACTATGATCTCCACCGACCAGCCCGACGATCTTTCCGCGATCGAGCCATTGCGTCGCTTGCGCATATACATACGCATTCAACTGCTGCGAGCCTTCATTGACACGTTGCAGCTTGCGTTGCATGGAGGGGGTATCGATCGAACCGCCCCACGCGAGTTCTTCCATGATCGCTTCGGCATCGCCCCGCAACCGATCGCTGAGCGTTGCCCATTTGCGATCGACCTCGAGGGTCCCGATGCCCCGTTTCCACCCTTCCGGATAGTGCAAATCATAGAGATCCACCTGCAACGAAGCATCCATAATGGCCTGCGGAGCCTGGAGTGTCCCCTTGCCATACGAGGTGGTCACCTCCCAGGGCACCGACAACAACACCAACTCCGACTCCTCCGCCGTAAACGGCAAACCGAAATAGTGACCATTGGCTACCCCCGGGTCATCGGGATGAAAGGAGTGCATCGTATTTTCCATACATTTCGCCTATTGATAGCTCACAGAGCAATTTGCGTGCAAAGATAACATAAACTTGTCGCTTTCCAACCGTTCCGACCCGAATCCCGTCGGAATCGTCACCCTCTACGGCATACATCGAGTCTGGCCCACTCCAAGGTCGGGTTTCTCGATCGTCTGTGTGCTGCTCGGAGGCTTCGTACGCCCCACCCACAATATAAGCCCCCCGATTCTCGTTATACCCACAGATTCCCGCCATCGTTGCGAGAATGAGGACGGGAGTCCATTTTCATAATCAATACATTAAGTTGGGTGTCCCCCGTTCTGACGTTTGGTCGACAGAACGGGGGTTTTTCGAGAATCCCGCCCCCGAGCGAACACTATCCGAAAAGTTATGTTTACATTTACGGCGTCGCCCAACCACGATCGGACCCCCTCGACGCTCCCCTCGCAGACGTATAAGGTCCCTATTCCGGCTCTGCCGACAACCGATCTTACTGACACACACCATGAATAAATTGCTTCGCATCGTAGCCGATTGCGACATTCCCTATCTGAAAGGGGTCTTGGAACCCTACGCCCACATGCGCTACCTGAAAGGCAGCGCCATCACCCCGGACGACGTGCGCGACGCCCAGGTCATCATTACGCGTACCCGCACCCGTTGCGACCGCCAGCTTCTGGAGGGCTCCTCCGTCGAGATGATCGCTACAGCCACCATCGGACACGATCACATCGACCTGGCGTACTGTGCCCAACACGGCATCGAAGTGGCCACCGCTGCCGGCTGCAACGCCCGGGCCGTTTTGCAATATGTCATGGGGGCTCTCTCCACCCTGGCCCGCGAAGAGGGCTGGACGCCCGCCGAAAAAACCTTAGGGGTCGTCGGAGTAGGAAACGTCGGCTCCCTTATCTATCAATATGGGGAACATTTCGGTTTTCGGGTATTGGGGTGTGATCCCCCCAAGAAACGCGACAATCCCACCTTACCCTACCTGCCGTTGGAAGAGATGTTGCCTCAATGCGATATCGTCACGCTGCACACCCCTCTGATCGAATCCGGCCCCGACCGAACCCGAGGCATGGCCTCCGAAGCCTTTTTTGCCCAGATGAAGCCCGGATCGATCTTCATCAACTCGTCCCGGGGGGCGGTTCTCGACGACGAGGCTCTCTTGCAGGCAATCCGTCAAGGCATCGTCACGCGTAGTGTCATCGACACCTGGAACCACGAACCCAATATCAATCGGGAACTGCTCCAAAACGTCACCTTCGCCACCCCCCACATCGCCGGATACAGCCGACAGGGGAAAGCGGCCGGCACAGCCGATGTAGTCGAGGCCATCAGTCGTCACTTTTCGCTTCCTCTGCAGGGGTGGTATCCCAGCGAAGTCCATCCGACGCGTCCGGATACGACCCTCAGCTGGGAAACGTTAAACGACACCATGCCGGCCTATTTCGATATCGAACGCCACTCCCGTTTTCTGAAAACCCATCCGGGCGCGTTCGAAGAGTGGCGTAACCATTACGACTATCGAACCGAGTTCTTCTAAACGACCGGCTCATTGACCGGGTTCGGAGGCACAGCAGATGAGCGGCAAAGAGACTCATCATCAGGCGATCCGCACCCCATGCGACACAAAGCCAAAAAATTATTATTACCTTTGCCGACAGAAACCGCAGATTTGCCAACGGTAGCCACCCGTTGGTCGACGAAACCCGAGGTGCACTGCATAAAGTAACAGGTAGACTGAAAGGAGTTCCTGTTTGACTACAAGGAGGCATGGGTTGACGGCAAGAAACCAATGGCTGGTTGACAGCACCCACAGATCGATCGACAGGACCGAAGGTTGCGACAGGACCGCAAGTTGTACCCATAGGGACGCTAACAGGCCACAGGTTGTGACGGCATCCATAGGTCAGCTAACAGGGCCACAGGTTATAACGGCACCCATAGGTCGGCTGAGAGGGACACAAGCGGCCGCATGAAATCACAGTCGGCCACATGAAGCTACAGGCAATTTTCGACGGTTTCCCATTGAGCGTATCCACCAGAACCCTTCAGGCATGTATAAACATCTACTTCGTCCGCTGCTGTTCAAGATCGCACCCGAAACCATTCACCATCTGATTGTAGGGATGTTAAGGATCATCCACTACATTCCGGGAGGCCGTTTGTTGATGAGAGCCTGTTTTACGGTACGTCACCCCTCGCTCGAACGCGAAGTCTTCGGTCTGCGTTTCCCGAACCCCATCGGGCTGGCGGCCGGGTTCGACAAGGACGCCGAAGTGTATGATGAAATCGCGGCCTTGGGCTTTGGGTTTGTGGAAGTGGGCACGATCACCCCGAAACCGCAACCGGGCAATCCCCGACCGCGTCTCTTCCGGCTGCCGAAAGATCAGGCGCTCATCAATCGCATGGGTTTCAACAACCACGGTCTGGAAAATGCCGTACGCAACCTGCGGCGCCGTAATTGGTACGACCCCTATCGACACAAACCTACCACCTTGTTGGGCGGGAATCTCGGCAAAAACACCCTGACCCCCAACGAAGCCGCACCGGCCGACTATCTGCGGCTGTTCCGCCGGCTGTACGAATATGTCAACTATTTCGTCATCAATGTCAGTTGTCCCAACGTCGCCAACCTGGCCCACCTTCAGGACAAAGACAACCTGCACCAGATTCTGCGCGGCCTGGTTGAGTTCCGTCGGGGCCAAAACCAATATCGACCCATTTTACTGAAGATATCGCCCGACCTGACGCAAGCGCAGATCGACGATATGATCGACGTCATGATGGAATGCGGCATCGACGGCATCGTCGCCACCAACACCACCACCTCTCGGGAAGGCCTGCAAACCTCGCCCGAGGTCATCGAACATATCGGCAAAGGCGGTTTGAGCGGCAAACCCCTCACGAAACGCTCCTTAGAAATCGTCCGTTATATTCACGAAAAAACGCAGGGCAATTTCCCGATTATCGGCGTGGGCGGTATCATGACCCCCGACGATGCCCTAGCCATGCTGGATGCCGGTGCCTGCCTCATTCAAGTGTATACCGGCTTCATCTACAACGGTCCCGGTTTTGTCCGCAAAATTTGCAAACGACTCAAGCAACGCGCTGAACAAGCCGCCACCATCCAAGAGGCTAAAACAACCAAAGCCCCGGAAACCCAGAGGACGGAAGCCGCGGAGAGCGAAGCAACCCTCTCGTCTCAAGCGACAAAAACGACGGAAATGCACGCATCGACCGGGACAACGGGAACGGTTGACGCCCTACCCTCCGAAGGAACGGATGCAACGGCCGTCTCCGAGAAACCGACAGAAATACCCCAGACGTCGAAGTCCCCCATGGCAGACACCTCGTTAGCGATCGAAGCCACCAACACACCTGCCGAAACCTCCAACACATCGGGCGAGCCGACCTCCACGGCACTCACCCCCGAGCCATCTGCTCCAGAGGCTCCGGAGGCCCCGGATCCGACCCAACCCACACCTACCGACCATAAACCAGAAGCATAAATAAGAAGGGGCCCGGCGCCTCTTTTTTTTACCCTAAAATCAAGAAACATGGTTGCAGAAATCATTACCATCGGCGATGAGATCCTCATCGGACAAATCGTCGACACCAATTCCGCCTGGCTGGGCCGTACGTTAGGCGATGCCGGGATCCGTATCGGCCGCATTGTTTCCGTCGCCGACCGGGCACAGGAGATCGAACAGGCTATCCGAAACGCCTTGACACGTGCCGAACTGGTCTTGACCACCGGCGGTCTGGGCCCCACCAAAGACGATATCACCAAGCGAACCTTAGCCGATATGTTTTCCATGAAGCTGGTCCGCAACGAAGAGGCATTTCGATGGGTGAAAGAGATGATCGAAGCCCGCGGGCTGGTATTCAACGAACTCAATCAATCACAGGCCCTGTTACCGGACGAATGCACCATGCTGCCCAACCGCAACGGCACCGCCCCCGGCATGTGGTTCGACCTCGACGGGAAAGTATTGATCTCGCTGCCCGGCGTTCCTTTCGAGATGAAAGAGCTGATCAAAAACGAAGTGCTGCCCCGTCTGCAGGCCCATTTCGCCCTGCCCCGTAACCTCCACAAAACCGCCATCACCTTCGGATTGGCCGAATCGATGCTGGCCGAAACCATCGCACCTTGGGAAGCGGCCCTGCCCCCTCATCTGCATCTGGCCTACCTGCCCAGCGCCCTGGGCATCCGCTTACGGTTGTCGGTGTACGAAACCGACGATCCGCACGCCGCGGCCGAAATCGACGAACAATTCGCCCGCCTCGAAAAGCTGATCCCCGCGTATATCGTCGGCTATGGAGAGACCTCGCTGGAAGAGGCGACCGGAGCCCTGCTGATCGAACATCAGGAGAGCGTCGCTACCGCAGAGTCGTGCACCGGAGGCAACATCGCCCACCGTTTCACGGCGCATGCCGGCGCCTCCGCCTATTTCCGCGGAGGGGTCGTTTCCTATGCCAATGAGGTGAAAACCGCCGTTTTAGGCGTCGATTCTCAAGCGCTGGCCCGTGAGGGAGCTGTCAGCCGAATTGTAGCCGAACAGATGGCCGAAGGCGTCCGCCGGGCCACCGGAGCCACCTACGGCCTCTCGACGACCGGGGTCGCCGGTCCCGACGGAGGGTCGCCCGAAAAACCGGTCGGAACGGTCTGGATGGCGCTGGCCACCCCGAACGGAGTCTATGCCTTTAAACGGCGCTTCTCCTCCCTACGGTCGGAAAACATTCAGCGAGCCTCATCCTTTACCCTCAACCTGTTGAGACTCTATCTCAAAGGCTTGCTGAAGCCCGAATAGACTCGCGCCCCTATCCGACATACGTTTCCCATAGCATCATTTCCAAGCATGGGAATCCTCATCCCCGGCACCGCCGGAAAGCGTTTCAAAGACTGAAAATTCCCTTTTCAGTTTTTCGCTTTTTTACGTATCTTTGGCACTATGGCAAACGATTTGTGGCCTTTCTTACGTTTTCTGACGGAGTGAAGCGACTGAAACGAGGTTCACACCCCTTCGTCGCCCCCACCCATCACCTTTAAAACAGGATACGCGCGTATGGTACTCGACACAGGGAATATTTTATTAGTGGGATCGATTCTCCTGTTTATGAGCATTTTGGCTGGGAAAACCGGCTACAAGTTCGGCGTTCCCATGCTGTTGTTGTTCCTCGGCGTGGGGATGCTGTTCGGCAGCGACGGTCTGGGCATCCAATTCAATAGCCCGGCCATCGCCCAGTTCATCGGCATGATGGCCCTGAGCATCATCCTTTTCTCCGGAGGGATGGACACCAAATACGCCGAAATCAAACCCATCGCCCCTCAAGGCATCGTCTTGGCGACGGTCGGGGTGATTCTGACCGCCTTTCTGACCGGAGGAATCATCTATGGCATCACCCATTTCCTGCCGGGTACCCCCAACCTGACCCTCGCCCAATCCCTCCTGTTGGCCTCCGTGATGTCCTCCACCGACTCCGCTTCGGTGTTTTCCATCCTGCGATCCAAAGGCCTCAAACTCAAACAAAACCTGCGGCCCATGCTGGAACTGGAGAGCGGAAGCAACGACCCGATGGCCTATATGCTCACGATCCTGCTGATCCAGATCATCCAATCCGGCGAGATGAGCTTCGGACAATCGATCCTGATGCTGCTCATCCAACTCTCCGTCGGGGCCTTAGCCGGTTTTCTGTTGGGACGGCTGGCCATCCTCATGCTCAACCGCCTCGACATCGACAACCAATCCCTCTACCCGATTCTGTTGTTGGCTTACGTCTTTTTCGTCTTCTCGGTCACCGACCTGCTCAAAGGAAACGGCTACCTGGCCGTCTATATCACCGGACTGGTCGTCGGCAACCATAAAATCGTCCACAAAAAAAGCATTACAATCTTTTTCGACGGATTCGCCTGGCTCAGCCAGCTGATCATGTTCCTGACCTTGGGGCTGCTGGTCAGCCCGCGTCAAGTGCTGTCAGTGGCCGGAACCGGATTGCTGATCGGGGGCGCCCTCATCCTGATCTCCCGCCCGATCGGCGTATGGCTCAGCCTGCTGCCCTTCCGAGGCATGACCGCCAAAGCCAAACTGTTCGTCTCCTGGGTGGGGCTGCGTGGAGCCGTCCCGATCATCTTCGCCACCTATCCGCTGCTGGCCGGTATCGAACACGCCCAGATGATGTTCAATATCGTCTTTTTCATCACCATCCTGTCGTTGCTGCTCCAAGGCACGACCATCAACTACATCGCACAATTATTGGGCTTGGGCATCCCCGAAGGCGAAAAACGCAAATCGTTCGGCGACATCGAACTCCCTGAACAGATCAAATCCACCATGTCGGAGATTGAAGTCACCCCCGAAATGCTCGCCGAAGGCGATTCGCTAATCCACCTCAATATCCCGGAACACACCCTGGTGGTGATGGTCCAACGCGATGATCACTATTTCGTGCCCACGGGTAAAACGACACTCCAGCCGGGTGATCTGCTGCTGATGATCTCCGACAGCAAGCCCCTGGAGGGAGCCTATACCCCCGCCAACCACGCTACCAAGGCCGAGAAATAGATTTTCCCGCACAGTATTCCGCGAAAAGTTTGCTATTTTTCAAAAAAAACACTAATTTTGTCGCTCCTTTTGGAATAACCACAATTAAACCAAACGATTCGTATGAAAATGTGTGAAATCACGGGTAAGACGGCGCAAGTGGGCAACAACGTCTCTCACTCGAACAAGAAAACCAAAAGGCGTTTTAACCCGAACCTCAAAACCAAACGCTTCTGGAATGAAGAAGAAGGTCGGTGGATAACGCTGAAGGTAAGTACCTCCGGAATGAAAACGATCAATAAAAAAGGACTGGCCGTTGCCCTGAAAGAAGCCGCAGCTCCCAAAAAGGTCTACTAAAATTAACACTCTCGAGAAATGGCAAAAAAAGGTAACCGCGTTCAGGTGATTCTGGAATGCACCGAACAGAAGGAGAGCGGCATGCCGGGCATGTCACGCTACATCACCACCAAAAACAAAAAGAACACGCCCGATCGGATGGAACGTAGAAAATACAATCCGATTCTGAAACGAGTAACCATTCACCGCGAAATCAAATAAGGTTGAATCATGGCAAAGAAAGTAGTTGCAACGCTGAAAACCGGGACCGGTAAAGCATTCACGAAATGCATCAAAATGGTGAAATCCGAAAAGACTGGCGCTTATGCCTTCAAAACGGAAATCGTCCCCAATGAACAAGTGAAAGAATTTTTCACGAAAAAGTAATTAAGACCGCTTGCTTGTCTTAATACAAAAGGCCCGTTTAGTATTAAACGGGCCTTTTGTGTATTCCTCCTCCAGGGCCTTGACGAGGGGGCCTAATGCAGATCCCGGTACGACACTTCCCGGAGCTCCAACCTAAAAGGCAAACTCGGGAACCCTAATCTGGGACACTACCGCCGGGGTACTACCCCCGATCCCTGACTCGGGACGCTCTCCCCTGCCCACAGGGGCCGAGTTCTGGAGTGGATGGGAATGACTTAGAGGACCTTGGACTGACCGGGACTGACTTGAAGCTGGAATGGACGGACTGGGATGGACTGGAATGAACCAGGACCTGAGCAGGATGTAGAATCCTGTCTCCAGTTTCTGAGTCGCAGACGCTGACCTTGTGAGACTGAAGAGATTCCATAGGGTCTTTCTCTCAGCTCCGGAGACCTCCACGCAGGCGCCGAACATGGCCGAACATGGATTTTCAAACCGCGCATCCGGCTCCTGTCGGCCCCTGAACACGGTCCTCCAAAAGCACCCTGCTCTAACTTTCCGAGCACACCTACGTATTGCCTAACACCACCAAGAGCCACGGATACTCTCGGATACTCCCGAAAACTCCGGTCCCAATAAAGCCTAAACATTCCCGGACACTCCACCCCCAGCAACGCCTAAGCACCCTCGGATTCTCCAGCAACGCCCAAGTGCTTCCAAAATCCGACACACCCCGGACATTCCGAATACCCCAGACACTCCCGGACGCAGATTTCATAAATGGCTGGATCGGAGCCCACACCGCCTAACCCACGCGGTTTTATCGACCCTTAAACCCGCTATTTTCCGAAGAATGCGTCGAAAAAACAGGTAGACCCTCCGGAAATGCCTCTTTTCATACTATCTTTGACACATTAAAAAGACGCGATCATGGGACTGTTCAATCTCTTTTCGAAAAAAGAACACAAGGAAGACCTCAACAAAGGCCTGGAGAAAACCAAAGAAGGGGTCTTTTCCAAACTGGCCCGCGCCGTGGCCGGCAAATCGAAAGTGGACGACGAAGTGCTCGATAATCTCGAAGAGGTTCTCATCACCTCCGACGTCGGGGTCGACACCACCGTCCGCATCATCGAACGCATCGAACAACGGGTGGCCCGCGATAAATACATGAACGCCGCCGAGCTGAATCGCATCCTGCGCGAAGAGATCACCGCCCTGCTCGAAGAGAGCCACGAGGGAGAGGATCAAGGCTTTGTGCCCGAAAAACGCCAGGGATTCCCGCTGGTCATCATGGTCGTTGGCGTCAACGGCGTCGGCAAAACCACCACCATCGGCAAACTGGCCGCCCAATTCACCAAGGCCGGCAAGAAAGTCTATATCGGCGCCGCCGACACCTTCCGGGCCGCCGCCATCGAACAATTGGGCGTATGGGCCCAGCGAGCCGGCGCCACCATGATCCATCAGGAGATGGGGTCCGATCCGGCCGCCGTGGCTTACGACACCCTGCGCAGTGCCGTCGCCAACGATGCCGATGTGGTGCTGATCGACACCGCCGGACGCCTCCACAACAAAATCGGCCTGATGAACGAACTGACCAAAATCCGCAACGTCATGACCAAAGTCATCCCGGATGCGCCCCACGAAGTACTGTTGGTGTTGGACGGTTCGACCGGTCAGAACGCCTTCGAACAGGCCAAACAGTTCACCCAAGCCACCCAAGTCACCTCGCTGGCCATCACCAAACTGGATGGTACGGCCAAAGGAGGGGTGGTGATCGGGATCAGCGATCAGTTCAAGATTCCGGTCCGTTATATCGGTGTGGGAGAAGGTATCGACCAGCTACAGGTCTTCAATCGCCGCGAATTCGTCGACAGTCTGTTCGGCGATCCGGCTTAACGAGACTTTGCTGCCTCCGTGTATGTTTTTTCTCTGTTAAACTGCCTGCACTTTGAAAAAGAAACGCATCAATATCGTCACGCTGGGATGCTCCAAGAACCTCGTCGACTCGGAACACCTGATGGCCCAACTGGACCCCAACGCCTTTGAAATCACCTTCGACGACAATACGCCGGAGGCCGATGTGGTGATCGTCAACACCTGCGGCTTCATCGGCGACGCCAAAGAGGAGTCCATCGACACGATTCTCTCCTTCGCCCGTGCGCGGGAAGCCGGTCAGATCGACCAGCTGTTCGTGATGGGGTGTCTGTCCGAACGCTACAAAAAGGATCTGGAAAGCGAAATTCCCGAGGTGGATCAATATTTCGGCGTCAATAACCTCGCCGACATTCTGCGAGCCGTGGGCGGACACTATCGCGACGAGCTGCGGGGAGAACGTCACCTGACCACCCCCTCCCATTATGCCTATCTGAAGATCTCGGAAGGCTGTAACTGGGGGTGCGGCTATTGCGCCATTCCGCTGATCCGGGGCCGTCATGTCTCCGTCCCGATGGAGGATCTGGTCGCCGAAGCCGAAAATCTCGCCCGCAAAGGGGTTCGAGAATTGATCGTCATCGCCCAGGATACCACCTATTACGGCCTTGATCTCTACGGCGAACGCCGACTGGGTGAACTGCTCCGCCGACTGTGCGCCATCGAAGGGATCCATTGGGTCCGGTTGCACTATGCCTATCCTGCTCAGTTTCCTCGGGACGTCATCGAGCTGCTGCGCGACGAGCCCAAACTGTGCAAATACCTCGACATCCCGTTCCAACACATCAGCGACGCTCAACTCAAAAGCATGCGCCGGGGTCTCAATCAGGCCGAGACCTATGCCCTGATCAACGAACTGCGCCGCGAGGTTCCCGGTATCGCCCTGCGTACGACCCTGCTGGTCGGATACCCCGGCGAAACCGAGGCCGATTTCGAACAGCTCGAACAATTCGTTCGGAAGGTCCGTTTCGAACGGCTGGGCGTCTTCCCTTACAGCGAAGAGGAGGGCACCTACTCGGCCCTACACCTGCCGAACGACGTCCCGGAAGAGGTCAAACATCAACGCGCCGACCGTATCATGGAGATCCAAAGCGAGATCTCCCGCGCCAACAACCAGGCCCGCATCGGCCGTACCGAAGAGGTGGTGATCGATCGTCGCGAAGGCGAGTTCTGGGTCGGCCGCACCCAATACGACTCCCCGGAAGTCGACACCGAAATTCTTATCCCCGCCGCGGGGAAAGCCCTCCGTCCGGGCGAATTCTATCCGGTCGAGATTACCGGCGCCGAAGCTTACGACCTCTACGGTCGCCTGCGCCGCTAAATCGTCCCGGCGATCCATGGCCCTCTCCCCTCGCCTCCGGTTTGGGAATCTCTTTTCCGTCCGCTCACACGGTCCGATTCACCCCCAACCCCCTGACAAACACCCTTCCCTCGACGCTTTCCCGCGAGAAGGTGTACAGGAATGTTTGGCAATTTCACAAATAATGCGTACTTTTGAATTGGGAAATGCTAATCTCCGGCTCCGATGAAAGAGACCCATCCGATCGAAACGCTTCGCGAAAAAGTCCAGCAACTGATCGACGACAATCGCAGTTTACGCGCCGAGTTGGGAAAAATGATCGCCGAACGGGAAAAAATAGCCCGGCAGAAACGTCAGGCCGAAGAGAAAATCCTGGAACTGGAAAAACGTGTCCGCGTGCTCGAAACCGCCGGCGCCCTATCCGGCCAGGGAGGCAATACCCGGGCTGCTCGACAGCGCGTCAATAAACTTTTGCGGGAAATTGATCGCTGCATCGCCCTGATGAACCGATAAACGAACGTTAGATACCTCAGGTTATCATGCCCCAGACCCGAAAGATAACGGTCAAAATCGCCGGTAAAGAGTACGCGATGACCATCCCCCAAGAAGAGGAGGAAAAATATCGCCGGGCCGCCCGAGACATCAACAGCCTGATCTCGAGTTACCGCAGCACATTCGCCGCCGAACCCGAGGACTATCTGGCCATGGCCGCCATGCAGATGGCTGTCATCAAGGTGGGACTGGAAATGGATCGTACCCTCACCGATCAGATGAACACCATCGAAGAGATCAACGACCAGATCGACCACTACCTGAACGACCTCAAGGAGTAAAACACGATATTCTCCGACATACACGTTCTTTACATACCGTATAGAAACACAGGAATAAGCCCGCATGGATTCCTTTTTCACTTTGCGAAACTCAACAGTTTAAAAATTGGGGTCAAGCTCAGTTTTTCAAAAACAGGCCTTACCCTCTCTCGGGAGGGTCTCCCTTTAGCGGAGACGTTGGAAGTTTGCGATTTTCGGCAGCCCCACACATGACGATATAGGAGCTTCGTCAAACCTACAAAGAGGAAACCCCATGCGGGCTTTTTTTTCATACCCCTAACACCCGAAAAACAACCCGATAAAATATAATTATTCACTTAATCATCAACGAGTATGATAATCGCAATCGCCGCCGTCATTTCGGCCGTCGTAGTCGGTTTCGCCTCATATTTCATTGTCACGAAAGCTACTCAAACGCGTAGACTCAACCTGATAAAAGAGGCCGAATCCGAAGCCGAAATGATCAAGAAGGAGCGTATCCTTCAGGCCAAGGAAAAATTCATTCAACTGAAAAGCGAACACGACCGTCAGGTCAATGAACGCAACCAAAAGATAGCGCAAGCCGAACAACGCGTCAAACAGCTGGAAAATTCGTTGCATCAGCAACAGGAAGAGCTGGGCAAAAAGATCAAAGAACAAAATCTGCTGCGCGAACAGCTCGAAACCCAACTGCAGGGCATCGAACGCAAAAAAGAAGAGATCGAACGCAAGGTCAAGGAACAGAACCTGCGTCTGGAACAGATCAGCGGTCTGAGTAGCGAAGAGGCCAAAAATATCCTCATCGAAAACATGAAGGCCGAAGCCAAAAGCGACGCCATCACCTATGTCAACGAGGTGATGGAAGAGGCCAAAATGACCGCCAACAAAGAGGCGAAAAAGATCGTCGTACAGACCATCCAACGCGTGGCGACGGAAGCCGCAATCGAAAATTCGGTGACGGTCTTCAATATCGACAGCGACGAGGTCAAAGGCCGTATCATCGGACGTGAAGGACGGAATATCCGCGCCCTGGAAGCCGCCACCGGTGTGGAAATCATCGTCGACGACACCCCGGAAGCGATTATTCTATCGGGGTTCGATCCCGTACGCCGTGAAATCGCCCGTCTGGCCCTGCATCAGCTGGTAACCGACGGACGTATCCACCCGGCCCGTATCGAAGAGGTGGTCGCCAAAGTTCAGAAACAGATCGAAGACGAAATCATCGAAGTCGGCAAACGTACCGCCATCGACCTGGGGATCCACGGTCTGCATCCCGAACTGATCCGCATGATCGGGAAGATGAAATACCGTTCATCCTATGGACAAAACCTGTTGCAACACTCGCGTGAAACCGCCAATCTGTGTGGGATCATGGCCTCGGAACTGGGGTTGAATGCCAAACTGGCCCGTCGAGCCGGATTGCTGCACGATATCGGCAAGGTGCCCGATGACGAACCCGAATTGCCGCACGCTATCATCGGGATGAAGCTGGCCGAACGCTACAAAGAAAAACCCGAAGTGATCAACGCGATCGGAGCACACCACGACGAAATCGAAATGACCAATCTGATCTCGCCGATCGTTCAGGTATGCGACGCCATCTCGGGGGCTCGTCCGGGGGCTCGCCGCGAAGTGGTGGAATCCTACATCAAACGACTCAAAGAGATGGAAGATATGGCGATGAGCTATCCGGGCGTCATGAAGACCTATGCCATTCAGGCCGGTCGCGAATTGCGCGTGATTGTCGGCAGTGAAAAGATCTCGGACCAGGATGCCGATCTGCTGTCGCACGATATCGCCAAGAAGATCCAGGACGAAATGACCTATCCCGGTCAGGTCAAAATCACCGTGATCCGGGAAACCCGCTCGATCAGCTACGCGAAATAATCGCCCGGCTGACCGCCTTACCCACAAGAGGATTTCCGATCGGAAATCCTCTTGTGGTATTATCCCCCTGAGGCTTCGGTGCCCCGGGGTGCTTTTATTAGCTGGAGAGTCTGATTTACTGGGACACTTTATGATGATGTCGAGGGAAACGATTTCGAGAAACGCTTCGGGGTTGTTTCGGAAGAGTGGCTAAGCTTACGCCATCCGGACGATAACTTCTGACCCACATGCCATGCAACCGACCCAAAAGCACACGACCATTTCCTTCCCCTTTCCGGGAAAACAGATCGAATTGCTATCCGCAGGCACAGCCCCATTTCCAGCACTGGATGCCCTTCCAAGACAACCACACCCCTACGCTCCGTCCGCCCCGAAAATTCACTCTTCTCGGTTCAACCGCTCTTTTTTCGAGCCTCTTTTTCTCCGTTAGTCCCCATAAAAGGGCTTTGTCGTCCACGCTCCGCCATAGCCAGCAACTGACTTAAAAGCCGTCTCTGCCGTCTCTTCAAGAAATAACACCGCAGACAGTTCATGCGCATTTCAACTTGCAAAACACCCCTTCAGGGCCGCCTCAACAGGTATTTTACGTTTCGTTCGACATACTGAAACGCATCTGTCACCCCGCCCGACGATCCCTACCCCGAGTGAAAAACCGGAGCTCATTTTCTGGCTCGACCTCTTCCGTTTTCCCCGTCCGAAACGTGCATTTCTCCCGCTAAAAAGTTATCTTTGCAAGGATCGAAATCTATGAAGACCCTGCACGAAATTCGAGACGCCTTATCGAGTTGGTCCGCCACCGCCCTTTTACTGGCCCTGTATGCGACCACCCTGGCTGCCGCAACCTTTATCGAAGCCGCTCTCGGAACGGAGGCCGCCCGTAGCGCCATCTATCATGCCTGGTGGATGTACCTACTCTATGGGGCCATGGGGCTCAATTTCTGGTGGCTCGCACAACGTTTGCAGCTCAGGAAACGTCATCGATGGGGAACCCTGCTCCTGCATGGAGGATTTCTCCTCATCCTGTTGGGAGCCGCCATCACCCACCTCTGGGGATACGAAGGAACCTTGCATCTGAGGGAAGGCGAAACCTCCAATCAACTGAAAATCTCCCATACCGACCGCCGAACCCTTCCTTTCCAGGTCACCCTCCGGGATTTTCAACTGAAACGCTACCCGGGATCCTTGACGCCCTCGTCGTACGAAAGCGAGGTAACGATTCAGACTCCGCAAGGTCAACGCGATGTGCGCATTTTCATGAACCATATCGCGCGCATCAACGGTTTCCGACTCTATCAGGCTTCTTACGACCCGGATGAACGAGGAACCATCCTCAGTGTCAACTACGATCCGATCGGGACTCCGGTTACCTATACCGGTTATTTTATGGTCATCGCCGGACTGGTGATCGCCTTGGGACAAAAAGGATCCCGATTCCGGCAGCTGTTCGCTCAACTGGACGCCCAACCAACCGCTCAGTCCACCTGAACGAACCTGCCGAACCCCTAAGCGAGAGATTATGCGTGCTGTCTATAAACGGATTCTGATTCTATTAGCCCTGTCGTTGTGCGTCATCACCTGTTGCCGCATCCATTACCTACGCTACCTGCCTTCGGAAGAGGAGAGCCCCGAAGCGCTCTTGCCGCAAGGCCTGCACCTGATTCTCAACAACACCGATTCGGACCTGGAAGAGACGCGCCGCATGGAGAGCTCCATCGAACGTTTTATGGCGCAATGGGAGATCGAAGGCGCCTCGCTGGCCATCATGAAAAACGGCCATCTCTTGTACAGCAAAGGGTTCGGCAAAGCCAATCGGGAGACCGGCGAGCCCATGGAGGTACATCATATTCTCCGCATCGCCTCGTTGTCGAAACTCATCACCGCAACCGGCATCATGAAACTCTGCGAATCGGGACGTCTCTCGCTCCAAGACCATGTTTTCGGACCGGACGGCATCCTCAACGACAGCCTCTTCCTGCAGATTCGAGATAAACGCCTATTGAAAATCACGGTCGAACACCTGCTGCGTCATCAGGGCGGATTTTCGAACCGGGCTGGCGATCCGCTGTTTTGTATGCCGAATGTCGCCCGTCAGCTGGGCAAAAGCCTGCCGTTGACGTTGGACGACCTGGTGCAGTATGCCTCCATTTCCCGACTGCGGTATGAACCGGGCAGCAGCAACATCTACTCCAATCTGGGGTATGTCGTTCTCACGAAGGTGATCGAAAAGGTCAGCGGACTGCCCTACGAAACCTATATGCAGGACAGTATTCTCCACCCGATCGGGTGTATGGATATGCACATCGGCTACTCCGACTCGACCAAACGTTTTCCCAATGAGGTGCACTATTACGAACCTTCCGATGCCGAACCGACCGAATCGGCCTTAGGCGGCGGAGCGTTGGTTCCCAAAAGTTACGGAGGATGCGATCTGCAGGTGCTTAGCGGAGCCGGAGGATGGGTGGCCTCGCCGACCGAGCTGATGCGCTTCATTACCGCCATCGACGATCAAGACAGCCGACCCGATATCCTGACCCCCGCCTCCATCGATATCATGACCGAAAAGGATGAAAATCGCTTCCCGATCGGATGGATGCGCACCACCAAAGGAAACGACTGGACACGTACCGGTTCCCTGGCCGGGTCGAGTGTCATGCTCAAACGACAACATAACGGCTATACCTGGGTCTTCATCACGAATACCAGTTCATGGTCGGGCTCCCGCTTCCCGCGCAAAATCGAGAACATGATCCGGCAGGCCCTCGACAAGGTCAAATCGTGGCCCCGGCGGGATCTCTTCGACATGGACACCACCGCCATGCCCGTTGTAGATACCCTCTCTTACGGCACCCCTCTGATTGTTCCTGCACCTACGAACGTTCCGGATCCGGCCCCCAATCGCCGAACTTCGATGCTGTCGCGCCGCACCTCTCGCCCGTAAATTCGACTCTTTTCGAAGATCCGTTCCACCTCAAAGGCCGTTCTCTGACGCTCCCGTCTCCCTTTCTCCCCACCGAGAGATGCTGTTCCGGCATACTGAATCATCCTCACCTCCCGGAGCGCCACCTCATTTCCTTCTCGGCCTGCCAAACCTATCTCTCCTTTCCTACGTACCGAACCCATCTTCCCTTCCGGCACACAAAGCCATCCACCCCTTCCATACAGGCAAAAAAATAACGACCACCCCGATGGGGATGTCGTTTCACTCAGGCATTTTCGGTCGGGGCCACGATCGTCATCGTTGCCCCGGGGTCATTCATCGTCGCTCTAATCGTTTTTGAGCGTCCGTTCGATGTAACTGCGGTAATCCTTGACCACTGGCTTATAATCCTCTTCAAACAGAGGCGACGAGATCAAAAAATCCGCCGATGAACGATTGATCGCCGTTGGCACATTATACAGCGTAGCCAGACGCAACAGCGCTTTTACGTCCACGTCATGCGGTTGGGCCTGCATCGGGTCCCAGAAAAAAATCAGCGCTTCGATTCCCCCCTCGGCAATCATGGCGCCCAGTTGCTGATCTCCCCCCAGTGGTCCCGATTTCAGCATTGTAATATCAAAACGACCCTGATCGTTTCCGCGACGATCCATCAACGTACGGGCCACCATTTTACCGGTTGTCCCTGTACAGATCAGGTGATGTTGCAACAGCTTTTCCCAGTTCCAATCCACCCACTCGGCCAAGTCGCGCTTCATGTTGTCGTGCGCTACCAAAGCCACTCTTTTCTTCTTGTCCATAAATTTCCTTTCAAATCATTAATCTCCGCAAAGATAGTAAACATTTGCAGGAGTCTTTTTTCTACCTATATTTATTTTAGGTTATCAACGCTCTTTCTCCCCCTATCGTTCCACATAGGCCACGTATTCCACGTAGACCTGACATCTCCGCCGAACCTGAACACGCTCCGTTTCCGCCGTCCTATTTCCGCGGGGCCCCAGTTCCCATTCATTGAGCCGGCCAGTCCGTCATCCCGTGCACGATCAGCCTCTTCTCCACCCCGGGCCAAAGGCCTTTAGAGAAAAAACCGGCTATTTCCCCGAATGGAATACCAACGGATAGCCATCCGGCGAGGTGACGGTGGTCACCAACGGTCCCCGATAACGTTTTCCTTCCCGGTCGATCCAAATCCCCCGCGGCAAACGTACCGTCCGCGTATTGTTCTTATCCAGCAACGGAACGATCAAGTATTTGGATCCCAGCATAAACTGGTCGTCACAATCGATAAAGCCATTACGCGGAAACTCATACTCCATGTGTCTCAAGATCGGTTCCGCCGTGCGGGCCGATTCCTGGATCATCGAAGCGTAATACTCCGACATTTCCACCCGGTGATTGGCCATCCATTTCAAGGCTTTGGCAATCGATTCCTCCTGGATTTTCCAAGGAGCCACCTGAATGTGCATCACCGGCAGAATCGACGACAACTGCACCGACCGTAACAACAACGTATAATCTTGCAGATCGAGCCCCGCCAGTGAATCCATATTGGGCAACAAAATCGTATAGGGATACCCCAACAGATTCGCATTGATCATTTCGGCACAGGCATTTTTCAGGATATCGCTATCGAGCGGCACATTGAGCGACAGGCAGTGAATATAGGGTTCGAAGCCTCGACTCCGGCTAATCGTATATTGGCAATAGGCAAACCCTTCGCCCAGTTCGGTCCACCGTTCCAGGTAATCCTGCGTTCCGCTGGAGGCATAACACATCTGCGAGACACCATCCTGGCAATCGAACACATAACCATCCACCCCATATTGCGTGCACAGCGAATCGAGCCATCCCCGCAACAGCGCAGGTGTCTGTTCCTGGGTCAGATCGAACATGGCGCTATATCCGCCGGCCCATTCGGCCATAGCCAACCGACCATCCGGCATGTGCAACAACAGCTCACTTCCTTTATAGTGTCGGGCAACAGGGCCATCCCCACTAACAAACGGCGTCACGGTCAACATCACCTTAAAGCCCTTCGCATGCAGGTCGCCGATCAACGCACCGAAATCGCCCAACAGATCCGGATTGGGTTGAAACCAGCCCACCGAACGCTGCCATCCGGCCCCCAAAACCATCGTTCCGGTCGGATAACCCATTTCCAAGAGCCGATCGGCATAATTCCGCAGGCCCTCGGCCGTCGGTGCGAACCCCAACTCCTGCCGGGTATCATACACCGGACGGGTAAAGAGATCGAGCGACGGGGTTTCCCCGCTGGGCGGGAAGTTCTTGTGACAGCAGACCAGATAGGCCTCCCGCAGGGTTCGTCCGCCCGTGACGGCCTTAACCTCTTCCAACGGAGAGGTGATCAAAAAACTTTCACCGGTATATTCGATCGTAAACGGCTCCTCACTCCAGATATAACGTCCCCGACTGGAGACCAGAAACGGAGTCGTCTGTCCTTCACTCCACTCCGCCAGGTTGATTTTCGGGAACGGTTTATCGAACGGCATCGTACGTCCGCCCACGACAAACACGCCCCACCAACGTTCGCCTTTCAGCACATCGATTTTGGAGGCATATTCGGCGCCGAAGAGTTCCAGCGCCCCCAGCATCATCACACTCAACAAAAGTCCAACTCGTCGTATCATAGTTCGTTTCATTTTAATTCCACCCGTTTAAGCAGCGAGGTGCAGAACAAGACATCTTCCCCGAAACGCTGCTGCAACTGCTCGCCATAGGCCGACATCAGCTGTTCGCTCACCTCGCGATAGGCCACCAGATCCTGAACGACCACCTGTAACGAATAGGTGAACTCCTCGACCGGGCGATCCGCTATCAAACGTGTCAAAGTCAACTGATCGTATCCCCTCTCCCGCAAAACCGGAAGATAATCTCTCTGCAACGATTCGAGCCAGGCGTCATGCGCGCGGTGATGAACGATAAAAGAAGTAACCAGAATATACATTGTCTACAGCTATTTTACTTTACGCGTTACGCGGGAATCCCCGCCATTCAGCGACCTTTTCCACCTTCCCACCTCGCCGTCACCGCAGGGATGTTCAGGTCGGGGAATCATTCGATACATACCCCTAAAAGCCGGTCTAAGTTACGATTTTATTCCGAAAAACGGAAAGAATCCCTGGCCGGAAAGCCTCCACACCGCCCTAAAGTCCACAAAAATCACCCTTCCGATCACTCCCCGCACAAAAAACACGCCGGAGTCGAGGCATACCCTATCCCCCGCCCGAACTTTCTGTCCTGAAGCAAAAAAAGCCCGGCGAGAATTTGTTTTAATTAAAAAGATCGCTATCTTTGCAGTCCAATTTGTGTAATCAAACATTTCTGAATGTACGCAATCGTAGAAATTGCAGGTCAACAATTCAAAGTTGAAAAAGGTCGGAAACTCTATGTTCACCGTCTCGCTGGGGAAGAAGGTTCCTCGCTGAGTTTCGACAAAGTCCTGCTGACAGACAACGACGGTCAGGTTAATGTTGGCTCACCTGTAGTAGAAGGGGCCAGTGTAAAAGCAACGATTCTTCGCCATTTGAAAGACGACAAAGTGATCGTCTTCAAGAAGAGACGCAGAAAAGGATACCAGGTTAAGAACGGCCACCGCCAGTATCTGACCCAGATCCTGATTGACGAAATTGCTAACGCTTAAAAACAGAACAACATGGCACATAAGAAAGGGGTAGGTAGCTCCAAGAACGGTCGTGAATCCGAAAGTAAACGATTGGGAGTTAAATTATTCGGTGGCCAGGTTGCCAAAGCCGGCAACATTCTGGTTCGTCAGCGCGGCACCGTACACAATCCGGGCGAAAATGTGGGCATGGGTAAAGACCACACGCTGTTCGCTTTGGTAGACGGAACCGTATCGTTCAAAAAGAAAAACAACAACAAATCGTACGTATCGATCATTCCTTTCTCCTAAGGAATCTCCAACGTCGATCCGACACCATAAAAAACACGCCGCAATCCGGCGTGTTTTTTATTGACCCATCCCCGAGCTTTCATCCACTTCTCTTCTTTATGACCTTTTCTACGACCGATTTCTGCCCGTCCCTCTGATGGATCATCTCCCGATCGTTCGGCACGTCGGCACGCTACTCGTCCTCTTCCCCGAAATCGAAACACAACTGTCGGTCGGAAGGAGCAGGTTTCAGGGCATTGGCCACGGTCAGCCCCAACAAACGCACCTTACGCCCTTCAAAATCGACCTGATTCAGCAACTCGATCGCCGTTTCCAGCAACGGTCCCGGTCCATCGACCGGCATCGGTAAGGTTCGGGAACGGGTAATCTGCCGGAAATCATCGTATTTCAGCTTCAAGACCACGGTTCTGCCCACGAAACTACGCTGTTCGAGCCGACGCCACACCTCCCGATGGACAGCCGTCAACTTCTCCAACAGCTCTCCGCGATCAGCCACATCCTCTTCAAACGTCGTCTCCGCCCCCAACGACTTACGAATCCGATCCGGAACAACCTCCCGCCGATCCAACCCTCGGGCATACTCGTAATAGGCATGTCCGGGTTTCCCGAAATAGCGCACCAGATCGGGTTCGGACCACTGCCTCAAATCCGCGCCGGTACGGATCCCGAGTCGATGCATTTTGCGCGCCGTCACCTCTCCGATGCCAAAAAACTTTTCGATCGGCAACCCCGCCACAAAGGCAGCGATCTCTTTCGGCGGAATCACGAACAATCCATCGGGTTTGCGGTAATCGGAGGCGATCTTCGCCAACATCTTATTAACCGACACGCCGGCCGAGGCGGTCAATCCGGTCTCTTCCCGGATACGGGCTTTGATCTCCTGGGCCAACAAGGTGGCGGAGGGCATGTGTGAAACATCGAGAAAGGCCTCGTCGAGCGAAAGCGGTTCGACCAAGGATGTATAATCATGAAAAATGGCATGAATCTGCCGGGAGACGCTTTTATAGACCTCCATGCGCGTAGCCACGAAGATCAACTCCGGACACAACCGTCGGGCCCGCAGCGATGACATCGCCGAATGCACCCCGTACCGCCGAGCCTCGTAACTGGCCGTCGCTACGACGCCTCGCGGCCCCTCATGCCCCACGGCAATCGGGCGGCCCCGCAATTCCGGGCAGTCTCGCTGTTCGATCGACGCATAAAAAGCGTCCATATCGATATGAATGATTTTACGCAATGAAATTTCCTCCCGATCATCGAGTGATTCCCGACCATCGTGCGATAGATGATGCGATGACAGATACAATGACAGCAGCAGACCTGGATCAGGCTCCGTCTATCGACGGTCCGATCTGCCGCGGAAAACCTCGGCTACGACACGTTCAAACGCCCTGACACTCGACGGCCCGTACTTCTTTTCCCTATTCTTCTTCCTCCTCGTCTTGGCAGGCGATCTCCGCTACCTCTTCAACCGTCTACGCTTGCGCGTCCAACTGCCCTTATGCGCCCGGCTATCTGCCTCTTTCTCTACCCTCTCTCTTCATCGCCTTTGTGAAAGAGGACCTTGGCATTCACGCTCCATCGGACCCGACGGTCAGCATTTCCGGGGAAGCATACACCACCGGACGGCCCGTTACCCAACGTCCATCCCTAAAAATCCACCCCCAGAAGGAAGGTTATTGATAATCCTCCGGCGTGATGGTAAATTGCATAAAGGGCGAACCGTCCAGAAATTTATAATCGTACACGAACGTAATCCCCAATCGACGAATGCGCGGCAATTCCGGATCTTTTTTCAGGGATTCCAAGACATTATCCCGAGCCTCCTGACGCAACTGTGAGACATGGACCAACGAATCTTTTTGAATCGCATCCTCGTTCAACAGGTCAGAAATCACGTTATAGACCAATGTATTGTTCGGCATATCAACCACGCGATTCAGCGTCAAACCGGTGCCGATCACGCGAGGACAACCAATATTCAACGAAGTTGCATAATCGCGCAACAGTTTCTTTTCCTGACGGTCCCGGAATCCATAGATCCCGCCACACACCAGCGCTGCTACGACGATCACGCCCACACTCCACCATAAAGTCTTTTTTAGTTTTTTCGATTCCATGAGATCAAACTGAAAGGTTTCTTTGAAAAAACGAAAATACACAAAATCGGCCTGTTCTTCAAATCTTCCGACGAAAGATTTTCTGAAAGGGAATCGTTCCTTCGTCAAAAACCGCACATTACGCATACACATTCGCGATTTCTATCGTATTTTTGCACGGAAACTTTTACAACAATGAAAACGCAAGCCGTTATTGAATACATCGTTCAGTGGATGACCGATTATGCCCGTGAAGCACACAGCACGGGATTTGTGATCGGCATCTCCGGCGGGATCGACTCGGCCGTCAGCTCGACACTGGCCGCCCGAACCGGACTGCCCACCTTGTGTCTGACCCTCCCCATTCACCAGGCCCCGAGCCATGTCAGCCGGGCCGAAGAACAGGTTGCCTTTCTGAAAAAGAACTATGCGAACGTCTCCTCGCTGGACGTCGACCTCTCGCCGGCTTATGACCAACTGGTCGACCTGTTGCCCTCAACAGACGACACCCACCGTCTGGACCTGACCCGGGCCAATACCCGTTCTCGGCTACGGATGGTCACCCTCTACTACATGGCCGGGCTGCGTAATGCCCTGGTCGTCGGGACCGGCAATAAGATCGAAGATTTCGGGGTCGGTTTCTTCACCAAATATGGCGACGGAGGGGTGGATCTCAGCCCGATCGCCGATCTGACCAAAAGCAAAGTGTATGAGTTGGCCGAAGCGCTGGACATCTGCGCTTCTATTCGACAGGCGGCTCCTTCGGACGGGCTGTTCGACACCGACCGAACCGACGAAGATCAACTCGGGGCCAGTTACCCCGAACTGGAACAAGCCATGGAATATGTCAGCCGGGGAGGAACCTCCGACCAACTCAGCGGACGTGACCGGGAGGTGGTCGAAATCTTTTTGGCCCGCAACCGAGCCAATCGGCATAAAATGGAACCCATTCCCGTCTGCACCCTCCCTGACGAATTGAGATAATCTAAAAAGCCTCGCTACGGCGAGGCTTTTTTTATCGTTTTCAGGGTTCGGGGCAACGCAAAATCCGCCCCCTTTCCACATCAAGCTACCTCAGGGATCCGCTGCCAGGTCCAACCGGCTACTCCTCCTCGGAAAGCAGATTGGCCACACCAGATGAAGACCGTTTCGTCTTCCGTAACTTCTATTATTATGGGCCCCGTGCCGGTCCTCTCTGTAAAAGCTATTTTCGTTCTCTCCCCCTCTCGAGTGTTCTCGTTGTCTTTCGGGGCGTTCTCCCGTCCCTCAACTATCGGTCCAGCCAATCGACCAACGCATCGGCACATCGTTCGCCATCTACCGCCGCCGAAATGATACCTCCGGCATACCCGGCCCCTTCCCCGGCCGGGAACAGGCCCTGTACCCGTGGATGCATCAACGTTCCCGGATCCCTCGGAATCCGGACGGGGGAAGAGGTGCGCGACTCCACGCCCACGATCAACGCTTCATTGGTCACAAACCCCCGCATCTTCCGGTCGAAAGCCGCAAATCCCCCTCGCAGAGCAGTTGCCATAAAGGTTGGCAACCATCGATGCATCGGCGTAGGAGCCACGCCCGGCACATAGGAGCAACGAGGCAAGGTTTTGGAATCGACCCCCTGCACAAAATCGGCCAGCCGTTGTCCGGGCGCAACCTGATGATCCTCCACCTGGACATAAGCCAGCTCTTCGAGCGCCTGTTGAAACCGCAGTCCCGCCAACTCGCCATACTGTGCACGCAACGGTTCGAAATCCGAGAGCCGAATCTCGGTCACGATGCCCGAATTGGCGTAAATGCTGTTCCGTCCCGAGGGGGACATTCCATTAACCACCGACTCGCCGGGCCGCGTCATGGCCGGAACGATAAACCCGCCCGGACACATGCAAAACGAATAAACGCCGCGTCCCCCTACCTGACTGACCAGGCTATACGCTGCCGCCGGCAGGTATTCGCCCCGTTCCGGCCGATGATATTGTAAGGTGTCGATCAGCGCCTGGGGATGTTCGACCCGGACCCCCATCGCAAACGGTTTCGCTTCGATCTCTACCCCATCCCGGTCCAGCACCTCATAGATATCGCGGGCCGAATGCCCCGTCGCCAAGATCACCGCCGCTCCTTCGACCAACGTATCTCCGAGCCACACACCGCGCACCCGATCGTTTTTGACCTGAAACCCGGTCACCTTCGCCTCGAACAGGACACGCCCTCCCGCCTGCAACACACTCTGTCGCATGGCGGCAATGATCCGCGGCAAACGATCAGTCCCGATATGAGGATGGGCATCGTAGAGAATCGACTCATCCGCCCCATGGAACCGAAATACCTCGATCGCCTTCCGATAGTCGCCCCGTTTTTTGGAACGGGTAAAGAGCTTGCCGTCCGAATAGGTACCGGCGCCTCCCTCTCCGAACGCATAGTTCGACTCGGGATTGACCTGACCGTTTCGATTGATCTGCGCGATATCGCGTTTACGAGAAGAGACATCCTTTCCTCGCTCCAAGACAATCGGACAGAAACCCCGTTCGATCAGTCGCAATGCCGCAAACAACCCCGCCGGCCCCGATCCGACCACCACCACCGGCGTGCGTTTCGAGACGTCACCGTATTCGAAATGGATCTCCGGGGGAGTCTCTTCCCCATCGACATAAACCTCCAGTCCGAGGTTCACCTTAATGCGGCGTCCCCGGGCATCGATCGACCGCCGCACGGGCCGCACCAACGCCAATCGCGAACGCGGCACCCCCAATCGAGCCTCCACCTGAGGGAGATAATATTCGGGCCTCGAGGCTTCCCGGGGCGTCAATACCAGCGAGAGTTCAATAGGCATTTTTTCAGGGAATTATCGTAATTTTCGGTCAAAATTACTATTTTTGTTTCATAATTTTGTGTTTTGTAGCGGACATTGCGGGGATTCCTCCGACTCCTTGCCGTGCATATCCCGCAGAATCCGGCACCTCGCCGATCCATTTGAGGAAGGTATCGTATGAAAAATCTGGTTATCATCCCGACCTATAACGAATTGGACAACATTCGTCCGATGATCGACAAAGTCTTCTCGCTGAGCGAACCGTTCGACCTGCTTATTATCGACGACGGATCGCCCGACGGCACCGCCTCGGTCGTCAAAGAACAACAGAACGTCTATCCCGAACGCCTTCACCTGATCGAACGTTCCGGAAAATTGGGGCTGGGGACCGCTTATATCACCGGATTTCGCTGGGCGCTGAAAAAAGGCTACGACTACATTTGCGAAATGGACTGCGACTTCTCGCACAATCCCGACGATCTGGTCCGTCTGGTCGCCGCCGCCCGTAACGGGGCCGATCTGGTCATCGGCTCCCGGTATGTAAAAGGGGTCAACGTCGTCAACTGGCCCATGAAACGTGTGCTGCTCTCCTTTTTCGCCTCCAAATACGTACACTTCATCACCGGCATGCCGCTGCACGATGCCACCGCCGGCTTCGTCTGCTATTCGGCCAAACTGCTGCGAACCATGGATCTCGATCGCATCCGCATGAAAGGATACGGTTTCCAGATCGAGATGAAATATACCGCTTGGAAACTCGGTTTCCCGATTCAGGAAGTCTCCATTATCTTCACCGAACGCACCCAAGGCGCCTCGAAAATGAGCAAGGGCATCTTCCGCGAAGCCCTGTTCGGGGTATTGGGGCTGCGTCTGCGTCGCATCAAGCCCCTGAAGGCCTAATTCCTCAGCCATGTCCAAAACCGTCATCCTGGGCGGCACGATCTTCAATGAGGGTCGCCGCTTCGAAGGTTATCTCGAAATTGAAAACGACCGTATCGTACGGATCGCCGAAGGACCCTATCCCGACTCCGCTTCGAACGACTCCATCGAAACCATCGATGCGACCGGGCAATGGGTGTTGCCGGGGGTCATCGACGACCAGGTGCACTTCCGCGAACCGGGCCTCACCTACAAAGCCGATATCCATTCCGAATCGGCGGCTGCGGTGGCCGGCGGTGTGACCTCCTTCATGGACATGCCCAACAACAAACCGGCGACCACGACCCTCGCCCTGCTGGAGGAGAAGTTCGAACGGGCCGCCCAAACTTCCCTGGCCAACTACTCCTTCTATCTGGGCGCAACCAATGACAACCTCTCCGAAATCACCCATATCGATCCGCACCATGTCTGCGGATTGAAAGTCTTCATGGGCTCGTCGACCGGCAACATGCTGGTGGATGACGACCAGGCGCTGGCCGCGATCTTCGCCGAATCGCCGGTCCTGATCGCGACCCATTGTGAGGACGAAGCGACGGTTCAGGCCAATCTGGCGGCCTTCAAAGCCCAGTACGGCGATCAGCTGACAGCGCGGATGCATCCGCTGATCCGCTCGGCCGAAGCCTGCTATCGTTCGACAGCCAGAGCCGTGGAGCTGGCCGACCGTTACGGCGCCAACCTGCACGTACTCCACCTGAGCACAGCCCGGGAACTCGAACTGTTCAGCAACGCCCCGCTGGCCCAGAAAAAGATCACCAACGAGGTGTGCGCTCACCATCTGTGGTTCTGCGACGAGGACTACGACCGACTGGGTAACCGCATCAAATGGAACCCCTCCATCAAAACGGCGGCCGATCGTCAGGCTCTGCGCGAAGGGCTGGTCAATGGGAAAGTGGATGTCGTGGCGACGGACCATGCGCCCCATACCCTCGAAGAGAAACAACGCCCCTATGCCGAAGCGCCTTCGGGCGGCCCGCTGATCCAACATTCGCTGGTGTGTCTGCTGGAACTCTGCCGACAGGGCGTACTTACCCCCGAACTGACCGTCGAAAAGATGTGCCACGCTCCGGCTCAACGTTTTGCCATCTGCGATCGCGGATTTCTGCGGCCCGGCTACTTCGCCGACCTGGTCATCGTCGACCCCAACGCCCCCTGGACCGTCACTCCGGAAAACATCCTCTCCAAATGCGGCTGGTCCCCCTTCGAAGGCGTCACCTTCTCCCATCGCGTTATCCGTACCCTGGTCAACGGCCGAACCGTCTACCTCAACGGCCAGCTCGATCGAACCGCCCGCGGCCAAGCCCTGGTTTTCGATCGCTAACCCCAAGGAAGACAAGCCCTCCGGAGTCCATATTTTTAGAGCCAAATTTTTGCGGCTGAATAAAAAACCGCTATCTTTGCCCTACCTTCGAGCGGATATGGCGTAATTGGTAGCCGCGCCAGACTTAGGATCTGGTGTCTTTATGACGTGGGGGTTCGAGTCCCTTTATCCGCACGAACCTCAAAAACCGCCTGTCAAGCGTCTGAAAGGCGGTTTTTTACGCGGAAATAACCAAATCATATTGATTGATAATGAATATCGTTAGAGAAAATCTGGAAGACCTGACCACCCTGCTGAAAGTCACCGTGGCCGAGGCCGACTACAAAGATGCCGTCGAAAAAACCCTGCGCACCTACAAACGCAAAGCCAATCTGCCGGGCTTCCGTCCGGGTATGGTTCCCATGGGGATCATCAATAAAATGTATCGCAAGAGCGCCGTGGCTGAAGAAGCTTATCGCACCGCTTCGAAAAGCGCACTCGACTACCTGGAAAAAGAAAAAATCCAGATCGTGGGCGATATGATCCCCAGCGACCAGCAAAAACCGCTGGATTTCGACAAAGATACCGACTACGAATTCGTCTTCGAAGTAGGCATCGCGCCGGAAGTCAACATCTCCCTGAGCGCCAAAGATAAAGTGAAGAAATACGAAATCCAGATCGACGATAAGATGCGCGAAGGTTATCGCAGCAACTTCGTTCGCCGGTTCGGCAAGCTGATCGACGTCGACACGGTCGAAAAAGAAGATGCCCTGACGGTGACCCTCGACCAAGCTACCCTGCAGTTCCAGGAAGCCTATGTGGGCCTGATCGGGATGGATGACGAACGCCGCAAACCGTTCCTCGGCAAAAAAGTGGGCGATTCGATGGAGGTGGACATCAACGAACTCTACCCCTCACCGGCTCAACGCGCCGCCACCCTGCACGTCAAAGAAGCCGAACTGGCCGACATCGATCCGAAATTCACCTTGACGATCAACCAGATCCGTCGTTTTGCCGAACCCGAACTGAACGAAGAGTTCTTCAAAACGGCCTTCCCGGACGGCACGGTTACCAACGCCAAACAGTTCGCTCAGTATATCGACTCCCAGATCGCCGGCGACCTGAGCCGCGAAACGGAATACATGTTTACGCTCGATATGCGTAAATTCCTGCTGGACAAAGCCAACCTGACGATGCCGGCCGCTTTCCTCAAACGGTGGCTGTTCACCATCAACGAAGGGAAATTCTCGATGGAAGAGATCGAAAAAGATTTCGACAAATTCCTCGACCTGATGAAATGGAACCTCATCCAGAAACATTACATGCAGGAACTCAAACTGGAAATCACCCCCGAAGACGCTCTGAACGAAGCTCGTGGCCTGGCCCGGATGCAGTTCGCCTACTACGGGATGAACCAGGTGGCCGACGAAATGCTTGACAACTATGCCAAGAGCATCCTCGGCAACAAGGAAGAAAACCGCAAAATCTACGACAAGCTCACCGAACGCAAAGTGATCGAAGCTCTCGAACCGGCCATTACGGTCACCCCGACTCCGATCTCGGCCGAAGAGTTCGCCAAGCTGGTCGAAAAAGTACAGTAAACGACCCACAAAGCTCCTGGTCCAAGGAGCCATTTCTCACAGAGCGGCTATTCGGGAGTTCCCGAATAGCCGTCTGTCCCATCGGGGAATAGCTTCACCGTCCGTGCGGTCCTATCGACCCGATTCACTGCCGTCAGATTCTCCGCAAACAAACGCATTAAACTTTCGACCATGAGCCAATCTGAATTCGAAAAATACGCCCGCGGTCACGCTGGAATCAGCAGCCTGAAACTGCACAACTTCCAGAAAATTACCAACGACTACATCTCGCCTACCATCATCGAAGAACGTCAGTTGAACATCGCTTCGATGGACGTGTTCTCGCGCTTGATGATGGATCGGATTATCTTTTTGGGCGTGCCCATCTACGACGATGCCGCCAATATCATCCAGGCTCAGTTGCTGTTCTTGGAGTCCACCGAACCCGAAAAAGATATCCAGCTGTATATCAACTCCCCGGGAGGATCGGTTTCGGCCGGACTGGGCATTTACGACACCATGCAGCTGATCTCATCGGATGTGGCGACCATCTGTACCGGCATGGCCGCCAGCATGGGCGCCGTGTTGCTGACCGCCGGCACCGCCGGGAAACGCTCGGCGCTGCCTCACTCGCGCATCATGATCCATCAACCGCTGGGCGGTGTGGAAGGCCAGGCTTCGGATATCGAAATCACCGCCCGCCAAATCATGCGGACCAAAAAGGAGTTGTACGAGATTCTGGCCCAACACAGCGGCGCCTCCCTCAAGAAAATCGAAAAAGACGCCGATCGGGATTATTGGATGACCGCCGCCGAAGCACAAGCCTACGGTCTGATCGACGAAGTGCTTTCCAAACGCAAATAAACCCTTTTTGAATCGGGGCTCAGTGGCTCGTTTGTACCGACCGTCCCCAGGCGGGAGGCGGTATCACGGCCGAGACCTTTCCGATTCTCCACGTTCGAGATTTCAACTATGTCAAAACAAGAATACCACGATCAAGGCGACTGTTGTTCGTTCTGCGGTCTCTCGCGCAACGAAGTGGATGTGATGTTTGCCGGCACCAACAGGGCATTCATCTGCGATCAGTGCATCGAACACGCCCACAACCTGATCGGCGAACACGCCCGCCAGCTGCAACGCTCCGCCCTGCCAAAACTGACCCCCGATCAGTTGCTGAAACCTGCCCAGATCAAAGCCTTTCTCGATCAATATGTAATCGGGCAGGATACCGCCAAACGCTACATGTCGGTGGCCGTATACAACCACTACAAACGCCTGATGTATGGGGCCAAAGAGCAGGATACCGAAATCGACAAGTCCAACATCATCATGATCGGACAGACCGGGACGGGGAAAACGCTGCTGGCCCGCACCATTGCCAAACTGCTGAAGGTGCCGTTTACCATCGTGGACGCCACCGTGCTAACCGAAGCCGGTTATGTAGGCGAAGATGTGGAAAGCATTCTGACCCGACTGTTGCAGGTTGCCGATTACAATGTTCCGCTGGCCGAACGCGGGATCGTCTTCATCGACGAGATCGACAAGATTGCCCGTAAAGGAGACAATCCCTCGATCACCCGGGACGTATCGGGTGAAGGCGTGCAGCAAGCTCTCCTCAAAATTCTGGAAGGGACGACCGTCAACGTACCGCCCCAGGGAGGCCGCAAACACCCCGATCAGAAGTTCGTGCAGGTCAACACCTCCAATATTCTGTTCATCTGCGGAGGAGCCTTCGACGGGATCGAGAAAAAGATCGCCCAACGCATCAACACCCAAACAGTAGGATACGGTCAGCTGAAAAAAGAACGGGTCAACGAAGACAACTTGTTGAGTTACGTTCAGCCGCAGGATCTCAAGTCGTTCGGGCTGATTCCCGAATTGATCGGTCGTCTGCCGGTCCTGACCTATCTCGAACCGCTCGATCGCGATGCCTTGCGCCGCATTCTGACCGAACCCAAAAACGCCATCATCCGGCAATATACCCGTCTGTTCGAGATGGACGGGATCAAACTGTCGTTCGATCCGGCCGCGTTGGACTACATCGTCGACAAAGCGATCGAATTCAAACTGGGTGCCCGCGGATTACGGTCGATCTGTGAGAACATCATGATGGATGCCATGTTCGATCTGCCCAGTGCCGGGAACCGCAAGAGCTTCAAGGTGACGCTCGAATACGCCAAGTCCCGCACCGAAAAAGTCAATGTGCAGAGACTGAAGTCGGTCAGCTAACCACCGGAGGCTCTGCGTCCGGAGTCGAGGAGCTGGAGATCGGGGTTTAAAATTCAGGGATGGAACTCGGGGCTGGAGTCACGGGGCTAAAGCTCAGGGTTTGGAGTTTGGGGTTTGGAGTTTGGGGGCGAATACCGTAAGAGAGGAGATCACCGCTAAGACCGATCATGACAGATCGAGAAGCTGCAGACCGAACGAAAAGCTACGGACGGAAGCCAAATCTGAAGACCACACCCAAAACCCGGGCCACACAACCCGGACGGCCAATTCAACAAGACGAAGTTTCGTTTCTTGTGGGCCTTTTCCTCTGACTCAGTCGAACCGCCAAAACCGCTCAAGCTCCAATCGTCCAACATACAAAAGCAGGAAAAACGAAAAATCGTTTTTCCTGCTTTATTTTTAGCGACATTGCTATTTCAGCAAGCCCCCGAAATACCCACCGAGGTCTTTATAATTTCAACTCCGTTTCAAGGATCGAGTCCGTCAATTGGGAGGAATAGCCGAACCAGCTCACCCTTCCTTTGGCATCCATCAACACACTGAAGGGCACATAATGGATATCGAACCCGTCGAATGTCTTACCCTCTTCATCCAACGCCACCGTAAAGGCATAACCCTTATCGACCACCAACGGTTCGATTCGTTCGCGGCTCTCCCGCGCCAAAACCAATATCGTTACCCGTCCCGCATACTTTTGCGCCATTTCATCGAGCACCGGCAGCCGATCCCGACTGGGCCGACTGGGCGAATAGAAAAATTCGATCAAAACCGGCCGATCTTCGGGCACCATTTCTCCTAATACATACTCTTTGATCTTCACATCCGCCGGTCGCTGACCGATCACCAGCCGTTGCGCAGAGGCCATCGACAGCGAGCCACACAACACGACCACTCCGATTGCGATTTTACGTATCATCTGTTTCTGATTCAAAGTCTAATTCAAAACCTTACCGAAAGGTTCTCCCTCATCCGCACTCAACCATTCCCTAACAAAGATAACCTTTCCTTTGTAATACGCAAAACGGAAGAAAAATGTTACTTTCCGACCTAACTTCCGAAAAGAAAGCCCTTTTCGATAAAAAACCTCGACGTTGCGTTCGCCTTTTTCCCCGGGGTTTTGTACATTTGTCTATCTCCGCTGACTGACCGTTTACTGATCGTCACTCGCCGGGCCAAACCCTCGAAACCGATACCGTCATGAGCAGCCGCACCTTACGGAACATCCTTCTGGGAATCACGACCCTATGCCTGTGGACAACCCCCAGTCGAGCCCTGCCTCCTCAGGAAATTCCACGTGCCGACCGCACAATCCACGTGCAACCGGCCGACACGCTGAAAGCCGATCTGGGCGAAGGGGCCATATGGCATCCCCTGCGTAAATCACTGTTCTGGGTCGATATCACCGGCCAAAGGCTCTATGAACTGCTTCCCGCCCAACGCCGTTGTAACCAGTGGAGGTTTGAGACTTCCGTATCGACCGTCGTTCCGGAAAGCGACTCGACGGTGGTCATCGCCCTGGCCGATCATATCGAACGATTCAACCTACGCTCACAACATCGAGACACCCTCGCCCATATCCCTTCCCAAGGGGGAAAACTGCGCTGTAACGACGGAAAATGCGACCCCGCCGGGCGCCTGTGGATCGGAACCATGGCCCTGGACGGCAGCCCCGAAGCGGGGACCCTGTACAGTGTCGAACCCGACGGCCAGATCACCGTCCAGATCGGCAGCGTATCGATCTCCAACGGCATTGTCTGGACCGCCGATCGCAGCACCATGTACTACATCGACACCCCAACCCGCCAGGTATGTCGCTACCGCTATGACGAAGCGAGCGGACGCATCAGTTTCGAAGAGGTTTCGATCATCGTTCCCGAAGCCTGGGGCTACCCCGACGGCATGACCATCGACCGTAACGGCAAACTCTGGATCGCCCACTGGGGCGGACAGGGGGTCTACCAGTGGGATCCCGACTCGGGGGAATTGATTCGACGCATTGCCGTCCCGGCTCTCAACGTCACCTCCTGCGCCTTCGGCGGCGACCGTCTCGACACGCTCTACATCACCACCGCCACCTCTCCGAACGACTCGACCGACTTCCCGCTGAGCGGAAGTCTGTTCGTCTGCAAACCGGGCACGCAAGGAGTAAAAGCCCACTTTTTCGGCAAAAAAAATTAAAAATTAATCTTGAAAAGTCAGGAATAACCCTTACTTTTGTAGGATTCCGTGACGGAGGTCTGTCTTCCCTCGGCAACCGATTCATTCAAAGAGCGTTGTCCCCGAAGTACACCCGTGCGAAGATGATGCAGAAACTAAATAAACCAAATCATATTTAAGAGATGAAACCTACTCATATCGAACACTTGGGCATTGCCGTCAAAAGTCTCGACACTGCCATTCCCCTGTGGGAAAAACTGCTGGGCACCAAATGCTATAACATCGAAGAAGTCGCCGAACAGAAAGTCCGCACGGCCTTCCTGAAAATCGGTCAGACCAAAATCGAACTGCTCGAATCGACCGCCGAAGATGGCCCGATCGCCAAATTCATCGAAAAGAAGGGCGAAGGCATCCAACACGTCGCTTTTGCCGTAGAAGGCATCGAAGATACGCTGGCCGAATGCGAAGCCGCCGGCATCCGTCTGATCGACCAGACCCCGCGTAAAGGCGCCGAAGGGCTCACCATCGCCTTCCTGCATCCCAAATCGACCGGCGGTGTGCTCACCGAACTCTGCGAAGACAAAAACAAAAAATAGGCCTCATTCGGAGCCATCGGTCTGCAACCCTTGGCTCCGGACCTATCGGGCCGCTTCCCCTTCGCTGTGATCGCACGCACGGGAAGGTCTCCTGCGGCCGATGAGGACAACACTAACTTTTGAATCCGACATCATACAATGAGCAATATTCAGACTAAAGTCAAAGAATTAATCGACTTTCGCGAACAAGCCAAATTGGGCGGCGGTCAAAAGCGTATCGACTCGCAACACCGTAAAGGCAAAATGACGGCCCGCGAACGTATCGCCATGTTCCTGGACGAAGGCTCGTTCGAAGAATTCGACATGTTCGTCACCCACCGCAGCCACAACTTCGGCATCGATAAAGAAAAATATTTCGGTGACGGAGTCATCACCGGTTACGGCACGGTCAACGGACGATTGGTATACGTCTTCTCCCAAGACTTCACCGTATTCGGAGGGTCGCTCTCCGAAACCTTCGCCGCCAAAATCTGCAAGGTCATGGATATGGCCATGCGCAACGGTGCCCCGCTGATCGGTATCAACGACTCGGGAGGTGCCCGTATCCAGGAAGGCGTGAACAGCCTTTCGGGCTATACCGAAATCTTCCAACGTAACATTCTGGCTTCCGGGGTCATTCCTCAGATTTCCGTCATCTTCGGCCCCTGCGCCGGCGGTGCCGTATACTCCCCCGCCCTGACCGACTTCATCCTCATGAGCCAGGGAACCAGCTATATGTTCGTTACCGGCCCGAAGGTCGTCAAAACCGTGACCGGCGAAGAAGTGACCCAGGAACAACTCGGAGGCGCTTCCGTACACTCCTCCAAAAGCGGGGTGGCCCACTTCATGGTTCAAACCGAAGAAGAAGGTCTCGAACTCGTTCGCAAACTGCTGAGCTATCTGCCGTCGAATAACATGGAAGACGCCCCGATGGCCGTCTGCACCGACGCAATCGATCGTCTGGAAGATTCGCTCAACGAAATCATTCCCGATAACCCCAACAAACCGTATGACGTCAAGGAAGTGATCCGCGCCATCGTGGATAACGGGGAATTCCTGGAAAGCCAACCTCAGTACGCTCAAAACATCATCACCTGCTTCGCCCGTTTCAACGGCCAAAGCGTGGGGATCATCGCCAACCAACCGAAATATATGGCCGGCGTGCTGGACATCAACGCCTCGCGTAAAGCCGCTCGCTTCGTCCGCTTCTGCGACGCCTTCAATATTCCGATCGTGACGCTGGTCGACGTTCCCGGCTTCCTGCCCGGTACCAGCCAGGAATATGGCGGGATCATTATCCACGGGGCCAAACTGCTGTTCGCTTACGGCGAAGCTACGGTGCCCAAAGTAACCGTCATTCTGCGTAAAGCTTACGGTGGAGCCTACTGCGTTATGAGCTCCAAACACCTGCGTGGCGACCTGAACTACGCTTGGCCGACGGCCGAAATCGCCGTGATGGGTCCCAAAGGTGCCATCGAAGTGTTGCTGTCGAAGGATATCGCCGCGATCGAAGATCCGGAAAAACAAGCCGCCTTCATCGCTGAAAAAGAAGCCGAATACCGCGACCAATTCGCCAACCCGTATGTAGCCGCCAAATACGGCTATATCGACGATGTGATCGAACCGCGCAATACCCGCTTCCGCATCATCCGCGCCTTGCAATCGTTGGCTACCAAACGCCTGCAGAATCCGGCTAAAAAACATTCCAATATTCCTCTGTAAACCCGATCGACTATGGCAATGCTAACAATCGCATGGGGCTGGCCGGAGATCCTGAACGTGGCGCTCATCGGCTTCCTGCTGGTAGTGATTATCCTGCTGATGCTGGTGTGGATTATGAAGTTGTTCGGTATGGTCTTCACCTACCACCGCAACAAAACCCCGATTACCGAACAGGAACTGCGGGTGGAAGAGATCGCCGCCATCACAACGGCCTTGGCACTCTATACCCACGAACTCCATGACCACGAAACCGAAGTGCTGACGATCCAACAGATCAAGCGTATCTACTCCCCGTGGAATTCGAAAATTCACGGCCTAACTCCGATTCCCAACAAAAAATAAGGACCTACACCATGAAACAATACGGATTGAAAGTGAACGGCCATCAATACGACGTGATGGTAAAAGATATTAATAAGGATATGACGCTCGCCGAAGTGGTGGTCAACGGAGAAACCTATCAGGTGGAAATCTCCGGCGTCAAAAGCAAAGCCACTTCCCGACCTCAGGTAGCTGCCGCTCCGGGCTCTTCGGCCACGACGGTCACTCCCTCGACCTCCAACCCGTCGGTTCCTCGGGCCGCCGCTCCGTCAGCCGGCGCCGGTGCCGCCATCAAATGCCCGCTGCCGGGTACCATCCTCAGCATCAAAGTGAAGGTGGGTGATACGGTTTCGGTGGGCCAGACGCTGCTCGTACTGGAAGCCATGAAAATGGAAAACAACATCGACGCCGATCGTAGCGGTGTAGTCAAACAAATCCTCGTGCAACAAGGCGCTACGGTGCTGGAAGGCGATAACCTGATCATTATTGGCTGATTATGATGGGGTATTTGTTGACCGCAGGGTCTAATTTCACGGCTGAAAGCCTGCAAACGTTCTTCGCTTCTACGGGGTTCGCAGGCGCTACGTGGGGCAATATCATCATGATTTGCGTCGCGTTCTTTCTGCTCTATCTGGCTATCAAACACAAGTTCGAACCGCTGTTGCTGTTGACCATCGCCTTCGGGATGCTGTTGACTAACCTGCCGGGCGCCGGAATGTACCACGCCTCGCTGTTCGCCGATGGTCACGTCCACTGGGAAAACTTCGTCAACGAAGCCGGATTGCTCGACTACCTCTACCTGGGCGTTAAGCTCGGGATCTATCCCTGTCTGATCTTCATTGGCGTCGGCGCCATGACCGACTTCGGTCCGCTGATCGCCAACCCGAAGAGTTTCTTGTTGGGGGCTGCCGCCCAAATCGGGATCTTCCTGACCTTCATCGGGGCCTATGCCCTGGGATTCACGCCGGCCCAGGCCAGTTCGATCGGGATCATCGGTGGGGCCGACGGTCCTACGGCGATCTACCTGACCTCCAAACTGGCACCTGAATTGCTCGGCCCGATCGCCGTAGCTGCCTATTCTTACATGGCATTGGTTCCGGTGATTCAACCGCCCATCATGCGTCTGTTGACCACCAAAAAGGAACGGGCTATCAAGATGTCGCAGTTGCGTCCCGTATCGAAAACCGAAAAGATCATCTTCCCGCTGGTCATTGCCGTGATCATTTCGCTGCTGTTGCCGAGTGCCGCTCCGCTGATCGGCTGTCTGATGCTAGGGAACCTAATGAAAGAGTGCGGCGTCGTAGAACGTCTGAGCAAAACCGTTCAGAACGAACTGATGAACATCGTCGTCATCTTCCTGGGGATCACGGTCGGAGCAACCGCTACCGCCGAAGCCTTCATCAACCTGCGGACCTTGAGCATTCTGTTGCTGGGGGTTATTGCCTTCGGGTTGGGAACGGCCGGTGGAGTGCTGCTCGCCAAATTCATGAACTTGTTCGCCAAGGATGGGAATAAGATCAACCCGCTGATCGGTTCGGCAGGGGTATCGGCTGTGCCGATGGCTGCCCGCGTATCGCAGTTGGAAGGTCAGAAAGAAAATCCGAGCAACTTCCTGCTGATGCACGCCATGGGTCCGAATGTGGCCGGTGTAGTCGGCAGTGCCGTAGCAGCAGGGATTCTGCTCAGCTACCTCGGTTAATCGCTCTGTCTCGATAAAAAAGGTCTCCGTATGCAAATACGGAGACCTTTTTTATAACCCTATTTCAACACCGGACGCCCCCTGGTAAAGAACTCAATACCCATCCGTTCCACTTCTAAAAACGGAGGCATTCCCCAAAACAAAATCTCTCCTCGGGCGACTTCACCACCCTAAGGACTTTACGCCTTCAGCCTCGTCCTCTTTCCGACATACGGCCAGTACAGACTATCGGTTTCAGCAGGCACGGCAAGGGCACAAAAAGAGAGCGGTCTTCCTATGAAGACCGCTCTCTCTTTTATCACCGATGAACGGCATGCCAATTAGCAACCACAGTGGCAACCGCCTTTGTCATCGTCGCAATGGCAATCGCCGCAACCGTCGCCACAACCGCTTCCGCAAGCGTGAGCCGGCATCATATCTTCGGGTTTGGCTTCGCGAACCTCAACAACTGCCCCCGAGAATTCGAGATCTTTCCCAGCCATCGGGTGGTTGAAGTCCATGGTCACCTTATCGTCACTGACCGCCTTCACAACCCCCACCAAACGATTGCCTTGATTATCGCTCATGGGCAGCTGATTGCCGATCTCCAACAATCCGTCTTCGATCTTCCCGTCGACCATAAAGACCTCTTTGGGCAGATCTACGACCGCTTCCTGCATCACCGGTCCGTAAGCATCTTCGCTGGCCAGCCGGAAAGCAAACGTATCGCCCTTTTCCAGATCTTTCAACTGGGCTTCGAATTTGGGAAGCAGAAAGCCTGCCCCATATACGAATTGCAGCGGAGCTTCAGCCGTCACCTTTTCGACCAGTTCACCGTCTACCTTGAGTTCATAGCTGAGCGCTACAAAAGTTTTTTCTCCAATTTTCATAGTTATCCTTGTGTTTAAATAAATAACCCTCGCGAGCCAGAGAAACGACTCTTTTCCGATCCCTTCTCCCGGTCACTCGCTCGTTTAGGCTTTTTCGTCTTCGGCAAAGCCTTCACAGGTGCACACCAAGTTGCGATCGCCATAGCCTCCATCGATCTTGGAAACATAGGGGAAGAACTTGTTGTAACGGACCCATTGCAACGGATAAACCGCTTTTTCTCGGCCATAAGCGTGTGTCCACTGGTCGGCTGCCGCTTCTTCGGCGGTATGAGGAGCCATTTTCACCACGTTATCTTCTCCATCGGCCGTGCCTGCAGCGATCTCTTCGCATTCACGTTTGATCTGTACCATGGCTTCGACAAAACGATCGAGTTCGGCCTTGGATTCGCTTTCGGTCGGTTCGACCATCAGCGTTTCGTGTACCGGGAACGATACCGTCGGGGCATGGAACCCGTAGTCCATCAGTCGACGAGCGATGTCGCCGCATTCCACCCCACCGTAATCCTTGCGGAAATGACGCAGGTCAAGGATCATTTCATGACCGACCCGACCCGTTTCACCGGTGTAGAGTGTATCGTATTCGCCCCGGAAGGCAGCCACCAGATAGTTAGCATTCAGGATAGCCATTTCGGTGACCCGACGCAGTCCGTTGGCGCCCAACATTTTGATATATCCATAGGTGATCGGCAGAATCATGGCACTGCCATAAGGAGCCGAGGCCAAAGCCGTAATGCCGTTATCGCCTCCGGTCTTCACGATGGAGTGGCCCGGCAGGAATTCCACCAGATGGGCTGCCACGCAAATCGGGCCTACCCCAGGACCCCCACCCCCATGCGGAATGGCAAACGTTTTGTGCAGATTCAGGTGGCAGACATCGGCCCCGATATAGCCCGGATTGGTCAAACCCACCTGGGCGTTCATGTTGGCCCCGTCCATATAGACCTGACCGCCGTTTTCGTGTACGATATCCACAATTTCGCGAATGCGGCTTTCGAACACCCCGTGCGTCGAAGGATAGGTCACCATGATGCAGGCCAGGTCGGGCGCATACTGTTCAGCCTTGGCCTTCAGGTTGTCGATCATGATATTCCCGTGTTCGTCGCAGGCGACCGTCACCGTTTTCATGCCGGCCATCGTGGCCGAAGCCGGGTTGGTCCCATGGGCCGAAGCCGGAATCAACGCAATGTTCCGATGGCCCTGACCTTTGCTCTGCAGATAGGCCCGGATAACCATCAAACCGGCATATTCGCCCGAAGCCCCTGAGTTAGGCTGCAAGGAAACCCCGGCAAATCCGGTGATAATCGCCAGATCGTGCGACAGATTGCGGATCAGTTCCTGATACCCTTCGGCCTGATCGGTCGGCACAAAGGGGTGGATATTGGCGAATTCAACCAGGCTCAGCGGCATCATCGTCACGGCCGGATTGAGTTTCATGGTGCAGGACCCCAGCGAAATCATGCTGTTGGCCAACGAAATATCCCGACGTTCCAGTTTCTTGATGTAACGCATCAATTCGGTTTCGCTGTGGTAGTTTTCAAACACCGGATCGGTCAGAATGGCCGACTTCCGTTGCAGGCTCGTCCGCAGCGTCACCTTATCCATCGATTTGACGACCGGAGCCTTTTTCCCGACCGCGGCCGCAAAAATACCCAATACGGTATTCACTTCCGGCAGATCGGTCAGTTCGTCGAAGCTCATCCGTACCCGATGATCGTCCACATAGAAGAAGTTGATCTGTTTTTCCAACGCCAGCGTCCGAATCTTTTCGGCATCGGCTTCCACATCCAGGGTATCGAAGAAGCTGTTCGTCTTCAACGTATAGCCCAGTTTTTCCAAGCCTTCGGCTACAGCCACCGCCGCCGTATGGGCGTTCAATGCGATACGACGCATCCCTTCGGGCCCGTGGTACACGGCAAAGAAACCGGCCATGCTGGCCAACAGCGCCTGAGCCGTACAGATATTCGAGGTGGCGCGTTCCCGTTTGATATGCTGTTCACGCATCTGCAGGGCCATACGCAGCGCCTGCTTGCCCATGCGATCCACCGAAACCCCAATGATACGGCCCGGGATATACCGTTTATACTCCTCTTTGGTCGCCATATAAGCGGCATGAGGCCCGCCATAACCCATCGGGATCCCCAAACGTTGGGTCGACCCGACCGCAATATCGGCTCCCCATTCGCCCGGAGCCTTCAAGAGCACCAGACTCAGAATGTCGGCCGCTACGGTCACCATCACCCCACGGCTATGAGCCGCGGCCGTGAAATCTTCATAATCGCGTACTTCGCCATCGGCCGCCGGATACTGCACAATCGCACCGAATTCGCGACCCGAGAATTCATAGTTGTCGTAGTTGTCACAGATGATTTCGATGCCGAACGGTTCGCTACGCGTGAGCAACACATCGAGCGTCTGCGGGAAGATATTTTCATCGACGAACAACACGTTCCGGTTTTCCTGCACCGCTGCCCGCGAACGCAACGCGAACATCATGTGCATGGCTTCGGCCGCTGCCGTCCCTTCGTCCAACAGCGAGCAGTTGGCCACGGGCAGTCCCGTCAGACTGATCACGGCGCTCTGGAAGTTCAACAGCGCTTCGAGACGCCCCTGTGAAATTTCGGCCTGATAAGGTGTATAAGAGGTATACCAAGCGGGATTTTCGAATACGTTCCGCAGAATGACGGCCGGAGACGCCGTCCCGTAATACCCCATCCCGATCAAACTCCGATAGAGTTTGTTCTTGCGGCCCAATGCCCGGATGTGGTCGGCATATTCATATTCGCTCATGCCTTCGGCCGGCAGATCGAGCGGTTTCTTCAAACGAATGGTAGCAGGAACGACCTGATCGATCAGTTCATCCATGCTTTTGACGCCAATGGTTTCGAGCATCTGTTCCACCTGGGCAGGGGACGAGCCGACATGGCGCGACACGAATTTATCTTGTGACATAGCGGTTAAGTTTGGTTAAGCTAAGTTGCAAAGGTAAGAAACATTTCCGGCCCATCCAACGTTCTGCTCAGGCAATTTAGCGGCCCGAGGGCTTCGGGGCCTACGCTTTTCGGTTCTCCGCCGGTTTCAATACGTAAAACTGCTGCCGCCGATGAACTCCCGCAGGATGGAGGTCGGTGGAATTTCCCCGCCGTCCAACGGCGTGAACTGATCCAAAACCCGTAACAGTCGACGCGCCTCTCCATACTCCAGAATCGTATCGGGCACTTCGTACAACAACGGTTCGACCAGATTCTTCAACACCGCCAACTCATAGAACAACGACGAGTTGAACATCACATCGGCTTGTTCCTGATACGGGAAGATGTATTTATCCTCGCCCCTGCGAACGCTGCCCCAGCGGCGCAAGGTATCCGAAGCGCTGCTGCCGCGGGAGTGGTAATCGCGCACAATACGCCGAATCAAACGGTTATCGGTCGTTGCGATACGGTTGACATTATCCATCGAGATGGAGGTCAGGGCCGAAACATAGATCCGGAACTTGTATTTGTCCTCGATCTGGGCGGTCAGCGTGGGATTCAGTCCGTGAATCCCTTCGATGACCAGGATCGACCGTTCGCCCATCTGCAGGGGGACCCCTTCCGAGGTCCGTTTGCCGGTGATGAAATCATACCGGGGAATCGACACCTGATGCCCCGCCAACAACTCTTCCAAATGCTGGTTAAAGAGCCCGATATCGATCGCCTCCAGCGTTTCGTAATCATAACGTCCCTGGTCGTCCAGCGGTGTCTTTTCGCGATCGACGAAGTAGTCGTCCAACGAGATCAACACCGGTTCGAGACCCAAAATTCGCAACTGAATGCCCAAGCGTTTGGCGAAGGTGGTCTTTCCGCTGGACGAGGGGCCCGAAATCAAGACAATCCGGGCACCTCCGCGATCATGCGAGGCCTGAATCATATCGGCAATATTGCCCAACTTCTTTTCATGGAACGCTTCGGCGATCTTGATCAACTCGCCGCCCCGGCCCTCCAGAATCCGCGAATTGAGCGCTCCAATATTCGCCACGCCGATCACCCGCACCCAATCGGCATACTCGTTGAAGACGTCGAACATCTTATCCTGCGGCACCATCGCCTCCAGGTGAGACGGATCGGTCCGTTTGGGGACGGCCAGGTGCAACCCCTTATAATATTTATGCAGCTCGAACAGCGGCACAAAGCGGGTCGAGGTCGCCAACACCCCATAAAAATAGCCCACCAAATTGGCCAGACTGTAAATCGTCACATAGAGATGCGGTCGGGTCTTCAACAACACCTCTTTATCCTCCATTCCCCACTTGCGGTACAACTCTTCGGCCTCGGTCTGGGTCATTCTCTCCCGCACGATCGGAATGTCCTGATCGACAATATCCCGCATCCGTTCCTGCAGCCGATCGATCACCTCGCCCGGAATATCCTCCATGCCTTGGATTTCGCAATAAAATCCCTTGGCCACCGAGTTTTTGATGTACAGTTTCCGGTCGGGATAGAGATCGTAAACCGCCTTCTGCAACACAAAAAACAGGGTCCGTTGATAGACCCCCATCCCGGCAAAATGGGTGATGTCGATAAAACGAATCGACACCGGGTTATACACCCGATAATTCAGCTCCTTGAGCCGATTATTCACATAGGCCGCCAAAAAGGGATGTTCGTTCTTGAGGGCCAATACCTCCGCGATCTGTTCCAGGGTCGTTCCCATGGTCACGAACAAGGAACTCCCATCGTTCTCACAAATAACTTTTACATTCTCGTTCATACAGCTTCACTGTTCCCTTCATTGATGCCGTGTCCCCGACCAAAACCTCTGTTCGGTTCCGAATCCGGGCCTCCGGCTAATTCCGTTGTCTCCCTCGCTGGGCCGGGTCGCTGGGCCGGGAAAGCCGGTCATTCCCCGTTTTCCGTTATACGGCCCCTTCCCCCGTCTCGATCAGCACCTCTCACCCCTAAAAAACGAGGGCCATCTGTCTGATCTTCGACGCTCTTCGTCCGCGCGGCACAATCCGTCCACCCCCTCACACAGCCCCGGGAGCCTATAAAGATAGGCATTCTCGATGAAAAGTACTGTCTTTGAGTCAGAATTTTGCAATTTCTCGCGGAAAATACTACCTTTGTGCCGCCTTGGATGCGTCCGCCTCGTCCGGGTTCTTGGAATCCGACAGCACCGCGACCGCCAAAGGTTCTACACATAATGTCTAATTCATTAATTACCAAACCTATTTTATCAACAATGGCAACTGAAAAAGAAACCGAAAAGAACGCAGCTCAGACCGCCTACGCTCAACCCGTAGACCTGAACACCTTCGACTGGAACGCGTATGAACACGACCTCGGCCTGTACGAAGAAAGCAAAGAAAGCATCGAAGCTAAGTACGACCAAACCCTCTCGAAAGTACAGGTGGGCGAAGTCGTAGAAGGAACCGTGATCGGCCTCAACAAACGCGAAGTGGTGGTCAACATCGGTTACAAATCCGAAGGGATCATCCCCGTAAGTGAATTCCGCTATGACCCCGATCTGAAAATCGGCGACAAAGTCGAAGTGTATGTCGAAAGCGCCGAAGACAAAAAAGGTCAGCTGGTTCTCTCCCATAAGAAAGCTCGTCAGCTCCGCTCGTGGGATCGTGTCAACGAAGCCCTCGAAAAAGACGAAATCATCAAAGGGTACATCAAATGCCGCACCAAGGGCGGTATGATCGTGGATGTCTTCGGCATCGAAGCCTTCCTGCCGGGTTCGCAGATCGACGTGAAACCCATCCGCGACTACGATGTATATGTCGACAAGACCATGGAATTCAAAGTCGTGAAGATCAACCAGGAATTCCGCAACGTGGTCGTATCGCACAAAGCCCTGATCGAAGCCGAACTCGAAGCCCAGAAAAAGGAAATCATGTCCAAACTCGAAAAAGGACAGATCCTCGAAGGGACCGTCAAAAACATCACCTCCTATGGGGTATTCATCGACCTGGGCGGCGTAGACGGCCTGATCCACATCACCGACCTGAGCTGGGGCCGTGTCAACCACCCCGAAGAAATCGTCCAACTGGATCAGAAACTCAACGTCGTTATCCTCGACTTCGACGACGCCAAGAAACGGATCGCCCTGGGTCTCAAACAACTCACCCCGCATCCGTGGGACGCTCTGGATCCCAACCTGAAGGTCGGCGACAAAGTCAAAGGGAAAGTGGTTGTGATGGCCGATTACGGGGCTTTCGTCGAAATCGCTCCGGGTGTAGAAGGGCTGATCCACGTATCGGAAATGTCGTGGAGCCAACACCTGCGTTCCGCTCAGGAATTCATGAAAGTGGGCGACGAAGTGGAAGCCGTTATCCTGACCCTCGACCGCGAAGAACGCAAAATGTCGCTGGGTATCAAACAGCTGACTCCCGACCCTTGGGCCGATATCGAAACCAAATATGCCGTCGGCAGCAAACATACCGCCAAAGTGCGTAACTTCACCAACTTCGGGGTATTCGTAGAAATCGAAGAAGGGATCGACGGGCTGATCCACATCTCGGATCTGAGCTGGACCAAGAAAATCAAACACCCGTCGGAATTTACGCAGATCGGGGCCGATATCGACGTCGTTGTGCTGGAAATCGACAAGGAAAACCGTCGTCTGAGCCTGGGCCACAAACAGCTGGAAGAAAATCCGTGGAACGCTATCGAAGCCCAGTTTACCGTGGATTCGGTACACAGCGGGACCATCACCGAAATGAACGACAAAGGGGCCGTTGTTTCGCTGGGCGATAACATCGAAGGCTTTGCTCCGGCCAAACAGCTCGTTAAAGAAGACGGGACGACCGCTAAAGTAGGAGAAACCCTCGACTTCAAAGTCGTTGAATTCTCCAAAGCCACCAAACGAATCATCCTCTCGCACACTCGTCTGGGTGAAGACCTCAAACGTCAGGAAGCTCAGGCCGAACGTGCTGAACGCAAAAAAGCCGAAGATCAGGCCAAAGATTCGGTGAAGAAGATCAACGCTGCGGTCGAAAAAACGACCCTGGGTGACATCGCCGGTCTGGCAGAACTGAAAGCGCAGATGGAAGAAGCGGAAGCCGCTAAACCGAAAGCTGCCGAAGAAAAAGCCGAAGCCTAATCGGTTCGTCTATGACGTTTCGGGTTACCATATTGGGTAGCAGTTCGGCCTCGCCGACTCCGAGACGCAATCCTGCTGCTCATGCACTCAACGTGCATGAGCAGTTTTTTTTGATCGATTGCGGCGAGGGCACCCAACAACGCCTTATGCGTGCCGGCATTCATCCCCAGAAGATCAATGCCGTCTTCATCAGCCATCTGCATGGCGATCATGTCTACGGCCTGTTCGGACTGATCTCGACACTGGGTCTGCAGGGGCGGCGTACCCCGCTGGCCATCTATGCGCCCCGACCGTTCGATGAGATCCTGGCGGCCCATCTCCGCTATTTCGACAGCCAGCTGCCCTACGAAGTCCAATGGCACGAAGTGGAAACACGAAAACACCGCCTGCTGTACGAAAACAAAGTACTGGAGGTCTATTCGATTCCGTTGCGTCACCGGGTTCCAGCCGCCGGCTTTTTCTTCCGGGAAAAGGAACCTCCCCTGAACATTCGGAAAGAGGCGATCGAACGTTTCGGGATGGGCATCGCCGATTGTGCGGCCGTCAAACGAGGCGAAGATCTGCGGCTGGCAGACGGCCGTACGATTCCGAACGACAAGCTCACCTATCGACCCTATCGAGGACGCAGTTATGCCTATCTGAGCGATACACTCTATTCGCCCAAGGCCGCCGGACTGGTAGAGGGCATCGACCTGCTCTATCACGAGGCGACGTTTGCCGACGAAGACAAGGCGCTCGCCCGTCAAACCGGACACAGTACCGCCCGTCAAGCCGCGATGGCCGCCCTCAAGGCCCAAGCTGGCCGATTGCTCATCGGACACTTCTCCTCCCGGTATAAAGAGGAACAGCGATTGGTCGATGAGGCCCGACAGCTTTTTCCCCGGACCGAAGCTGTCGAAGAGGGAAAAAGCTACGATATTCCCCTGAACAAAATTTCGTTGTAATGGAAAAAGAGAAACAGACCCCCTGGCAAGTCCTCGAATGCCGATACGTTCATCGGGCGCCTTGGCTGACGGCTCGTCAGGAGAAGATTCGCCTGGCAAACGGACATATCATTCCGGAATATTACGTCCTGGAGTATCCGGATTGGGTCAACACCCTGGCCATCACCCCGGACGGGAAGTTCATCTTCGTTCGCCAATATCGGCACGGTCTGGACCGTACCTCTTATGAGTTGTGTGCCGGTGTACGCGATCCGGAAGACCCCACCCCCCTGGCCGCAGCCCAACGGGAACTGATGGAAGAGACCGGTTACGGAGGCGGCCAATGGGAGTGCTATATGACCATCTCGGCCAATCCCGGCACCCAGACCAACCTGACCTACTGCTTTCTGGCCACCGGTGTCGAAAAACAGGCCGAGGCCCATCTGGAGGATACCGAAGAGCTGAGCGTCCATCTGCTGAGCGTCGACGAAGTCAAAGCCCTGCTGCTGGGCGACGAGATCAAACAGGCCCTCCATGCCGCTCCGCTATGGAAATACATGGCCCTCAACCACCTGTTATAACCTCCGCCGTTTCCCGGAAGTTCACCCTCTGAGACTCTATCTCTCACCCGCTCGACCGGAGAAATCTCCTGTCGGCTCAAGCTGTTCAATCGGATGATAAAAGCGATTTTTTTCGATATCGATGGGACGTTGGTCAGTTTCCAAACACATACCGTCCCTACCCCCACGCGGGAAGCACTGGCCCAATTACGCCGACAAGGCGTCAAACTCTTCATCGCCACGGGACGTCCTTTGGCTCAGATCAACAATCTGGACGATCTCGTGTTCGACGGTTATGTCACCCTCAACGGCGCCTATTGCTTGCAGGGTGACGGTACGGTCATCAGCCGTCACCCCATTCCCCACAGCGATGTCGAAGCCCTGATCCGCTACCAGCGTCACGATCCGTTTCCCTGTATCTGTGTCAGCGAACACGACATCTCGATCAACTTCATCGACCAGCATGTCGAACAGCTCTTTCAGATGGTGGCGGTAGCGATTCCGCCGATCAAGCCCCTCGAAGAGGCCGCACGAAACGACATTTTTCAAATGAGCCTCTATGTCAGTCGGAAACAAGAAGCGCGTCTGATTTCACAGGTGCTCCCCGAATGTTCGTCGAGCCGATGGAATCCGCTGTTCACCGACCTCAACCGCAAAGGCATCGATAAGGCGAAAGGCATCGACCTGATGTTGGCTCATTACGGCCTCACCCGGGCCGAAAGCATGGCCTTCGGGGACGGAGGCAACGACATCCCCATGTTACGCCACGTGGCCATCGGCATCGCCCTGGGCAACGCCACCGACGAGGTGAAAGCCCATGCCGACTACGTGACCGATTCCGTCGACGAGGAAGGGATTCCCAACGCCTTGCGTCATTTCGGGCTCTTGTAACCCCACCGGTCGTTACCTCCGGCCCGACATCACGAACAGCCCGGCCAAGCTCCCTGCGGCATCGAGGCCGTACATCCGGGCCGCTTCCCCGATCTCCTTACCAAAAGCGGAGGGCGTCCTCATAAGGACGTCCTCCGCTTTTTCTCGGTTGCCGGATCCGATCAACCGCACGGCATCGCATCAATTACTCCTGAGTCGATACCCATCCGGGAGCCTGTACCCGGATCTCCTGACCGTCCGGCGTGACCAACATCACCCCCGCTTCAGGAGCCGTCATATGTCCGATCACGTCGACCCCCAACGCAAATACCTCATCGCGTTTTTCCAGAGGTACGGTAAACAACAGTTCGTAATCCTCTCCGCCATTGAGCGCGGCCACCACCGGATCGTTATGCAACTCTTCGGCCATCGCCGAGGTCTCTCCCGCAATCGGCAAACGGTTCAAATAGATCCGGGCTCCCGTTCCCGAATCCTTACACAGATGCAACAACTCCGAAGAGAGTCCATCCGTCAGATCGATCATCGAAGTCGGAACGATGCCCCGTCGTTCGAACTCCCGAATCACATCGAGCCGCGCTTCGGGACGCAGTTGCCGTTCCAGGATATATTCATGCCCTTTGAAGTCGGGTTTCGGATTGGGCATACCGTCCAGCGCCCGTTTTTCGCGTTCGAGCAGGTGCAACCCCATATAGGCGGCACCCAAATCTCCAGTCACACAGATCAAATCGTGTACCTGAGCCCCGCTGCGATAGACGATCTTCTCTTTGGCCACGCGCCCGATCGCCGTCACACACAACGTCAACCCGTTGACCGAAGCCGACGTATCGCCACCGGCCAGATCTACGCCATATCGGCTACAGGCCGCCTTGACCCCCTCGTAAAAGGCCTCCATCATCTCCACCGAAAAGCGTGACGAAATTCCGAGAGAGATCATCACCTGGGTGGGCGTTCCATTCATGGCCAAAATATCCGAAATGCCGGCCACCACCGTTTTGAAACCCAAGTGTTGGAGCGGGAAATAGGTCAAGTCGAAATGAACCCCCTCCAGCAACAGGTCGGTCGAGACCAGCAGATAATCGTTGCCGGCATCGATCACCGCGGCGTCGTCCCCGACCGCCCGCACCGTCGACGGGAGCTGTTTTTCAAAAGGGGCCGTCAATCTGTCGATCAAACCGAACAGTCCCAGATCAGAAATAGGTGTCGTTGTTTTTTTACTCATCCGAAGGAAATCTTGTTAGGTTATTCACAAAGGTAGGAGCATCTTTTGTCATGGCCAAAAAAAGTCCTAATTTTGCATCCGTTCATCCATTATCTAAGCACCACAAACATGATTAATCTCGTTTTATTCGGCCCTCCGGGTGCAGGCAAAGGCACCCAAGCCGAAAAACTGGTCGCCAAATACGGATTCAACCACATCTCCACCGGCGAAGTGATCCGCCAGGAGATCAGCCAGGGAACCGAACTGGGACTCAGCATGAAAAGCTACATCGAAAAAGGGGAGTTGGCTCCCGATCAACTGGTGATCGATATCATTGCCGACTATGTCGCTCGCCACAAAGATGCCAAAGGCAACATCTTCGACGGATTCCCGCGCACGACGGCTCAGGCCGAAGCGTTCGACCGCATCATGGAAAAATACGGGACCCCGGTGAGCATGATGCTTTCGCTGGATGTGCCCGACGAAGAACTGGTCAAACGCCTCCTCAAACGGGGCGAAGTGAGCGGCCGGGCCGATGACAGCAGCGAAGCGGTGATCCGTAACCGCATCGACGTCTACAAAGCCCAAACGGCCGTCGTAGCCGATTATTACAAGCCGATGAATAAATTCCGTCTGGTCAACGGTCTGGGAACAATCGACGAGATCTTCGACCGGCTGTGCGCCGAAATCGACCAGCTGTAAGCGACCTTCGGCATCGATTTGCCCGCTAAAAAGAACGCCCTCCGCAATCGGAGGGCGTTCTTTTTGCATCGAGGGGGGCCTCACTGTTCGTTCATATCTTGTCGACAGTCTGTGTATAACCCGGCATTTCCCTGTCGACAACTTGTCAACAACGACCGCAGCCCCGTTACGGACGTTGCAAGACCACCCGCCGCATCTGGTGCCGGAAACGACGATGCAACAACACGGCCGCCGTACTCAAGCCCACAATAAACCCGATCCACAATCCGCGCGGCCCCAAGCCCAAGGTGAAGGCACACAGATACCCCACCGGCAAATTAATGACAATGTAGGAGAGAAAGGCATACACCATGGTCACGCGCACATCCTGCATCCCGCGCAGAATACTCAACGAAATGACCTGTAAACCATCCGACAGCTGATACAATCCGGCCATTACGAACAGTTGGGCCGCCACCGCCACCACCGCCTGATCGGAGGTGAACCCCTGCGGCAGCCATTCGCGAAAGAGGATAAAACAGAGCATGGTCAGGAAACTGGCGACCAGGCTCAAGTGATAGGAGACTCGTGCCGCACGACGCAAACCTCGATAATTGCCGACCCCGAAGTGATGACTGATCAGAATCGTCGTTGCAGCCCCGATACCGACCTGTCCCATGAAGACGAAGTTTCCGACCGACAGGACAATCTGATGAGCCGCCAGGGCGATCGATCCCAGCCATCCCATCATGATGGAGGTCAGCGCGAAGGCCGACATCTCGAGCACCATCTGCATGGCGATCGGATAGCCCACTTTCCACAACTGTTTCACCCAACGTCCGGCCTGAGCACTCCAGGCGAAGAAACGGAAATAACGGCGAGCCGAACGATGCCACAAAAAATAGCCCAACATGAACAGCGGCATACATACTCGAGAGAGGCAGGTGGCCAGACCGGCTCCGGCAGCACCCATGGCCGGGGCGCCCCAATGCCCATAAATAAAGATATAATTCAGCAGCACATTGAGGGCATTGGCGGACAACACCACCACCATACCGGTACGTGTATTGCCCACGCCTTCCAGGAACTGTTTGAACGCCCCGAAGATCATAAAGGGGATGATCGACCAGGCCAGGTAACGATAATAGGGTCGGGCCAGCTCGACCACTTCAGAGCTCTGTCCCATCCGATCCAGGAAAGGATCGACCCCCATCAACAGGGCAAACAACAGGAGACCGATCCCGGTATAAAACACCAACGCATTTTGAAAAAACCGGGCGGCGATCCGATAATCCCGTCGGATATATTGTTCGCCGGTCAACGGGGTCAACCCCAGGGTGATTCCCGTTCCCCAAAACAGAAAGATATTAAAAACCGCTCCTCCGAACGAAACCGCCGCCAAAGGTCCGGCTCCCAGATAGCCGACCATGGCATTGTCGACCAGTTGCACCACCACCTGACCCAACTGGGACAACACGACCGGTATGGCCAGCACCAACGTCTCCCGGTACTGGGGCCACTCCTTTCTCCATCTGATCCTTCGATTCTGCATCTTTTCTATGGTTTATGTGTCGTCCAACGGAGGGCAAAGGTACGCCTTTTCGAAGAGTTTTTTGAGCCGGGACGAGAAATTCCGCCACCTCCCCCCCCAAAGAGTGTTCCCAACCCCTCTATGCGGACCTTCCTGTCTATCTTCCCATTTTTCTTCCGGCCTTTTTCCCGGTCTTTTCCGGCCCTCCGGTCGGTTCTCCTTTCGGTCACTGTTTGCCTCGCAGCTTCCGAGGCTGTTCTCTTCCAAACAACGTGCCCGTTTCCCCTCCGACCCAACGGGCCCTCCTCCCATCACCTCCAGGCCCTCGTTTACCTCTTCCTCGCCCCCTTCTTTCTTCCTCCCCTTGCCTTCTCTCTCCCAACATGCCTGCCCGCATTGTTGCCTCTACCTGTCCTCTATTTTGCCGACTATGCTCCCCTTCTCCCGAGCCCAAGCTCCCCCTCTCTCAACCGATCCGCCCCTCTTTGCTGAAAAATTTCCCGGAAAGATTTGCAATCCGACAGAAAATCACTACTTTTGTGGCTCTCCCGCAATAATGCGGACTAAACTTTAAAATAAAAAAGAGAAATGCCTGTAAAAATCAGATTAGGACGACATGGGAAAAAAGGGAGTCCTTTTTATCACATCGTCGTTGCGGATAGCAGGGCGCCACGTGATGGTAAGTTCATCGAAAAGATTGGGACCTATAATCCCAACACGAATCCTGCTACAATCGTTCTGAACTTCGACAAAGCTCTGGAATGGTTGCAAAAAGGCGCTCAACCCACCGATACCTGCCGTTCGATCCTCTCGGCACAGGGAGTTTTGTACAAAAACCACCTGCTCGGAGGGGTCAAAAAAGGTGCTTTCACCGCTGAAGCCGCTGAAGTGAAATTCAACCAATGGATGGAACAGAAAGCCAACCGCATCGCGGAAACGAAGAGCAAAATCGCCGGGGACAAAATCGCCCGTCAGAAAGCCCGTCAGGAAGAAGAAAAGAAAATCAACGAACAGCGCGCCGAAGCCCTGGCAGCCAAGAAGGCTGAAGCCGAAGCCGCCGCCGCTGCTGCCGCTGCCGAAGCTGCCGAAGCTACGGAAGGCGAAGCCGCTGAAGCTGCTGCCGAAACCCCTGAAAACGCTGCCGAATAGATCCGGCATCCCGATCATGCCCGCAGGAAAGTGGTTGGCTGTCGCACGTGTCGCTAAGCTCTTCGGCCGGGAAGGGGAACTCTCCCTGACCCTGTCCGACACTTTTCCGGACATATATCCCCTGAGTGAACCGCTATTCGTCGAAATCGACGGATTAGCGGTTCCTCTTTTTTTCGAACACTTCAACCGCCGCGGCAAAAACGGAGCCACCGTTCGCTTCGCCGATATCGACACCCAGCGCCGCGCTTCCGAACTGATCGGCCATGAACTCTATCTGTCGGATAGCCCCTTGGCCGACCCGGACGACGAGGAAGAGGCGGATGAAGACGAAATCTACCTGGAAGACCTCGTCGGGTATGAGGCCCTGCTCGGATCCGGACATCGGGGCATCATCGAAGAGTTCATCGATAGCGACAATCCGCTCTTTCGCCTCTCGGTCGATGGGCAGGAGGCCTTGATCCCGGCTGTCGATGCTTTCATCGCCGAAATCGATACCGATGCACATACCCTCACCTTCGATCTGCCGGAAGGATTATTGGAGCTCTACCTCTCTTAAAAGGCCTCTGCTCCGCGTGCAACGCAACCTTCTTTTCCGACGGCCCGCCCACCCTGTCTATGCGACCGTTCCGGTCCACAACCCTCTTTCCTAAGTGGGAACGACCCGATGATTTCTCCGTTGAACAAACGAGGAGTTCATTTCTCGATAAGCTTCTGTTTTTCAAACGTCTTCCAAAGAATCAGGCCGATTGTTTGACCCGCAGGCTGATCGCATCGTTTCGGCAACCGACATCGATCACATCGCCATCGTTGACCTTCCCATTGACGATCATCTCCGCCAAGGGCTCCTCCACCCAATCCAACAAAGTCCGCTTCAAGGAACGAACCCCATACATCGGTTCATAGCCCTTGCCGACCAACCATTTCTTCGCCTTTTCGCTGGCCTGAAGGGTATACCCCAATTCGTCGACCCGATGCGCCAGTCGCGAAAACTCCAGTTCGACAATCTTTCGGATATCTTTCTCGCTCAGCGAGTTGAAGAACACGATATCGTCAATCCGATTGATGAACTCCGGCGCAAACACCCGCTCCAGATTCCGACGATAGATCTCGTCCCGTCCCTGCTCGGCCCGCTGCTCTGCGTAGCGAGTCTCATACCCCACGCTATGTCGACGACGCTGCACCTCCCGCGACCCGACATTGGAGGTCATGATAATGATCGTATGGCGGAAATCCACCTTGCGTCCCAAGCCATCGGTCAGGCACCCCTCGTCAAAGAGCTGCAACATCAAATTGAAAACCTCCGGATGGGCCTTTTCGATCTCATCGAACAACAACACACAATAGGGACGCCGCCGTACCCGTTCGGTCAACTGGCCTCCCTCGCCATAGCCGACATAGCCCGGCGGCGATCCGATCAGTCGACTGACATTGTGTCTCTCGGCATATTCGCTCATATCGACCCGAACCAACGCCTCCTCGCTGTCAAAAAAGTGACGGGCCAGCTGTTTGGCCATATAGGTTTTCCCCACGCCCGTCGGCCCGACAAACATAAACACGCCGATCGGTCGGTCGGGATCTTTCAATCCGACCCGACTCCGCTGCAGAGCGCGCGTCACTTTCCTCACCGCCTCATCCTGTCCGACCACCACCGACGAAAAGTAATCATACAAACCGCGCAGTCGCTCTTTTTCATTTTGGGAGAGCTGGAGCGCAGGAATCCCCGTCATCACCGAGATCACCTCCTGGATCTGTGGGACATCGACCACAATCCGATCCCTCGTGTCGATACGTTCACCGTCCCCAAAAGGCCCCGTTTCCATCCCCTGGGAGCCCACAACCGCAGCGTAACGATCTGTCCACGGAGGATCGGTTCGGAAGGCCTTCTGCCCGTCGGCCGAGTCCGCCTTTCGTCGGTGATCCGCACATACAGGATCTGGGGTGGAGGCCTCTTTTTCCTGTGAGGAAGAGGAGCTCGGGACCTTGAGCCCCGGCTCGTCCAGGATCGAAAGGGCATGCTGACGCCCGACCGCCCGACAATGCGCCCGACTACCGGCCTCGTCCAAGACATCGATGGCTTTATCGGGGAAAAAACGTCCGGTCACATAACGCTCGGTCAGTTTCACACAACTTTGTAGCGCCTCGTCCGTATAGTGGACCCCATGATACTCTTCATAGTGATATTTGATCCGTCGCAACATCTCCAACGTCTCGTCCGCCGTTAAAGGCTCGACCACAATCTGTTGGAAACGACGTTCGAGCGCACCGTCCGCTTCGATATACTGCCGATACTCCGTCAAGGTCGTCGCCCCAATACACTGCCATTCACCCCGAGCCAGGGCCGGTTTGAGCAGGTTGGCCGCATCGAGCGAGCCTTGCGTACTGCCCGCCCCGACGAGTGTATGTATCTCATCGATAAACAAAATGGTCTGAGGCGAGCGGGCTAATTCCCGCACCAGCGTATTGATCCGCTCCTCGAACTGGCCGCGGTATTTGGTGCCGGCCACCAACGAGGAGATATCCAACGAAAAAATGCGTTTATGATAGAGCGCCGGCGGCACCTGACGTTGGGCGATCCGCAACGCCAACCCCTCAACAATCGCCGATTTTCCTACACCGGGCTCCCCAATCAACACCGGATTGTTCTTTTTGCGACGGCCCAGAATCTGAATCATCCGTTCGATCTCCTCCTCCCGACCCACCACCGGATCGAGACGTCCTTCCGCCGCAGCACGCGTCAGATCGGTCCCGAAAGACGACAAGCCATCGACCTCCGTCGACGACGAAGCCGATGCCGTTTGCCCCCCCACCGGAGATCGATCCGCCGAAGAGCCGGGCTCCGATTGAAGAGATTCCAACGTCTGTCGCAGGCGATCGCTTTTGGGCAGCGGGTTCCACTCCTCCAACGCGCGCATCTCCTCGTAATAATCTTCATTGGGAGGGAGATCGAGCAGGATCTCCTTCACTTCAAACGGCCGAACATGACGGGACGCCAACAGCCTCGATCCGAAAGAGCGACGATCCCGCAGAATCACCATCAGCAAATGCCCCGTATTGAGTACGGACGGACCGTGCGCTTCCACTTCGGCCGCCATGCGCAGCAACAACTGTTGTTTCTTCTCTTCCTGCTGAGCGGGCCGATCGGTCCGGTTCTTCCCCTGCCAGTAAGCTTTCCGCTCCAATTCGCGTTCGACACGTTGTTTCATCTGCGAGAGTTCCCACGCCCGCAGCGTCCGACGCAACAGATAGGTCGCATGGGAATGATCTCGATCGAGGACAGCCCAGAACAGGTGGTCCAGTGTCAGCTGGGCGTACCCTTGTCGTTCGGCGAGCGCTTGCGCCCGCTCGAACACTTGATTCAAAACGTTGGTTTGTTTGAATGACATAACCGTTATCCTCTGCATAGATTGATTCAGGGGGATAACGGTCTCTCTGACGGTTTTAGTATCGGCGTGGCCACTCCCCGACCTCCAGATCCTCAATCCGACCCTCCTGCAACGTGAACCGTACCGCGGTCCGGACCGCATGAAAACCGTTGAGACCGGCCGCACCGGGATTGATGTGCAAAAGCTCGTATTTCGGGTCGTAGATCACTTTCAGAATGTGCGAATGCCCGCTGATAAACAGCCGGGGATGTTTGCTCATCAGCCGTTCGATCACCCCGGGCGCATAGTGTCCCGGATAGCCGCCGATATGGGTCATCAACACCTCGACCCCCTCACAGACAAACGATTGCCATCGCGGATAGACCCGACGGATCACGCCCCCGTCGATATTGCCGTACACGCCCCGTAGTGGTTTGAAGGAGGCAATCTGATCCGCCAGTTCCAGGCTGCCGAAATCCCCGGCATGCCACACCTCATCCACCTCTTCCAGAAATTGACGCAACGGCGTGTCAAACGTCCCGTGCGTATCCGATATCAGTCCTATTTTTTTCATCACTCTTTTTCATTACTCCGTTTCGGCGCGACCACAACCGGCCCCGTCGCACAGCATTCGCTCATATCCATCTGTTCTTTTGCCCCGACGTCGACCCTCAATCGACGGAACGGAAATCGATCTGCCAACTTCCATCGGCCTGACACGTCACCTGACACCACTCCCGGGCATCTTCACACCAGGAGGCGACCGTCACATAACGAACCCCCTCCACCGTCGTATCATCCCGCACATGAGAGTGGCCCGAGAACACCGCCGTCACCCGATACCGAGCAAACAGATCGAGCAGCTTCATCCATTCGTCGACCGGATAGGTCGACACGAGATCGACATGCCCCGCCGGAGCAAAAAAATGGGTATGCGTCCCGATAAAACAGTGCCGGGCCTTGTCCCGTTCCTCGGCGAGCAGCGATTCCAACCAGTCGTACTGTCGAACGCCCAGAGTACCATTCGCCGAATCCAACACGATGAACAGATCGGAGTAGTCGGTAGATTCGATCCGGAACGCATAACAGGTCGCCCCGAAAACCGGCCGATAGGCCTGTTGGTAGCCCTCTTTATAGACCTCATGATTGCCGATAGCGGTCAGATAGGTCACCTCCGGCCGTCGGTTCAGGCTATCGCGGAGACGTTCCAACGAACTGCCCGCCTCGTACATATAATCTCCCAACAACAACCCTGCGACAAAATTTTCGGTGTGGGCTCGTTCCAAAAAACCGCCCAGACGATCCCAGTCGCCCTGATCCCGCAGATGGAAGTCCGTGGCCACCAGAAACCGATAATTCTCCTGCGAAGTGCGGATCGTGGCGGGATGCGAGGCACAATCCGGCATCGAGATCGAATGTTCGAACCGCTCCTGCACTGACGATCCGGCTGCAATCACTCCCCCGAGATCGTAGGTCGAACAGGCGCTCGATCCACCCAGCAGCCCCATCAAGCCCAACCACATCATACCTCTTTGCATGAGTTTCACCATACGTAGGCCCCTCCCAACAGACAGTTAAAATGATAAAACGTCGCCGTTCCGTTAAAATTCCCGGCGGTCACGATATAGGGTTCACAAAACACCCTCCATCGTCGGGACACCCGGACCGAACCCTGAGCCCCCCATTCGACACAACGGGCACCATGGGCTTCGAAACGGTTGAAATTGCGAATAAAGAGGCTCAGATTCCAAGGATGGTCCTCCTTTTTGAGCGACCCCTGCACCCAAAACGCAGGACTGAACAGCTGATATTTGACCACCCCGCTGCCCAGCCAAAAGGCAAACGCATTGCCCAACTCCACCTGCACATGCGGGGAGCGCCAGGCAAACGTCAATCGCTGGTAGAGTTGATTCATCGGATAGGGCCCGTAATACGAGAAATTGACCAGATACTGACAACTCCATCGTTCCGAATGTTTCTGGAGAAAAAATCGCGCGCCAAGCTGCAGATCGCCCCAGCCCGACGGATAGGCATTGGCCAGCCGAAATCCCCCCTGTACGCTCACCCACGAGGCGATCCGCCAATCGGTCAGGGCCGCCAGACCGTAGGTGACCCGTGACCCCGGCACCGGACTGCCCAGCTCCAGATAGGCTTCCGTCCACCGTTGGCCATGGGCCGTCCCCACGCTGCCCCAAAGCAACACGCCCCCCAACAGCACCATCGAGAAAATTTTGGTCGACACGATTTCCCCTCGTTTGATTCTATACAAAGGTAGAATTTTTCACCGGAAGCCCGCTGTTTTTCGGATCTCTTCCCGATCCCCATAACGACATCTCCCCCCCCCTTGGGTGTTCTCACTCAGTCTTTCTGAAAGTTCCGGAATATTCGGTTTTCATCCTTTGCCCGCTTTGTCGCCTGCCGGCTCCGATTTTCGTTTTCTCCCCGCCGACCCCGGGTCAAAAGCCTCGAAAAGTCCCTCGTTTCTCGATTATATTTGCTATTTTTGTCCAACACGCAGGTACGCCGGAGGCCTCGTTGCCCCCACGAAAGAGCCCTCTCGGAAAGATCGTCCCTGCAATGACTGACTATCAAGATGCAAAGCAATATTCCGCTGGCCGAACGACTCCGGCCCCAAACCCTGGATGAATACATCGGCCAATCCCATTTGGTCGGTCCCGACGGGGTTTTCCGTAAGTTTCTCGAAACGGGGAACGTCCCGTCCTTCATTTTGTGGGGACCTCCGGGCGTGGGCAAAACCACTCTGGCCCGGTTGGTGGCCACCTCGCTTGACCGACGAATGTTCACCCTGTCGGCCATCAGTTCCGGCGTCAAAGAGGTCCGCGAAGTGATCGAACAGGCCCGCAAAAGCCAATTTTTCAACGCCCCGGCACCCTTCCTGTTCATCGACGAAATCCATCGCTTCACCAAGTCCCAACAAGACTCCCTGTTAGGGGCCGTCGAACAAGGTATCGTCACCCTGATCGGCGCCACGACCGAAAACCCCTCGTTCGAAGTCATCTCCCCGCTGCTCTCCCGCTGCCAGGTCTATGTACTGAAAGCCATGGATGAAAACGACCTGCAAAAACTGCTGGATCGTGCCTTGCGGGTAGATCCGATCCTCAAAACCCGTCAGGTAGAGGTCAAAGAGACGAACGCACTGTTTCGCTTCAGCGGAGGTGATGCCCGCAAACTGCTCAACATCATCGATATCCTCTCCAATGCCACCGAAGGCACCATCGTCATTAGCGATCGGAACGTCACCGACTGTCTGCAACAGAATATCGCCCTCTACGACAAAAACGGCGAACAACACTATGACGTCATCTCCGCTTTCATCAAATCGGTGCGGGGCAGCGACCCCAATGCGGCCATCTACTACCTGGCCCGGATGCTGAGCGGAGGCGAAGACCCCAAATTCATCGCCCGTCGACTGGTGATCCTGGCGGCCGAAGACATCGGGCTGGCCAATCCCAATGCTCTGCTGCTGGCCAATGCCTGTTTCGACACCGTTCACAAGATCGGGATGCCCGAAGCCCGGATTCCGTTGGCCGAAGCCACCATTTACCTGGCTACCAGCCCCAAAAGCAACTCGGCCTATCAGGCCATCGGAGCCGCCCTCCAGCTCGTCGGACACGACACCACCGACCGCCCGGTGCCGCTGCATATCCGCAATGCCCCTACCTCCCTGATGAAAGAGTTGGGATACGGGGCCAACTACAAATACGCCCACGATTACGAAGGCCATTTTACCGAACAGGAGTTTATGCCCGAAGGGTTGGAAGGCCGACGTTTTTACGAGCCGGGCGAAAATCCGCGGGAAGAGGAACTGGCCCGCAGGATCCAAACCCTGTGGAAAGGAAAATATTGACCGGGGCCTTTCCGTTCTCGTTTCAAAGCGCCCGATCCGCGGTTGTCCCGAGGTCGGCGCACATTCATCCATCTGACCTTTTAAATCTTTGATACACCATGACACTCGAAGCTATTCCCTACCTGAAACACACCGACAGCGGCCAATTTTTTCTGATGGCCGGTCCCTGTGTCGTCGAAAATGAAACCGTTCTGATGGAGGTAGCCGAAACGGCTTGCCGCATCACGGACCGACTGGAGATCCCTTACATTTTCAAAGCGTCGTACCGTAAAGCCAACCGTTCGCGCTTGGACTCCTTTACCGGCATCGGCGATCGGGCGGCCCTGGAATTGTTGGCCAAAATTCGGGAACGTTTCCACGTTCCGGTCGTCACCGACATTCATAGCGCCGAAGAGGCGGCCATGGCCGCCGAATATGTGGATGTTCTGCAAATTCCGGCCTTTCTGTGTCGGCAAACCGACTTGTTGGTCGCCGCCGCCCGCACCGGTAAACCGGTTAACATCAAGAAGGGACAATTCATGGCCCCCGAAGCGATGGCTTTTGCCGCCGGGAAGGTCTACGACGCCGGAAATCCCCACATCATGCTCACGGATCGAGGCACGATGTTCGGTTATCACGATCTGATCGTGGACATGCGGAGCATTCCCACCATGCAAGAGTTGGGTTATCCAGTGGTGATGGACGTTACCCACTCGCTCCAGCAACCCAACACGACCAGCGGCGTTACGGGCGGACAACCGGCCATGATCGAAACCATCGCCCGGGCCGCCGTAGCGGTCGGCGTCGACGGTCTCTTTATGGAAACCCATCCCGACCCGGCCAACGCCAAGAGCGATGGTGCCAACATGTTGCCGCTCAACCGTCTGGAAGAGTTGCTCGAACGACTGACCGCCATCCGGGGCACGATCAACACCTTTACCCCCCGTTAATCGCCAACGGTCGTCCGAATCAACTGTTATCCGAGACAACTGTCGTTCGAGCCGCCCATCTTCGAGCAACCCGTCGTTCGAGCCGCTCATCGAAGTCGACACGGAGCGGGCTGCCCACGGACCTCCCGGCCCTACACACACGGCGTCCATAAAAAAACAGCCTCTTGACAGAGGCTGTTTTTTTATGGATCGTGGGATTTTTCCCGATCCGTTATTAATATTTCTGAATGGTGGCAGCGCTGGAGGTGTCCAGTTTGACAATCTTCGGGGTCCCAGTGTACCGAATTTTCGATGCGCTACTGGCCGTCGCCGACAACTCGGTGGGTTGACCGAGCATGATCCCCGAAGCCGAAGAGGCCGTTACCGTCGCCGACTCGATCGTGCAAGCTTTGGCATCGATCGAACTGGCCGATTTGGCGGTCAGGTTGGCGGTTGGCACGCTCCCACTCAACGTAGCGTCCGAAGCGCCCGAAAGTTCCCATACGGTTTCATTGGCCTGCAACGTCAATACGGCTTTGGAAGCACCCCCCAACGTCGCACGCAACAACCGGGTTTCGATCGACCCATTCCATTTGCTGGATCCCGAGCAATCAACCACGGTCTGATTCCGAACCGTAATCGCTTCCCCCTGCAGCAAGGAAGAGCCGCTCAGTTCAATCACCAACGCATCTGCTTCTACCGGCGTAGCCAGCGTGATCTGACTGGCCCCACTGCCCCGAATCGCTTTCAGCGTTTTGAGATATATCTTGGCGGAGAGCTGCTGATTTTTTTTCAACGACAGCCCCTTCAGGCCCAAATTGACCGAACCATCAGCGGCCAGATTAAATTCGAGTTTATTTTCCAACTCCGCCGGAATTTCCACTTCGGCCCGGGTTTCTTCTCCCTGATAGAGCTCTACCTTAAAAGCACTGGAGGCAATCACACCCGTAATGTCCGTCCCTTCAAAACGGGTCAGACGAACCATTTTTTCCTGCGCAGTCAACAGTTGCCCCGACAGGATCAAACACAATAGAACAAATAATTTTTTCATAGCCTTATAATTGGTATTCATTTCTTTGGCAACACCGGCCTCAGCGACGCACAATCCAGGAAAATCCGTAGGCCTGCCATCCATCTACCTGAGGTTCCCCGTCATAGTAAATATGGGAGGCTCCTACAGCCTTGGCCGACAATTGGTCCGTCTCGCCCAACTGAATCGTCGAGGCCGCCGAAGCAGAGGCTTTCACGTTCCCGAAGGTACATTGATCCGCCTCGATCGAGCTGGCCGATTGGGCGGTCAGCGAAGCCGACTGAAGCACACCCTGCAGCGTCGCATGCGAAGCGGCCGACAACTTCCAGGTCGATTGCTCGGCCTTCACGTCCAGATTCACCCCAGAAGCCCCTTTTAGAACGACGGATAAGGTCTTCGTCTCAAGGTCTCCTCTCAAGTGGCTGGCCCCCGAACAAACGATCGAAAGGTGCTCGGACACCGTAACGGCCGCCGTCTGCAGTCGCACAGCCCCCAGCAAGTCAAGCTGGAGAGTGGACGTCTGTATCGGCGTCACGCAAGCGATTTGAGCGGCTCCGCTGCCTCGAAGAAGACTCAACTCTTTCACATAGATCCGGGCTTTCAGGTAGGGTTCCCACGCTTCACGCATCTTCCCCTCAAACCCCAGATGCAAGACACTATCGTTCTTCAAATCAAAGACGAGATACTTCTCCAGCGAAACCGGAATTTCCACCTCTGCTCGGGTCTGGTCGCTCTGATACACTTCCACTTCGAAAGGACGATCCACGATGATTCCCTTCAGATTACACCCCTCGAAACGGGTCAATCGCACCATCTGAACCTGAGCCGACAGCCAGGTCACACTCAGCAGAAAGATCAAGGTTACAATGCCTCTTTTCATAGCCATCTTCTATTTAGTACATTCCGTTATGAAGTATGTTCTTTGATCTCTCCTCGTGTGTCCCGCCGGAACTTGACCTCCGGAACTTGACCTCCGGAACCGATCGGGCGTCCGCTAAAGGGTCTGCCTCAACCCGTTGCCATGGGCTCCGAAACCGCGGTCCGTTGTTCATGCCCGTCTCCAGGCTCGGTCATGAACCTATACCGACCACAGACTCGATCCACAAGTTGGCTATCGGCCTCGGTCCGTTGCCGTTGGGTCCCGAAAGTCTCCGCTCGCTGCTGTTGGACAAAAATACGAATAATCTCGAGACATTCGCCGCCTCTTTTCGCGGATCTATGCGCTTTCTTTTTACAGGTAAAACGGACCTCCCGCAAAAAAGTTACTGCACCCGGGCCCCTGTCTGCAACTCCTCCTACTCGGAAATAAAACCCGCCGCTTATACCATTCTCGAATAGTTTTCACTATCTTTGTATTTCATAATGCGATAAACAATGAGCGATATCAAAATAAAAGTAGGAATTACCCAAGGTGATCCGAACGGCATCGGATGGGAAGTGATTATCAAAGCCCTCGCCGACCCTCGCATGGGAGAGTTCTGTATCCCGGTGATCTACGGATCTCCGAAAGCCGCTGCCTTCTATCGGAAGACCCTCCACGAGGTGGAAAACTTCAACTATACGGTGATCGCCCGAGCCTCTGAAGCACAACCGAAACGCATCAATATCGTGGATTGCTGCTCCGGCGACCTCAAGGTAGAACCCGGCGTCCTCAGCGCCGAAGCCGGCACCTGGGCCATCGAAGCTCTGCAAGCCGCTACGGCCGATCTGAAAGCCGGATACATCGATGTGATGGTCACGGCCCCCATCAACAAGGAGAGCGTACAACGAGCCGGGTTCGGATTTACGGGCCATACCGAGTTTTTGGCCGCCAACTTCGACGGCGATCCCCTGATGCTCATGTGTAGCGAACGGTTGAAAGTCGGACTGGTTACGATCCATATCCCCCTCTCCGAAGTCACCGCCCAAATCACCCAGGAACGCATCCTCGCCGCCTTGAAACGGCTGCGCGAAAGCCTGATCCGCGATTTCTCCATCCACGAACCCCGTATCGCCGTCCTGTCCCTCAATCCCCACAACGGAGACGGAGGCCTGATGGGCGATCAGGAACAAACCGTCATCCGCCCGGCCATCCAAACCGCTCAACAGGAACACATCCTGGCCTTCGGACCGTTTGCCGCCGATGGATTCTTCGCCTCGGCCAGCTACCTCAAATACGATGCGGTCCTGGCCATGTATCACGACCAAGGACTGGCTCCCTTCAAGGCCCTGTCGAACGATGGGGTGAATTTCACCGCCGGCCTGGATGCCGTGCGGACCAGCCCGGCTCATGGCGTGGGCTTCGACATCGCCGGCACCGACCATGCCGACCCGACCTCGATGCGCCAGGCCATCTATATGGCCATGGACATCTGGCGCAGCCGGAAAGTGTATGCCCGCATCTCCGCCAACCCCTTGCAGAAGTTCAAACGCGAAACCGGAGCCGACGTTTCGGTCGCCGATCTGCCGGACGACACCCCGCAAGATTGATTTTCACCCGAGAAATTCCGCCAAACCATACAACCGAGTTACATTTTTTGTACATTTAGCGCGCATAACCAGGGTACAGTTTGTATTGTACCATAATATAAGATCATCATGATTAAAATTACTTTCCCTGACGGCGGCGTTCGTGAGTACGCCAAGGGAACCACTCCGATGCAGATCGCCGAAAGCATCAGCCCCCGTTTAGCACAGGAGGTTTTGGCGGCCTCGGTCAACGGTCAGACCACCGATCTGAACCGCCCGATCGAAACGGATGCTCAGTTTAAACTCTACAAGTGGGAAGACCCCGAAGGTAAACACGCTTTCTGGCACTCGTCGTCCCACCTGCTGGCCGAAGCGCTCGAAGCACTCTACCCGGGCATCAAGTTCGGGATCGGTCCCAGCATCGAAAACGGATTCTACTACGACGTGGACTCTCCGGTGCCCATCACCGAAGCCGACCTGCCCCGTATCGAAAAGAAGATGGAAGAGTTGGCCCGGACCAAAGAACCGATCGTTCGTCGCGAAGTATCCAAGGCCGAAGCCCTGGATACCTATACTAAAAAAGGCGATGAATACAAAGTGGAATTGATCGAAGGGCTCGAAGACGGTACCATCAGCTTCTATACCAACGGGAACTTCACCGATTTGTGTCGGGGACCCCACCTGCCCAACATGGGCCCGATCAAGGCCATCAAACTGACGTCGATCGCCGGGGCCTATTGGCGCGGGGATGAAAAGAACAAAATGCTGACCCGTATCTACGGGATCACCTTCCCCAAGAAATCGATGCTGGACGAATATCTGGCCATGATCGAAGAGGCAAAGAAACGCGACCACCGTAAATTGGGCCGGGAACTGGAACTGTTTGCCTTCTCGCCGCGCGTGGGAGCCGGGCTGCCGCTGTGGCTGCCCAAAGGGGCCGCCCTGCGGGAACGCCTGGAACACTTCCTGCGCAATGTGCAGAAACAGTACGGCTACCTGCCGGTCATCACCCCTCATATCGGGATGAAAGACCTGTACGTCACCTCGGGACACTATGCCAAATACGGCAAAGACTCCTTCCAGCCGATCCATACCCCGGACGACAGCGAAGAGTTCCTGCTCAAACCGATGAACTGCCCGCACCACTGCGAAATCTACCGCTTCAAACCGCGTTCCTACCGGGATCTGCCGCTGCGTCTGGCCGAATTCGGGACCGTGTATCGTTACGAACAGAGCGGTGAATTGCACGGATTGACCCGTGTGCGGGGATTTACCCAGGACGATGCCCACATCTTCTGCCGTCCCGACCAGCTCAAGGACGAGTTCAACAAGGTAATCGATATCGTGCTGTACATTTTCAAGACCCTGAAGTTCAACGACTATACGGCACAGATTTCGCTGCGTGACCCCGAACACAAGGAAAAATACATCGGTACCGACGAAAACTGGGAAAAAGCCGAACGGGCCATCATCGAATCGGCCGCCGAAAAAGGCCTCAACACCGTGGTGGAATTGGGTGAAGCCGCCTTCTATGGACCGAAACTCGACTTCATGGTCCGCGATGCCCTGGGCCGTAAATGGCAGCTGGGGACCATCCAGGTGGACTACAACCTGCCGGAACGGTTCGACCTGACCTACAAAGGCGCCGACGACCAACTGCATCGCCCGATCATGATCCACCGGGCTCCGTTCGGATCGATGGAACGTTTCGTCGCCCTGCTGCTGGAACATACCGGCGGAAAATTCCCGCTGTGGCTGGCTCCCGAACAGGTTGTCGTATTGCCGATTAGCGAAAAATTCAACGATTACGCAGAAAAAGTTTCAAATTATTTAAATAATTCCGATATTCGCGCACAAGTCGATGACCGTAACGAAAAGATCGGTCGTAAGATACGCGATAACGAACTGAAACGAATCCCCTTCCTGCTGATCGTCGGCGAAAAGGAACAGGAAAACAATCAGGTTTCGTTACGTGTGCAGGGCGAAGGCGATAAGGGCTCGATGACCCTCGAAGCGTTTGCCGCGCTGGTACGCGAAAGCGTCGACAAAGAGATCGAAAAGATCAAACAATAACCGAAGACGGGGGCGTTCTCTGAAAGGAACGATTTTTGCAGGGCACGACTCCCGTCAACGTAGTAAAGAACATAACCAATTTAGGAGGACAAAACTATAGCTATTCCAAAAAGACCCAGTCCGCGGCCCGGTGTTCGGGGCAGAATGCCCGAAAAAGAGGCTGCACACAAGATCAACGATAAAATTACCGCCCAACAGGTTCGTTTGGTGGGTGACAATATCGAAGCATCGATGGTGGTGTCGTTGCGTGAGGCGCTGAAAATGGCTGACGAAATGGGCCTCGACCTGGTGGAAATCTCCCCCAACGCCGAACCTCCCGTTTGCCGGATCGTTGACTACCAGAAATTTCTGTATCAACAGAAAAAAAAGGCCAAAGAGATTAAGGCCAAACAAGCCAAAGTGGTGGTCAAAGAGATCCGTTTCGGACCGAATACCGACGACCACGACTACAACTTTAAACTCAAACACGCCGAAAACTTCCTCAAGGAAGGGGCGAAAGTCAAGTCGTACGTCTTTTTCCGCGGTCGTCAGATCGTGTTCAAAGATCAGGGAGAGATCCTCTTGCTGCGCTTTGCCACCGATCTGGAAGAGTGGGGCAAAGTGGAACAGATGCCGAAACTCGAAGGCAAGCGCATGATTATGATGCTGGCTCCTAAATCGAAAAAGTAACGCACGGAAGGAGAACCATCCTTCGGATAACCGATAAAAAAAGAGTCTCGAACGCGAGACTCTTTTTTTATGCATAGCTTTTTTATGGATGCCCCTGTCAAAAAAAGAGGCTTTCTTCCCTATTTCTGAATTTTTCCCCCGGTTCGGACCCGTGTACATCTCCGACAGACAAACATCGCAACGACCCGGCCGCCTACCCCAACCCGGCTTTCAGCTCCGACCCCCCACACCAACCCGACCTCTACTCCGGCCCGGTCTCTACTCCGGCCCGGTCTTCTGCTCCAGATCCGGTTCCTTACTCCAACTCGGCCCTCTGCTCCAGATACGGCCCCTTGTTCCAGATCCAACGCACACTTTCCGTCCCTTGAGTTTCTATCAAGCGCTCGATCCCGGGGGCAACTTTTAGTGGGCCCTGAACAGAGTCAACGTCCCGGACGCCGGAACTCGGCGCACACAATCGCCGTCGCCACCGCCACATTGAGCGATTCAGAAGAGGGTTTGCCGGCCGGATACGGCGGAATGTACAGCCGATCCGTCACACAACGAGCCACCTCTTCCGAGATGCCACGCCCCTCATTCCCCATCACGATCACGCCCCGAGCCGAGCATCGAGCCTCATAAATATTTCGTCCATCCAAGAACGTTCCATAAACCGGAATTCCCTTCGCCGTCACTGTTTTCAGCAGCGGAACCAATGGTTGATAGTGTACCCGCACCCGGGCAATCGCCCCCATGGTCGCCTGCACCACCTTCGGATTAAAGCAATCCGCCGACTGGGGCGAACAAATCACCTCCCGAATCCCGAACCAATCGGCCAACCGCAGAATCGTCCCCATATTGCCGGGATCCTGCACCCCGTCCAACATCAAAGACAATCGGTCGCCCAGTCGTTCCACCGATAACTCATGCCGGGGAATCCGCACCAAAGCCACCACCTCGGTCGGCGTTTTCAGGGCCGAAATGCGGGCCATCTGCTGTGCCGTGATCGCCTCGCCGGAAAACCGTTCCGCCGCCTCGCCGACCGCCAGCACCCGTTCGACCTCCAACGCCGAAGCCAACATCTCTTCCACCAACTTCTCCCCCTCGGCCAAAAACAGTCCAGCCTCTGCACGTCCCTTCTTATCGGCCAACGACCGAATCAATTGTATGTCACTTTTCGTCATAGGGTCTTTTCGCTGCCTACGCGGGCCTCCCCGCCGGAGAACCCGCTCTCAAAGTACAAAAATAATATTTCCCCAAAACTCCGAAAAGTTTTTCGTCCCCGGTTTGCATAATCCGGAATCACTCCGTACCTTTGCATTTCAGAAACTATTCTGAGAAGAAGACAGTTTCAGCAAGTTGTAACGAATACTTAACTTACTGATAGAGAATGTCTGACAAAAAATCCGCTCGTCTCATTCTGGAAGATGGCACCGTTTTCAAAGGGTTCTCCTTTGGCGCCGAAACCTCCGTTTCGGGAGAAGTAGTCTTTAATACAGCCATGACAGGCTATCCCGAAAGCCTGACCGACCCCTCTTATCGCGGCCAAATATTGGTCATCACCTATCCCCTCGTCGGCAATTATGGGGTCCCGGCCGATACGATGGAAAACGGTCTGCTCAAATTCTTCGAGTCAGACCGTATTCATATTAAAGGGTTGGTCATCTCGGACTACTCCTGGGAATACAGCCACTGGAATGCCGTCAAAAGCCTCGCCGACTGGTTGCGCGCCAACAACGTCCCGGGCATCTATGGCGTAGATACCCGCCAAATTACCAAAATCATTCGCGAAAAAGGGGTCATGCTCGGTAAATTGACCGTGGAAGGAACCCCCGAACCCGAAACCTTCATCGACCCGAACCTCACCAACCTGGTGGCCGAAGTCAGCACCCGACAGGTCGAAACCTACGGCAACGGACCGCTGAAAATCGTGCTGGTGGACTGCGGTTGCAAATACAACATTATCCGTAGCCTAATCGCCCGTGGCGCAACCGTCACCCGCGTTCCGTGGGATTACGACTTCACGACGCTGGACTACGACGGCGTGATGCTCTCCAACGGCCCCGGCGACCCGCAACAATGCGGCATTACGATCGACCATATCAAAAAAGCCATGACCCTCGGCAAACCTATCTTCGGCATCTGCCTGGGGAACCAATTGCTGTCGATCGCGGCAGGCGGTACGACCTATAAACTCAAGTACGGTCACCGCAGCCACAACCAACCCGCCCTGATGGTGGGAACGAACCGGGCGGTGATCACCTCCCAAAACCACGGCTATGCGGTCAATACCGATACGCTGGAAAGCGACTGGGAACCCTACTTCATCAACCTGAACGACGGCACCAGCGAAGGCATCCGCCACAAGAGCAAACCGTTCTTCTCGGTACAGTTCCACCCCGAAGCCTCGAGCGGTCCGGTGGATACCGAATTTCTGTTCGACGACTTTATCCGCGCCATCGAAACGCACCTCAACCGATAAGCCCACTTATTAGCCCCTACGAAGATGACAAACGAAAACTATACGCAAAACAAGATCGAAAAGGTAATTCTGCTGGGCTCCGGAGCCCTCAAAATCGGGGAAGCCGGAGAATTCGACTACTCGGGCTCCCAGGCGCTCAAAGCGCTCAAGGAAGAGGGCGTGTATACCATTCTGATCAACCCCAACATCGCGACCATCCAAACCACGGAAGGGATCGCCGACAAGGTCTACTTCCTGCCCGTCACCCCCGAATACGTGGAACAAGTGATCGACAAGGAACGTCCGCAGGGTATTCTGCTGGCCTTCGGCGGACAGACCGCCCTCAACTGCGGCGTACAGCTCTATCGCAACGGCGTGTTGGACAAATACCAGGTCCAGGTGCTCGGAACGCCGGTTCAGGCGATCATCGACACCGAAGACCGCGAAAAATTTGTCGAAAAACTGGACGAAATCGGTGTCAAAACAATTAAAAGCGAAGCCGTTACCTCCGTTCCCGATGCCAAACGCGTCGCTCATGAACTGGGCTATCCGGTCATCATCCGTGCGGCCTTTACGCTGGGGGGCTTAGGTTCGGGATTCTGCGACAACGATGAAGAGCTGGAAGCCCTGGCCTCCAAAGCCTTCACCTATTCGCCCCAGATTCTGGTCGAAAAATCGCTCAAAGGGTGGAAAGAGGTGGAATACGAAGTGGTCCGCGACCGTTTCGACAACTGCATCACGGTCTGCAACATGGAAAACTTCGACCCGCTGGGGATCCACACCGGCGAAAGTATCGTCGTGGCGCCGTCGCAGACCCTCACCAACGCCGAATACCATAAACTGCGTCGTCTGGCCATCCGCATCATCCGACACATCGGCGTAGTGGGCGAATGCAACGTACAATACGCCCTCGACCCCAATTCGGAAGATTATCGGGTCATCGAAGTCAATGCCCGTCTGAGCCGTTCGTCGGCCCTGGCCTCCAAAGCCACCGGATATCCCCTGGCTTTTGTGGCTGCCAAACTGGGCTTGGGTTATGGCCTGCACCAGTTGAAAAACTCCGTGACCAAAAGTACCACGGCCTGTTTCGAACCAGCCCTGGACTACATCGTCTGCAAAATCCCGCGTTGGGACTTGGGTAAATTCAAGGGCGTGTCCCGCGAATTGGGTTCCAGCATGAAGTCGGTAGGCGAAGTCATGGCCATCGGCCGCAACTTCGAAGAGGTCATCCAAAAAGGGTTGCGGATGATCGGTCAGGGTATGCACGGCTTCGTCGCCAACAAAGAGTTCGCCGAAGTGGACATCGACAAGGCCCTGAGTCACCCGACCGACAAACGTATCTTCGTGATCGCCCATGCCCTCAAACAAGGCTATACCTTGGAACGGATTCATGAACTGACCCGTATCGACCTCTGGTTCCTGGAAAAACTGGCCAATATCATCCGCATCGAAACCGAACTGGATCAATACGATGATATCTCCCGGGTACCTGCTGAACTGATCCTCGAAGCAAAACAACGCGGATTCTCCGACTTTCAGCTGGCCCGCACCCTGAGCCATCACACCGACCCCAATCAGATCGAAGCCGATATGCTGGCCATCCGCCGGCACCGGAAAGAGCTGGGAATTACCCCGGTGGTCAAACAGATCGATACCCTGGCCGCCGAATACCCCGCCCAAACCAACTACCTCTACCTGACCTACAACGGTACGGAACACGATATCGACTTCGCGCACGACAACCGTTCCGTGATCGTACTGGGCTCGGGGGCCTACCGCATCGGTAGCTCGGTAGAGTTCGACTGGTGTAGTGTGAGTGCCATCAAAACCATCCGGGCCCAAGGCTTGCGTTCGGTGATGATCAACTATAACCCCGAAACCGTGTCGACCGACTACGACATGTGCGATCGACTCTATTTCGACGAATTGACCCTGGAACGTGTGCTGGATATCACCGACCTGGAAGTTCCCCGCGGCGTGATTGTCTCGACCGGAGGACAGATCCCCAACAACCTGGCCATGCGTCTGCAACATGAACATGTGCCGATCCTGGGTACCTCGGCCGAAGATATCGACCGGGCCGAAGACCGCCACAAATTCTCGGCCATGCTGGACGAAATCGGCGTGGATCAACCCCGTTGGCGAGAACTGACGACCATGGACGATATCTATCACTTCGTGGACGAGGTGGGATTCCCGGTGCTGATCCGTCCGTCGTACGTGCTGTCGGGAGCCGCCATGAATGTGGTCTCGAACCGCGATGAGCTGGAACACTTCCTGACCTTGGCGACCAACGTTTCGAAACAATATCCGGTTGTGGTGACCGAATTCATCGAAAACGCCAAGGAGATCGAAATCGATGCCGTTGCCAAAGATGGCGAAGTGCTGATCTACGCCATTTCGGAACACGTCGAATTCGCCGGCGTACACTCGGGCGATGCCACGATGGTCTTCCCGCCCCAGAAAATGTACGTCGAAACCATGCGACGCATCAAGAAAATTTCGCGCGAAGTGGCCCGCATGCTCCAGATCTCGGGGCCGTTCAACATGCAGCTGATGGCCAAAAACAACGACATCAAGGTCATCGAATGTAACCTGCGCGCCTCGCGAAGTTTCCCGTTCGTTTCCAAAGTTCTGAAAGTCAACTTCATCGACATTGCTACCCGCATCATGCTGGGCGTCGACCCGCAAGTACCCCATAAATCAGCCTTCGAACTCGATTACGTGGGGATCAAAGCGCCGCAATTCTCCTTCTCGCGGTTACAGAAGGCCGACCCGGTCCTGGGCGTCGAAATGGCCTCGACCGGTGAAGTGGGTTGCCTCGGAGAAGACTTCCACGAAGCGATCCTCAAAGCCATGCTGTCGGTAGGTTACACCATTCCGAAAAAGAACATTCTGTTGTCGACCGGAGATTCCCGTTCGAAAATGGATATGCTCTCGGCCGCCAAAGCCCTCCAGGAAAAGGGCTATAACCTGTTCGCCACCCGAGGTACCGCTCAATTCCTCGAACAGAACGGGGTACACGCCACCATCCTGCACTGGCCCGACCAGGCCGAACAACCCAATACCTTGGATTATATCAAGGAAAAGAAGATCGACCTGGTGGTCAACATTCCTAAGAACCTATCCAAGACCGAGTTGAACAACGACTATACGATCCGACGCAGCGCGATCGACTTCAATATCCCGCTGTTGACCAACGCCCGTTTGGCCAGCGCCTTCATTACGGCCTTCTGCCGCATGAAACCGGGCGACATCCGGATCAAGAGCTGGAACGAATATTAATCCGTCCCTGCCCTTCCCTCTCTACGGGAACCTGCCTCAACGGCCGGGTTCCCGTTTTTTTCGCTATCTTTAATGCCTCGAACTTCTCTATCTTCGCAACATGCCACTCGCCGTCCATACCCTTATGGCCCCCGAAACGACCTTAGGGCTTTGGCACATCGAGGAAACCCCCGATGAGCTACTCCCACTCTGTACGCCGATCGACCGGGCTCAGGCCGATCGATTCGTCGCCGCCTCACGCCGACGCGAATGGCTCGCTTGGCATGCCCTGCTCCAATCCTTGTGTCCCGGCGTCCAAGCCCACTACGATGATCAGGGAGGCCCGATCCTGGAGAACGGACTCCATATCGGAGTCAGTCATACCTCAGACTATGCCGCCGTCATTCTCTCCCCCCGCCCCTGCGCCGTAGACATCGAAAAAATCGACCGAAACTACAGCCGGGTTCTGCCTCGTTATGCCTCGGCTGCCGAACAGGCCCTCGGAGCCTCACTCTCCGATCCGACCCTCTATCCCGCCCTCTTCTGGTGCGCCAAAGAGACACTGTACAAGCTCAAACGAATCCCGGGAATCGACTTTCTGCAAGACCTGCACGTCGAGGCCGTCGACGCTTCGACCGAAACCCTCGACACCCGCTTCCGCCAACAACCTCAACGCCTCCATTACCGGATATATGATGCGCTATGCTGTGTGTTCGGCTGGGAATAACCAGCACACCTCATACGAACCCCTTATCACCCCCTTCGACTGAAAAACCGCACTTTCCCCGCTCAGCGCCGAACGAAAGGAGCTCTTTTTGTGAAAAATCCCACAAAGCGTTGTTTTTCTCGAAAAGAACCCCTATCTTTGGACTGTTCTTACCAAACGATCCGACTATGTATCGTATGATCAACATCCATCACGTCCATCATCATCCATACCTGCTGGGGTAGGCTGCGACGTGTGTATGTCTGATGCAAAACGCAAAATCAAATAGAACACCATAAGGCTTACCCCCTGGGGCAAGCCTTATTTTTTTACGCAAATTCACAAAAAATCGAAGCATATGATCCGAATTGCAGTCCAAACCAAAGGACGCCTGAACGAAGACAGCCTCTCGCTGCTGCGGGAAGCCGGCATCTCCATCGAAGACAGCAAACGTAAACTCCTGACCAAAAGCGAGGACTTCCCGGTCGAAGTGCTCTACCTGCGGGACGACGACATCCCCCAGGCCGTCAACATGGGGGTCGCCGATGCCGGGATCGTCGGCCTGAATGAAGTGGAAGAGAAGAACTTTACGGTCGATCTGGTCCATCGGCTGGGCTTCGGCAAATGCCGCATCTCGCTGGCCGTGCCCAAAAACGTCGAGTACACGGGATTGGACTACTTCAACGGCAAACGTATCGCCACCTCCTATCCGGTGATTCTGTCCCGTTTCTTCGCCGAAAAACAGATCGACGCCGAAATTCATGAAATCGCCGGTTCGGTCGAAATCGCTCCCTCGGTCGGCATGGCCGACGCGATTTTCGATATCGTCAGCTCGGGTGGTACGCTAGTTACCAATGGTCTCAAAGAAGTGGAAAAAGTACTCTTCTCGGAAGCCGTCCTGATCGCCAATCCCAACTTGAGCGCCGAAAAACGCCAACTGCTCGACCAAATCTGCTTCCGGTTCAAAGCCATCGAAAGCAGCCGCGGACTGAAGTACGTGTTGATGAACCTGCCCGAAGCGAAAATCGCGGAAGTCACCTCGATCCTGCCCGGCATGAAGAGCCCCACGGTCCTGCCACTGGCCCAGAAAGGATGGTGCTCGATCCACGTGGTGATCGCCGAAAAAGAACTCTGGAACAAAATCGAACAACTCAAGGCCATCGGAGCCGAAGATATTCTGGTTCTCGCCCTGGAAAAACTGGTACGCTAATGCAAGTCATCGTCAATCCCGAACCTCGTGACTGGGCCGCCTTAACGACCCGGCCGCAAATGCAACACGAAGTGATTGCCGAACGTGTGAGCGGCATTCTGAACGCCGTGCGCACGGAAGGGGACCGTGCCCTGTTGAAACTCACCGAAGAGATCGACTCCATCCGGCTGGAAACGGTGATCGTCACTCCGGATGAAATCGAAGAGGCTACCCGTCAGATCGATCCGGCCCTCAAAACGGCCATCGAGACCGCCGCCCAAAATATTCGACGTTTTCACGCCGCCCAACGACCCGCTCCGGTAGAGGTCGAAACCCTGCCCGGCGTCCGTTGTCTGCAACGGGCCGTTCCGATTCAACGGGTCGGACTCTATATTCCAGGCGGATCGGCCCCGCTCTTCTCGACGGTCTTGATGCTGGCCATCCCCGCTCAAATCGCCGGATGCAGCGAACGGATTCTGTGCTCGCCGCCCGATAAAACGGGACGTATCGCTCCGGTCATTCTCTATACCGCTTCGGTATGCGGCATCCACCGTATCTTCAAAATCGGAGGTGCTCAGGCCATTGCCGCCATGGCGTACGGGACCCAAAGCGTACCCAAGGTCGACAAGATTTTCGGGCCGGGAAACCAATATGTCACCGAAGCCAAACAACAAATCTCGGCCACGGTGGCCATCGATATGCCGGCCGGGCCTTCCGAAGTACTGGTCATGGCCGACGACTCCGCCGTTCCGGCCTTTGTGGCCGCCGACCTGCTTTCCCAGGCCGAACACGGTCCCGATTCCCAAGTGATTCTGCTGACCGATACCCGCTCGATGGCCGAACGGGTACAACAGGAAGTCGAAACCCAACTGACCCGGCTTCCTCGCCGCGCGACCGCTATCCGCGCCCTGGATCACAGCCGTTTGATCGTCATGGACGACCGCGACGAAATGATCGCCTTTGCCAACGCCTACGCTGCCGAACACCTGATCATCTCAATGAACGACCCGTGGAAAGTGGCTGAACGCATCACCGCCGCCGGCAGCATCTTCATCGGCAACTATAGCCCCGAAAGCGCCGGCGATTACGCTTCGGGAACCAACCATACGCTGCCCACCTACGGCTGGGCCCGTTCGTTCAGCGGCGTGAATCTCGACAGTTTCATGCGCAAGATCACCTATCAGGAGCTCTCTCCCGAAGGGTTGAAAGCCTTAGGCGGTACGATCGAAACGATGGCCGCTGCCGAAGGTCTCGATGCCCACAAAAATGCCGTCACGCTGCGACTCGCCTCACTCGAATAACCCGATTCTCACGAACCGAAGCATCGTCAAGACCATGGACATCAAAGCACTCATGCGGGAGAATATCCGCAATCTGGCCCCCTACTCCACCGCCCGGGATGAATACCAGGGCGGGGAGATCGGCATCTTTATCGACGCCAACGAAAACCCCTATAACAACGGCTACAACCGCTACCCCGATCCGCACCAGAAACAGCTCAAAGCCCGAATCGCCCAGATCAAAGGGGTCGATCCCCAACGGATCTTCATCGGCAACGGCAGCGACGAGCCGATCGACCTGTTGTTTCGGGTCTTCTGTGAACCCAAGGTACAGAATGCCGTGGCCATCGCCCCGTCTTACGGCATGTACAAAGTCGCTGCAGCGACCAACGACGTTCCGTTACGCGAGGTGCAGTTGGAGGCCGACTTCTCGTTAGATGCCGACAAACTGTTGAACGCGACCGACGAAAACACCCATCTGGTTTGGTTGTGCTCGCCGAACAATCCTTCGGGTAATCTCATTCCGGCCGAAACCGTGGAAAAAATCCTGCACAACTTCCCCGGTATGGTCGTGCTGGACGAAGCCTATATCGATTTCGCCGACCGCCCGGGCTTTTTGAACCGGCTGGACGAATTTCCCAACCTGGTGATTCTGCAAACCCTCTCCAAAGCCTGGGGCATGGCGGGTCTGCGACTGGGCCTGGCCTTTGCCCAAGAGGAGGTCATCGAGATGCTCTCTCGCGTCAAATATCCCTATAACATCAACGTGGTCACCCAGAAACTGGTGCTCGAACAGCTCGATAAACCGGTCGATGCCCAAATCCGCGAAATCGTCTCCGAACGCTGCAGACTGACCCGCGAGATGGGAAAGCTGCCCTTGATCCGTCAGATCTTTCCGTCGGATGCGAACTTTCTACTGGTGCGGGTCGATGCCCCTCGCGAACTCTACAACCGGCTGATCGACGCCGGGATCATTGTCCGCGACCGCTCCCGTATCCGGGGGTGTGAAGGCTGTTTGCGCATCTCGGTCGGCACGCCGGCCGAAAACGACCGACTGTTGGACGTCCTCAAAAACCTCGACGCATGAAAAAAGTACTCTTTATCGATCGCGACGGCACCCTGATCGTCGAACCGCCCGTCGATTTTCAGGTCGACTCGCTGGAAAAACTCGCCTTCGTTCCCGGCGCCATTACGGCCATGAGTCGTATCGCCACCCTCGGTTTCGAACTGGTGCTGGCCTCGAATCAGGATGGATTAGGGACCGCATCCTTCCCGGAAGAGACCTTCTGGCCCGCCCACAACCTGATGCTCAAAACCCTCGAAGGCGAAGGCGTGCACTTCGATGCCCAACTGATCGATCCGACCCTCCCGTCCGAAGGAGCCCCGACCCGCAAGCCGGGCACCGGCATGTTTACCCGATATCTGAACAATCCGGATTACGACCTGAAGGCCTCGTACGTGATCGGTGACCGTCTGACCGACCTGCAGCTGGCCCGCAATCTGGGTGCCCAGGGGATTCTGCTGGCCGATCCCGAAACGGGACGGAGACAAGTGGCCGAAGCCGGGTTGGAAGAGACCGTTGCCCTGATCACCGACCGTTGGGACCGGATCTGGCAACTGCTGCGCGCCGGAGAACGCACCGCCTGTATCGAACGCAAAACCGGAGAGACCGATATCCGCCTTTGGCTCGATCTGGACGGCAGCGGCACCTCGTCCATCGACAGTGGTCTCAAATTTTTCGACCACATGCTCTCGCAGATCGTCCATCACGCCGGTGTCAGCCTGAAACTGCAGGCCCAAGGCGATCTCGAAGTCGATGAACACCACACCATCGAAGATGTGGCCATCGTGTTGGGAGAGGCTTTTTACACCGCCTTAGGCAGCAAACTGGGGATCGAACGCTACGGATTCAGCCTGCCGATGGATGAAAGCGATGCCTCCGTCGTGCTGGATTTCGGAGGACGCATCGACTTCCGCTGGGAGGTCGAATTTTACCGAGAACGCATCGGCGATGTCCCGACTGAAATGTTTCCCCATTTCTTCAAAAGCTTCGCCGAAGCCGCCCGCTGCAACCTGCACATCAAGGCAACGGGCCAAAACGAACATCATAAAATCGAAGGAGTTTTCAAAGCCTTTTCGCGGGCGATTCGTCAGGCTATTTCCCGCAACAGCCAACGTTTCGAACTGCCCAGCAGCAAAGGCGTTTTATAACCACCGCAACGGGGTCTCTGCGGTCTGTCCGCCACAGAGTAGCGGGTCTACCCTCTCCCCGCTCGCTCTAAAAAAGACGATCCACAGCACCCCATAAACCGAAACACCATGATAGCAGTCATCGATTACGATACCGGCAATCTGCGCTCCGTAGCCAATGCGCTGGGACGATTGGGCGCCGAATATACGATCACCTCCTCCCCTGCAGAGATCCGTTCCGCCGACCGGGTGCTGTTGCCCGGCGTGGGGGAAGCCTCCTCCGCCATGGCCAAACTGCGCGAACGAGGGTTGATCGAGGTGATCCGCTCACTGACCCAACCGGTGTTGGGCATCTGCATCGGGGTTCAGTTACTCTGTCGCCACAGCGAAGAGAACGACACCGAATGCCTCGGCATTTTCGACAACGAGGTTCGTAAATTCGACCTCCCCGGCCTCAAAGTGCCCCACATGGGCTGGAACAGCCTCACCCACCTTCGCACCCCGCTGTTCGACGGTATTGAGGAGGGCGCCTACGTTTACTATGTCCATTCGTTCGCCCCGACCCTCAACGACGACACCATCGCCATCACCGAATACGGCTATCCGTTCAGCGCCGCGATCGCCAAGGATAACTTCTTCGGAACGCAATTCCATCCCGAGAAAAGCGCTTCGGTCGGAGAACGTCTGCTGCAGAATTTTCTGAAATTATAGCTTTTCGTCCGCTCGAAACCGGTTGGCAAGGGCCAGAGAAAGCCCGAAATCATTACCTTTGTTATTCGATACAGAAGTCACTATGAAGATAGAAATCATCCCTGCCATCGACCTGATCGGAGGCGAATGCGTCCGCCTGACCCAAGGCGACTATGCCCGCAAAACGGCTTACTACCATGACCCGCTGGAAGCGGCCCTACGGTATGAAGAGGCCGGACTGCATCGTCTGCACCTGGTCGATCTGGATGGAGCCAAGGCCTCTGAGCCGATGAATCTGGCCGTTTTGCGCCGTATCGCCGACCATACGTCACTGAGTATCCAGTATGGCGGGGGCATCAAAAGTACGGACGCCCTGGAAAAGGTCTTCGACGCCGGAGCCGACCGGGCCATCTGCGGCAGTATCGCCGTACGTAACCCGCAGGCCTTCATCGGCTGGATCAAGCGGTTCGGTCCCGAACGCATGATCCTGGGCGCTGACACCCGTGACGGCCGCATCGCCATCCATGGCTGGACCGAAGCCTCGACCCTCGGGGTGGAAGAGCTGATCGAACAGTTCCAAGAGGCCGGATTGAGCCAGGTCATCTGCACCGATATCGCCAAAGACGGCATGTTGCAGGGGCCGACCGAAACCCTATACACCACGCTCCAGAGCCGTTTCCCGCAGATCGACATCACCGTGAGCGGGGGCATCAGCGCCTGGTCCGACATTCAGCGACTCGATGCCCTGGGACTGCGCAGCGTCATCGTCGGGAAAGCCCTCTACGAAGGTCGCATCACGCTGGATCAACTCAAAAACGAATATGCCAGTCGGGGATAACCCGATCTGACACAGCACCCTTACCCTCATGCTTGCGAAACGAATCATTCCCTGCCTCGACATCAAAGATGGCCAAACGGTCAAAGGCATCCATTTTCTGGGCCTACGCGAAGTGGGCGATCCGGTCGAGTTAGGTCGCCACTACGCTCAACAAGGCGCCGACGAGCTGGTCTATCTGGACATCAGCGCCACGTTCGAGGGGCGCCGGACCTTCACCGAACTGGTGACCCGTATCGCCGAAAATATCAATATTCCGTTCACGGTCGGCGGAGGCATCGCCTCGGTCGATGATGCCGGACGGCTGTTGGGGGCCGGCGCCGACAAAGTGACGGTCAACAGCGCCGCCGTACGCAATCCGCAACTGATCAGCGACATCGCTTCAAAATATGGTAACCAGTTCGTCGTCGTGGCCATCGACGCCAAACAGGTGGACGGACAGTGGCGCGTGACGACCCACGGAGGACGTAAATTCTCCGAACGGGAGCTGTTTAGTTGGGCCCACGAAGCGCAGGAACGTGGCGCCGGAGAGATTCTGTTCACCTCCATGGACCACGACGGCACCAAAAACGGATACCCCTGCGAAACGTTCGCCCGACTGAGCGACCTGCTGTCGATTCCGGTCATTGCCTCGGGCGGAGCCGGCACCATTCAACACATCGCCGACGTCCTGACCCTGGGCAAAGCCGATGCCGCTTTGGCCGCCAGTATTTTCCATTACGGCGAAATTCCGATCCCCACCCTCAAACAAGCCCTTTATCAAGCTAATATACCTATACGATTATGATACAGTTTTCAGAATTAGACACTCAGAAAAACGCTGACGGATTGATTCCGGCCATCATTCAGGACGACCGTACCCGCCAGGTACTTATGCTCGGATACATGAACGCCGAAGCCTACGAAAAGACCGTCGCCGAAGGCCGTGTCACCTTTTACAGCCGGACCAAAGGCCGTCTGTGGACCAAAGGCGAAACCAGCGGCAACTTTCTGACGGTGCGCAGCATCGCCAAAGATTGTGACAACGACACCCTGTTGATCCGGGTCGAACCGGCCGGTCCCGTCTGCCATACCGGCAGTCACAGTTGCTTCGGCGGTCGGGTCAATGAAGGATTTATCGGCACCCTGCAGGAGGTGATCCAACAGCGTCACCGCGACATGCCCGACGGTTCCTATACCACCAAGCTGTTCACCAAAGGGGTCAAAAAAATTGCCCAGAAAGTTGGCGAAGAGGCCGTCGAAACGGTCATCGAAGCCGTGGACAACAACAATCCCGACCTGGTATACGAAGCCTCCGACCTGATCTATCACCTGCTGGTGCTGCTCGAAAATCAAGGCCTTTCGATCAAAGACCTAGAAGAAGAGTTGGCCCGCCGACACAAATAATCTCCGCTGAAAACCGACCGGATTCTGCGAGGGGTCCGGTCCGTTTTCTCGGTATTACCCTAAAACGAAACCTATGACAGAGAACAAAAAAATCGGTATCGCCAGCGATCACGCCGGCTATGAACTCAAAGAGTTTCTGGTCGGATACCTCCAGTCCAAAGGGTTCGACGTGCACGACTTCGGCACCTCGAGTCCCGAAAGCACCGACTATCCCGACTATGCCCATCCGTTGGCCGAAGCCATCGAACAAGGGGAACTGCCCCGTGGACTGGCCATGTGCGGCAGCGGAAACGGCATCAACATGACCCTCAACAAACACCAAGGCATCCGGTCGGCTTTGTGCTGGAATCCGGAAATTGCCATGCTGGCCCGTGCCCATAACGACGCCAATGTATGTACGCTGCCGGCCCGTTATGTGACCCATGACGAAGCCATCCAGATTGTGGATCAGTTTCTGAATACCTCGTTCGAAGGCGGGCGTCATCAACGTCGCATCGACAAGATTCCGATCCCCCGAAAATAACCCGTATCGCTCAGCCATTCACGTCCAGCCTCGCCGACAGCTTCCGGCGGCCGAGGCCGGACAAAAACTCACTTCAAGCATCCTGACACATGTCTATCCTGATTGTGGGGGCAACAGTCCTGCCCATGACGGCCTCGGCCGCCGACACCTCGAAATATTATACCGGAACGGTCGGGATCTCCGACGGACGGATTCTGTTCGCCGGCCCCTCCGAAGCGGTTCGGGAGGAAGAACGGCTCTTCCGGCAAATACATGCCGATGACCTGACGATCCTCGACGGCACAGACCGTATCCTGATGCCGGGTTTGATCAACCTGCACAATCACGTGTCAATGACCCTTCTACGCGGGTATGCCGACGATATGGCTCTGATGCCGTGGCTGAACGAGAAGATCTGGCCGTTCGAAGCGAAAATGACGGCTGAAGACGTGTATTGGGGAGCCCGTCTGGGGATTGCCGAAATGCTGCTGGGCGGAACAACCACCTTTGTCGACATGTATTGGCACGCCGACGAGGTGATTCGGGCAGCCCGCGAAAGCGGTATCCGGGGGGTTATCTGTCCGACGTTCGTCGGCAGCAATTATGATACGTTCGAACCGGAGGCTCTGCGTATTCTGCAAGATCCGACCTTAAAGACCGATGACCTCATTCAGGTTCGCATCGCCCCTCACGCTCCCTACACCTGTCCACCCGACACCCTGAAAAAAGCGCTGGGGCTCTGTGAACGTTTCAGTGTCGGGCTGCACATCCATGTGAGCGAGACCCAAGACGAACAGCGGATCATTCGCGAAACCTACGGCAAAACACCGACCGAATATTTGCGCGACATCGGGCTGTTCGAATACCCGACCTTAGCGGCGCATTGTGTCTACGTGAACGATTCCGACATGGCGATTTTCCGTCAGTATGGGGTCACCGTGGCCCATAACCCGCACAGCAACATGAAACTGGCCAGCGGAATCGCTCCGGTCACCCGGATGCGGGCACAGGGCGTGACGGTCGGATTCGGCACCGACGGACCTTCGTCCAACAATGACCTGGATATGTGGGAAGAGATGCGGACCGGCTCCTTGCTGCAAAAGGTCGCAACCGGAGATCCTTGTGCTCTGACCGCTTATGAAACCTTGCAGATGGCGACCGTCGAAGGGGCTCGCGCCCTCGGGATGGCCGATGAATTGGGCATCATCGTGCCCGGAGCACGTGCCGACCTGCTGTTGATCGACACCCGTCGGGCTCACCTGACGCCCTGCCACGACTGGATCGCCAATCTGGCTTACAGTGCCAAAGCCTCCGATGTGGAAACCGTCATTGTCCAAGGAAAAATTGTCGTGCGGGAAGGTCAGTTCTGCGGCCACTCTTTAGATGCTCTCCGCGCCGAAGCCTCGCGCTGCGTCCGCGCCATCGAATCCCGTCTGCACGCCTGATCTTAACCGCCCGATCCACAAACTCTCCGGACCGCCCAGACAATTTAGACAACCCTGACGGCAACCGACCCAGAAAACTTAGAACCCCAAAGATCCAGACGATCCAGACCCAGACAACGTAACCCTCCCAGAGGATCCAGACAACTTAGATGTCCCCGATAGCCCAAACGGTTGACAGCTGACGGTCCCAATAGTCCAGACCGGCAGACCGCTGAGGGCCCAGACGACAGGCGATCCAGGCAATTCAAACGCCCCAGGCAATCCAGGCGCCCCCGCTATTTGGATCATTCGGACAGACAGGGGATCCTTACACTCCCCTTCTGGCAGATTCTATCGCAACCCTGTCGCCTTGCTAAGCCCCGACGGGGCTTTTGCCGATTCACGAAGGGAAAGACGGCGGAAAGAAAAGCCTACAAATCCTTTTCAATGTACGTAAAGGTCGTTTTCCCAATGAGGAACTTCGACCCGTGATACAGGCGTTTTTTTAGGTTCGGTTTCAGCGGTTTTTTATCGAACATCACCCCCTCTTCCAGCGCAATCAGGTAGAGATAGCCATTGATCATCCGTACCTCTGCCTGTTCCGGCGCGATGGGACTGGTAATATCCCACGACATCTGCAAATCGCAATTGACAGATTTCCCGATCAACACCCGTTTGTTTCGCATCGCGGCATTCATCCACTTATAGACGGCAATATCCATCTCTTTGATCGGGCCCTCTACCCGCAGGAAATAGCGTTCCGACTTCGGACTGGTGGCCGCTACACTGACCGCAAACCCGATGCAATAGATCATGTAACTCAACAGCAGAAACTCCCGGGTATCGATCTGCGCACTAAAGGCGAACGACCACAAATACATGGATCCCAAACCGAACACAATCGAGATGGCAGCTCCCACCAACGCCTTTTTCAGTTTGATATCGGTGCCATAGGCCACGACGAAGGCGATCAGGAAACCGCTGAGCATCCAAGGGATCCAATCGATCAGGAACGAGTTGTCGCTAAAGTTCAACGAGATCGAAAGCAGGCATCCGAAAAAGAAGGAGACATAACCGAAGATTCCCCCCACAATGGATTTGGCCCCCACCACCAGGGATCGTTTCCAGAGCCACCGTCCATGGCTGGTGAGCAAGCTCAACGACAGCGTCAGGAAGAACCCGATATTCATGCCATAGAAAGGCAGATAGAAGAGGTGATTGCCATATTCTTCCATCAGCTTCGAGGCCTGTGACGACTGGGGATCGATGTTGAAGATCAAATGGATCAGCTTGACCAGGAACAGATTGTCGTTATAGTGGGCGTTGGCCGTAAAACAGATCCAGGCGATCAACCCGGCAAATGCCCCGGCCAGAATCCACGAGAAATAAAACGAAGCGTTACGAGCATCCAGCAGATTCGTCCGGTTGTAGTAGTGACTGCCGTGTTTGCAGTTGCGGCCATATTCGGGGCATTTGTATTCGTTCTCGTCCCAGCAGGATTTGTGCATCACATGCTGGCATTTCACCACAATCTCATCGCCCTCGACAAACGGCGCCTTACAGAAATAACAGGACTGATCGACCAAGATCCCGTTATAGCTCATATTCTTATGCGTATACCGCGTAACGTATTTTCGTTTAAAGACGAAGTAGCGGATCGCCGGCAGGATAAACTGAAAGAAGAGATAGAGCAAACCGATCGTCAACAACCCCAACAATCCCCCCTGTACAATCACCTGAAACGTCGACAGCCCATTGATGATCACCGGGTTATAGACACTCCCCGCATTGTAGTTCAGATAATCGGACGCGATCAGGCTATCTCCCGCATAACAAGCAATCTGCAGGGTACGTTCCATCCCGCGATAGATCTTAAAGTCGGGATTGACAAACGTAAACCGATAATCCGCCTTATCGGGATTGAACTGATTGACGATATCGTTGACGACCTGATTGGGATCCACGGCCTCCAGGTACTTGCCGCCGGTCTTCTGACACAACAGCGTCAACAAATTTTTAGACTCTTCATCCGTCGGCAACACGCCCCCCGAGAGCGCGCCCCCCGGCGTCGTCGCGGACGACGGCGACAGATGAACATAAAACACCGACAGCCCGAGCAGGGAGTCCGCCTCCTGGGTCAATTCGCGTTGTAGCGTGAAGTATTTCGGATCCAGCGGGGCGTTATCCGCATCATACACCTTCCCGTCCGAAAAGACGATCAGCACCTTCTGCGCAGGACGCTGTACAAGCGTATCCGGCCGCGAGAGCGGCGTAGCAGGAACCGTATCCCGGTGCAGCTCCTCGAGTTTCGACAACATGGAACGGTAAAGATATTTGTCGGCTGACACCGCCTTGAAATAGTTATCCAGCACATAATCGGTCGCCTCCATCGTTTCCGAAACCTGCGGACCCTCCATAAAAGCGATCCGGAAGGTATTGTATGTAAAGAGTTTCTCCAGATTACGGATGATGCGCTGCTGATTCGCCACCTCCACCGAGTCCAGTGTCAGATCCGCCAACACCAAAATATCCAGATTCAATTGGGCCAGTTCCTGAATTTTCAAATTCTCATAGCCCTCCAAAACCGGCTGCGTCCGGGGATCGTACATCTTCCCCTTCATCAGCTCTTCGGTTTTGAAATGCAGCGAGGTATCGTTATTCAACAAGAGCGCCGTAATGCTGTCATTGATCTGTACATTGGCATACAAATGCTTATACGTCGAGTCGAAATCGATGCTGAGAATGTTCAGCGAAACATCCTCCTGATAGGCTTTATTGTTCGACGTAAACTGCGTGCAGCTCCCCATGCCCCACAGCAGGAACAGCATCAACAAGAGGAAGAGGTGACGACGATTCATCATGACGTGACGGTTATCGAATTTGGCAATTTTCAGATGGTCGGATAGTCCGTTTCATCGTTGTTCATCATCTCCCGCAGTTTTTTGGCATTTTCGCGGGCCTGCTTCAGCACCTTCAACTTCGCTTGCAACATATTGATGAACATCAGAATCATCGCTACGGCGGCCAAACTGTATAAATAATCTTTGATCCGTTGCAGCCAGGATTTATATTCCAGGGCCTGGATCTGTTCGGATCTATTTTTCAGAGTGAGGTATTGCTCCTCGAGCAGCTGAAACCGCGCCTGAAACGACGCAAACTCCTGCGTCAGGCTTTTGGCGGTTTCATACTGTTGTTGCATTTCGCCGGCGAGCATCTGTTCCCGGCCTTTGAGCTGTTCGAGCTTCGGGGCCAGGGCCTTCACCAACGAATATTCCATCGCCGTATGGTAGAGACGCTGATAGACACTGTCCTGGGTCGAGAAAAATGTCTCCGCCTCGGCAAAACGGTTCTCCGCCTCGTAAAAATGCTTTTTACTGGCAATCGAGTCCAAGACGCTTTGCTTGGCCAATTGGTAGTTAGCCACGATCTGCAGCAGAGAGTCGTCCTCGGCAATCTCCATCTGTCGCGACTGGTAGTAGGTATTCCATTTAGTATCGATGGTCAACACCTGCTGATCGGCGTTCGAAAGTTGTTCCTCCGTATACTGTGGAATTTGCGTGGCCAACTCCTGCAGCTGGTCATAAAAATAGAGCATCCGGCTTTCGATCTCCAGAATCTGTCCGGCATCGATATAGTAATCCTGCTCGCTCTGTCCCCAGGCGGGAAAGCCCCAGCAGAGCATCCATCCCCACAACCCAAAGAGAAGGAAGCCGCTTCGTCGGATATGTTTGACTTTTCCCATACCCCTCACTGCGTTACACAAGTCCGACGGAAATAATTTTCCGCTTCATAGAAAATTCGTAAGGCTGCACGCTGGCTGGCACTGATCTCCGTTGCGCCCTCCACATGCCCTCTCACCTGATCGATCAACTGCCGGCAGGCGGTTTCCAGATCCCGTTTTTCGATTTTGTCCGACGACAACAACCAGCGATTGACCTGATTATCGATGCGACGAGCCGTCGTCAAGATGTAATCGGCGCTCAATCCCAGGGTGGTCGTAGGCGTACCGGAGCGCGAGGGGGCGCGGAAACGGCCCTGAACGGCTTGAATCGAATCCACGTATTGATTATACTGGTCGATATAGGCCTGAATTTCCGGACAGGCATTCGTCTCTTCTTGCCGTGGGAACTGGGTCAACAACATGGATTTCATCTTGTTGAACAGCTGTTTCAGGTCGGAGGTACCGAGCAGCAACGAGCGTCCGAAACGTTGATTGAAGGCCGCATAACCGGCCTTGACATGTTCCAGTTGCTGGGCAGCCGCCTGAATCTCGGCCTCTTTGCCGTAACAGGGATCGCGCTGAATCGTGATGTCGTACGTACGGTTCAAATCGGTTTGAAAAAAGAGCTCATACAGCGGATGTTTGCGCGCCAACGGACCCTCCATGACCAAAATATCGCGTAACGTGATCGACACATTGGCCTCCTTATACAGAATATCGAACCGCTGTTCGATGTAATCGTTGACCATCTTATAGTCGGTCGGCTGGGGTTGCAGACCCTCGTATTCGATCCACCGTTGGAAGCGGTGTTTCGTCCCTTCCGGGAGCGAGCGTTTCAACGGTTTGGTCAGGCGATAGCGCACCTGTTCGTCCGAGGCCACGACATAGGGCAACTTATCGGGCCGCAACTGACGGCGCCGAATGACGGACGAATAACGGACATCAGCCTGGAAGACGAACAGTTTCCGATAGGAAATCAGACTGACCGTCAAGCTATTCTGCGGTTCATCGAATGCAATCTTCACCAGCAGATCCATGTCGGACGACCCTGGCATCAGGGTAACATGATCCACATAAGGCTGATTGGCCGACACCTCCACGTGTTTGACCATCTGAGCCTGGACCCCCATCGGAAAACCGATCAGGCACAGCACATAGAGTATTTGTTTCCAGTGTTTCATACACCACCCTCTTTCATTTATCCTCCTACGGGTCTCCCCGACCCTTCGTTCTTCGGGGGTTCTTGGTTCCCCTCCTCTCCGTTCAGCGTCGCATCGAAGTAGATCCATCCCCGCGGTTCGCCCTCTCTGACCACCCATTCCGCCACCTGACGATCTTCGGGATAAGGCGGTTCCGGACGGGCATGATAGCGATCATAGCTCAAATAGTGGGCAATCCGATCCACACACCACGCTAATCCCGCATAGGTGTCGGGCGTATTCAGACAAACCCGACCGGCAAACTCCCCGAAATAACGGATATTCGGATGCCACGGATGCGGAATCTCTTTCTCCTCGTCCCGCGTCACAAAGCGGAATGCGGCCGGAGCGTCGATACAGGGATAATTTTCCGGCAGCGTGATCCGCAAGCGAAACTCCGTGGCAAACAGCGGCGGATGCGACACCGTCCGCTCCTCCAATCGGTCGATCCGTTCCACCCCACAGATGGAGCGCAGGTGATAGGTGACCTCATACGCCGTCGGAAGCCCCTGGGCGTTCCGACGGACGATGCGATACGTCATCTCCGGCCGAGCCATCAGCGCACGATCCAGGTGACTCCACTCGTGCCACAGTCGACGGTTTCTTCCGCTCAACGACCGGGGATCGAAATCCGTCCAATTTTTCGACACGGTTTCCATAGCCCTGTTTTCCATTCGTCTACCCGGGGAACGGATCGGGAATCAGAAACACCGTATCGCCATTATTGACATTGTAGTCCGCCAATGTCTGGTCGGTTTTCCCGATTCGGGGCCGCAATACCCGGACTTCATGCGTCATCGGATCCTCTTTGCCGAAAAAATAATCCAGCGGTGCCCCCGTCTGATCGATCGACGGGAAGTCGAAGATCAACCGTCCGTCTTTGCCGATCGCATGCCGCAGATTATTCATCAGCGTATGCAAAGGAGCCTGCGGATTGATGATCCGAAACCGCACCTTCTTATCCTTATAGACAATATCTAAAAAGAAATCTTCCATGAACGCTATTTTTTGCAATCAATTACCTTTTCTCCCGGCCAGGGTTCATCGTCTGCAGCTTTCTGCCTCACAAAACCTTCCCCTCTTGCTAAACCTCACAGCCCGTTTTCACCTTTCCCTGTCCGTTTTTCTTTCACCTCCCTCGTGGTCCCTTCTATCTCGCTCTTCTATCTCATGGTTCCTTCAATCTGGTATACCGCTCCCAGCTTGTGCCCTCCTTGGACATCCGTAGGTCTGGGACCGCCGTGGGTCCGGTTTCTCTGAGCCTCCCTTCGGGTCAGCGACGCTCCCCCGGACGCTCAGACAATCTCGATATTGACCTGCACCGGCAACACATGCGTGCTTCGCACCTCGATCATCTTCTGCAACACCCATTCGGTCTGAGGGATCTTCTCCTGAAAACTGCGTCTAATATACGGATTATCGTGCAGGGTAATATACACCTGCGTTTCAAATCCACAATGCATCCGTTCAGTATGTCGGAGATGACGAACCCGAATCTTGGCAATCATCTCGTTCGTGATGCCAAAACGGATCGCCAGCTCGTTGTAGCAGAACACTTTGATATCGGCCGGCGTCACCAGCCGATCCTGGGTGATCATATAGTAACGTGCCAGGCTGTTTTCGGCATCCACGCCCGACCATTCATCGTACCCGGGCATCGGATCCGCCAACAAACGGACCCCTCTGAACGGAGACACTCCCACAATCGTAAACTGACTTTTCCCATTCAAGGCCGTATTCACCGCACTCCCGTTGGTCACCAGATAGTCGATCTGCAAACTGACCTCCTTCGGGTGGAAGCCATGTTCGTTCTTCAGCAGGAGGTACAGTCCGGAGTCGTGTTTCTGGGACGCTTTGGCTATCCCTTCCGCCATTTTCTTCAACAAACCATAAAACGCATCCATCACAGCCCCTTCGCGCAGCCCTTCGATCTGTTGGAAGGCGTAGTAATCGGACGAAAAGCGACTGATCAGGGTACTGGCCCATTTCACCAGCTGGGCCTCGTTGAAACGATCCGCCGCCATCTTGCGCAGCTCGATGGGCGTATCGCGGAACATTTGGGTCTCGGCCGGCCGGATCAGATGCAGAAACTGCCACGATTCACCCTCCCCGGGATTGCCCGACAGCCGGACGATCGGTGTGGAGGAGGACAAGGTCGTCGAACGCACCGCCGCATTGATCAGCACCGTACAGTTCAACGTCAACTGGGTTTTATCGAACACGAAGTCGTCATCGATCCCCTGAAACTCAAACACCAGCTCGATGTTATCCATCGGATACGGTTGGCTGGCCGGGGTTTTATAGGTATCGACCCCATACAGACGCACGTTTTGCTGGGCGAACAGATCAAACCAGGTATGACTGGCCTGGAAAATCGGCGACTGGTTATAGAGCAGATTACCCATCGAGAAGCAGCGATCCAACGGCAAATCGGCATAATCCCAAGGCTTGATCAACGGAAGCGGATGGCCATTTGCAAAGAGCTTCAGATCCTGGAAATGGGGATTCCCGACCATAAACGTCATGCCGGAGAGATTATTGACCGGCTCCTTACACTGCAGGTTCACCTTCCAGCGGCGGGCATCCAAACGTACGACGGAGGTCACGGCGGCATTGAACACCCGGGTACGGAGCAGCGGAATGAACGAAAAGTTCGTCCCCGCGAGCGCAAAGTTCACCTGATGATCCAACCAGGGCGTCGTACTCTTATCGTCGGGCACCACTTCGACCACGGCGGTCGCCGGCAGGGCATGTACCCGTTCATAGGGGATGAGCATCTGGACAAACTCCTGCAAAACGTCCGTCCGGAACTGTTCGATCTCGTGATCGATTTCATTGGCCTGATAGGCCAATGCCGTCAGGAATAGCGAGATGACCGGATCGTGTTCCACGCCCTCCAGCTGGTCGCTATGGGGGCTATGCTCCCAAATCGAAATCGCCTCTTTGAGAAGCTCTTCGGCTCGTTGGCGTGTCGTGAATATCGTCTGTTTCATGGCCTTTCCTTTTTTCCTGCCGCATCCGAATGCCACTCCGGCACGGCGTTAATTCCAGAGGTTAATGCTGGAGGTATAGACATAAGGCTCGTTGTCCTCCACCAACACGCCTTCGATATGGATCTGTACTTTGCGCTGACCCTTAAAATAGGTCATGGTCACGGCAACCTCCGTCACTCTTTTTTCATACTGTTCGATCGCCTCTTTCAGCTCGGCGGCAAAGGTATTCAGACTACGCGACGTCCCGGAGACCTTCTTACTATACAGCTCCGTCTCCACGCCCTCCTTATCGCCCGAGTTATAGATGACCCCTTCATTCTCATTAAAAATTTCAAACTTCAGGTTGTTGAAGACAAACCCGAAACGCGGATCCGACACGCAACTCCGACAGGGCGTGGTCAACAACAACTCGATGAACGCATCGACGGCTTGTTTGGTCGTAGAGGCGCGGAGCAATCGGCCATCCGTCACCTCCAAGGGCAGCAAAATAGACATAACCCGTCAGATTATGGGCGTAAATTCGTCCTGTTCTTCTTTTTCCACCGGCACATACAGCGCATTGTACAAACTTTCATACAGGCTGTCGAAAAGTTTTTCCGCCAGCTCTTCGGAGAGCTCGCCCGACAAACGATCATGCAGGTCGGTTTTGAACTGATGGTTGAGATAGTCGAGCAGTTTCGCCATCAGCGATTCGGAAATTTCCGCGGTCAGTTTCTGCGCCAACGTTTCGTAGAGACGATCGTACAACTCCGGATAGAGGCGTTCGTAGAGTTCCGCCTTGACCTGCTCCTTCAACGCCTCGAAGTCGATGGTGTGATCCTCCAGCACCACCTTATCCAGGATCGTCGCGGCGCTGTGCAGATACGCGTCCAACCACTCCAGCCAGCGGACGATGTCATATTCCGAATAGGCGTGCACCGCGACCGGGGTCTCGGTATGCGGCGTCACGATATAATAATCGACCGCCTGGGCGATCTCGCTCGTCAGATGGAAAAAATGGCTGGTACGATGCTTCGTATCGTACTGTTTCAACAGGTAGGCATAGCGTTGGAAGGCCCGTTTGCCCTCGCCGGATTCCAGGTTGGGATGTTCCGCCAGCACGGCCACCTTCTCGGCCAGTTTGGTCAGGTAGTCGGAGAAGCGACGGTCGGACGACAGATGCAGACAGGGCGGGATATAGGACTCATCGATCAAAAAGACCCCGTCGTTGACCTTAAATTTCATCACCGGAAAGAGATCGGTCCCTTCCAGCTCGTTCAGGGCATAAATGCCATAGGTATATTCCGGCCGCACAAACGGCACCGTTTTCACATCGAAGCCGGTCTCCTTATCCCCGAAACCGCACGCCAGATAATATTCGTCGCCATAGACCAGCGGTACGGATACCACCACCTTTTCGTCGATATGCAGAATTTTGCCCGAAGGTAGCAGGGCCATACAGGCCAAACGTTCGATCTCCAGCTTGTTGCGCACAAATCCGCCCCGGTTATCGAACTCCGTGAAGGGAATGAGTCCGAATTGATTGCCATTGGCCGCCCGCGTGACCGCCTCTTGTTTTCGGGTCAGGCACTCGTCCAGTTCGACAAACGTCTGCGCCGACAGCATCATACCGGCTTCCCAATCTATTTTTGCATTGATATTCATAACGCGCTCCTACTTACTGTCCGTATTCTGGGTTGATGAATCTGCTTCGAGTTCCGTATTGTAGTTCAAGATCAGCGTATCGCCCGGTTCGAACGGGGTATGGGGTTGTCGGACCACGATCGTGCAACGGGTATCGAACGGAATGAACCACTCACAGAGAAATGCCCGGAAGGGCTCGATCGTCCGGTTCAGTGCCCGATAGGCCTCTGCCGTCAGGCCCGGCAACATCAACCGATACTCGATGGCGGGTTGGGCATATTCAGGGCCCTCCTCCCAGGTATATTGGCCGACGTGCATCTTCACCTCGCACGCAAACAGTTGCTTCAGCAGCTGGGCGATAAAGGCAAAGTTGGCCCGCAAATGCGAGACAAGCAACAACAACGGAGCCGTCCGACGGATATAGGGATTCTCCTCCTGGGAGAGGTCGTAACCGAAATAACGTTTCAACAAAAACGGCAACTTATCGTATGACAACTGTGCCGCCTGTTTTTCCAGGTGAAGACGTGTCCGAAAGGCCAACGTATCGACCGGTTTGAACAACTCCCGCAACAGTTCCTCTTTTTTTCGGAGGCGTTCGTATTTCTGTTCGAAATCGCCCCCCTTGAGGGCATCATCCGGAGCGATCACCCCCTGGGGCAACAACCGCAGGAAACTGTCCCGCGCCAAACGAACCCGTTTATGCTGATCGTCGACCGCCAAAACATCCGGGCTATAGTTCCGGTAAAACGTGCCGGCACACTCCACCTCCCACTGATCCGTTGCATCCGGATAGAGGTAGTTCAGCAAACATTCCGCGCTGATATTCCACAAATCAATCTCCTGCTGGATCATCCCTCTCTGTTTTGACTTAAACGTTCCGCGTAACGATCCTCATCAGCCAACTCCACATAATGCATGCCGTGGGCCGTTCTCACCGACAACACCTCCCAGGCCGGAATCCCCACCTGAGCCAACGTCAGCTCCGGGTAAGGGAAATTCCGATCGAGGCAGTCGATCTCGTGTTGATACAACGCCTGGAAAGGCAGATACCTCAACCGGGCATCCTCCTCCACAAAGCGTTCGACCGCGTAGTCGGGCCGCATTACCGGTATATGGCGATCGTCCTCCCGAAGAACCAGATCATCAACAAAGCGATAATCGCGCAGCGGAATCTCCACCGTCGGATCTTCGAACCGTTCGGACAACCGTTGCCATACCTCACCAACCCTCCATTGGGTCGTTATATCCATCGTTTCGATCGGGTCCCAGCGTTCGTGCACCGGGCACTCTTCGTCGTACCCCGCAAACTCCACCACCCTGGTCCCGAGATGCTGTCCTTCATAATAGAACATCCGGCCGCACAGCGAGGTCAATTCGCCCCGGGCCACTTCATCCGGGTGCAGTAGTTTGATCGTCTCCTGAGCCTCCACGGCCCCGATGATCGAAGCGATCACCGGTGTCGTCGGCACTCTGCCGGCCTGTTCGTTACGTCGAATCACGTCCGAGCAGGAGAGTCTGTACGACAACTCTTTCAGGGCCTCCGGACCCAGATTGCACGCATAACAGTTTTTCCCAGGCACAAACACCCGTGCAGTTCCTTCCAGCCCATCGATGCCGCCATCCACCCATGGGATACCGGCTCGCATGCACAATCGGTTCAGGCAATAGCGGGCCCATCGGTTATCGACACACCCCACCACCACCTGCATCCGTCGCAAGAGTCCCAAGCCGACCTCGTGACAGATATCGCCGACCAAAGGCAACACCTCTATGGCCGGATTGATCTCCCGTAACCGTTCGGCTGCCACGACCACCTTGGCCCGGCGATCGGCCGCATCGGCCTCCCGAAAGAGGATGGAACGGGTCAGGTTCGAGGGTTCGACGGTGTCGAAATCCACGAGCACCAGATGTTCCACCCCGAACAGCGCCAAATTCTTCAGCACCTCATTGCCCAGAGCCCCACAGCCCACCACCATTACGTTCGCCGTTTCCACGCGATCGCGTTTGAACCAGGAAAGCTGTGAGAATATCTCCTCTCCCCCGAGCGACAACATCGTGGGGTTCGGACGCTCTTTTTTCATGGTCAGATACCTTCCATTTTATCGCTTAAAAATAGTAATTATTCAGAAAAGTACCTAAACGACCCTCGACAATATTTCCACAACCCTCATTTCCAGCCCATTTCAACCTTCTTTTTCTCCGCCTTACGCCGGTCGATTCGACCCAGATCACCTCCTGCAGCCCACCGATCGGAGTCTCCCGGTTACGGATTCTCATGTCGTTTTCTGTGATTATTCCGGCAATTTTATGTATGTTTGTAGAAACCGTTTTTGCTGCTGTTTCCGCCGTATGAAATATTGGGGACTTCTCTTCTTCAGCCTGTTGTTTCTGCCTGCGACCGCTCAACGCATACAGATCGAAGAGTTCGCTCCCTACCCCAAACCTTTCTGGAAAAAGGCAACCTTCACCACCGACAAACAGCAAGCCCTCCTCGACCTGTTTACCCAGGAGAAAGGCTTTCAATTCCAGATCGGCGATCGGATCCTGTCCGCCACCGAAGGCGAAGGGGTGCTAACCCTGGCACTCCCCCCCCATACCGATTTTATCACCATCAAACACCCCGATTACGGACAGCTCACCTGGAAAATTCCCGGGAAAGCGCTGAAAAAAAAGAGACGTTATCGGGCTTATTTGTCTACGGACAGCCCTCAAAAAGCCTATCAGTCCGACAAACAATGGCTTCTGCTGACCGTCCAACCCGAACATGCCATTGTCTATATCGATAGCCTGATGCATCCCCTTCAAAACGGCCAATTGGCGCTCTATCTGCCGCTCGGTCAACACGCGTGTCGGATCGAATCGCCTTTTTATCAGCCTTGGACCGACACCCTTACCCTGACCGACTCTGTTCGTCTGGAACACTACTGTTCGTTGACGCCATACTATGGCTATCTGACGGTCGAAACGACGCTGCCCGATGCCCAGATTCTTTTAGAGGGACAACCGCTGGGGACCATGCGGGTCGAAACCGGTCGCTTGACGCCCGGCCGATATCGATTGACGATTCGTCGGGGCGAGACCCCTTATTATGATCAATTCATCGAAATCGAGAATGCCGAACGTCAGGTCGTCGACCTTCGACAGCACAGCTGGCAACCTCTGCCCGCCTCCTCGGTCCCCGGGGAAGGCTCGATCGCCCAGGAACCTCCCTGCTTAAATGGGACGCCGGCTGCGACTGCCGCATCCCGCCCGGACGGCTCTGCGACCGAACGCTCGTCACAGCCCCTTTCCAGCGTTTATCTGACCGCCGGCGATGCCGACACCGAGATCTGGCTCAATCGGGAAAAAGTGGGCACTGGGACATGGCAGGGAACGTTACCTCCCGGTTTTTACGCGGTCAGCACCCGGAAAGACAGCCTGGAGTCGAAGACTCAATACCTGTGGGTCGAAGCGGGCAAGCCGGTCGAATGGACCTTACCCACCCCTCAGTCGGCTTATGGCTGGCTGAACATCTCCTGTAATGAAATCGGCGCGACGGTCTTTCTCAATGGCCAAGCGGTCGGATCGACCCCTTGTCTACTGCGCGATCTCCCGATCGACCGTTCCTACCGCATTCGGTTGGAGAAGGGGCGGAAGCACGCCGAAACGGTCGTCCACCTCAAGGGCAACGACCAGGTGGACGTCAACCTATTATTGAAAAAACGCTAACATTCCACTAATGCAAAATAACGAGGTATGAGAAAAGTCGTATTTAACCTACTGAAAGAGGCCCAGCAAAAGATGAGTGCTTATGCCGCATACCTGAACTATCAGCTCATTCATTTCAGCGTCAAAGCCGAGCCAGCCGCGTTACTGGCCGTCACGGTACACCTCAACGAGACCGACCTCAACCTGGAAGAGGTAGCCGATGTCGCTCTTCCGGAGGAAAATCAGTTTGCACTGATTCCGAAAGATCAGGCCTATTTATTTCCGATCTGCAAAGGGATCGGGGCCGTTCATCCGGATTATAAGATCGAACAGAAATCGATGCAAGAAGAGCAGGGAACGGATTCCGGAGAGGCCTCATCCGAAGAAGGAGAAGACAAATATATTCTTTGCACCATGCCGGCCGTCAATAAAGATCGTCACGATGCGGGGATGGAGTATGTAAAAACCGTTTATGACGAGACCCTCTCCAAAATCGAGGCGACCCAAGGGGCCTATACCGCCAAGATTACCCAGCAGCTGGCGAATGCCAAAGAAGAAGAGATCGACGAAGCCAAAGACGAGCTGAAAAAGCTGCACGATCAACACCTCGATCTATGCAAGTCCTACCGGGAAGAGAAAGAGAAACAGATTGAGGAGGCCTATCAGCAATACCAGCAGGAGCAAGCCGCCCAAGAGAGTGCAGAACAGGAAAAACACGCTGCCCACAGTCAAGCTGCCGGTAAACAGTTTCATCTGGGAGATCTGGCCTCCGAAGCGAACGGATAAAATCGAGCCCTCGATGGACGGCCACCTCTACCGGGCGAGCTTTTCGTACAGGCCCGGTAACATAGCCGGCAACATCAGAGGGGGAGTGTGTCTGACCGTCTCGTCTCCTTATCTTACGGACTTTGCCCCGTCATCTACAACCCTTTTGCGGAATCGTTTAGAGCTCCGAAACAAACGGAAGCGCACCCCGCCTTTCCCTGTACCTCTCTGCCTCCGAAAACGCCCGGTCCCTTCCCTCCCGAAGGCTCATCCCCCCGGATCCTTCCAGGCACTTTCGAAAGCCCAACCTTCTGCAACCTTCAGGGACCTTCCGAAGACTCAGACTCCAGACCCCTTCCAAGACCTTTCGAAAGCCTAACCTCCTGCAATCTTCCGAGGCCCTCCGAAAATCCGGCCCTCCGGAAAGTACTTCGGGCAGGGATTCTATCGCACGCTCGCTGTCCCAACGGGCGAAAGTCTGTCAAACTGAAGACGCGTCCATCCTCACCGGAACGTTTCAAAAAACAGCCTGAACCGACAGGTGTATTCTACCCTTTTCAAAATCTCTTTTCCGCTGGATCGCCGTACGTTTCCGGCGTCTCACATCGAGCCGAACCGGAGCAGGCTATTTACCCTCGGAAGGAGCGGTATGTCCCGGCATATTGATCGAGATGCTGCCGCCATACGCACACGTCAACTTACAATTATCGAGCAGGGCCGGCATATTGGTAATCAACTGTTTGCCACCCGGCATCCACGGACCCACCGGAACCGGAATACAAGGCATCGGCGTCAAAACCCCCATGGCCGCCGCCGTCGCAGAAGCCACCATCGGATTGCTTAACGTCGTGCACATCCCGAAAGGCATGACATTGACCATCGGCGCAAAATCCATCACCGTAGCTTTCGGTTTGTTCTGAATCATCGGCCGCATCGGGTTGGTCACCATCAACGTCGAGGGAATCTGTCCAAACGAACACTTCAACACCGCCCCCATACACACATATTTCGCCATCGTCCACCTATTTTGATTGATTCTCGGATTTCAACTCTTCTTCTTTCAATTTGGCACTCAACTTCGCCGTCGAGGGAGCTCCCGGAGCCGCAAAACCTTCGGTCGTATAAGGGGTCTTCACCGACGTTTCGACCTTGAGATTCTTCATATTGACCGTTGCGGCGGTGACATCCGACTTGAAGGTCGTCTTGCCCTCCGAGGTCATCTCGCCATAGAGCGTGAGTTTGCTGCCCGACATCGAGGCATTCCCTCCTTCCAGCTGCATAATCGCCTTGCCATCCTGCTGCGCTTCCACGGTGGTATCGCCGAAAACCCCCACCTGATCCGAAGCCAACTGCAACAATTTGCTCTTGGTCTTCTTGTCTTTCGATCCGGCATAGACCTTCTCGGCCACCAACAACAGCGAACTGCCCGTCGCCAACGACTTATCGTTCCGTTTCTCCTTGTCGACATCCATCGCCTTGACTTCCACCTGTTTCGCATTGGCTGACAACGACCCCGTCGCCTTACCCTCCGTATCCGTCGCACTGAAGGCGATCTGTTCGGCCCGTACCGTAAACGAACCCGCCTTGGTCAGGCTCTTCTCCTCGATCTTTTTATCTTTCAACTCGTAATCGACCGTCTCGAACTGAATGTCTTTCGACACCACGCGAACACTCCCCTCGGCCGGAAACTCGCTGCTCTTGTCCGACACCTTGGGATTGGCCGTATTGATCTGCACCTGCTGCGAAGCGATGAAAACCTCGCTATCCTTAATGAGGGCATTGTCATTCCCATAGGACGAGAGGCTGACCTGTTTCCCGGAAAGGGAGATACCGGCTCCCGGATTGGTCCGCAAATTGGCGTCCCCGTCGACCGACGTCAAACTCAGGTTTTCCGAACGCAGCGAAATGGAGGTCTCGGTCGATTCGTCTTTGTATTTCGATTTGCGTTTATCGACCTCTTTCTTCTGGGCCTGCACGCTGGAGAGCTGCCGATTGCACTCTGCCAACCGCGAAAGAGAACCGAAATAATCGGTCATCGTCCGGTACAACGCCTCGGAAATCTGCTGGAACGATTCGTGCAGCTCCTCGATATCCATATAGTTCGTCCGGGTCGCCACCGGATCGAGATTCATCGTATCCTTCCCAACCAGCTGATTCATCTGAGCCATTAGCGACGAGGCATCCGACTTGGCCTGAGAGACCTCCTTTTTCAGATCGCTGAGTTGCGCTTTAAGATCCTTTTCGGTCTGTGCCAACGCTGCATCGAGCGTTTCGCAGGGCAACGTGGCTTCCAGATCGATCTGCCCATCGGAAGAGAGCAGAATGCCCCCGTCCGGCACCGAAAAGCTCGAGTCCGCAAAGAAATCGGTCGTTTTTTCGCTCCGAATCACCACACTCTTCGCCTGAGAGATGATCTCGGAGCGATTTTTCACCACCTGTTCCTGCCCATCGATCCCGGGATCGACCGCCCACTGCTGAATGCTGGAGGCCCGACTGACGATCCGGCCCTCTCCGGTCTCCTCCCGACCAACCCCTTCCAGGTCGATCTCATTGCCGCGAATGATCACCTGGGAGTAATTGCCGCACAACACGCCACTCTTATCGACATTCCCGATGATGATCTCCGGCGCCGAGATGATCACCCGCTGTTCGTCCCGGATATAACGTCCTTTTTCCAACTGATCGATCAAGTCGATCTTCATTCGTTGCACCTCGCTCTTACAACGGCGGATCTCTTCGAGGTCCTTTTCCACATTCTTCTGGAAGTTTTCCAAAGCATCCTGCCAGTTGGCGAATTGGGCGGCTAAAGCTTTCATGACGATCGTTTTCGTTTGTCAGGTTCGTTCATTAATCCAGTCGATGGAGGATACGTTTGATCTCATCTATCGTATGATCGACATCATCGACCTGGTTCCGGGATTCCATATAGGTCTGCAGGGTTCCCTGATCGATATGGAGCGTTTTCCCTTTCTCGTCGGACAAGAGAATCTTGCCGTAGTCCGTTCGATCCCAAACGTATTGGTCCAGCATCCCATCGAAGGAATCGGCCTTGACCAGGCCTTTAGCGAGCGTTTTCAGGATGTCGGCGACGACACTTGTGGCCGAGATCTGATCGACAAACGCGATCCAGTGCTGCCGATCATAATCCTTCGGAGAACCGACCCCTTGCATCGTAATGCTATCCGTATAGTTCTGCCCCTCTTCCGTTTTCTGATTGCTGACCAACCATTTCAGCCCCAAAAACATCACCTGACGGAACTTCTCTTCCTGGATTTGAATACCCCGGACCGCCTCGGCCCCGTCCTGTTTCGACACCCACGTGGAAGGCAACACGGGTTCCATCAGCGCATGAATCTGCTGGCGCACCATCGAATCGTGTGCCACCGGTTGGGCCTCGAATTGACGATCGAATCGTGCCTCCTCATCATACCAGTTTTCATAAATCGAGACAGCCAACCGGTTGAGTCGACCGACCCTTGTACGCACCCGACGGATCAGGGCGGGATCTTTCCCCACAATCTGCGACTGCATCTCCAAGACTTTGGGTCCATGGTGACTCTTCGCATCCTGGAAGATCTTCTGGGGGGTCTCGATATGGGTATCCTTGACAAAAGAGGCCAGATCGATCGCCTCCAGGAGCTGTTGTACCTGCTGATACCGTTCGAAACGATCGAGCATCTCCGCGCTCTTGATCCGATGCTCCTTGAACAGCTGTCGGATCCCATCCAACAACGTTTCCAGTTCATGGGGGATGTTCGACGTAAACACCTTATTGGCCGGATTGCGGTCAATGGTATAGGACTCGAAAGCCGATTTTCCGATCGGATTGCTTTTCCAGTCGGTAAATTTCTGAACCGTGCGGCGTCCCATGATCTGCGCGGAGCCCTTCCCGGCCTCGAGGCAGAGATAGCGCTTGGAGGAGAGGCGCAAGGTTCCGGCGATCGGACGCACGAAGGTTTCGAACACTGTCCGGATAACCGACAGATCAACCAGCGCGAACTTCCCGACCACAAACCCGGCTACATCGCCCACAGTCCGCTGCAGGCTCGTCGGGAGGACTCCGCCTTTATTTTTCCCCGAGCGGAGCGTCAGGTTATTGCCGGCCACGATATCGATATTTTTACCGGCAATTTTGATATCTCCGTTCGGCGCACTGATCGTAATCCCCGTAAAGGCATTGAGGCTCACCTTTCCCAGCGGCGAATCGATCGAGATGGCGCGCTTGTCCGAAGACATCGAGATCGAATAGAACCCATATTCATCCGTCAGCTGAATCCCCCCGGACGCTTTTTTAAAGTCACTGGAACCCATCGGAACCTTCAACTGCGGAATAAAGGTAGAGAGGGTCCCCAGAACCGGGAAGAAACTTTTGAAGAAGGAGTCCCCCTTCGGATCGGAGAAGATGATCGAGTGGCCGTTTCGCGAAGAAAAAATACGGCTACTGCTTCCTTTATGGCCATACGACGGGGATCGTTCTGCGGAGAAGAGCATCCCTTCGACATAGGGTCGTTCGATATTTCCGTTTTCGTAATTGATGATCGCCTCGTCGCCTTCTTCGGGCAGGAAGCGGAAGCCGCTCTCTTTGGAGGCCATCGGTTGCACCATCCGAATCCACGGGGTCGAATCGTCCGACTCTTGCTGCCAGGGATACCGCACCCGGACCCGTCCCATTTTCAGGGGGTCGTCATTGTGGGTCACGATCGCCCGCTGAGCCTTGGCCACGCGAATCATTCCGACCTGCGCCGAGGGCGGATAAACTTTGGCTGCCTTGGCATCATAGGGAATCGCCTCGATCACGAGCATTTCGCTGGGCGTCTCGTCGGCAACGAGCCCCGTCGGAGGGGCCATAGAGGCAGAGGTCCCGGAGAAAGCGGTCGACGTCTGGGCGGTCTGCTGGGTCTGGCTGGTCACCGTATGGTCCATCTTGACCACGATGTAACACTGGCTGGCGGCGGCATCAAAGGTGATCAAACTCCCTAACGAAATTGCATAAAACCGATTTTCCAACACCACCCGGATTCTGGAGCGTTCGGCCTGAGCGATCCCGCGCTGAATATCGGCATAAAACGCCAGCCCGAACGGAACCTGATCAGCATTTCGCGGCGTCGAACTGTACAGATAGATGCCATCCTTATCATCGATGGCATCGCCGTTCTCCTCCTGGGGAGACGATGATGAGCTGTTGCCTTGAGAAGATTTGTAGACCCTCTCCTGCAAATACGCCCCGGTAAAATGGGTCTCCTTATAGTCATCATTGGCACTTTTAGCCGAATTTTCGCTATCATATCGGGTGGTCGAAGTCTGCCAGACCAATTTGGCAATGATGTCGGTCAGCGACGTCTCGTTCAAGGCCGTCGTCAGCGCATCGATCCAGAAGGCTTCCGGCCAGGCCGCATAATCTTGCCAGCTTGTATATTGATCTTTAGGAGGAATCGGCGTCAGATTTTCATCAAAAGCCACCTCCGAATCCCGACGCATCTTCGCGTTCTGGACCGTAAAACGATTCGTGTTGGTCGTATAGTCGTTGTGAACCTCCGTCAGCGAACCACTTGTCCAGGCCGTCGTCAGGCTCTGCATGTATTGGATCGAGGTGAAGTGGGTCAGGTAAACCGTCGAGGAGGGTTTCTCCCAACCGATATGCAGCTTTCCGTTTTCATAGTACAGAAACTCGCCGCATCGATTGGCTACCCGAACCAAAAAGTCATAAAAACTTTCGTTGTACTGAACCAGATAGGGTTGGATATATTCGTACGTTTTCTTCTCGTCCTGCTGGGTCTGCGGATTTTTCCGGGTCACCTCATAGGTCAGAAACTGCGGACTCGCAAGACACAGTTTCGAGAATTTCGTCTGGTCCGAAAACAACGGAATCGCATCGGGCCACAGCGACGAATTGGTTACGATATCGGCGATAAACTTCCGCCCCGTATACGCTTTGCAATAGGAATCCAGCGTCAGGTACTGTTCCGGGCTATACGCCTCGATGTGGGCATACATACTGGTGCTGGCCCCCGATCGCTGCTCCAGCTGCACCTGAAACACGAAATACTGCTCGGCAATCACAAACGAAGTACCATCCACCGTCGTCTGCAACTGCACCACACTGGACTGGAAAACCTTATAAACGGTATCGACCGTCGGAGTCCCCCCGCTCCAGGTCAACAACAGGGTAAAACGGATTTTCCCCGGCCGATAGATCTCTTTCGCATAGCTGAACGCACTGATCTTGCAATTCACGAAGGACTGCGTTCCTTTTTTGATCTCGACCGACGGGGTGGTTCCCGGCTGACCGTTATAGGTCAGCTCGATCGAGCTGGTTCCGTTCTCCGTATTGAGTGCGCTGATCGTCAGCTTATAGGTATTGTTCTCCATACACGATCGATCCGTTAATAATTGATGGGCAATGTTTTCTGGTAGTTATTATTTCCGACATAGGTGATCGACTGGAGCAACAGATCGACCGTCGTGGTCATCAGCTCATGCGTGGTTTCGACGCGTTGCGGGGAGGTGTCCCAGGCGTCTGCCTCGCCCGAATGATACGCCTCATCGACATCGATGACCCAACCGGTCACGATCATCGCCCCGGCATAATCGTTCAGCGCCTGGTTATCGGGACGGAACATCGCATCGGTGACGATCGAATAGCTCGCTGCGGTCGCATCCGACAGCCGTTGATACAGCTCCTTCAGATAGCCATCCGGCAGCGACTTCAGCGTCAATCGCAGCACCGATCCCAGCGTCGGGCCATACGGCAGTCCATGGCTATTGCGCTTCCGGACACATTCGTAACTGAAACGTTGCAACGTAAAGCTATGCTCTTTGCGCACCTGCGTCGTCGAGTCGGTAATATCCTGAAAAAAAAGGGATGCTTTCGTGCAATTCGACATACTCTTCCTCATACCCCTCTCCGTTTAGACCTCTACTTGAAACGAGACCTCATCGATCTCCAACTCTTTCATCATAATCCCCAACCTCAACTGATGCCGATACGGTTGACTGATGTCATACATCTCCGCCAACGAGAAACATTGGGCATCCTCGAATCGGAAGGTTCGTTCCGTTTTGTCATATTTCGCCGACTGGTTGGTCAGATCGACGACGATTTTCCCCGACAGCGACGTTTGATCGATGTACCATTCGTACAGCGTCAGATCCTCTTTCCCGGGGGCGATGAGCGACAAGACGACCTCCTCGCATCGGGGATCGGCATCGGGCAGATAGGCGGTATAGTGGCGGGCCACTTTGACCCGGCACTGCGTCACCAGATATGTTTTGGTATAGTTGGCGGACGTGTTATCCCCGATGTATAACCGTGCAGATAAAGACATAACGGTTCTTTTTCATTCGTTCATGAGCGATTTTCCCCGGTAAACCAGCCCCTTGAGGGTCCGGACCGGGGAAAACCAAATATCCCGAACCGAGCGGTTCAGGGCACTATTTCCAAGGATTCTGGAAATCGACCGGGCCGTTTTTCAGCTCCTGGCAAACGATCTGCAGCTCTTCGAAGTGTTCTTCGCCGTCTTCCCATTTTTCCAGGTAGTGGACGCAATAGCAGGCAGTTCCTTCCAGCTCTTTCATGGTCGACCCATCGATGGTGTTATAGAAGGTGATCTTCATATCGCGCGGATCGTTCGGAGCCAACATCCACTGCAACAGCTGGTTGTTCCCATCGTTCATCGCCTTGACGCGGATATTGATACGACCGCCCCGAGGAATGCCGGAGATTTGACCTTCCCGATCGGTGGTTTGCGAAAAGGCGTAATCGATCATCATCACTTCGCGCGTTTCGAAATCTTTTACCGATAATTGTACCGGTGTGATATTTTCAGCCATATCGTTTTCAAATTACAAATTAAACATCCTTTGCACACTCTTAGGCCCAATCGTTTTCAAAAACGACCGATTCAAATTCGATCTTCTGACACGTAATTTCGATCTCTTCGAAATGGCCCTTCTTATCTTCCCATCGCTCTTCGAAGTTCACGCAATAGCCGTTGGTGAACTTAATGGTCTTCATATTCTTACCGGTTTTGGTTTCCAGGAAGGTGATCACGCCGTTTTTGGGCAGGTTGCGTTCGATCATCCAGGCCATCAGGTCGGGAGTCCCGTCATTGAGGGCCTTCACCCGGATCTTGAGTCTCCCCCCGCGAGGAATCCCCGACATTTGTCCTTCCACATCGGTCGCCTGATCGAATTCGTACTGAATCATCATGACTTCCCGTTCCTTATAACCATCAATTTCCAGTTTCACAGGTGTCTTTGCCATAATTTCTGATTTTTAGAGGGATCTATTACTTTAATTATGCCATCTGAACTTCTTTATCCTTCTTATCTGCCGAGACTTTAATAATAAAGTTCTTGGCCGAATAGAACGGCGTCAGGCTGATATCGCAGGTAATGCGTTTGGTCACCGGATCCTGCGTCGGTTCCTTGATTTCGTAGTTCTGGAACAGGTTCCCATACCCCTTGTAATCGTTCAGGAAGGCCTGAATTTTGGCTTTCAGATTTTTGGGAGAGTTATAGGGATCCCAGTTTTCGAGGGCGACTTCATGCACGTAGTTCATGAGCACTTTCTTCACCCAGTCGAACACGCGCACGATCGGGTACTCTTTCATGGCGGTATTGTCGCCGTTATAGAGCGTCGTGTTGTTGAAGGCCATCACCCGACCTTCCGAATAGACCATCGGGATCACCTGATTATCCATCAGGGCGGCGATTTCCGACTTCAACAGATCCAGTTTCACCCCTTTGACGCCATCCAGCGTACCGTATTTCTTACCCCCCGCACCCTGAGCCATATTGGCGCTTTCGTCATACAGTTTACCGGCCAGCGCTGCAGAACCGGCGATATAGAAGGCCGGACTATCCTTTTCGTCTTCGGAGAGTTTTTCCGAATCGCGACCCACGAGCCAGTTGGCGGTCATGATGACATTCTGCAGTTCGATATCGCTATCGCGATACCCTTCCGTATTGGCATACAGATCATCGAACGAATATTCGTCGGCGTGATCCGTGATCAGCATCACTTTATATTTAAAGGCGATCTTGGCCCACTGCAACAGGGTCGGTTTATCCTGGAAGACATGGCCCGGCACCACCAGCAGGCTGTAGCAATCCTTCAGGCTCAGCCGGTCGAACCCATTGCGCAACAAGGTATCGACCTCCTGGGCAAAACCCGAATCGCTGTCGGCGATATCGTCCTTATAGACGTTGATCACGCGCAGGTTCTTCACCTTATCCGTATTGGCGGTTTTGAAGAAACTATCCAGTTCCCGATAGGAGCGTTCCAAATTGGCCGTCGCGAACAACGCATCGGTAATCCCCTGGCTCAGCACTTTGGTATACTTTTCCTCTTTGGCCTTGCACGAGTCGACAAATTCGGAGGCGCTTTCGTGTCCTTCATTCAGAATTTCCAGCCACCCTTTGATTTCGTTAATCAGATTTTCCCTTTTATCTTTAAAGCGCTTATCCGACAAGAAAACGGCTTTGGCCGCTTTGCGAGCCGGGTTCAGGTTATCGGCATCCGGCATGAAGCCCCGAACCGCATTAAACCCTCCGAAGGCGGACAACAATTGAGAGATATCTTTTTTCTCCGACGACGGTTGAGCCGGTTTCGACTCCCCTGCCGCGTTTTGAGAAGCCACGTTGCTTTTCTGCAATTCTGTTTCTGCCATGATTCTATATTTTAACCGTTATTTATTACTTTCCAACTCATCCAGCATGGCCTGCAACATCTCTTTGAGCTCTTCCTTGGCCGAACTGTTCTTCAAGATATCGCGCAACTTGCGGTTCTGTTCGATGCTCTTCCGGATCTTGCTGCTGGTATCGATCTTCTTCTTCACTCCCGACAGGAAGGAGCTGTTTTCCACCAGCTTCCCTTTACCGCCCTGGGCTTCGAAATCCCGCAACTCCTTGAAATGAAGCACTTCGTTCACCGAACCGCCCTCTTCGTCCACAAAATCCACCTCCACCGAAGGTTTGAAATGGGCAAAGGCATCCTGAATCGTCTGGATATCTTCAACGAACTCCGGATTGCCCGGTTCCACATCCGAGGTATACTGATCGATGATTAAGGTCTTATTATTATCAATCGGGTTGACTTTCGCGTTGGACTCCTCATCCGGGGCCATCGAGATGAAATTCTCTTTTAGTGCCATAGTTCTTGGGGATTTTTAAGGTTATTTATCGTTTTTCAATTTTCATAATCGATCAGAGGGTTACAAACTCCGGTACGCCATCCTTCAGGCGGACTTCCACCGTATCGCCCGACTGGATCCGGCCGGAAATAATCAACTTGGATAACGGATGCCGCAACTCTTTTCGTATGATGCCGATCACCGGACGGGCCCCATATTGCGGGTTGAAGCCCATCATGGCAATCTGACGTTTCACCTCCGGAGCGATGCTCAGATGGATATCCTGTTCTTCCAGCAATTTGAGCAAGCCCTGCAGATGGATATCGAAGATGCGGGTCACGGTCTCTTCGGTAATCGGCGAGAAGGGCACGATTTCGGTCAGACGGCCCAGAAATTCGGGACGGAAATAGTTCTGCATGATATCCATCAGGTCGTTGTTCCGCGGGATTACCCCCTGGTTGAACGAATCGACGATGAACTGGCTGCCGATGTTGGAGGTAAACAGAATCAAGGCGTTCGAGAAATCGCCCACCCGACCCAGTCGGTCGTGCAATTTTCCTTCGTCCAGAATCTGCAGGAAGAGGTCGAAGACCGACTTATGGGCCTTTTCGATCTCATCGAACAGCACCACCGAATAGGGTTTCTGCCGGATCTTATTGACCAGCAGCCCTCCTTCTTCATAACCGACATAGCCCGGAGGCGCCCCATACAGCAAGGCCACCGAATGTTCCTCCTTGAATTCCGACATATCGAAGCGGATCAGCGACGATTCGTCTTCGAACAGGAAGGCCGCCAACGCTTTCGACAGTTCGGTTTTCCCGGTTCCGGTCGGTCCCAGGAAGAAGAACGATCCCATCGGTTGCCCCTTTTTGTTCAGGCCCGAACGGGATTCGAAGACGGCATCGAGCACGATCTTCACGGCATGATCCTGTCCGACCACCCGCTTTTTCAACGTAGCTTCGGCATTGATCAGCCGATCGCGCTCTTTCGACTGCACCTTTCCCAAGGGGATCCCGGTCTGCTTGGCCACCACGGCAAACAGATCCGAACTGTCGAGGGCAGTCCGTTTCTGCTGACTCAGAGCCGTCAGCTGATCGAGGAGCTGTTGCAGATACTCGACACGTTCGCGGGCGGTGGCGATCTTACTGAAATCGACGTCCGCATCCACTTGCGCCATCAAAATGCAACTGATCTGATGGATCAGTTTATAGTACAACCACTCCAGCTCCGTCATCATCTGCGCGGGTTCCATCGTCTCGAGCTGAGCGGACAATCGGTTCAATTCCGCCTGCAAGCCCGCGATATCCCCCGCCGACATATCGTTCATGGTTTTGACCAACGCCATCGTCCGGTCGATCAGATCGAAGGCCGAATCCGGCAACGATTTCTCGGTCAGATAGCGTTTGGCCAACCGAATGGCATCGACCATCACCGGTTCGTCGACCGTCAGCCGATGATAATCGATATAAGGTTGCATCGCCCCTTGCAAGATCCGCAAACACAAATCGGCATTCGGCTCTTCAAGGGTAATTTTCTCGAGTTTATGCACAAACTCCTTATCGGTTTCGAGATGTTTGGTATACCCATCGATCGAGGAGGTGCACAGCAACAACAGCTCGCCCTTACTCAAGGCCTGTTTCAGAATCGCCGAGGCGCCATAGAGAGTTCCCTGTTTATCAAAGAGTTTATCGACCGACTCGATAATCAGAATCGTATTCGGCTGTTCTTGAATCTCTTCCAACAGATTTTTGAAACGATCTTCCACCTCGCCCTTATAAGAGGCATCGGCGCCGAGACTGGCCACATCGAGTTCATAGGCCGAAGCCTGTTCCAGGAACGACGGCACATGACCCTGACAAAGCTGCTGGACAAAAGCATGAATCAGGGAGGTTTTCCCAACGCCCGATTCGCCGGTGATCAACAGATTGGATTTGGTCTTCCGGCCCAGGATTTCGAAAATGACCGAAATTTCATTTTCAAATCCGACCACGGGGGCCATTTTTCCGGCTTTGGCCTCTGCGATTTGATCAATACAATATTTGCCCAAGAGTCCTTTCCCGGTTCCAATCGAGGTAGAGCCGGAGGATTTTCTTCCCTCCTTTTGAGCGTCAGACCCCGAAAGACCGATTTTGGCCTGGATTTCCGCGACCGTCAGCGGCAACGTTTTCAGCTGCTCGAACGTAAACCCAACCCCCGGCGTCACCAACGAGGCCAATACACAAATCGGCTCACATTCCGTCAATCCGAATTTTTCCTGATACACGGCCGCCTCATCCATGACGGCCTGAGCTTCTGGAGAATACTCGAGATCTTTTTGCGGTCTCGAAGCCCGCGGAGAGAGTTGCATCTGTATATCGGCCCACTCCTGCAGATAATAATAATCCTTATCCAGATCGGTTTCCAGAAAGTGCACCAAGCCTACGCTCTTATGCAAAACGGCTTTAAACAAATGGGAAGGATAGATCGCGTCGCTACAATATTCTTCGGCGAAAGAGTTCGCAATAGATCTGATATCGCTCATGGTTAATCCTTTTTAGTCTAAAGCGTAACCTACTCCTCCAAAGGTAATAAAAAAACTTTAAATACTACACAACCCCCTCAAGAAGCATGATTTTAAAGGAGTTGAAAATATTCCTTCCATTTCCACTCCCACTGAATCTTTCAGCATTGCCCTACTTTTTAAAAATCCTTAAAATCATCCTTTTAGGAGAGCCTCATCTCTTCTTGCTCGCCCCGAAATCCGTTTTTACGTCTTTGAAAGGGGCGTAAAAACGGCGCCGAAATAAGGGGAGACGATGCATCGGTCTGTGCCCAGCAAAAGGAAACACTCCCCGCGCGGTCCATCTCCGCTCCGCCTCAGGCCTTCACGACGAGAACCGACGGTTTCCGGCCGGGAAGCGGTCTCTCCCCTGAGGGCTGTTTCGGCTTGGCCGGAGAGCTTTGATCTCCGCCCCCCGGAATCCATTCCCTCGCATCCTGTCACAAAACCAGGGGCGCTACCTGTCGGTAGCGCCCCTGGTTTTCAATCAAAAGAGCGATCATGCACGGGATTTCCCCCGTACGTTTCTACTCCTTCACATGGGCGAAATAGAGATTGAGTAATTCACGTGCCGCCACGAACGAACTTTTCTGATCGGCCAACACCTGTTGTTCATACTCCTTCAATCGCGATTCCACCTCCGGGTTCTGATAGAAGCTCTCTTTCAACGCCTCGTTGATCGTCTCATACATCCAATATTTCGACTGGCGATTCCGATTGGTACGATAGTATCCGTTCTGTTTCGTAAACTTCAGGAAGTCTTCGATGCCGTTCCAGATCTCCGGCAGTCCGGTCCCTTCGATCGCCGAACAGGTATAGACCTGCGGTTTCCAGCCCGATTCGGGCATCGGAAAGAGGTTCAAAGCGTTGACAAAATGACTTTTGGCCAAAGCCGCCCGCTGTTGGTTGCCGCTATCCGATTTATTGATGGCCACCATATCGGCCATCTCCATGATACCGCGTTTGATCCCCTGGAGCTCGTCCCCGGCCCCGGCAATCTGGATCAACAAAAAGAGGTCGACCATCGAATGTACCGCCGTTTCACTCTGTCCGACGCCGACCGTTTCGATAAAAATCACATCGAACCCGGCCGCTTCGCACAAAATGACCGTTTCCCGGGTTTTGCGCGCTACCCCGCCCAACGATCCGGCCGACGGGGAGGGACGAATAAACGCCGACGGGTTGTGGACCAAGGTTTCCATGCGGGTCTTATCGCCCAGAATCGAGCCTCCGCTGCGTTCCGAGCTGGGGTCGATCGCCAGCACCGACAATTTGTGTCCGAGGTTGGTCACCAACGTCCCGATCGCCTCGATGAAGGTCGACTTCCCGGCACCGGGAACCCCCGTAATCCCGATGCGGACCGAACGCCCGCTATAGGGAAGACACCGTTCGATGATCTCCTGCGCCTGGGCATAATGTTCCGGCCGCAGACTCTCGACCAGGGTAATCGCCTGCGAAAGGATGGTAATATTGCCGGCCAGGATTCCCTCGATGTATTCATCGGTGGTCAGGGTATGGCGTTTGCGCCGTTGAAAATAGGGATTCACGATGGGAGGCTGTTCAATACCGGCATTGACTTTCAGGGCTGTATCGTGTTCCAGCCCATGTATCTCTTCGTAGTGTTTCATAACGATCTATTGCTTACTGGAGAGGAACCAAATGTACGGATTTTCTTTTAGATTTTCCTGTGCTTTGCCGGCCTGAGCCGATCTTTTTCCATTTTCTCATCGCCGGCCCCATCATGCGACCCATCCGTCCCAGTCTTTCTCCTTTCTTTTTAAACATAAAGGCTTTCCCGTTCAACCGATCTTTCTGTCACGGTTTCTCGCTCTCTTGCCGCCTTTTCAACGAAAAACAGGCCGATCCTGTCCGAAAATCGCAAAAAATAGTGACCTTTGTCCCCATGAATCGAACCATTCTGAAACTGGCTATTCCCAACATCATCACCGGGCTCACCATCCCGCTCCTGGGCATGGTGGACATTGCCATCGTCGGACGGCTGGGCGTCGACTACCTGATCGGAGCCCTGGCCATCGGAACGACCATCTTCAACTTCATCTATTGGAATTTTGCCTTCCTGCGCATGGGAACCTCCGGTCTGGCCGCCCAAGCCTTCGGGGCGCGCAACTTTCCAGAAGCGGCGGCCGTGTTGGTCCGCTCCCTAAGCGTAGCACTGTTGATCGCCCTGTTGCTGTTGCTCTTTCAACGCATCTTGGGAACCCTCACCCTCTCCATGATGAAAGGCTCGCCCCAAACCATGCAGCGAGCCGCCGAATATTTCTATGCCCGCATATGGGCCGCCCCCGCCACCCTCTCGCTGTTCGTCTTCCAGGGATGGTTCATCGGCCTGCAAAACTCCCGCTTCCCGATGTTCATCTCCATTGTGCTCAACGTCCTCAACATCGCCTTCAGTCTGTGGTTCGTATTCGGTCTGAAGATGGGCATGGTCGGTGTCGCCTGGGGAACCGTCGTCGCCCAATACGGTTCGTTGGGCGTGGCCCTCTGGCTGACCGGACGCTACTATCGCCGCGTACTGAAACACATCGACCTGCGTAGCGCCCTCGATCTCAAACCCATGTTGCACTTTTTCGCCGTCAATCGCGATATCTTTCTGCGCACGTTCTGTATCGTCGTGGTGTACACCTTCTTCACCTCCGCCTCTTCGGGCATGGGTGACACCCTGTTGGCTGTGAATACCCTGCTCATGCAGCTATTCACCATTTTCTCCTACATGATGGATGGCTTTGCTTTCGCCGCCGAATCCCTCATCGGACGCTTTGTCGGCGCACGAAACCCCTATATGATCCGACGATACCTGAAAGCCCTGCTGGCCTGGAGTACCGGTGTAGCCCTATTCAACATGCTGGTCTACATCTTCTTCTGGGAAGATCTGCTGAAACTATTCACCGAAAGTACGGATATTTTGGCCACTGCGTCACAATACGTCGGCTGGGTGGTTATCGTGCCGTTACTCGGGTTCGCCCCCTTCCTGATCGACGGAGCCCTGATCGGGGCCACCGCTACCCGGATCATGCGCAACTCCGTTTTTCTCTCGACGGTGGCCTTTTTCGCCACCTACTACGGATTGCTGGGACCGTTAGGCAATAACGCCTTGTGGCTGGCCTTTATGGTGTTCCTGGTTCTGCGCGGCGTGCTGCAATATGTCATGACCGGAGGATTGAAAAAACTGATCTAAGGGCACCCTGCGGACGGACCGTCTTTCCCGACAAAGAGCCCCCGTTCCAATGCACCCGTGGCGAACAGCTGCTTGGCCCAAGGTTCTGTGTGCTGCGAACGACCGTTCTTTCGCCCACCTGTGTTCCCGCTCAACAACCGTTCCAAAACCGACATTCCCTCCCCGCCGATCGTTCAGCAGGGACAGGCGCTGCCCTGTCGCTATTTCTCCTGCACGATATTCTCACTTCTTCCGCTCTCCACCCGAACTTCATACTTTCCCCATCTTCACGCCCCCACTCAAAGTAGGAGCATTCCCCGTTGCCTATCATAAAAAACGGTCCGCCAAGGCGAACCGTTTTCTATGATAGAGGGTGTTTGTCAAGGAGTCACCTCTCCGCGAAAAATCAAAATATGACGACCCGCCGGATCGTTCGAAAAGAGCTGGATCGCTTTATAAATCTTGCCGGCTGGCTGTTTACGGGGATCATACCGCACGACGACCTCCCCTTGCAGTCCCGGCAGCACCGGTTTTTTCGAAAACGACACTTTCGTACAGCTGCACGACACCTTGCTGTCGATCAACAACAAGGGCAGATCGCCTTCGTTCGTATAGCGATAGGTTCGGGTCACCACCCCACCTTGCTCCGAGATTCGACCCACATTCTGTTCGGTCACTTCGAAGCGAAGAGCCGGTTGCGCTCCCAACACGCCCCAAGCCAAACCACATAACAACAACAGTCCGATTTTTTTCATAGCATCACTCTGACGACCCTCGTGCCGACTTTCGGTTTCCAGCCGCTCTGATCTTATTGCATGCGGAAAATATAGGTAATGGTACCCCGTTGAGAGATCGGGGCATTTTCGTTCACATTAAACCGTGCCTGGCGAGCCGCCCGCAAAGCCGCCCGAACCAACGTACTGTTTTGCGTCGTCGACCCGACCGCCTGATAGGAGGCATTCGTTACGCGACCCTGTTGGTCGACCGTAATTTCGATCACCACACGACCTTCATCCCGAGCTCCATAATCGGGCCGCGGCAACGCCCCGACCAACGAACGACCGGCCAAGGAAGCCGTACCGCTTCCCCCGGTTCCGGTACCCGTCCCCTCGTGACTGCCTCCGGGATCGCCCGCCAGATTTCCCTGGTTACCGGTCCCCTTGCCGGTCCCCTCGCTGGTTGCCTGGCTGCCGGCCGTACGTCCCGGGAACAACGCCTTCCGATTCACTTCACGCGGCTTTTCGGCGGGAGGCTGGGTATTTTTCTTGGGCTGAGGCGTCTCTTTCTTGGGCTCTTCCTTCTTTTTGGGCTGTGTTTTGGGCTTCTGAACCGCCGGAGCCTCTTCGAAATCCTGGGTCACCGTCTCCTCTTCACTCTGAACGGAGGGCGTCTGACGTTCCACCTGGCGAGCCTCTGCAATCTCATCATTGAGCTTCATATCACTCCCCGGCGCCGCTTCCTCCACATTTCCGAAGTTGATCATCAAACCCTCTCCCTCCTCGGGGGGCTGATTCAAGGTAAAGCGCACGAACAACATCAGCACAACCAGCAACACCGCATACACCAGCGTAGCTACCCCACCGACAATCCGTCCCTGGGTCCGGTCCTCTTGCTGATAATCCACCATCATACTCAATTGGGGCTGGTCGCCAGAATCAATTTATATTTGTTGTTTTTGGCGATGTTCATCACTTTGACCACCTCGTCCACCGGCACCGTTTTGTCGCAATGCAACGACACGGTAGGATCTTCCACCCCACCGAGTTTCGCCTGCAAGGCCGACTCCAACCGGTCGAAAGGTACCGGTGTCGTTTCGACATAATAGTTCAGATCACTGGTGATCGAAACCGTCGTATAGGGTTTTTCCTTGAGCTGGTTGGCGCTCTTGGGCAACAACAACTTCAAGGCATTGGGATTGATCAGCGTGGTCGAGATCAACATGAAGATCAACAGCAGGAACATCAAGTCGGTCATAGATGCCGCGCTATACGATTTTTCGACTTTCGAGCCTCTTTTAATGGCCATAATTTCGGTTTGTTAACGTTGAACTCTCTCAATCATTCGGAAGGACATTCCGACGCAGGCATCCCACCGGGACACACGTCCACGGCGTCGCCGCAACGACACGGATTCCGTCTACGAAATGGCTTTCTTCCTTCTTTTTTAACGCATGCCCATGTGGGAAGATTGTTCCACCGGCTGATTCAGAATATCCATGAAGGCGATCGTGTTGGCTTCCATCTGGAAGACCAGTTTTTCGATCCGGGCCACCAGGTAGTTATACCCGAAGTAGGCGGGAATCCCGACGATCAACCCACCCACGGTCGTGATCATGGCGACATACATCCCGCTAGCCAGGATACTCATGTCCACCGTCCCGCCGGCCTGGGAAATATTCATAAAGGCCTGCACCATCCCGATCACCGTACCCAGGAACCCCAACATAGGCGCCCCCCCGGCAATGGTGGCCAGGAACGGCAGTCCATTTTCCAGTTTCGACACTTCCAGATTCGCCACATTTTCGATCGACGAATGTACGTCGTTCAACGGACGGCCGATGCGTTCGATCCCCTTTTCGATCATCCGGGCGATCGGGCTGTCGGTATTGCGGCACAGCTGAACGGCGGCGGCAATCTTGCCGTCATAAATCATGTCGCGGATACGGTTCATAAAATTCATATCGATCTGCGAAGCTTTGCGAATGGCCCAGAAACGTTCGAAAAAGATGAAGATCGTCACCCCTCCCAACGCCAGCAAAGGCCACATCAGCCAGCCACCGGCCAGAAAAAGTTCCCCCAAACCCATGGTTTGAACGGTTTGGGCTGTTTCGGTAGCTTCGGCTACCATCTCCGTTGTCTGCAATAATAAATTCATGAGTGTATCGGTTTTTTATGCTTTACAAGCTCGGCTACGAATACTTTAAAGGGCAATTTGACCACAAAAATACGTTTTTTCTACCACTTGGTATCCGATTTTAATAATTTGTTGACAACTATTGCGATTCTGTCTCCGTATCGACCGGATCTTCCAGCGCAGAAGCTCTCTTCCCGGTCTTCAGGGCCTCTTCCTCCAAAGCAGAGAGTTGTTGCTGAGCCCGAGCCCGACGACGCTCCTCACGCCGTTTCCGCAGGTTAGCAAAACGCTCTTTGAAGATACGTTTAAGGTCTTTGAAGTTGTCGAAGTTCTCCCGATAGGTCACTCCCAAACCGGTCTCCTGCATCCCCTGGTTTTCATCGAAACGGTCAATCGTCCGGGTAAAGGCCCGCAAACGGACGTTCCCCACCGGATCGAGCAACAGACTCAGGGTCGCATCTCCCGTCCAGGAGGTATTGGTCAGGTTATTGGCCCGTTTGTCGGTGCTGTAACTCATATCCGCCTCGAAAATCAACCGGTCCTTGATCAACTCGCCATAGATGGATCCCCCGACCTCATCGGCATAGTAGTCGTTCCCCGGCGTATATTTGGGCACGAAGCTGAACCGTTCCGTGGTCAGCAGCGAACTGAGCTGGTTGGTCAGGAAGTCGACCCCGGCTCCGGCGGCATTGCGGGTTCCGATTTTCGGATCGTTGTCGGAGTTGAAGCTCTTGGTCGCCAACAACCACAAGAACTGTGTGGCCATCGCCTCCTGGGAGTTCAGCGCATAGGCCACCAGGCTCTGGGTTTCGACCGAAGCGTTAGGGACCTGCACATCGAACGTCAACTCCGGATCGGTCAGCCGTCCCGTCATGTGGATCAGACAGTCGACCGGCACGGTTCCCCGCATCGCTTCGGAGCTCGACGAAGCGACCTGCAACGGCGCCAACGAAGCTTTCAGGCTATATTTGGCCGTCACGTCGAGCAGGGCATCCAACGGATCGCCCGTAAACTGAATCACGCTTCCCTGCTGCAGGGTAAAGTTTCGCGCCACCAGGTTCTGCAACGAGAAACGCATGTTCCCCTCCGTGATATTATAATCGCCATTGATCGTAAATTCATCGTTCGAGGGATTCACGCCCAAGGTCAGATGGCCATTCCCCCGCCCTTTGAGCACATCGCCCGAGGCAGGATCGATCACCAGCTGCACCTCCGTATTGGGCAGCACATCCAACCCCATCCGAATATCCATGCGCGTCGCCGAGCCCGCCCGACGGGAAGCACGTCGTTGCTGCTCCAACAACAACTGTTTGCGTCGGCTGATCTGGACCGTATCCGCCTCCCGAACCCGGCCTTTATCCCGGAACACGATAAAATCGGCCCGGGAGATCGTGCTTTCGCTGCTGAGCGGCATATAGAAACGGGAATCCCCTGCCGTCGCCGCCTGGATATTCATCGACACCTGGTTTTTACTGCCCTGGATCAGCGCCATACCCGACGCATACACCTTTCCATAGAACAGATCGTTATCTTTCAGGGTCGTACCCAGCACCTGCATCCGGTCCGGAGCCACCCTCACCTGATATTTCAGATTGGCAAAATGGCTGAAATCAAACGTCAGATCCATCTTTCCCGTATGTCCTTCCTGGTCATACAGGGTGGCCTGCGTCAACTGCATGACATTGTCATTCACCTCGATCGTCGTCGGGGCCACCGTATACGGCACCCGGGTAAAATCGACCCGGGTGGTCAGGGAGTCGACCTGAATGGTCCCGTCGATCCGCATTTTATGTTGGGGGTTGGTCAACTGCAGGTCGGTACGGGCCCTTCCCCGGGTATCGCAAATCACCCCCGAAAGCACCGGATCGAGCAACGACAAATCGACCTGATCCAAATTGACCTGAATCAGGTAACGACGATCCCTCGGCCGGAAATACCCATACATCAGCGTATTTCCCCGTTCACGGTGCATCAGCGAGAAACGGGCCCGCTGCTGTTGGAAATCCCAGTTGCTGGTAAACAACAGCGGCGGCACCTCCACGTCGTTGATTTTCATCGAGTCGAACCGCACATCGGCCGAAAGAAACCCATTTTGCAAGGCCGACACCATCTCGGCCCGTCCGTTGGTCATTCCCTCGATCCGATACCCCAGTCGGTCGGTCAGCTGCGACAAGGCCGACAAATCGAAACGATTCAGGCGTAAACGCAAGGTATCGGTATGGCTCCGCGAGGCCACACCGTCGAGCAGCAGATGCTGATCTCCGCTGTCGATGCTGAAACGATCTATTTTCACGCGGGTCGAATCGTACTGGATTTCCCGGGCATAGACCCGCCAGGTTTGCCCTCCGGAGACGATCGTCGAGGGGAAAAAGTGAATGTTCAGACGCGGGATCCCGCCCGGCCCGGTCGACAGACGGGAGGTGGTGCTCAACATGGCGTAGAGCCCGTTATCGGGATTATGGAAGCGGGACGCCAGATTGATCGTATTCTCTTTAATGCCTCCCACCACCGAGAAATTGGGCATATAGACCCCTCCGGCAAAGATATCTTCCGATTGCAGGAACAACGAAATCGAGTCGGCCTGATTTCGGCTGTTGAGCGAGAGTTTGGAGACAAAAAAGTTGTTGCGTTCGATGAAATCCGACGTCAGACTCAGATTGAAGACATCGCTTTGGGGGTTGAACAGGAAGGAGAGTTTGGTGCCTTGGGCCAACCGCAAACCCGGCACAAAGATTCCCGCCACGTTATTGGCCTCCTTGACATCCAGTCGAATCACGTAGTAATCGTCCAGACTGTTGGTTCCGGTAGCGACCACCCCCTGCGGCGAGGTCGCCGACCGGGCCGCAGAGACCACCGGTACCGACGGGGCATCGGGACCCGTCGCCGACAAATCCTCCCCACTCAAAATCTCTTCCGAGGCGATATCCTCGGGACGAGACAGCGAGGGCAGATAGGAGCGCAACGTATTCCGAAAATAGGAGAACATTTGACCGTAGCTGAGCCTGCCCCGGAACTCTGCATCGGCGAAGTCTGAATGCAGGGTCAACAATTTATGCTGCGGATTGTTTTCCGCTCTCAGATGGATGGTCCCGGTACGGACCGTATCGAGGTGGTTAACATAGGTCATGTCGTTGATCGTCGCCTCCCCGTTCATATCGTCGAGACGGGTTCCCGACGCACGGGCCACCAGTGCGGTCCTTAGCTCCGAAATCGAATCCCGACGATTGACGCCCAAAGCGTGCAAATCGGCATGATGCAGCTGCAGGCTGAAATCGTAACGTGGAATCGAATCATGAAAGTCGAGCAAACCGGAAAAATCGAACCGCAGATTGGAGTCTTCCGAGGAGATATCGCCGAGGAACTTGCGGTTGTCGATCTGCCCGCTGACCTGGATATTGCGATAGGTATAGTCCTTGAACTGCAGGTCATCGATCTGGGTATCGGTATTGACCGTCAACGTGTGACGCCCGAAGCCGCCATTCAGGTCGGTGTGCAGGCTCAATCGTCCCAGATCGGCGATCCCCAACCAGGCCCCCACATCGAACTGGACGGTCTCCAGCTTGCCGGAAAAAGCCGTTGCCCGATCCGTCCGGGGCTGAATGGCCGCCTGCAGTTGGACGGCTCCCGGATCGCCCTGCACCTGTGCATCGGCCTGAAAATGGGTCAACAAACCATCGAAATGGCCCTTCAGGGAGATTGGGCCCCATCGACTGATCAACCGTGTGGTCGTCGAATCGAGCTGGCGCCCGGCAATATCTTTCAACAGAAAAGCGACATCGGCTTCGGAGGTCTCCAACGAGACGATATCGAAAACGAAACGGGTCCGGGGAATATCCGGAATCCCATGCAGCCCGAAGTTGACCGCTATCTCGGTCTCCCGGGTACGCACCCGGCTCAGCTGGCCGGTCATATCGGCCACCGTTCCTTCGACCCGGCCCGAGACCTCTTCGAATTCCGTTTCCCACCGTTTGAGCGAAGGCGCAAAATAGGCGATGGTTCGAAAGCTGACTTTCGAATCGACAATCTCACCTTTAAGATTCACCTCCTGGATAAAATTCTTCAGAGCCTGCCAACGCGGCCCATATTCCATCTCGAAATAGGGCATCTCCACCTGCGAATCGGGCGTATCCAGGGACAACCGATCGAAATGCATGCGGGTTCCGGAGATCGAGAAATGCCCCGTCGACAGATTACGTATTACCAAGCCGCTCTTTTCCCGCAACCGCAACGAATCGATATCCAGATGCACGCTGTCGTCGATGACCGACACATGGTGAACCCGCAGGTTGAAATCCGCCACCTCCAGGTCGGTGAAATTCACCGCCCCCTGGCGATCGATCCGATCGCGCTTACGGTGTTTGAAGTCCATCTCTCGGATCGACAATCCGCTGGCTACCAATCGGAAGGGACGTTTCTTTTCTTTTGGTTTCTTACGTTTGACCTTTTGGAGAATCTGTTTGAGGTTGGTCGTTCCCGTGCTGTCCTGCATCAGGTAGAACTTCGGGTGATCCAACTCCACCTCCCCTAAGGCAATCTGTCCCGTAAAGAAGTCGATATGACGAATCGGCACCGTCACCCGATCGGCATAAAACAGCGTATCCTGATGATAATCCTCCAGATAAAGCCCCGTAATCGAAACCCGATTGAACAGTTTCAACTGCAAGCGATCGAGCGTCACCCGGGTCTCCATTTTTCGCCCCAGCCACTCGGCGGCCCGATGCCCCACATAGTCCTGAACGACCGCCAAATTGAGCAATAACGATACCGAGACGGGCAAAAGAATCGCCACCAGAATGAGCGCCGATAGGAAGGATAATATTATTTTTATAACTTTGCCCATACGATTCCGGTAGCTAATCTACGAACTTACAAGTTTAGCAAATTTTAGTCAATTAAGAAAACACGATATGGATATTACGATCCTGGGCATCGAATCCTCCTGTGACGACACCTCTGCCGCCGTGATCCGCAACGGTGTACTGCTCTCGAATGTGATTGCCTCACAGGAAGTTCACCGTAAATACGGAGGCGTGATTCCCGAACTGGCCTCACGAGCCCACCAACAGAATATCATTCCGGTCGTCGACACGGCCCTGCGCGAAGCCGGTGTCGAACGTTCGCAAATCGACGGCATCGCCTTTACCCGTGGGCCCGGTCTTTTGGGCTCGCTGCTGGTCGGCACGTCGTTTGCCAAGGGACTGGCGATCGCCCTGGATGTCCCGATGATGGAGATCAACCACCTGCAGGGACATATCCTCTCCCACTTTATCGATCTGCCCGACCGTACCCTTCCTCATCCCGCCTTTCCGTTTTTGTGTTTGCTGGTCTCGGGCGGACACTCGCAGATTGTCCGGGTCGACGACTATGAACACATGGAAATCATCGGCACCACTATCGACGATGCCGCCGGCGAAGCCTTCGACAAATGCGCCAAGGTGATGGGCCTACCCTATCCCGGCGGGCCGGTCATCGACCGCTATGCCAAAGAGGGCGATCCCAAACGTTTTAAATTCGCCAAACCCTCGGTGGATGGATTCGATTACAGTTTCAGCGGATTGAAGACCTCGTTTCTCTACTTTTTGCGGGATCGTATGCAGGAAGACCCCCATTTCATCGAAGAGAACACCGCCGACTTGTGTGCTTCTCTGCAACAGACGATCGTCGACATCTTGCTGAACAAGCTGATCAAGGCGGCCAAACAGTATGACATTCACGAAATTGCTATTGCGGGCGGGGTGTCGGCCAACTCGGGTTTACGGAACGCAATCCAGAAGGAGGGGCGTAAACGGGGATGGAATACCTACCTTCCCGAATTCAAGTTCACGACCGACAATGCGGCGATGATAGCCATCACGGGTTATTTCAAATACCTCCGCGAAGAGTTTGCGCCGATGGATATCGTTCCGGTGGCTCGGGTCAGCCAATTGACGGCGGCCGACTCCGGCATTCAGGAATAAGCCCGGCAGCGAATTCTTTATTCGGTCGATAGGAAGGAGGAGGTCCAGAGCGCCTCACAAAAGCCTCAAAAAGTCTCAAAGAAACGGCAAAAAAAACCCGGCAACCGGAAGCAAACCCCAAGAAAGCCCTGAGAACCTCAAGAAAACCCCGGAAACCGAAAGGCAGCTGCAAGGGATGCACAAGAAAACCGAGAGGCAGTCGAAAGGCAGCTGCAAAGGAAGTGCAAGGCAACAAAGAAACAGCCGAGAGGCAGCCGCAAGCCGAAACACTTCCCAGGCCGACCGGAGAAGTCGGAACGAAGTCGCCAAAACGACAAACTCGCGCCTTCTGGCAAACGCCTCCGATCGATCGGCCCTCCACGATCCGATGCCCTGCCTGTCCCCGTTCACTGAGCGACAAAAGGCCTCAACCGCGTTCAAAGCAACACAAAAAAGGAAGCCTCCGTGAAGGAGGCTTCCTTTTTATATCGAACACCGTCGACTATTTGCGTTTCACTTCGACCTGTTCGTAGCCTTCGATAATATCGCCGACCTTGATATCGTTGTAGTTTTCGATGTTCAGCCCGCATTCCAATCCGGAAGCCACCTCTTTGACATCGTCTTTGAAGCGCTTGAGCGAGCCCAACTTGCCGGTATACACCACAATCCCGTCGCGGATCACCCGAACCAACGTATTGCGGGTCACCTTGCCTTCGCGCACCAAGCAACCGGCAACGGTACCGACCTTGGAGATCTTGAACGTTTCCATCACTTCCACCGAGCAAACGATCTCTTCCTTCATCACCGGCGCCAACATCCCCTCGATGGCATCCTTGATATCGTTGATGGCATCGTAGATAATCGAGTAGAGACGAATTTCGATCTCTTCCTTTTCCGCCAGTTTACGCGCAGCCGCAGAAGGACGAACCTGGAAACCGACAATCACCGCATTGGAAGCCGCTGCCAACAAGACATCCGATTCGGAGATCGGGCCCACGGCTTTGTGAATCACATTCACCTGCACCTCTTCCTTCGACAGTTTGATCAGCGAGTCGGACAACGCTTCGATCGAACCGTCCACGTCCCCTTTGACGATGATATTCAGCTCCTTGAAGTTACCGATCGCAATACGACGACCGATTTCATCCAAAGTAATATGTTTCTGGGTACGCAGCCCCTGCATACGCTGCAACTGTTCGCGTTTGTTGGCGATATCGCGTGCCGAACGTTCGTCGTCCATCACATTGAAACGATCCCCGGCCTGCGGGGCCCCATTCAACCCCAGCACCAACACCGGCGTGGAAGGAGGAGCTTCCTGAATACGAGTTCCGCGTTCGTTGAACATGGCTTTGACACGTCCCGAATAGGTCCCCGACAGCATGATATCCCCCACATGCAACGTCCCGTTCTGGACCAGCACCGTGGCGACATATCCCCGCCCCTTATCCAGGGTCGATTCGATCACAACCCCTTGGGCTTTCCGGTCGGGATTGGCTTTCAGGTCGAGGAATTCGGCCTCCAGCAATACCTTTTCGAGCAGCTTGTCGACATTGATCCCCTTCTTGGCCGAAATCTCCTGCGATTGATATTTCCCGCCCCAGTCTTCGACCTGGTAGTTCATGGCCGCCAGCTGTTCCTTGATCTTATCCGGATTGGCGCCCGGTTTATCGATTTTATTGATGGCAAACACGATCGGTACGCCGGCAGCCGCCGCATGGTTGATCGCTTCCACCGTCTGAGGCATCACATTATCGTCTGCCGCCACAATGATGATGGCGACGTCCGTCACCTTGGCCCCACGAGCACGCATGGCCGTAAACGCTTCGTGACCCGGCGTATCGAGGAACGTAATCCGACGATCATTCACCTGCACGCTATAAGCCCCGATATGTTGGGTGATCCCTCCGGCTTCACCGGCAATCACATTGGTTTTACGGATGTAGTCGAGCAGCGAGGTTTTCCCGTGGTCGACGTGCCCCATGACCGTTACAATAGGCGGCCGCGGTTTCAGATCTTCTTCCTTGTCCGCTTCGGTATCGATGGCCTCCTGGGTATCGACCGTCACAAATTCGACCTTGAAGCCGAACTCTTCGGCCACCACCACCAACGCTTCGGCATCGAGACGCTGGTTGATGGAGACCATCAGCCCCAGGTTCATGCAAGCCGTGATGACCTCCGTCACGCCGACGTTCATCATCGTCGCCAGTTCACTCACCGTCACAAATTCCGTCACGCGCAGAATGCTCTTTTCCTTCTCTTCGCGTTCCATCTCTTCGTTCATACGAGCCGAGACGGCTTCCCGTTTATCGCGACGATACTTCGATGTTTTGAACTTCGACCCCTTAGCCGTCAGACGGGCCAGGGTATCCTTGATCTGTTTTTGTACCTCTTCTTCACTCACTTCGGGACGAACGACCGGACGCGGCGTTGCTTTTCCGCCTTTCTTCCGGTCGGCACGATTGGCATTCGAGCCGCCACCCTGGCCAGGACGACCCGAACCGCCTCCCTGACCCGGACGCCCCGAACCACCCGAAGAAGCTCCCTGAGCCGGTTTTTGGTTCAGGTCCACTTTATCTTTGGTGATTCGTTTCCGTTTTTCCCGTTTGTTATCGCTCTTTTTCCGCGTAAACGCCTGAACGTCGATCTTTCCCAATACCTTCGGACCGGTCAATTTCGCCGTTTCCGTCGGCAGGAACGTACTGGTCACCGATTCCGTGGCGCGTGCCCCCGTTTCTTCTGGTGCGGGCGCTGCCGGAGTGGTGCGTTCGGGTATTCCCGATTCTTTCGCAGGTTCTGGTTTCGCGCTATTTTCCGTCGGCACGCTCTTCTCGGTCGACACCTTCACCGCCTTCGGTTCCGAGGCAGCCGCAGGCGTCGAAACGGCCGGTTCCGAGGCAACGGGTTCGCCGCTCCCCGCGGTTTGAACCTCCGGTTTCGATTTTTCGACCGGACGAACTTCGGGCGCAGCCGTGGCCGTGGCCGGTTTAACGGGTTCTGATTTGGGAGCCGGCTTGGACGGAGCCTCCTGTTTAACGCTCCCCTTGGCGGTCGATCCCGAAAGATCGATCTTGCCCAGAATCTTCGGACCCCGTGAAGCGACTTCGTCCTTTACACTGATAACGCCGCTCTTGACCACGACCTCTTTCTTGAAGTCGCTCTCTTCTTCGGCGGAAGCCTCTTCCTTTCGGCTGCCCAGCGACACGGTTTCGTGCTTCTGTCCGATACGTTCACGGATATTGACCGATTCGGCGCGATGACTTCCAAACTCCTTTTCCAGAAGGGCATATACCTGCGGTTCGATGATGGAATTGGGGACATGATCCAATTTCACCCCTTTCTTCTCCAGAAATTCGATGATGGTCGTTTGGCCGACATTTAACTCTCGGGCAACCTGGTTGAGTCTTAGTCTTCGTTCGTTTGACATACGTTCTATTTTTCGGCGTTTCAGTGTTTCGATAAATCTGCTATTACTTCTCTCTTCGGCTTTTCATCCGGGACATCCCCCGGTGAAGGACGGAATGGGCTCGGTACCGACCCTAAGCCCCGCCCCTATATGGCTATTCGAACTCGGCTTTGAGGATCCCGACCACTTCCTGGATCGTTTCCTCTTCGAGGTCGGTCAGGCGAACCAACTCATCGACCGGCAACTCCAAGACACTCTTGGCCGTATCGCAACCGATCGCCTTGAACTGGTCGATGATCCACTGGTCGATTTCGTCCGAGAATTCGTCCAGGGCCACATCTTCCTCTTCCACTTCGCGATACACATCCAGGTCATAGCCCGTCAGCATACTGGCCAGTCGGATATTCAACCCACCTTTCCCGATCGCCAACGAAACTTCAGTGGGTTTGAGGTAGACCGAAGCGGTTTTGGTCTCTTCGTTGATCTGGATCGACGAGATCTTCGCCGGGTTCAACGCCCGTTGAATCATCAGCTGGGGATTGGAGGTATAATTGACCACATCGATATTTTCGTTCCGCAGCTCCTTCACGATCGAATAGATACGCGAGCCTTTCATCCCGACGCAGGCGCCTACGGGATCGATCCGGTCATCGTACGATTCGACGGCCACTTTAGCCCGTTCGCCCGGGATACGGACGATCTTTTTGATGGTGATCAGACCGTCGTAGATTTCGGGCACTTCCATTTCGAAGAGGCGTTCCAAGAATTCGGGAGCCGTACGAGACAGGATAATGGTCGGATTGTTATTGCGCATTTCCACCTTCGAGACAATGGCCTTGATGCTGTCTCCCTTCCGGAAGAAGTCGCTGGGAATCTGTTCCGATTTCGGCAGGACCAGTTCGTTGTCTTCGTCGTCGAGGACCAGCACCTCTTTTTTCCACACCTGATAAACTTCGCCCGTAATGATTTCTCCCACTTTTTCCTTGTACTTTTCATACAGGTTGGCCTTTTCGAGGTCCATGATGCGCGAAGCCAGGTTCTGACGCAACGACAAGACGGCACGCCGTCCGAAATCAGACAGTTTGATCTCGTCGGCCACCTCTTCGCCCACCTCATAGGTCGGGTCGATCGCCCGGGCATCACTCAGCGAAATCTGCTGATTGGGGTTTTCCACCTGACCGTCTTCGACGATGGTTCGGTTCCGCCAGATTTCCAGGTCGCCCTTTTCGGGATTGATAATGACGTCGAAATTCTCATCCGTTTCGTACGTCTTGATCAACTGATGACGGAACACGTCTTCCAAGACCCCGATCATGGTATTCTTGTCGATATTCTTCAGCTCTTTGAACTCGGCAAAACTGCTTATCAGATTGAGATTGTCCATATCTGTGAATTGCTAAAATTTCTATTTAAAAGTCAAGTACTCGCAAGCGGTCTTAATCTCCGTCAGGGGGATTTCGCGACGGACGGTGATGGTTTCCTTGCGTTTTTTCCCTTCAACGCTCACCTTTTCGGGATATTCCACCACCACGGCATCGTCATGCACTTCCCGCAACACAGCCAGGAGTTTCACGCCCGAGGTCAGCACCACTTCCAGGCTCTGGTCGATCAACTTACGATATTGGCGCAACAAGCGCAACGGTTGGCCTACCCCGGCCGACGAAACGGTCAACTGAAAATCTTCCGCATCCCGATCGAGGGTCTGTTCGATCCGGCGGTTCAGATCCGCCAGGGTATCGAGATCCAGGGCCGTATCGCTATCCAGCACCACTTCGATTTCGTTTGCGAGGGAGACTTTCAACTCCACCACAAAGAGGTCTGTTCCCTCCAGCAGTGCCTCCACTTCTCGGCGTAACGCGGCAGCATCTATCATCTCTTTTCCCTTTAAATTTCTTTCAATCAGCGCCTTTCAACGAGGCAAAGGTACAAAAGAAGGGACTCGCGTCCCCAGCCTTCTGATCTTGTCGCCACAAATATAGCAAATAAACCGCAAAATCACAATACCCTCTCCCGAAATAACCAACATAATCCGGCATCCGGTTCCGCGTCCCGTTCCACCGATCATCTCCTGGCTGTTTACATGAAAGACGAGACATCCTGTTTCTTTTTCCCTTTGACCGCCCGCTTTTCCTGCTTCTGCGCTTGTCGGGTGAGCCAGTCCGAAGAGGCCGGTCGCCCGGTCCAAATGACATATCGGTATACATTATAGGATTCGTCGAACGTCTTGGTCAAGGCTGCCGTGCGATCCGTGGTCGTTTTCACCTCCTGCAACCGCCGGGTCAGCTCAAAAGCATATCCGGCATACTGAAACTGGATCTTGTCCAATTTTCCGGAATTGGTTTCCAAGAGATCCTCCCCCTGATCATGCGCAAACGTCAGCAGGTCGTGGTAAGTTTCATCCTTAAAAAAGGTCACTTCCACATAGGCGATTCCCTGCTCGCCATACTGGATCACCACCTCATAATCATTTTCGGCCGGTCGGATATCACCGGTCGTTCCCCCGAGGGCCGACAGCACATTGGCCGTCACCTGCCATCCGTTGCTTTTGCGCAACACCTCCCGATTGCGATCCTTATCGTACTTGAATTTCTCGGCCCGAAGCTGTTCCGTCGACATGGACAACAACTTGACATAGGGAAACTCCGTCTGCGCAACACCGAGCGCCGGCAACAGACAACACAACATCACCCAAAATGTCTTCATCCGTTCAAACCTGTTTACTGGTGAACAAAAAAGGCTGTCTATATCGGCAGCCTTTCTCTATGTGGATTATTCGATCTCCTCTTTCGCTTTCATCGCATTAAACGGCTTGAGGATCCCGCGCTTCGAACTTCGGATGAACGAGAGCACCAAATCCCGTTCCGGCGTTGGCGGCATCTGGGCTTCGACCAGATCACACGCTTTGGAGTAGCCATACCCCGATTGGAACAGAATGCGGAACATCTCCTGAATTTCCGAGATTTTTTCCGAAGTAAAGCCCCGACGCCGCAAGCCGATGTAGTTGGCCCCGACAAATGCCAGCGGGTTATGTCCGGCTTTCACAAACGGCGGGATATCTTTCCCCACCAGCGACCCTCCGGCCACCATGGCATGGGCCCCGATGCGCGTAAACTGATGGATGGCCACATGACCTCCCACCACGGCCCAGTCGCCGATTTCTACTTCGCCGGCCATCGACACTCGGTTGACAATCACGCAATGGTCGCCCACCACACAGTCATGCCCCACATGGGCATAGGCCATCAGCAACGTATGACTGCCGACCACCGTTTTGCCTTTTGCGGCCGTTCCTCGGCTAATGGTCACACATTCGCGAATATTGGTATAATCTCCGATTTCGGCGGTAGTATATTCGCCTTTGAATTTTAAATCCTGCGGAATCCCGGCCACCACGGCAGCCGTATGTACCTGACAACATTTTCCCATGCGGGTGCCATTCTGCAACACCGCACCCGGACCGATCCAGGTACCCTCTCCGACCACCACATCGTCGGCGATGTAAGCAAAAGGTTCAACGGTTACATTTTCACCGAGCTGAGCTTTCGGAGAGACATAGGCTAAAGGACTGATCATCTTACAAGACAGAAGGTTATAGAATGATTAATGTGACTACTTTTCAGCGGGTTTATTGTGGGCAATCTGGGCCATCAACAGGGCTTCGGTCGCCAACGTATCGCCCACATAGGCTCGGGCTTCCATCAGCACGATGCCTCGACGAATCGGTTCCGCCAGCTTCAATTCGAACTGCAACGTATCGCCCGGCACGATTTTCCGTTTGAATTTCACCCCGTCGATCTTCATGAAATAGGTACTGTAATTTTCCGGATCGGGGATGTTGTGCAGGGCCAGAATACCGCCGCACTGTGCCATCGCTTCGACGATCAGCACCCCCGGCATCACCGGCTCGTTGGGGAAATGGCCCACGAAGAAGGGTTCGTTCATGGTCACGTTTTTAATCCCTACGACCCGTTGGGGATCCACATACAGCACCTTGTCGACCAGCAAAAAGGGAGGCCGATGCGGCAACATCCTGCGAATCTGGTTGATATCATACAGCGGTTCTACATTGGGATTATACTTGAACCAAGGTTTGGCCGAGCTGCGTCGGATCTGTTTACGCACCAATTTCGCAAATTCGGTATTGGCGAAATGGCCCGGTTTATAAGCCACGATACGTCCCCGAATACGGGTGCCGATCAAGGCCATATCCCCGATCATATCGAGCAATTTATGCCGAGCGCATTCGTTCGGGAAGCGCAGTTTCAGGTTATTGAGGTATCCCTCCTTCACCTTCACGTTCTTTTTATGGAACAGGGCGGAGAGGCGTTCCAGCTCTTCCTCGGAGATCTCGTGTTCGACAATCACGATGGCGTTATCCAGATCGCCGCCCTTGATCAGATTGTGCTGAATGAGCGGTTCGAGTTCATGCAGAAAAACGAACGTCCGACAAGGTGCGATTTGTGTGCCAAAATCCTCGATACTGTCCAGACGGGCATACTGATTCCCCAGGATTTTCGATCCGAAATCGATGTTGACATCCACCGAAAAATGGTCATCGGGATATGCCGCGATTTCCACGCCCTTTTCCAGCAGCGTAAAGGCCGTTTTTTCATCGATATCGTAGTAGACCCGTTCGGCCGGCTGATCGACCAGTCCGACCTGTTCGATCGCGGCCACATATTCGGCGGCCGAACCATCCATAATAGGGGTTTCGGGGGCATCGACTTCGATCACCGCATTGTCCACGCCCATGGCCCACAAGGCACCCATCACATGTTCGATGGTGCTGATCCGCACGCCTTTCTTTTCGATGGTCGTTCCTCGCGAAGTATCTACCACATAATCACTCAGCGCCTCCACCTCCGGGGCCCCTTCCAGGTCCACACGACGGAAACGAATACCCGTTCCCGCTTCGGCAGGCAGTACGCTCATATGGACCGGAAGTCCCGTATGCAACCCTTTTCCGGAAAAGGAAATCGGTGCTTTTAACGTTTTCTGCGCAACTGACATGTTTAAAATATTTTGTCTACAAAGGTATTAAATTTTTATAAAGAAATCGTACTTTTGTGCAGAATTTTAGCGCGTACGATGAGACAGGATCGAAGACCAGAACCGCAACATCCGCCGTATGGAGCCCAATCGGGTCGCCCGGGAAACCACCCGAACGATCGCCGACCGGGTCCGCCTCCCCCTCCGGAAGAGCGGCGCGATCCGCGCAGACGTCGTATCGTTTTACCGTTCGAAAAGCGACCGACCGATCCGGGCAGTTGGGCCTATGACCACAAAGTGGGGCTTTGCATTACGGTCATCGCCTATTTGATTTTGGGGATCGTCTTCATCTCCGCCAAGATCATCATCGGACGCCAAACCCCTGAAAATACGATCTATATCTCCATGGAGGATCTTCCGCCTCAACCCGAGCAGAAGCCGCTGACACCGGAAGAGCGCCAGGAGTTGGAACAAAGTCTGCGCGAGGCGCGCAACCAAATTTCCAACGAAGACTCCAAGACGATCGCCGAATCCCAAACCCTTCGTAACAATCCCATTCCGGAAGATCTGGCCGAACAGGCCCAAGAGGTTCAGGATCGGATGCGAGCTTCGCGGGAAGCCTACGAAAAGGGGTTAAGCGAAGAACAAGCCATGATCGACGCCCGCAACGCCCAGAAAAAACAGACCGACCCTTCCGAAAAGCAGGAAACGGTGAAGGTGAAAGGGAATGTGATCATCTCCTTTTCGTTGGCGGGACGTTCGGCGGTGTACATGCACGTTCCGGCCTATCAATGCGAAGGAGGCGGGCAGGTCGTCGTCAATATCACCGTCAACCGGAACGGGAAAGTCACCGCCGCTTCAGTCGGGAGTACCTCGACCAACGACGAGTGTATTCTCGATCGAGCTGTCGAAGCGGCCCGGTTGTCGCGATTCAATGTGGACGGTTCGGCGCCCGATCGTCAAGAAGGGACGATCACCTATCTGTTCGTTCCGCAATAGTCCCTCAATGCGCTGGCCATAGGGCCCGATCCCCGCTCCTACACGTAACAGGGACAATCGATCGCTTTGTAACTCCATTTCCAAACTCACCAAAGGACAACGATCGCTCCCGCTGTGACGCGCGCCCTGAACCCAACAAGAGCCATCACTCTCCCTGCAACCCACTCTCTGAACCCACCGGCAGCCAACAAACGCTTCCGCTGCAACTCCCTTACTGAAATCACCAGGGGTCATCGATCACTTTCCCTGCGTCTCATTCTCTGTAATCCTTAATACTTTCGCCCGACATTCTAAAGGTTTCGGGCACCTCATACACGTTATTTTCCCGTAATTTTCAGCATTCCCCGAAAATTCCCGATTCCTTCGTCCTCCAGACCCTGGCTGACAATTTCCGGTATTTCGGGATCCCGGCCCTCCAACGCGTCCCGGGATCCCAACACTTCCCAGCACCAGACGATTCCCGAAAAGACCAGTGCTTCCCAGCACCAGACGACTCCCGAAAAGCCCAGTGCTTTCCCCCAAAAACGGTGAGCCGTTAAAGAACTCCCGTATTTCGTACCCAATGGTTTTTACATACCCCGGGATTTCGCGTCAGGCATTTCCGGTGCCCAGGCAACTCCTGGCGATTCCAGAAACCCGGCGTTTCCTTTGTATAATGCCTCAACCGGCCGTTTGCTTCACGCTCCGGCCCTGCCCCGCGTTTTATTTGACGAGCCGGTTACTTTCCTTTGCCGAATCGCCAACCGAGACCGATCTGCAACAGATGCCACGAAGGCCGATCGCCCCCGATATACGACATGAACGCCACGGGGCTTCCGTACGCGTAATCGAAATTGAGGGTCAGGCCACACGGAAAGTCATATCCCGTGCCCACCATCCACGACACTCCTCCCTCAACATCCGTATGAGTCGTTTTCGAATCGCCCCAACGAGTACTGGAAGCAAAAGGCATGTGGAATTGAGGTCCAGTCGCCAAATACCATCCTTCCCGCACGTAGGCTTTCACCTGAATCGGAAAATGCAACATATGTTCGACCCTTCGGTTACCAGATCCATAAGACTCATACCCATTTGCATACAAGGCCCCCATCTGCAAGGCCCATACCGGTCCAAAACGATATTGCGCCGTCGCTCCCACATAAAATCCGACCATATTCGACTGCATAACATATACTTGCATACCGCCCCGGGGAGTTACGCTCCATCCGGATTGGGCCTGTAACCCGCCCATCAGCGCCATAAACAGGCCTAAAACAATCCATTTTTTCATCAGACAATTCCAGTATTAAGGTTTGGTAGGTGAGAAGATAGTGAAAATTTCCCGTATTGGCAAATAGCCCGTCCTTTGCGGCCGCTCCATGGGGTTGGAGATTAGCTAAATATTCGTACCTTTGCCCGCGAATCAATGTAGAAATCTATGTCATACAATCTTTTAAAAGGGAAAAAAGGCTTGATCTTCGGAGCCCTCAATGAACAATCCATCGCCTGGAAAGTGGCCCAACGGGCCGTCGAAGAAGGGGCTCAGATCGTGCTCACCAATACGCCGGTCTCCATCCGCATGGGGACCATCAATCAGCTCGCCCAACAAACCGGCAGCATTGTCATTCCGGCCGATGCCACCAGCGTGCCCGATCTGGAAAACCTGATCGAAAAATCTATGGAACATTTCGGCGGGAAATTCGACTTTATCCTCCACTCCATCGGCATGTCGCCCAACGTACGCAAAGGGCGGACTTACGACGATCTGGATTACGATTTCCTGGCCAAGACGCTCGACATTTCAGCCATCTCGTTCCACAAAGTCATCCAAGTGGCCCGCAAGAAAGATGCCCTCAACAACTGGGGATCGATCGTGGCCCTCACCTATATCGCCGCCCAGCGGACCCTGTACGGATATAACGACATGGCCGATGCCAAGGCGCTGCTGGAATCCATCGCCCGCAGTTTCGGGTACATCTACGGCCGTGAAAAGCAGGTGCGTATCAATACCGTTTCCCAGTCGCCCACGCCGACAACGGCCGGTAGCGGCGTGATGGGGTTGAACGACCTGATGGACTTTGCCGACCGCATGTCGCCTCTGGGCAATGCCACCGCCGAGGATTGCGCCAACTATGTGTTGACCCTCTTTTCGGATCTGACCCGCAAGGTCACCATGCAAAACCTCTACAACGACGGCGGCTTCTCCAACATGGGGATGAGTGCCCGCGCCATGAAAACCTACGGGAAAGGCATGGAGTACCGCGACATCAAACACGACAAATAATCCGAATCATCCGGCGGTGCCCGATCCGGGCGCTCCACCGCATAAGAAAGCCGGCTTCCTCGTGAGGAAGCCGGCTTTCTTATGGATGACGGTAGTCGCTACCGTTATTTGTTGGCGATTTGAATCACGGCGATGGCCATCGTACGGGCCGCATCGGCCATAATCACCGGATCGAGCTGATCCATCGTATCTTCCGGCACATGGTAGGGAGCCGGCCATTTCCCGCCCGTCGATTTCAGTTCGAAGGTCGGAATCTGGAAGTTCTGGAACAGGTTCCCGTCCGTAAACAGACGCGTCTTATATTCCCACGGCGTCAGATTGGCTTTGAACGGACGACGCGCCCACTCTTCGGAGGCCGACCGGAAATAGGGAACCAGATCCGCCCACTCGTTCGAAGAGTGTACCATGAAGCCGGTACCGGTCGCCAACATGTCGGTATTGATCATGCAGGTGACTTTTTCTTTGGGGAAGGGCAACGTTTTGAGGAAGTGTTCGGCACCCAAGATGCCCAGCTCTTCGGAGGCAAACAACACAATGACCACACTCCGTTTCAGATCGACCTTCGACAGGGCCAGCGCCTTGGCGGCCGCCATCGTAATCACCGAACCCGACACGTTATCCTGAGCCCCGGGATAGATCTCCGGCAACATCCCCAGATGGTCGATATGAGCACCCAGAATGATATATTCGTTCTTCAGAACGGGGTCGCTTCCTTCGATCACCCCAACGATGTTGGCAGTCGTACGATCGCCATAGAACGTATTTTCGGCCCCGAGGCTAACGATATGACCCGTCGGCACGGCTTTTCCTTTGAAGGCATCGAAACGTTTGTGCCATTCATCGAAACTGCGACCCGTTCCGGAGAGCAGCTCCTGAGCCGTCTCCTTGCTGACAAAAGCGACAATCATCCCCGGAGTCTGCATCGGCATCGGGTTGGCGTATTTGGAGACAAACAACAACCCTTTGGCCCCGGCAGCCTTAGCGGCGGCGATTTTGGGTTGAGCCCGCAGGTATTTGTTCCACATCTTCAACGAATCGACATTCTTCCCCTTATACGGGAAACCGCCTTCGCACAACACGATCTTACCGGTCAGGTCCACGCCTTTGTAGTCGTTGTACCCCAACTCCGGAGCGTTAATCCCATAACCGACATAAACCAACTCCCCGGTCGCTTCGCCACCGTCGGAGAGGGCCGTCGGGAAATAATCTTTCCGTGCCACGTAGTTCTTCACCACGGTATCTTTCCCGATCGCATAGTAGGCCTTCAGGAAACCGACCCCCTGCACATCGCAATAGGGCTGGGCGAAGGTATTTTCATACGTCCCGTTATCTCCTTTGGGTTGGATGCCCCACTCCATGAAGTGGTCGATCACAAAATCGACGGCCATATCATAGCCGATATCGCCCGAACGACGTCCCCGATACTCATCCGACACCAAGGTACGTGCCCATTGATCGATGTCTGCGGCCGAAACAATATGGAACGCTTCCATCATTTTCAGCTGTTGCTCACTCAAGGCATCTTTCTCCTGAGCCTGCACCCGGGCGAAACCCATGCACAACAACAGAGCGCACCCGGCAAAAAAGATTTTTTTCATGTTTTTATCGTAATTTGGTTTTGTTGGTATTTCCACTTTTTCAAGGACAACCAGGGTATTTCCCTTCTTTCGCTCCTACCTTCATGATAACGTCCTGCGTTTCCGTTTATTTCCCCACTTTGACCTGGACCTTGGCAATGCGATGACCTTCGACCGACTCGGCCTTCAGGGTCAGCTCCCGGGCGTAGATCACATCACCCTGCCGGATAAAGTCCCGCCGGATTTCCAACATCAACCCGCCGATACTTTCCGCCTGTCCCTTCAGGGCATCCAGGTAGTCGTCCTCCAGATGGAGCACCTTGAGCATATCGGTCAGGTTGGTTTTGCCATCGAACAGATAGGTATGTTCATCCACCTGGGTATAGAACGACTCTTCCACGTCCGACTCATCGGAGATTTCCCCCACGATCTCTTCCAGGATATCCTCCAGCGAAACGAGCCCCTGCGTCGACCCATACTCGTCGACCACAATCCCCAAATGAACCTTCTGGGTCTGAAACTCTTCCAACAGATCGTTGATTTTCTTATGCTCCGGCACAAAATAGGGCTTACGGCACAAACTCCGCCAATCGAACGAGGCTTCGCGGGTAATATGGGGAATCAGATCCTTGACATAGAGCACTCCTTTGATATTGTCCATGCTCTCCTCATAGACCGGGATCCGCGAAAACCCCGAAGAGAGAATCACCTCCCGCACCCGATCGAAATCCTCCTTTTCGTCCAAGGCCACGATATCGACCCGGTGTTTCATGATTTGAGCCACTTCGATATTGACAAACCCCACGATCCCCGTCAAGATCTTCTTCTCTTCGACGCTCTGGTCGGAGGTCATCTCCAAGGCATTGGAGAGTTCATCCATCGAAATATTGACTTTCCGTTTCGCAGCCCGGGCGCTGATGCTGTTCCCCGAACGGATCAGCAGATAGGAAAACGGCTTGAACACCCCCCGCAAAAAGAGCATCGGGACAGCCATCATCTTGGCGACCCGAACCGCATTATAGGAGGCGAACACCTTAGGCATGATCTCCCCGAACAGCAACAGGATAAAGGTGACGATCACCAGTTTGACCACCAGTTCCAACGACTCCGCCCCCTGAAAATCGACCCAGGCGTCGATCAGGGTATTGGAGAGCAAGACCACGCAAATATTCACCAGGTTATTGGCGATCAGAATCGTGGCCAGCAGATATTCGGGTGCGGCCAACAGGCGCAACACGGCATTCGTGCTTCGCGCATTGTTTCGTTTAAAATGGTGGATATGCTGAGGATTCAGCGAAAAGAAGGCGGTTTCCGAACTCGAAATCAGGGCCGAGGCCATCAGCAACAATCCGATGACCACCAACAACACAATCCCCTGAGTTCCCAGAGGGTGAAACGCAACTGCCGGTATCAAACAAGGTTCCAAATCGAACTAAGTCTCTATGCGGGCAACTCCGAGAGAGAGCTTCGGCCCCGGTGGCCCGTGCCTCCCGTCTCGGAATTTTCGATTAATCAAACAAAGAATTGCTTCCCTGCGGTTTATCGTCCTGAGGGGCGTCATCCTTGAGCACCACCCGTGAACTACGGCCTCCGTCTTCCGGATTGTCTTTGACAAAACGCATCTTCCGACGCACAAAGGCCGGCACGTTTTCCATTTCGTCGATATTGAACGTCGAACCCTGGCTCTTATCCTTCGATTCGATCACCTGCGGGGCGGCAGCCGGACGACCCAGCGGACTGGGGGCACTCGTCCCGTTATGTGCCGGAGGAATCACCGGAGGAGGCGTCGGAGCCGTCGGACGTGGATCGGTCAGCGGACGCGGATTCAACGGCCGATTGAAGGCAGGACGCGGCGGAGTTGTCCGTTCCTGAGGCGGCGTCCAGCGCGGACGAGCGGGTGTAGCCGGCTGTTCTTCCGTCGGTTGGGAGGAGGCAGCCGATTCGGCTTCGGGTTCCGCCGCCGGTTCCGTGGCGGCAGCCTCCGCTTCGGCGGCCTGACGGGCCGCATCGAGACGAGCCTGCAACGGCGAAGCAAACGGCGTATAATTCTGGGCGATGGACTCTACGGCAAAGCCCGTGGCAATAATCGTCACCTCGATATCACTGCCCAACGAAGGATCGGTCCCGGCCCCCCAGATAATATCGGCGTTATTCCCCGAACGTTCCTGAATGTATTCGGTGATCAGGTAGGTCTCTTCCAAGGTAATCTCTTCTTCGCCCGAGGTAATATTGATCAGGATGTTCTTGGCCCCGGTGATATCGTTATGGTTCAGCAACGGGGAGGTCAAGGCCGCATTGGCCACCTCCATGGCTCGGTCTTCGCCCGAAGCGCGACCCGATCCCATCAACGCGATACCGCTATCACGCATCACCGTCTGTACATCGGCAAAGTCTACGTTCACCGTGTTTTCCCGGGTAATGACCTCGGCAATGCTCTTGGCAGCCGTAGCCAAAATATCATCGGCCTTGCCGAAGGCTTCCGACAAGGTCAGTTTTCCATAAATATCCTGAATATTTTCGTTGTTGATCAGCAGCAGAGAGTCGACATACTGACGCAACTGTTCTATCCCCTCATAGGCATGGGTCATACGTTTCGGGCCTTCGGTTTTGAACGGCAGGGTCACGATCGCCACCGTCAGAATGCCCAATTCACGAGCCGCCTTGGCGATAACAGGGGCAGCACCCGTACCGGTACCCCCACCCATCCCGGCGGTAATAAAGACCATCTTGGTTCCTTCCCGCTTGAAGATCTCCACGATTTCATCGAGGCTTTCCAGGGCGGCTTCCCGACCCCGATCGGGATTATTGCCTGCGCCCAGCCCCTGGGTCAGGGATTCCCCCAGCCGGACCTTAATCGGCACCGGACTGCGGTAAAGGGCCTGACGGTCGGTATTGCACACCATGAACGACACGTCGGCAATACCCAATTCGTACATGTAGTTGACGGCGTTGCTTCCGCCTCCCCCAACCCCCGTCACCATAATGATCGACGGGGAAATCTTCGGTTGGTCAAATTCGATAATATCTGGCATACTCTTCTTGTCTCTTCACTTTCGTTAACAGTCCGACGAGAGACCCGCTCCGACGGATCGTGACCGCACACGAGCCCACGCTCTCCTCGCCGTCCCTCTATATTTCGTTGTCTTCGATCACATCCATTTCGAACAGCTTTTCGAAACGTTTCTTGATGCTGTTCAGGAGGCCTTTTTTCTGCGGAGCCTCTTCGGGTTGTTCCTCTTCGAAAGGCGTATCGTCCGACGTCCCGTACTGCCCGCCCTGACTATACCGATCATTGAGGGTCGGACGTCCTTCGGGATCATTGACGGCATAGGGGTTGCTTTCACCATACGGCGACGTCATCCGCTGAGGGGTATGCATCGGCCGAGCCTTTTCGGTCCGGGTCGCCTTGCCACTGGCCATGCCTTTGATCAGCAGACCTACCGCCGTCGCAAACGCCGGATTCTTGACAGCTTCGACACTCTCTTCGTCCAGCACCACGTCCGGCGACGCAATCCGCACATCGAGACCCGTATAGTTTTTGAACAGTTTTTCGAGATCCTTCATCTGGGAAGAGCCCCCGGTCAGCACAACGCCACCGCCCAATTTGTCGGCATAACCCGACGCCTTGATCTGCTCCATAGCATAGTCGATGATATCCAGCATCCGGGCTTCGATGATGGCAGCCAGGTTCTGGAACGAGATCTCCTTGGGCACCCGAGCGTTCAAGCCCGGCGTGGTGATATATTTGTCGGCCGGCGCATTGTCGCGTAAAGCGCTTCCGTATTTCACCTTCAAGTTTTCGATATGGCGTTCCAAAATACCATACGACCGAATATCCTTGTTGATGACGTTCCCGCCCAGCGGAATAATGCCCACATGACGGACCGTATTTTTATAGAAAACCGCCACTTCCGTCGTACCGGCCCCAATATCGATCACCGCCACGCCTTCCTGACGTTCGTCTTCGGTCGTCACGGCCTCGGCCGAGGCAATGGCATTGAGATAGAGACCGCACTGACGGATATTCACCCGAGAGAGCACCCGTTTGATGCGGCTCACCGAGTTGCTGTCGCCCAACACGAAGTTGAACGTCGCTTCGAGTTTGTTGCCGAGCGAACCCACCGGACTGGGGGTCTCTTCGTCATCGACAATATAGCTTTGAGGAATAATCTGAATAATGGTTTCGCCATCGGGAGCCTGCACATTGGCCATGCTTTCGTGCAGTTTCTGCACGTCTTCCTCCCGGATTTCGTCGCGTCCCACGAAAACGTAGTACGGATACTTCACGCAACGGATATGTTGCCCCGAAATCCCGGCATAGGCCTCCATGATTTTGATTTGCAGACGACCTTCGATCGCTTCGACGGCTTTTTTGATGCTTTGGGCCACCAGTTCGATGTTTTTGATCTCACCACGCACCATGCCCTGCATCGGGGAGATCTCACAATCGACGATGCGCAATTTGCCGCCAGCCACCGGCGTGCCGACCACCGCCGTCACCGTATTGGTTCCCAAATCTATCGCTACGATATAATCTCCGTTTCCCACCTTAATATGCCCTTTATCTTGTATAGTTCGATTTCGATCCTTTTCGTGAGCCGCCTCAGGGCGTGCAGACCACCTGTCCCGCATAGCGCACATCGATGTATCGATAGCGATCCCACGACTCGTAGGCCATCCCTTTGCGATAAAAACGCATCAGCCGTTCGAGTTTTTCAGGATAATGATCGAGGCTCCCGAGCATAATCACCTGATTGCCCACACGCGGCACGATACGCACTTGGGGGTCATAGGAGGCCCCCTCGTCTTCGCCCTGAAGATCGATCTGAACGATAAACGAGTTCCAGAAATCGTCTTCTCTCACGAATTTTACAAAATTAATCAGATTAGAGAAAAAGACGTAATTTTTCGACACTTTTTTTTCGTCTCCGGTCTCCGTTTCGGACCAGCTTCCCACGTAATCCCGACCGAAGGGCGGATAGATGATTCCCGTAATCACCGGCACATAAACTACCTCGTGTCGTTGGGTCGGCAGGATGTAGTCATCCTCCGTAATATAGAAATTATATCCATTGGCGCTGCTCACCCGAGCGATCGGGCAGCGTTGGGTCAATTCGATGTGCAGCACCCCGTCGAGGGTCGTGTAGACCCGCACATCGCGCACGAATCCTCGGCGACGAATGAACGCATCGATATCCAGGGTATTTACCTGCGAGATCTCCTGTTGGAAGATCTCCTTCTTCTCCCGGGCGAACCAGGCCCGCACCATTGCCGGCGTGATGAACTGCATGCGGTCGCTGTCCTGCACGACAACATCGATCCGACGACACAGGGTTTGGCGTTTCTGGTCGGAGCAATAGCGCGAACTGACCGCGATGTAGACAAAAATCGCCGCCCAGGCCACCAGCCCCAACAGTATGGAAACGCCTCTTTTCAACCTATTTTTTCGCCATTAGGTCGTTCGACACATCGGTTCCGGCATCCAGCGTCTGCAACATCCGGGCGATCGGTTCGCAGAATCGGTCGATATCCCCCGCCCCGAACGTAATCAGGGCCTCCGGATTTTCACGCCGCAACACCTCCAGCAGTTCCGATTTCTGCACCACACGGGCCGGAACCGTCATCTGTTTCAACAACATCTCGGAGCTCACCCCTTCGATCGGTTCCTCCCGAGCCGGATAGATCGGCAGCAAAAAGACCTTATCGGCCTGCGAGAGCACCGCCGCAAACTCCTGGAAGAAATCCCGGGTCCGGGTATAGAGGTGCGGTTGAAAGACCACCGTCAGTTTTCGTCCGGGGAACATGGCCCGAAACGACGTCAGGGTCGCCTGCAACTCCCGCGGATGGTGGGCATAGTCGTCCATATAGATGCGACGAGGGGTATTGATATAAAAATCGAACCGACGTTTCACGCCGGTGAACGATGCCAGGGCTTCGCGCAATTTGGTCTCGTCGAAACCGGCCACCCACAACAGGGCGATCGCCCCTACGGCATTCTCGATATTGACCCGTCCGGGAACGCCCAGCGTGCAATCCCGGATCACCCGATCGGGGCACACCACATCGAACCGATAGTGTCCTCCTTCGATCAGCCGGATGTGTGTTGCATAAAAATCGGCCGGCACCTCTCCACTGTATCGATAGATTCGAATACCCGACGCCGGTAATTTCAAATCGACCCCGGCTTTGAGAATCAAGGCGCCTCCTGGCTTAATCTGCGCGATAAACTGAGCGAAGGCTTCCCGCAGCGCCTCCACCGTACCGTATATGTCGAGGTGATCGGCATCGGCGGCGGTGACCACTGCCGCATCGGGATGCAACTGCAAAAACGAACGGTCGAACTCGTCGGCTTCGACCGCCAAACGATTCCCGGGGCCCAAGACCAGGTTACTGCCGAAATTCTTGGAGATTCCCCCCAAAAAGGCGCTTCCTCCGCCCCCGGCAAGATGATTCAACCAGGCCGTTAAGGTCGTCGTCGTGGTTTTCCCATGGGTACCGGCCACGGCCATCACGTACTTCCCCTCCGAAACGATGCCCAGTACCCGGGAACGTTTCAGAATCTCGAACCCCCGATCCCGGAACCATGTCCACTGCCGATGATCGTGCGGCAACGCCGGCGTATAGATCACCAACGTCGTCGCCGGATCTCTGAACGCTTCGGGGATCGTCTCTTCGCGATCTTCATACGTCACTGCAATTCCCTCTGCCTCCAAGGCCGCGGTCAACTCCGACGGGGTCCGATCATATCCGGCCACCTGACGTCCTTCATGGACAAAATAGCGGGCCAGCGCACTCATTCCGATGCCGCCGATCCCCAAAAAATAGACGTTTGTATAACTCACTTTTCCGATTATTCCTTCTAACAGCCTCCCGGCGATTGTAGGCCGGGATCCGCTGTATGATTCACTTTCTTTCAGAGGGGCACAACATCGCGCAGAAGTTTCTTACATTCCCCTCCTCACAACAAAACTTTCCTCTTCGTCCGATACACCCGATGCGCCCGTCATTTCCGGAACGCTAAGCATCTCTCTCCCCTCTATGCCGTCGAAATTCTCTCTTGCCCTCCCTGTCGCCGGCTGTCTCACACTCGTTTCAGACCACCAGAGGTGTTTCTGCTCTCTCCGTACCGTTGGGATACTCACACTCTCTCCCTGCCACCGAAAGGTTTACACTCTCTCCCTGTCGCCGGAATGTTCACTTCCTCTCCCTGCGGCCGGGAATCTCATGCTCTCTCAGACGCATCTCCCCTTTCCCGTCGATCCGGATCGTTGATATCACAGGCCTTTCTCCCGGCACTTCTTTCGACCCTTCTTCCGAGAGCTCTTCCGAAGCGGCAGTCTCCCCGTCAGCAATCCGTCCCGTATTTACGCCGGATTTTGGGTCGGTTCTTTTCTTGAGGGTTCTTGCGCCGGATCGCGCCATCCAACCGACGCCAAGATCTCGTTGACGATCCGATCCGCCGAATCGCTGATACCCAGCGCCCGAATATTTTTCGACATCCGTTCCAGGCGGGCCGGATCCGACAACAGCGCCTCGATCTGCGGAAAGACATCGGTCACCGCCTGCGCATCGGGAATCAACACAGCCGCCCCCTTGGCCTCCAAGGCTCGGGCGTTTTTGGTCTGATGATCTTCGGCCACATTCGGTGAGGGCACGAAAATCACCGGTTTCCCCACCAGGCACAACTCCGAAACCGTATTGGCTCCGGCCCGAGCCACCACAATATCGGCTGCGGCATAGGCCAGATCCATCTGTTCGATGTAGGCATTGCGCCAAATGCCTTCCGCCGGGCGACCCGCCATAAAGGCGTCCATCTCTCGTTCGTAATACTTCCCGGTCTGCCAGATGACCTGCAATTTACCCTCGGCAACAATCCGATCGACATTGGCTTTCATCATGTTATTCAGGGTCCGGGTTCCCAGACTGCCGCCGACAACCAACACCACCGGTTTGTCGTCCTTCAGGCCGAAATACGACAGCGCCTCACGCCGGTAATCGCCCTTCCGCGCAAACCGATCTCGCAACGGATTGCCCGTCAACACGATCCGATCCTTCGGGAAGTAACGTTCCGCTCCCTCATAAGCCACACAAATCCGCGTAGCCTTCGAGGCGAGCCATTTATTGGCTTTCCCAGCATACGAATTCTGCTCCTGAATGATCGACGGAATTCCCATCAACTGGGCGGCCCACAACACCGGCGCACTGGCATATCCTCCGAATCCCACCGCCACATCGGCCTTAAAATCCTTGATCACCCGACGAGCCTTGAGATACGAAGCCCACAGCTTGAACGGAAAAGCCAGATTCCGTAACGTCAACCGCCGCTGCAGTCCCGCCACCGGCAACCCAACGATACGATATCCCAGAGCCGGCACCTTTTCCATCTCCATTTTGCCTTCGGCGCCCACGAACAACAGTTCGACACGGTCGCCTAACCGGCGTTGTAACGCCTCGGCCACGGCCACAGCCGGATAGATATGTCCGCCCGTTCCGCCACCGCTTAAAATCACGTTCAGTTTGTCCATCTTGACCTATTCTAATAAGGATTCGTTCTTGGGTCTGTCCAGCGACTGTTCTTTCATCTGGCGACTGATGCCCAAGATCATCCCCAGCGCCAAACTGGTAAAAATCACCGACGACCCCCCCAGACTGATCAACGGCAGGGTCTGTCCCGTAACCGGGAAGTACCCCACCGAGACCATCATATTACTGATCGCCTGCAGGGTAATCATCAGACTCAACCCCAATACCAGCAAGCTGGGCAGCGCCGTCCCGCAACGCTGAAAGATAACGATTCCTCGGAAGAAAATACAAAGATACAGAAATAAAATCCCCACCGCCCCGATGAATCCATATTCTTCGACAATGAACGCATAGGCGAAATCGGAATAGGCGTGAGGCAGGTTGGAGCGTTGGGTACTGTTTCCGGGGCCTTTGCCGGTGATCTGTCCCGAGGCGATGGCGATCATTGCCTGTTCTTTCTGCAGGTTATCGTCATCGCTTTGGGCCTGCACCTGTTCACTCTGATTGACGACATCGCCCAGGCCCAATCGGTTGACCCAGGTGTGGGAACGCCCGATGTTGAACATATACATCACCGTGACCGCCACGACCATCGTCACCACCACCAGGGTGATCAATCGGCCCAACTCCCGCAAGCGTACCCGACCGATATAGAGCATGACGCAGCAGGTTCCGAACGTAATGGCGGCCGTCGAGAAGTTCGAGACAAAGATGGCGGCACAGGCAACGACAATCGGCCCCAGCAACGGCAACGTGGTCGAGCGCAGGATATCCATATTTTTCTTCGGATTTCGGCTCCAACCGCCCGGAGTCAAGGCGGGCAAGATCGGGATTTTGTCGATATAGCTCTGGCGTTTGGCCAGTTGTTGGGCCAGTAAGGCGATCAGGGTCACCCGCAGAAAGTCCGACGGTTGGAACGTCACCCCGATCAGCGGCACCCGAATCCAACGGGCTGCACTATTCAGGTTCACCCCGATGATGAAGGTCAGGGCCATCATTCCCAGGGCCAGCCAAAACAACAAGACCGTAAAACGCACATACCGCTGGTAATTGATCCGGTGTACGGCGATCATGATCAGAAACCCCAATACGATGAATTTCAGCTGTGAGAAGAAATAATGCGCCGTATCGCCTCCCGCTTTCCGGTAGGCCATCGAGGCGGTCGAAGAGTAGACCACCAAGAGGGAAAAAACCGCCAGAAAAGCGATAATAATCCACAATACGCGATCGCCGCTAAACAATCGATCGAAAAATCCGATCTGCGGTTGAGTCGCTTTCGAAGGGTTCTGTTCGTTCATGCTTTTTGAAATCATCGGAGGAACGGATTTCGAATCCCTCCCCCTTGCCTTGTCAATGATAGATCACGCGCTGCGAACCACGCTTACGGAGTGTTCCCCCACGCTGCCGCCGGAGCCCCTGCGGTCGGCCTGCCCTCAGCGTCCGACCCGGATACCGGTTCTGTCCCTGAATCCTGGTCCCGGGACATGTTCCTTGGTCCTGCGCCTTAGTTCTGTTTCCGGGCCCTCCAGTTCCTGGGTCCTCCAGTTCCCGCGTCTGTTGCCCGGCCCGGCTTCGGAGAGGCTCTTTTCAAAGCCATCCCTCCTGGCCCCCCAGATAGGTCGCCCGGCAGAAACGCTTCCTTGCCCCTGAACGGTCGTTCCACTCAACGGTAGGCCCTCCATCCGAACGTCCCCATCAGACCATGAAGTATCCGTGCGCTTCTTTCAAGTCCGAGTCGGTTCAAACCGACTCGCCCATATTCCGACCCGACGGCCTCCTCCATCCGGATTTATGCCTTCAGAGCCGCCACGGCCACCTTGAATTTCCGGCCCCGGTCTTCGTAATTCTTGAACAGGTCGAAACTGGCACACGCCGGCGACAACAACACCACATCGCCCGGTTCCGCCACCTCGGCCACCGCCCGCATCGCCTCGTCCAACGACGCCGTATCGAAGATCCGCGGTACCCGACCGGTGAAACTGTGCACCAACTTGGCGTTATCGAGGCCCATACATACCAACGCCTTCACCTTCTCTTCCGCCAAGGCATAGAGGCGGTCATAGGCGTTGCCCTTGTCCGTTCCCCCGGCAATCCACACCACCGGACGGGTCATCCCCCCCAAGGCATAGAACACCGAGTCGACATTGGTCGCCTTGGAGTCGTTGATATACAACACCCCGTTGATTTCACCACAGGGTTCCAGCCGATGTTCCACGCCCCGAAACGTCCGCAAGGTCCGCGCAATGCTTTCCGGCGCCACCCCGACCGACAAAGCCGCCAGAGAGGCCGCCATGACATTGTATAGGTTGTGGACCCCCAGCAGCGGCAATTCACTCACCGCGATATCCAACCGACGACCATCGGTCTCGGCATGGATCATTCCGTCGTGCAACGTCGCACTGCATCCGTCCACGGTATAGACTCCGAACGGCAGCGTCTGCATCATCAACGGATGACGGGCCAGATTCTCCTTCGTCACCGGATCGTCGGCGCAATAGATGAACCGATCTTCGGGACGCTGGTTCTGAATAATGCGGAATTTGCTGTCGATATAGTTCTGAAAACAGTAGTCGTACCGATCGAGATGGTCGGGCGTGATGTTCATCAACACCCCGATATCGGCCCGAAAATCGTACATCCCGTCGAGCTGGAAACTGCTCAGCTCGATCACATACCAATCGTATGAACGGGTCGCCACGGCCAAGGCGAAACTTTCGCCGATATTCCCCGCCAACCCCACGTTCAGACCGGCCTGCGAGAGCATCTCGTAGGTCAGGGTCGTGGTCGTGGTTTTTCCGTTGCTGCCCGTGATGCAGATCGTTTTCGCATCGGTATACGCCCCGGCAAACTCGATCTCCGAAATCACCGGAATGCCCTTTTCACGGATCGCCTTCACCATCGGAGCCTTTTCCGGAATCCCAGGACTTTTCACCACCCGATCGGCCGACAAAATGCGCTCCGACGTATGTCCTCCCTCTTCATAAGGGACCTTCCACTGTTCGAGCAGCGCTTTATATTTGGGGGCGATCTGTCCGGCGTCGGACAAGAACACATCCAGGCCTTTGACCCGAGCCAATACCGCCGAGCCGCAGCCGCTTTCGCCTCCTCCCAATACGACGATTCTTTCCATGACGATTATCGAATTTTAAGCGTTACCAACGTAATGGCGGCCAACAACAACTGCACGATCCAGAACCGAACGACGATTTTCGATTCAAAATAGCCCTTTTTCTGGAAGTGGTGGTGCAGGGGCGACATCAAGAAGACCCGTCGGCCCTCGCCATATTTACGTTTGGTGTATTTGAAATAGGTCACTTGAATAATCACCGACAGGCTTTCCACCAGGAAAATCCCGCACAGCAGCGGCAAGAGCAGCTCCTTGCGGATCAGCAGGGCAAACACGGCGATGATTCCCCCGATGGCCAACGACCCCGTATCGCCCATAAACACCTGGGCGGGGTAACAGTTGTACCACAGAAACCCGATCAAGGCCCCGGCGAAGATGGTTGCAAACACCACCAACTCTCCACTCGTGGGGATATACATAATATTGAGGTAATCGGCATAGATGACGTTCCCGGAGAGGTAGGCCAACACCCCCAGCACGATCACAATAAAGGCCGACACCCCTGACGCCAACCCATCCAATCCATCGGTCAGATTAGCCCCATTGGAGACGGCCGTAATGACCAGAATGGCCACCAACACATAGACGATCCAGCTGAGTTTTTCACTCGTGGGCCCATCCCCCGGCACCAACCAACGGTAATCGAACTCATTGTCTTTGATAAACGGAATCGTCGTCTTGTTGCTTTTCTGCGCCGGACCCATATAGACCGCATTCCGGGCCCCGTTGTTGTCCACATATTCGAGGTGGGTCTCTTCAGCCCGGGTTGCCTGTTTCTCCTTGATGACGATATCGGGACTCATCCACATCACAAGCCCGACGATAATTCCCAGACCGATCTGGCCGACCACTTTGAAGCGGCCTTTGAGTCCCTCCTTGTTTTTCCGAAACACCTTAATGTAATCGTCCAGAAAACCGATCAGCCCCAACCAAACGGTCGAGATGATCATCAGCCAGACATACACGTTAGTCAGATCGCCGAACAGCAAAATCGGAATCAGAATCGCCGCCAGGATAATCAACCCGCCCATGGTGGGGGTTCCCCGTTTTTGGAGTTGGCCTTCGAGACCGAGATTGCGCACCTCTTCGCCGATCTGGTGGCGTTGCAGCAGACGGATGATGCGTCGTCCGAAAATCATCCCGATCGCCAGGGCCAAAATCACCCCCATCGACGCCCGGAACGACAACGACATGAACATCCCGATACCGGGTACATCAAAATGTTGAGACAGATACTTCAGTAAAAGATATAGCATAATTTGAATCGATTAACGAACGTAAACGTTACGGTTTCCGGATCCACTGGCTCATCCATTGATCAGGAGCCCCGTCCATCGGTCGGTAGCGACGGCGGAAGATCTCCTCAAGATCAATCCGCATCAGGCCGTTCGGGCGCACAATAAACCAATGATTTCCAATCCACATCGGCACCAATCGGGTCACGACCTCGGCCAGCAGCGTTCCATTGTCATCCACCAGACACGTGGTGCTGTCCCGTCGCAACAACGACAGATTATCGCGTTTTTCCCGTAGATAATACAACGAATCGAGCTCCATCACTTCAGTGATACGTTGCTGTTGGTCCAACAACAGCAGTTTATTTTTCGTCGTATACACCCCCCAGGAGTCCAACGAACTCACGACATAGGTAAATCGGTTGGTTTGGCGATCCCGTTTAAAAAAACGTTCCGGATCGATATCCCGAATGATCTCGCCGTATTGAGCCGTATCGATCAGCACCTCCCGACCGCTGAGCCCGTCCTGCAAACTCCGGCAATCGATCCGATCCTCCGTCACGAACACCAAACTGTCCTGTAGAGGTCGGATGGCCCGGATCTGGCATTTCCGCTGGTCGATCACATTGAAAAATAACGGATTCCCGTTCTGCGGATCGTACGCAGCAAAGAACGGACGCCCATAGGTAATCACTTGTCCCGCCAGAAACGCCAACCCTCTTCCCACCAAATAAAGGGCCGAATCGGAGGCAAACAGATCGGAATAACTGGCGATATTTTCAGGCAGTTTCCACTCCCACTGCAGCTGACCGTTTCGATCCAGGGCTACCATCCGATCGGCACAACTGAAATAGATCCGGTCGTCCGTAATCAAAGGCTGCGAACATAAACCTCGAATCTGATTCATGGGACTTCCCAGAAACGCACTACTTCGCCAAAAAATCGAGCCTTTCAGATTCAATTCATTAACCAACTCCTTCCATTTCAGATCGTTTAGTTTGGAAGTCGCAGCCACATAGCTCCACCCTTCCCCTGTCGACACATAGAGTTGATACAGCCCGGAAGCAAAAACCAATAAGGTCGTATCATTCAGGCGATAAACATCGTTCCATGGCTCATAAGGAAATCGACGTTTCCAGACCCGTTCTCCCGTATTCAAATCGACATAAGAAACCGCCTCTACCCCCGAAGGTGGATAACCCAAGCCAAACCGCCGCGTCGAATCCAGGTCTACATACCAGAAAGAATAACGGGCTTTCCAGAGCGGATGACCATCCATCATAGCCAGCCGAGATGTCGCTCGTCCATCGTAATAGAGCAGACAATCACCATCCTGGGTAATTCCACTCTGCCCATAAGGATAAATGATGGGGCGACTCCACCGCACCCGGTCTTCCTGCAAATCCAGGAGCAGCAACTGACCCTGACCTGCCAAATATTTACCGTTCGGAGCCATTCCCCGCAACTGCACCGTCGCCGTCCGGGAGATCGAATCGATATAAAAATCATAGATCCGTTCTCCGAAATCATACGCGATGCCCGACAAAGGCTCTCCGTTGATCAAATTCCGACCTACTGAGATCAGCTTACTCGTCATGTTCGCGTCTCCTCCCTGCATCCCCGTTTCGGCTCCGTTGTCGGATTGCGCCATCACTTCCCCTCCGGAAACAAACAACAAGATTAACCCTAATAAAAAGAGACGTTTCATAGATGGATAGTTTAAAGGGTTAGACAATCGGTTCTATGTGCATCGCCTGTCTCACCTCTTCCCGGTCATCGAAATGACTTTTCACTCCTCCGGCGTCCTGATACGTTTCATGGCCTTTCCCGGCCACCAGAATAATATCCCCCGGATGGGCCAACGCCACCGCCGTCCGAATCGCTTCCCGACGATTGGTGATCGCCAGGTATCGGTCTCCCGGTTCGAGGCCGGCCTTCATCTGTTCGATGATCGCCTCGGGATCTTCCAGACGGGGATTATCCGAAGTCAAAATCGCCATATCGCCTCCCGACGCCGCAATGTGGGCCATCTCGGGCCGTTTCGTCGCATCGCGGTTGCCGCCGCATCCCACCACCACATAGAGGTGGCGATCCGGCGTGCGGATTTCATTGATCGTATCGATCACATTCTGCAAGGCATCGGGCGTATGGGCATAATCCACGATCGCCGTCACGCCCTCCTTCGAATGGATCGCTTCGAAACGACCGTCCACCGGACGCAGCTCACTCAAAATCCGCAACACCTCGTCCCGATCGGCCCCTAACAACACCGCCGTCCCGTACACACAGGTCAGGTTATAGGCATTGAAGCGTCCCAGGAAATTCACCCACACTTCGCGATCGTTGAGATTCAGCAACATCCCATCGAAATGCATTTCCACAATCCGACACCGGAAATCGGCAAACGACTTCAGGGAGTAGGTCTTCACGTCGGCTTTCGTATTCTGGACCATCACCATGCCGTTCCGGTCGTCGAGATTGGTCAGGGCAAACGCCCCGCGCGGCAATCCGTCGAAAAAGCTCTTTTTGGCCTTGATATAGGCTGCAAATGTTTTATGATAGTCGAGGTGATCGTGGGTGATGTTGCTGAACATGCCCCCCGCGAACGTCAATCCGGCGGTTCGATGCTGCACCAACGAATGGGAGCTGACCTCCATGAAACAATAGGCGCAACCCACTTCGACCATCTCCGCCAACATTTCGTTCAGGCGGATGCTGTCGGGTGTCGTATGGGTCGAATCGATCCGGCGATCGTCGATCCGGTAGACCACCGTCGAGATCAGCCCCACCTTATACCCCAGTTTTCGGAACAGGTCGTATAACAGCGTGGCGGTCGTCGTTTTGCCATTGGTACCGGTTACGCCGACCAATTTGAGCTTGCGGCTCGGACGGTCGTAAAAGTTCGAGGCCATCAGACCCAACGCCTGGGTCGAATCGGCCACCCGTACATACGTCACCCCTGGCGTCTGTTGGGCCGGAAGCGTTTCACAAACCACGGCCGACGCGCCGTTTGCCACAGCCGCTTCGATATAGTCGTGTCCGTCGACCCGGGTTCCCCGGGTAGCAAAAAAAAGCGTTCCGGGCCCCACCTGACGGGAATCGAACGCCAAGGCACTCACCGACACGGAAGTATCTCCCTTGACTTCAAGCACTTCCACGTCCTGCAAAAGTTTCGCTAACATGAGAATAGAAAATTTCTATTTTACAAAGATACAGATTGTCGAGGAAGATGTGCCTCCGAACCGATCATTTAATTGACATCTTATTCACAGCAAATCCCCCGAAGCGCAGGGGAAAGCACTTCGGGGGAGGATAGTAAGGATTATTTCGGAGCGATCAACGACGCCACAACGGGATCGACGCCCAACCGGGACGCCAGTTACGCAGCCACAAATTCCACAGGATTGAGATCAGGAAACAGAGGGCCACCGCGACCTGAACCCACAACAGATTCAACAAAATCGTGAAGGGCCAATGAATATCCGGCACGAAGACATTGGTGGGTTGCATCCCCGAAGTCCGCACAAACGGATTGGTAAAGATCTCCGCCCCCGAATCGAACCGCGCTTCTACCCGAATGTAGGTATCGGTCGGCGTAAAGCGATACGAGGCTTCTGCAACATGCTGGCTCTCGGAGCGAATTTCACCATTCTGTCCCACGAAGTGAATCTCGTGGGCCGGTTCGCTCAACGACACATAGACGGTCCCATCTTCCTTCAACCCGATCTCCCGGATCGTCGGCAACCCGGCATGCGGGTCGGGACGTTGATTGAGTTCCGGCGTCACCCGAACCGCATAACTCTGCCCCTTTCTCAACGACGACAGGATCTGATCTTCCTCCAGCGCCGGGGTATTGATCATCGTAAAACAGCGCTGGAAGAAACTCCCGCGCAACGAGACCGTATGCGCATCGTCATCGGCAATCAGATTGGCATAGATACCGGACGACAGGGCCTGGTCCCAACACGGCAACGAATTTTCGGCTCCGTTATCGGGATTGATCTCCAGCAGGTCGTATCCTCTGAGCCGTTCATAGACCCGATGATCGACCACACGCAGTTGTCCGGGGTGATTGAGCACCACCAACCGGGCCTGTGAATGCAAGCGACGCAACGTATGCTGCAACTGCGAAGGAATCAACGTCAACGGGAAGTCCCGCAACGACACATACGAGGCCCCCATCATCAGGAAATGGGCCTTGTTGAGTCCCCAGCCGAATTCATACGTCGGGATGAAGCCGGCTCGGTCCGACTGGGCATAATTCAGGTAACAATGGTCCGAAAGACCGATAATATCGTAGTGCTGTTTGCGATACGCGTCAAAAAACTGATCCGTCGTATAAGCTTCGTATTTGCGTTCGCGTTGGTGGGCATGGAAATTGGCTTTGCGCCAGTTGGCCGGATCCACCCCCCGATACGGGTTATAGATACTGTCGCCGGCGAACGAACTGCCCGGAGCGAACCGATAGACCGGAACGCCCACATAACTGAGCACATCCAGCAGCAACACCAATAAAACCAGTCCTAACAAATAACGAAATACGCGCCCTATCAACTTCATCATACCTCCTTTCCCGAATGCTAATATTCCGGTCGAGGCAAAGATAATATATCTTTTTGAAAGATGTTCTTTTTTCCTTTTTTTGTGTTCTGTTCACCGTTTTCTTTATAGCTCTCCCGACCCATAAAAGCCAAGCGAGAAAAGGGTTAAACCGCTTTTCTCGCTTGTTTAGAAATAGGTACTCATCTGGCTCGTTCACCGGACGATTTTGCCTCGGGTCGGTTCCGGCCGAGAAACGTTCCAGACAAGGAACTTTCTAAGCGAAGAACTTCCCGGCTGAGGAGCTTTCCAGCCACCTTTCGGTTAGGCCAGGCTGCGCATGATCTTCCCCTGTTCTTGCGTAAAGGTCAACACCGAGGTGATCGGCACGAAATGATGCGGAATATACTCGGCCGCCTGCACCATGACACAAGAACCGCTTCGGGTCGAAAAAATCGTCAGGACCACCCCCGAGGTTTCGCTACGCGGCAAGGCAGCAACGGCTTCGGCCTGTCCGTTTTCCAAGGCGTCACACAACGCCCGTTTATCTTTCTGGTCAAAAAAGCGTTCACTCCGATACAAACGCTCTCCCGTGGGGCGATAATACGGACGCGACGAGGTGAAGGCCCGGATCGTCGCGACCACCCCGACCAAAATCAACACAATGCCGAAGAATAACAGGACTGCCGCCAGGTTCGCCCGATCGGCCAACACCTCTGACTGTAGGCTCCAGAGGGTCAAAGCCACCCCGCATACGGCTAACACGATGGGTAACAGGGGATTTCTTTTGCGGCGGACGATATCCGTATTTACTTGATAAAGTACCTCATTGATATTTTCAAACGTTTCCATAAAATAAAATCATCATTTAGTGTGTGTATAAAAAGTCGATAAAACAGCGGGGTGTTTCCGCCGAGGGAAACCCCGAAAAGCCTCGGTTCAGAGCGAACCAAGGAGAGGAAAATTCCTCTCTTTCAACGACTAAATGATGATTTTACGCAGCGCGAAGACATAATAGCCCGCCTTGTCCTGCACAGAGCGGATGCGGGCCACTCTATTTTGTTGGACATGTTGCCGACGTAGAGAGCCCAAGGCCCCGATCCGGGCCGTTTCCCCGAACGTGACATACAGAGGAGCATTGCCCCGCATCACGGGCAAGATCAGCCGTCCCGACGGTTGAGCATACGTACTCGGCAGCCGATCGCTGCTCAAGCTGTGCATAATGAGCCGACCCAGCTCCTCATCCTGCGGAGAGAGCGACCCGACCGATGATTCGAGCACCACCGTCTCTTCTTCCGAAGCGAAAACGACAGCCGAGTGGCCCAGGGTGTACAACACGCCCAAAACGACCAGCCACAGCCCTACGATATATGTCCATCGATGTTGCACGTTTTCTGTTCGATTTTTTGCTCTCCGAACGCCGACCGGCGTCTCACGCAAAGATAGCATTTATTTCGAAATCACCGACACCGTTCTTTCCGTCTCTCAGAAAGAGCCTCAACGCCGGTCCTCTTGTTTACGTTTCAGATCATGGTTGCTTGTCTCCACGCAACGCTCTTCCCTCTTCTGCTCCTTCCCCCTCTCTTCTCTCCCTCGCTCCCTCTCTTCACGCACCTTGTCTCCCTCCTCGTTTTTTTTCTGCCTCTCGGTCTGTTCGCCCCGGCCCCGAGTCTCTCTTCTTGACACTCCCCTCTTTCGGCTCCGGGCACCAGCTGGACACCGCCCGCCTTTCGTCCTGCAGACCATTCTCAGGCCGTTCTGCAGGCCGCTCCACTCTTTTCCGAAGGGTTCATCGAGCGGCTATTCCGAAGCATCCGGAATGCCCAACCGCAACGAGATCAAACTCCCCCGACTCACTCGCGTTCCCGGTTTGAACGACTGGCTTTGGACCACGCCTACCCCACTAAACGAGACAACCAACCCCGATTTTTCCAACAAATAGATCGCATCCTTGAGCCCCATGCCTACCACGTCGGGCACCGTCCCTTCGAGCGGCGTAATGGAGACCGCTTCGGGAGGCAGACTGTCACGCGGCTCCAGGTTCATCCAGGTCGCTCCCCGCGGGATGTCGAGGTCCGCGATATGGAACCGATTCGCGACCCGTTTCATCTCGACCACGCTGCCCGATTTGAGTGGCGGTTGCTCTTCGACCTTCTCTCGCCGTTCGGACAGCGGGGTCTGCCACGAGATGCTTTGCGCATACACCCGATCCGCAATCGCCCGAAAGACCGGTCCCGACAACGACGCGCCGTAATACGTACCCCGACGTCCCGGACCATGGTAGGTCTTGATCGCCACAATGCAACTGTAACGCGGCTTGTCGGCCGGGAAATACCCCACCAATGTCGCCAAATAGTGACGCCCCCCGAAACGATCCTTATAACCCCGTCCGCCTTTATAGATTTCGGCCAACGAGATCTGCGCCGTTCCAGTCTTTGCCGCCACTTTATAATAAGGGTTTTTCAAAATATACCGGGCTGTTCCTTCATCCACCACCCCTCGCATGGCCTCCTGCACCTGCCGAATCACCTCGTCCGACCCGATCGAGGAGACCATCACCTCCGTCGGATAGCTCCGCAGAGTCTGCCCATATTGCCGCAGCTCGCGGACAAACTTCGGGCGTACCATCTTCCCGTTGTTGGCCACCGCATTGTAGAAACTCAGGGTCTTGAGCGGCGACAACCGTAAGGCATACCCATACGCCATCATCGTCAGCGTCGTCCCGTCCCACCAGCGATCCTCGGGCCCTCGAATCACCGCCGGAGCCTCGCCGGCAATCTGCAGGTCCATCGGCTTGTCGAGCCCCATCTTGCGCAGATGATTGACAAAACGTTCCGGTTTGTCGCGGAAGTATTTATTGACGGCCAGCGCAAAACCCACATTGGAAGACTTTTCGAACACCCCTTTGAGGGTCAGTTCGCCATAGTTGTGCGTATCGACCACCTTGGCCCGGCCGACCATCACCGTTCCGGGACTCGTATCGAATTTCTCGTCGAGACTCGCCCCGCCCTCATCCAGCAACGTCATCAACGACGCAAGTTTAAAGGTCGATCCGGGTTCGAAGTTCTTGCCGATGGCATAATTGAAATCCTCGACATATTTTCCCTCACCCCGGCGGGTCAGGTTGGCGATGGCCCGGATCTCCCCGGTCGACACCTCCATCAGTACCGCCGTTCCCCAATCGGCATCGCCGGCGATCAACTGTTTGCGCAGCGCGGTCTCGGCCACATCCTGCACATCGACATCCAGGGTCGTCACCACATCGATCCCGTCCACCGGATCGACGCTCAGCTCATCGGGCACCGGAATCCGGAAACTCCCCGAAATCCGCTGCATCATCACATTGCCGTTCACCCCCCGCAAAATGGAGTCGTAAGCGCCCTCGATCCCCAGTTTCGTACCCGCCTCGTTGACCATGCCGATCGTCCGCGAAGCCAACGATCCATGAGGCAACATCCGTCGGTTGATCTGCACGGGGATGAAGCCCCCCCGATTTTGTCCCAGACGGAAAATGGGAAATTTAGCGATTTCTTTAATTTCCAGGTGATTGACACGACGCGGAGAGAGCAACACAAAGCGATTCTTCTTTTTGTTGCGGTGAGCGTTCATCAGTTTTTCCCGGTAGGCCGCTACACTGCGGTCCCCGAAAAACGTACTCAGGCAATAAGCCAACGAGTCGACATGGTGCAAAAACGTGGAGTCAGCCAATCCCTGCGCCGCGAAGTCCATCCGCACCTCATAGGTCGGAACCGACGTAGCCAAAATACGACCATCCCACGAGAGGATATCGCCTCGTTCGGCCTCGATCGTCACCCGTTCATACGAAATTTTCGTACCCCGACTGCGTAGCTCTTCGCCTTTCGGCCCGTATTGTATGTAGAGGATCTTCCCCGCAATCGCCACCCCGATCGAGAAAAACAGCACATAAAGCACCCGGACCCGTACCAGAATCGCCTTTTTAATATCGGTCTTTTTTTGTTCGGCCATGGGTTACTTATCGATTACTTGAGGAGGAATCAACGACTCATGCAGGGGAATGCCCCGTTCCTGCAACTCTTTGACGATCTCGCTTTGCCGCGTGGCGGTCATCCGGATCGACGACAGGGTCAACGACCGAGATCGCAACTCCTTCAATTGAGCGGTCAGTTTATCGTGACGCCGATGGAGTTTCTGAATGTGGTATCCATTGGCGATATACAGCAACATGAGCAGCGCCATGAAAAAAATATACGGATAACGTCGACGCACTTCGGCCCGCGTCAGGATATTGCCCGAAAGGACCTGACCAATATAGTCTTCCAGAGGGAACGGACGATGCGGTTTCGGCTCCGTTGGCCCAGATTCGTCCGGTGCGTTGTCCGCCTCCCGATCCGTCGTCGGCTGGGCACGTCGCGTCCGACGCTTTTCGGCGCCGGCCGTCGTCGAACGACCCACCTCCCGATCCGCGTCTTCCTCCGCAACGACTTCCCGCGGATCGACCGGCCGTGAAGCCAACCGACGCGAGCGCACGTTATCCGACTCGGCAGAATCGGTCAATCCATCTCTGATATCCTGATCGTCAAGCATTTTTACAAAATAGGGGACCCAAGATCCCGTTTCGTAGGGGATTTTCTTCCCCGAGAGCAAATGTACGATTATTTCTGCAGGAAAAAGCACGAATCCATCCGATCCTTTCCCTTTTCTCTCTCCGGATCTGTCCAGGGGTCTCGTCCCCAGCACCATGCACGAATCGAACGCTGCCACCGCTGCGATTCGACATTCCTTGGCCAGCCCTCTCCCACACGCCTTGCCGAACGAACGAGCGACATCGGCTATTCATACACCCCGGTCTCCCGCAAATAGAGCTCCAACGGACGGATCGAATCAGCGTAAAAACGCTGCTTGTCCACCCCCAGCCGATCGAACAACCGCATCAGGTTGTAGCCCGTCACGAAAAAATAGCCCGCATGATCGGTGTCGTACAACCAGGTATCCCGCTCCGTGTAGCTCCCGAGATGAAAGCCGGCCTCAGCTTCGATATAGCGGGCCATGCCCTCCATCAACTCGAAAAAAGCCTCGTCACGCACCGCACTGTTCCCCATTTCGGCGGCCATACGGGCCTTTCGAGCGGCCCGTTGCGTCAAAAACCGCTGAATATAGGCCCTCCACAGCGAGGTATCCTCTGTCGCTAAGGCGTCGAGCAACGTCTCGTTTTCCGCCCGAATCGCCCGATCGAACCAGGCACAACGTTTATGCAGACGTTCCAGTTCGGTCTCGGGATGCGACGGCAACGCCTCCGCCACCCGTCGACAAAACGCCCCGTGTGCATACTGATAGCCATGCGCGTATTCGTGCAGCACCATCGGCATCCATGCCTGATCCGAGGTGACATCCGGCACTACCCGAACCACCATCTCCGGCGAAGAACAAACGATCATCGGACGCAAATAGTTGTATCGGGTCGAATCCAAAAATTCGAGGGTGGTCTCCATGTGAAACGGCAACGAATCGGGCAACGGCAACTTATAGAGCGATAATCCAGGCTCTTCATGGACGAGCCGGGCGCCCAACGAATCCTCAAACATCGGCGGCAGATTGACCCCATAACAGATCGAATCCGTATAATAGAGCATCGGAACGTCATAGCGCGGATCACTGAACCCGGGCCATACATCGGCGATCTCCTGCCGGCAGGCACGCACCGCCCGCAAGCGCTCGAGAATAACCTCTTCCGCTCCGTCCAACGTCGGCGGAGTGGCACAAGCCACGAGCCCCAGCAGCCCAATGACCCATCCCCACGTTTTCAACTTCTTCATTTCCGATCTGATTGGTGATCTTACCCTAAGCATCCTGTCTGCATCCAACGACGGTGTCAAACGTTCCGACAAACCGTTCCCCTGTCACGAAAAGATACGAAAATTTTTTCTGAAACGGCCATTCTTTCTTCCGAGGCCGGTTTCAGAAACGATTGCACCCCGGCCCGTTAGCGGCCGCTATTCCATAACTACATCGGATTACACCTCATGAGAGAGGGGCGCGGGCACCAGTCCCGTCGTATCGAAATCGCTCCATCGTTGCGCCACATAGTCCAAGGTATCGACGATTTCGGCCGGATCGGTGGCCGTCACCAGCTTCAGACGCGTCGCCTTAAAATCGGGCAGTCCCTTGAAATAACACGACAGATGCCGACGCATCTCCAGTACACCCACCTTTTCGCCCTTAAATTCCAGCGACTTGGCCAGGTGCAGTTTGGCCAGTTCCACCCGTTCGCGGACGGTGGGTTGCGGAAGCAACTCCCCGGTATTCAGATAGTGGCGGATCTCCCGGAAAATCCACGGACGCCCATACGTGGCCCGTCCGATCATCACCCCGTCGACCCCATAACGTTCGAAGGCCTGGGCCGCCCCCTGAGCCGAAGAGATATCACCATTTCCGATGATCGGGATGTGCATCCGCGGATTGCGCTTCACCTCCCCAATCAGAGTCCAATCGGCCTCGCCCCGATACATCTGAGCCCGGGTGCGGCCATGGATGGTCAGGGCCGCAATGCCCACATCCTGCAACCGTTCGGCGATCTCGACAATGTTTTTGGAGTCTTCGTCCCAACCCAACCGCGTCTTGACCGTCACCGGCAACGATACCGCCTCCACAATCCGCCGGGTCATCTCCACCATCTTCGGCACATCGCGCATCATGCCGCTGCCGGCCCCCCGGGTGGCAATCTTCCGTACCGGACACCCGAAATTGATGTCGATCAGATCGGGACCGGCCTCAGCCGCCACCCGAGCCGCTTCGACCATCGCCTCGATCTCATGTCCGTAGAGCTGAATCCCCACCGGACGTTCATAATCGTAGATATTGAGTTTAGCCCGACTCTTCGCGGCATCCCGAATCAGTCCATCGCTGGAAATAAACTCCGTATAGACCACATCGGCTCCGTATCGTTTGCACATGTAACGAAACGACGGATCGGTCACATCCTCCATCGGAGCCAAAAACAACGGCTTCTCGCCCAGGTCTATGTCGGCAATTTTCACGTCTATGGGAATTTTCCGCACAAAAATAGCTATCTTTACCGACAAAATCGCAAGCATTATATCCATGGACATCGAAAAATTCCTGCTCGACAAGGTGACGGCTACCGTTACCTCACTATATGGAGAGGTGGCTCCCGAAGCCATTCAACTGCAAAAAACCCGTAAAGAGTTCGAAGGCGACATGACGCTGGTGGTCTTTCCCCTGCTGCGCGCCAGCCACAAAAAACCGGAACAAACTGCCGAAGAGATCGGTCAGGCCCTGGTCGCCTCGACCCCCGAAATCGCCGGCTACAACGTCATCAAAGGTTTTCTGAACCTCTCCCTGAGCGGAACGTTCTGGGGAAAGCAGCTGTCGGAAATCCTCGCCAACCCGACCTTCGGTCAAGGAGCCCCCACCGGCCGTCACATCATGGTGGAATACTCCTCGCCCAACACCAATAAACCCCTCCACCTGGGACATATCCGGAATAACCTGTTGGGGTATTCGGTGTCCCGCATTCTGGAAGCCGACGGCAATCAGGTCATGAAGGTCAATCTGGTCAATGACCGAGGCATCCATATCTGCAAGTCGATGTTGGCCTGGCAACTCTTCGGCCACGGAGAGACGCCCGCCTCGTCGGGCCTGAAAGGCGACCATCTGGTGGGAAACTATTACGTCGCTTTCGACAAGGCTTACAAGGCTCAGATCAAAGAGCTGATGGCGCAAGGCATGGACGAAGAGCAGGCCAAAAAAGAGGCTCCGATCATGAAACAGGCTCAGGAAATGCTGCGCAAGTGGGAGGCCAAAGACCCCGAAGTCTACCAGCTGTGGCAGACCATGAACGGTTGGGTGTACGAAGGGTTCGACAAGACCTATCGGGAACTGGGTGTCAGCTTCGACAAAGTCTATTACGAATCGCAAACCTACCTGCTGGGAAAATCGATCGTGCAGGAGGGTCTCGATAAAGGCATCTTTTTCCGCAAGGAGGACGGTTCGGTGTGGATCGACCTGACCGCCGACGGACTCGACCAGAAACTGCTGTTGCGCGGCGACGGCACCTCGGTCTACATGACCCAGGACCTGGGAACGGCCTACACCCGCTTCAAAGAGGAGAACCTCGATGACATGATCTACGTGGTGGGCAACGAACAGAACTACCATTTCCAAGTGCTGAAACTCATCCTCAGCAAACTGGGATACACCTGGGCCGACCACATCACCCACCTCTCTTACGGGATGGTGGAACTGCCCGAAGGGAAGATGAAATCGCGCGAAGGTACGGTTGTCGATGCCGACGACCTGATCGACGCCATGGTCGAAACCGCCCGCGAGATGTCGCAAGAGCTGGGCAAACTGGACGGTCTGAGCCAGGAAGAGATCCACGACATTTGCCACATGGTCGGTCTGGGAGCGCTCAAATACTTCATTCTGAAGGTCGACCCGCGTAAGACGATGCTCTTCGACCCGAAAGAATCCATCGACTTCAACGGCAACACCGGCCCCTTCATCCAATACACCCATGCCCGCATCAAATCGGTGCTGCGCAAAGCGGCCGAAGCCGGAGCGGTTCCGGCCACACAGATCGACGGCACGCTGTTGGTTCCGGCCGAAACGGCCCTGATCCAGATGCTGACCGAATACCCGGCCACGGTCAAAGCCGCTGCCGCCAACTTCTCGCCGGCCCTGATCGCCAATTACGTATACGAACTGGCCAAGAGCTATAACGGATACTATCACGACTTCCCGATCATGCGCGAAAGCGATCCGGCCAAACAGGCCCTGCGTTTGGCCCTCTCAGCCACGGTGGCCCGCATCATTGCGGCGGGAATGGCGCTGCTGGGCATCGGAGTCCCCGAACGTATGTAACCTCCGCTGAACGCCAGGAAGCGAACAATGCCCGCTCCTGGCGTTCGGTGTCCCGGGGGAAACCGGTCGACACGACCTTCGACGCTTGGCCGCCCCTTCAAAGCAATCCTTCCGTCTAAGTCGTCTACCTTGATCTCCATCCGAGGCCTTCCCGATCGCCCGGCGTCGAGACGATACAAACCTTACCCCGGCAGCCCTCTAAAGACCATACAGGTCGCAGAGCCCCACCGGTAACCGTCTCACGAACACCCCACGACCGACCTCTTTGCCAATCACCTAACCGCCTCCAACCCATGGGTATCGTCAAACGGGACAGCATATCGATCACCATCCTCTCCTATGCCGGAGCGGCGATCGGTTATGTGAACAAAATCCTCCTGTTCCCCAACTTCCTGAGCGAAGAACAGGTGGGGTTGACCAGCATTCTGGTCTCGCTGGCGATGATCTACGCCCAGCTGTCGGCACTGGGCATCAACTCCACGGTCGTCAAATTCTTTCCGTTTTTCCGCACCCCCGACCGTCGCCATAACGGGCTGTTTTTCTGGTCGGCATTGGGCATCAGCGTCGGTTTCGTCCTCTTTACCCTGCTCTTTCTCTGGTTCAAAGAGCCGGTCATGCACTACTTCGCCAAAGAGTCCCCCCTACTGTCGGAATACTATCTGCTGCTGATCCCGCTGGGTCTGACCACCCTCTTCTACAACTTCTTCAGCAGCTGGCTGCAGGCCTTCTTCAAAACCGTCATCTCCACGGCCGTCTACGACGTGCTGCTCCGCCTGCTGATGACCCTCGAAATCTCCCTCTATGCCTTCGGCCTGATCGATTTCGAACAGTTCATCGTGATCTATGTGCTCATCTACTTCGTCCCCACGATCATCCTGCTGCTCTATACGGCCTGGCTCCGACAAATCAGCCTGCGACCGGTCTTCACCTCGCGAACCCGAACCCTGGTGGCTATCGCCGGCACCTACGGTCTGTGGCAATACCTCGGCGGCGCATCGGTCTATATCACCAACGTGATCGACCAAACCATGCTGGCCGGGATCCAGGGCTTGGTCCAGGGCGGGATCTATTCGGTCATGATGTACATGGTCAGCGCCATGATGATTCCCAACCGCTCGGTCATCAAAGTGTCGACCCCCATCGTCGCCAACCTCTGGAAAGAACGCGCCATGACCCGCATGCAGGAGATGCATCGCGAAGTCTCCCAAATGAACCTCATCATCGGATGCTACATCTTCCTGGCCATCTGGATCAACCTCGACAACATTTTCAGCCTAATGCCCGCCTCTTACGCCGCCGGGCGATACGTCTTTCTGTTTCTGGGCCTGGGACGCATCTTTGAAATGTATTCCGGTCTGACCGGCGTGATTCTCATCACCTCCAAACGATACCGTTACGACTTTTCGTTCTCCATCCTGCTGGTATTCATGACCGTCGGCACCAACGCCCTGCTGATCCCCCATCTGGGCATGAACGGAGCCGCCCTGGCGACCATGATTACGGTCATCGTCTACAACCTCTTGCGCATTCTGTTCGTCTGGAAATTCTTCCGGCTGCAACCGTTCGGCCGGGGCGATCTCGCCGTCCTGGGGTTGACGCTGGTCGGTGCCCTGCTCTCTGCCGCCATTCCCCAGATGGGAGGTTGGTGGCTGGACGCTCCGGTTCGGACCCTGCTGCTCTCCCTGCTGTTCGGAGGGCCGATCTATCTGTTAAAACTCTCGCCCGCCCTCAACCTGACCCTGGAAAATTGGCTGCGTCGCCTGGGATCCTGGATCCGGACGCGCTAATACGCTCCTCCGTCTACGCCCTGTTGGATCCCCTCAAAAATTTTGTTACCTTTGAAGATAACCTCATGTCTGAGAAGATAACCTAATTGTCCGACCTATGCGTATAACCTCTTTTCTGGCCATCGGTTTGGGGAGCCTGTCGCTCTGCCTGTCGATTCCGACCGCGGCCCGTCCGACCCCTCCCGCAGTGCAAGCCGCAACCCCTTCCGAATCTGTACTGACACAGCCTTGGGAATCTTTCTGGATCACCTCCACAAACACCTCCCCGTACGACTACGGGGTGTATCACTTCCGACGCAATTTCAACCTGGACGAAGTGCCCGACACCTTCGTCATCAATATCTCGGCCGATAACCGCTACCGGCTGTATGTCAACGGTACGCCGGCCTGTTGGGGCCCGGCCCGCGGCGATCGTCTCGCCTGGGTCTACGAAACCGTGGACATCGCTCCGCTCCTTCAACCCGGGAAAAACACATTGGCCGTGCTGGTCTGGAACCTGGGAATCTACCGTCCCTGCGCCCAACTGACCAACCAAACCGGTCTGATTGTCCAAGGCAATGGTCCGACCGAAGCGATCGTCTCCACAACCCGTGACGCCGGCTGGTTGGCACGCCGCGACCAGGCTTTCGGGCCGCTCTACACCAGTTTTGTGGGAACCGGAGACTCGATCCGCGGCGAGAAATATCTGTGGGGCTGGGAACAAACCGACTACGACGACTCGGATTGGGACAAGGCCCTGATCGGACGTCCCGGCACCCCCTACGGCACCTCCCTCTACGGTGGCTATGACTGGGGGCTGGTTCCGCGGGAGATTCCCCTGATGGAAGAGACCCTGCAACGCATTCCGCAGATCCGCCGTAGCGAAGGAGTTCAAACCCTGACCCGCTTTATCGACGGAAACGATCCGCTGACCATTCCGGCCCATACCTCCTGCTCGATTCTGCTCGACCAGACCTTCCTGACCAATGCCTACCCCGAACTACTGGTCAGCGGCGGGAAAGGGGCCTGTATCCGGATGAGTTTTGCCGAAGCGCTGTTCGACGAACACCAACAGAAAGGAAACCGTAACGACATCGAAGGTCGCAACATCCAAAACGGAACCAGCAAAAACTATGACCTGATCTACCCCGACGGCGCCGACCATCGGCTCTATCGCACGCTGTGGTTCCGCACGTTCCGCTACCTGCAACTGGAGATCACCACGGCCGAACAACCGCTGGTACTCGAAGATCTTTACGGCATGTTTACGGGCTATCCCTTCCAGGAAGTGGGTTCCTTCTCATCGGACGATCCGCTGCTCGATCGCATCTGGGAGGTCGGCTGGCATACGGCCCGGCTCTGCGCCGTCGAAACCTACTTCGACTGCCCGTACTACGAGCAACTCCAGTATGTGGGCGACACCCGGATTCAATCGCTGATCTCGCTCTATATCTCGGGCGATGACCGGCTGATGCGACAAGCCCTTCGGGCTTTCGACCGCTCGCGCACGTCGGAAGGGTTCACCGCCTGTCACTATCCGGGCATGAACCCGCAATTCATCCCACCCTTCTCGCTCTACTGGATCAACATGCTCCACGACTACTGGATGTATCGCGACGATGAACCCTTCCTGCAGGGTATGCTGCCCGGGATCGTCTCCATTCTGAGCCAGTACGAAAGCCTGATCGACCCCGCTACCGGCATGGTCCGCAGCCGGGTTCCGCACTGGAATTTCGTAGACTGGGTGCCGGCCTGGAATCCGCCTCTGACCCCGGGTCCCGGCACGCCGCCCGAGAGCGAACAGTACGGCTCGTCGATCGTCACCCTGCACCTGGCCGATGCTCTGCGCGATGCCGCTGCCCTGATGCGTCATTTCGGCCGGAGCTATGAAGCCGACCACTACGATTCACTTCGGCACGCCCTCCAGGAAAACACCTATCGGCAATGTTGGGATCCGGAACGAGGCCTGTTACACGACTACATCGGCAGCCCCACCTTCAGCCAGCACGCCAACATCATGGGTATTCTGACCGATGCGATTCCCGTCGCCGATCAGACAGCCGTTTTCGAACGACTGGACAGCGACACCACCCTGGCCCAAGCCACCTTCTATTATCGGTTCTACCTGACCCGGGCCCTCAAAAAAGCCGGCCTGGGGGACCGTTATAGCCAAATGTTGGGCCCCTGGGCGAAGATGATCGACCTGGGGCTGACCACCTTCGCCGAAAAACCGGAACCGACCCGATCCGACTGTCATGCCTGGAGTTCAAGTCCCAATTATGAATTCCTGGCCACGATCTGCGGCATCGAATCGGCCGCCCCCGGCTTCTCGAAGGTCCGGATCGCCCCTCACCCCGGCCATCTGAAACAGATCGAGGGACGCATGCCCCATCCGCTGGGCGAGATTCGGGTAACGTTGACCCACCGACGAGGACACCTCTCCGGCGAGGTCGTCCTGCCCGAAGGTCTGCAAGGCGATTTCGTCTGGGCGGATCAGACTCTTTCTCTGCACAGCGGCGTCAACACCATCCAGCTCTGATCCCTCCGGATTGTCGGCACTCCTTTTCCGTCTTTCCCTTTTCGGAGGGAAAGACGGAAAATTTCTGAGGCCAACCCCCTCGACGATTTGCAATCCCCGGGAATACGACTATCTTTGTATTTTAAAACTTTCAAACGATATGGAACTGAACACGCTGACCGCCATCTCTCCTATCGACGGACGCTATCGCGGCGCCTGCGAAGTGTTGGCGGACTATTTTTCCGAATCGGCTTTGATCCGCTACCGCGTATTGGTAGAGATCGAATATTTCATCGCCCTGTGTGAACTGCCGCTGCCTCAACTCGCCGGCGTAGACAAGACCCTGTTCGAACCCCTGCGCGACATCTATCGCGACTTCAACGAAGCAGACGCCCTGCGGGTCAAGGAGATCGAACGAACCACCAACCACGATGTCAAGGCCGTGGAATACCTCGTCAAAGAGAAGATGGAAGCCTTGGGGCTGAAAGCCTACAAAGAGTTCGTTCATTTCGGTCTCACCTCGCAGGACATCAACAATACGGCCATGCCTTACAGCCTGCGCGACGCCGCCAACGACGTCTACTATCCGCTGTTGGAACAACTGGTCGCCCAACTGAAAGCCATGGCCAAAGAGTGGGCCGAAATTCCGTTGCTGGCCCGCACCCACGGCCAACCGGCCTCCCCCACGAAATTGGGCAAAGAGGTGATGGTCTTCGTCGAACGCCTCACCAAACAGATTACCCAACTGAAGGCTATTCCTTCGCCGGCTAAATTCGGAGGGGCCACCGGGAACTTCAACGCCCACAAAGCCGCCTATCCCGACGTAGACTGGGTCGCTTTCGCCAACCACTTCGTCAACGACGTGCTGGGTCTGGAACGTTCGCAGATCACCACCCAAATCGAACACTACGACAATATCGCCGCCATTTTCGACTGCTTCAAACGCATCAACACCATTCTGATCGACCTGTGCCGCGACATCTGGACCTATGTCTCGATGGAATATTTCAAACAGCGGATCAAACCCGGAGAGGTTGGATCGTCAGCCATGCCGCACAAGGTGAACCCCATCGACTTCGAAAATGCCGAAGGGAACCTGGGGATTGCCAACGCGATTTTCACCCATCTGTCGGGCAAGCTACCGATCTCGCGTCTGCAACGCGACCTGACCGACTCGACAGTTCTGCGGAATGTAGGGGTTCCGGTCGCCCATACCGTCGTGGCCTTCAAGTCGATTCTCAAGGGGTTGAGCAAACTGATCATCAACCTCGACAAGATCAACGAAGACCTCGACAACAACTGGGCCGTCGTGGCGGAAGGGATTCAGACAATCCTGCGCCGTGAACAGTACCCCAATCCGTACGAAGCGCTCAAAGCGCTTACCCGGACCAACAAGACGATCACCAAAGCCGATATTGCCGCCTTTATCGAAGGCCTCGATGTGGCCGAAAGCGTCAAAGAAGAGTTGCGCCGACTGTCGCCCCATACCTACACAGGCATCACGCTCTGTTAAACGAGGGGAAAGGCGGTCCGTGTCTGAGCTAAACGGAGTGGCCCGTTTTTTGCCATAAGACCCCCATGACGAGGGTATTTCGTCAGCTAATATTACTCTAAACGATACGACAACTATGAAAAAGTACAAATGCGAAGTATGCGGGTATGTATACGATCCCGAAGTAGGCGATCCCGATCACGGTATTGCTCCCGGTACGGCTTTCGAAGATCTGCCCGATGATTGGGTATGTCCTCTGTGCCAGGAAGGTAAAGAAGTGTTCGAAGCGATCTAAACCTCGGGCCCACACCCTGACCGTCCGTCGATCCGTTTGTCGGATCGACGGACGTTTTTTATGCGGGCAGGCTCCCTCCGACAAGCTTTTCCTCCCCTAAACAGAGGCACCTCTATCGAAAGCCGCATTTACCGCCAGGCTAAAACAGCTGCAGAATAAATGTCGGTACCTACTCTTTCAACTGCCAATTTGTCCGGTCTCACCTGAAAAAGAAGAGGCTCCGCTGTCAGACCTTTTCCTTTCCCCACAAAAAAAGCGTTCCGAGTTCGGAACGCTTGTAAAAGCCAAGCGGGAAAACAAAGATTCCCTGCTCGATATTGGAATGCGACTCAACGCCCGATCACGACACCACATTCAAGGCCGAACCGGCTTTGAACCATCCGATCTGCTGAGCATTATAGGTATGGGTCACAGGGAACGACTCCTCGGTTCCATCGCTGTGTCGAACCACCACCGTCAGGTTTTTACCCGGCGCAAAGGTAGTCAGGCCCAAGACCGAAATCCGATCGTCTTCCCGAATGCGGTCGTAATCCGCCGGATCGACAAACGTCAAGGCCAACATGCCCTGTTTTTTCAGGTTGGTTTCATGGATACGGGCAAACGATTTGGCCAGCACTACCTTCACATTCAGGAAGCGAGGTTCCAACGCTGCATGTTCCCGCGAAGAGCCCTCTCCGTAGTTATCTTCAGCCACCACAATCGACGAAATGCCCTTCGCCTTATATTGCTTGGCAACGGCCGATACCCCTTCATACGCACCGGTCAGGGTATTGAGAACGCTGTTGGTTTGGCCGTTAAAGGCGTTGACCGCCCCCATCAGTAGGTTGTCGGAGATATTTTCCAGATGGCCGCGGAAGCGCAACCACGGTCCTGCCATCGAAATATGATCGGTGGTACATTTCCCTTTGGTCTTAATCAGCAACCGCAAATCGGTCATATCGTGACCATCCCAGGGTGCAAAAGGACGCAAACGTTGCAAACGCTGTGAATCGGGGGCAATCACCACCTCTTGGGTCGAACCGTCTGCTTCCGGAGCGATATATCCGTTATTTTCCACGGCGAATCCGGCTACGGGCAGCTCGTCACCCTGCGGTTCGTCCAATTTCACCCGTTCCCCGGCTTCGTTGAGCAGGGTATCTTTCAACGGATTGAATGTCAAATCCTCGGCAATCGTCAGTGCCGTCACCAACTCGGGGGAAGCGACAAAAATATTCGTATTGGGATTACCGTCGGCCCGTTTGGCAAAGTTGCGGTTAAACGACGTAACGATCGAATTGGGACGCGTTTTGTCGCTCTCCCCGCGATCCCACTGCCCGATGCACGGTCCGCAGGCATTGGCCATAATCACGCCGCCCAGGCTCAACAAATCCGCCAGAATACCATCGCGTTGCGCCGTATAACGCACCTGTTCCGACCCCGGATTGATCAGGAAACGCGCATGCACCTTCAGTTTTTTGGCTTTCGCCTGCCGGGCCACCGAAGCGGCACGCCCCAAATCCTGATAGGACGAGTTGGTACACGAACCGATCAACCCGACCTCCATTTTCGACGGAATGCCGTTTGTCCGTACAAACTCGGCAAATTCCGAAATCGGATGGGCGGCATCGGGTGAGAAGGGGCCGTTAATATAGGGTTCCAGCGTACTCAAATCGATATCGATCACCCGATCGTAATATTTTTCCGGATTGGCCTGCACTTCGGGATCGGCCTGCAGATCGGCGCGCAATCCGGCTGCCAAGTCGGCCACTTCGGCCCGACCCGTCGCCCGCAGATAACGTTCCATCGCGGCATCATAAGCGAACAGCGACGTGGTGGCTCCGATTTCGGCCCCCATGTTGCAAATCGTCGCCTTACCGGTCGCGGACAACGAGGCGGCCCCTTCGCCGAAATATTCGACAATCGCGTTCGTCCCGCCTTTCACGGTCAACAGGCCGGCCAGCTTCAGAATCACATCTTTCGGTGAAGCCCATCCATTCAGCCGTCCGGTCAGCCGCACCCCAAAAATACGCGGCATCTTCAGTTCCCACGGCATTCCGGCCATGACATCCACGGCATCGGCACCTCCAACGCCAATGGCCACCATACCGAGACCGCCGGCATTCGGGGTATGGGAGTCGGTTCCGATCATCATACCGCCCGGGAACGCATAATTTTCCAACACCACCTGATGAATAATACCGGCTCCCGGCCGCCAAAAGCCCAATCCGTACCGATTCGCCACACTCCGCAGAAAATCATACACTTCCCGATTGGTCACCTCCGCAGCCGGCAGATCTTCCCCAGCGCCAGCTTTGGCCTGAATCAGGTGATCGCAGTGAACCGACGAAGGCACCGCAGCCCGATCCCGTCCGGCATTCATAAACTGCAACAAGGCCATTTGCGCCGTTGCATCCTGCATGGCCACCCGATCGGGACGGAAATTGACATAATCCTCACCCCGTACATAGCGTCGTATCGAAGCGGGATCATACAAATGGGCATACAATATTTTTTCAGCCAACGTCAACGGCGTACCGGTCGTTTGGCGCGCCTGATCGACCCGCTGAGCAAAGGTCGCATAGACGTTTCGGATCATTTCAATGTCGAACAACATATCGTCAAATTTTATCATGATGCAGAGCCACCGGTCTGTGCCGATTCCCTGCTTTTAATTTCTTCGTACACTCCCCGGCATCGTCGGATATTCGGAGGCGTGACTTTACGGACCTTCCGTCCTTTTCCAACCGAGTGTTAAATATTATCTGTCTATGTTATTTTTCAATCATCTGCAAAAGTACGAAAATTTTCCGCTTGCGATGACTACGGCTCAAAGAAATCGGCCGTCGAAGAGGGCGATTCATTTTTCATCGAAGCGCGGAAGATCTCTTCCCGCTTCCGGTCTCGAGCCCGGATCGCCCCCGCCACCAGGGCATCGGGATCGGTGCAACTGACAATATAGGCGTCCTCATAAATATCCTCAATCAGAACCAACCGTTTGCGTTCCGTGGCGTAAAGTTTATAGAAATTCCAACTGGAGAAATCAAAATAATACCCGAAATAGCCCCCGAACCCGTAACTTCCCAACAACGGGGTCAGATGGCGGAACTCTTCGCGTCCGATACGTCGGATGGATTCGATATCTTCGACATGGATGCGGGTCAGATCCACCACACAATGGATCTCCAACGCCTCGTCGTTCAAGGTGATAAAACGCGGAATGGAAAGCACTTCCAGCGCCAGGACACTCAATACAAAGAAGATCACCCAAGCCGAGAAATATTGCTGTTGCGACAACAGCACCATCCCCAGAAAGATCACCGCCAAACCGATCGTGACGCCCCATGTGATGCGTCGGCAACGTCGATCCCGTTCATACACGAACGTTTTCTGAGCCCGCGGATAGAGGCGCCGCACACCCGCCGACCAGCGACGACCCAGCGACGAAAAAAACGAGAATAATGATAGGTTTCCTTTCATGTGATGCGATCTCTAAAACCGTCTCCCGATCCGGTACAGCCTTACGTCTTCCGATCGAGTGGCAGACCTTACGCTTCCCGGATTCATCTATGGGGTGAAACGTGCCGTTTCACCCTCTTCGTATACGCCTTCCCTTGCGTACTTCAGGCGATCGAGGCAACTCGCTCAAGCCTTCGACGGATGGTCCTGATTGACGGACAGCCCTTGCGTGACAGCCTGCTCTTCCGCCTCGAACGAACGAACCGGTACCACCGGCGAAACTTCGCCAAAGTACTCCGCAATCGCCTTTTCGAAATGGGCAATCGTCTCCGGCATCGACATAAACGATTTGCCTCCGGCTGCATTCCGATGTCCGCCTCCCTCGAAATAGCGGCGTGCGAACACATTCACATCCACATCCCCGCGCGAGCGTAACGACACCCGAATGCTGTGTTTATTTTCGATGAACATGGCCGACATCCGAATGGCCCGAATCGACAACGGGAAGTTGACGAAGCCTTCGCTATCCCCCTGTTTAAAGTCAAACCGACGCATCTCGGCTTCGGTCAGGCCGACATAAGCCACCCCATATTGATAGCGGGTCACCATCTTTTCGTGCAGCACATATCCCAGCAATCGCATACGACTTTCGGAAAAGTTATTGTACACGGCGCTATTGACATAAGGCACATTCACCCCCTTATCAATCAACGTAGCCGCCGCCCGAAAGACCCCCGAAGTCAAATTGCTGAACGAGAAGTTACCCGTATCGGTCATCATGCCGACATAGAGCGACTCGGCGATCGCGGGTGTAATCGCCTCTTCCCCGGCCAGGGTCGTAATCATCTGATAGATGATATAGGAGGTCGAGCAGGCGGTCGGATCAGAGAAGGCCAGGGCATACTCATCCAAGGGGGGATACAGATGGTGATCGATCAACACCCAGGTTGCCTGCCGATTGGCCATCACCGTTTCAGTCAGGCGATCCAGACGGCCAATCTGATTGAAGTCCATGGCGAAAATCAGATCCGCACTCTCCACAAAACGGGCCAAAGCCCCGTCTTGATCTTCTTTAAAGACGCCGATATGGGCGATATCGGTCATCCACTCCAGAAAATAGGGATAGCGGTTCGGAGCGATGCAACAGGTCATATGTCCCAGGCGTTCCAGGTAACTGCGCCAGGCCAACGCCGCTCCGATGGTATCGCCATCCGGATTGGTATGGCAGAGCAGCGCGATTTTCTTCGGGCCTTCCGAGAGCAGGGCACGTAATTGGAGGTATTTTTCAGCAGAAAACATAAGCGTGTCGTCATTGAATGGGATAAAGGTAAGAAGAAAGCGACGAAATAAAAATACGCAGGCTCGACTTCCCGCCATTTCGTCCTTCTGAAAAGCCTTTTTTCCCGTTGAGCAGAAGGGGTTCTTGCGTACTCTTCAGGGGTGGCTTCAGCCCACAAGATACCGGTACGTCCCGGTTTCCGAGAGAAGCCCCTCAGGGAAGAACCGCCTTTTCCCCTGAAAGATGCCGGTATGTTCCGTTCCCGTTTATCGAGAGGGTTCGCCTTGGGACCTTTATCTCAGGATGGGTACCTTTCCGACAAAAGACCGTTTCCATTCCCGTTTACCGAGAAGAGTGACTTTACGACCTTTGTTTCCAGAAGGACTCCCCACAAAAAAGAGTCCAGCACACCCCGTTCCCATTTTCCGAGAGAAGTTCCCTTGCGACCCTTACCACCTCCGCACACGCTCCCCTCCAACAGATTCTATCGCCCACTTTTCCAACCCCTCTCCGGATCGCACCAGACACCCCTCATCGAAAGCGCCTTCCCCTCTCGGGCTTACAGCAAGGTATGATTTTCTTTGGGATCGGGGAAACAAGAGGAGAGAATCTGACTAAACGGCGTATCGAAGTGACGGGCTTCCATCGGACACCCTTTCACACACGCACAACAACGAATACAGATCGACGCATCGGTATTCAGCTCATCTCCAGGGGCAATGGCCCCAACGGGACACAACCGGACACATGCCCCACAATGCGTACACCGTTCCGAATCGACCGCAGGCACTTGGGGCATCGGTTTTCCGCTGCGACGCAGACGAACCACCTCCCGAATAAACCGGAATCGGGCCAGGAACGGTTGTCTCGGGCGTTGAATACGGGTAACCTGCAGGGGGGGCAGATCGGACAACGAAGCCACGCCCGCCAATTTTTCCCGAACCGCCTGTCCAAATTGAGCGGCCTGTTCCAGGTCGTGGCTATCGGGACGTCCTGCCGCCACCGGGACAAAACCCAATAAACGCGCCAGACCATCCAGCTCCTGCAAGGCTCCTTCATAATCCCGGTTGCCATACACCACCACCAGCACCGCCGGAGTCCCTTGCGCCCGGATGCGTTGCAAGCGTACAAAAGCCGTCGGAGCCACCTTCCCACCATATACGGGAACCGCAATCACCGCTAACAAATCCGCAGGCAGGACAATTTCATCCTCTTGCGCCGTACGAGTCAGGTCGAGCGTCGTATTACGCTCTGCACCAAATCCTTTCATAATCGCTTTTCCAACCTTCAGCGAGGTGAGCGTCGGAGAGAAACAGATCAGTCGAGTTTCGGGAAGAATCATGGGTCAACAATCATTTAGAAACAACTTATCATCAAAAACCGGCAGGCATCGGTTCCAACATTCCTTTCAAGGGCCGATCGTCGATCGAAGAGGCGATACCGACACCTCGCGGCACCGTTCCTCCCGAAGAGACCGACGAGACCGCACTACGCGTACCAGTCGTCTGGCTCCCCTCGACGGTCGAGTTTTGCAAGAACGACAAGACATAGGACAACAACAGTTCTTGCGGATCGCCCAGCTCTTTCATCGCTGCATAGGAGGCTCGCGTCGTAAAAAGCTCGTCCAACGGATACTGAGGCGTAAAGCCATTCTTATAGTTGGATTCGTTCAGGCTGTTATAGGACTGAAACGTCACCGGATAAAGCGACAATCCATATTGGGTACTGGAGATTTCATACATCCCCACGTTTTTCCCTTCCGAGGTACTGCCCACGGTCACCACCTCCATATAGGGCATCAACGCATTGATCAGCAACTCACTGGCAGAGGCCGTATGCATCCCGATAATCACCCACACCCGCGACAGATTCAGATTCGCTCCAGCTACTTCGCTTGCCCTCAGGAAGTATTCGGTCTGTGGACTTTGTCCGGCTTTTTGGCGTATGGCATTATAACGGTTGATCGCAAAGACCTCGCCGAGACGATCTTCCGGAAGGATCAAACTGCCCAGCAATCGGGCACACTCCGTATATCCCCCGGCATTATAACGCAAGTCGAGAATCAGTTCCCGCACGTTTTGACTTTTAAACGTAGCAAAAGCCGCTTTCAATTCGTTATCGAAGGTTTTATCGGAGAACCCGCCCGGGCCGGAATTGAATTCATGGTATGCCAGATACCCCACGCCCGGAACTCCCAACTGGTCCGGTCCAGCCACCTCATAAACCGGCGAGTTCTCGATCCAGGTCGCCGACGAAAGGGTCAGTGTACGGGGGCTCCCGGCGCACCATTCCCACTGTCCGGAGGCGTTGTAATCGCGCTGACCGAGGGTCAGGGTCAGTCCGCCTCCATTTTGAACACGGCGATAATTGGCCGACGTCACCGGCTCTCCGCCAATTTCCGAAATCCAATCACCCCGACGTATTCCGGCCTCCTCGGCAACCGAACCGTGAGCCACATACAACACCCGCAACAAAGCCAGATCCACATCAAACTCGTAGAGCTGGACCTCGAGGCCGTAACTGAACACATTGCTGCCGATGGTCCGTGTCGATTGCCCGGCGCTCATGTAGGAGTAGAAATAATCTCGTCCCGTAATCGGATGGGGATGTTTGCCATCGTTATCCTCCGGATGCGTACTGAGCAGTGAGGTAAAAAAAGCCTGACTCGAAAGCGAATAATCCGTATCGGTCAAGGTTTGGAAACGGTCACAATAGAGGTAATGCTCCTCCATCTGTTCGAAAATCCAGACATTGGCGGAATGTTCGCCGGGCACAGGGGTAGGACCATCGGAGCGGCTGCACGATACAGCCAACCACCCGATCCATACCATCCAGCAAATCCAACGATATCCCGACATAGGCTCCACATAAACAAAGGATAACTATTTCCGTTCAGACGAGCTCGACGACTGGGGCGTCGTCGCATCCGTTCTTTTTTTCCCGGCCGTCGATTTCGGGCGATCGCCCCGAGGTTGCGAAGCACTTTGCTTACCGCTCTTTCAACTTTTGACGCGAGAGGGGGCCTGCCCCTCCGTGGCCTGCGGGTCTGAAACGACAGGAGAAGCCGCCGCGGGCTGTTTCGCCGCCTTCGAAACCCGTTCATAGTAACGACACCACGGGGTCAACCCACAAGCTTCGCAATGCGGTTTGCGCGCCAGGCACACATACCGACCGTGCAGAATCAACCAATGGTGGGCCAACGGCAAATATTCGGGTGAGAAACCGGCGGTCAACTGTTGCTCGGCCTGTAAGGGATTTTTGGCCCCGGTCGTCAGCCCCAATCGATCGGAAACCCGAAAGACATGGGTATCGACCGGCATCACCGCCTTGCCAAACATAATGATTCCCATCACATTGGCCGTTTTTCGTCCCACCCCGGGCAGGGTCTGCAAGGCCTCCAGATCTTCCGGCACCACCCCACCAAAGTCCGACACCAATTTACGGGCCATACCGACCAGATGTTGCGCCTTACTATTGGGATAGGAGACGCTTTTAATATAGGGATAAATATCTTCCGGTTCGGCCTGAGCCATATGTTGGGGGGTCGGAAAGCGATCCAGCAAGGCGGGCGTCACCATATTGACCCGTTTATCGGTGCATTGTGCCGACAGCATCACGGCCACCAACAAGTCGAAGGCGTTGTGATAATGGAGTTCACTGCCCACATCGGGCATATGAAGGCGAAACCATTCGGTAATATTCCGGTAGCGTTCGGCGGTTGTCATATTTTTAGGCAGTTACAGTTAAGCTAAGATACACAAAAAAACGAAAAATCGCATATACGACCGCCGCTTTCACCCCCATCCCACACAGAAATCCAACGCCGGCAGGAGTTTCAAGTCCGTTCCTTCCGAGAATCAAACATTCGAACCAGCCTTCCCCACGTCTTTCACGGGTTCAAAGGGGCTTCTGCCCGACTACGCCCAAACGAAAATCGTCCACGAAAGTGCCTTTCCAGGCCCTTTATAGTAGAGGAAGATAGCGATTCGAAGAGCGTCTGAAGAGAATCCCCCACACGCGACAACAATAGGCTCTTTCTAAGGTACGACGTGGCAGCTGCAAACCACCTCGCTCCCAAACAGGCAACTATTTCCACCTCAAACCATCCAATATCCTCGAAATAACCCCAAACAGCCCAGCACCCCGAATCGATCGCTGATCCTCCGATGTTCGACCGATCGTCCCATACAACCGACCAACCACCCTGAAACCCATCCAACACCACCCTTCCAAAAGCCGGTTTCTCACCCCCGAATGCACCCCCAAAAACACAAAAAAGCCGCTCCCACAGTGGGAGCGGCTTTTTTATATGGACTCGCTAAGGATTAGAGAGCCAAGAATTCAGTCGTACCAAAGAGTTTCGAGAATTCTACGTCTTTGGCAGCTTTTTCTTTCAGCGAAGGATCTTTAGCGACAGCCGATTTCAGGTTAGCGATAGCACCGTCGGCGTTACCTTCACGCATGTCGATCACAGCTTTCAGGTAGTCGGCTTTAGCGCATTTTTCGCTAGCCAGCAACGATTTGGCTTTGCTCAGGTTGCCGTTCAGCACTTCAGCTACGGCCAGGTTGTAACCGGTCAGGGTCTTGGTAGCTTCAGCGTATTTGCCTTCGGCCAGGTTGATCAGACCCATCGTCTGACGAGAGTCAGCGGTGTTCAACGAAGATACATAGCTCTTTGCTTTAGCGGTATCGCCAGAGATCAGGGCCAGTACACCGAGGTTGTTGCTGATGGCAGCGTCACGGCTCAGGGTAGCGGCTTTTTCGATAGCCTGTTTAGCTTCGTCGATCTTACCGGTTTGTGCCAGGATTACACCCATGTTGTTGTAACCACGAGCGCTGTTGTATTTCGTAGCGGCAGCTTTGTAGGCTTTGATCTTAGCATCGCTGTCGTCTACCAAGGTAGCAGCATACAGCATTTCTTCTTCGCTCAGTACGTCTACGTTGCCAGCCAGAGCAGCTTTGATTTCGGCATCGGTACGACCTTCGATATCCACGTCAGCCTGCAGTTTGGTACGACGCAGTTGCGGCAGGATTTCTTCAGCCAATACTTCGAATACAGAAGACATGTTTTTGATTTCCTGGTCGCGTTTTACCGGGTTGTCATACATAGCCAGCACTTGCAGAATCAGGTCTTTGTCTTTGATATCGGAAGCAGCAACCAATTCTTTGAAACCTTCCCAGTCTTCACCGTAGGCAGCGATATCGTATTTGCTGTCATCGATTACCCCTTCGAGTTCTTTCTTGATAGCGGCAGAACCGGTTTCGCTACGTTCTTTAGACAGTTTGTCGTTGAAACCAACGGGACCATCAGGCGATGCGTAACCTTTGGCGTAAACGTTGCCCAGGGTAGCGCGATCTTTGTTGGCATATTCTTTCACGAAGTCTTCGAACATCTTGATCTGATCTTTGGTCAATTCGCCTTTACGTACGTTCGAGCGGTTGATCAGGTACATGATTTCGGCTTCCTGAGAGATGGTGGTCACGCGTTTGAAGTTGTCCGGCATGATCGACATCGAAGCGGTGTTGCAAGCCATCTTCTGGATGGTGCTGATCCCTTCAGCGATCGGAATCACGGCAATCGGCGTGAATTCGCTACGTTTCCCTTTGGCGCATTTAGCTTCTACGCGCAGTTCGAGGGTGCTCAGGTCGGCACGTTCGTCGTAAGGGAAGGTAATGGTCTGGGTGTAAGTACCGCCCTGTTTCTTAGCGATGGTGGTGTAGTTATCTTTCACCTTTTCGCCCTGAACGTACTTAGGAGTACCTACGATTTCACCGTCTTCGAATACCAGTACCGGAGTGATTTTCAGTACGGCTTTCTTGTTGTAGTACTTGGCGGGGAAATCTACCGTAACATCCGTCGATACGGTGTTGCCTTTCAGCGAGAGGACAGCCGGATTAGCGGTAATGTTTACGTCGTCCACTTTCTTGGTCATTTTTTTGTAGCAATTACAGCTCGAAAGCAGAACTGCTGCAGCACCAAGCATCAAGCTTACTTTAAAAAACCTTTTCATAATCAGTGCTTTAAAGATTTAAGTTAATTAATTATATTTTGTTTGGTCTTCCTCTTATTCCTTGGTAACCACAAAAATAGAAATATATTTTTTAATTAAAAATTTTTTTCAACTATTTCAATTTTCCGGTGATTACCTCGTTACGACTTATGATCGGAAACCTCTTCTCCCCTTATTTCTTTTGTTCGTTAAGGAGAACCTTGCGGCTAAGTTTCAATTTACCGTTTTTAGGATCGATGCCGATGAGTTTCACCTGGATCATTTCTCCCTCTTTCAGGCCGGTTTCTTCCATATTTTCGTAACGCTTGTTGCCAATTTCGGAGATGTGCAGCAAGCCATCTTTACCGGGGAGTATCTCAACAAACGCGCCAAACGATACAATCGAGCGAATTTTCCCGGTATAAATTTCACCGACTTCCGGAATGGCGACAATTCCTTTGATCCGATCCAGGGCGGCATCGAGAGCCTCTTTGTTTTCACCGAAGATATCCACATATCCTTTGTTGTCTTTTTCGGTGATGGTGATGGTCGTGCCGGTCGTTTTCTGGATTTCCTGGATCACCTTCCCGCCCGGGCCGATCACAGCACCGATAAATTCCTGAGGAATCGTAATTTGAACGATACGCGGAACAAACGGTTTGAGTTCGGGACGAGGTTCGGAGATCGTTTCCATCAATTTCCCGAGGATATACAGACGACCCTGTTTGGCCTGTTCCAACGCTTTGGCCATCACTTCGTAAGAGAGGCCGTCTACTTTGATATCCATCTGCGTAGCCGTGATCCCATCTTTCGTACCGGTCACCTTGAAGTCCATATCGCCCAGGTGGTCTTCATCGCCCAGGATGTCGGACAAAATGGCATATTTTCCGGTCTCGCTGTCAGTAATCAACCCCATGGCAATCCCTGACACCGGTTTTTTGATTTTCACCCCGGCATCCATCAGGGCCAGCGTACCGGCACAAACGGTAGCCATGGACGATGAACCGTTCGATTCCAGAATATCCGAAACCACACGGACGGCATACGGGTTTTCTTCACCGACGGGTACGACCGGTTTCAGGGCGCGCCAAGCCAGGTTACCGTGACCGATTTCACGACGGCTCAAACCGCGGGCCGGACGTGCTTCCCCCGTCGAGAAGGGCGGGAAGTTATAGTGCAGAACGAACTGTTCGGTCCCTTTGACCAAAACGTCGTCGATGATTTTTTCATCCAGTTTCGTTCCCAACGTCACCGTGGTCAACGACTGGGTTTCCCCGCGGGTGAAGATGGCCGAACCGTGAGCGGCGGGCAGATAATCGGTTTCGCACCAGATGGGGCGGATTTCCGTCGTCTTACGCCCGTCCAGACGGATCCCTTCGTGCAGGATCATGTTACGCATAGCCTTTTTCAGGACGTCGTCGTGGAAGTAACGTTTGATCATGGTTTCCTTTTCGGCCAGTTCTTCTTCGCTGTACCGGCTCATGAATTCGGCTTCCAGCGCTTCGAACTTTTCGGTCCGTTCGTGTTTGGACGAGCTTTCGCGAGCAATGGCATACGCCTTATCGTACAGCTCGCTGATCACCAACTGACGCAACTCTTCGTCATTGGTTTCATGGCAGTAGGTCCGTTTCACATCCTTACCCAGCTCTTTGGAGAGTTCTTTTTGAACCAGGCAGTGTTTTTTGATCTCTTCGTGAGCGAACTTAATGGCTTCGAGCATTTCGGCTTCCGAAACCTCTTTCATTTCACCTTCCACCATCAGGATATTTTCATAGGTGGCTCCCACCATGATATCCAGATCGGCGTTGGCGTTTTGCGAGAAAGTCGGGTTGATCACCAACTGACCGTTGATACGTGCCACCCGCACTTCCGAGATCGGGCCTTCGAACGGAATGTCCGACACGGCCAGAGCGGCCGAAGCGGCCAGACCGGCCAAGGCATCGGGCATGATATCGCGATCGGCCGAGATCAGGGTGACCGTCACGAATACTTCGGCATGGTAATCGGCCGGGAAAAGCGGGCGCAAAGCCCGGTCGATCAGACGCGACACCAGAATTTCATAATCCGAAGGACGGGATTCGCGTTTGAGAAACCCGCCGGGGAAACGTCCGTTGGCGGCATATTTTTCTCGATATTCCACCGACAACGGCATGAAATCCGTATCGGGTTTTGCATCCTTAGCGGCCACGACCGTAGCCAGCAACATCGTATTACCCTGTTTCACTACGACCGACCCGTCGGCCTGTTTGGCAAGTTTGCCCGTTTCGATCATAATCTCGCGGTCTCCGCTCAATTTGATCACTTTTTGTGTCGCGTTGTACAACATGTTTTTCTGCTTATTCTTATTTTTCTGTTCTTATCTCTCTGTGTCCTCTTTTAATAGCCTCTTCCGGATCGTTTTTCCCGGTGTTCGGCCGGCTGTTGCGACATCGCCTCCCGTGGGGACGATGGCAGGGTTTTCAAACGGGGTTTTAAGAGAATAAAGCTGTCCCAATACGGACAGCTCCATTCACTTTCTTTTTGTCATGCGCGCACTATTTACGCAGCCCAAGGGCTTTGACAATCGCACGGTATCTTTCGATATCAGTCTTCTTCAGGTAGTCCAACAAACGACGACGTTTCCCCACCAGGCGCAACAGCGAACGTTGGGTCCCGAAGTCTTTTTTGTTGTTTTTCATGTGTTCGGTGAGGTGGCTGATACGGTAAGAAAACAGCGCGATCTGGCTTTCGGCCGAGCCGGTATCGGTGTTAGACTGCCCGTAGGTTGCAAAAAGCTCTTGCTTTTTGTCTGAAGTTAAGTAATTCATTGTTAATTAATTAATGGTTACTACTGACGCCTTGGCTACGCTTCTCCTCACGAAGCGTCTTCTCAAAGCGCTTGCAAATCTACATCTTTTTTACAAACAAAACAACTTGGAACTCCTTAAATTTTAAAAAGGTACTTCCTTTTTTGCCTTTCTTCGACGTATCGTCCGACAGGGCGGATCCTCAGGGAGTTCGACCGTTCTCCTCTCACCTCACCCCTCATCCCCCCTCCTCTCCGTTGCACACACCCTTCACGCCTCCTCGTTGCAACTCTCGCCATCCAACCCAGCACCCCCAAAGCGTTTCCTCTTCGATCACGCGCCTTCTTTCTCGATCGTTTCTCCCGGCTTTCCCCCTTCTTTCCTATTCCCAAAAGGCGAAACCCGGAAGAAAACCCGCAAATGTTGGACTTTTCGTTAAATTTTTTCTACCTTCGTGGCGGCAGCCGACCTTCGGCTTCCCATTTTACCCCTCCGGACGATCGTCCTGCCCCGCAGATTCGGTCCCGGATATGGTCGAACCAACCGCACACGCTGTATGGACGATGACGCAAACCCGAATAGCCGCTGTATCCTACCTCAATACCATACCTTTTATATATGGTATCGAGCACGGGTCGAACGACCTGTGTGCGGAACTCGTATTGTCTCCCCCCAGCGGCTGTGCCGCCGCCCTGCGTAACGGCCAGGCTGACATCGCCCTGCTGCCCGTAGCTGCGCTGGCCTCCTTCCCCGACTTCGACCCGATCACCTCCTACTGCATCGGCGCCTCCGGCCCGGTACGTACCGTCGTATTGGCTTCCAATACTCCGCTGCACGCCCTGCATACGATCCACCTCGACAGTCACTCCCTGACCTCCGTCCAGTTGGTACGTCTGCTCTGCACCGAGCTGTGGCAGATCACCCCACACTGGCAAACCCTCCATGACTACACCCTGCCGCAACGCCACGAACCGGGTCACGGTTACCTGCTGATCGGCGACAAGGTGTTCGAACACGAATCTCACTTTACCTATAAATACGATTTGGCTGCAGCCTGGCAAGAGCTGACCGGACAACCGTTTGTCTTTGCGGCTTGGGTGGCCCCCCGACACACGAATCCGTCACTCATCGATGCGCTGGAAAAAGCGCTTGCCTACGGCGTTGGCCACCTGGACGAGGCCGTGGCCGGAAGTTCTTACGCCGACCGACCTTATGCCCTCGACTACCTGACACACAACATCGATTTCAAACTCGATCCGGCTAAACGCCAAGCCATGGAGTTGTTCCGGCAGAAAATTCTGGAAGCCGAACCCCCGGCCGACCCCGGCTGAAGAACCTCTCTCGAGGGCTAACCGACCGGCGCTCCCCCATGCCGAGCCCCGGCCCCCACAGCCCAGTCAGATAAGACGCCGCCTGTGAACTTTTCCGTTCCAGGCGATGGCATAAACGGCTCCCCGGAGCCGCCCGATAGCAGCGTGAATCCCTGCTCCGGGCCAACCGATTGGATAACCAGGGCGTGACGTTCCGACCAGCGATCGAAACGACACACCCGCAACAAGTGATCGATGCTGACCATTTACCTCAAACAATACAATAAAGTCGTCCGCAACGCCGACATCAAACTGTTCGATGAACTGGGCTACGACGACATTCTGTGGATCGACCTGCTCACCCCGACGGTCAAGGAGCAAAAAGCCGTGGAAAACTTCATGGAAATCAACCTCCAGACGCGTCAGCAGATCGAGGAAATCGAAAGTTCTTCTAAATATTCGGAGACGGAAAACGCCATCATCTGCAACTCCAACTTCTTTGTCCCGCAAGACGATGGGTTCAGCATACAACCCGTTTCCTTCATCGTCTCCGAAGGGGTGCTCATCTCGGTGCGCAGTGCCGAATTCCGAACGTTCAACGAAGCCGCCAAACGTCTGCAAATGAACTACCGGGCCTATGTGACCGGTTATCACATGCTGATCTCGATCTTCGAGATCCGTATCGACTACGACGCCGACCTGGTGGAAGCCCTGGCCCGCAGCATCGCCGCCCTGAACAAAGAGATCAGCGGCAGCGAACGCATCGACCGGACAATCCTGACCCGCATCAGCCACCTGCAGGAAAACACCATGTCGATCCGCGAAAACATCTTCGACCGTCAGCGCATACTCTCCGGCATCCAACGCTCGGAACGTTTTCCGAACGATATCTATCCCCGGCTGCAACTGATGATCAAGGACGTCAATTCGCTCATCAACCACGCCGATTTCAGTTCGGAACGACTCGACTACATGCAGGATACCACCCTGGGGCTGATCAACGTCGAACAGAGCAACGTCACCAAAATCTTTACCGTCGCTTCTCTGTTCTTTTTGCCTCCCACGATGATTGCCAGTGTTTACGGCATGAACTTCGATGGCATCCATGAGCTGCATTGGGAATACGGTTACCAATTCGCCTTGGGCCTCATGGTGCTGGTTTCCGGATTGACATACCTCTTTTTCCGCTGGAAAAAATGGTTGTAAACGCCTAAGCGATTTCCGAAACAAGCCCCTAAACAACACGCTCCGAGCCTGGCCCGGGGTTATGTTTAAGGTTGGGACGGAGATGTTGCGAGGGTTATAGTTGGTTCAATGGTACAATTGGAGGGCCGCAGTAGTGGGTAGGACTGGATCTCGAATTGGGGCTGCAGAAGTGGAAAGGAAGGGAAGTGGTGCTGGGGCTGGGTTTATGCCCGGGCTTATAGCCGAGACGATGACCGAGACGGTGACCGAGACGGTGACCGAGGCGATGACCGAGGAGGTGATCTGGGCTGAGTTCACGTTCAGATTGTCCACTCAATTTATAACTGATTTTGTAACTTTGGTGGCGGAGTCTGCATCCGCGTCCATTGCCCCGCACCCGTTTGACGGAGCAGCCGCCGAATCCGTACCTCAACCCGATAAAAGTTCCTCGCCATGCGCATCTTAGCTCTGTTGTTGACCGTCGTCTGGGGGATGATCACCCCCGGACTCCTCAGCGCCGAAGGATTCACGTCCGGGCACGATTCGATTCCGATCAACGAGGCCGAAACTCCTTCCGGCACCTCGTTCCCGGGGACCGATCCGGCCACCACACCCGATCTTTTTTCAAAAGAACATGGGGTAAAGGTCTACACCTTCCCGATCCGGGAAGCGATCATGCCGGCCGTCAAACACATGAGCCGCAAATGCTTTCAACAAGCCCAAGATCAAAACAGCGACCTGATTATCATCCAATTAAACACTTATGGCGGATTGGCCGACGTGGCCGATTCGCTCCGAACCGCCATCCTGAACTCTCCCATTCCGGTCTGGGTATGGATCGACAACCAGGCGGCTTCAGCCGGCGCCTTGATCGCCTTAGCCGCTGACCGTATCTACATCCGGCCCGGCGGCAGTATCGGCGCTGCATCGGTGGTCGACGGAAATGGAAAACCGATGCCCGACAAATACCAAAGCTTCATGCGGGCCATGATGCGTTCGACGGCCGAAGCCCACGGTAAACGTATCGTCCGCATCGACCGGGGAGACACCCTGTGGCGATGGTATCGCGATCCGGCTATCGCAGAAGCGATGGTCGGCCGTACCCACGGCGACTCCACCACCGTCCAAGTGCTGACGCTCACGGCCGACGAAGCCCTGCAAGCCGGCTTCGCCGAGGGGAAGGCCTCCAGCCTCGAAGAGGTATTGACCGCCGGCGGGATCGAAACCTATACGATCGAGGAGTACCGTCCTAGTGGTCTCGACCGCCTGTTGGGGTGGATGATGCTCCCCGGCGTTCAGGGACTCTTTATTCTGATGATCATCGGGGGCATCTATTTCGAACTCCAAAGCCCGGGGATCGGATTGCCGCTGGCGATCGCACTGCTGGGAGTCGTCGGCTATTTTGCCCCACTCTACCTCGAAGGCGTCGCCCAACATTGGGAAATGTTACTGTTCCTCGCCGGTCTGGCCCTGATCGCCGTCGAGATTTTCGTCATTCCCGGATTCGGGGTCACCGGCATAGCCGGTATCGTCTGCGTGATCTTGGGACTCTCGTTCGCCGCTATCGACAACGACCTGTTGCGCTATATCCCTTCCGGAGAGATCTCCTGGCTCCGGGTTCTACGTCCGCTACTGGTGACCGTCATCGCCACCACCCTCGGACTGGTCCTGGCGATATGGCTGGGACGTCGATTCCTGACCGGCCATTCGGCTTGGCGAAAACGCATCGTGTTGGATACCGATCTGAAACCGGAAGAAGGGTGCGTGAGTCGGGAAAACCCTGAAGAACTCGTCGGACAGGAGGCTCGTGCAATGAGCGTGCTTCGCCCCTCCGGCCACGTCCTTCTCCAAAACCGATACTACGACGCCGTCGCCGAAGACGGACTCTTTATCGACAAAGGGAAACGGGTCAAGATCGTCCGGGTCGAAGGAGGGGTGCTCTACTGCCGAGCGATCGACTAAATATTCCCTACCCCGGAAGCCTCCCCGAAACACTGGCCTCCCCTATCCTACAGTGGCGCTCCCGTTCCAAAAGTCCCTCAGGAGGGCCCGCCACCCAAATGATCCTCCCCAAAAGACAAATTAACCGGAAAAACAGATACGATTATTGATCTTTGTCTCGTTTCCTTTTCAACGAAAAAGCGTTACCTTTGTCTTTTGTCAAAGCGAGTTTGGACCCGAAATTGTTATGGAATTCATATTGAGTTTTATCGTTATCACCGTTTTGGCGTTTTACCTCTTCGGTGTGTTGGGAAGAGCCCTCTTAGGCTATTGGATCCGCAAAAAACAACAGGAATTCGCCCAAAATGGAACCGGTGCCTTCTTCCAATGGCGGAGCGATGGGAACTCCAGACCCCGTACAGCACAACGCGAGGGCGAAGTCATTGTGGAACAAACCCGGATCAGCCAACGTAAAGTAAAAGGGGGCGTGGGCGACTATGTCGAATACGAAGAGGTGAAAGAAACCTCCGAATAACCTCTCCCTCGAAACCCCGGAAAATAGTTAACACAGGAAACGACATCCATGAAGAATAATCTATTCGACCTGGCCGGCCGCTACTTTATCCTGATGGGAAAAGTGCTCTCCAAACCGGAGAAACGCTCGATCTATGGACGCCGCATCCTGGCCGAAATCGCCAGCCTGGGCCTCAACTCCATCGGCATCGTGGCCATCATCTCGGTCTTTATGGGCGCGGTCATCACCATCCAGATGGCCCTCAACCTCGAATCGCCCTTTATCCCCAAATACCTGATCGGCTACGCCGCCCGCGAATCGATGTTGTTGGAGTTCAGCTCGACCGTCGTCGCCCTAATCCTGGCCGGGAAAGTGGGCTCCAATATCGCCTCGGAGATCGGAACCATGCGCATCACCGAACAAATCGACGCCCTCGAAATCATGGGCGTCAACTCGGCCAGCTACCTCATCTTGCCCAAAATCGTCGCTACGGTGCTCTTCTTCCCCTTCCTCACCATCCTGAGTATGGGCATCGGCGTCGCCGGAGGGTATGTGGTCTGCGTGCTCACCGGCATCGTCAATCCCGAAGCCTATATCGTCGGCGTACAATCCGACTTCAAACCCTTCTACATCACCTACTCGCTGATCAAATCTTCGACCTTCGCCTTCATCATCACCTCCATCTCCGGATTCTACGGCTACTACGCCAACGGAAACTCTCTGGAAGTGGGCCGGGCCAGCACCCAAGCTGTGGTGGTGAGCAGCATCGTCATCCTGATCTTCAACCTCATTCTCACCCAAGTATTGCTGACCTAAGATGATTCGAGCCGAACATATCGTCAAATCGTTCGACGGCCGGGTCGTGCTCAACGACATCTCGGCCACCTTCCGAACCGGGACCACCAACCTGATTATCGGTCAAAGCGGTTCGGGGAAAACCGTCCTGCTCAAATCCCTGGTGGGACTGCACCGTATTGACAGCGGCGCGATCTACTACGACGACATCTGCTTCAGTCAACTGGGTTTCCGGGAGCTGAAAGCTATCCGCCGCGAAGTGGGCATGCTGTTCCAGGGAGGCGCACTGCTCGACTCGTCGAATGTCGAAGAGAACGTCCGCCTGCCGCTGGACCTGTTCACCTCCCAAAGCGCGGAAGAGAAACGCGAACGCGTCCACTTCTGCCTCAAACGCGTGAACCTCGAAAACGTCGACCACCTCTACCCCGCCGAATTGAGCGGAGGGATGATCAAACGGGTGGCCATCGCCCGGGCTATCGTCCTCAACCCGAAATACCTGTTCTGCGACGAGCCCAACTCCGGCCTCGATCCCATGACCTCGGTGGTGATCGACAACCTGATCAAGGAGATCACCGAAGAGTACAACATCACCACCATTATTAATACCCACGACATGAACTCTGTCCTCGAAATCGGCGAACATGTCCTGTTTATCTATAAGGGCCAAAAATGGTGGGAAGGCACCAAACACGACATCCTGCACACGGACAACCGGGAGTTGAACGACTTTGTCTTCGCTTCGACCATGGCCAAACGCGCCAAGGCCTGCAGCCAGATTCACCTCGACGAACCCTAACGGTTCAGAAGGGGCAAACCCGTCAGCCCTGAGGGCCTGTCACTCCGCCCATCGCTCGTCTCGGGCTGGACCTTTCTTCGGGACTTCGGGTTTTTCGCCCACACCCTTTCACCGGACCTGCCTTTGGGTCGACCGTCCGTACCCTCTCACAGGACCTGCTGTGGGGCTCCCTCCACGCTCAACGATCCACCCCCAACGACCATCCCTCCCAATCCACCTCAACAACCATCTCTCCAAAAAATCGTTCCCAAAAAACCGACAACTCTTCCTTACTAAAAAAATTTAATTATTTTTGCAGGGTTCTCGTATTTTCTCTACCTTTGCAACCGGACTGAAGAGAGAGAAGAATTCACCTTAAATATCATTGATTATGTCAACTATTAAAATTGGTATCAACGGTTTCGGTCGTATCGGACGACTGGTATTCCGTGCTGCAATGACCAGAAGCGATGTTGAAATCGTCGCTATCAACGACTTGATCTCTGTAGATTACATGGCCTACATGCTGCGCTACGACACCATGCACGGCAAATTCCAAGGCACGATCGAAGTAAAAGACGGCGCTCTGGTTGTAAACGGCAAATCGATCCGCGTAACGTCTGAAAAAGACCCCGCTAACCTGAAATGGAACGAAGTGGGTGCTGAATACATCGTGGAATCGACCGGTCTGTTCCTGACCAAAGAAAAAGCCGAAGCTCACCTGAAAGCCGGTGCCAAACGCGTCGTAATGTCGGCTCCTTCGAAAGACGACACCCCGATGTTCGTTATGGGGGTTAACCACGAAACCTATGCTGGCCAACCCATCATCTCGAACGCTTCTTGCACCACCAACTGCTTGGCTCCTATCGCCAAAGTGCTCAACGACAAATTCGGTATGGTAGAAGGTTTGATGACCACCGTTCACTCGACCACCGCTACCCAAAAAACCGTAGACGGTCCTTCGATGAAAGACTGGCGTGGTGGCCGTGCCGCTTCTGGCAACATCATCCCCTCGTCGACCGGTGCCGCTAAAGCCGTAGGTAAAGTTATTCCTTCGCTGAACGGTAAACTGACCGGGATGTCGCTGCGTGTGCCGACCCTGGACGTATCGGTTGTCGACCTGACCTGCACCCTGGCCAAAGACGTTACCTATGACGAAATCTGCGCTGCCATGAAAGAAGCTTCGGAAAGCGAACTCAAAGGCATCCTCGGTTACACCGAAGACGCTGTGGTTTCTTCGGACTTCCTGGGCGATCCCCGCACCTCGATCTTCGACGCCAAAGCCGGTATCCAACTGACTCCGCGCTTCGTGAAAGTTGTTTCGTGGTACGATAACGAATGGGGTTACTCGAACAAAGTGGTAGACCTGATCCGTTACATCAGCACCAAATAATCATCGCCTCGACGATGAGCCGGTATAAGGCGACCGTGTCGCCCGTCCGGAATCTCGATAAAAAACCTCCTGTTCCGCAGGAGGTTTTTTTATGCCCTTGCCCGACAGTGCCGCGGTCTAAGTCGTTTCTGGGAACCGGTCCCGCAGGCATTTTTTATCGCCTTACCCGACCGGAATCACCTGGCCAGCCTGACTGTCCTGTCCAAACCCAGCACTGCGTTCGCAGCCATCCTGTTCCCGTCCGACCACGAACCTATCCTCCCCATCTCCAAGGAGAACCAATCCGCCGGCCAACCGCTCCCCTGCCTTCATCATAGAGAGGTCTCTACCATCCCCTCAACAGTTCCCTCAAGGCCCCGGCCTCTCGGCAAAACTCTTTTCTGAACCAGAGAGCACAAGTGTATGCGTAGCCCGGTCGTGTTCTAAAGAATCGACGCAGGTCGCCAAACGTCCGACCGCAAAAAAGGAGAGCCCGACGAGAACTCTCCTTTTTGTTTGAAATTGAGGGATAGTATCCTCGGCTATTCGCTCAACGTCAGCTTATAGACATACAACGGAATTTCAGGGCGATAGCTCGACGGTAATGACATCTCGATGCCATTCCCCTCCAACGTATAGTCGATCGGTCCCGAATAACCCAACAGTTCCACCTTCGTAATTTGCTGCTCGGGGGTCAGCAACAGATCATTGACCCTCACCCAAGGATCCTTCCAACTTCGGGCCATAACATACAATACCCCGGGTTTGCACGTAAATCGGATATCGGGTTCGGTATCTTTATCCGTTTCGTCCTTCACCGTGTCGGGCATATCGGCATCCGCCGAAGCCGTCCGGCGAACCGGCACGAAAGACTCCCCATACACATGCCACGGTTGCGTTCCGTTCACCGCTTCTCCGTTCACAGCCATCCAGTCGCCCAACGCGCGCAGACGATCGAGCCCCATGGGCGTCAACTCACCCAAATGCGTGGGAGGAACACTCAACAACAAATTGCCCCCCTTGGCCACAATGTCGGTCGCCAAACGGGCCAACACTTCAGATGATTTATAAATCGTATCGTAACACGTATAACTCCACACCCGACCGACCGTCACACAGGATTCCCAAGGCTCCCGGCAAATACCTTTGAGCACCGTCTGTTCGGGCGTAAAGAAGTCGCCGTAACTGTTCCCCACCCGATCGTTCACCAAACAGCCCGGAGAGAGATGTTCGATCATCTGCATCAGCTCCAACGACTGGAACGGCGTACAGAACCCATGCACATCGAACCACAACATATCAACCTTATACTGTGTCAAGATCTCCCGGATCTGCGGTTTGACCTTTCGTTCGAAGTAACGTTCGAAGCGTTTGTTTTTCTCGTCGGGGAAATCCCAGTCGTTGCTGCGCCCCCCGATGCGCGGCCAGTTCGACCCCACATCCGGATCCTCGAAATCGCGGCCCAACGAGTAGTACACACAAAATTTGATGTCGTGTTTCTGACACGCGTCCGACAACTCCTTGAGCGGATCTCGCCCCCAAGGCGACATCTTCACGATATTGAAATCGTTGCAAGGCGAATCGTACATCACAAACCCCTCCTGATGCTTGGCCGTGATCACGATATAGCCCATTCCGGCCCGTTTCGCCGCCAACACAATGGCCTCCGCATCGAAATTGACCGGATTCATCTGCCGGGCCAGCTCGGCCATCTCGGCGTTGGGAATCTTATATTGCAACGAAATAAATTCCGTTCCCTTCTGGCCTTTCCAAATACCCTGGGTCTGGGTGTACAACCCCCAAACCAGAAACAAACCCAGTCGTCGTTCCCGGAACCAGCTCATATCCACGTGGCGCCCCGGTACCGGTCGCAAGGGAATCGGTTCGGTTTGGGCCCATCCACTGCTCACCGTCATAAGCGCCAACAAACACGCGCCTAAAAATCGTTTTCCTATCATATTCGTTTAGATTAGTAGTTTCCCTTGACAGATATCCGACCGGACTGACGTCCAGCCGCTGATCCCTCCGCCTGCTCGCTATTCGTTCAGCGTCAATTTATACACATACAACGGTATTTCGGGACGGTACTTTTCTGGCAGTTCCATCTCGATGCCATTCCCCTGCATCGCATAGTCGATCGGTCCCGAATACCCCAACAATTCCACCTTTTGAATCCGTTGTTCCGGCGTCAGCAATAGATCGTTGACCCGTACCCGAGGGTCCTTCCAGCTCCGGGCAATCACGTACAACACCCCGGGCTTGCTCGTGAAACGGATATCCGGTTCGGTGCCTTTCGCCGTTTCGTCCTTCACCTCGTCGGGTTTATCGCTGGCCTGGATCGTGATCTGCTCCCGAGCCGCCGCTTCGCCATACACCAGCCACGGTTTCGTGCCGTAAATCGCCTCGCCGTTCACCTTGAGCCATCTGCCCACCTTCCGCAAATAGTCCACCGCCTGCGGCTGGAAGGTCCCCCACGGCGTCGGTCCGACATTCAACAACAGATTGCCCCCCTTGGAAACGATGTCGGTCAACAGGCGGGCAATCACTTCCGGCGATTTGTACACCGTATCGCGTTTGACATACCCCCAGTTCGTCCCGATCGTGATACACGACTCCCAAGGTTCACGGCTGATCTCGTCCACCGACTTCTGCTCCGGCGTCACAAAATCGCCCAGACCGTTCCCCACCCGATCGTTGATCAGACAGCCCGGCCGATACTCCTCAACCAGATCGATCAAGGCCTGCGATTGCGACGGCGTACACGGCCCCTCCGTATCGAACCACAAGACATGTACGTTATAGTTTTTCAACAGCTCGATCACCTGCGGCTTCAACTTCCGCTCAAAATAGCGTTCGAAACGTTTATTCGCTTCATCGGGATAGTCCCAGTCATTGCTGCGTCCTCCGACCCGAGGCCAGTTCGACGACACGTCCGGATCCTCCCAGTCGCGGCCCAACGAATAGTAAACGCAGAATTTGATACCGTATTTATCGCAGGCATCCGACAGTTCCTTGAGCGGGTCGCGACCGAAGGGCGTCGCATCCACAATATTGAACTTGCTCGCTTCGGAGTGATACATCGCAAAACCTTCGTGATGTTTCGAGGTGATGACCAGGTATTTCATCCCGGCATCGACAGCATATTTCACCCACTCTTCGGCATTGAATTGCGTCGGGTTGAAGGTCCCCGCCACCTCCCACATCTCCTTGACCGGAATACGGGCGTTCAGTTGCACAAACTCCCCGTAACCGCTCTTGCCTTTCCACTCCCCGCCAATCACGGAATAAAGCCCCCAGTGCATAAACAAGCCATACTTGCTGTCCTGCCACCAGCTCATATCCACATCCCGCGGGGCTACCGCCCATACCGGCAGACTCAAGGCCGCCAACAACAAAGTCAATGCTGTCCGACCTCTCCATGTTCTTTTCATCATATTCATTATTTAGGTTCGTAGTTTAAGTTCTATCCTTTTATACCGGTCTCGTATATCGCTTTCACAAGCCCCGATTCCTGAACCGGGGCGGCACGAAAGGTCCCCAAAGGTCCTCCCCGAAACGGGTTAACCTTCTTCGGACAAGGTCAGCCGATACACATATAAAGGTACCGCCGGACGAAAATCACCCGGCAATTCCAGCTCGATGCCCTGCCCCGTACGGCTCCAGTTTACCGCCTTTTCATATCCCAACAAGGTCACGTCGCTCACCTCCTCTTCCGGAGTCAGCAACAGATCCGAAACCCTCACATTCGCCTCCCGCCAACTGCGGGCGATCACATACAACACCCCCGGCTTCGTCGTAAAACGAATATCCGGATCGGTCCCTTTGGCCGTTTCATCCCGCATTTCATCGGGCTTATCCCCCGCCTGCATCACCACCGACTCGCGGACCGTACTCTCTCCGAACACCCGCCACGGCTGCGTACCGTAAATCGCTTCGCCATTCACCCGCAGCCAGTCGCCTACACTATCGAGCCGTTCGACCGTCCCCTCCGGGAAGGTGCCCCGAGGCGTAGGCCCCACGTTGAACAACAGATTTCCGCCTTTGGAAACCACATCCGTCAACAAGCGGGCAATCACCTCCGAAGATTTATACAGCGTATCCCGACGAAGATACCCCCAGTTCGACCCGATGGTCACACACGACTCCCACGGCTCCCGCGAGATCTCTTCCGGAACCGTCTGTTCAGGAGTATAAAAATCCCCCAGCCCATTGCCGATGCGATCATTGATCAAACAGCCCGGCGACAAGGTCTGAATCATCTCCTGCAGCTCCAACGACTGGGCCGGCGTACAAAAGCCATGGACGTCGAACCACAACATGTGCACCTTATACTGCGTCAACAACTCACGGATCTGAGGTTTGACCTTCCGTTCGAAATAGCGTTCGAAACGCTTGTTCCACTCATCGGGGTAATCCCAGTCGTTGCTGCGGCCTCCGATATCCGGCCAGTTCGACGGTACATCGGGATCGGCCCAATCGCGCCCCAACGAATAATAGACACAAAAACGGATCCCCGCTCGCTCACAAGCCTCCGAAAGCTCTTTGAGCGGGTCGCGACCGAAAGGCGTCTTCTGCACGATGTTGTACTCACTGCTGGGCGAGTCGAACATCGAAAAGCCTTCGCTATGTTTCGAGGTAATGACCAGATACTTCATCCCGGCCCGACGGGCATAGTCCACCCACTGATCGGCATCGAACTCCGTCGGATTGAATCCCCCGGCAAAAGCCTCCATTTCGGCAACCGGAATCTTCAATTGCCACTGGAAAAACTCGCCCACCGGGGTTCCTTTCCAATCGCCCTCGGTGAGCGAATAGAGTCCCCAATGCAGAAACAGCCCGTAGCGTGCCTCCTGAAACCAGGTCATGTCGACCCGAGAGGCCGGCGGCGGAGCACATACGGCGATGGTGGATCCACAAACGGATGGCTGAGGAGAGACGGTATCCTCTCCCGCCCAGGCCACTCCCGCTCCTCCGATCAGGAGCAGAACCGCCCACACATGGTGAAGGTATCGATTCATAAGGTCCCGACAGATGGATCAATCTCCGTAAAAGAAACGGAAGGTCTGTTTACAATCCGGATGCAGACTCTTGGCCACCGGACAAACATGCGCTGCATTTTCCAGAATCTTACGCTGTTTGTCGGTGTAGTCCATCGGGAAGTGGATGTCGATTTTGATCTCCCCGATGCGACGCGGATCGGCCGCCATCACCTTCGTGATCTCCAAACGGGTGCCTTTGATATCGAAATTGCCCGTCGAAGCGGCAAGGCCCATAATCGTCAACATGCAGCTGCCCAAAGCCGTTGCCACCAGATCGGTCGGCGAAAAAGCTTCGCCCTTGCCGTGATTATCGGTGGGAGCGTCGGTCAAAATTTTCGTACCGGATTGTACATGGGTCGCCTCACTGCGCAAATCGCCGAGGTAAATCGTTTCTACGGTTGCCATAATCTAATCGTAATTAACAAACCGGCGGTAACGGCGTGTGCACAGCCCCCTTAACCAACATTTTCAGGTTCGATGCCGCCAAACCGCCTTCTATAATCAACAAATATAACAAAATTGCCGGCAAAAAATCTTCCTTCGCCCCATTTTTCCGCAAACCCGACGAAAAACCGGCAACCGTTTTCCGATCTCCTGCCAAAAATGTATCTTTGCCTCAAAAGCCGTTATGCATATCGCTTCCGCCCGCTTCCGGTGCAGCAGCACCCGTCTCGACCAGTGCCCCTCCGACGGAAAACTGGAGTTCGCTTTCATCGGCCGATCCAATGTCGGCAAATCGTCCCTCATTAATCTGCTGACCGACAGCCCCGCATTGGCCAAGGTCTCCTCGACCCCCGGCAAAACCAAACTCATCAACCACTTCCTGATCAACGACCGCTGGTATATCGTCGACCTGCCCGGATACGGCTACGCCCGCGTCTCGAAAGCTCAGCGCCAGGGATTCTCCCAACTCATCACAGACTATGTGTTCCGCCGGGAAGCCATGTACTTCCTCTTCGTCCTGATCGACGTGCGCCTCGAACCCCAGAAAATCGACCTCGACTTCATCAACCTCCTGGGCCAACACGGCATCCCCTTCGGACTGGTGTTCACCAAATGCGACAAACTGTCGTCCAATCAGGTCGAATCCCATGTCGCCCGCTATAAACGTACCCTGCGACAAAGCTGGGAAGAACTCCCGCCAATCTGGTACACCTCCTCCGAAAAACGCCAAGGCCGGGAAGCCATCCTCGACTTCATCGAAAAGTGCCTCGATCAGGCCGCCCAAACACCCCAACCCTAACCCCTCCCACCGAGAGAATTCCCGTTCCTTCGATTTTTTTTTCGATCTCTCCGGCCGTTATTGCGCGAAAAAACGTAACTTTGTGCATCCGAACTAAATCCATTAGCTGACAATGGCTATTCATAAACTGAAATTTTTTGCCTGCCGTCAATCCCGTTACCTGGCCGAAAAAATCGCCCGGAGTTTCGGAATCGAACTCGGCGACTCGTCCGTGCTGGAATTCAGCGACGGAGAATTCCAACCTGCCTTCAATGAAAGTATCCGCGGTTGCACCGTCTTCATCGTACAGTCGACCTTCCCGCCCGCAGATAACCTGATGGAACTGCTGCTGATGATCGATGCCGCCCATCGCGCTTCGGCTCATCGCGTCATCGCCGTCATGCCCTACTTCGGCTGGGCTCGTCAGGACCGCAAAGACCGTCCCCGCGTCTCCATCGGAGCCAAACTGGTCGCTAACCTGTTGCGGGCCGCCGGCGTCGACCGGATCATGACCATGGACCTGCATGCCGATCAAATCCAGGGCTTCTTCGATATCCCGGTCGACCATCTGTATGCCAGCGGAATCTTCGTTCCCTATATCAAACAACTCAATATCGAAAACCTTTCGATCGCAGCCCCCGATATGGGCGGCGCCAAACGCGCCAACGCCTACTCGCAACACCTCAAGGCTCCGATGATCATCAGCCATAAACAACGCGAAAAAGCCAATGTCGTGGGACAAATGACCGCCATCGGAGAGGTGGCCGACCGCAACATCATCATCATGGACGACATGATCGATACGGCCGGGACCATCGTGAAAGCCGCCGATATGTTTATGGAACGGGGTGCCCGCAGCGTCCGCGCTTGCGTCACCCACCCGCTGTTGTCGGGACCGGCTTACGACCGGATCAACGCCAGCGCCCTCAAAGAGGTGATCGTGACCGATACCATCCCCCTCAAACAGACCGAAGACCTCAGCAAGTTTACGGTGCTCTCCGTCGCCGATCTGTTTGCCGATGTGATCGAACGCGTACACAACTATAAAGAGATCAGTTCGCGGTTCATCTTCTAAGATACGACGCCCGCTTTTCTCGACGCCAAACGAACGTCCAGCGATTTTTGAACTCAAAAGACTTCGGCCATTTTCTCTTTAGAGCGATGGATTTTGGCGATCAAATTTTGGAAATAAACAAAAATAGACTATTTTTGTGCCTCGGTTGGCTCTGCGAGCGAAACACCTCAACCGCCAACCTATTCAGAAATTCGGCCCGGAGAGATGGGTGAGTGGCTGAAACCACCAGTTTGCTAAACTGACGTACTGGAATACCGGTACCGGGGGTTCGAATCCCCCTCTCTCCGCCACCACAAAAAAGGGATCTTTGTGAAGATCCCTTTTTTGTTATCGCTACGTCCTTCAGGCACCTTCTCCTCCCGCACGAAGACCTTCCCCATCATCCGTGGCACACGTTCAGGCACCTTCGGAAAACCGATCTCCTCAAACCCTCGCCCCCTCGCTTTCCCCACCCGAAACCACACGCATCGTCGATCGAAAACGCCTTTCCCTCCCTCCATGTCCGAGCTTTTCCCTCCCTTTTCGATCCAACCCTGATCGACCAAATACCCCCTTTCGTCCACCCAATCGGGCGATTCGTCTAGTTTAATTGGATACCCGTACGGGCGCCCATAGCTTTGTGGCAAAATAAAAGCCATGAAACAAAGCCTGTGGATCGGATGCCTCTTCCTGCTGGGAGGTCAAATCGTATCGGCGCAGGACAGTATCCAAACCTGGACCCTGTCCCGCTGTCTGAACCACGCCCTGGCCAACAACATCCAGCTGCAACAGACCCGAAACGACTACCTCTCCGGCCTCGAAGATACCGAACAAGCCAAAGCCGCCTTGTTCCCCTCCCTGTCCGCCTCCATCACGCAAGGCTATACGAACTACCCTTCCGTGAGCGCCGTCGATCAAAATAGCTACACCGGGACCTATGGGCTCAACACCGGAATCACCCTCTTCGAAGGCGGTAAATTACGTACCGCCGTCAAACAACAAAACCTGCAAAACCGGATCGACGCCCTCTCGGTCGCCGAAGCCGAAAACGATATTCGCGTCTCCATCGTCGAAGCCTATCTGCAAGCCCTGTATGCCGCCGAGGCCGTCGACGTCGCCCGCGGAACCGCCAACGTCTCCAAAGCCCAACGGGATCGGGCCGAACAGATGTGGGAAACCGGTTCGATCGGGAAAGTGGACTTCGCCCAACTGGAAAGCCAATACGCCAGCGACCAATATCAGGTCGTTACCGCTCAAACTACCCTCGATAACTACAAACTGCAACTCAAACAGTTGCTCGAACTCGATATCACGGAGGAGATGAACCTTGCCGCGCCTGTGCAAAGTGAGGAGGATGTTTTGCAGCCCCTGCCGTCCAAGACCACGATCTATGCCACGGCCTTGGGAGCCATGCCCGAAATCAAACGGGGAACCTTGGCCATCGAAGCTGCAGAATTGGGAGTGAAACAGGCGCGTGCAGGGTTCTATCCCTCCGTTTCTCTATCGGCCTCGCTGGGTTCCGGGCATATTTCCGGAGGCAACGATTTTCAATCCGGGAACCAGCTCTGGAACCGTTTCAACGAAAGCATCGGCCTGACCCTCAGCGTTCCGATCTTTTCGAACCGTCAAAACCGAACCGCGCTCAACAAGGCCCGTATCACCGTCTCCAACAACCAACTGGAACGACAAAACCTGGAAAAAGAGCTGTTACGAAAGGTCGAATCGGCCTATCTGAATGCCATCTCCTCGCAGTCCCAATACCGCGCCGCCCAGGAAAAAGAACGATACGCCCAACAAAGTTTTGACCTGACCAGCGAACAGTTCCAGGTGGGCATGAAAAACACCGTCGAACTGATCACCGCCCAAAACGAACTTTCTGCCGCCCAACAGGAAAAACTGCAAGCCAAATACATGGCACTGCTCAACATCGAACTGCTGGAGATCTACCAAGGCAACCTAACCGATTAAAAAGCTGACTCATGAAACGAAAAAAATGGCTGATCGGAGGAGGCGTGCTCCTCGTCGCCATCGGGATCTGGTGGGGAGTACACCCCTCGAAAAAAACGGAGATCACCCTGGAAACCACCCCGACCAGCCGTATTACGATCCGAAATTCCGTCACCGCCACCGGAACCGTCGAACCGGTGACCGAAGTCGAGGTCGGGACACAGGTATCGGGCATTATCGACAAACTCTATGTCGACTACAACGATATCGTCAAGGCCGGTCAACTGATTGCCGAAATGGATAAAGTCACCTTGCAGGCCGAACTGGAATCGTCTCAGGCTCAGCTGGCCAGCTGTAAAACCGAATACGAATACCGCACCAAAGAGTACGCCCGAACCAAAACCCTCTACGAAAAAGAACTCGTCAGCGATTCGGAATACGACCAGGCTCTCTATCTCTACGAAACCGCCCGAAATGCCTATGAACAGGCTCAGGCCGCCATCGTAAAAGTCAAACAGAACCTGGAATACGCCACCATCACCTCACCCATCGACGGTGTCGTTATCAGTCGGGCCGTCGAAGAGGGACAAACCGTGGCCGCCGGCTTCGAAACCCCGACCCTGTTCACCATCGCCAACGACCTCACCCAAATGCAGGTCGTAGCCGATGTCGATGAGGCCGACATCGGACAGGTCAGCGAAGGTCAACGCGTGGAATTTACGGTCGACGCCTATCCGGACGACACTTTCACCGGAACCGTCGAACAGGTGCGTCTCGAAGCCACCACCGAATCGAGCGTCGTCACCTACGAAGTCGTCATCACCGCTTACAACCCCGAACTGAAACTCAAACCGGGATTGACGGCCAATGTCACGATCTTCACCATCGAAAAAGAGAACGCCCTGGCCGTACCGACCAAAGCCCTGCGGTTCGTTCCCGATGCGGAACTGCTCGCCCAACTGGGTCTTAGCGTCGAAACCGACACCCTTTCCGACACCCCGGGAACCCGAGAAATCTGGATCAAAAACGACTCGAGCCTCTCTCCCCGCCGGGTATCGACCGGAACCGCCAGCGGTGAAATGACCGAAATCGTCAGTGGATTGACCGATACCGATGTCGTCGCCGTCGGCCTCAGTGCCGCCAAGGAACTTCCTCAAGCCCCCTCCACGGAACGGAGTCCCTTCATGCCCTCCCCTCCGGGCGGTGATCAAAAGAAAAAATAACGCACCATGAAAAAAGAGGTTATCCGACTCGAAAATATCCGACGCGATTTTCAGGTGGGCGACGAAACGGTCCATGCCCTGCGAGGCATCAGTTTCTCGATCACCGAAGGCGAGTTCGTCACCATCATGGGCACCTCCGGCTCCGGTAAATCGACCCTGCTCAATACGCTCGGATGCCTCGATACCCCCACCTCGGGCGAATACTACCTCGACGGCGTCGCGGTCCGCACCATGGACAAAAATCAACGGGCTACGCTGCGCAATCGCAAAATCGGCTTCGTCTTCCAAAACTACAACCTGCTGCCGAAAACCACCGCCATCGAAAACGTCGAACTGCCCCTGATGTATAACCCCTCCTGTTCGGCCGCCCTGCGCTACCAAAAGGCTGTCGAAGCCCTCAAAGCCGTCGGACTGGGCGACCGCCTGCTCCACAAAAGCAACCAGATGTCGGGCGGACAGATGCAGCGGGTGGCCATCGCCCGCGCGCTGGTCAACGACCCGGCCGTTATCCTGGCCGACGAAGCAACCGGGAACCTCGATACCCGAACCAGTTTCGAGGTATTGGTACTCTTCCAGCAACTCCATGCCGCCGGACGGACGATCATCTTCGTCACCCACAACCCCGAAATCGCACAATACAGCAGCCGGAACATCACCCTGCGCGACGGACATATCACGGACGACACCCCGAATCCCCACATCCTGAGTGCCGCCGAAGCCCTGGCTCACTTTCCTAAACAGGAAGACTAACGATGAATTTCGCCAACCTATTCAAAATAGCCCTCAAAGCCCTCAGCAACAACAAACTGAGAGGATTCCTCACCATGCTCGGCATCATCATCGGGGTCGCCTCGGTCATCACGATGCTCGCCATCGGCCAAGGATCGAAACGCAGCATCCAGGCCGAAATCAGCGAGATGGGATCCAACATGATCATGATCCACCCCGGCGGCGATATGCGGGGCGGCGTCCGGCTCGATGCCGACGACATGGAGTCGCTCAAACTCGAAGACCTGGAAGATATCCAAACCAAAACACGTTACGTCACCTATATCTCGCCCTCCGTCAATAGTGCCGGCCAGGCCATCTACGGCGCCAATAACACCCCGACCACCGTCTATGGCGTCAACCTCGACTACCTGGAGATCCGCCGCTACAAGGTCGAAGATGGCGACACCTTCTCGGATCACGATATCAAAACCGCGGCCAAGGTCTGCCTAATCGGTAAAACCGTCGTCGACGAACTCTTCCCCAACGGCGAAAACCCCGTCGGGAAAGTGATCCGATTCGGCACGATTCCTCTGCGCATCGTCGGCGTACTCCAAAGCAAAGGATATAACAGCATGGGGATGGACCAGGATGACCTAATCATTGCGCCCTATACTACCGTTCAAAAACGCATCCTGGCCATCACCCATTTACAGGAGATCGTCTGCTCGGCTCTCAGCGAAGATTACACCCAAGAGGCCATCGACGAAATCAGCGAAATCCTCCGAACCAACCACAAACTCAAAGCCTCGGACGAAGACGACTTCTCGATCCGCTCTCAACAGGAACTCGCCTCGATGCTCACCTCCACCACCGATATGATGACCGTGCTGCTGGCCGCCGTCGCCGGCATCTCGCTGCTGGTCGGCGGAATCGGCATCATGAACATCATGTATGTCTCCGTCACGGAACGAACCCGTGAAATCGGACTCCGTATGTCGATCGGCGCCAAAGGTCGCGATATCCTCGCCCAATTCCTGATCGAATCCATCCTCATCAGCGTCACCGGAGGTCTGATCGGCGTCCTGTTCGGGATCGGGGCCGCCATCGTTGTCAACATCGTCGCCGCCTTCCCGATCTATATCCAGCCCTGGAGCGTCTTCCTCTCCTTCGCCGTCTGCACGCTTACCGGCGTCTTCTTCGGCTGGTACCCCGCCCAGAAAGCCGCCATGCTCGACCCGATCGAAGCCATCCGCTATGAATAATCGAAAATAATCCGTAGTTTTAACCTGACTATGCGTACGTCCCCTCTCAAATATTCGGGCTGGCTGGTCCATCTGACCGCATGGGCCGTCGTGTTCGGTATGCCGCTCTTCTTCACCGGGCCCAACCGCCCCCTGATGACCGGAACCGAATACCTGCGTTTTCTGATCGTCCCGCTGTCGTTCATGGTCGTCTTCTATACCAACTACTTCGGGCTGATCGAACGCTACCTCTTCTCCCGCCGTCTCGGACGTTTCCTCGGCGGAAACCTCCTGCTCATCGGCGCCGTCATGATCCTGACCCACCTGCTCTTCCGCTATATTCTGCCCCCCGACAGCCTCCACCCCCCAATGGCTCGTCCCTGGCAACACACCGTCCGATTTTTCGCCAGTAACGCCATGCTCTACCTGATGGTCGTCAGCGCCAGCGTCGCTATCCGCATGACCGGAGGATGGTACAAGGCCGAAACCGAACGCCAAAAACTGGAACACATCCACACCAAAGCCGAACTGCAAAACCTCAAAAGCCAACTCAACCCCCATTTCCTGTTCAACACCCTGAACAACATCTATTCGCTGATCCAACTCGACCCTCCTCGGGCCCAACGGATCGTCCATGAACTGAGCCGACTGCTCCGCTACGTCCTCTACGACAGCAGCCAGACTACGGTTCCCTTATCCGCCGAAATCGACTTCCTGAAAGATTATATCGAACTGATGCGGATCCGACAACCTCATCACGTCAAAGTGTTCGTGTCTCTGCCGGAAGAGCCCTCCCAAACCCCCATCGCCCCACTGTTATTCATCTCGCTGGTCGAAAACGCCTTCAAACACGGCGTCAGCAACGAAAAACCCTCCCATATCACCATCGACCTCCACGAAACGGACCAACAGTTGATCTGTACGATCAAAAACAGCTATTTTCCGAAGCCGTCGTCGGATCGCAGCGGTTCCGGAATCGGTCTCAAGAATCTTTCGAAACGGCTGGAAATGATCTATCCCGGTCGGTATCGATTCCAATACGGACACGACGAAGATACCTATACAGCCTCCCTCATCCTTCAATTGCGTGACTCATGAAACTCCGCTGTGCCATTATCGACGACGAACCGTTGGCCATAGAGCTGATGGAAAGATATGTCCGTGACACCCCGTTTCTGACGCTGGACGGCTCCTTCAACAGCGGGACAACTGCCCTCAGCACCCTGCGGGACCATCCGGTCGATCTGCTCTTCTGCGACATCCAAATGCCCGGACTCAACGGCATGGAACTCTCCCGGATGCTCCCACCTGAAACCCGCGTGATCTTCACCACCGCCTTCAGTCACTATGCGGTCGAGGGATTTCGGGTCAATGCCGTCGACTACCTGCTCAAACCAATCAGTTACGCCGACTTCTTAGCGGCCGCCAACAAGGCCCGGGAGTGGTTCGAGCTGAAACAAAAAGCCGAAAACCCACCAGTCTCCCCCACCGGATCCACACCGACCAGCCTCTTCGTCAAAACCGAGTACCGGCTTCAACAGATTCCGCTCGATGCGATCCTTTACATCGAGGGGCTCAAAGATTACGTCAAAATTCATCTTGAAAACGAACCCCATCCGATTCTCTCGCTCATGAGCCTGAAGGCCCTCGAAGAGCAGTTGCCCAGCGATCGGTTCATTCGAGTGCACCGCTCGTTCATCGTCCAACCCGCGAAAATCCGAACGATCGAACGCAATCGAATCGTCTTCGGGAAGACCTATATCCCGATCTCCGAGAATTATCGATCTGCCTTTTTCCACTTCCTGGCCGATCATGCGCTGTTGTTCTGACCGCCCTGACGCCTCTTTTTCCCCTCCTTCAACGCCCTTCGTCTCATTTTCGATCGCCCTCCGATTCTTCTCTAACACCCGTTGGAATTATTTAATTGTGTTCTTCCTATCAAGGAGTCTCCAGGGATGAATCGATCAGTTCCGTTCCCGTTTGGAAGGGGGTGATTCATGCCCGGGCCGTTTCCTTCTGCTCACCGACCCACTTTTGCCGCGGCCCGATTCTTACCGATCTACACCTTTCGGCTTCCTTGTCGACCCGGTTCCTTGTGATCCCTGGGAGGCCTTTTCCTAACACCCTAACTATTTGGCAGCCGGATCGTTGGACATGACGCCCTCTTGAGCAAAACGTGGCACGGAGTAGAACAGAGCCGTTATCCACAAAAATTCCAATTTTATAGCCTCCGGAAAGGGGGAGTCCAGCCTATCTTCACGTCACCGATTCTGTTACGAAATTTTCCCCATCGGGAACACACGCTGCACTTCCTCCCAACCATGCTCCATCTGACCCCCTTCCAATACCTTTTTCTCCTCGAACGATTCGAACAGGAAACCTTCGGGTGCTGTGACGACCTGGATACCGATCTGGAAATCATCGGCCACGGCCTGAATGCAACCCTCTACATCGGAGCCATCGCCTATGAAGATCGGGACGCGTTCCGTTTCGCGTTCTACCGACTCGACTTGGAAACCTTCACCGACGACGGAGATCACCTCCCCAACGACTTCGACCCGCAACGCTTTCAGACCCTCTATCGCCTCCGATCGTAACGCCTTCCCTAAAAACACCGCCCCCCCAGGAACCCCTGATGGAGACGTCGTTGGGGACCCTCGATGTCTCCGCCCCTTTCCCTTTCTCCTTGTCTGTTCAACCCGCTTAAAACAACCTAACTATGACCGATTTTCTGGGACTCATCTCCCTTATCATCAACCTTCTGCTGGGCAGTGGCGGAGTATGGCTATGGCGCGAAACCCGGCGCCTCAAAAAAGCCGAAGCCGTGCACGAAGAGACCAACAACGCCATCCTGGCCGGCAACGAATGGAAAGAGATCGCCGAAAAACGCGAAAACGAAGTCGAACGCCTCAACCGCCTGCTCGACGAGCGTTGGGCCGACAAAGCCAAAGATCGCGACACGATTTTCAAACTGCTCGAAGAAAAACACGACTACTCCATTCAATTGCAAATCGCCAATTTCAAACTCTGCAACCGCCGCGGATGCTTCGACCGTGAACCGCAAACCGGCTTTTAATACTTCCCCGCTTATGGCAGATATTCATAAACTGGCCCCCTTCATCCTCTCCTGGGAGGGCGGATTCGTCGACGATCCCTGGGATCGCGGCGGCGCCACCAACCTCGGCGTCACCCTCTCCACCTGGCGCCAGGTCGGCTACGACAAAACCGGCGACGGAATCATCGATATCGACGACCTCCGGCTGTTAACCCCCGACGAGGTCATCTTCGAGGTCCTGAAACCCCACTATTGGGATCGGTGGCGTGCCGACGAGATCCGCAATCAATCGTTGGCCAACCTCCTGGTCGATTGGGTGTGGGCCTCCGGCCTACATGGCATCAAAATTCCCCAACGTATCCTGGGGGTGACCGTCGACGGAATCGTCGGGCCGAAAACCTTGACGGCTCTGAACCGTCGTCCTCCCGCCGCCCTATTCGATCAAATCCACAAAGCCCGCTTGCGCTTCATCAACGACATCGTGCGGAACGACCCTTTCCAAAAACGCTTTCTCAAAGGATGGCAAAATCGCATCAACGCCATCCGTTTCGAAGCCTAATCATCCACTCTTTTCAGTGAACTTAAATTCTTTTTCTATGCATCGAACCATCGGCTTACTCATCTTGCTCGGCGGATTGCTTGGGGGGTGCAGTCCACAAAAAAACGCCCTCCAAAGCTCCCTGCAAACCGACCTTCAAGAAGAGCAATCCAGCGAAACAACCCAGCATCGGCAACAAACGTCGACAACCGCAAACGATACACTCCATACCGATCATCAACAGGATCTTCAAATACAGGATTTATGTTCCGAGGAGTGGTGGCAGCTCCATCTGAAACTATACGACACCACCCAACCTCCCGATTCTCTCCTTGGCCAAAGACCTCTATTAGCCGACGTAACGCTCTATCGGGGCGATCGGACCTCCGCTCAGAACCACCGGCAAACGCTCCAGAGCGAAACCGCCCAACATTCGACCCTCCACACCGATCGTCAAAACGATTCGCTGATCACCCTTCAGCAACAACAAACAGATCTTACCGTCCACCAACAGCACCAGGAACAGCAACGGACCGCTCGACGCATACCTCTCAGCGTCTGGCTCCTCGGATTCGCCACGCTATCGTGGCTGCTCTATCGTCTATTCCGTTCTGCACACAACAACTAACCCCTCCAAAAACGAGCCGGGGACTTCTTTTACAGAAGTCCCCGGCTCGTTAAGGTTCTGCGCCACCGCAACCTACACTGCGCCCTATTTAAATCACGCCGATCTTTCGGTCACAAGCGGTTAAAATTGCAATCCCGAGTCACTTCGAAAATCAACGGAACTGAAATCCCATCTGCGGAGTAGACACCGCAGCCCCGGCGTCAATATCGAACAACTCCACCTCAAAAATCAGCGCTTCGTTGGGCCGTACCAAATCCCCGGCACCCCGCGATCCATAGGCCAGTTTGGCCGGCAGATAAAAAATATACTTGGCGCCCAGCGGCATGAGTTGCATCCCCTCTACTACACCCGGAATCAGGTTGCGTAACGGCGTATCCATCGGCTGTCCCCGTTGATCGGACGAATCGATCACGGTTCCGTCCGTCCGTTTCATCGTATAATAAATCCGCACCACATCGGAAGTCGTCGGTCTCGCCCCTTCGCCCTTCTTCACGATGCGATACTGCAATCCGCTAAAGGTCGTTTTGACGCCCGGTTGTTTACGATTAGCCGCCAAGAACTCTTCGCCGACCTGTTGTACCGACGCCTGCTGTTTCTGGATCCAGGCCTGCTTGAACTGTTGCAAAAAACGGGTCCCCTCCTGATCGTTCAACCGAGCAGACTGCCCGTCCAGACACTCCTCTACCGCATCGAAAAAGATCGTTCGATTCAACTCCTGTCGCAACATGGCACTATCCGATCGCATCAAACTGTTGCCGATCAGTCGTCCCAATACATAAGACAGTGTATCCGATGCCGTTTGCAACGTCACCGGGGCTCCCTCCTGCAGGGCCCCATAGCTCGAAAAACTACCAAATCCAACCATCAACAGGCCGATCCATATTCCTTTCTTCATCTGTTTTCTTCTGTTTCAAACAAAATCAAAGATAGCAAATTTTCAAGCGACACCCGTACGTTCTGGGGATATTTCGCTACCTTAGAGTAAAATTTCACCTTTTATGACCTCTCGCGAAAACGTTTTAGCCGCCATCGATCACCGAACGCCGGACCGGGTACCGGTCGATCTGGGAGCCACCCCTTCATCCGGAATCTCCGCAATCGCCTACAACAACCTCGTCCGATACCTGGGTCTCGACAAACCCACCCTGATCTACGACGTTGTACAACAACTGGCCCAACCCGACGACGAATTACTCGAACGCTTCGGGATCGATGTATTGGACATCGGCCGCACCTTCAATACCCGCCCGGAAGATTGGTATCCCATTACCCTATCCAACGGAGCGCAGGCCTACTATCCACAGAATTTTCACCCCCGCCACCTTCCTGACGGTTCCTGGGCCACATACGATGACGACGGACAACGGATGTTGACGAAAATGCCGGTCGGCGCGACCTTTTTCGATCAAACTTATTTTCCTTACGCCGACGGTTATCCGGCTGACTATACCAACCTGGACGCCGAAATGGGCCGCGTTTTGTGGGCCCGCCATGTCCACTCTCCCTGGGATCATGCCGCCGACGAAGGATTCTATGATACCTTACGAGAGCATGCCCTGAAACTGCGCGAAACCTCCGACAAAGCCCTGATGATCGTCTGTGGCTGCAACCTGTTCGAATGGGGAACCTTTCTGCGCCGCATGGACAACTTTCTGATGGACCTGCTCTGCGACGAACGCAACGTCGAATGCCTCCTGGACGAACTGCTGGCTCGCCACCTGGCCACCCTGGAACAAGTATGCCGGTCGGTAGGCGACCTCGTAGACATTATCCGCTTCGGAGATGATCTCGGTATGATCTCCGGCCCCTTTATGAGTCCAGAAACCTACCGGAAACTCTTCAAACCCCGCCATCGCATTTTATGCGAATATGTGAAGAGCCACAGCCAAATGCACACCTTTATCCACTCCTGCGGATCTATTTCGGCCCTGATTCCCGATCTGATCGACGCCGGCATCGAGATCATCAACCCGGTGCAAACCAATGCAGCCGGAATGGACCCGGCTTTTCTGAAACGGGAATTCGGAGCCGACGTGACCTTCTGGGGCGGCGGTATCGATACCGCTTCGATGCTCAACCGGGGCACTCCAGAACAAGTTCGCAAACAGGTGCTGGAACGGCTGGAGATCTTCTCCCCCGGGGGCGGTTTCGTATTCAATACCGTACACAACATTCTGCCGGATGTTCCTCCGCAGAACATCCTCGCCATGTACGATGCCATCGCCGAATTCAATGGCTCCCGGTAAGCGACCTTACCGGTTTTGGGAATGATCAGACCTTATAGAAAACCCCTCCGCTTCCAACAGCGGAGGGGTTTTCTATCTCATCTCGAAGTGTAAATCGGGCGCCCTCACCAAGTCATCAACCCTTCGGCAAACAGCCGTGCCGTCGGATTGGTCGTCACCCGTCCGGCCAGCATGACTTCGCTGATGCGGAACACCCCCCGACCGTGACGCAGCTCACAAGCCGCCATCACCGGTCCTTTATCTTCGAGCCAGTTCGAATTGCCGCTCAACACCAGCGGCGTCCAGGCTGGAGCCGACAGAGTCTGTCCCAACAACGGAGTGACATACCCCACCGCCGGATCGTACCAGAACCAGAAATCCTTCGGCCGGAACGTTTTCATAACCGGAGCATCCACCAGCGGCGAAGCGAAATAGTATTGGCCCATGGTCGTATTCTCCACCTGCACCGGTGTATCCGCCACCGTGTACTCCCCGGCCGGCAGCTCCAGCAAAAGCGCCTTACCGCCTCGAGCCACCCAAGCGTCGATGGCCGACCGCTCGCGTTCATAAGCCGCAAAATCGTCGATCAGCACCACCTGTGCATCCGCCAGGATGGCAACCGACTGACACCCAATCTCTTCACGCAAAGCCTGCGCCTTATTCCCCAACGCATAGACCTTCCGGGCGATGGGTCGCGTTGCCGGGAAAACCTCCAACGTCTCTACGTTCTGTTGCACGGGCTTGCCTTCCGCATCGTTGAGCGACACCCGCAGACGATAGGTCGTCCGTTTCGACACCTTCGGGGCCTCGAACGCAATCGACCCTTGATAGGCAGACGCACAAACCGACACCTCAACCGGAATGCGATGGGCAAAAATCACCCGATTCCCCCGTTCGAGCTGATAGCTGAGCGTATAGCCTTCGGGCACCCGATCGGTATCGTTGCTGACCCACGCCTCCACCGCAATCGGTTCACCGGCGAAATAGTTCCAACGGTCGGTTCTCAGCGAGGTCATCAACGGCGTCAACGCCTCCCGGTAGGCAAAATAGGCCGGTTTGGGTTGGCGGTCCACATCCATGATCGTCTTCATCCACCCGGACGGGAAGGCATCGATGAACAGATGGATGGCAAACGACACCATCCGATTGTCCCGTCGGAAGGCCTCCGTGGTAAACTTGATCACCCAACGCTGATGTTCCCAGCTGGCATCCACCCAATCCTGCAACGTATGCTGCGTATTATACCACATATAGTGGAAACGATGGGTTTGGGCCTGCGGAATCCGGTTGGCGGTCCAGGTCCGCTCCTCGGCCGGCGAGTGCGGCAACCACGATGCCGGATAGTATTTGTACATCACCTCCACCGGATCGAGCCCTTCGGATCCGAACTCCCCGCAGGCATAATACCAGTCGGGCTTGACCATCTGCCAATATCCTTTGTGCATCTTGCCCAGTCCCAGACCGTGACCGTTATACCATCCGTTGTAGCAATGGTTGTCGGGCAGTCCCGGAGAGGGCGGATCGTAATCCCCGTCCCCCGCCTTGATCACCCGATCGGGATTGGCCAGCAAGACCGCCTGATCGAACGCCTGAAACAGTCGTTCGTACTCTTCCAACTCGGCAAAACTGCGCTGAGGCTGCCCCTCGGCATTCGGGAATCGTTCATTGATATAGGAAACCATAATGGTACTGGGGTGAGAGCGGACCAGACGTTCCATCTCTTCGACCTGTTTGACGGCTTCGGCCATCAGGTTGCGGCGCAGGCTACCGAACAACGGCAGGTCGGCCTGATTCAACAACCCCAACCGATCGCACATATCGTAGATTTCAGGCTGTACCGGACGCTGCGTCAACCGCAGATAGTTCATGTGACAGATCTTGGCCAACAGAATGTCTTCGATCAGCTGCGTGGTATCGCCTTTGAAAACGCACTGTTGCAGATGGCCCATCGTGTTGGCACCCCGCAACCGGATGGGACGTCCGTTCAGGTACATCATCCCGCGCGGACGACTCAGGGTATCCATCGTAAAGGTCCGCATCCCGAACTGACGCACCGCACCGTCGAGCTTCCGACCGGTGCTGTCCAACACGCTGACCTGAATCTGATAGAGCCACGGATGATCGGGCTCCCACCACCGGAAGCCTTTCATATCGAGCGGCACCCGCACAAAGTTGACCCCATAACCCATTTTCAGTTCGATGCTTTGGTTGTCGGTCGGTTTGGCCAGGTCGCCCACCCCCGGCACATAGGTCGAGCGGGGTGTATATGTCAGATCCCGTACCACAGTCTGCTCGAAATTCTGCCCGAACACCGAAATCAACAGCTGCGTGCGTTGCTGTACCGAATCGTAGTTATTGATCTCAATCCAGGCCTCGGCCGCCGCATCGTCGGGCAGGGGCCGTACGAAAATATCGTTCACATGCATGTCGGCCCGCGCCTCGAGGTAACAATCCTGGTAGATGCCCATCCCGGCCGGACAGTGGTGCCACCCCACCTCCGGATCATCGTATCCGAGCCCCGTAGCGGCATAAATTTTATCCCCGCGTACATTTTCACGGGCAATACTGGTTCCCGTGGTGGTGTAGTCGTTCTCGACCTTGACCAACAGCACGTTTTTTCCGGGACGTGCCTCTTTCGAAATCTCGCATTCGAAGGGGGCAAAAAATCCGGTATGGGTCCCCACCAAATTACCGTTCCAGTAGACCTGGGCCTTATAGTCCACCCCTTTGAAGCAGACAAACAACGATCCGGTGCCCAACATCTCGGCCGGCACCTCCACCTCTTTGCGGTAGTAGGTCACCGCCCGCCCCAGCGGGGCTCCGAAATGGGGAATCGATACCGTTTCCCAACTCCCTTCGCCCCGCAAGACAGCCGGCAAATTTCCCCGATCCTCAGGCGTCTCGATCCGCCAGTCGAACGTTTTCAACGCCATCCGCTGCCGCAGGGTCTCCAACGGAGGCGCCACATTCCGCAGAAAAGGCGCATACTGTGCCTTCATCCGATCCAGCTCGGCCTGCAGCTCTTCCGGGGTATCGATCACCTCCATGGGGGCAAAAACCGCTTCGGGATCGTGATCCACCGGCAGCCACACCGTATCCAAACGGGGCGGTTGGGGTTCGACAAGCCGTTCGCGCCGCAACTGATAATGTCCCGTCGCAATATCGGCGAATTTATCCTGCGCCGACACACTCACGGCACCCAACAGGAAAAATAGCGTCAGTTTTTTCATCGCTGTCATGATCGGATTTTAATTCGTTAGGGGGTTCAAAAAACAACAAACCGCGGGAGATAACCCTTCGGAGGCAACTCGCCGTAGGAATCACCCGAAGCATTCCCCAAAGTCAAAAGGGCTCGTCCCGTCACCAGGGCAACGCCCGATGCAAGAGAAACAAATATAGCGATTCTCTCCCAGATATCATAATCCCGACTGCCGCTCTCGACCGAAGCGTACGAGGAGTTTCGCCGCGTAGAGACCACATAAGGAAAAGAGGAGTTCACCTCACGGGAAAGGGCTCCTCCGTGCGGTGCAAGAGGCTCATCACTTGGGCAGAGGGGCCCTCCGCACGGAAAGAAAGACCTCGTCTCCCCGGAGCCTCATCTCCCGAGAAAAGGGGATGCCTCACCCAGGGAACCAAGTCTCCATCCGACGGGTCGGGCCCCCGAAAAGAGGGCTCGCCAAAATACGATTCCCAAAACCACTTTTCGATCCAGGTTCACCCTCCGATTCTGCCCCGGCCCCCTTCGGGTCAGCCGAACGTACAAAACGACCCTCTTCCCGTTTTCTATACTACTCTATACTACTCTAAAAATCTTCCTGCACCTTCAATTTCGTGGTAATTTCGAGACATAACCCATTTTATGTAACAGAAAAATCGATTTTTTTGTTAAAATTCTCACGCCCTCCTCTCCGCCGAAACGTTTATTAACAGGCAGAACCACCCCCGTAAAATTTTAGCACCCCCTCCCAAAAACCGAATTCGACCGTCTCGGCTCTTACTACGATCGGCAAGACGAGGAAATCTCGAATATTATCCTTAATTTCGTAAAAATTTTTGCTTCCTGGATCCTCATTCCGATGCCTCCGGTTACCGGAATGACTCCAACCCAAACCCTCATACGTAACCCTTTCATACCTGAAAGTACTGACAAAATAACTGACCGATGGACAGAAGAACCTTTCTGAAGCGCAGCGCCATGTTGGCCGGAGGAGCCCTGGTGATCGCCGTATCCCCCGCCCTGGCCGACGTCGCCGTCAAGGCCAAACGCAACGAGCTGAGCTTCGACTCCGATCTTTACAAACAGTTCCAAAACCCGGCCTCCAAATACCATCCCTTCGTACGTTGGTGGTGGAACGGAGACAAAGTGGAAGCCGGCGAATTGGTGCGCGAACTGCACCTGCTCAAAAATGCCGGCATCGGCGGAGTGGAAATCAACCCGATCTCCTTCCCGACCACCGGCGACGACCTGGGTAAAAAATCCCTCAAATGGCTCAGCGACGAATGGATCGACATGCTCAACGTCACCTTCGCCGAAGCCAAAAAACTGGATATGACCTGCGACCTGATCGTCGGCTCGGGATGGCCCTTCGGCTCGGAAGACCTCAAAGGCAACGACCGCGCCCAGGCTGTCTACATCGACGCCGAAAAGATCGAAGGTCCCACCACTTATGAAGTGTCCCAACTGGCCATCTTCAAAAACGTCGACCCGCAGGTCACCGACCCCAACCCCCGTCGCGAATTCGAGATCATCTCCCTGAAACTGGTGCCCGATCCGATGAACAGCCTCGCGGATGCCGTGGATGTCTCCGACAAGCGCCACGACGAAATTATCCGTGTCGATGTACCCGCCGGCGTACACTATTTATATGCGACGGTCAAAATCACCGCCTTCGCCAGCGTCATCAACGGAGCCCCCGGAGCCGCCGGAACCATCCTCAACCACATGGATAAAGGGGCCGTTCGCCGCTATCTGGACCACATGTCCGATACCATCGAACGCAAAACCGGCCCGCTCAAAGAGCATATCCGCGCCTTCTTCGCCGACAGTCTCGAACTGGAAGGCAGCAACTGGACCTCGGACTTCGCCGAAGAGTTCAAAAAACGCCGCGGTTACGATATGATGCCCTATCTGCCGTTCATTCTGTTGAAGACGGGACGTCTGGGAGCCGTCATCAAAGGCAACGTAGGCGCAACCAAAAGCCCCGAACTGCAGGCCGAACTCAACCGCATGCGCTTCGACTTCGAACTCACCAAAGCCGAACTGCTGTTCGAACGCTACATCATGACCTATGTGGAATGGTGCCGTGACAAAGGCGTCGACTCGCGTGCCCAGGCCTATGGCCGCGGGCTCTTCCAATTGGAAAACAGCCTCTACTATACCATCCCCGAAGGCGAATCCTGGACCTCGAACTGGTTGAAACACCGTCTGGGCGAAGAGATGGGCGACGAAGACTATCGCCGCGGACGAGGCTATACGTATATCAATAAGTTTGTCTCTTCGGCCATGCACCTGGCCGGCCGCCGGATCATGAGCTGCGAAGAGATGACCAACACCTACAACGTCTTCAACGCCACGCTCGAGTTCCTGAAGATCGGGTCCGACATGAGCATCATCTCCGGGGTAACGCACTCGGTATGGCACGGTTTCAACTACTCGCCCCCCGAAGCACCCTTCCCGGGATGGGTGCAGTACGGCTCCTACCACAACGAAAACAACAACTACTGGCCGTACTTCAAATACCTCAACCAGTACAAAGCCCGTCTCTCCTCGCAGTTGCAGAACGCCGACATGTATACCGACATCGCGTTGCTGACGGCCAACTACGACATGTGGACCGATGAAGGCGTCAAGACCGATCCCTTCCCCGAAGAGCTCAATGTTCCGTACATGCCGCTGGTGTGGGAAGCGATCCACAAAAACGGCGGAGCCGCCGACATCACGACCGAAATCATGATCGGTCAGAGCGAAGTGCGCGACGGGAAACTCTGCTACGGGCCCAAAGCCTACGGCACGCTCTTCCTGATCGAAGTATCCGGCACCAGCGCCGCCACCCTGGCCAAACTGTATGAGATGGTTTCGCAAGGCGGTCGGGTCTTCTGCATCGGCTGCTACCCCTCCAAATCGCTGGGGCTGCTCAACTACCAACAACGCGACCAGGAGGTCAAAGAGTGGGTGGAAAAACTCAAAACCTTCCCCGATCAGTTCATCCTGCTCGAAAAACCCGCCGACGGCCACTACCTGGAATGGTATAAAGAGGTGATGGAAAAGTACGACATTCCGCACTATCTGACCATCGATACGCCCGATCGGTTCCTGATGCAGAACCGCTACGTCACCGACGACGACAGCCAACTGTTCTTCTTCCTGAACGCCCACATGCACGAACCGAAACGTTCCCGGATCACCTTCTCGGAAACGATCACCCGCAAGCGCTATCCGTGGGTTTGGGACGCCAATACCGGCGAAAAATACCGCATCGAACTGAACGAGGACGGCAGTTACGACCTGAATATGGGTCCGGCCGAATCGCGTCTGATCGTCTTCGACCGGGAAAAGAAGGGCCCGATGTGGAATCCGCTGCCGGTTTCGGGCAGCGACACCCAAACCCTGACCGATTGGGAAGTCGAACTGCACCACTCCCGCGAAGGTTGGGTCAAGACCACCCACATGGATTCTCCCGTCGATCTGAAAGAGACCGAATTCGTCAACTTCACCGGAACGGTTGTCTATCGCACCTCGTTCGAAGTGGAAAACCCCGGCGAACATATTCTCAATTTGGGGAAAGTCTGGGGTATCAACGAACTCTACGTCAACGGAGAGGCCTGCCCCGTGAAATGGTTCGGCTACCGCATCTACGACATCGCCGACCTGCTTCGCCCGGGTACCAACCAGATCGAAGTACGCGTCGTCACCAACATGGGGAACTACATGCACACCCTGACCGACAACGAAACCGCCCAGAAATTTACGGCCGGACGGAAAGAACAACTCGTTCAGTCGATGGGCATGGTCGGTCCCGTCACCTTATATAAGTAACCCTACTAAGCCCTGGAGAATGGTCTCCGGGGCTTATCCTCTTCTGAAGCGGTCGGTTCCCCCGCGTCCGACCCCTCAGAGCGATAACCTAAACTAACCAAACAGCTCTTATCAAAATGAACAAACGTAACCTTGCGGCGCTGCTGCTCGGCCTGCTCTGCCTGACCCAGGTATCGGCCAAAGACTACAACGCCTCCCTGTTCGGCATCAAGTCCAACGGGACCACCCTCAACACGACGGCCATCCAAAAAGCCATCGACTACATCAGTGAAAAGGGGGGTGGAACTCTGCAATTCTATGTGGGACGCTACCTGACAGGGACCCTCTTTCTGAAACCCAACGTGACGATCAACCTCAATGAAGGGGCCGTCCTGGTGGGTTCGACGAACCCTTACGACTACAACCTGGAAACTCCTTACTGCGCGCTGATCTATGCCAAGGAGGTGGACAACATCGCCATCACCGGGAAAGGCGTGATCGACGGGCAGGGCCGGGCCCTGGCCTACAATATGATGGACCAGATCCATCAGGGCATTCTCGACGACGATCTCAAATACGACCGTCCCAGTCGCCGCCGTCCGCGGGGCATCTACCTGCGCGAATGCGATAACGTCAAAATCCAGGGCATCCTGATCAAAAACACCTGCGACTGGGTACAGACCTACGATCAGTGCAGCAACATCGTGCTGGACGGCATCACCGTCGACAGCAAAGCCTACTGGAACAACGACGGGCTGGACATCGTGGACTGCAAAGACATGAAGGTGCTCAACAGCTTCATCGACGCTACGGACGACGCCATCTGCCTCAAATCACATGACGCCAACAGCCGTTGCGAAAACATCGAAATCCGGAACTGCGTGGCCCGTTCGAGCGCCAGCGGGATCAAATTCGGAACGGTGTCGGCCGGCGGCTACAAAAACATCCGCATCATCAACAACAAGGTGTACGACACCTACCGTTCGGCCATCACCATCGCCACGCCCGACGGTGGCCAGGTGGAAGACATTCTGGTCGACAGTCTCTACGCCTACAACACCGGCAATGCCATCTACCTGCGTATCGGCAAACGCTGGATGGGCGAAGGACGCAGTGTGGGCACCCTCAAAAACGTGACCATCCAGAACATGTACTGCGAAATCCCGGCCACCAAACCCGATGCCGGATACGACTACGAAGGGCCGATCGAAGACCTGCCGCGCAACATCTCGCCGGCCAGCATCGTGGGGCTGGAAGGCCATGACATCGAAAACGTCACCCTGCGCAACATCGAACTGGTCTATCCCGGCGGCGGGAACCCCAACTATGCCTACTGCGGGCTGAAACCGGCCGATCTGGATGCCATTCCCGAACAAGCCGACCGCTATCCCGAATTCTCGCAGTTCAAAGAGCTGCCGGCCTGGGGTCTCTACGTTCGTCACGCCAAAAACCTGACCCTGGAAAACATCACGTTCAAAGCCCTCGCCCGCGACTATCGTCCGGCCATGGTGCTGCAACAGGTCGATGGGGCGCTGCTCGAAGATATCACCTATATCGAACCGGGTGGCGGCAAGAAACAACTCCACACCTATAAAACTACCGGACTCGTTCAAAAGAAATAAATAAAGAATTCAAAACATAAATCAAACTAACCTCACCATGAAAGCAAGCATGACAAAATTACTTTCGCTGGCCGTCGCCCTGCTGGCCACTTTCCAGCTCTCGGCCAAAGACTATGACGTTCAGGACTTCGGGGCCGTAGCCGACGGCATCGCTCTGAACACCAACACCATTCAGTACGCCATCGACTTCATCCATGAAAATGGCGGCGGACGCCTGGTCTTCCACGCCGGCAGCTACGTCACCGGTTCGATCTACCTGAAATCGAACGTGACGATCCACCTCGAACGGGGTGCTACCCTCTTGGGCTCGACCAACCCGCTCGACTATACGTATGAAAAGATATGCGCTTGGCACTCCCTGATTTTCGCCATCAAGCAGGAAAACATCGGTATCACGGGCCAAGGCGTGATCAACGGCCGGGGCTTCATCACGGCCAACAACCGTTTGAACCTGATCCACCGCGGCTACAACCCCGGGAACGACCTCATCACCCTGGACCGTCCCCGCGAATGGAACCGTCCGCAGAACATCTACTTCCGCGAATGCAAAAACATCACCATCAAGGATATCACCCTGCGCGACCCGGCCAGCTGGAACCAGACCTACGACCAGTGCCAAAATCTGTACGTGGATAACATCTACGTCGACAGCAAATCGTACTGGAACAACGACGGGATCGACATCGTGGACTGCAAAGACGTAGTGATCAAAAACTCGTTCTTCGACGCTGCCGATGACGTGCTCTGCCTCAAATCGCACAGCTTCGAACACATGTGCGAAAACGTCCTGATCGACAACTGCGTAGGTCGTTCGAGCGCCAACGGTCTGAAATTCGGGACCGTATCGCGCGGTGGGTTCAAAAACATCACCGTGACGAACATGACCATCTACGACACCTATCGTTCGGCCATCACCTTCGCTGCCGTGGATGGAGCCCACATCGAAAACATCCTGGTAGACGGTGTTCGCTCGATCAACACCGGGAACGTGATCTACCTGCGTATCGGTAACCGTTGGAGCCGCGGGAAAGAACCCGTCATGAAAGACATCACCATCAAGAATGTCTACGCCGAAGTACCGTTCCACAAAGCCGATGCCGGCTACAACTACGAAGGCCCGATCGAAGACCTGCCGCGTAACATCTCGCCGGCCAGCATCGTGGGTCTGCCCGAATACAAAATCGAAAACGTGACGCTCGAAAACGTCGAAATCGTCTACCCGGGTGCCGGGAACCCCTACTACGCCAAAGTGGGTCTGACCCCCGAAGAACTGGACGGTATTCCCGAACAGCCCGACCGCTACCCCGAATTCTCGCAGTTCAAAGAGCTGCCCGCCTGGGGGATGTACATCCGCCACGCCAACGGCATCCACTTCAAGAACGTAACGTTCAAAGCCCTGGCTTCGGATTATCGTCCGGCCATCGTTTTGGATGACGTGAACGGCGGTACGTTCGAAGGCATGCAGTATATCGAACCGAACAGCGAAGGGAAAAACCAGCTCTTCGACTACAAATCCCAGAACATCGAGATCAAATAACGAAGCTATTCTTCCGTCGTAAAACACATAAAATCCAATACAATGAACAAGCTGAAATTTATCGCCCTCGCCCTGGCGAGTGTCTGCACGCTGAGTCTCTCGGCCCAAGTCACCTACAAAGCCTCCTACTTCGGGGTTAAATCGGACGGTTCCACGCTGAATACCCGCTCCATCCAGAAAGCCATCGACCACATCAGCGAACAGGGTGGCGGTACGCTCGAATTCTACGTAGGACGCTACTTGACCGGTACGCTCAACCTCAAATCCAATGTCACCATCCAACTCCACGAAGGAGCGGTACTGGTAGGGGTAACCTTCCCGTATGACTACACCGCTGCCGGTGATACCAAAGCGATCATCTGCGCCGAAGGGCAGGAAAATATCGCCGTTATCGGGAAAGGGGTGATCCAAGGCCAAGGTACGCTGCTGTTGGGCAACGTTCAGACCCAGATCAACAAAGGCAACCTGAAAGAAAGCGTGGCTCAGGCCAGCCCGGCTCTGATCAGCCTCAAAAACTGCTCGAACGTCAAGATCGAAGGGATCAACCTGCAGAATCCTTGCGGCAACGTGATGGTGTACAGCGACTGCAAAGACGTTACGCTGAGCAACCTGGCCGTCACCAGCCGTCAAACGGCCAACAGCCAAGGGGTTATCTTCTCGGGTTGCACGGGCTTCAGCATGACGGATTGCTACTTCGACACCACGGGCGATGCCCTGGCATCGGCCGGCACGTCGACCAACGTCAACATCTCGGGCTGCAAAACGCCCAACGGCAAACAGCTGAAAGCCAAAAAATAAACCGGATCCGGAGCTTCGTCAGCCGTGGGGATCACGGCTGTACGGAGACTCTGTCTCCCCCTCTTTCGGAAGGGACTTTGATCGGTCCCTCCCGAGCCAAAACCTAAACCCATAACGGAATCCTGCCCCGATTCGACTTCGGGAACCGGATTCCGACCGATTCCTAAACCTAACCCTACCAAACCGAAAACCATGGACAGAAGAACCTTCCTCATCCGCAGCGCCTGGCTCACCGCAGGGGGTATTTTGGCCTCGACGTCGCCCACATTAGCCAAATGGGCCCTCAAAAGCGACTCGCTGCGTTTCGATAGCGACCTGTACAACGCCTTCAAAGAACCGGCGTCGATCTACCATCCCTTCGTACGGTGGTGGTGGAACGGCGACATTTTGGAGGCCGACGAACTGCGTCGCGAACTGCAAGTGATGAAAAAGGCCGGGATCGGTGGCGTGGAGATCAATCCCATCCAATTGCCGCCTCGAGACAACGACATGGGGATGCTCAAAGAGGCGACCCCATGGCTCAGCGACAAATGGATCGAGATGCTCAACGTCACCTTCGAGGAAGCCAAACGTCTGGACATGACCTGTGATCTGCTGGTCGGTTCGGGCTGGCCTTTCGGCGCCGAATACCTGCAAGGCGATGAACGCGCCATGGTGCGTCTGGTCGACGCCCAGGAGCTGGACGGCCCCTGCGAATACGAAATCTCGCAGTTCGCCCTCTTCGCCAAGGTCGATCCCCATGCCACCGAGACCTCTCCGGTGCGGACCATGAAGATCATCTCGTTGAGCCTGGTCCCCTCGCCCATGGACAACATCGACCAGGCGATCGACCTGACCGACCAGAAAGACAACGAGATCATTCACGTGCAGGTTCCCGCCGGCAAACACTACTTCTATGCCGTGGTGCAGGTCAATGCCTTCGCCTGCGTGATCAACGGGGCTCCGGGAGCCGCCGGGCCGATTCTCAACCATCTGGACAAAACCGCCGTGCGCAAATACCTGGACCACATGTCCGATACGATCCAGGCCAAAATCGGTCCGCTCAAAGGCCGTATGCGGACGATGTTTACCGACTCGATGGAGCTGGAGGGCATGAACTGGACGACCGACTTCCGGGAAGAGTTCATCCGCCGACGCGGTTACGACATTGTCCCCTACATGCCCTACATGATGTTCAAAACGGGCCGTCTGGGGGATGTCTACAACTTCGACTACGGGGTGGAAAAGACCCCGCGCTTCAAGGACGAAAACAACCGGATGCGCTACGACTTCGAACTGACCAAAGCCGAGTTGCTGCGTGAACGGTTCAATGCCACCTACCTGCAATGGTGTAAAGATCTGGGGGTGATGTCGCGCGCCCAGGCCTACGGTCGCGGTTTCTTCCCGCTGGAGAGCAGCATCGGATACGACATTCCCGAAGGCGAATCGTGGACGACCAACTGGCTCAAACACCGGCTGGGCGAAGAGATGTCCAATGAAGACTACCGTCGTGGACGCGGTTACACCATGATCAACAAATTCGTCTCTTCGGCGGCCCACCTGACCGGGAAACGGGTGGTCAGCTGCGAAGAGATGACCAATACCTACCAGGTTTTCGCCGCCACGCTGGAGTTCCTGAAGCTGGGCTCGGACATGAGCCTCATTTCGGGCGTTACCCAGTCGTTCTGGATCGGCGTGAACTACTCCCCGCTGAACATTCCCTTCCCGGGATGGGTCCGTTATGGTGCCTACTTCAGCGAACACAACAACTGGTGGCCCTACGTCTCCTATATCAACACCTACAAGGCGCGCGTGTCGTCGGTGCTGCAAAACGCCGACATGTATACCGACATTGCCATTCTGCCGGCTTACGGCGACATGTGGACCACCTGGGGCGTACAGACCGAACCGTTCCCGGTACGACTGAACGTACCCTACATGACGCTGCTGTGGGAAGCCATGATCAAAAACGGCCATGGTTGCGACTACACGTCGGAAATCGTCCTGGCCGATTCGACCGTCAAAAACGGCAAACTCTGCTACGGTCCCAAACAGTACGGAACGCTCTTCCTGGCCGGTGTCAAGGGCCTGGCCCCGGAAACCCTGGCCAAAATGTACGAATTCGTGCAACAGGGCGGTCGGGTCTTCTGTGTGGAACGCTATCCGGACCGCTGTCTGGGTTATCGGGACTACGAAAACCGCAACCGCGAGGTGCAGCAATGGGTCGAAAAACTGAAAGCATTCCCGGACCGGTTCGTCTTGCTGGATATTCCGGCCGACAACGACTTTATCACCTGGTTCACGAACGTGCAGGAAAAATATGGGCTCGAACCGTTCGTCCGCATCGAAACGACCGATCCCTATTTCATGCAGAACCGCTATCAGGCCGACGACGGCAGCGAAATTTTCTTCTTTGTCCACAGCCACCTGCATAAACGCTACAAAGGCAAGGTGACCTTTGCCCCCGAAATTACCCGGGGCCGTTACCCCTGGGTTTGGGATACGCACACCGGCGAACGCTATCGCATCGAACTGAACGACGGCAGCTATGTCCTGGAGATGAGCCCGGCCGACTCGCGCCTGATCGTCTTCGACAAAAACAAGAAGGGGCCCCTGTGGCGTCAACTGCCGGTCGAAGGGGTCGGGACGCAAACCCTGCGCGACTGGGACGTCGAGCTGAAACACAGCCGCGAAGGGTGGACGAAAACCACGCACATGGACGATCCCACGGACCTGAAAGAGACCGAATTCGTCAACTTCACCGGTACGGTGACCTATCGCACGACGGTCGAAGTGAACGACCCGACCGACAAGGTGCTCAATCTGGGCCGGGTATGGGGTGTCGCGGAGGTGAAGGTCAACGATCAGGAGCTGGGCGTCCGCTGGTACGGCGATCAGACCTACGACGTGGCCTCCAGCCTGAAACCCGGCGCCAACCGGATCGAGGTCAAGGTGACCACCACCCTGCTGAACTATACGAAAACCCTGAAAGACAATAAAACGGCCCAATACTGGACCATGGAAGGCACCAAAAACCAGCCGCTCAGTTCCATGGGTCTGGTCGGTCCCGTCACCCTTTACCAAATCGGATAATGGCCCAAACGATGAGAACCTTTTATATACTATTGATTACAGGTCTGTGGACGCTTCTGTCCCCACACGTTCAGGCCAAAGATTATCAAGTGGCCGATTGGGGAATCTGTGCCGACGGCATCTCCCAAAACACCCACTCCATCCAACAGGCCATCGACCAGATCAGTGCAGCCGGCGGCGGACGACTCATCTTCCCGGCCGGACGCTACCTGACCGGCAGCATCTACCTTAAATCGGGCGTGACACTCCACCTCGAACGGGGAGCCGTACTGTTGGGTTCGGCCAATCCGCTCGATTACGACGTACACAATACCTGGCCGGCCCTGGTCTTCAGCCTGAACCAGAAAGGCATCGGCATTACCGGACAGGGCGAAATTAATGGGCAGGGTTGGACCTCGGCCAATAATGTGGTGAGCCTCATCCACCGCGGTCTGCTCAAAGACACGTTCCGTTACGACCGTCCCGACCAGTGGCGCCACCAGAATATCTACTTCCTCGAATGCGAAGACATCACCATCCGCGATATCACCTTGCGGGCTCCCGGTTCCTGGACCAACACCTACGAACGTTGCAAAAACGTTTCGGTCGAAGGCCTCAAGGTGGACGGCAACTCGTTCTGGAACAACGACGGGATCGATATCGTGGACTGTGACGGCGTTACCATCCGTAACTGCTGGTTCGACGCCGCCGACGACGTGATCTGCTTCAAATCTCACCACCCCGACTATACCTGCCAAAACGTGGTTGTCGATAACTGTGTCGGCCGTTCGAGCGCCAACGGCGTGAAATTCGGCACCGTATCGCGGGGCGGATTCAAAAACTTCAAGATCACCAACATCACCATTTACAATACCTATCGCTCGGCCGTCACCTTCGCAGCCGTAGACGGAGCCGAAATCGAAAACATCGAAGTGGACGGTCTGCGGGCCATCAACACCGGCAACATCTTCTTCTTCGTGATCGGCAACCGCTGGAGCAGCGGCAAAAAACCCTATATGCGCGACATCACGATCAGCAATGTCTACGCCGAAGTACCCCTCGGCAAACCCGACCCGGGGTATCCGTTCGAAGGCCCGATCGAAGACCTGCCGCGCAATGTCTCCCCGTCGTCGATCGTGGGCATGCCCGACATTCCGATCGAACGCATGACCCTGCGCAACATCGAGATCGTCTATCCGGGGGACGGCGACCCGTTCTACGCACACGTGGGAACGACCCCCGAGGAGCTGAGCAAAGTCCCCGAACGTCCGGATGCCTATCCCGAATTCTCGATGTTCAAGGAGCTGCCGGCCTGGGGTTTTTACATTCGCCACGCCAAAGATATTACCTTCGACAATGTGAGCATCAAGGCTTTGCGCAAGGATTACCGGGTACCCATCGTGCTGGATGACGTCCACGGCATCACCTTCCGCAACCTGAAAATCACCGAACCGGAACCGGGCGACAAAGAGCAGATCGTCTCGAACCGCTCCTCCGATATCCATATCGAAGAGGCGCCCCAATAGGCCCCCTCTTCTCGAGACGCCCCTCGCGTCTCCTCCGAAACCGAAAGACTGCCCAAACGAACGCCAAGCGAGCCACACAAAAGTTTGAAACCATAAAACAGAAAGAGATGAGAAATATTACGACAGGATTATGGGTGCTCATGCTGAGCTTCGGGGCGCTGTCTGCCTCTGCCAAAGATTACCGGGTGGATGATTTCGGGGCGGTTCCCGACGGAGTGACGCTCAATACCCGCATTATCCAATACGCCGTCGATAAGATTCACGAAGAGGGGGGCGGACGATTGATTTTTCCGTTAGGCCGCTATGTCTCGGGGACGATCCATCTGCGTTCGAACGTGACGCTCCATCTGGAAGACGGGGCCATTCTGCTGGGGTCGACCAACCCCTACGACTACGACCGCATGCCGGGTTTCAATACGGCCTTTCTGCTGGCCAAAGATCAGGAAAACATCGGTATCACGGGGCTGGGCACCATCAACTGTCGCGGTCGTGAAGTGGCCTACAACCTGGTGGAACAGATCCATAAGGGTCTGGTGAAAGACGACCTGCGCCTGGACCGTCCGGTGGAAGGAGCCCGTCCGATGATTATCTACTTCCGGAGTTGCCGCAACGTCAAGATCGAAGGCGTCCAACTGACCAACTCCGGCAGCTGGGTTCAGACCTATGACCAGTGCATTGGGCTGACCATCAATCATATTCGCGTAGAAAGCAACGCCTACTGGAACAACGACGGGCTGGATGTGGTGGACTGCGAAAACGTGACGGTCACCAACTCGTTTTTCAACGCTGCCGACGATGCCATCTGCCTCAAATCGCACGATCCCAACGCCATGTGCCAAAACGTGCTGATCCGCAACAATGTCGCTCGTTCGGGCGCCAACGGGATCAAATTCGGCACGGCTTCGCGCGGTCGTTTCAAAAACATCCGCATCCTGAACAACAAGGTCTATGACACCTATCGATCGGCCATTACGCTCGCCTCGGTGGACGGCGGTCAGATCGAAGATGTGCTGATCGACACGCTGCGGGTGATCAACACCGGAAATGTCATCTACCTGCGCGTCGGTGAACGCTGGAACAGCGGCAAGACCCCTTGGTTGAAAAACGTGACCATCCAAAACGTCTATGCCGAAGTGCCGGCCACCAAACCCGACAAAGGCTACGACTACGAAGGCCCGATCGAAGACCTGCCGCGCAACATCTCGCCGGCCAGCATCATCGGTCAGCCCGACCTACCGATCGAAAATATCACCCTGCGCAACATCGAGATCGTCTATCCGGGTGGCGGCAATTCCTACTACGCCAAGGTGGGTCTGACGCCGGCCGAACTGGACAGCATTCCGGAAATGCGGAAAAGTTACCCGGAATTTTCACAGTTCAAGGAGTTGCCGGCCTGGGGTTTCTACCTGCGCCACGCCCGCAACATCACCTTCGACAACGTAACGATGACCGCACTCCAACCCGACTATCGTCCGGGGATCGTCACCGATGACGTGCAGGGGCTCAAACTGATCAACACCCGGCTGATCGAACCGGATGCCGACCAGAAAGAGCAACTCTTTTTCTATAAAACCGACCATGTAACCATTCAATAAACCCGCCATAGCGCACTATCATGAACAGACGAGAATTTTTAATCCGAAGTGCTTGGTTAGGGGCCGCCGGCCTGTTGGTCGCCGCCTCCCCCACGCTGGCTCAAGCCGCAGTCAAAAGCGGCGAGCTGCGTTTCGACAGCGAACTCTACAAGCGTTTCCGGAACCCCGAACTTAAATACCATCCCTATTTCCGCTGGTGGTGGCCCGACGGACGTGTCGAAGCCGATGAAATCGTACGCGAAATGCGTATGCTCAAAGGCGTCGGCATCGGTGGCGTCGAGATCAATACGATACAATTTCCCTCCTTGGGCGATCCCATGGGCTATCCGGCCAAACCGTGGCTGAGCGATGAATGGATCGACATGCTGAAAGTAGCGCTCGACGAGGGAAAAAAACTGGGCATGACCTGCGATCTGCTGGTCGGCACGGGCTTCCCCTTCGGCGGGAAATTCCTGGAGGGCGATGAACGCGCACAGATGGTCGGCATCGGCGTGAAAAAATTGACCGGACCGATGCGTTACGACACCTCGCTGCAGAACCTCTTGCTGGAATCCGATCCCAAATCGAGCCATCTGTATACGGGCCGTCAACACAAAGTGCTGTCGTTGTTGCTGGTTCCCGATCCGATGAGCAGCCTCGACGAAGTGAAGGATCTGAGCCAGCTGCTCGATGACGGCAACGAACTCTCGATCGACATTCCCGAAGGCAAACACGCCCTCTATCTGCTGGTCCGCATCGATAGCTTCGCCAAGGTTATCCAGGGGGCCCCGGGCGGTATGGGTCCGATCCTCAGCCACCTCAACAAACAGGCGGTCGAAAAGTACCTCAACCACATGTCGGACACCATCGAAGCCAAAATCGGTCCGCTCAAAGGCTATGTCCGTTCCTACTTCACCGACAGTATGGAGCTGGCCGGACACAACTGGTGCAACGACATGCCCGAAGAGTTCCACAAACGCAAAGGCTACGACCTGATGCCCTATCTGCCGTTCATTCTCTATGAAATCGGGAGCTTCGGCAACGTGCTCGACTACCACTACGGCGCCGACATGACCCCCGAATTCCAGGATACGATCGACCGGGTTCGCTTCGATTTCGACGAAGTGAAAGCGGAACTGTTCCTGGAACGCTTTACGCAGACGTTCACCGCCTGGTGCAACAAACAGGGCATCCAATCGCGTGCTCAGGGGTATGGCCGGGGATTCTTCCCGCTGGACAGCAGCATGTACCTCGACATTCCCGAAGGCGAATCGTGGACAACCAACTACCTCCAGCACCGCATCGGCGAAGAGATGGGGTACGAAGATTACCGCCGGGGCCGCTCCTACACGATGGTCAACAAATTCGTCACCTCGGGGGCACACCTGGCCGGCAAACGGTGGATCAGCTGCGAAGAGATGACCAACACCTACCGGGTGTTCAATGCCACGCTGGAGTTTCTGAAACTGGGCTCCGACATGAATGCCATGACCGGGATCACCCACTCCATCTGGCACGGGTTCAACTACAACGCACCGAATTTCAAATTCCCGGGCTGGATCGTCTACGGGGGCTTCTATAACGAACGCAACAACTGGTGGCCCTACTTCCACCTGCTGAACGAATACCGGGCCCGTCTGAGTTCGATCCTGACCAACGCCGAGATGTTCGCCGACATTGCGGTGATGCCGCCCGTCTACGACATGTGGACCACCATGGGCGTTCAACAGGAGCCCTTCCCCAGCGACCTCAACGTACGGTACTATTCGTTCGTTTGGGAGGCGCTGTGCAAAAACGGGAATGCCTCGGACTATATCTCCGAACGCGTGATCCAGGCCTCCGACGTCAAAAACGGCTGGTTGGTCTATGGGACACGCCGTTATCGCACGCTGATACTGGTCGCCGTCGAACGCATGTATCCGGCCACGCTGGCCAAGCTGTATGAGTTCGCCGCATCGGGCGGTACGGTGATCAGCATCGAAAAAGAGCCCAGCATGTCGCTGGGGCTGGCTGATCATGTCGCTCACGACGCCGAAGTCAAAGAATGGGTCACCAAACTGAAAGCCCTGCCGGGTCGTTACCACGTCATCGCCAAACCCGAAGACGACGACTTCCTGGCCTGGATGCCGAGTGTACAGGAAAAATTCGATCTGAAACCGTATCTGACCTTCAGCGACCCCGACCTCTATATGATGCAGACGCGCTACCGGACCGACGACGGCAGTCAGATCATCTACCTGACCAACTGCCACCTGCACAACAGCCACCGCACCCGCATCACCTTCTCCAAAGAGCTGACGCAGGGGCGTTACGCCTGGGTATGGGAACCGCAGACCGGCGAAAAATACCGCTTACCGCTGACCGACGGCCATGCCGATTTCGATCTGGGACCGGCCGAAGCGCTGCTGATCGTCTTCAACAAAGAGTCCAAAGGCTCGACCTGGAATCCGCTGCCGGCATCGGCGCCCGACGCCGTACAGATCGGCCCCTGGCAGGTCGAACTGCGCAATAGCCTCAGCGGCCAGACAATCAATATCGAGATGGATGAACTCAAAGACCTCAAGGAAACCGAATACGTCTCCTTTACCGGAACGGCCATTTACCGCGCTTCGTTCGAGGTGAGCGATCCGGCCGCCCGTACGGTCCTGAACCTGGGCAAAGTGTTCGGGGTCGCCGAGCTGAAGATCAACGGTGAAGATTGTGGGGTTAGATGGTACGGTCGTCGTCTCTACGACATTGCCGAACACCTTCGTCAAGGACGTAACGAGATCGAAGTGAGCGTCACCACCACCATGGGGAACTACATCCAGAAAGAGATGCTCGACAACGAACAGGGTCAACGCCTGACCAACCGCCCAGGACGTCCGCAACCGGTACAATCGCTGGGGCTGGCCGGCCCGGTTACGTTGTACGCCCGTAAAGGTTAACACGGAAACGAGGAGCGGGAAGTCCTGGTCACGCCGTGGGCCTCTCCTCCTCGCTCCACAAACGGAAGAAACAACCAAAACGAATAATTATTATACTAAACAACCAAAAACCATGAGAACGACAAAAACTTTCCTTTTCTCGCTGCTTCTGGTGATTTTCGCCACGGTGGCCCAGGCCAAGGATTACAATGCCTCCTATTTTGGCATCAAATCCAACGGGACCACGCTGAATACCACCTCGATCCAAGCCGCCATCGACTACATTCACGCTCAGGGCGGGGGCCGGTTGGTATTCTACGTAGGTCGTTACCTGACCGGTAGCATCCACCTGAAATCGAACGTCACCATCCACCTGAACGAAGGGGCCGTGATCGTCGGTTCCACCAACCCGTACGACTACGATACAGTCTTCAACGCCAGCTCTCAGGCCCTGATCGGCGCCCTGAACTGCGAAAACATCGGGATCACCGGTAAAGGGGTGATCGATGGCCAGGGTCGTGAAATGTCCTACAACCGCATCGACCTGATTCAGAAAGGGCTGATCAAGGACGACCTCAAATACGACCGTCCGACGATCCGTCCGACGCTGGTCTATCTGCGCGAATGCAAAAACGTCACCATCGACGGGATCATGCTCAAGAACTCGGCTTTCTGGGTACAGATCTACGACCAGTGCGACCAGATGACGGTCAACAACATCACCGTCGACAGCAAGGCCTACTGGAACAACGACGGGATCGACATCGTCGACTGCCGCAACTTCAAACTGACCAACTCGTTCATCGATGCTACGGACGACGCGATCTGCCTCAAATCGCACGATCACCGTCAGATGTGCGAAAATGTGGAAATCCGCAACAACGTAGCCCGTTCGAGCGCCAGCGGGATCAAATTCGGGACCGTATCGGCCGGGGGTTACAAAAATGTGAAGATCATCAACAACAAGGTATACGACACCTATCGTTCGGCCATCACCATCGCCACGCCTGACGGTGGGAACATCGAAAACATTCTGGTGGACAGTCTCTACGCCTACAACACCGGTAACGCCATCTATCTGCGTATCGGGAAACGTTGGTTGGGTGAACGTCCCGTCGGCACAATGAAAAACGTGACGATCCAGAACATGTACTGCGAAATTCCGCTCGAAAAACCGGACAAAGGGTACGACTACGAAGGCCCGATCGAAGACCTGCCGCGCAACACCTCTCCGGCCAGCATCGTAGGGTTGGAAGGTCATGACATCGAAAACGTTACCCTGCGCAACATCGAGTTGGTTTATCCGGGCGGTGGGAACCCCGACTACGCATACCGTGGGCTGAAACCGGCCGATCTGGACGGCATTCCCGAAATGGAAGCCTCCTATCCGGAATTCTCGCAGTTCAAAGAGCTGCCGGCTTGGGGCTTCTATGTTCGTCATGCCAAAGGCGTGTTGTTCGACAACATCACCCTGCGTGCTGAAAAACGCGACTATCGTCCGGCTATCGTGCTGCAACAGGTGGACGACGTGACGCTCGAAAACATGAAGTATATCGAACCGGGTGGCGGAAAAAAACAGGTACACACCTACAAGGCCACCAACGTCACGATCAAGAAATAACCGCTCTCGATAGACTAAAAAAACCTGATGCCGCAAGCGTCAGGTTTTTTTATGGGGTCACGCCTTCCGAGGCGTACCGGGAGGGGGAGGCTTACTGGTCGATGCGGACCTCATTCACCAAGGGTTTGCCCTGTTCGAAATCGAGCATATTCTGCAACGTGGTATGGGCGATGTTGTCGAGCGCCTCCCGCGTAAAGAAAGCCTGATGCGAAGTCACGATCACGTTATTGAACGACAACAAACGCGCCAACACGTCATCGTCCATGATCCGGTCCGAGGTATCTTCATAAAAATAGGCCGCCTCTTCTTCATAGACATCCAAGCCCGCCGAACCGATTTTTTTCTTTTTCAGCCCATCGATCAAATCCGCCGTACGGATCAACTGCCCACGGCCGGTGTTGATCAACATCACCCCCGGTTTCATCCGCGCAATCGCCGCGGCATCGATCATATGACGGGTCTGATCGGTCAGCGGACAGTGGAGGGTGATGATATCCGATTGGGCATAGAGATCCTCCAAGGTCGTGTAGGTAATTCCCTCGGCCGCTGCAAAGGCTTCATCGGGGCGGATATCGTAGGCCAGCACGTTCATGCCGAACCCCCGCAAAATGTGGATCAAAACCCGTGCGATTTTCCCCGTTCCGATCACGCCGACGGTTTTGCCATACATATCGAACCCCAACAGCCCGTGCAACGAGAAGTTACCGTCGCGGGTCCGCCAAACAGCCCGATAGGTTTTCCGATTGAGGGCCAGCATCAACGTCACCGCATACTCGGCCACGGCATGGGGCGAATAGGCCGGTACTCGCACGACGGGAATGCCGTACTGGGCAGCCGCTTTCAGGTCGACGTTGTTGAACCCCGCGCACCGCAGCGCGATGAGTTTCACCCCCTCCTCGGCCAATCCACGGATGGTCTCGGCATCGGCCGTATCATTCACGAAAATACACACAATCTGGGCACCTCGGGCCAACGCCACATTATCCCGATTCAAATGACTGGTCTGAAACACGAGTTCCAGGCCATACGTCTGATTGAGCTGTTCGAACGACTCCTGATCATAGGGTTGCGTTCCGAAAAAAACGGCTTTCATGATGTTGATCTGCTTTTTATGCGTTTTTTGCCTTCCCCGGGTTTCGATGCAGCCGACTGAATCGAAAGAGAGGAAAGGCGTTGATTCTCTTGGAAACTCCGCCTCCGGAGAGGTCCGTATCGCTCTGTTTCCCGACGATCTTCCTCCACACGTTTCCGACAGTTCTACCGTCGCTCTGTGCCCCTATGGCCACGCTCCAAACGTCGGAACGATCCTCAGAAGCTGATCTCGGTCGGAGCAAATGTATCAAAATTTCCGCTCCATGCACCCCGGAAGCGTGATTTTTCCTGCTCGCTCCGGGCGCATTTCCCCATTCGATTACCCTTTTGCTCCAAACCGACCGTCGCTCCACCCCAAGCCTCCACACGCTGCCCTATCCCGTTTGCGAATCCTCGCAGAAATCGCTACCTTGGACCACCGGTTCAAACACCGATGTTGTTGGGCTATGAGCAAACGTCACTCCACCACCCCTTTATTCACCCTCGTCCTTTCGCGATCGAAGGAGACCCCCGTTTCGCGTTTCCGATCCATTTTTGCGGGACGAAACGGAGGGGCGTGGTACCTACTACTATGCGGTTTGATCGGACTGCTGGGGCTCTTCACCCCTACCCTGCAGGCTGCCCCCAAAGTACACCCCCCGATCGACATTCCCGTCGAAACGGCCGACCGCTTCGGCCGCCTGTGGATCCAGGCCTCGGCCGAGCGCATTCAACCCGTCGACACCTACAGCTCGCAGCTGCTACGCAAAATCTATCACCGCGACCACTACGGCTCCCTGAATGCCAACCAAATGTTGCTACAATGGCTGTGCGACCCGGCGTTCTGGAAGGAGGTCCCGCTCATCTACGTCAAAGACCGTCCGCTACGCGACCAGTTCGGAGAGGACGATGTTCACATCCCCTATGCCCGTTTTTTCGATGAGCGGGGAACATATCTGCTGATGCCGGAGATCGAAACCATCTACACCCAGTCGCTGAGTTCCCATACCCGTCACGAACAAGCGGTGCTGAAAACCGATGACAAGGTCAACCTGCTGATGGCCCTGTTCGAGGGGCGTATGTTGCCTCTCTTTCCGACGGACGAAAACGGCGTTTGGGCCTCCCCCGGCGACAAAGACCTCCCCACTTCTTTGAGTGACAGCTCCTCCATCCACACATTATTCCCGCAGTTGCTGGATGCCCTGCGCCAGGGCCATCAGGCCGAAGCCGACTCGCTGATCGACCAGATCGCCCGCTACCAACAAGTCCGTATCGGAGAGCTCGGCCTGAGTGACGCCCGTAAGAAGGCCGAACTGTTTTACAACCGGGCCGACTTTTTCCGCACCGCCTTCCGGGGGTATCTGTTGTTGGGCACCGCCTTCCTGTTGACGTTTCTGTTCACCCGTTCCGGATCGTCCCGCCGTCGTCTGATCCTGGCCCTGTTGTCAGGGGGGGTGGTGGTGATCTTCCTGTGGCAAAGCGCCGGGATGGGATTCCGATGGTACATCTCCAGCCGCCCCCCCTGGACCAACGCCTATGAGTCGATCATCTATGTCGGCTGGGCCACGGTGTTGGGCGGATTGATCTTCGCCCGTCGCTCGCCCTTGACCCTGCTGCTCGCCACCCTGATGGGTGGGGTCATCCTCTTCGTCGCCAACCTCAACTGGCTCGATCCACAAATCACCCCGCTGGTTCCGGTCCTGCGCTCACCCTGGCTGATGATCCACGTCTCGGTCATCACCGCCAGCTACGGCTTTTTCGGCATCGGAGCCCTGTGCGGCATCGGCATCCTCTGCAGCCTCTTGCGAGGAGGCGTCCCCCGCGAGCTGCGCATCGTCGGTGAACTGACGCTGATCATCGGTCTGGCCCTGCTAACGGCCGGGATTTTCTTCGGCGCCATCTGGGCCAACGAATCCTGGGGCCGCTACTGGGGCTGGGATCCCAAAGAGACCTGGGCCCTGATCACCCTACTCTACTACGCCTTTGTCCTGCACGCCCGCTATCTGCCCGCCTTCCGCAACGACTACGCCTTCGGGGCCCTCGCCCTCCTGGGGATTTACCCCGTTCTGATGACCTTTTTCGGCGTCAACTACCTGTTATCGGGCCTCCACTCCTATGGCTACAGCCAGGGCATTCCGATGGTCGGATTGTTGGCCTTGACCCTTCCGGTCGTTCTGCTGATTCTGATCGCCGGCCTGCGCTACCGTCGCCATCACCTACCCAACAAACCTGCCTAACCCAGCAAGCCTCCCGCCTCTTTTTTCAGCACCGATCTTCGATTTTCTTTCCAAAGATTCTCGACCGAAAGGTTGATGCTCCACAATATTTTTGTATATTTGTTGAATAGGGTCTCCCTCACAGACAAGGGGATACCCACCGTTCCGCACCGCTCCCGACGTGACCGTACCACCGTCTCGCTGGGCCAAGGCCGAGGAACAAAATCATTCAACCTCAAATACCGATTCAGTTATGAATACGAAAAGATTTATCGGAAGCAACCCCAAAGTGGGTATTCGCCCCGTCATCGACGGTCGTCAGGGCGGTGTACGTGAATCGCTGGAAGAACAGACGATGGATATGGCCAAAAGTGTGGCTCAACTGCTCAGTTCGAAACTGAAATACACCGACGGCACCCCCGTCGAATGCGTCATTGCCGATTCGACCATCGGACGAGTACCCGAAGCGGCCGCTTGTGCCGAAAAGTTCCGTTTGGCCGGGGTGGGGCTGACCATCACCGTCACGCCGTGCTGGTGCTACGGGAGCGAAACCATCGACTACGACGATCGTCTGCCGAAAGCCATCTGGGGTTTCAACGGAACCGAACGTCCGGGGGCCGTTTATCTGGCCGCCGCGCTGGCCGGACACAACCAGAAAGGGATGCCGGCATTCGGCATCTATGGCCGCGATGTACAGGATGCCGGCGACAAGAGTATTCCGGCCGACGTGCAGGAAAAATTGCTGCGTTTTGCCCGTGCAGGGATTGCCGTAGCGCAGATGCGGGGCAAGAGCTATCTGTCGATCGGTTCGGTGGCCATGGGGATTGCCGGTTCGATGGTTGACGCCGACTTTTTCCAGACCTACCTGGGCATGCGCAACGAATATGTCGACATGAGCGAAATCATCCGTCGGGTCGACGAAGGCATCTACGACAAGGAAGAGTTCAAAAAGGCCATGGCCTGGACCGAAAAATATTGCAAGGTCAACGAAGGTGAAGACTTCAACCGTCCCGAACGCCAACGCAGCCGTCAGGAAAAAGATGCCGACTGGGAATATGTGGTCAAGATGGCCATGATTTTCCGCGACCTGATGTGCGGCAACCCCGAACTGCTCAAAGCCGGCTTTAAAGAGGAAGCTTTGGGGCACAATGCCATCGCTGCCGGGTTCCAGGGACAGCGCCAATGGACGGACCACATGCCCAACGGCGACTTTGCCGAAGCGATTCTGAACTCCTCGTTCGACTGGAACGGCGTTCGCGAAGCCTTTGTGGTAGCGACCGAAAACGACTCGCTGAACGGCACCGCCATGCTGTTCGGAAAATTGTTGACCGGTACGGCCCAGGTATTTGCCGACGTCCGCACCTACTGGAGCCCCGAAGCCTTCAAACGGGTGACGGGCCAAGCGCTGACGGGCAAGGCCAGCGAAGGGATCATCCACTTGATCAACTCGGGGTCGGCCAGCCTCGACGGGACAGGCGAACAGACCCGCGACGGACAACCGGCCATGAAACCGTTCTGGGAAATCACCCCCGAAGAAGCCGACAAATGCTTGGCCGCCACCACCTGGTATCCAGCCAACCGTGACTACTTCCGTGGAAGCGGTTACTCGTCCAACTTCCTGTCGAAAGCCGGCATGCCGGTAACCATGATCCGCGTCAACATCATCAAGGGCCTGGGTCCGGTTCTTCAGCTGGCCGAAGGGTATACGGTCACGCTGGATCCCGAAGCCCACAGAATCCTCAACGAACGTACCGACCGCACCTGGCCGACCACGTGGTTTGCTCCGCGGCTGACCGGCACGGGCGCCTTCAAAGACGTCTACTCGGTGATGAACAACTGGGGCGCCAACCACGGGGCCTTCAGTTATGGACACATCGGGGCCGACCTGATCACGCTGGCATCGATGCTGCGTATTCCGGTCTGCATGCACAACGTCGATCCCGATAAGATTTTCCGCCCCAGCGCTTGGGCAGCCTTCGGCATGGATCCCGAAGGCGCCGACTATCGCGCTTGCGCCAATTACGGCGGGCTGTACAAATAGGCCCTCACGATCTCCCTCAAAAACGTCCGAAGGAAAAACCTTCGGACGTTTTTTTATCGCCCACACTGAAGCGACTTTTCGCCCTCCACGGCGCATACACACGCGTTTCCCCCGAAACGGGCCACAGGCAACAGCCCCCCTTTGAGCTTCGTAATCGATCTTTCGTTTTTTTTCTCGACCGAAATGGCTATCTTTGGCCGATATTCATGCGAGGTTTCTGTTCATCACCGTTTTATCTATGATGCGACACGCGAAACATGGGTTGGTTTTCCTCTTCCTCCTCCTCTTTATGGGGTATTACGGAGGGATCACGCTGTTTCCGCACGTCCACGATATCAACGGTCAACGCATCGTCCACTCTCACCCCTACGCAGGAACCTCCTCCCATCCCGGCCACCAACACTCCACCCAACAGCTACAACTGTTGCAGTGGCTCTCCCTGCTGACGTGGGTCGGTGTGGCCTTTTTCGTAGGCTTATTCCTCTGCGGCTATCGGCGCATTCACCATGCCATCACCGCTCCTTTTATTCGCAACCAATACTCGGATGCCTATCGGCTACGCGGTCCTCCGGTGGTATGCCCCCCGTTCGACCCGGCGCTCTCATAACCCCCGATGCACCCGGTGAACCTGTGAATGTACAGTCCCTCGACTGTCATCTGCTCCTTCCCTGTCGGGAAGAAATTTTCTACGCTTCATAGGGCAAGGTCGACCTTTTTTCTCAGGTGGTTTCTCCTTTCGTTCGGCGTGCCGAACCTCAGGAGGAACGGCCCCACATCGCATTATTTACCCTTTTTAACGATTTATCTTATGAAAACCCTATATTTTCTCCTGGGCCTGACCTTGCTGTGTCCGCTGTTCGTGTTCGGGGCCCCCGACAACGACGAACCCCGTTCCCCGAAAACCGACTCGAATGTCACCGGTCACGTCCTGCACAAAAACTCCGGCGAACACCTCTCATACATCACCATCTCGGTCAAAGGCACGACGCTGGGAACAGTCACCGACGGCACGGGTCACTATGCCCTGCACAACCTGCCCGAGGGCAGCCTTATTCTATCGGCATCCGCCGTCGGCTACAAGACGGTCGAAGTGCCGTTCGAAAGCAAATCCGGCCAGACGCTCGAGATCAATTTCGAGCTGGAGGATCAGACGATCGACATGGATCAGATCGTTGTCTCGGCCACCCGCAACGAAACCGACAAGAAGAGCTCGGCTACGATTGTCAACGTACTCTCCACCAAGCTCTTCGAAAGTACGGCTTCGCATTCGCTGGCCGAGACGCTCAACTTCCAATCGGGCATCCGTATGGAATACAACTGCTCGAACTGCGGGGTTCCCCAGCTGCGCATCAACGGCCTCGAAGGACAGTACTCGCAAATTTTACTCGACAGCCGTCCGATTTTCAGCTCTCTGGCCGGGGTATACGGGCTCGAACAGCTGCCCACCTCGATGGTCGAACGAGTCGAAGTCATTCGGGGTGGCGGTTCGGCGCTGTACGGATCGAACGCCATCGGCGGCATCGTCAACATCATCACCAAAGAGCCCCTGCGCAACAGTGTCTCCCTCAGTAACACCACCGGGATCGTCTCCCACAACACCTTCGATATCAACACCGCCCTGAACGGCTCGTTCGTTTCGGACGACAACCGGGCGGGGGTCTATCTGTTCGGCATGGTTCGCGACCGTGATCCGTATGATCGGAACAGCGATGGTTTCTCGGACGTTCCCAAACTCAGCAGCGAAACGATCGGGTTCCGCAGCTATTACAAGACCAGCGCCTACTCGAAAATCACGGCCGAGTATCACCACATGCGGGAGTTTCGCCGGGGTGGCAACCGGATGGACCGCCCCCCCCACGAAGCGGATATCGCCGAACAGCTGCGTCACAAAATTAACGGAGGGAGTCTTCGTTTCGACCTCTACACGCCGGATCAGCGGCACCGCGTAGGGCTCTACACCGCCGCCCAGATGATCGACCGCGACAGCTATTTCGGTACCGAACAGAATCCCGACGCTTACGGACACACCCTCGACCGTACGTTTGTGGCCGGGGCTCAATACGCCTACTCGATGGAGAAGTTTTGGTTCAGTCCGGCCGAGCTAACCATGGGGGTGGAGTTCAACCACAACGATCTGCACGACCAGATGTTGGGTTACAACCGCGACCTCTACCAAACGAGCAATGTCATCGGCGGCTACCTTCAGAATGAATGGAAAAGCGAGAAGTTCAATTTCGTGATCGGGGGTCGTCTCGACAAACACAACCTGATGAAGAAAGCCATTTTCAGTCCCCGGGTCAATCTGCGTTACACGCCGGTGGAGGAGGTCGGGTTACGCGTCAGTTACTCGAGCGGCTATCGGGCGCCCCAGGCCTATGACGAAGACCTGCACGTAGCGGCCGTAGGGGGCGACGTCATGCTGATCGAACTCGACCCCAACCTCAAACACGAAAGTTCTCAGAGTTTCAGCGCCTCGGCCGATCTCTACCACAACTTCGGACGCGTCCAGGCCAACCTGTTGATCGAAGGATTCTACACCTCTCTGAGCGATGTCTTTACGCTGGTCGAAATGGGGAAAGACAGTCAGGGCAATCTGATCATGCAGCGAACCAACGCTTCCGGGGCGACGGTCAAGGGGCTCAACTTCGAGGGACGGATCGGCATTCCCCAGGTGGTCGACATTCAGCTGGGCTTCACCCTTCAGCAGAGCCGCTACAAGGAGCCGCTCAAATGGTCCGACAATCCGCAACTGACCCCACAACGCACCATGTTCCGCTCCCCGAGCCAATACGGTTATCTGACCTCCACCTTCACGATCACTCCCCGGTTCCAGGCCTCGCTCTTCGGGAACTATACCGGCAAGATGTTGGTTCAGCACCTGGCCGGCTACATCGAACAAGATACCGAACGCTGGACCCCCTCCTTCTTCGACATGGGGCTTAAACTGGCCTATACGTTCCGGTTGAGCGATTTGATCCGCCTGGAGGTGAACGGCGGCGTCAAGAACCTGCTGGATCAGTTCCAGAAAGACCTCGATCGGGGCATGAAAAAGGATGCCGGCTATATTTACGGTCCCTCCATGCCGCGTATGTACTTCTTCGGGGTGAAGTTCATGATCTGATCCTCCCTCTGAAAATAAAAAAAGAGCCCGTTCCCCGTCGGGAACGACGAACCAAGACTATCTTACCAAACCGATCGGAATATTCGTGAAAGGTTGCGCTTTAAAGACATTCGACTGCGAACCCGGGATCACATTCCCGCGGAAGATCACCAACGAGTTGTTGAACGTCGAGGTCACATTGGCCGTACCGTAACCGCTACCGTAAGGCAGGTTGATAACGACGGTCCCCGAGATGCCGTTCCCCATGATATCGAACTGATATATCACATTACCTTTCTTATCGGTCGACATCTTAATGCCGCTGACCTGTCCGGCCACCGTAATACCGCCGGCTCCGTTCAAACCGGGATTTCCGTTATTCAGCGCCAACTGCACCATCCCCTGGTTGCCATCCATCAGCACATAGTTATTCTGGCTGACCACATAGGAACTAGCCCCGGCACCGAATTGGATTTGTTGGGCTTCCAGCACGAAATTCTGGTCTTTAATCGCCTGTACGGCCTGATTAAATTTATCCATATTTTCTTCGGCCTGTTCAGCTTTTCTTTGAGCACGTTCCGATTCCTGGGCCAAAAGCTGGCTCCCTGACAACGACCCCAACAGGGCGAGAGCAGCAATGAAAATCATCTTTTTCATACGACTAAAAAATTATGTTAAACATACCTTTTATTGTTGCGGGATCATCAGGCTCTTGCCCGATAGACCACCCTTTCGAACAAACAACGTCACCGACGGACAGCCTCTCCTGCTCTTCCGTAAGATTCCCGGGCGATCCGCCATTGCGTTTAAAGGGAGCAAAATACGTACCAAATCTTCGCCCGGTGGCAAAATTCTCCGCTCTTCTGAAGGGGACGAAGAGGTTCTCTCCCTCGATAACGGTCGTATAAAAGGAACGGGCGATTCGTTTCGATCCATCCTGCACACTTCTCCACATACCACATATCGGCCGAATCATACAACAATACAACTCCGATTGAGGCAAAATTATTGCTTTTTATAGAAAATATAAGTACCTTGATTAAGTTACGGCCTCTTATAGAGGTTTTTACAGATAACCTATACAGCTTTAGGCGACCGTTCCGACACAAAACTTTCCCCGACATACATGAACCAATTACACACAATATGAGAAAGTTATGGATTATTTTAGGGATGTTGCTTCTGGCCCTATCGTGGAGCTGTCGCAAATCGCTTCCTGCAATCAGCTCCGATGAACCGGGGACCCTCCGCATCCACACCGAACTCGACGATCACGTCGATGTCTACAGTAAAGCCTCGAATACGACGTTACAGGCCTCCGATCTAACCCTCGAAATTTTCAAGGAAGGGGTTTCCATCCAGAAATTTGCCCCGATCGGCGATCTCAACAAGGAGATCTCCCTCGATCCCGGCGAGTACAGCGTTCAAGCTTACAGCAGCGTGTTTACGACTCCGGCGTTCGACATGCCGGTGTACAGCGATGAAGCCCAGGTTACCATCCAATCCGGAAGCACCTCCTCGGCCGAACTGATCTGCACTCAAAGCAATGCCGGGGTCAGAATCCACTATGACGAAGCGTTCCAGCAGGCCCACAGCACCTATTCGGTCACGATTTCGCAACAGGGGCACCAGCTGGTTTATGCCGATGCCGACGCCACCCGTACCGGTTATTTCCTGCCGGGCGAAGTGACCCTGGTGCTGACGGTGGACGGCCAGACCCATCAACAGAGCTTGACCCTACAAGCCCAACGTCTCTACACCCTCACCATTCAGGATGAGGCCCAACCCAGCGGCACCCTGGGTCTGACCCTCCAAGTCGATCCCAGCTACACAGAAGAAGAGGTTCCGGTCTTTTTCCCGCTGGATCCTACCCCCACGACACCCGACGCCGGGAGCCGGACGGTTTTATACCATGAAAATTTCGGCACACAAGCCACCCTCGGAAGTTATGTCACGGCCTATACCGACTGGGAAACCCCGTCGGTATCCTATGCCGGCACCCAGCAAGTCATCCGGCCCGACACGCCCTCTGCGGGTTATCCCGAGGCATCGGCCGGCTGTTGTCTGCTCTTTCCCTCGGCAAACCGCAGTTTCACCGTCTCCGAGCTCAATGCCGCCGGAGCCACCGCACTGGAGCTGAGTTTCGGTCTCTCGTCTGAAAATGGCGCCACCCTCACCGCCTCCGACATTGCCGTCACGGTCTCCACCAATGAATCCGGCGTAGCAACTCCGTTGCCCCTTACGGTTACCGCGTATGGACAATGGTATTTAGTGTCGTCGTCCGGTAACCTGCCGGCTGTCGAATCCCTGACGATCGAGATCAAACCCCTTCAATCCAACCTTTTACTCGACGATTTACAAATCAGCGGCCTACAGAATTAACATCCCAGAGAACCTGTTTTCCCGCGCGTTGGCAAGGAGGTTTTTCGTGCCCGAAGGATCGAAGCATCAGCGGATCGGACGCCCGAAAGATCAGAGAGTCAACGTTTCAGATGCCCGGAGAACCGGGAAATCACCGTTTCGAACGCTCAAAGAGTTGAAGATCGGGACCCATACGGGGCAGGCGTCCATACCGCAGGCCTCTCTCTCCCCCCCAAAAATAAGAAAAACGGGTTGCTCGTATGAGCAACCCGTTTTCTTATTAAAAGGTCGACGATTACAATTTCGGACCTGCAGCCACCAGGGCTTTTCCGGTTGCAGTGCCGGTGAACTTCGCAAAGTTCTTGATGAAACGTTCAGCCAGGTCTTTGGCTTTCACATCCCAGTCAGCCGAGTTAGCGTAGGTATCGCGCGGATCGAGGATCTTGGGATCTACGCCGGGCAGCGCGGTCGGCACTTTGAAGTCGAAATAGGGGATCATCTTGGTCGGAGCCTTGTCGATCGAACCGTCCAGGATGGCGTCGATGATGCCACGGGTATCTTTGATCGAGATACGTTTGCCCGTACCGTTCCAACCGGTGTTCACCAGGTAAGCGGTAGCGCCCGAAGCTTTCATCTTCTTCACCAGTTCTTCCCCGTACTTGGTGGGGTGCAGCGACAGGAAGGCTGCCCCGAAGCAAGCCGAGAAGGTCGGCGTCGGTTCGGTAATCCCACGTTCGGTACCGGCCAGTTTAGCCGTAAAGCCCGACAGGAAGTAGTATTGCGTCTGTTCAGGCGTCAGAATCGATACCGGAGGCAGTACCCCGAAGGCATCGGCCGACAGGAAGATCACTTTTTCAGCAGGACCCCCTTTAGATACCGGTTTTACGATATTCTTGATGTGGTAGATCGGGTACGATACACGGGTATTTTCGGTCACCGACTTGTCGGCGAAATCGATCTTACCATTGGCATCGACGGTTACGTTTTCCAGCAGAGCGTCGCGTTTGATGGCGTTCCAGATATCGGGTTCGCTTTCTTTGTCGAGGTTGATGACCTTGGCGTAGCAACCGCCTTCGAAGTTGAAGACCCCTTCGTCGTCCCAGCCGTGTTCGTCGTCACCGATCAACAGACGTTTCGGATCGGTCGACAGGGTGGTTTTACCGGTACCCGACAGACCGAAGAAGATGGCGGTGTTTTTCCCTTCTTTATCGGTATTGGCCGAGCAGTGCATCGAAGCGATGCCTTTGAGCGGCAACAGGTAGTTCATGTACGAGAACATCCCTTTCTTCATTTCGCCCCCGTACCAGGTGTTGATGATCACCTGCATTTTTTCGGTCAGGTTGAACACTACAGCGGTTTCCGAGTTCAGACCCAGTTCCTTGTAGTTTTCCACTTTGGCTTTGCTGGCGTTCAGCACCACGAAATCGGGTTCGCCGTAGTTGGCCAGTTCTTCAGCCGTCGGGCGGATGAACATGTTGGTCACAAAGTGAGCCTGCCAAGCCACTTCCATGATGAAGCGGATTTTCAGACGGGTGTTGACATTGGCCCCGCAGAAGGTATCTACGACATACAGTTTTTTGCCGCTGAGTTCCTTGTCTGCCAAAGCTTTGAGGGCTTTCCAGGTTTCCTGGCTAACGGGTTTGTTGTCGTTTTTGTATTCGTCGGAGGTCCACCAGATGGTATCTCTGGTCGTGTCGTCCATCACAAAGAATTTGTCTTTGGGCGAACGGCCGGTATAGACGCCGGTCATTACGTTGACGGCACCCATGTCGGTTACGACTCCTTTTTCATAGCCGGTCAAACCCGGTTTGGTTTCTTCCTTGAACAGTTCGTCATAGGAAGGATTGTGTACGATTTCGGTCACGCCGGTGATCCCGTACTTCGTCAAATCGATGTTAGACATAATGAATTTATTTTAAGTTATACACCTCTTCTGTTTCTTCTTTTCAGCGGCAGGCCCCGCCGAGGGTTCTGTCCGGATTGCGCGAGGAAAAGACCTTCTTCACGAAATCGCCACAAAGATAGTGAAAGAATTTTATTGTTACCAAAATAACAGTAACAAAATTTTAAAAATCTTAATATTTAGACCGATTGACCTTTTTTCCGGACCGATGGAACGTTCGGCAGCGTATTGCGGGGAGCCTGACGAGTTTGCCGGCGGGAGATCCAACGTTGCAGCAACGGAGCGATTAACAGTCCGCACAGAGCGCCCACGGCATTGGCCAACAGATCCCACCGGTCATTCGAGCGGCCGAAATAGGCCCCCTGGAGGTATTCGATCAGGGCCGAAGCGGCGATCACGAGCAACAGCACGCCCCCTCTACGCCACGTCGGCGGATTGAACAGCAACAACAGCAACGCCATCTCCCCCGCATAAAAGCCGAAATGCACCCCTTTATCAAAATGGGGAATCCAGGCGAACCAACCGCTCGGCAGGTCATCTCCGGGTGCCAGCGAGCCGTACAAGACCCCGGCCGTCCACAGCAGCCACAAAAAAGTTAATCCTACTTTATACCGGTTATTCCGCATGAATTTGCTATTTTTGGGCCGTCAAAGGTCTCGATTTTTTCTATAAACGCCAAGAAAATCGTCCTTATTGCCATGGCAGGTCTTTATTTTCATATTCCGTTCTGTCTGAGTCGCTGCTACTACTGCGACTTCTACTCCTGCACCTCCCTGGCCCGGAAACCGATGCTGCTCCAAACCCTGGAACAGGAGATGATCCTCAACCGCGATTTTTTCGGTGCACAACCCCTGCGTACGCTCTATTTCGGAGGCGGAACGCCGTCGCTCTGTACGCCGGAAGAGATCGGGCGACTGATCCGTCGAGCCGCCTCGCTGTGGGACACCTCCCAGGTGGAAGAGATGACCCTGGAGGCCAATCCGGACGACCTCACGGAACCCTACCTGGCAGCCTTGCGGGCCGAGGGCGTCAATCGCCTCAGCCTCGGAGTCCAGTCGTTCCGCGACGAAGACCTGCGCTGGATGCACCGCCGTCACGACGCCGCCTCGGCCCGCAAGGCCGTTCATATGGCCCGGGCGGCCGGGTTCGACAACCTGACCCTCGACCTCATCTACGGGCTGCCGTCGATGACCCTGGCGCAGTGGGACGCCAACCTGCAAGAGGCCCTCGACCTGGGCATCGAACACCTCTCGGCCTACCACCTCACCCTCGAACCGGGGACGGTATTCGGTCGTCAGGCCGCACGAGGCCAGCTTCGTCCGGCCGACGAACGGGCGGGTCGCGAGCAGTTCGAATGGCTCCACCGCCGCATGACCGAAGCCGGATTCGAACACTACGAAATCTCCAATTTCGCCCGTCCGGGTCGTCGGGCCGTGCACAACAGCAGCTACTGGTTCGGCGAGCCCTATCTGGGCGTGGGTCCGTCGGCCCACTCCTACGACGGGAAACGGCTCCGCCGCTGGAATTGTGCCGATCTGCGCCGCTACCTGACCGAGATGCCCCACCAGCCCCCCTACGAAACGGAAACCCTCAGCGATACGGACCTCTACAACGAATACCTCATGACCCGTCTGCGCACCGATCGGGGGGTCGATCTTCAGGAGCTGTCCGCTACGTTCGGCCCGGAGCGGGCCCAGTACTTTCTGGAACGCGCCGACAAATTTCTCGCCGGAGGCCTGATGATCCGCCATCAGAGGCATTACCGGCTTCCGGCCGAGGCCTTTTTTGTCTCGGACGGCATTATTTCCGATTTATTTTCGGACTGAGCGACAAGCCTCTGACGAAAAATGTTATCTTTGTCACCATCTGCCTGTCCGTCTTTTGCGCCAGGACAATGTATAAGAACCTTTCAAAAACCGTTATAACATGGCCCTATCCAACACAGCCAATGTAACCCCCAGCTATGTGTTCGAAACCAGCTGGGAAGTGTGCAACAAAGTCGGTGGAATTCACACCGTGATCGCTACCAAAGCCCTTTCGATGGTCAATCAACTGGGGGACCACTACATGGTCATCGGCCCGGACATTCACCGCGAAGACGTCAACCTCGAGTTCGAGGAAGATACCGAATTGCTCAAAGATTGGCGCCAGACGCTCTATAACGATGGTTTCCGCATCAAAGTGGGGCGTTGGAAAATTGCCGGTCGTCCGATCGCCATTCTGGTCGACTTCAGCCAATATGTGCCTAAAAAAGACGATGTACTGAAATTTTTGTGGGAAAGCTACCGTGTCGACTCGATCAGCGGGCAATGGGATTATATCGAACCGGTTCTATTCGGGATCGTGGCTGCCCGGGTGGTCGAAAGCTATACGGCCAGCTTCTGCTCCCCCAACGACAAGGTGGTCGCCCACTTCCATGAATGGATGACCTCCAGCGGCGGGTTGTACCTGCAGAAAAAAGTGCCCTATATCGCCACCGTTTTCACGACCCACGCCACCGTGATGGGCCGTTCGATCGCCGGGAACGGCATGCCGCTCTACGGAGACCTGACGACTCTCAATGCCGACGATCTGGCTCGTCGTTTCGGGGTGGTCGCCAAACACTCGTTGGAAAAGATCGCCGCCGGCAACTACGACTGTTTCACCACGGTGAGCGACCTGACGGCCCGCGAATGCAAATACTTATTAAATAAAGAGGTGGACATTGTGACGCCCAACGGGTTTGAAGACGACTTCGTCTGGCCCGACGACCAGCTGGCCGAACGTCGCTGCAGCTCGCGCGAGCAGATGATCCGGGTGGCTGAACTCTGCTTGGGGATCCACTACGACCAGCCCCCTTTGATCGTGGGGACCAGCGGCCGCTACGAATTCAAGAACAAAGGGCTCGATGTTTTCGTCGATTCGCTCATCGAGTTGGCCTCGTCCGAAAAAACGTTTCCCCGTCCGGTTTTGGCCTACATTACCGTTCCGGCCGGCAATCTCGGCCCACGCAAAGACCTGCAGGCCTGCCTGAAAGACCCCTCGGCCCAGATCGACTCCTCGGTCATCCGCCACATCACCCACTACCTGGAATCGCCCCAATGGGACCCCATCATCAACAAAATCCGCGGCACGAAGCTCGAAGATCCGACCTGCCCGGTACAGTTGATTTTCGTGCCCTGCTACCTCAACGGCAACGACGGCATCTTCAACAAACACTACTATGAACTGCTTTGCGGCATGGACCTGACGGTCTACCCCTCTTATTACGAACCGTGGGGTTACACGCCGTTGGAAAGCGTCGCCTTCAGCGTTCCGACCATCACCACTTCGCTGACCGGTTTCGGGCTGTGGGTGGCCGAAAGTCTCAAAGAACACAAGGGCGTAGAGGTCATCGACCGTAACGACAACAACGATCGCGACGTGGTCACCCACATCGCCGCCTCGTTGGAAAAGTTCTGCGCCATGGGGGCCAAAGAGTCGCGCAATTATGCCAATTCGGCGCTCAATATCTCGCAGATCGCCCTGTGGGAGAACCTGATCGTTTATTACCAGCGGGCCTACTCTCTGGCCATCGAACGGATGATCACCCGCAGCAATCGGGTGGCTTACGAAGGCGGCGGTGCCTACAACGAACAGATCAACTTCGTCAAACAGCAACTGATCAGCAACCAGCCCACCTGGACACGTCTGATGGTCGAACGGACCCTACCCCCACGGCTCCATCCCCTGGAAGAACTCTCCAAAAACCTGTGGTGGTCGTGGAACCCGTCCGCTTACGAGCTGTGGGAATACATCGACCGTCCGTTGTGGTACAAATGCGCCAAAAACCCCATCGACTTTCTGGACAACCTCAACTATACCCGGATTCTGGAGCTGGAAAAAGACGAAGTGTTCCTGGGTAAGATGGATGCCGTGTATGAAACCTTCCATGCCTACATGAAGGAGAAGAAAGAGGCCAAAGGACCTAAAATCGGCTACTTCAGCATGGAATACGGGCTGCATTCGAGTCTGAAGATCTATTCGGGGGGTCTGGGCATCTTGGCCGGCGACTACCTCAAGGAGGCCAGCGACAAGAACGTGCCCATGGTAGCGGTCGGATTGCTCTACCGGTACGGATATTTCACCCAGAAATTGTCGGCGGCGGGCGATCAGGAAGCCACCTACGAAGCCCAGAACTTCCTGAAACTGCCGATCACCCCGGCACGTGACGCCAACGGCAACTGGTTGACAATCCAGATCGCCTTTCCGGGACGTACCGTCACCGGCCGTATCTGGCGATGCGATGTGGGCCGCACCGAACTCTACCTGCTGGACACCGACCACGACCTCAACCAGGACGAAGACCGCAGCATCACCTATCACCTCTATGGCGGTGACTGGGAAAACCGACTCAAACAGGAGATTCTGTTGGGCATCGGCGGTATCCGGCTGCTCAACACTCTGGAGATCAAACCCGATGTCTACCACTGCAACGAAGGTCATGCTGCGTTCATCGGAATCGAACGGATCAACAACCTCATCAAACGGCGTAAACTGTCGTTCAGCGAAGCGTTGGAAGTGGTTCGTTCCTCGTCGCTGTTCACCACCCACACCCCGGTTCCGGCCGGTCACGACGCCTTCCCGGAATCGATGATCCGTCAATACATGTCGCACTACCCCGACCGACTGGGGATCACCTGGGATCAGTTCATCAACCTGGGGAAAACGCGGCCAAACGATCCGGAAGAGAAGTTTTCGATGAGTGCCCTGGCCTGCAACCTCTCGCAGGAGGTGAACGGGGTCAGCTGGCTGCACGGCGAAGTGAGCAAAGAGATTCTCGGCGGCATGTGGCCGGGCTATTTCAAAGACGAACTGCACATCGGTTACGTCACCAACGGGGTACACTATCCGACTTGGTGCGCCGCCAATCTGCGCAAGCTCTATCAAAAATATTTCCCGGAAGGGATCACCGAACCCGACTATCAGATCTCGGCCTGGCAGAAGGTCCGCGAGATCGACGACCGCGAACTGTGGAACGAACGTATGGTCCTCAAGAACAAGCTAATCGACCATATCAAGCAACGGGTCACCGACCCCAAACAGTTCCGGTTCGACTCGCCGCGCCAGATGATCCGCATCGAAGAGTCACTCAAACCCGATGTCCTGACGATCGGCTTTGCCCGCCGTTTCGCCACCTATAAACGGGCCCATCTGCTCTTCACCAACCTCGACCGTCTGAGTCGGATCGTAAACGACCCGGATCGTCCTGTACAGTTCATTTTTGCGGGGAAGGCACACCCGAACGACAAACCGGGTCAGGACCTCATCAAACGCATTGTCGAAGTAGCGGCCATGCCTCAATTCACCGGCAAGATCATCTTCCTGCAAAACTACGACATGGAGCTGGCCCGTCGCATGGTGCAGGGTGTGGACGTTTGGCTGAACACCCCGACGCGTCCGTTGGAAGCCTCGGGGACCAGCGGCGAAAAGGCCGTCATGAACGGGGTACTGCATTTCAGCGTCCTGGATGGCTGGTGGGTCGAAGGGTACAAAAAAGGCGGTGGTTGGAAACTGCCGATGGAACGGACCTTCGAAGATCAGAATGCCCAGAACGAAATGGATGCCGAATTGATCTACAACACCATCGAAGAAGAGATCGTGCCGACCTATTACGACCGTCCGGAAGATCATCTGCCGCATAAATGGATTGCGATGATCAAGACGTCGTTGGCCGACATTGCGCCCAACTTCACTACCAACCGCATGTTGCACGACTACCAGGAACGCTTCTACGACAAACTCTATGAACGCAATCTGCAAATGATCGCCGCCGATTATACCATGGCGCGGGAGATTGCCGCCTGGAAACGTCGGATCAGTGCGGCTTGGGACAAGATCCGCATTGTCAGCGTCAAACAGTTCGATATGGGGAAAGAGGCCATCCTGATCGGACACAAATACACGGTCGAAGCGGTCGTTGACACCGGTGGGGTAGATCCCAAGAACCTGGGGGTAGAGATGATCGTCGCCAACCAGATCACCGACCACAACGTACAGGTTGTGTCGAAGCGGGAACTGACGCTGATCAAGCAAGAAGAATCGCTGGCCTTCTACCGCATCGAAGCGACACCGACAACCACCGGCTCCTTCGATACCGCGCTGCGGCTCTTCCCGAAGAATCCAAAATTGCCGCATCGCATGGATTTTGCGCTGGTCAAATGGGCATAAGGGCCGATTGGACGACACCCTCTTTTGCCGGCGGCTGTTTCCTTTCGTAACGCTTTCGCGCGGTGCGGCTCACAGGATTTACGAGCCGCTCCTCCGCGAGTCGAAGGACGCACAAGGGACGCACAAGGGACGCACAAGGGATGCACGAGGGGCGCACGAGGGGCGCAAAAATAGCTAATGAATTGGGCGAACCGCAGCAGGCCGCAAAACCGTGCTCGAACGGTTCGAACGACAGACACTCTCTAAGGTCGGATGCCGAAAAATCGGCATCCGACCTTTTTTTTAACGAAAACATAACCAACTGCCCCCTTTCCCCACCATCAAGAGCAACCTCCTGTCAAACAACCAATTAAAATTTACCAGAAAATACGATGTAACGTCAGCGTGACAAGCGGCGTCACCTTGGCCACTCCAAAGACGCCATCCGATTCTTGTCAACGCACACCCTGCCAACCGTTTACCAAAAGCGTTCTCTTTTCCGTTCGAAAAATTAAGCGGCTTTTCTATTTGAAATCCCCACAAAATTTCATTAAATTTACGGGTACGATATAATCTAAGAGTCTTATGGCCGTCATTCATTTCGACAAGAACGAACTGAGCAACCTGGAGTACTCCCTGCAGCGCGAAATGCTGAGTACCAACCGGGCCGGAGGATATATGAGCACCACGATGGTTTGCTGCAACACCCGTAAATACCACGGACTGATCGTATGCCCCATCCGTGAAGACGACGCGAATAACTACGTTCTGCTCTCCTCGGTGGACGAAACGGTCGTTCAACACGCCCAATCCTTCAACCTGGCGATTCACCGTTATCCCGGTGTCTACGAACCCCGGGGCCACAAATACATCACCGATTTTCTCTACACCCCGACCCCTACGCTGATCTACCGCGTCGGCGGTGTCGTCCTTAAAAAAGAGCTGCTGTGGATTCATGCACGAACCCAACTGCTCATCCGCTACACGTTGTTGGAGGCCCGCAGCGATACGTGGTTACGTCTGCGACCCTTCCTGGCCTTCCGGAACAGCCATACGGTGGGAAAAGCCAACATGTACGCCGACGGACATAGTTATCCGATTCCGGGAGGAGTCAAAAATCGGTTGTACGAAGGGTTCCCCTACCTGCATATGCAGATGAATACCCCCGCCGATTTCATCGCCGCACCCGACTGGTACTACAACTTCGAATACGCCGAAGAGATCCGCCGCGGATACCCCGGTCACGAAGATCTGCTGACCCCCGGCTATTTCGAATGTCGCATCGCCACGGGACAGAGCGTTATCTTCTCGGGATCGACCGAACAGATCGATCCGGCCACCCTCGCCGCCGATTTCGACGAAGAGCTGAGCCGTCGTAGCCATAAAATCGACTTTTTGTCCTGCCTGCGCCATTCGGCCCGTCAGTTTATCGCCCGCCAGGGCGACAAGACCGAAGTGGTCGCCGGATATCCCTGGTTCGGCCGTTGGGGCCGCGATACCTTCATCGCCCTGCCCGGCATCACCCTCACTCAGGGCGACGTCAAAACCTGCCAGGAGGTGATCGATACCATGATCCGCGAAATGCATGACGGGCTCTTTCCCAATATGGGCACCGCGTACAACTCGGTCGACTCTCCACTCTGGTTTTTCTGGACCCTTCAGGCCCTCGAGCCCTATATCGGAGGCCCGCAAGCCATCTGGCAGAAATACGGTCAGCCCATGAAAGCGATCCTGACTGCCTATCGTCGGGGCATCGGCGAACACATCAGCGTGCACGACAATATGCTGGTGTGGGCTTCCAATCCCCACCTGGCCATGACCTGGATGGACGCGGTGGTGGACGGGCACCCCGTCACGGGACGAGACGGTTATCAGGTCGAAATCAATGCCCTGTGGTATAACGCCGTCTGCTACACCTTGGAGCTGGCCCGTCAGGGGGGCGATCAGGCCTTTGCCGACGCATGGGCCGATGCCCCGGAACGCATCAAACAATCGTTCCTCTCCCTGTTTTGGTACGATGCCAAAGAGTTCCTGGCCGACTACGTCGACGATCACGGACAGAATATCTTGATCCGTCCCAATCAAATCATCGCCTGCAGCCTGCCCTACTCCATGCTGAACGACACGCAAAAGCTCTTCGTGATCAGCACGGTTCGCCGCCATCTGCTCACGCCCAAAGGCTTACGTACGCTTTCGCCCCGCAATCCGCTCTATAAAGGCCGTTGCGAAGGCGATCAAACCACCCGCGACCTGGCCTACCATCAGGGAACCGTTTGGCCGTGGTTGTTGGAACACTACGTCAGAGCTTGTTTCGATATCGCCGGCAAGAGCTTCCTGCCCGACGCCAAGGAGATCATCTCCCAATTCTACGAAGACATCAGCTCGTATGGCTTGGCTTCGATTCCGGAGATCTACGACGGAGATCCTCCCCACGAACAACGCGGCGCCATCTCTCAGGCTTGGAGCGTAGGGGCCATTTTGCGGATCCAGGAGATGATCGACACCTACGAAAAAGAGGCGGCCGCCCCGACCGATACTCCGGCGACGGGTCCAGCGACTGCTGCCACCCCGGCGACCCCAGCCACCAAGTCCTCTGCGACCCAGAAACATTCTTCCGCCACGTCGGCCGAAGCGAAATCGGCGACCAAATCCGCCAAACCGGAAAAAAAGCAAAAACGCAATAAGAAAAATAAGAAATGAGAGTATTGATGTTCGGATGGGAATTTCCGCCACACATTGCCGGCGGTTTGGGCACCGCCTGTTACGGCATGACGCGCGGATTGGCCCAAAATGACGTTTCGGTGATTTTCGTGATGCCCAAAGCCTACGGCGACGAAGACCAGAGTTTCGTCCGCATCGTCAATGCCAGCGATGTGGAGACCACCTTCGGTCATGCCGGCGACTCCGAATTGTGGGAGAAACTGACCTTTATCCACATCAATTCGAACCTGGTCCCCTACATCGGACCCGAAGAGTTCGAAACCTATACGCGCCAACAGCGTGAAAGCGGCCATTTCGACACCCAAGGCGATCTATGGAAAGAGCGCTATACGTTTTCCGGCAAATACGGCGCCAATCTGATGGAAGAGGTGGCGCGATATGCGATGGTTGCCGCCCAGGTCGCTCGGGATCTGGCGGGCCAGTTCGACGTCATCCATGCCCACGACTGGCTGACCTATTACGCCGGCATTGCCGCCAAACGGGTTTCGGGCAAACCGTTAGTGGTCCACATGCACGCCACCGAATTCGACCGCAGCGGCGAACATATCAACCAGGAGGTCTACAATATCGAACGGGCGGGGATGCAGGCGGCCGATCGCGTGATCGCCGTGAGCAACCTCACCCGCAACATCATCATCGAAAAATATGGCATCCCGCCCCAGAAAGTCGTGACGGTGCACAATGCCGTACGGTTTGCATCGGATGATGCCCGGGAGGAAGAGCGCAACGTTCCGGACAAGATCGTCACCTTCCTGGGCCGTATCACCTATCAGAAAGGACCGGACTATTTCGTGGAAGCAGCCGCCAAGGTGCTCAAACGCGTCAAGAACGTCCGTTTCGTGATGGCCGGCAGCGGCGACATGATGCACCACATCATCCGCCGTGTCGCCAAATTGGGCATCGCCGATCACTTCCATTTCACCGGTTTCCTGCGGGGAGATGATGTACGCAAGATGTTCGCCCTGAGCGATGTATACGTAATGCCTTCCGTATCGGAACCTTTCGGGATCTCGCCCCTGGAAGCCATGCGGTCGAACGTACCGGTCATCATCTCCAAACAGTCGGGGGTAGCCGAGGTCCTCGACTACGCCATCAAGGTCGACTATTGGGATGTCGACGCCTTAGCCGATGCCATTTATGGACTGATCACCTACCCGGTTCTCTCCAAAATGGCCTCCCAACGAGGGCTCAAAGAGGTCACCAACCTCAAATGGGAAGACGCGGCCGCCGAAATCGCCAACGTCTACCGGTCGGTTCTTTAAGTCGGATCACCCCGTAACAGCCGGGTGATCCCCCGTAGTATCCGGAGGTTGACCCACCCTCCGTTCTATGGATCCAGCAGACAAGAGCCTCTGCACCCCCAAGGTCACAGAGGTATGACATAAACCGTATTTACCCACCCTACTCGGGCGAAAAATTTCCTTCGGGGATTCCGCCGAGCCGTTAAAGATCGATGCATATGAAAAAGCTCGTTTGCCTATACTTTCAGGTACATCAGCCACTGCGACTGAAGAAGTACCGTTTTTTCAATATGGGTAAAGACCACTATTATCTCGACGACCAGACCAATCGAGCGATTCTCCAAAAGGTCGCTCGCGGTTGTTACCTGCCGATGAATGACCTGCTGCTGAAACTGATCCAACAGTTCGACGGGAAGTTCAAAATCAGTTTCTCCATGTCCGGCATCGCGATCGAACAATTCCGGGCCTATGCGCCTGAAGTGCTCGACAGTTTCCGGGCTCTGGCCGCAACGGGATGTGTCGAATTTCTGGGCGAAACCTATGCCCACTCCCTGGCCTCCCTGGCCAATCACGACGAGTTCGTGACCCAGGTCCGCCAACACAGCCAAGCGATCCAGCAAGAGTTCGGTCTTACGCCCAAAGTCTTCCGCAACACCGAATTGATCTACTCCGATTCGATCGGAGCCGATGTCGCCGAGATGGGATTCACCACCATGCTGGCCGAAGGCGCCAAACACCTGTTGGGATGGAAAAGCCCCAACTACGTCTACGCCAACGCCATCAACCAAAAGCTCAAACTGTTGTTGCGGAACTTCAAACTCAGCGACGATATTGCCTTCCGTTTTTCGGACCGCAGTTGGTCTCAATGGCCGCTGACCGTCGACAAATACGTCAGTTGGTTGCGTGACCCCGACATGCCGGGCGAAGTGATCAACCTCTTCATGGACTACGAAACGTTCGGGGAGCACCAGAAAGCCGATACGGGGATTTTCGAATTCATGAAATACCTGCCGGGAGGTATTCTGGCCGGAGGGGATCTGAGTTTTGCCACCCCGAGCGAAGTCGCCGCCCAACTGCAACCCGTGGCCGTTCTGCACGTACCCTACGCCACCTCGTGGGCTGATGAAGAACGGGACGTAACCGCTTGGTTGGGGAATGAGTTGCAAAACGAAGCATTCCGTTCACTGTACGATATGCGGGACAAAATCCTGCAACTCAACTCGCCCGACATGAATCACGTATGGCAGTTCATGCAGATTTCCGACCACTTCTACTACATGGCCACGAAATGGTTCTCGGACGGGGATGTTCACAGCTATTTCAATCCCTACGATTCGCCTTACGATGCGTTTATCAACTACATGAACGTGTTGAGCGACTTCAAGATGGAGGTTGACAAACGGCTGGCGCTTCAGGCCGAGGAACAAAAGCACGAGCCGCAACCGGCCACCGTTTCCGCCTAAACGCGTCCAACGACTGGGTCGCGCAAACCTGCATTCCAACCCTCTGCCACCCAAGGGACCATCACCCCGGGGGCCGGGCATGGGGGCCGAAGCATGAGGGGAGCCGGAGCAATGGGGAGACAGAGCACCGAGGCCAGAGTATTGAAAGGTCTCCGCTCCGGAGCCGAAGCATGGAGGAGCCGGAGCATGGGGCACCGGAGCATTGAGGAGGTCGACAACACACCGGGTAACGACATCACACCGGGTGCCGACACAAGAAAGCGCTCTCCGGGTAACCAACACAAGAAGACGCTCTCCAGGTGCCAACACAACAAACCGCCCTCCGGGTACCAACAGCGGGGAGAGACCTGAAAGCAGCCTGAAACCGGCGGCATCCACTCCCTCAACAGCGATTGCAAACCAAAACGAACAACAGACCAGAGAGAGGAAGCTCCGGTCTGTTGTTTGTTAGTGACCCCCGTTAAATATGTTTTTGGTCCGATCTACGAGATAATTCATCCGAGTCTGAATCGGCCCGACAACAACCCGACAGACCGATCCCGGCCTCCATTTCCCGTCCATTATCCCCACGAAAGCCACCCAAGGAGCGCAAAAACCTTTCGTTCTTTCCCCGCCCCCATACAAACGAACATTCCTACAACCGATTATCGATCTGCATTATTCTCTCGCCGCCATACACGGATATTGAAAAATTTGTGTATTTTTGTTCGTTGAAGAAACTCAAACATCAGCATGAGAAACACCCTTATCCTCTTAATGGCCTCCGTTCTGTTGGTGAGCTGCGGACCGAAAAAACGGGCCCACATCTCAGGCACCCTCACCGGACTGAGCAATGACACCTTGTTACTGGAAGAGATTACCACCCGTGACCGTCAAGTCGTCGACACGGTCGTGACCAACGATAAAGGCGACTTTCACTTTACGGTCGACCTTCCTTCCGCCACCCCTACGTTTTACAACCTGATCCGTTCCGATTTTTCCATTCCGCTGTTGGTTTCCCCCGGCGAACGCATCACCGTCAACTCGCTGGGCGACATAGCCCGTAACTACACCGTCGAAGGATCGCCCGACAGCAAACTGCTCAAGGAGTTTACGACCCTCTATCAAAACGGTATCAGCACCATGGATTCGTTGTCAGAGCTATATGCCCAGACCCAGCCAGTGCCTCAATACGAAGAACGCCGTAAAGCCTTGCTTCAGGCCTATACCCAGGCCTATGTGCAATTCAAACGGGAACAGATCGCCTTCATCGTCAAAAACGCCACCTCGTTAGCTGCTTTATATGCGCTGTATCAACGCCTTCCGAACGATGAACCGTTGTTCAATACCAACAGCGACTATATGTATTACCGCCTGGTCGCCGATTCACTGTCGACCCGCTATCCCGAATCGGGACATGTCGTTGCCTTGCTGCGGGATGTGGAGGACCAACGGAAAACATTGGAACTGGCCCATCGCCTCAACGACGTGGCCCTGACGCAAACGCATGATTATCCGGAAATCGACCTGCGCGACATGTATGATAAGCAACAGTTGCTCTCGTCGCTGAGCGGGAAAGTGATTCTGATCGACTTCTGGAACACGAACGATACGCGCAGCGGTGTCCTCAACGCCGAATACAAAGAGCTGTACAAACAATACGCACCGAAAGGCTTCGAGATCTACCAGGTCTCGGTGGGCGACAACAAAGCCGACTGGATCAATGCCGTTCTCCAACAACGCCTTCCATGGATCAGCGTTTTGGAACCCAACGGGTTTAGCGGAGCCTCTGTCCTCAGCTATCAGGTACAGGGTGTTCCTGCCAACGTTTTGATCGACAAAGGAGGCCATATCGTCGGTCGCAACTATTACGGGGCGGCCCTGAAGACCAAAATCGCCGATCTGACCCGCTAAATCATGTACTATTTTGCCTCGGACGTTCACTTAGGCTTGTCGGTCGGTTCTGATCCTGCAGAACGCGAACGTCTTTTCGTCCGATGGCTCAGCGAGGTGTCTTCCGATGCCGAAGCGATCTTTCTGGTCGGCGACATCTTCGACTTCTGGTATGAATATCGACGGGTGGTTCCCAAAGGATTTACCCGCTTGTTGGGAAAATTGTCCGAATTGAGCGATCGGGGTATTCCGATCCATCTGTTTGCCGGCAATCACGACATGTGGACCTTCCGTTACCTGCACGACGAATGCGGCGTGACGCTTCATCCGGGTCCTTACGAAATCTTCGAACTGTATGGCCGAAAGGTGTTGATCGGCCACGGCGACGTTTTGGGTCCGCGACCTTTCGCTCAACGCCTGTTGAGCCACGTCTTTCGCAGTCGCTGGATTCAGGCGCTCTACTACCTGATCCACCCCGATCTCACGACCGCCTTCGGACAAGGATGGAGCCATAACAACCGCACCTCACGACCGATCGCCCACTCGTTTCGCGGCGAAGAGGAGCCCATCGTCAAATTCGCTCGGGCGATGTTGCAACGCCAACCGATCGATCTGTTCATCTGCGGCCACATTCACTGTACCGAATACTATCCGCTGGGGCCTCACAGTGCCATCGCCTTTCTGGGCGAATGGATCAAATCTCCCGTCTACGGGGTGTTGACCCCCGACGGTTTTCAATTGAAATCCTATTCGTAAAACGTTCCGATATGCAGACCTACCTCGACCTGCTCCGCCACATTACCCTCCACGGTACCCGCAAAAGCGACCGTACCGGCACCGGTACGATCAGCACGTTCGGTTATCAAATGCGCTTCGATCTGTCGCAAGGGTTTCCCCTGCTCACGACCAAAAAACTCCACCTGCGTTCGATCATCTACGAATTGCTGTGGTTTCTTCGGGGGGACACCAACATTCAGTACCTGCACGACCACGGCGTGACCATCTGGGATGAATGGGCCGATGAAAAGGGCGATCTGGGCCATGTCTACGGATATCAATGGCGCAGTTGGCCGACCCCCGATGGCCGCCATATCGACCAGATCGCACAGGTGGTGGATTCGATCCGTCACAATCCCGATTCCCGTCGTCACATCGTCAGCGCCTGGAACGTCGGCGAAATCGACCAGATGGCGCTTCCGCCCTGTCACGCGCTGTTTCAGTTCTACGTCGCCAACGGGAAACTCTCCTGCCAACTGTATCAACGCAGTGCGGATGTTTTTTTGGGGGTTCCGTTCAACATCGCCTCCTATGCGTTGTTGACGATGATGATGGCGCAGGTCACCGGCCTCGTTCCGGGAGAGTTTGTCCACACGCTGGGAGATGCCCACATCTACCTGAACCACACCGAACAGGTTGCCTTGCAGCTGACCCGCACGCCCCGGCCGTTACCGACTATGAAACTGAATCCGGACGTCCACTCGATTTTCGATTTCCAGTACGAAGACTTCACACTGGAAGGCTACGATCCCTATCCGGGCATCAAGGCTCCGATCGCCGTATAACTGAAAGCACCGAGTCACCGCCCGAAGCGCCGAGCCTCCGTCCCCAAAGCATCGAGTCTCCGCCCGAAGCGCTGAGTTACCGCCCGAAGCGCTGGTCTTCCCTACCCGACCTTGCCCAACGTCCCATCCAACGATAGTCAAACCCTTTTAGTTCTTCTTCGACATGATTTCTCTTATTGCCGCCGTCGCACGCAATGGCGTGATCGGACAAGACAATCGATTGATCTGGTACATTCCGGAAGATTTGCGCCGTTTCAAGGCGCTAACCGTGGGTCATCCCGTTCTGATGGGCCGCAAAACCTTCGAATCGTTAGGACGCCCCCTACCGGCCCGCATCAACATTGTGATCAGCCGGAATCCGGACTACAAAGCCTCTTGTGCGATGGTTGTTCACTCGCTGGCAGAGGCGTTGGCGCTTTTCAATCCCGATCGGGAGACCTTTATCATCGGGGGAGCCGAGATTTACGCCCAAGCCTTACCGTTAGCCGACCGGCTCTATCTGACCGAAATCGATGCCGATTACGAAGGCGACACGAAGTTTCCGGCTTGGGATCGTTCCCAGTGGGAAGTGATCGAAGAGGAGCGTCACCCTCAAGGTCAGCATTTTCCGCATCCCTTTGCGTTCCTGGTCTACGAACGCAAGAAATAACCTCCTCCCAAGCCCGCTCTTTTCTGGAGCCCCTACTGAGGAATTCCTTTGGAGAAGTTGTATCCGATTCCCTCTGACGCCTGCATGAGAAGTTTTCGCGAAATCAGGTCGGAGCCCTCGCTTCGGGACTGTTTCCCAGGGAAACAAGTAACGGGTCGGACATCGACGCTTGTAGCAAATGAGCACCGCTGAAGCCATCGAATGGCGCAACGGGACGGCCCAGCCCGGCCATAGAAAACGAACCTACAGAGAACAGACCAGCCACCGAGACCGCCCCTGTCTCAACAGACTTCCCAGCCTCAGAGAACGGACAGCCACCCCGAGACCACCCCTATCTCAACGAACGGAGCATCTATCGGGAACGGGCCAACTCCAAAAAAGAGCCGGGGCAAGGAAACAACTGGGTACCAAGCATCCCAAAAAATCCCTTTTCATCAGGCCGTAAATCTTCACCTGGCTGTAAAAAACAACTCCGGGCGCTCAAGTCGCGCCCGGAGTATGATTTAGTATAGCGAGAGAGCAATCAGTGGGCCTCCACCCAATTCTCACCCACTCCACAGTCCACAACCAGCTTCACCTTCAGATGTGCCGCATTTTCCATGCATCGCACGATCAGCTCCCGGACCTGTTCTTCCTCACTCCTCAACATATCGACCACCAATTCGTCATGTACCTGGAGTATCACCCGCGAGTGTAATCCCCGAGCTTTCAGCTCCCGGTGCACGGCAATCATCGCCAATTTCATGATGTCGGCCGCTCCACCCTGAATCGGGGCGTTGATGGCGTTTCGTTCCGACAGCCCGCGCACGACGGCATTCCCCGAACGAATATCAGGCAACATCCGCTTCCGTCCGAACAGCGTAGTCACATACCCATCCTCCCGGGCTTGCGCCACCACCGCTTCCATGTAGCGTTTGATGCCGGGATAGGAAGCAAAATAGCCATCGATGATCTCTTTGGCTTCGGTGCGGGGAATATGCAGGCGTTGCGCCAGACCGAAAGCCGAGATTCCATAAATGATCCCGAAATTGGCTGTTTTGGCTTTCCGGCGCTGGTCGGCCGTCACCTCGTTCAGCGGCACGCCGAACACCCGGGCCGCGGTGGCGGCATGGATATCCTCGCCGTGAGCAAAAGCTTCGATCATCGCCGTATCGCCGCTCAGGTGGGCCATAAGGCGCAATTCCACCTGAGAATAGTCGGCCGACAAAAGCAGATGATCCCGGTCTGTCGGCACGAAAGCCTTCCGGATCTCGCGGCCCCGTTGATCCCGCACGGGGATATTCTGCAGATTGGGGTTGGTGGAGCTGAGACGTCCGGTCGCCGTCACGGCCTGATTAAACGAGGTATGGATCCGTCCCGTCCGTGGGTTGACCAACAACGGCAACGCCTCCACATAGGTCGACAACAATTTCCGCAACCCCCGGTACTCGAGAATCAGGTCGATCACCGGATGACGATCCGACAGCATCTGCAAATACTCTTCGTCCGTACGATACTGTTTGGTTTTGGTCATTTTCGGTTTAGGGTCGATCTTCAGCCGGCCGAACAACGCCTCACCCAGCTGTTTGGCCGAATTGACATTGAGCGAAGGATCGCCCACCAGCGAACGGATGCGATCTTCCAACCCGGCCAGTTGTGCATTCAGTTCCCGACCCGAAGCTGCCAAAGAATCCAGATCGATCTTCACGCCGGTCATCTCGATCTCGGCCAATACCTCGATCAGCGGTTCTTCGATCTCCCGGTAGAGTTTTTCCAAACCGGCAGCGACCAACATCGGCCACAAGAGCTGTTTCAACTGCCAGGTCACGTCGGCATCCTCACAGGAGTAGGGCGCGACCCGTTCGACCGCCACCTGATCCATCGTCAACTGACGACTACCCTTCCCGATCAGCGATTCGATCGGCACCGGGGAATAGTTCAGGTAGGTACGCGCCAGATAGTCCATGCCATGACGTGCCTCGGGGTCGAGCAGATAGTGAATAATCATCGTATCGTAGAGCATGCCCCGCACCTCCACTCCGGCCGCCTTCAGCACCATCATATCGAACTTCACATTTTGGCCGATTTTGGCGATCTGTTCGTTTTCGAAAAGCGGCCGCAGGGTTTCAAGCACCGCCGTCGTATTTTCGGGCGTACACACCACATACCACGCCTCATGCGCTTCGACCGCAAAAGAGATCCCCACCAAACGATCCCCGAAAACATCGAATCCCGTGGTTTCGGTATCGAAACAGAAAGCCTCCTTTTTGCCCAACTGTTCGACCAGTTCCGCCAACTGTTCCGGATCGGTTACGGTATGATAGAGGTGTTCCACCGTATCGATCGTTTCATAGACGGGCGACGCTTCCGATGCGACTGTCGACGGCCCGTCCAGCGGGGCCGTAACCATCTTCGGTACGCCCGCCTCCGTGGAGGAAGCCGACGGCACCGAAGCAAACAGATCCCCCTGTGCCGGAGTCCCATCTCCTCCTCGCGACATTCCGGCCGTCTCCCCGAGGAATTGATTCGAAGCGTTCCGTGTCCCCGAAGCGGTTTGAGAGGTAGAGGCAGTTTGAGGGGCCGAAGCGGGCGCAAATAGATCGCCCATCGTCGCACCCGAATCCTTCGACGAGACGCCGATGCCGCGTCCCGTTTCATGGGACCCGACGGCCGTACGGCCTCCCTGAGGACGCATAGCGGCCTGGCCGCCCCTTTCAGCCGTTCCAAAACGATGTCCTCCCTGCAACTCCGCCAACATCGACCGGAACCCCAACTCCCGATAAACGGCGGCCAGCCGGTCCAGATCGGGCGTTTCCATCTGCAGTTGTTCGGGTACGAACTCCACCGGCACATTCAGCTCGATGGTGGCCAACTGTTTGGCCAATCGAATCTGATCGGCCGAACGTTCGATATTTTCCCTCTGTTTGCCTTTGAGCTGATCGAGATTGGCCAGCAGGTTCTCCACCGACCCGAAAGCACACACCAACTTGGTGGCACTTTTCTCGCCGATCCCCGGCACGCCGGGAATATTGTCCGCCGCATCGCCCCACAAAGCCAGAATATCGATCACCTGACGCGGATCGTCGATTCCGTAGTGTTCATGCAGTTGTTCACAGCCGATCACCTCGATTCCCTCGCTGCCTTTGCGCTGTTTGTAGATATGGACCGTCGGACGAATCAACTGCCCAAAATCCTTATCCGGCGTCACCATAAAGACCTCATAACCCTCTTCCGACGCTTTGCGCGACAAGGTTCCGATCACGTCGTCGGCTTCATAGCCCGGCACCTCGATCACCGGAATGCGCATCGCCTCCAACACCTCTTTGATATAGGGCACCGAAGCGGTGATATCCTCCGGGGTCGCCTCACGATTGGCTTTGTAGGCGGGATAGAGGTCGTGACGGAAGTTTCCCCCCTTCGGATCGAACGCCACGCCCAGATAGTGGGGTTGTTCGCGACGGATCAACTCGTTGAGAAACTTCACAAACCCGAAGACGGCCGAGGTATTGAGTCCTTCGGCATTGCGCATCGGGCGATTGATAAACGCATAGTAGGAGCGGAAGATCAGCGCATAGGCATCGATCAGAAAGAGCTTTTTCATACGATTGGCTTCGGGGCGGGAAAGGCATTCGTTCCGGATGGGGCCTCGGCAGAGCGATCCCGCCAGGTTATAGGATAGGTCCCGCGAGGAGAGAGTCCACGCAGTCGGATTCTCCGAGCGGGGTTACAGATTCACGCCATTGTCCGAGGCGTACCACTCGGCGAAAGAGGTGGCGGTTTCATGCAGTTTGATGCTCACCAAGGCGACTCCGGCGGGTAATCGTTCGGCAATCACCCGCGCAAAATCCGCCACCATATTTTCACAGGTAGGCTGATAGGGGGTTTCCACTACCCGATCGAAATGAGCTTTGAGGGTGTTGCATAAGGCGGTACTGCGTTCACTGGCGCGCATGACCAGCGTATGGTCATAGCGGAGGACGATCGATTCGTTGACAATCCGTTTCAGATCGCCGAAATCCATCACCATGCCATATTTAGGGGAGGCGGGATTGCTTTCGGGTTCTCCCATCACGGTGACGAACAGCCGGTACGAATGGCCGTGAATCTCCCGGCACAAGCCGTCGTAACCCTCCAACAGATGGGCCATTTCGAACGAGAACTCTTTAGTTAAGCGAATACGTGCCATGTTCGTTTCGAATGAGGGTGAGAGACTATAGATCGTTTTTCACGTCCACCTGACGGCTGAACGAATCCGAGAGCGAGATAAAGGTTTCGGTCTGCGAAACCCCCGGCACCTGCAGGATATGATCGAACATCGTATGCATCAGGTGTTCGTTATCGGTACAATAGAGTTTGATCAGGATATTGTACTTTCCGGTGATGAAGTGACACTCCACCACTTCGGGGATACTTTTGAGCCCTTCGACGGTTTGGAAATTCATGGAGGGGTCGTCCACCCGAATGCCGATAATGGCACAAACGTCATATCCCAGCATTTTGGGGTTCACCTCCAGACGTGAGCCGAGGATCACGCCATTATCTTCGAGTTTTTTGACCCGTTGATGGATGGCGGCTCCGGAGATTCCACACTCCCGAGCGATCTCCAGATAGGGGGTCCGGGCATTTTTGACCAGGAACGAAAGGATCTTCCGATCGATGGCGTCCAACGTGATTTTCGTCATAGTTTGTTGCTTTAGATGAAACACTTAGCTATGGCCTCCCGGGCATACACTCCACGGGAGCGGTTGGGTCAAGGCCGCCGCGCCGGGCCTCGGGGAGAGGTCCGGCGCAGGGCATGACAAGTGATATAGCGACTCTACAACGGAGCGACGTCCGTGTTTCCGTCGCAGAGTCCGGATAGGTCGGGATTATTTCAGCACACCCAATTCATGGCCGATCTTAGTGAAGGCGGCGATACATTTATCCAGGTGGGCAATTTCGTGACCGGCCGATACCTGTACACGGATACGGGCCTGGCCTTTGGGAACGACCGGATAGTAGAACCCGGTAACGTAAATCCCTTCATCCTGCAGCCGGGCGGCGAAATCCTGCGACAATTTCGCATCGTACAGCATCACGGCACAGATGGCCGACTGCGTCGGTTTGATATCGAAACCGGCGGCCAACATTCCTTTGCGGAAATGTTCCACGTTTTTCACCAGTTTATCATGCAGGGCATTGCTTTCGGACAGCATTTTGAACACTTCCAGTCCGGCGCCTACGACTGCGGGCGGCAGGGAGTTGGAGAAGAGGTACGGACGCGAACGTTGACGCAACATGGCAATAATTTCCTTACGTCCCGTGGTAAATCCACCGACGGCACCGCCGAAGGCTTTCCCCAGCGTCCCGGTGATGATATCGACCTTGCCCCGGACATTAAACTGTTCGGTGACACCCCGACCGGTTTTACCAACGACCCCGGCGCTATGGCATTCGTCGACCATAACCATGGCATCGTATTTTTCGGCCAGTTCACAGATCTTATCCATCGGAGCGACGTTGCCGTCCATCGAGAAGACCCCATCGGTAACGATAATCCGGAAACGTTGAGCCTGAGCGGCCTGCAGTTGTTTTTCGAGGTCGGCCATATCGGCATTGGCGTAACGATAACGCACGGCTTTGCACAGACGCACCCCATCGATGATCGACGCGTGGTTCAGGGCATCCGAGATGATCGCATCCTGATCGGTCAGCAGCGGTTCGAACACCCCACCGTTAGCATCGAAGCAGGCGGCATAGAGGATCGTATCTTCCGTCCCGAAATAGTCGGCGATGGCTTTTTCGAGTTCTTTGTGAATATCCTGCGTCCCGCAGATAAACCGCACCGACGACATCCCATAACCGTGAGAGTCCATGGCCTTTTTGGCGGCTTCGATCAGCCGCGGGTTGTCCGACAGGCCCAGGTAGTTATTGGCGCAGAAGTTGAGTACATCGCCGCCATCCTTCACCTGAATTTCGGCCCGCTGGGGGGAGGTGATAATCCGTTCCTGTTTATAAAGACCGGCCTGTTCGATATCGGCCAGCTCTTTGGTCAGGTAATCTTTAATTTTTCCGTACATAGTGATTATAATTTAACCGTTTTTGTGTCTCACATTCCGATCATCGCGGGTTTTCGGGGGCATCTACAGGCGTTTTCGGGATTCTGTGTCATCGTCACACGCTAACAAATTATCTCCACCCGGGTCCCAAAACTTACGATTTGCTACAAAGATACTCCTTTTTCAGATATTGTGATCTCCTGTCGGGCGAAAAATCGCAGGGGTGTCTATCAATTTATAAGCGGGGCGGAATACCTTGCTATCATCATCGAAAGGCATTCGTCCGCCCCCGTCCCGACGCCGATGCCGGATACTTCTTCTGCAACAGGGGCTTCGATCCGATTACCACTTTTCGCGATGTTTGTAACGTCTCTCTTTGTTTTTGAAGATATGACCGCAGAAACGGCATTCATAGAAGACATTGAACGTTTCGACGATATCGATCCGTACGCCATATTTTCGTCTATACCAATCGATGATCTCATCCGATCGCACCTCGGTATGGTCGAAGGTATCGTGATGAATACGGCTGCGCTGCACCTCCCGCATGACCAGTTTTTCGGACAGTTTCCGGTGGCGGCCATACTCGCCGCAGATCCGGCAACAGCTTCGATCCAGATGCAGGGCCCAGAAGTACCAGAAGGCCACGCCGGCGAGCACCCATCCGACGCCTTCCCGAATCGCGGTCCAACCCCAGATCTGATAGAAAATGGCCCACAAAATCACGAACGTTCCCGCCATACACCATGCGAGCAGCCGCAACACTTTGCCATACGAATAGGGAGCTGCCTTCGTATAGAGTCGCGGATAGGTAATCATGAAGCCGGGCAGGGCGATCCAGAAGGGATAGATGCCATCGAAGTTCACGCACAGGAAGCAGAAGGTGACCACCAGTATCGGGATAAACTGTCCGGACTTGCGGATGCGGGGGAACATCCACACCAGGAAGAGCACCCAAATCACGACCAACCCCCATACGAAGGATTTAAAGCCCGTCGTCTTATACAACTGATCGCGGGCTCGCAGTGTTCCTCTCCAGGTGCCGTCCCCAACATACTGCTGCCAGCCGGACACTTCGGCGGTATCCACCTGAGCGGGGCTATTTTGTTCGGTTTCGGGGGGTGTCTGGAGGGCCTCGAGTTCGCGTTCCGAGGTAGTTCTCAGATGGGCCTCCAGACGGAAGCGATCCACCGGAAAGGCCAGATATTCATCCAGTTTTCCCGGGGTGGAACGATAGACCGGATGAAACAGAAAGACCTGATTCGCCGGATCGTACACCAATTGAGCCTTTCGGAAAAACGACGCGGTCTTCCCCGGGGGGCCCGGGATCAGAAAGGCGACCTGCATTTCATCCTCGCCCAGATCGGCCAGCTGCTTCAGCGAGAAATCCACCAGCGGTTGCGAGGCATTTCGGGCATCGAACACCTTCAAATGGCCTATGATTCCCTCCTGCGGGCGATGAGCCTGCAGATCGAGTCGATAGAGCAGCGTCACGCTATCGGTTTTTCGGGTCAGCTCTCCGGTCGCATTAAACGGGTAGGTCGGTGCCGGTTCGGCCGACACAACCCCGGCCCACCACACCAACACCCAGAGCAGGAGCAGCCCCCACCCTTGGGTCAAGCAACGTTTTTTCATCATCAGCATACGTCTTGCAGTTGGAACACAAAACAAAAATAGTGATTTTCATCACATCCCACCTTTTCTGCGGTCTCTTTTCCCCCTAAAAATAAAAAGGGATGCAAACGGGGAGCCTCCCATTTATTAAAATAATTTTATAATTTTGTACCGACGCTCCGAAGGGTTTTATGGGGGGATATTCCTCGATCGCCGGTTTGAGGCGAAGACAGGAGCCGCCGGAAACGAAGAGGGGCTTGCCAACAGGAGGCCCACCGGAAACGGCCACGAGGGAGCTCGCAGCACGAAAACCCTACCGAAAGCGGAGAGGGCGCTCGCCAAAAGGGATCCGGACTAAAAACCGGGAAGGCTCACAAAAAAAGGAACCCTACTGAAGCCAAAAAGACTCACCCACAAGGGCCGGACGGAACAGTAGGGACACTGCGAGGAGCCTTGAAAAGCAGGGTCTCAAGCAGGCGGAGCTGATTCGCGACCGTTGGCTCGCGATGGTTTTACCGCTTCGGGCGCAACCGCTTCGGGCGCAACGCGAACCGATACAAGTTTATCGCTTCATGTAGACATTTAGATACACCAAATCATAAAAACAGTAAATGCCATGGCAACCATTGACAGCTACGATTTCAAAGGCAAACGCGCGATCATCCGCGTGGATTTCAATGTGCCCCTGAACGAAAAAGGGGAAGTGACGGACGATACTCGTATTCGGGCCGCCATTCCGACGATCAAAAAAGTACTCGACGAAGGAGGATCGGTGATCCTGATGTCCCACCTGGGTCGTCCCAAAAAAGGTCCCGAAGATAAATTCTCGCTGCGTCACATCATCCCGACGGTTGAAAAACGGCTGGGTGTTAAAGTCGATTTCGCCGACGACTGCATGGGGGCAGATGCCGCCAGCAAAGCGGCAGCGTTGAAACCGGGTCAGGTATTATTGCTGGAAAACCTGCGTTTCTACGCCGAAGAAGAAGGCAAACCGCGGGGGCTAGCCGAAGACGCCACCGACGAAGAAAAAGCCGCTGCAAAGAAAGCCGTCAAAGCCAGCCAGAAAGAGTTCACCAAGAAACTGGCTTCGTACGCTGATTGCTACATCAACGATGCCTTCGGTACGGCTCACCGGGCACACGCTTCGACGGCCCTGATCGCCGAATATTTCCCCAACGACAAGATGTTCGGCTACCTGATGGAAGGCGAACTGAAAGCGATCGACAAAGTGCTGCAAAATCCGGCCAAACCGTTCACGGCCATTTTGGGCGGTTCGAAAGTATCGACCAAGATCAGCGTGATCGAAAACCTGATGAAACGGGTCGACAACCTGATTCTGGGCGGTGGGATGACCTATACGTTCAAAGCTGCGCTGGGCGGCAAGGTAGGTCAGAGCATCTGCGAACCCGATCAGTTCGACACGGCACTCAACATTCTCAAACAGGCCAAAGAACTGGGTGTTAACCTGGTATTGGCTGAAGATGCCGTTGCTGCCGATGCCTTCAGCAACGACGCCAACACGCAGGTATGTCCTTCGGACAACATTCCCGACGGATGGGAAGGGCTGGACGTAGGTCCCAAAGCCATTGACGCCTTCGACAAAGTGATCGGCGAATCGAAAACTATTCTGTGGAACGGTCCGGTAGGCGTATTCGAAATGGATACCTTTGCTAAAGGATCGCGTGCCATTGCCGACTCGGTAGTAGCCGCCACGGCCAAAGGTGCCTATTCGCTCATCGGCGGAGGGGATACCGTAGCCTGCATCAACAAATTCGGGCTGGCCGACAAAGTCAGCTATGTATCGACCGGTGGGGGTGCCCTGCTCGAATACATGGAAGGGATTGAACTGCCGGGCGTAGCCGCCATTCGCAAGTAATTCCAGGGGTTTATTGACCCTCTATCACCCAAAAGACCGTTCCAGGCGTGGAACGGTCTTTTTTTATGAACAAAGGAATCCGACAATCAAAGAGGACACCCCTATTTTGTAAAGTGCTGTGAAAAAAGCTTTCTGAGAGGCGTTAGCAGGACTCCGTCGACGCCGACGCCGTTTCGGGGAGCGGAACATTATACTCGATCCAGTCGAAGTCGTTCCGCCCGTCCAAGCGCCACCGCAAATAGGTAATCGGAATGCCCTGGGCTAAGAATTTCTTTTCATAGGTCGTTTTGATCGAGAGTTTTTCGTCGGCAAACCCCGTCCCGTAAATATCGACATTCGCCGCCTCAAGCGGCAGATGATTCCCTTCGATCACCGCCCGGGTATAGTCATGCAGATAACGGCAGTCGGTTTTGAGATGGATCACCCCGTCCGGGCGTAAAAAACCGGCATACATGGTCAAAAACGGCGGAGCGGTCAACCGTTTTTTCACCCGATTTTTATGCAATTGGGGGTCGGGGAAGGTGATCCAGATCTCATCCACCTCGCCCGGGCCGAAGAACGAATCGATAAACTCGATCCGTGTCCGCAGGAAGCCCACATTGGTCATGGCGTTTTCGGTAGCGGTTTTGGCTCCCCGCCACATGCGGGCGCCCTTAATGTCGACTCCGATGAAATTCTTTTCGGGGTATTTTTCGGCCAACGAGACGGTATACTCTCCGCGTCCACACCCCAATTCCAACACCAACGGATGATCATTGCCGAAAAACGTCTGTTTCCAGTGTCCTTTCAGGGGGTGATCTTTATGAAATATCTCTTCGAATTCGGGCTGCACCATGCAGCGGAACGTGGCATTTTCAGCAAAACGCCGCAATTTATCTTTTCCTCTTCCCATGGAATCCTTCAACTTTAAGGCATGAATGCGATTGAATCGGCCGAAGTGACGGGTGACGTTTGCTTTTCGGAGGAATTTGTTGTCTCCGGTGAAGCATCGGCCAGACGGACGCCCACCGCCGCCACCCCGCGGGTCAACGTGTCGGGCATCACCGGTGTCAGTTCGAACAAATAGCGCCCGGTGTGCGGCAGGACGACCCGACGACGATAGAGCTGTTCCCGTTCCCCATACAACCCGACATGCGGCAGATGCCCCTGCACCTCCAGGCTCAGGGTATCGCACCAGCGATACCCGTCGGGAGAGACGGTCGTGACCGACAGTTCCAGCCGATCGTACGCAAAGTCGTTGCAGAAACGCACCACCGCCCAAAGATCGCGCATCGCAACGGTATCGGTATTTTGATACGACACCGTCACCGGCTGGTGGGCGTTCCATCCCCTCGGATCGGTATCGGCCATGCGAATCGCGTGCGGCTGCAGACACGAGAAACAACCCACAACCACGCTTCCCAGCATCACCCTTCGACAACCTCTCCGCCACCTCATCGTTTCAATACACTTGTGTTATTCCGTTTTCGGAGTACGGGGTTCTGAACCCTTTTCCCGGGAGGCACGATTCGTCTCGCCCTCCGCATTACGGGCCGGTTTCGGGGCTCGGTCGCCATTGGGTTTTCCCTCTCCCAAGGGCCGATTCCCCCCCCGACCGCGATGACGCGATCGACGTGCCCCGTTCCGATTCCCTTCCCGAGCGGCCTCCGTATCGCGTCCCGTATTCGTCTGATTCTCCGTCGACACCGCCACCGTTGCAGAGGCTCCGGCAGTGCGGTTCTCCGCTTCCGGACGATTTTCTTTCCGTTCTCCGTTCCGATTGTTGCGGTTGTCCGATCGAGCCGTCTCGGCACCGCCCCGATTGCCCCGGTTCCGATTCCGGGCACCATTCGAACGGTCATTGCCATTCTCACGTCCCGCGTTTCCCGCCCCCTCGGAGGAGGTCGTTTCACGCATATCGGTTCGATTTTCCGTCCGCTTTTCGCCCTTGTTATCTTTGTCGCGATGACGGTTCCGGCCCCCGCGTTTCCGCCGCGAAGAGCCTGTCTGTTGATCAAAACGGGTCAGACTCTCTTCCCCCACCACATCGGCAAAGGTCGGTTCTTCCGGCACATTCAGGGTCGACGCATCCTCCAGCTGATCGACTTTGATCCCTTTCTGATTGAGGCGCAGGATCTCCTTGACCCGATCCACACTCAGGGCCCGTAACCCCGACATGGAGGCCGGATCGCTGCTAAACCACATCGTACGACTAAGAATATCGGTCTTGGCCAGGAAGTAGTCGCCATCCTGGGCATGGAGCGGTTCCCGGATACGGGGGAAATCCTTCCGGGCATCGAGATAGGTATCCAATTCGTAGATCAGGCAGCATTTGAGTTTGCCGCACTGTCCGGCCAGTTTCTGGGGGTTGAGCGAGATCTCCTGGTGACGAGCCGAATTGGTGGTCACCGACACGAAACTCGAAATCCACGAGGCACAACACAACTCCCGGCCGCAGGAGCCCAACCCGCCGATACGTCCGGCTTCCTGCCGGGCGCCGATCTGTTTCATCTCGATCCGAATGTGGAACTGGGCGGCAAAAATCTTGATCAGCTCCCGGAAATCGACCCGCTCATCGGCGATATAATAGAAAATAGCCTTAATCTTATCGCCCTGATACTCCACATCACCGATCTTCATATTCAGGCCCAATTCGGCGGCAATCTGCCGCGAACGGATCATGGTCGGATGTTCCAAGGCGATGGCTTCCTGCCACTTTTCGATATCATAGGGTTTGGCCTTGCGATAGATCTTCTTAAACTCGCCGTTTTGCGGGTTGAAGCCCACCCGCTTCATTTGGCGGGCCACCAGATCGCCCGTCAACGACACGATGCCGATATCGTGTCCCGGCGAGGCCTCCACCGCCACGATGTCGCCTCGTTTGAGCGGCAGGTTATTGACATTGCGATAGTAACTTTTCCGGGTATTTTTAAACCGCACTTCGACGATATCGTCCGGAAACACCTCGGGGAAACCTTCCATCCAGTCGGTCGAGCCGAGTTTGTAACATCCGGGACAGGCCGTTGCCTGGGTTTCCTCGCCCTGACCCGAGAAGCGACAACCCCGACCCACGTCGAAGGTGCACTTTTCGGTTTCACGGGTTTTATCTTGAGACTCTTTTTCTTGCATACAGATAGATCGATAGGTCCGACCTTCGAGGCCGGAATACACAATTTCTACAAAGGTAATGATTTTTTCGGGATTTCATTCAGGGGGTCCGGTTCGGGGTCCCGGGTCGTCGTTCGGACAAAAAATCGCCAAAATTACCGGCAGAACGGAAGAAAATTGAAGAAAAATCCGTAAATTCGAAAGCGGCCGAAAGATTTCGGCATCGAATTGTAACCTTTTAAAGCCATCAAGCGATGAAAGTTCAAGAACTCATGGCCACGTTGGAGCGCAAGCATCCAGGCCAAAGCGAATACCTGCAGGCAGTACGCGAAGTGCTGACCTCCATTGAAGCCGTTTATAACGAACACCCCGAATTCGAGGCCTTAAAGATCGCCGAACGACTGGTGGAGCCCGATCGTATTTTTACGTTCAAAGTACCCTGGGTAGACGACCGGGGGCAGGTTCAACTCAATCTGGGCTACCGGGTGCAGTTCAACAACGCCATCGGCCCTTATAAAGGAGGGCTGCGTTTCCACCCCAGTGTCAACCTGAGCATTCTGAAGTTCCTGGGCTTCGAACAGATTTTCAAAAACGCCCTGACGACCCTGCCGATGGGCGGAGCCAAAGGCGGTTCGGACTTCAATCCCAAAGGAAAATCGGACGGAGAGGTCATGCGTTTCTGCCAGGCCTTCATGACCGAACTGTGGCGGTATATCGGTCCCGAAACCGACGTACCGGCCGGCGATATCGGCGTAGGGGCCCGGGAGGTGGGTTATCTCTACGGCATGTACCGCAAACTGGCCCGGGAAAATACCGGGGTCTTGACCGGCAAAGGGATGACCTTCGGCGGCTCGCTGATCCGACCCGAAGCGACCGGTTTCGGGGCTGTCTATTTTGTCTCCCAGATGATGCAGCAACACGGCGACACGCTCGCCGGCAAACGGGTTTCGTTGTCTGGGTTCGGGAATGTAGCCTGGGGCGCCGCCCTCAAAGCCACCGAAGTGGGGGCCAAAGTGGTGACCTTGTCGGGACCGGACGGCTATATCTACGACCCGGACGGACTGAACGCCGAAAAGATCGACTTCATGCTGGAGCTGCGGGCCAGCAACAACGACATTGTTGCCCCCTATGCGGAACGTTTCCCCGGCTCGACGTTTGTAGCGGGAGCGCGTCCCTGGGAGGTAGCCGTCGATGTCGCCATGCCGTGCGCCACACAAAATGAGTTGAACGGCGAAGATGCCGCCCGTCTCATTGCGAACGGGGTACGCTACGTCGGGGAGGTTTCCAACATGGGTTGCACCCCCGAAGCGATCGATCGTTTCATCGAAGCCCGCATTCCCTATGGTCCGGGCAAGGCGGTCAATGCGGGCGGAGTGGCCATCTCCGGTCTGGAGATGACTCAAAATGCCATGAAGCTCAACTGGAGTCGCGAAGAGGTGGATCGTCGCCTGCACGAGATCATGTCTTCGATTCACGCCTCCTGCGTCCGTTACGGAACCGAAGCGGACGGCTACGTCAACTACATGAAAGGGGCCAACATCGCTGGTTTCATGAAAGTGGCGCGCAGCATGGTCGAACAGGGCATCCTGTAAAGCGGCAACTAGACTGCGGCACCACGTTTCGGAGGAGGGGCCCCACCAGAAATCTCAGCGGGATATTCCAATAGACACTATCGGCGGGAGGTTTCCGTGGAAGAGCTCAGCGTCACGTCCCCTGCAAAAAGGCCCATCGGAAGGCTTCGTTAGAAAGTTTCGGCGGAGATTTCGGTGGAAGGCCCCGGTTGATGGTCTCAACAGAAGGTCTCAGCTGAAAGTCTCAGTGTCATTTCCCATAGAAGGCCTCAGCTGAAAGTTTCAGCGGAAACTCTCAATAAAAGGTCTCGACAGGAGGGTCGACGCACACGATTGTCAAGAGACCTGAAAGCAGCTCGACCTCGTCCTTCTCGACAAGAGCCTTTCCCGCACGGAGGTGATTCCGGTCCCCCTCAATAAAACACCGCATCACAAAACGACGAAGAGGTACGACCCAACCTTCCGCCCGAAACAATCCGATAACCGTACAGAGCGGTTCTTCCCCTCCAGGGCCAAGAGCCGCTCTTTTTTCCCTTCTTTTGCACCTCACCCTCTCCCGCCATTTTTCTTCCCCGGTTCTTTCTCAACCTTATCTTCTCGACACGCCTTGGAAAACCCACCCACAACCCTCCCTGAATGCCACCGAACACTCGCTACCCCGAACGACCCCGAACGACCCCGAACGCTGGTTTTTGCTTGGAGTAGGTCTACATACACCGGGTGGGCCCACTCGTAGAGAAAAGTTTTTTGCTTGCGCCGACCCGTTGCAGCGGTCCACCGTGTCGGTCCACGGCATCAGTCCACGGGATCGATAATCCCCCATCTCTATCGGGCCACAACCACCTGTACTGCCTTTAGTGCATCTCCCCGAAAGCCCTTCAAGGTACCAACACCTCTTCATGTAAGGAAATGGCGGTCATCCCACGCTCCCTCAACCTTCGATATCCGTTTCTTTCCAGGTCCCAATCTACCCTTTTTCGTAACTCTTCACGACATCTCACGTTTTCGCAAAGCAGCGGAAATATCTCTTTCCATTAGACGTATTTCCGTAGCTCATGCTGGGAATCCACACAGATAAAGCCCCCAACAGACGGAGAAGGCACCGATATGCCTCGAACGATTCATCGAACAAGACAGTTTCCATGTTTTCGGGCCGCTTTACCGGGGATGGACGCCCCACTCATTTTTAAAGTACCTTTTATGTTATGAAAACATCCATTTTACCGAGGCTCAATTACCGGGCCGATCAACACGGCCGGTATGCCTTAATCATCCAAGTCATTTATCAACGCCATCGCAGCATTTTAACGACGCCCTATCGCCTTTATCCGGCCGAGTTCGATGCCGGCCGAGGCCGCGCCATTCCGCTCAATCGGACCAAACGTCATCGTCATTTCATCCGCGAGGTCAATCACTGCATCGACTATTACGTCTCCGAACTGCGGTCCTTGGCCGATCGGCTGACCGCCGCCCAACAACCCTATAGCGCACAGGAGTTGACTTCCCTTTATAAATACCGCAGCGACTCTCACTATCTGCACTCTTTCGCCTCGCAACGCATTACCGAACTCGAACAGGCCGGACGATTCGGCACCGCCCGCACCTACCGTTCCCTGATGAGTGCCTGGAACAAATTCGCGCCGGAGAGCCACTATCAATTTGCCCAACTCGATCTGCGTACGATCAGCGCCTTCCGCGAGCATCTGGAACGTCAGGGCAATAAACGTAACACCGTCAACTTCTATCTCCGCACCCTCCGGGCGCTGTACAACCGGGCCGCTCGTTGCGGTTACGTCCCGGATAGCGAGAATCCTTTCCGCGAAATTTCATTTAAACCGGCTCCGACCCCCAAACTGGCCATCCATCGCGATCTGCTCTATACGCTGTCAAAATACGAATTTGAGAATCCACTGCTCGACGAAGCGCGCGATCTTTTCCTGTTCAGTTTCTATGCCCGAGGCATGTCCTTCGTAGACATGGCGTTTCTCAAAAAAGAGAACATCTGGGATAATGCGCTCCACTACCAACGACAAAAAACCCACCAATGGTTCCATGTCAGTCTGACGCCGCAACTACGCGAGATTATCGCCCGTTACGATCACCCCTCTTCGCCTTGGGTGCTTCCCTGCATGCGTCGGGGAGAGTGGATGCTGTCCCAGACACCGCCCAAGGCGATGGCCGAAAGCCCCTCTGCCCTGCAATACAGGGTATATAAAATGGCCTTACAATTCTATTTGATTTTGCTGCAACGCATTTCACGACGCTTAGGCTGTCGGAAACTCACCTTCAATGTCGCACGACACACCTGGGCCACCGAAGCGCAGAGTCTCGGGGTTCCGCTGCCCCACATCAGCGCTGGACTGGGCCATACCTCTGAGAAAACGACCCGATTCTATTTGGCCCAACTGGATACCCGCACCGTAGACCGCATCAATGAACGGGTCACGAAACTACGATAAACCCCCGAAGAATGGGAAATGTGGAGGGGAGGGAAAAAAGACAATCCGGCTCCTAACATCAACCGGCATCTCACAAATAGAAGGAATATTTTGCCTATAAAAAGGTCTCACTACTTTCTGGAAAGTTTCTTCCATATATCCACAGAAAGCGATTTCCGAACCAATGTCCTCACTTTTTTCAGAATCGCTTCATTCGCTAGGGGGAGCGAATAACATTGCAACAATCTCACCCTCAAAGTTTTACATATTAAGCAATTCCTTTAAGCGACCCGACCCATGGACAGAAAAACGCCGCTATCGTTTCTCATGCTCTGTTTTCTTCTGCTGAGCGCCGCGCTGCCTCACCGACTCAACGCCCAGCAACTCGGCATCAAAACCAACCTGTTATATTGGGCAACCTCCACCCCTAATGTCGGGCTGGAGTGGCGTCTGGCGCCCCACTACACCCTATCGGCCACCTTCGGTTACAATGCCTTCAACTTTTCGAACCGCACCAACTCCGAAGGCATCGCCGTCAATCCCAAATTGCACCACTGGCTGATCATGCCCGAAGGGAAATATTGGTTTTGCAAAGCCTTCGAACGACACTATGTGGGCGTACACCTTTTATATGGACGCTATAACGTCGGCGGCGTCCGTTTCCCGGCCTTTCTGGAGAACCACCGCTATCAAGGATGGACCTCCGGCGTCGGTGTGAGCTACGGCTACCAATGGGCGCTGGGGAAACGCTGGGGCATCGAAGCCTCCCTCGGGGTGGGCTACCTCTATTTTAAATACGACAAGTACAACTGCGGGGCCTGCGGTGAAAACCTCGGCACCTACCAACGCCACTACGTCGGCCCCACCAAAGCGGCGATTTCCTTTATCTATTATATCCGATAGCCATGAAAAAGAGCTTCATCCTTTTTGCGCTGATCGGGTTCAGCACGCTCCTGCCCACACGATACGTTCAGGCCGGAAACCCGACCCTCCACTACCCGACCCCGCCAGAAGCCCATTGGCAAGGCGATAGTCTGGTCGTTCGGTTCTCGTCCCAACTTTCGGGTTCGCTCTCCGGCCCCTTGTCGTTGCATGTCATTCCGCTCTATGTGTCCGGGAACGATACCATCCGCTATCCGGAAGTAGGCTATTTCACCCCCTCCGGGGCCCGATATTACCGTCGTCAGGAGACGTTCGCCGACACCAAAACCCCAGGAGACGTACAAGTGGTGAATCGTCAACGACGTCCGCAACCAGTCGACTACCAGCAACAGATGGCCATCCCGCGGAGTTATCACGGCAAGCTGCTGCTGCAACAGGTCTTACGCTCCTGTTGTGATGACCGGCTGTTGGCCTCCGAAACCGTCGCCGTACCGGAACGAGCCGTCGTGATCCTCGACACCGTCTATCGCACCGTCGAATTGACCGGCAACCTGTTACCTCCGCCGATCGCCGCCGTGAGTGTTCCTTTGTTCGAGACCAACGTCACCTTCATCAAACCCAAAGCCGAAACCATCAAAGAACGGACCGCCGTCACCACCATCCACATCAACTATCCGGTCAACGATTGGAAAGTCTACCCCGAATTCAGCACCAATGCGGCGGAATTGGCCCGGGTGAACAAGATTCTCTCGCCGGTGACGTCCGATCCGACGACCTACCAGGTATTGACGGTTTCGATCGTGGGGTATGCCTCGCCGGAAGACACCTATGAACACAACATGACCCTGTCCGAAAAACGTGCCGGAGGCATGCGCGACTATCTGAAAGAGCGTTACGGTTTCCCGACCCAACAGGTCTCGGTCCAGGGGAAAGGTGAAGACTGGAACGGGTTGCGGGAAGCGGTCGAAAAGAGCGACATGCGAGCGAAAGCGGCCATTCTGGAGATCATCGACAGTTATGACATTTTCGACGGTCGGGAAAAACGCCTCATGGATTTACAGGGCGGGGAACCCTATAAATATATGCTTCAAACGCTCTTTCCGCCCTTGCGTCGGATGGAGATGGAGATCGACTACCGCGTACGCGCCTTCAAGCCGGACGAAGCCGGCGAGCTGATCGGCAGCCGTCCGCAAGACCTGAGTTTGCAAGAGATGTATGAGGTGGCCCAGGCCGAGAACAATGACCAGACCATCCGGCGTCAACGCAACGAATACGGTCGGGAATACGACATCGCCGTGCGCTACTTCCCCGATGACGACATCGCCAACATCAACGCCTCCTCGGCTGCCCTGGTGCGCGGTGATCTGGAGCTGGCCTGGCTTTGCCTGGGGCGGGTCAAGGACAATCCACTGGCGGCCAACAACCTGGGGGTTTACCACTGGCTCTGCGGCAAGATTTCCGAAGCCAAACAGTACTTCCTCAAGGCCCAGGAAACCGACCCCGAAAGAGCCGCCTATAACCTCGATCAACTGCAAAAATGGGAAGCGGAGTTCGGACACAGCACGGACGAAGAGACAAAACCATGAAAGGACGACACGCATATATTCACCGATTACGTCTTCGACGCATCGCGCAGGTAGGACTGCTGTGGGGCCTCGGACTCCTGTTGACCACCTGTTCGCTGGAAGACGACCGAGACATCTGTTGTCGGCAGGTCGTCATCAAATACAGCTATCAGCCCTACGGTCAGGATGTGCTCGAGGATTACATCACCACCCTACGGCACTATCTGTTCGATGCCGAAGGACGTTTCATCGCCGAAATCCCCTCCGGGAGCAACCTGCGTTACCAGCCCCTATCGCTGGATAAGGGTCGTTACACGCTGATCTCGCTGGGCAATGCCTCGGAACACACCGTGTGCACTTCCGTAAACGGTCAAGGTCTTCAGGATTTTCTACTGCAAGTCAATCAGCCGTTCGAAGGGAGGAACGACCTGCTCGACAACGGCGACGAGCTCTATTGGGGCGTTCAGACCTTTACGGTCGATCCTGCGCAGCCCACCCGTGCCTTGGGCGACTACCTGGTGGAAACGGCCCTCAATAACATCCACTGCCACCTGACCCTCGACATCGTCTGGCATAACCTGCCGCCCCATGTGGGCGACTACACCCTGGAGCTGAAAAACGTCGCCAGCAGCTACTGGCTGAATCCCGATCAGGTAGACACCCTCGACGGATTCATCGTTCCCGCGCTGGCAGATGCCCAGGCGGTGCATCGCCTCCGGGTGCCGCTGCAGGCCCAGACCTTACACGGCGATTTCATCACCCTCCGTTACGCAGATGATCAACTGCCCGTGCTCAAGATCTGGTTCGGCGATGAAGCCATCACCGGCGATATCGATCTGAGTCAGGCTTTTCGACAGTGGGGCTGGTCGCCATCGAAGACCCACGTGCAGAAATATGCGCTTCAACTCGAGGTCTTCGGCAACGGGAATGTGGCCGTCGCCCCGCAGATGGATGCCTCCGTCGAAGACTGGATCCAAGGCGGAACCTTCCAGTAAAAGCACCCCGCATTGGATCACACTTACTTTACCATCGACTTCTCACACACACATTAAGACAGCTAAAAACCAACGCAATGAAAACAATCCAACAGCTTGCAACCTTATGGGTTAGCATGGCCTTATTGCTGACATCCTGCGGCAAGGAGGCTCCGAATCTTCCTCAGGAAGAGACGGATCCATCGACGACCGGTTCGACGATCACCCTCACCTTCCAGATGAGTACGCCGGCCGGCGATCAAATCATCTATTCCAAAGCGACCCAGGAGGCCGACGAGTATGCCATTCAACGCCTGACGTTGTACGAGTACGCCATCTCCGGGGAAAGCACCTCCTCCTTCGTTCGGGCGCTGAGTTGGGAAAACGGCGGCTCGAGCAACACCCTCAACGTGGTGGACGGCGGCAACGGCACCTACACGATTTCGTTGGAAATTCCGGTAGGAAATATCGGCAAAGCGTTCACCTATCGTTTCGTGGCCAACGACACGCCGACGGTTCCCGACGTCAACAGTACGTTCGAAACGTTCCAATCCACCGTGTCGAGCCGTACGCTTACCGAAAACAACACGGCCGATGTGTTGAGCAGCTCGGGGATCGTCATGTCGGGTGTCGCCCTGAACGATGCCCAACAGTCCGTCATCACCCTGGCCGAAGACATGAGCTGTACCGTGTCCATGAAACGGATCGTGGCCCGTATTGACGTAGAAAATACGGTTCCGAACCTCAAGATCACCGGCGTCACGCTCCAAAATGCGGCTTCGCAGGGCTATTTGTTCGAAGGGAACTCCTCGCTGTCGCCCTCCGAAAGTTATGTCACCATGGGGCTGAACGCTGCGGTAACCCTTCCCGAAGATTTCGGGGCCGTCAAGCTGACCAAGGCATTCTACCTCTACGAACGTCCGAACACCGGTGACGACAACACCGTGCTCATTCACGTGACCTACGAAGTGAATACCGGCAAGACCTACACCGGATCGGTCGATGTTCCTTTCCAGCGCACGTTAGCCGACGACCAGTCGTGGGTCAATGTCGAACGGAATCATCTCTATACGGTTGTCTTGGGGAATGGGCTTCCGGTAGGCGGCACGGCCCAGGCAGCACTGCTCGTCGACGACTGGGATACGGCCGACCTGGCAGAACCCATGACCGAGCCCTAAACCGATCGCAGACGGCTCCCCTTCCCTCTTTCAGATCGTCCCTTACGCGACACCTCGGGTGGAGCCGCGCCTTATCCATCACTTAAATAGCGGAAACCATGAAACAAATCAAAATAGCATCGATCATTTTATCGGCCGGGCTGTTGCTGGCAGGCTGTACAAAATCCGATCCCGTAGCCACCGACACGTTGGAGAGTCGCACGGTCTATTTCACGTTGGATGGCTCCCTGATCGGTTCTTCGGGCGCTGCAGGATCCCCCACGCGCGCCACGGGAGACAACACCCAAACCACCTCCACGGCGGCCCAGGATCAGGAAAAAACCGTCAACTCGCTGTTAGCCGTCGTGTATGAGAATGACGGTTTTTACAAGACGTTCGACGTCTCTTCCACCGGAGATCCCAACAACTATAAATTCGCGGTCGACAAAGACGGGACCTTCGACATCTACCTGGTTGCCAATGCCGACGCCACCTTAACCGCAGCCCTGAAGGGCATTTCGGCCGGCGACCCGCTCAGCAGTTTCGAACAGATCGAAGCCACCCAGGCTCCGGATGCCGACAATGCCTTTCTCATGACCTCGCCGGATAAACATACGGCCTCCATTACGGCCAGTGTAGGCGTCGATCTGGGGTCGGTTCATTTGCGTCGTTTGGCCGTCCGTATCGATTTGATCAACAGCGCGCCCGACATTACGGTGACGAAAATCACCTTCAACAACCGCACCAAACAGAGCACCTTGGTGACGGGCAACACCATGTCGGACAAGGCGGAATGGTTCGAAGATGTCGAATACACCCAAACGCTGACGGGCGACGAAAGCAATCCCGGGAAACTCGAAGCCACGATCTACACCTATGAAAACTTCAGTGCCAAGGGAGGTGCTTATCTGCCGACCTTGACCATCGACTACACCAAAAACGGCGAAAGCGAAACGAAACAACACGTCGTCGAATTTCAGGATGCGCTCTCTGCCAATCCGGCCGATCCCGATCCGTTGGCCCTCAAACGGAACCATCTCTACCGCATCGTGCTGCAAAAGGGGACGACGAGCCTGACCCACAACCTCGAAGTGATGGATTGGGAATCGGCCGATATCTTTACCGTAGCCGATCTACCGATCGATCTAACGGTCGAAGGAGCCGTCTGGACCGAAGATCCGCGGCAGACTCTTTTCTACGTGCATAATGTCGATGCGGGCCGAAACACCTGGAGCAATGCAACGAGCGGCGGTACCGGCACCGACGGCAGTATCAGTCCGGCCGGCTGGCGAATGCCGACGATGGAAGAGTTGATTCTGATGTGGGTTTACCTGCCGAGCATCAACGAGCATGTCACCTCGCCGCTGGGTTCGACCGACTACTGGTCCTCTACGGTTTATCCGTCGCTCACCAACAATGCGTTCTATCTCACGATGGGGAATGGAACGATCGCCTCGTTGAGCAAGAGCAACTCCTTCAATGTCCGCAGCGTCCAAGACGGCGTGGCCGCCCTGCCGGGAGGCAAAAAATATCCGTATGTCGACGGGGCGATCATCGTTTCGCGGGAAAACGAACAAGGGGTGCTCACCAACTCGTTGTTGAGCGACGACGAAAAAGCGTTCCTCAATGGTGACATCACCACCAACACATACACCGAAGCGGACACCTATAACAAGGTATCTCCCAAGTTCCAGGTCGCTAAAGAGAACTGCACCGAAGCCAACACCGGAAACAAAGGCGACGGTTATGGCCGCTATTTCTATGCACAGGCCTATGCTGCCAGCAAGACCTACTCGGAAGAGGGGGCTCCGGCCGGCAGCTGGCGTCTGCCGACCCAACGTGAGTTGGAGCTGATCGGCGCATTGCGGCAAGATCTCTATCCGAACATCACGCCGTTGACCGAAACGGCCTATGACTGCAATTACGTCACCTCCACCTCTGCCAGCACCAGTCCGAGCTATCGTTGGATCGTCTCCTTCCGAGATTCCGATTACAACGCTATTTGCACCTCCAAGACCGGAGACCCCACGAGTCCTCCCCCCTTGTATGTACGGCTGGTACGGGACATTGAATAACCGCACCCATCAGGTAGCCTTCTCCGGGGTCTCCCCCCGGGGCGGGCAAAAAAAAGGGCGGTCGATACCGGGTATCGACCGCCCTTTTTCTCTTTTCACGCCGCTTAAAACGGCAGATCGTCCACCTCGGAAGCACTCGACGAGGCGCTCTCTTCCGGAGACAAGCTATCCAACGGCGGGAAGGCATCGGCGGGAAGCACCGCCGCCGGCTGGGCATTGACCCGACTCATCCGCCAGGCCCGCACTTCGGTATACCAGCGACCGTTGTATTCCCGAGATTCCACGTTAGCGGCGATCGACACCTTTTCGCCGGGTTTCAGCGTCCCGGCATCCTGGGCCCGATCGCCCCAAAAGCCCACACAGATTTTACGTCCGAAATCGCCGGGCTGTTCGAAAACGACTTCCTGTTTGATCCATTCGCCGCGTGCGCTGGTCCCTTTGACCACCGGCAAAACGGCAACGACCGTTCCTTCAAATTCCATCGGTTAAGCTTCTTCTTTTTTAGGGTCCTCAAAAATCTCGATACCGGTAATCAAATCGCCCTGACGAATCTTGTCGATCACCTCCAGGCCTTCGACCACCTTGCCGAAGCAGGTGTGTACACCGTCGAGATGGGCCGTATTGGCCCGGTTGTGGCAGATGAAAAACTGCGATCCGCCGGTATCTTTTCCACGATGGGCCATCGACAACACCCCACGGTCGTGGTATTGTTTGCCGCCGGAGGTTTCGCACTTGATTGTATAGCCCGGTCCGCCGGCTCCGGTTCCCAGCGGGCAACCGCCCTGGATCACAAAATCGGGGATCACACGATGGAACGACAACCCATCATAAAATCCGCTCTTGGCCAATTTGACGAAATTCGCTACCGTTCCCGGAGCTTCCTGGTCGTAGAATTCGACCTTCATATCGCCCTTTTCGGTATGGATAATTCCTCTTGTCATGTATCTTTCTTTGATGGTATTAATGTAAACGCACGCGCGCCCACAACGGCAGATGATCCGACGGATAGCATTGACCGTCCGAATCCGACAAAACGCCGAACTTGAGCACTTCGACCCGGTCGTTGACGAACAGATAGTCGATTTCGCCCACATCCATCGTGTCGAGTGCCTCCACCGTCAGGCCCCGATAGGTAATCTGGGCGTTGTACGGCGGCGTTTGACTGACCGATTTGGCGCTATGGAGTCGTTGGGTCATCACCGCGATGGGTTCACTCTCCGGACGGGAGTTGAAATCCCCCGTACAGAAGATCGGCAACGAATCCTGCCCCGTGATCTCATCGATCTTGCGGACCAGCAACCGGGCGCCTTCCCGTTGAGCGATCGGGCCCATGTGGTCGAGATGGGTGTTGAAGAAGTAAAATTCGTGTCCGCTTTTCCGATCCAGAAATTTTGCCCAGGTACAGATGCGGTTATACGCCGCATCCCAGCCCAGAGAGACCGTATCGGGGGTTTCGGACAACCAGAACGTCGCGCTGTCGAGCAGTTGGAAACGATCCTTGCGATAGAGGATCGTCATATGTTCCCCCTGTCCGGGGCCTTCGCGGCCGGTACCCAACAGATCGTACTCTTCCATCGTCCGGAAAAAATCCACCTGTTCGGGACGCACCTCCTGCATGCCCAGCAGATCGTATTCATGAAAACGAATCAGCTCTTTGATCCGTTCGCGACGTTGACTCCACGGGAAGGGTTCCTTTTCATCGGCGTTGCACCAGATGTTGTAACTGCCGACGATCAACGTGGCGTTTTCGTCGCCTGAGTTTTTCGTAGCCGTCTCCCGGCAGGCCCCCAAGGCCATGACGCCAAACAGGAGAAGGGCCCATCCTGTCTTACGCATGGTCGCTATTTTTTAAGGTCGTAATAACAACGTTTGGGTGAGCAGATCTTTTCGTCTTTCACCAGTTTTTTGATCACCTTATCGACTTCGGTTTTTTCCACCCCGAGGGCTGCGGCGATTTCGCCGGCACGCATCGCCCCTTTTTCGGCGAGTGCTTTCAGAATTTTTTCTTCCATGACTGATAAACGTTAAGGGCAGGATACCCCTGCCGGTGAGTGTTCAAAGATACAAATTCCCCCCGACCGAACAAATTTTCGCGCCCTTCCCGCCCGACATTTTTGCAGACGGTCAGCGCTCGAGCCCCTTTCCTTCACAAACAGAAAGGGTGGACGTCTTCGGCCAGTGAGGGTTCCAAAAGTCTTATTCCTCTCTCGATATTTTTTCCCGCTATTTCCCGCTATTTCCCGCTATTTCCCGGTTTTCCTGGCCCACGAACCTTTTGCAGGCCTATGCCGAAACGGCAGTGTCTCTACACGTTCGAGCTTTGCGGGTTCGATTCCTTTGTCGCCTCCGAAGTGGGTTGGAGGGCCTGTCTCAACAACGTACCGCTAGCAGGACCTTCGCAAAACAGCAAATCGACCACCGACAGATCCGGCACAAAGGCAAAGCGCTCGCTGAACACCTGATAATATACCGGAGGCGTATAGGCGGGATCGGGACGCGACAAGCGCTGTTTCGGCGAAATGCCGAGACGCCAGTCACCTGACGGATCCTCCGGTTCCACATAGCGATCGGTCAGCGGCACCGGACCCGGTGCACCCAGCAGTTCGAGCACAAGCGCCTGCAGTTCCAGATTCCAATCGAGCAAAAAAGGATAGGTACGTTCGTAAAACGGGGCGAAACGATCCTCATAATAGAAGAAATAGGGCGAGCTGCGATAGGCAGACACCAAGGCCTGCCAATGTCGATGTTGCCATCGTTTGGAGTAGTCGATCCGGATGTCGCGCACCGGGGTTTTGACACTACCGCGATGGTGTACCGGCACCACCAGGCTCATCACCCCACCCTCCGACAGGATATCGCATCGGTTCCGATAGCTCTGTTTCAGATAGTGTTCATAGCCATCGATGTGGCACGGTCCGCCCAACAGACGGGCATAATAGTGCTGATTTCCCAAATAGGTCGTGGCAAGCAGTGTTTCAGTGGGCATGGGCATGGGATGGAGAGCACATTATTTTTTGAACAGGTCGATTTCGCCCCGCTCGATCTGCCGATAAACCGTGGCCAACTCGGCCACCACCGGAGAGATGAGCCCCAAGACATCGTCAATATACCCGTCGCTCTTCTTTTCGCCCTTGATCCGCAACAAGACCACCGAATAAAGGGCCCGGAAAAAGAGCTCCACATCACTGATATCCGGGTTTTTGAGTTTACTTTTCAGAAGCGGGATCTCCGGTGCGACCGCCGCATAGAGCCGGCGGTATTTTTCGCCGACCGGCAGTTCCAGGAGCCGCAGATGCAGGTCATTCAAATCCCGGATCAGATGCAACGTATGATCGAGGTGTCCGGACGACTCCTTGCCCTCTTCGCGCAGCAGATTCACCAGTTCCATGTACCACAGGAACACCTCCTGGGTCTGTTCGGGATCGAGCCCCCGGGGTTGCACCAATTTGGCGTAGATGGCTTCGGGGCTGAACTGCATGGCTCTCAACAGATCTTCCAACTGCCACAGATACAGAATATATTCGGCAATATTCTCCTTGCGTAAACTTTGTGCGGTATACATGGTCCCAATGTTTTCAATCCGACAGACAAAGGTACACATTCTTTTGAAACCCACGATACCTCGACAGGGCTCTTCTCCGGCAACTTCCGGATTTTTCCGACCGAAAAACCTCCGACTGCAACAGGCCTTTTCCCAAAAACTTTTTTCACGACCTGCCCCTCCCCAGGGAAATAGGCTTCCCTTCGGTTTGTATAATCGTTTTTTATCTGTATCTTTGTCCGAAACTACTTATTATTACCTATGAATTTAGGTCTATTTGTGATCGGCGCATTCGTCTTGTCGGCCTGCATCGGTTGGTTGACTATCCCCCGTATTGTCTTGATCTCAAAGAAGAAAAAACTGTTCGATGCCCTTTCCGAACGCAAATCCCATACGGGATCGATTCCTCGTTTAGGAGGCGTCAGCTTTTTCCCCTCCTTTATGTTCGCCCTCTCGCTGACGGTCGGACTGCGCTATTTCTACGGCATGGACATCTCGCCACTCTTCGAGATGGAAGCCTTCAAGGAGTTCCTGTTCCTCCTTGCCGGAGCCACCATCCTTTTTTTTATCGGGATGGCAGACGATCTCTCCGGCCTATCCTATCGCAGCAAACTGTTGGCGCAATTCATCGCGGCGGTGATCCTGATCTATGCCGGCGTCGGCATTAACGATCTGGGGGGTCTCTTCGGCATCCATCACGTCCACCCGGTAATCGGGAGTCTGCTCTCCATTCTGGTAATTCTGCTGCTGACCAATGCCTACAACCTGATCGACGGAATCGATGGCCTCTGCTCCGGATTATCTTTATTGGCCCTGTTTACCTTCGGCATCTGGTTCTGGGTCCACGATATTTATATCTATGCCATGATGGCCATGGCTATGGCGGGCGTAGTTGCCGTCTTCTTCTTTTTCAATGTCATGGGCCATCGCTTGAAAATTTTCATGGGCGACACGGGCTCTCTCATGCTGGGTTACCTGATCGCCTTCCTCGGTCTGAAATTTTATGACCTCAATATCGGCGCCGAATACGCCCAAATGCAGGCCGCTCCGGCCGTCTTCTTAGGTATCGTGTTCATCCCGGTCTTCGATACCTTGCGCGTCTTCTTTGTCCGCATGTCCTTGGGGCTCTCGCCTTTCTATCCCGACCGACGCCATATCCATCATAAAATGTTGGCCCTGGGATTGACGCACCTCCAAAGTACTCTGATTATCATTCTGATCCAGACTTTCTTCATCTTTTTGAATTTAAGTCTGAAAAACATCAACATCAATATTCTCTTCGCCCTGGATATTCTTTTAGGCGTACTATTGATCTTCTTTTTGAATCGGCTCGCCGCTCGGCGCCAACAAACCCTAAGCAAAAAATAAGTATGGCTTTCCAGAAACGGACTCTGCTCAGTTCTCTCTTAGTATGGAGTATCTGCTCGGTCGCAAACCTTGCGTCCGCCCAATCGGTCGATCCCGCTTTACTGCAAAAAGCACAGTCGATGGGGCTCTCCGCCTCGGAAATCGAAGCTCTGAAAAACACCCAACAGACGCAACAAAATACCCTGCAAGCACCGGGTACGCAGAATAATTTCAATCGTTTAGGCTTAGATACGACCAAACGCTGGAATCTGACCCAACAGGAGTTGGATCAGATCAATCCCTCCCAACTCGAAAAGCTGATCTCCAACAAAATCGACCAGGAAGGACAAGTCAAAGATATCCGGAACAATCAACCGGGCTCCCCCAATCTGACCCAAGATATCAGCAATTTCCTGGATGTTCAGGAACTTCCGTACGAGAATCCGGTTCCCATCGAATACGAAATCGTCATCAAGGATGGCAAATATATTAAGCGGGCTCTTCCGCAAGTATTCGGCCGCGAGGTTTTTTCCTCAAAGAATCTGACGTTTGCGCCGAATTATAACATGCCGACGCCTCCGAACTATGTGCTGGGGCCTGAAGACGAAATTATCGTCGAAGTATGGGGGGCCTCGGAAATGTACGTCAAACAAAAAATCACCCCGGAAGGGACGGTGACCATTCAAGGGGTGGGCCCTGTGAGTCTGGTCGGATTGACCATGGAAGAGGCGAACAAACGCATGGCCAATCAGATCGCCCAAATCATGGAAGGCGCCCAGGTCAATGTGAGCTTAGGTCAAATCCGCAGCATCAAAGTCAATATTGCCGGTGAAGTCATGGTTCCGGGCACCTATACGCTGCCCTCTTTGGCGACCGTATTCAACGCGATCTATGCCGCCGGCGGGGTGAATCGTATCGGGTCCCTACGCTCCATTAAGGTCTACCGCAACAGCCAGCAAATTGCCGATCTGGATGTATACGACTACTTGGTATACGGTCGTTATAACACCAACATCCGTCTGGAAGACAACGACATGATTATTGTCTCGCCCTACGAAAACTACGTAACCATGACCGGGAAGATCAAACGGGAACGCGTCTACGAGTTGAAAAAAGGCGAAACCCTGAAAAATGCCATCGAATATGCGGGCGGTTTTATGGGGGATGCGTACAGCGAGAATTTGAATGTCCTGCGCAAAACAGGACGTCAATACAGCATTCAGACCGTCGATCAAGCCGACTTCGATTCTTTCGTCATGTACGACGGTGACAGCGTGGTGGTGGATAAAATTATTGCCGACTATGCCAATCGTCTGACCATCACCGGTGCGGTATGGCGTCCCGGTGACTATCAACTTTCCGACAAACTCTCCACTCTGTCGCAATTGATTGCCAAGGCGGAAGGTCTCCGCGGCGATGAGTTCGCCTCCCGGGGTCAGATCACCCGCCGTAAACCTGACTTTACGTACGAAATCATTCCGTTCGATGTGCGAGCAGCTGCCACCGGCCAGGAAGACATTACACTACAAAAAGAAGATGTAGTCTATATTCCCAATATTTTGGAACTGCGAGAAGCCTACACCATCGTTGTACGCGGAGAGGTCAATCGCCCTGACACCTTGGAATATCGAGATGGAATGACGATCGAGGATGCCATTATCCGTAGTGGCGGGCTCAAGGAATCGGCCTCCTACGCCAACATTGAGGTGGCTCGCCGTATCAAGGATCCCACTTCCACGACCTACACCAGTCGCACCGCGGATATCTACACCTTCTCTATTTCTGAAGATCTGGCCATCGCCCCGGAAGCACATCGATTTACCCTGATGCCTTTCGATGAAATCTTCATTCGGCGTTCCCCGGGATACCGGGCCCAACAGAGTGTCACCATCGTCGGGGAGGTCTTATATGCGGGGGAATATGTTTTAGCGACAGCCGGCGAACGGCTCTCCGATGTGATTCAAAAAGCCGGCGGCGTCACCCCCGAAGCCTATGTCCGAGGGGCCAGTATCAAACGTCTGATGACAGAAAACGAAAAGGTTCAAGTCGAAGCTATTCTCCGAATGACCGCCAATAGCCAGGGAGCCGATTCGCTTTCGCGCGAAGCATTAGCCAATAGCATGGACACCATCTATCCAGTCGGTGTTGACGTTGAAAATGCCCTGAACAATCCGGGCTGCAGCGACGATATTATTTTACGCGATGGAGACCGCATTTTCGTGCCCAAATATAACAGTACGGTCAAAATTTCGGGAGGAGTACTCTATCCCAATACGGTCACGTTCGACCGGGACAAATTAAAAGACTATATTTCCCAAGCCGGGGGCTATACCGATCAGGCCCGTCGTCGTCCCTTTGTTATCTATATGAATGGGAAAGTGGCCGCCACACGCTCCGGTCTTTTCGGCAAGAACTATCCAAAAGTCGAACCGGGATGCGAGGTGGTGGTTCCGTTCAAACAGAAGAAAAATACCAATGGTTTAACCTCCATCATGGGCATGATGTCTTCGACCGCCTCGTTGGCTGCCATGGTGGCTTCGATTATCAACTTGTCGAAGTAACCGCAAAACTCCGACATGAAAAAATGGCTACTCGGCTTCATCGCCGTTCTAACATTCACCGGGGTTACACACTCGGTATCTGCACAAAGCTATGTCAAACTGAATGGGCTGTATGCCCTGGCGGGGATTATCAACCCTGCCGTCGAATTTACGCTTTCGCCCCACTCGACTTTTCAAACCGAGTTGGTCATCTCCCCCTGGTCATCCATTAAACATAATGGCATCCAGAAACCGATGCTGTTCGGGATCTTTCTGAACGAATACCGTTACTATTTCAAACAACACAATAGCGGATGGTATATCGGGGCCAATTTCGGCATGATGGCTTTCAATATGACGAAGCCTACCTTCGAGGGCGGCAAATTGGGACTGAAAAACAACTCTTCCAAAGGCTATGGTTTCATGGGTGGGGTTGTCGGTGGATATGAGTGGCGCTTTAAAGAGCGATGGATTTTGGATGCTTTTGTCGGGTTTGCCTATATGAACTCCCGGTATAATGGTTATGCGCTCGTAGATGGGGTTGTGGAAGGAGGACATGTCTACAACAAAGGGGAAATCATTATGACGCCCCATCGTAGCGAACAGCCCGAACACCCGGATCCATGGAACGGATCGGCCGAGTGGCTGCCCAATAAGATCGGACTCTCGATCGGCATTTTGATCAACGACCCACACAAACGCAAAGGACGGGCGCAATAAATTGCTCCACCACCTTGAGAGAATTGTTGGATCCCCGGGGTCGATATTCTTCGCAATCCACCTAGGATCGATCTTCTCAATTGCTCCATTGGATAGCCACCTCCAACACACCTCCATTTAACTTCCAGCAATCCGCACGACAATCCTCTCCACCCGCGGGGCCCTACGCTTAAACGCAGAGTTCCAACACGGCCTTCCTCACGACCCAACCGCGGAGCAACCTGCTCAACCAACAAGCTGCATAAAAGCCACCCAAACTCCACGACAATCCCCAGGGACCCAGCAGGCTCAACACGATATGACTGACCAGCCCTTTCTAAACACAAGAAGAGCCGCTCTTTGCAGAGCGGCTCTTCTTTGTATTCAATCGATTGAGGTTATTTCACACTCACCTGCAAAGGTGCTGCCACTTCAGCAGCCGCCTGCGATACATAATCGAACCATTTGGCTGCATCGGTCATGTCGCGTTTGCTAGTCCCAGCCCCGGCATAATAGACCATCGGCTGAGCGGCTTTCACGGTAATCACGCGCGTCATCGAGTGGTCGATTTCGAGGGGCGCAGAGCCCGGCAAAATCACAGCACCTCCGATATACCCGTCTTTTCCGGAACGGGAGTCGGAAGCCGGTTCATACAGTGCACTCCAATCTGCAGCCACCTTCACTTCGGTACTATCGTGCATAATCACCCCGGCAGCCACCGACAAGGTGTCGAAATCGCCCGTATACAGATCGACGATCTTGTTAAAACGGGTGTTGGCATCCAACGAGATGGTTTTTACCAGGCTGACCTGCTGATCGCCCACCGCAAAAGGTGCATAGGTTAACTGGAACGAAGTCCGTACCGGACCGTTATCGAGGGTCTTCCACGAAGCGAAGTTCCGGCTGTAGCAGAGTTTACCGTCCCAGACGGGAGACGAAGCTCCCATACCCAGGGTGGTGCCCACATTGTAGCAGTCGTTGCCTTCTCCCGTATCGAGGTGATAACTACCCTTTCCGCTGAGGTCTTTTTCGTACCAGGCATCGATCACCAGTTCCGGTGTACTTTTCGACCAGAAGTCGATCCCATTGGTCACCATATCCTTTTCCAAGGCCGGACCATAGATACGATAAGCCACAACATTGTTTTCCCAGGCGTAATCATCCAGACGTTCGGGGACAAAGCGGCCGAACGTTTCAGCCTTGTAAGCCTTACGGGTTCCGACCATGACGTTGTAATCCGCACTGGCTCCTGCGGCCAGACTGACTTGGAAAATCAAGGTCAACGGTTTTTCACCCCCTTCGAAGATCACTTGAGAAGGAATTTGCGTTCCTTGCAGATCGGTCACCACCACATTTTCAGGGGTCAGACCGGCAATCTTAGCGGCGAGGGTATCCCAAGCCACTTCCACCGTTTGACTCGTCCGTTGGAAATCGGCCGGATTGGAGACCGTCACCGTTGCTTTGGGCGCCCCGGCACAAGCGGCCAACAACACCGCTACCAGAGCAATCAGCAAATTTTTCATGACTATACTTGAGGGTTAAACTTATTTAGGTTGTTTCCCGATATAAGCCAGGATACCACCATCGACATAGAGCACGTGACCGTTCACAAAGTCCGAAGCCGAGCTGGCCAGGAACAGAGCGGGACCCATCAAATCTTCGGGGGTACCCCAACGAGCGGCCGGCGTTTTGGCGACGATGAACGAATCGAACGGGTGACGCGATCCATCCGGCTGACGTTCACGCAGCGGAGCGGTTTGCGGCGTAGCGATATAACCCGGGCCGATCCCGTTGCACTGGATGTTGTATTCGCCATATTCCGAAGCGATATTACGGGTCAACATCTTCAGACCCCCTTTGGCAGCGGCGTAAGCCGATACGGTTTCACGACCCAGTTCACTCATCATCGAGCAGATGTTGATGATCTTCCCGGAACGTTTTTTCATCATCGAAGGCAGCACGGCTTTCGAAACGATGAACGGAGCGTTCAGGTCGACGTCGATCACCTGACGGAACTCTTTGGCACTCATTTCATGCATCGGAATACGTTTGATGATCCCGGCGTTGTTCACCAGGATATCGATCGTCCCGACCGTTTTTTCGATATCGGCGACCATAGCCTGAACCTGAGCTTCGTCGGTTACATCGCACAGATACCCCTTGGCTTCGATGCCCAGTTCTTTGTAAGCAGCCAGCCCTTTATCGACCAGTTCCTGTTTGAGGTCGTTGAAGATGATTTTGGCACCGGCTTTGGCAAAGGCAGTGGCCAAAGCGAAACCGATCCCATAAGAAGCTCCGGTTACCAGAGCGACTTTGCCTTCGAGGCTGAACATTTCAAGTGCTTTTTCCATAATTTTTATGCTTTAAAATGTTAACGTAATTCATTCATAAGGAATCCGGGTCTCTCCGTCGGGCGACCGACCGAGCCTACCTATCGCAGTTCGGTCTCCGATCCTCCTTCGCGTGAGTCCCCGTCGATCCGCCTCCTTTTCGCCACATACGTCCAGGAGGAGAGAACGGCATCGCCGTGTAACGGTCTATTTCAGATCGGTAACGGCGGCACCGTCCATATCGCCGTAGTCGAGGTTTTCCCCGGCCATGCCCCAGATGAACGTATAGTTCATCGTCGCGCAAGCCGAGTGGATCGACCACGAAGGCGAAATCACCGCCTGATCCTTCTTCATCCAGATATGGCGGGTTTCATCGATCGTCCCCATGAAGTGGCACACGGCCTGATCTTCGGGCAGATCGAAATAGAAGTAGGCTTCCATACGGCGATCGTGCGTATGAGGCGGCATGGTATTCCACACGCTTCCGGGTTTGAGTTCGGTCATCCCCATCTGCAGTTGGCAGGTCGGCAGGACTTCCTGTACGATCATCCGGTTGATCACCCGGTGGTTGCTCTCTTCGAGCGATCCCAGTTCGAGAATAACGGCATTTTCGCGCGTCACCTTCACGGTCGGATAGCTCGTATGAGCGGGGGCCGAGTTGAAATAGAATTTAGCGGGCTGGGCCGCATCCTTGCTTTCGAAGATCACCTCTTTGTTGCCCCGTCCGATGTAGAGCGCTTCTTTGAAGGCCAGGTCATAACGGGTACCTTCCACGGTCACCGTTCCGGCCCCGCCGACGTTGATGATCCCGATTTCGCGGCGCTGCGTAAAATAGTCAGCCCGCAGGATATCGACCGGTTCCAGTTTCAGTTTTTCAGCCACCGGCATCGCCCCGCCCACGATCAGACGGTCATACATCGAATAGGTGACATTGATCTCGTCGGCACTCATCAGATTTTCCACCAGAAATTCCTGACGCAACCGAGCCGTATCGTAGCTTTTGGCATCGGTCGGGTTGGTGGCGTACCGCAACGAAAAATGGGTTTTCATAGCCAGATTTCTTTTAAACATTCACCGCAGCGAACGATCCGAACGGAGTGTCGCTGCGGGAACGGGTTAGTATATACACACGCTGTGAGCGGTTTATCGTCGCGCGACCGGTGTATCCCCACCCTAACAAGGTGGAAGCGGTCGGTGCTGCGCGTTCCGCCTCAGCCTCTATTTTTTCAAAAAGTCTTCGCGAATGGGGTTAAAGCTGTCGATCAACAACAGACGAGGACCCAAAGCCTGTACCGTATGGGGCACATTCGAAGGCACGGCAAAGATATCACCGGCTTTCAGTTTTTTGCTCTGGTCGCCGATAATAACGAGCGCTTCGCCTTCAGCGATATAGCTCATCTGTTCAGCGACATGAGAATGTACCGGATCGGGTTCTGCCTGCGGGCCTTTGATGTCCACGATGCAGACCATCAAATCATTCAAATAGTTCAGTTTGCGGGTGGTCGACGGATTTACCTGCGTCACTTCCGCCTTTTCGTTTTCCCAGAAAATAGGCATATCTTTCAGATTGATAGGTTGATTGGGGTCATACACCGCATAGCATACGGAATCCTGCGTTGCGGTCGAATCAGCGGTCTGAGCGGCTGCATTCTGAGCATTTTGATTGCCCGAGCAAGCGACCCCTGCCACGGCTACAGCAGCCAAAGCAGCTTGTTTCCAATTGATCTTTTTCATAGTTTCGGTTTTTATTGGGTTTCTTACAATTACGCGACTTTTAGCGTCGGTCCTTCTGCAGGGCTACGACTTTCAAAGATACGAATTTTCCTTATTCCGTGCAAATACCTGCGGGATTCCACCCCTCGAAGTGAAAAACGCCGTTTTCTCTCTTCGTCGGAGAGCCGCATCGGGCGACATACGCTTCCGGGGGTTCACGCCCGCGGAAACGGAAGAAGCCTCCTGCGACGGTCGACGTCCGATCCGCCGCTATTTTTCAAAGGCGACTTCAAAAGTGGCCCCCATCCCGCCGGAGACGTTCACCTGCAGTTTCAGCGGCGACAGCGACAACACCTTCACCTGCGGATTTTCACCCAAGGCACCTTTGACCGTCTGAGCGATCTGCAGCGTGATTGCGTCTTCATGCAACATCGTGGGGTCGCTCAATCCGACCACCAGCCGCGATTCATCCTCGCGCAGCGTCACCGAAGCGGGGGCATCCACACTCACCCCTGCCTCAGCCAGCGTCCCTGCCTCCCAGAAGTTGATGCCGGTCACCCCTTCGGCTTCGGCCCGTACGGCCTGAACCGAAGGCGTATTCGACAACACCTTCACGTTCGGGCTTTCCGCATAGGCCTGGGTTTGTTCGGCCGACAGTCCCGGTAACACGACATAGGCATAGGTATCCCCCTGGGGGTTTTGGCCATGATCGACCCACAAGGTCACGTAATCCCGGGTAACCAGGGTCGGATCGCCATACTTCGTGAACGCGCGCCACGAGCCGGTCCGGCTTTCACGCAACACCTGCACCTTTTCCGGTTGCGGGAAGTAGTAGCCGACCGCCGTTCCCGGCATAGCCGTCTGACACTGCACCCAACTCGGATTCTCCAGCGTCAATGCGCCGTTTTTATCCAGTTTCTGGCCATCGGAAGCCACCACCGTCGTTTGGCCGGCGAGTTTACGGTTATCCACGATCGTTTCGACCGGCAGGTTGTCCTGGCTGGTCACGCCGGTGCCCAGACAAACCACCTGATCCCCAACGAAAAACCAACTCTTCTTCGCCTGCAGGGTACTCTTTCCGTCCTGGAACCACATTCCCGAAATGCCGTACAGCCCTTCGATCGACGATCCGCCGACCCAGCTGTGGGGGCTTTTGTAGCCATCGGCATAGAGCACCCCTTCGCCAAAGGGCAACGATTTGACTTCGTGGCGTTTTTGATCGACCGTCGTGCCCGGCAGCCGATACCAGTCCACCGTCGACCAGAACTGGTCGGTATACTGAGCCTGATCCCCATTATAGAAATAGGTCATTCCGTCTCCCGTATGCCAGGCCATCATGTTTTCGGTATCGATCGACTCATAGTTTTCGATACGGCTCGAGGACATCGCCAGGGCGAAGGCAAAGCCCGGCCGCACATACATCACCCGATCCATCATCGGGAACTGTTTCAGATAAGGCGCCGGGGCCTGGGCCGGGATCCGGTCATCGGCCAGGAAGGCCCGTACTTCATCCAACTGCCAGGTCGGCACATCGTTGGTCACGAAATCGCGTTGGTGATCGGACAGAATTTCATACTTCACCCGTGCGAGGATCCGATCCTGTACCTCCTGCGGCGACAGTTTCGCCACATTGTACGCGCTCATCAGGATCCGGTGACCGGTCGAACGGTCCGAAGCGGCCTGACGGGCGATTTCGCGACCGCGTACCAGGTCCATCATTGCCCCCTGATAGATCAACGGCAGGTAAGCGTTTTCCACCCATTCGTCGATCATCTGCACATGAGAGGGGTCGACTGCCCATGGCGAGCCGTCCACCAGCTGAATGACCCGCACCATATCGGACAACATCCCGGCGCCATAGCCCCCCGTATAGGGATGCCACTGGTGCTGCAGGAAAGAGCCGTCGCGATAAAATCCATCGTGCGTATCCACATATTTGAATTCGGTATCGATTCCCTGGATCCCCATTTCGATTTTGTCGGGGTCATGCGCCAAGATCCCGCGCAGGGCCATCGAATAGCACTGCCAGATCTTATTGGCCCCAGTCGAGGCCCCTTCGAAGGTCACTCCCGGCGCATAATAATCCAGTGCTTCGATATATTTGGCCCGTTGTTCCGGGGTCAGCTCGTCGTACAGCGCCACCAACAGGTTGTTCACCGAGTAGGGCATCCCGATGATCCAGTCCCACCAGTTGCCGTACATCGGATATTTGGGACTCCATTTATGGGCATAGATCCACTCCATGCCCTCGATAACATCGGTTTTCAGGCTATCGTTATGGTAGTAGTCCGATCCCGGAGTCGCCCAAGCGACGGCCATGCTGCTGAGGCGCCCGATCGGCGTAGTGATCGAAGCGGGTCGGAACGGCGAGATGGTATCATCCTGCGCATCGCGGTCATCCCACAGATAGGTCCGATCGGCCGATTTATTCAGGCTTTCCCACGCTTGTTTCACCCCGGCATCCATGGCCTGCAGCCGTTTACGGACTACCGAATCTTGCAGATTGGACTGCTGACCGGTCAATTGATTGAAATAACGGATTCGGAGTTCGTCATACGACAGCGGCTTCGGTCCGCAGCTCACCCCGCACAAAACGGCCACCCCGACAACAAATAGGCCTCGCAGGCCTCGAAAAGGTTTGATCGCCCTCATTGGTTTCAGTTCATTTAGGTTTATATTGGATTTTTCATCGATTCATGTTCTTCCGAAGAGAGCGGATCGCCCTTCTCTCGTATCGTAATGCCTTCGAGTTTTCTTCGGGTCCGCTTCGGGTTCGTTTCAGGTTCGCTCCGGGCTCGCTCCGGGTTCGTTTCAGGTTCGCTCCAGGGTCACTTCGGGTTCGCTTCGCGTCGTGCTATTTTTTCAGTTTCACCGCCAGGGTTTGCCCCAAGGAGCCGGAGAGATCCACCTCCAACTTTACCTCCGGGGTCATCGACAGCACCGTAATCCGAGGATTGTCCTCCAGGACCGATTCGGCTACGCGTTCGAGTTCCAGGATCACCGGTTCGTTTTGCAGGTGGGTGGGATCGCTCAGGCCGATCCACAACTCCTCTTCGGTTTCGCGCAGCATCACCGAAGCGGGCGCACTGACCCGTACCCCGGCCTGCGGCAGACTGCCCGCTTCCCAAAAATTGATCCCGGTCACCCCTTCGGTGCGATGTTTGACGGCCTGTACCTGCGGGGTATTGGCCAGCACCCGCACATTGGGATTCCGGGCATAGAGCATGGTCTGTTCGAGGTTACTGCCCGGCAGCAAGACATAGGCGTAGGTGGCTGCGTGGGGATTTTTCCCGTGATCGATCCACATCGTAAAGTAATCCCTGACAATCGGCGTCGTATCGCCATATGGCTGGCTGATCTCATACCACGACCCGGTGCGAGTTTCCCGCAGCAGATGCACCCGGGCCGGTTCCAGAAAATAATATCCGACCGAAGTTCCCTCATCCGAGCCCTCGAAATGCACCCATTTCGGATGATCAGTCGAAAGGCTGCCGTTGCGGGTCAATACCGGCACCCCCTCCAGATCGAACCGATAGCGCAGGGAGTCGTTGAGTTTTCGATTTTCCACAATGGTTTCGATCGTTCGATGGTCCCGACTCACAATCCCGGCGCCCAGGCAAACGATTTCGTCATCCACCATAAACCACGATTTCTTGGCCTGCAGGGTACTTTCAAAAGCCTTGAGCGCCATGCCCGCCATCCCGAACTCACCGAACAACGAACAGCCCCCGACCCACGTTTCGGGACTTTTGTAGCCGTCGGCATAGAGCAATCCCGGGGCAAACGGCAGGGTTTCGGCTTTCCGTTTGTGGGTATCCACCGTCGTGCCGGGCATGCGATAGGCATCGACCGTAGGCCAGAAGTCCTCGCCGAATTGACGCAAATCGCCGTCATACAGATAGGTCATGCCATCGCCGATATACCAGGCCTTCAGATTTTCGCCATTGATGGTTTCATAATTCTCGATGCGCGCCGAAGACATCGCCAGCCCCAACGCAAATCCCGGGCGTACATGCACCACCCGATCCATCGCACTAAACACCTTATTCAGGGTCGTCGTGGTGGCGGGGACCACCCGTTTATCGTCCCGTAAGGCCCGTGCTTCGCTCACCAGGTAGGTCGGCATGTCCAACAACAGATCGCGACACGTATCGGCCAGCATATGCGCCTTAATCACCGAACGCAACCGGGCTTTTTCCGCATCGGGAACGATCTCCGAGAGCTTGAACATCGAGACCAATACGCTGTGACCGGCAACCCGATCGCTGGTTGTTTTCCGGGAGATCTCCCTTCCGCGCACCATATCCATCATGGCGCCGCGGTACAAGAGCGGTTCATAGCCATTGCGCACCCATTCGAACAACATCTGTTGATACTCCTGAGGCACTTCCCAAGGCGAGTCCTGCACCAGCGGAATCACGTTGGCCATATGGGCGAGCAGCGACGTGCCATAGCCCCCGTTGTAAGGGTGCCACTGGTGCTGCACGAAGGAGCCGTCCCGATAGAATCCATCCTTCTCGCTTACATAGACAAATTCGGTCGACAGGCCATCGATCGCCATCTGGAGTTGGTCGGGCCGTTGAGCGAGGATTCCCCGCAAGGCCATATTGCCGCACTGCCAGATCTTATTGGCGCCGGTCGCCGCGCCTTCGAAGGTCACATCGGGCGCATAATAGTCCATCGCCGCAAGGTAATTGGCCCGTTGTTGGGGGGTGAGATCGTCGTACAGAATCACCAGGATATTATTGAGCGTCATGGGGACGCCGATCACCCACTCCCACCAGTTGTGATACATGGGGATTCCCGGGTTGTAGCGATTTTGGTACATCCAGTCCAGACCGGCAATCACCTCCCGCAACAACGAATCATTGCCTTCATAGCGTGATCCGGGGGTATAATAGGCCCGCGCCATCGCCTCCAGACGGCCATAGTCCATGGTCAGCGATTGGGCTTCCGCAAAACGATCGCGCGAATCGGCCCACAGGTAGTTTCGGCCGGGGGTTCGGTTCAGGTCGTTCCAATAGCCCTCCACGGCCTGATCGGCTGCAGCGATACGAGCCGTAATCAAGCTATCCGACCGATCCACTTTCGGCGGCAGCAGCGTGCGTCGATAACGCAACCGCAGATCTTCGAACGAAAGGTCATGACGGTTACACCCACTCATCAAAACGCTCAGCAAGCCGACCAGCAACCACAGCCCCCACGAATGTCTCCATATGGCAAAACAGCTCTTCATCGGAATTTTTTATTAAGTTTCCTTCTCACTTTCAAAGATACCCTCTTTCGAGAGCTCCGGCAAGAGGCGTCCTCGATTCTCGTTTTGAGGCTGCCTCGATCCCCGTTTGCGTGTACGCTTCTCCCACTGGAACCTATACCGGTCGGCAATAGGTCTCCTGGGAAATCGAATACAGAGGGGCGTAGGTCTTTGGAAATTCCTCGGCGCCTCCACACCCGATCTTCAAAACGTTTCCCGAGCACAACCCCGCTTCGTCTTCCCCTGTTGCGATCCTGACGCTTTCCCTTTTCGTTCTCTCTTCGCTTTTTCCGGACCCTCAACCAATGTGTTTATCCGTCTCCTACAAGGAAAACGTCACTTGAGAGGTACGGCCCAATTTCCCGGCCGTATGGACCCGCATTTTGAGCGGAGAGGTCGACAAGACCTCTATATCGGGATTGGCTTCCACCGGATCGCCGACCGTTCGATTCAGCGTCACCTCTACCCCTTTGTCATTGAGATGGGTGGGATCGCTCACCCCGATGGTTAGGCTCCCTTCGGCCTCCCGCATCACCATCGAGCAGGGGGCATCGACGCTCACCCCGACCGTCGGCAAGGAACCGGCTTCCCAAAAATTCAGACCGGTCACCCCATACACTTCGTGACGAACGGCCTGCACCTTCGCTTCATTGGCCAAAATCGAAACGGTCGGGTGTTCGGCATAACTTGCCGTCTGTTCGGCCGATCGCCCCGGCAACAACACATATGCATAGGTTGCCTCCCGCGGGCTCTTCCCATGATCCATCCAGAGGGTGAAATAACTTTTCGTCACATCGGGCATATTCAACGCCGCATAGTTGATATCGATCCAGTTGCCGGTACGCTCTTTGCGCAACAGATTCACCGCCGTCGGTTGCGGGAAATAGTACCCGACCGCCGTTCCTTCCGTCGTGCCGGCAAAATGGGCCCAACGAGCTGCCGGCGCCTGCATCTGACCGTTCTGAGCCAACACCGGCTGGCCATCCAGCGTCAGCACATATTGTGCATCGCCATTCAGCTTGCGGTTTTCCACCGTCGTTTCGATCGTACGACCATCCGTACTGTTGATCCCGGCCCCCAGGCAGACGATCTCATCCCCGGCCATAAACCAACTTTTTTTCGCCTCCAGGGTACAATCATAAGCATCGAGCCACATGCCGACCGCCCCGTAAAGCGTGTCGATCGAGGCGCCCCCCACCCAGTGTTGCGGGCTTTTGTAGCCGTCGGCATACAGCAGCCCCGGCGCCAGCGGCAAGGTTTTCGCTTCGCGCGGGCGGGTATCCACGGTGGTTCCGGCCAACCGATAGGGGTTGACCGTCGGCCAGAAGTTTTCGCTGTATTGCCGCAAATCACCATCGTACAGATAGATCATCCCGTCTCCCGTATACCAGCTTTTCAGATTTTCATCGTTGATCGTTTCGTAATTTTCGATCCGAGCCGAGGACATCGCCAACCCCAACGCAAAATGGGGGGTTTTGTGCACCACGCGATCCATGGCCGAGAACTGTTTGTGCAGAGTAACCGGCTGAGCCGGCAGAATACTTTCATCCGCCATCATGGCCCGGTAGTCGGCCACCAGATAGAGCGGAATATCCATAATCAGATCCCGATAGTGATCCTCCAGGGCCTGTTGTTTCACGACGCCTTGCAGACGACTACGTTCCGGTTCGGGCGCGCTCTGCGAGAGCATGAACATCGACACCAGGATACTGTGCCCGGTTCCCCGATCACCGGCCCCCGGACGTGAGATTTCCCGACCACGCACCATATCCATCATGGCACCCCGGAACATCAGCGGCTCATACGCGTTATGCACCCAATTGTAGAGCATACCGACCTGTTCCTGGGGCACCTCCCAGGGACTTCCCTGCACCAGATTCACCATTTCGGTCAGCTGTCCCAGCAACGAACGGCCATAGCCGCCCGTATAGGGATGCCATTGATGCTGTACGAAGGAACCGTCATCATAGAAGCCATCGTGTGTACGAACGATCTTGAACTCGGTCTGCAGTCCATCGACGGCCATGCGGATCATATCCGCATTGTGGGCCAGGATCCCGCGTAACGCCATGCTATTGCACTGCCAGATCTTATTGGCGCCGGTCGATGCCCCTTCATAGGTCACATTGGGGGCATAATAGTTCATGGCCTCGATATAGTTGGCCTTCTGTTGGTCGGTCAGTTCATCATAGAGCAGCACCATCACCTTGTCGATGTTGAGCGGGGTGCCGATCACGAACATCCACCAGTTATCATACAACGGGATCGAAGGGTTGTAGCGGTTTTCGTACATCCAATCCATGCCGGCGATGATATCGTGTTTGAGGGTGTCGTTTCCCTCGTAGCGCGAGCCTTCGGTGGCCCAGGCCAGGGACATGGCCAACAAACGGCTATAGGGAACCAGGGTATTGGTCGATATTCCCTCGCGGTTGCAATCTTCCCACAACCAGGTTCGATCGGCGGCTTTATTGAGGGATTTCCAATACAGACCGGCTGTTTGGTCGATACGGGCGATTCGTCCGGCGACCACACTGTCCGAGAGGTCTAGCGGGGTGCGTCCTACGAGGCTTTCGCGGTAGCGCAACCGCATATCGTCAAAAGAGAATTGTTTGGGGGTTCCCTCTCCACAGGAAACCAGCAAAGAAACTGCTGCGCAAAGCGTCCAGAATCCGCTGCGCCAAGCAGAAAAAACAGAAGTCATCAGTTCAGGTTATTAGTAGGTTTTTATTAAGCTTCACAAAAATACATTTTTTCCGGAAAAAATGCATCCCGCCGACATGTATTCCCGTTTTTCCGTTCTTTCCGGTTGCCCCCTGTCCGACTTGCTCGATTTTCTTCCCCGTCCTGCTTGTCCCCTTTTTCGCTTTCCAGTCGGAAGCGGAAGTGGGGCCGTTTCCGGCGGGGTAGCCTTTCGCCCTATCTTCCACGCTTTGCCCGCCGACGCCATGTCCAGATTCGCCGGTCAACCCTTTGCGACCGTTTACTACCCCTTTAACGAAACTCCCCCTCACAAACGCTCCCCCCTACACAAGAAAAGAGGGTCCCCTCAACGAGAACCCTCTTTTTCCTTAGGTACCGACGGACGGTTAGTCGAGTTTTTTCACCCGAATGTTGCGGAACCACACATTATCGCCATGGTCCTGCAAACCGATATAACCCTCTTTATTTTCGCCTCCGCAGTTGAGCAGCAATTCGTAAGCCTGCGGATTTTTATCCTGGCTGAATTTGCTCTTGTCCAACATGGCCTTCCATTCCGGAGTCCACAAGTGGTATTCTACCACCGGCTCGCCGTTCTGGTAATGAACCACCGTTCCTTTATAAACCATGATCTTGGCCGTATTCCACTCGCCGTACGGTTTGGCGTTCTGCGGTTTGGCCGGAATCATGTCGTACAACGAAGCGGACTGACGGTTGCCATCCACCCCTAATTTCGCATCGGGATGGTTTTCGTTATCCAACACCTGATACTCGGGAGCCGAATAGAAGGTCGGCGTTTCGGGCACTTCCTGAATCATATAGAAAATCCCGCTATTGGACCCTTTGTCCACTTTGTATTCGAGTTCCAGCTCGAAGTTACCCAGTTTTTCAGCGGCATAGATCAGATCGCCTCCGTTATGAGCCCCGGCTTCGCCAGCCCCCGAACCGTTGATCTTCAGGGCACCGTCTTCGATCGTCCAGGCTCCGGGCACGGTATCTTTGTTGTACCCGCGCCAGCCGTTAAACGTCTGACCATCGAAGATCGTCACCCAACCTTCTTCTTCCACCGATTTGGTCGCCGTGCTGTCGGCAGCGGCCTTTTTGCTGGCATTTCCACCGCAGGAGGCCATCAAAGCCATCGTCGCTACGGCGCTCATCCAATAACCAATTTTTTTCATAACGATTTGCTGTTTATACATGAATGATAGTGATATGCTACCCTATTTCGGCATGTCGACCAGTTTCCAGCCATCGCGATAGGTGTGTTTGATCAGCTCCTGCGCGAACTGTTGGGCATTGATCGGATCGGTGTACGTTTTCCGGAACGTCGGGTGACCGTCCTTGATCGAGAAGCCGTCTTGGACCATAATCTTGATCGTTTCCTCGGGCGAGATATTGGTGAACTGCATATTTTCGCCATCCCATTCCAGGATCTTATTCAAGCCCTGGAGACGCACGGCCAGTACCCCCATCACGACCATTTCATTGAGCGGCCCGGCTTCGCTGAAATCCGAAGCGGTTTTCACCCGGTTTTCAGGTGACTCTTTGCAGGCACGTACCCAGTCCAGCTGGTGGTCGCTGTTCGGCACGACCCGGTTGCGGGCCGGCACCTGCGGCTTACGCCCTGATACCAACCACGGATCACGGCCATAGCATCCGCACACCAGCGTATCTTTGGTGCCATAGAAGATCACCCCGCCTCCGGAATTATTGAGGTTGACACCATCCGGCAGATTGTCCGGACGAGGCGGCTGCAACCCGCCGTCATACCAGCTTACGACCACTTCGGGCAGCTGGACGTTATGGATCGAACCGCGTTCCGGGAAGGTCAGCTTCACGATCTGGGCCGACGGAGCGCAATCGGTCAACAGCGAGGTCGAGCTACCTTGTACCTTGGTCGGATAGCCCAGCTGCAGGCTTTTGAAGACCGGCTGCAGGATATGGCACGCCATATCGCCCAGGGCACCGGTTCCGAAATCCCACCAGCCCCGCCAGTTCCACGGTTGATAGATCGAGTTATAGGGACGCATTTTAGCCGGGCCGATAAACAGATCCCAGTTCAGGGTATTGGGGATGGGGTCGACCCGTTCGGGGCGCATCAGCCCCTGCGGCCAGATCGGACGGTCGGTAAAGGTATCCACGCGGGTCACCTCGCCGATTTCGCCGTTCCAGATCCAATCGCAGGCCTGATTCACACCGACATCCGACGCCCCCTGATTCCCCATCTGGGTCGCCACCTGATATTTTTCGGCCAGCTTGGTCAGCAGGCGTGATTCATAGACACTGTGTGTCAACGGTTTTTCGACATAGACATGTTTCCCGAGGGTCATGGCATCCGCCGCGATGATACAGTGCGTATGGTCGGCCGTGGCCACCACCACCGCATCGATGTCTTTATTCATCTGTTCCAACATCACCCGGTAGTCCCAGAAGCGACGAGCCCCCGGATAGCGTTCGAACGTATTCTTGGCATATTTCCAGTCGGTGTCGCACAGGGCGACGATATTTTGACTTTCCAGACCTTTGAGGACCGCAGAGCCCCGACCTCCGACACCTACGCCGGCAATATTGAGTTTATCACTGGGGGCCGTTTTGCCCACTTTTTTACCGAGAACCGAACCGGGGAGCACGGTCAACCCAGCGGCAGCCACCGTACCTACGGCGCTGGTACGAAGAAAATCACGACGGCTAATTTTTTCTGCCATGTTATTGATCTTATTTTAGGTTTCTATTTAGGTTATCGTACATAGGGTGCGGCGTTCAGGAAGTCATAGCTCTTCTGCACGTCTTTTTCGGGCGTGGCGTCATAACGTTCCACTTCCACGAAGTAAGACTCCATCCCGTTATTATACGCCGCCTCGAAAATCGGAGCAAAATCGATCGTTCCACTGGCTCCGATGGCGGTTTCATCCTTGATGTGCAGCAGCGGAATCCGACCCTGGTATTTTTCGATATAGGCCACCGGATCGACGCCCCCTTTCCCGGCCCAATAGACGTCCAGTTCGAACATCACATTATTGGGATCGGTATTCGCCATCATGTAATCGAAGATCACTTCGCCCTCGCGTTTTTCGAACTCTTTGGCGTGGTTGTGCAGCCCGAACCGCATGCCGCGCGCCTTGGCCAGTTCGCCCACCTTATTGAAGTAGTCGCAATAGAGCTTGATGTCATCCAAGGTATCGCCGATGGGGTACGAGGCCTGTACGACATAACGACAACCGGCTTCGGCCTGGGCGTCCAGCGCCACCCGCCACCAGTCGAGCACTTCGCGTTCGGTCTCTTTGGAGTAGTTCGAACCGAGGTGAGCCCCCGAAACCTGCATACCCAGGTCTTCGACCATTTGTTTGAATTCAGCAGGCGTATATCCATAGAGTTTTCCCTCTCCATATCCGGCCGTTTCCACGATGGCATAACCCATATTCGCGACTTTTTTCAGGGTGCCGGGGACATTTTTGCCCATCGCCTCCCGCAGGGAATAGAGCTGCAGGCCGATGATTTTTTCACCCCGTTCACGGGCCGAGACCGAATCCACCAGCAGGCTACCGCCTACCAGCGCTCCGGCCGAAGCGAGCAGGGATCTCTTCAAAAATTCTCTTCTATCCATAGGTTAGGTTTTATGTTTTAGGAAGACAAAGGTTCCGAAGGCCGAGCGAAGGCGGCAACAGAGGGTTCCATCCCGAGGTTCGCCTCCCGCTCAGAAGGGGCTCAGAGCACGTATCTGTCTGAACCACCTATCTAAACAAAATTAACGAAAATTATTGGATTCTGCCAAACATCCTACGGATTTTCCTCGGACCTACTCCGCTCCCCGTCTCACATCGCGGTCAGACGGCCTCACATACGCCATTTCAAGCCCATTTCCCTCTTCTTCATGCATCGCTTCCACCGACCTCTTCCGCTTAGGGTTCCCGATCGGATCTTTACCGATAAACCCATGAGCACCCGAGATTTCACAAATAATATGTATCTTTATCTTGTTGCCAACGCAACATACCTATTCTCCAGGAAGGTGTTTCGCTTTTATCCCGGGTTGGAAGTCGGACCGTTTCGCGAAGAGAGGAGTAAGCATACATCACGGGTACGCTAGGTGTGGATTCCACCTAGCCTATGCGTGGTAGGGTGTTGTTTCTCTGTCTTCGGGTTTTTTCAGAGCCTCCAACCCGATAAACGAACGATCCCATACTTTCTTTTTTATGGATAAGGTTTTCCAGGGATCCGAAAGCCATCGTTATCTTTTACTGACATGAAACACGCTTTATGGCTCACCGTAGGCCTTTGGGCCCTGCTGTTAGGCTCCTGTTCCAAAGACAACCCAACCCCAAATCCGGATCCCACATGTCCCATTACGGCCCTTCAATTACCCGCTTCGGATGCCGAAACGCCTATTCTGGCCGGAAATACCGTCACCATTCAAGGCCAAGGCTTTACGGCGAATGATCAAATTTGGCTGCGTCCCAACCCGACCGAAAAAGCCGCTGGAGATATCCAAGCCACCGATGTACAGGTCGTCGATCAAGGGATCTCGTTTACCGCTCCGGCCTTGGATGGTCCTCATACGGTTCTTTTGGTTCGCCGCTCCGACGAATATGCCTTAGGATCCTTATATTTCAGCACATCGTCCTCCGAATCCACTCCCGTTCGGCTGATCGCCACGGGCCTGAGAGAGCCTGATTATCAGCTGACTTTCTATGAAATCGATCCGACCTCCGGCCAAACCACTACCTTATGCAGCATACCCGGTACCGAAGATTACGATTTCGAGAGTCCTCTCCAACTGCCGGGTCTTTCCAGCCTTTATGGTATACTCAGTGATCGACAGGGGAATGCCATGTTAAGTCGGTTCGATCTCTCCGACAATCACTTCAGCATTTTAGACACCCTGACCCGCAACTCTCTCGGCGTCTCCCTGGGGTTGATCAACCAGGAAGTGCATGCCCTGATTCAAACCGACGCCCGCCGTATGCAGCTGGTCAAAATCGATCCGACTACCGGGGCACTCTCTCTCGTGTGCGAAATCGATCAGATCGACACGCCGGAAGGAGAGCTCTACCTTCCGAAGCAACCTTTCCTGTACGATGCATCGCTTCAGCAGCTTTATACCGTCCTATACATCTATCCTGCCGGTCAATTGGACCAAGCCTATCCGCTACGAGTCGACCTCCAAACCCAGTCGGCCGCTGTGCTCTCCTTGCAAGGATCCGAAACGCTCTATTTCCTGCAGTCTGCCGCACAATGCCTGCAAATCAACAGCGAAGCAACCACCCAGACCTCGACCGGTTATCGCACCCACGTAAACACGTTCGACCCGGTCTCCGGACTCCCAAGCACGCCGATCTTCATCCTCGAAAACATTTTCGAGGCCTGCAGTTATGACGTCCAAAACGATCGGTTGTACTACCTCACGTATCCCCATCAGAGCTCCGACGACCAGGTCTATGAAAAAGAGACGATGTCTATCTTTGACCTATCCGTTGGAAAAACGACGATCCTGAAGAATCCCATCAGCGAAACGCTGAGCACCCTCCTCGTAATGCAACCCTAAGTGCTCGGCATTGACCCATAAAAAAAGCCCGCATCACAGGATGCGGGCCTTTAACGTACAACGGTACGATGGATTATTTGACATCTTTGAGGTTTTCGGCAATCTGTTCTTCCGAGAGCGTGTAGTTCTGCAGATCGCCCGACAGATATTTGTCATACGAGGCCATGTCGATCAGACCGTGTCCCGACAGGTTGAACAAAATCACCTTTTCTTCGCCGGTTTCTTTGCAACGATTGGCTTCACGGATCGTGGCAGCGATGGCGTGCGACGATTCGGGCGCCGGAATAATCCCTTCGGTCTGGGCAAACAGACACCCGGCCGCAAAGCTATCCAGCTGATCGATGTCGACCGCCTCCATCAAGCCGTCTTTGAGCAACTGCGAAACGATCACCCCGGCTCCGTGATAACGCAACCCCCCGGCATGAATGGGAGCCGGCGCAAAATTGTGACCGAGGGTAAACATCGGCAACAGCGGCGTATAACCGGCTTCATCGCCGAAGTCATAGCGGAATTTCCCCAGCGTCAATTTCGGGCAGGACGAAGGTTCCGCCGCAATATAACGGGTTTTACGCCCCTCTTTGATCGTGTGACGCATGAACGGGAAGCTGATCCCGCCGAAATTCGATCCACCCCCGAAGCAGGCGATCACCACATCGGGATATTCGCCGGCCATCTCCATCTGTTTTTCGGCTTCCAATCCGATCACCGTCTGATGCAGGGCGACGTGGTTGAGCACCGAACCCAGCGTATATTTACAGTTCGGAACGGTCGTAGCCAATTCAATAGCTTCAGAGATGGCCGTTCCCAGCGATCCCTGATAATTGGGATGTTCCGTCAGGATCTTACGGCCGGCTTTGGTCGACATCGACGGCGAAGCGACCACCTGCGCCCCGAACGTCTGCATAATCGACCGACGATAGGGTTTCTGTTCATAGCTGACCTTCACCATATAGACCGCCAGTTCCAACCCGAATGCCTTAGCGGCATAGGACAGAGCGGCCCCCCACTGACCGGCACCGGTTTCGGTCGTGATGTTGGTGATCCCTTCCTTATGGCAGTAGTAGGCCTGGGCCAAGGCCGAGTTCAATTTATGCGACCCGACCGGGCTCACGCTTTCGTTCTTGAAGTAGATGTGGGCCGGCGTCCCCAACGCCTTTTCCAGTCCGTAAGCACGTACCAACGGCGTACTCCGGTAATTCTTATACAGTTCGCGCACCTCTTCCGGGATATCGATCCAGGCATCGGTCTGATTCATCTCCTGATGCACCAGCTCTTTGGCAAAAATCGGATAGAGATCTTCGGGTTTCAGAGGTTCCCGGGTGACCGGATTCAGGGGCGGCAGGGGTTTGTGGACCATGTCGGCCTGAATGTTATACCATTGGGTCGGGATTTGATCCTCGGGCAGGAAATAGCGTTTAATTCGGTTACTCATCGTTTTTTGTTTTTAAAAGATTATACATTCATTTTCATGGTCATGGAGGGAAAGGAACGGCCACCCGCTCTACTCCCCGCCCCATTCGGGAAAGGGAGCCTCTGCATCCATCGTTGGGGGTTCGGTTCCACGGGGCCTTGTAAAGGCTTCCCCGAGGACACCTCGGCGGGACTTTCATCGACACCGGACCTAAACGAGATCGTCATACGCTGGGCGCTGGTCCGCCACCTCTCCGGAAGGGGAAGCAGGCATGCGTCAAACCGACCGGCGGGTAAACGAACAAGGGCTGTCGTGAGTTCGACAGCCCTTGTCAGCATATTGCAATCTTTCGGCATAGGTCAGCTACTCACCCTTTAGATAAGTTGTGAGCGCCACCACCAAGTATGAGCCGAAAACAGATTCATCGTATGTCTTGTATTTCATTCCCTCGGGGCGGAATCTCCTCCCCTTTCTTGATGACAAAGATAGAAACTATTTTTGAATATGAGATACGGTTGACTAAAATTTTTCGGTCGACAGCAGTTCTTTTTGCGGAGTCACCAAGACCTAACGATCCTCTTTCGCTCCCTCCTCCCGGCAACATCCGCAAAACAAGCATTTTACCTTATATCCCGAGTCCGGTTCCTGAGTCCGAGTTCTGAGATTTCGGTCCCGGCATTTGGTCCCAAAGACGCTGATCCCAGCATTCGGCCCCGACGTTGTGGCGGTAGGCGATCGGCCTAAGGCTACTCTCCCACGTCGTATACCAGCTCGAAATCATCCACCCACATTTTACTATCCCGACTACCGATATAATAGTCGCCATAACGCGAGGCGGAACATACGATCACCAGATGGGTGGGCACAAGATTTGTCGCAGTGTAGTTCAATTTGATCGTAAACTCCTGCCACTGATCGATCGTCTGGTCGAGCACCAATTCCCCATACGCGATCACCGCCGGGCTGTTGGAATTGAAGAAGGTATTTTTATCGCGTGTATCGACACAGATCGGAATCTCGTCCGTTCCCAATACCTTATTATCGCCGGACTCTTTTTCGCAATATCCGTACTCGGCAGGGGTCCAGGTCCCCAAGGCCACATAGATGATCCCGTTATCCGGATCGCCCTTGGCAATCGTCATCCCGGTCGGCTGCGTCGTTCCGACATCCGTAATCAACCCACGGGTATATTTCACCCATCCTTTCAGAGCGACCGGTCGTTGCGTAAACGGCCGTCCGAATCCGACGATACCATTCGTCCCGCGCGTTCCCACATACTTGCCGATAAAGAGGTTTCCGGCCGCCAGTTTACCGATCCCGGCCACCCCGGCCAACTTCGACTCAAGTCGAGCGGCATACATCCCGCTGCTGCCTGGCCGCGGATCGGTCACCTTATCGGTCAACGTCGCTCCGGCGATAGCGGCTCCCGGATTCCCGGTTCCCCAATAGGCCTCCGCCAACGAAGGTCCCGGATAGACAACACTTCCTTCGACGCACCACTGTTCGAAGCCACCATTGGTTAGAGGTGTTTCCGCGCCGGTCGTGGCTGTACGAACCTCCGATTCATCCGTACCGGAATAGGCCACCAACTCATAGGTCTGCTCCGGTTCCAAGCCCGACAGACAGGTCGAGAAGGCCCCTCCCGACACCGTAATCTGTTCCGTCGGGACGGTAATCCACTCCGTATCGTTCTGTTTCCGGTAACGGAACCCGAGCTCCGTTCCGCTCCGTCCCGACGCATAGAGCCAGATCAGCCGCGTCCACGCATCGACCTGCGTAAACTGAGCTGTCACTTCGGTCGGAATGACGTACAACGACCACTTCTCCTCGAACGCATGATAACGAATCGTCACCGTCCGATAGGTTTCGAACGACGTCAGGGTCGAGGGATCCGGGGTCATGGTGGTGATATCCCGCGGACCGAGCTTCAGCTCCGTGATTTTAATCTGATCCATATCGGTTCCTTCCGGCACATGCACCGTGGCCGTATGGTGTTCGACATCGAACTCCGCCGCTCCGATTTGCGACTCGACCGTAAAGATCCGTTCGATGGTTTGTTCGGCCTTCAGGGTCCACTCATAGTCCTGATAGAGCGACAGCGTGATGGACAAATCGCTCCTCAGGTCAAACTCACCGGAGAGCGGCACCGAGGCTTTTCCGCCTTCGGTAATAGCTATTTTGGAGATTTCCACACGACTGATATCGGTCGTTTCATCGAGGTGCAGGGTCACCACCCGATTTTTGGCATCGATATCGGACGCCTCACAGGTAAACCCTGTTCCCTCCACCGACAAGATGCTCAACTCCACGACCGGATACGGCAGATCGTTCTTGATGCAGGAGAGCAGGGAAAACAGAGCGATATAACAGAAAAAACGGAAGCCTTTGTTCATCATACGTTATAAAAGGATATTGAGCCCGATCCGGATATTGAGCAGATTCAGGCGGAAACGCATCTTGGCGGCGTCTCGTTGACCGATCACGTTTCCTTCGCGATCCGTCTGTTTGATTTTGGTGTATTGCAGACCGCCCAACCCGAAGGAGAGGGTGCTGCATACGTTCGGGAAGATAAAGACGGCACAACCCGGGTTGAACGAGAACTTATACTGTTGGCTGTTGCTGCGGGTATACTTGACCTCTTCGTTGGATTTGTAGGAGAAGACGGTTTCGCCGTTTTTATAGGAGAGTTCCAGTTCGGCAAACAGACCGAAGTGACCTTTGGCATCGATCCCGGCATAGGAGCGCATAAAGATCCCGGCCGAAGCGGCATTATTGGTCAAGTGGAGATCCGTCAGGGAGATATCGAGGTCGTTCGAGGAACCCAGATTCAACGCCAGGCTATTGATATCGCCTTTGGTTTTCGAGTACCCGAAGCGCACCCCCACACTCAGATTATCCCGGATGAAATACCCGACCGACGGATTGATCGTAAAGACGCTTCCGCTGAAATTCAGGTTATCGAGCAACAACATGAAATCGGTATCATCGCTGGAGATCACCCCATAGGAGACGGTCAGACCGACCGCCACCTCCCGTTTAAAGATGAACCGGTTGCGATCGATCTCCCGATCCATCCGACGCCGGGTCGGCAAAAACCGCGCCCGCTGCACAGTCGCTTTGTCCGATGAATCACGCAGCGCCATTCCCGACGAATCGCGTACGACCATCGCCCCCGAATCAGCCATCGACAGCGAATCGGGAAGAGACATCCCCGCCAAATCGTGCGCCGACATCGATAAGGAATCGACCGACAACGAATCTGCCGGGCCAGACTGGGCATTGAGGGAATCCCTCTCCGGGAGCGGCTGCGGGGTAGAGACCCGCGAAGAGAGAGGTGCATCGAGCGGGATATGGCGCGATGCCGAGCTCAATCGATGGGTCCGCCGGGTCGAATCCTTCCTTACATTCCCCATCTCATCGACCGTTACAGCCTCCATGGCCCGCTCCGTCGAATCGACCGCCTCATCCTTCGTTACATTCACCGACGCCTCCTGTACATTCGCCGAAGCCTCTGTCACATTCGCCGAAGTCTCTGTCGCATGCGTCGTTGCATCGGTCGTCACAGCCAACGTTCGGCCGGCGGTCGAATCCCCTGATGAAGCAGCTACGCTCATCTCTTCCCTTGCAGGGAGGAGAAGCGTGGTTCCAGCCGTCCAACCGTCGGTCGGAGCGTCGCCTTGCGGGATCGGTTGCCGAACGATCGCACCGAGTTCGCCGGTCGAACAGAGCGTGAGGATGCCCCAAAGTATATATGCACGTATGTTCCTCATAGCAATTCGGTTAGAGATAGAAGGCCACCCCTATCCCAATGGAAAAAATGTTCACTTTAAAGTTCATCATACTGGATTTTCGGGTGCCGACCGTCACCTGATTATGGATCTGCCTCACCTTGCTGTAGGTGATCCCCATAATACCGACATTGAGTTCGATCGCCATGTTGTTCGTCGCAAAAGCGACCAACCCGGGCGTGATGCCCAACGAGAAATGTTGTCCGGTTTCATAGGTTCCCCGTACCGGGCTTCCTTCGGCGAATTTTGCCTGGGAACTTCCCATCGAGAGCTGCATCTCGTTAAACAACGCAAAACGTTTGCTATCCCCCAACGGAATATATTGTCGCCATGCGAGCGAGGCCTGATAGGTATGTCGAATGGCATAGAAGGTATCGATTTTCAGATCGATCCCGGTCTCTTCATCGCCCAGCTGCAGGCTTCCCTTATCGATGGACTGGAACGTACGGGAGTAGACGAACCGCGCCCCGATCACCATATTGTTGCGGAAAGCATACCCCAAAAACGGCGATACATTGACCGAATAGCCCTCGGAGTTAATGCCTTCGATGACCACGAAGGTATAGTTGTCGTTCGAATGGGTCGAGAAGGAGGCATTGACCCCCGTGACCCATTGTCCCTGAGGGACAAACATGTTCGACATCGAGGTCAATCCACGTTGCCGTTTCCGGGCGCGGATCGAGTCGGCCGGCAACTCCTGATATTTGGGTCGACGTACCTTCCGCGAGGTTATTTGCCGGGCTGACTGTGATTGATCCAACGCATAATGTCCCTCGGAAGAGGGGCTCCCGACCGTTCGGTCTTCGAATTCCTCGAAGTCCTCAAATTTCCAGAGGTCTCCGAGTTTCTCAAGTTCCCCGCGTTCCCCGAACGGAGTCTCCGTCACGAGGTCGAGTCCGGACACGGAAACCGTATCCGCGGCGATCGGTTGATCTTCCGCTACGGAGGCATGCACGAGTCTCGACATCGAGTCGACCGGGGTTTCCGCCCGAAAATCATGCGCCTGGAGTGTCCCCACCCCCACGATATACCACCCTATCACAACGAGGGCAATCCTTTTCTTCACGTGCAAGCTTATTCGTAAACAAATTCAATATCATCCAAGTCGAGCATACTTCCTACCTCTCCTTCGAATTCATCGCCCCGATAACTAGCCGAGGCTGTCAGAATCAGAACATTGGGTTTTTCCGTAGCATACTGGTCCCGATAGGTAATCGGAATTTCGACCATGGTCCATGCGCCTTGAGACTGTTCGACCATAAAGTCGCCGTAGGCGATAATGTGGCCCTCCAGCGTCGACGGATTTTGCTTATCGGTGTATAAAAATTCATCGCTCGGTTGGAAAGTCGTGGCATCTGGATTGCCCGTATCGACCGTATGATAGGTACATCCCGGTTTGGTCATATTCGTCAAACAAACGAATACCCGACCCTTATCCGTACCCACTAAGGAACTTTTATACCATATTCTCAACGCTTTCGGTTTGGCATTGAACGTAAAGCTCCGTCCCATATTCACCTTACCGTTGGTCCCCGACACACCGCCGAAAGCCCCGACGAAGATATTTCCGGCGGCCAATTTTCCGATTCCAAAAACAGAAGGCTTTTTGGTTTCCAGGTGAGCGGCATACTGTCCACTCGACCCCGGACGCGGATCGGCAATACGGGTCGTCACGTTATATTGCGCTCCCACCGAAGTCGAACCAGGGTTTCCGGTGCCCCAAAATTCCGTTCCTCCCGCCGCATACGGGAACCATGGGCTTCCATTTTGATGCCACTCTTCGAATCCGGCATTGGGAATCTGCACACCGGCTTCCGTCGTCACGGTCTTCATCAGCCCGCTTTCCACCCCACTTTCTAACAACTTACATTCATAGGAGGTTCCCGGTTTGAGATCCGTGGCGCGGGCGGAATAGGTATATCCATCGGTTTTTTGAGCGACGATCGTCGTCCATTGATCCTCGCCCTGTTTCCGATATTGCATCGACACCTCTGCTGCGGTCGGATTGGTGACCATGGCCGTCAAATCGGCCGTTCCGAACCACAAATCCTGAGACGACAGCTCCATCACCCCGGTCACCGCAACGCGGGCCGTTGCCTTACTGGAGGTCTGCGCCACATCGGAGAGTTCAAAATCCAGCGACTGGACGCCGCCGGGCACCTCTTTCCAGAAGTCGGGGGTCAACGACAAGGTTCCGTTCGCCTCATCCGTAGACGTATACGTAATGCCATGCCCGGCAGCTTCGGGCACCACCTGACCCTCCCGCAAGATTTCATAGGCGGTTCCCGTCCCCTGCACCGTCAATTTCAGGCTCGACAGCGAATTGATCGACGAGACACTGAAATCGATCGGTTCGGCATAATAAGCGGTCACCTCTCCGATATCGAAGCCCTTGCCCATCACGGTCGGTTCCGGACTGAATATAAACGGATTCTCGATCACCTCTTCATACTCTTGCACCTTGAGGGCAAAGGTCACGTAACCGTCCGGAGTCTTCGAATATTTAAAATTGAGCGTATATTGCATACCGCCCTGCGGTTGTTCGATCACACCGGTTTTCGTATTGTGCTGGTTGATTTCGGGGTCGGAACTTTCGCCCGAAAAGCCCCAGCTAAGGTTGGAGACACCCTCCGGTAAGAGGAAAAAGCCGGTCGTATCGCTCGTATACTGCAAGGTGGGGACCCGATTGTTTTCGGCATCCTCGGCCGAAAAGGCATCCGAGGCACTCACGTAAACCCGATAGCCCTGATCGAACTTCTGGCCCACCGACGCATCGAACTGCACACGTACCGCCGTATTGGTAATGTAACACTCAATGGGAACCTCTTTCGTCTCCTGTTCGTCCAGGTCGAACGTGGCTTCGCCGGCATAGGTCTTTTCCACATAGGAGGCTTCGTTCCGGTTCCCGGCTTCCACCACCACCTTATAACGGCCCGAAGCCAGATAGAGATCATCCGGTACCGTCGTGGCCGGTTTGTATTTACGGATCAGCCCCTCGGTAGTTCCTCCGGCCCCGTCCGACTCGACCTTATAGATCCACAACGTACTGACCTCTAAAGGGTCATATCCTCCGTCCGCCTTCGTATTCAGGGGGATCACCTCTTTGCCTACTTTCAACTGCAAGCGGAGATTTCCTTGTCGGCTCTCCTGCCATTCAGGCATCTCTTTCGCACAGGCGCTCATCAGGGCAACCCCTGCGATCACCCCTATAAAACGGAGAGCGGTTCTGAATCGTATATTTTTCATGGCTGTACTATTCTGAGATGGCTTTTACTTGAATGGTTTTGATCGTCACCCCTCCTGCATCGGTAACCGTCAGGGTAAAGTCGCTGTCACCGGGACCCAACCGATCCAACAACGGCATGAATTGCGAAATATCGAACTCCAGCATCTTCTGACCGGCGACATTATCTCCCGTCGGGAATTGCAGCTGTTCCAAAGGTCCTTTGAATTCACCGGGATTCACCAGATCCATATGGGAGGAGAGCCCCAACCCTTGTAATTCACTCGGCGTCAACCGATCGCTCGTAATATCGACGGTGAATCCCACAATGCCGGTCGCAGAGGTCACCGTAATCTTCACTTCCGGACCCGAATCTGTGATTGAATAGCGCTGATCAAAGTTATAGACCATCGAACCGTCTTTGTTGGTCCACAGGATCTCGGGCGCCGAACCGATCGACCCGCCTTCGGTCACGCGCACCGTTAACGAGGTATAGGAGGTTCGTCCCTTCGTATCGACCGTCACAAATTTCAAGGTATGGGTTCCTTTATAACCGAACAGCGCCGTCATTCCCGGATCGGTCAGCGTAGCAGTCAGGGCACCGGTCGCGGAGGCTTCCTTCATCAACAGATAGGGGGACAGGGCAGCATTTTGCGGCCACACCGTCACCGTTTGGTTTCCATACCCCGCCTGATTCAATGCACTGAGCAGATCGGCATTATCCGAAGCAAACACCACCTTGGCCGAACGTACCGCCACACCCGACTGCGGCGTGATGGCCATCCGGAGATTTTGGTTCCACTTCCCCAGCTGGTCGTCGAACATGCCCTGACTGATGGTATAACCCTGCGTAATATCGCCTCCATCCAGCGTCACCACCGGAGCATTCGGATCGGACATATCGAGGTCCGGGATAATCTCTTCCCCCACGGCAAACATCTGCATCACATCGACATCGATCTTCTGATCGTACACCCAGTTTTCGACCTCCATCTGGAACTGTATCGTTCCTTGCGTGGCATTGAGCACTTTAATCGAGATCTTGCGCCACTGTCCGGCCTTACAGTCCGTGATTTCCCGCGTCCAGGTGACCGGAACATACTCCGGAGCGGCATCGCCCGCCGCCTTATTGTAAGCGCCTTCGAGTTGGATCGTAATCGTATTGGAACTTTCGACCGCCTTGAAGTACCCCCGTGCCTCGTTCTCCATCTCCTGACGTCCATACACCAGTTGATGATCCCCCATCGACAGGGTCACCGTCAGGGCCGGTAACTGTTCGGTCGCCTGGGCATCGGGCATGAACAGATTCTGCAAATCGGGAGAAACCGCCACCGTCGTTTTGATATTGCCCAATTTACAGATCAGATCATCCACAACCGTTTCCTGCTCCTTGACGATGGTTTTCGTCACCGATCCGATAAAAACCGGCTTATCCCAATCGGCATTACTCGTTCCGGCGAGATAGTCTGCATAATCCGGAGACTCCGCCGAAATCGTATAGGAGCCGGGTTGCAGCGGGATTTTCTGGTTTTCAGCCTTTTTCAGATCACCATAGGTATACTGCTTTTCTTCGGCGGTTTTGTCGTTTCGGATGGTCACTTTGTAGTCGTCACTCGCATCGACCAACGTGGCCGAAGCCCGTGTCTGCAGATCCGCCTGCGACTCCGCCGATCGATCCGAAGTTGCTGACGGAGCTTCCGTGGACTTGGATACCGGCCCGGTGGCCGATACCTCCGAATTTCCGGTCGTCACGGAAATCTCTTCGTCGTCAGTCACCGAAACGGTCAATCCCGAAGTGACCAGATAACCTACCCCCTCCTCGCCAGGAGTCGGATTAGGCAGATACCACGGCGTTTCGTCTTTACAGCCGGACAAAAGAAAGAACGCGGCGAGTGTTATCAATTGTAAAGTTGTTTTCATATGCATAGGGATTCTCATAATGAAGGAACGAGGTTCGAGGAGTGATTAGGCTTCCGGATTCAGTTCGATCTCCTGTGGATCCACCGAGATCAACGTATCGTTAAAATGGATCTTCAGACCGGCCTGTCCCGTCGATCCGGCATCGATCTGCACCGTATGCCAGGTCCGGGCCATGGTCGTTCCGATTTCGGTTTTGGGGAATTCGACCTGCACGCCGTTGGTTTTGGTCGCCGTACCGCTGAGATAGAGTTTCGTCGCAGGCTTCACAAAGATCGGCGTCGGTTCGGTCGTCGCTTTGGTGGCCGCATCGGCGCTGGTGTGACTGCTTTGATACCCCGATTCGGTGTGAATGGTCAAATGGTATTCGCTGTAATAATTTTTGAACCAATCCGACAACTCGACCGTATAGAGCGAATTGGACAGGGTATGTACCACAGGATGCGTCACCACCTTACGCGCCACAACGGTACAGGTCGAGGTACCGGCGAAACAGGCGGCATCGGGGCCTTCCGCTTCGGGATCGCCATAGGAAAATTCCACGGTATAGTCTCCCGGATCGAGCCACGGCTGATCGTAAGCGTCCATCGTTTCATACTGGTATTCGAGAGCCGTCGACTGGCTGCTGAGTTTCATGCCCATCTGGTTCACTGCCGGAAGGCATGCAGCGGGCAGTTCCCGGGTTACCGGATCGGCTTTGGTAGAGGTGCCCGCCACCGCCACTTGCGGCGAGATCGAGCAATCGAACACGATAGCACCGCGTTGCGGGTCATTCGGAGTGGTCTGCGGAGCCTTTTCGCAGGCACCGAACGCCAAACTCAACGCACATAGAGAAAGTATATATTTTTTCATAGGCCTTATTCTTTTCGTGTTTATGTTGTTTTACGGGACAATCGACACCCGAATATTGTCGAGATAGACATATACCGTTTTGGCGGTAATCACCGACCACCAACTTCCCCCTTCAATTGTAATCAATGTACGCCACGAGAGCCGATGGCGATTGGTACATCCGGTCACGACGATATCCCGCGCATAAGGGATATTGGTATAGCTGCCGTCCGTTCCCGGTTTTTCTTCATAAAATACAGATTCAATGGCATTATCGTCTCCATTGAGCGCGCCCGTCTTCGTGTCGGTTCCGAATTCGTATTTCGAATAGAGGATTTTGGGGTTTGACAAGGTCCCCTCGGCTTTCGTTCCGCTCACATTGTACTGTACGCGGAGCGATACGTTCGCTCCCTCTTTCAATCCGGTCAGCATGGGGGTATCCAGACGTCCCTGGTCATCATCGATACTAGAAGTAGACGTTCCCTTATAAGTATATATCATGGCCGCCGTATTGGCCTGCAACCCAAAACGCGACCCGGACCATCCAGGCAATTGATAGCCACTCAACTCTTCCGTAGCATCCGTTTGATCCCTACCGCTGACCCCGCTAAAATCTTCATACAACAGATAAGGAACGGTCAGCGACATCGACGTATGATCGCCCACCGTAAATGCACTGAGCGTCCGTTCTTCCGACACCACTGCATGTTCTGAATCGTAGGTAATCGTCATCGGTCCGCTCCGCATGGCCTCACCGTTCGCCACGCCATCGTATTCGTTATAGAAGCCGAGCGAATAGTGATTCTGGTCGTTGACCGTAAAGGTTTGCGTATTCGTTCCGTTCCGCAAGGTGGCCCCTTCGGGTGCCGTTACCGTGAACGATTGCGGCTCCTCGCCCAGATTGTTGCCAACGATCGAAAAGTCGATCCACGTCACCGGCAATTCCGGCGGAATCGTCAGATTGACCGGGGTGATACGGCCCTTTTCGAGGGTTTTATTGAAGGGAACGCTGAGCGACTCGGACTGATAGCCATTTTCGTCATACGCCGTAAAGCGCACATCGCCCGTGATCGTCCCCGGGCATAAAAAAAGCCAAACATAGGCGCCATCGGCCGCATCTTCTTCCGACTCCTCGAACGGTTTCGGCAAGACCGCCGTCACGACATTGCTTCCTGCTGCGAGTGTCGGTGCGGCATTCGGATCGGCCAGATCCACCGACATTTCCCCCACAACAGCAGAAGGAAACTCTACCCGCAATTTTCGGATCCGGGCGCCCCATTGATTCCGTCCCGTCGGCACCTGAATCCGCAACACATGGCACTGATGCACAAAGCGCATGGCCAGTGTCTGATCGGCGCTCACGCCCGGCTGGCCGGACAAAGGTTCCGCCACCATAATATCCAGATTGCCGGCATAGGAATCATTCTTGCTGCCCGGTCGTCCGTCATAGGTTCCATCCTGTTCGGCCGGCAACTGATAGGTCGCCACGGTGCCATCGACACGGGCCGGCTGAGGAAAAGCCGCATAATAATCGTACGGGCCGTCGTTCAAAGCGTTCATAGTTGCCGTAAACATCGTTCCCGACGGCGCATACTGATAGTTATAAAAACGTTGTTGGCCGCTCAACGCATCCCCACTTCCGGTTGCTCGCCAATAGAGGGAAATCGTATCGTATTCCGACCATAAAACCCGATCGAGCCGATCCCCGCCGATAAATGTTTTGGTTGACGACGAGGGGTCGGAGAGCTCCTGCGAGACCTGGAGCCACACCGTTACCCGTTGGTCGACGGTGGGAAGGGGCCGTTTGGAGGAGGAACATCCTCCCCCCATCCAGACAGCGATTCCGAGAGTCCCTAAAACAATCGATCGGGTTATTTTATTGATCATCTTATCTGCATCCATTTCCGAAAAAGCGGCTGGTACCTTTCCTCTTTTTCGGCATTTATCGACATCTATTTGAAATCCGAAACCTGTGTATTGCAAAGACAAGGCTTCGTTATATGTACCTTATAACGGAGACAATAGAAAAAAGTTACAAATCCTGACCACGCTCTCCAAAAAACGAAAAAACGCACGGTCAAACAAACCGCTATCTCTTTGCCGCGCCACCCTACGTTGTTTCCTCTCCGTAGGACCACCACCCCACGCTCGGCCGGCATTCCACACGCCTTCTTCATCTACCCACCTCACACACGCAAGCCGGCACCCGTTGATCCGGCGTGTCGGCTTACTTATTCTACAGTCCGATGGACTATTTCCGATGATCCGAAGGTTTAAAAATCGAAAAACGGGCCAACCAGCGATTCTTGCGGCTCAACATGAGTCCCTCGATCCACAACAAACCCAACGCCACCCAGATCAAGACCGAAAACTGTTCATTGAAATCTTCGAAAATCTGGGTCGTCAGATCCTTCTTTTCGACCTCATTGATCTGTTTGATGATCTCATCCAGCCCCAGGCTGCGGTTCGTCGCGCGGATATACGAGCCGCCCGTCACCACGGCAACCTGCTGCAAGGTATTTTCATCCAGTTTGGAAACCACCATGTTGCCCTGTTCGTCCTTGATAAATTCCCCCCCGATCGAGATAGGGGCTCCTTCGGGGGTTCCGATCCCAATGGTGTAAATCCGGATTCCTTTCGCTGCCGCTGCTTCCGCCGCTGCAATCGCATCGTCTTCATGGTTCTCCCCATCCGAAATGAGAATCAACACCCGACTGCCTTCGCTACCCGACGAGAAAGAGTTCGCAGCCAAATCGATCGCGGCTCCGATGGCGGTTCCCTGCCGCGAGACCATGTCCGGCGAGATACTGTTGGCAAAACTTCGGGCAATCACATAATCCGAGGTAATGGGCAACTGTACATAAGCATCCCCAGCAAAGACAATCAATCCAATCCGATCTTCGGTGAGCTGTTCGGTGAGTCGGCTGATGGCGTATTTGGTCCGTTCCAGTCGGTTCGGTTCAAAGTCCTGCGCCAGCATACTGTTGGAGACATCCACAGCCAACATGATTTCGATTCCGCGACGGGTCTCCTCCTTGAGTTTGCTGCCAAACTGCGGACGGGCCAACGCCCCAACGATCAATCCCCAAGCAATGACAAAGAGAATGAATTTGTTCCGAACCCGACGCGGGGAGACTTCGGGCATCAATTCCCGGAGTGTACTCCGGCGTCCGAAGCGATCCAGGGCCCGATGGCGGCAACGCACCGCATAGAGATAAAGGATCACCAACAGCGGTAATACCAACAGCAGATAGAAATATTCGGGAGTCGCAAATCTGAACATCTTCTTCAGGCAACAGTTTCGTCGTTACGCATCGGGGAACACACCGTTTTGTGCGGCTGCGACCGTTCCCCGGGATCGCAGCCGGTTTTGTCCACTTAAGGAATTCTCCTCAAATAGAGGTTTTTCAACAAAAATTCGATCAGCAACAACCCCAACGCCAACAAGGCAAACGGAGCGAAGCGTTCCTCATAACGGGTAAAGTTTTCCACTTCCACCTTGGAGGTTTCCAGGTCGTTGATTTCGTCGTAGATGGCTTCCAGGGTCTCCTTATCGGTCGCCCGGAAATACTGTCCGCCGGTTTTTTCGGCGATTTGTTGCAGGACCGCCTCATCGATCTCCACCTTCATCGGCTGGAACGAGATATTGCCCCACATATCCAACATCGGATAGGGCGCCGTACCCATCGTTCCCACCCCGATGGTATAGACCCGAATACCGAGGCTCTGCGCAATATCAGCTGCCGTCAGCGGAGCGATCTGTCCGCTGTTGTTCACCCCATCGGTGAGCAGGATCACCACTTTGCTTTTCGCCTGACTCTCCCGCAGACGGTTCAGGGCGGTGGACAATCCGTTTCCGATCGCGGTTCCGTCCTCGATAATGCCGCTTTTGACGCCGGCCAGCAAGGTCAGCAACGAGGCCTTATCGGTCGTCAGCGGGCTTTGGGTAAAGCTCTCGCCGGCAAACACCACCAATCCGATCCGGTCATTAGGTCGATCGTTAATGAAGTGAGCCGCCACCTCTTTGGCCGCGGTAATCCGGTCGGGTTGGAAGTCGCGGGCCAACATACTGCCCGAGATATCGAGCGAGAGTACGATATCGATCCCTTCGGTCGTCTCATTGGAGTGGTGTTGAGCGCTTTGCGGACGGGCCAGCGCCACGATCAAAGCAGCCACCGCCAGACACCGCAACACAAAGGGGAGATGACGCAGGTAGTATTTCAGTGAATGGGGCAGGTTTTTCACCCCGTCCACGGTCGAAATGCGCAGGGTTGCCCCGCCCTGACGACTGCGATAGACATAATAGGCCACCATGGGCACCAACACCCACAACAGCCACAACAAATCGAGATTGACAAATCTGACTATATCCACGGAATCCTATCCTAATTGCGTTTCTACTCGATTCTTCGGGGGGTCCTGCGGGAAGGCCTTGCGGGAAGGCCTTGCGAGAAGGTCCTCCGAGGGGGTCCTCCAAGGGGATCCTTCGGAGCGTGTCTGTCCGGGGATCGCTCCCCGGCGCCCCTTCCTACCAGTTTTTCCCGGAGCGTCCCACCGCCCGCACTTTCTGGGCATCCACCTTTTTCTTGGTATTATCCTCAGCCCCCTGGATGGCATCCAACATCTGAGCCGCTTCCTGGGGTGTCATGCCGCCCTGTTGAGGCGATTGACCGTTCTGCCCGGGTTGCTTCTGCGAATCGGGATGCTGCGGTCCATTCCCGGAATCATTCTGATTCTGATTTTGGTTCTGCTGATCCTGATTCTGATTATTCTGATTATTCTGATTGTTTTGGTTCTGCTGGTTGTTCTGGTTGTTGGGGTTCTGTCCCTGATTTTGGTTTTGGCCCTGGTTCTGATTCTGGTTCTGATCCTGATTTTGGTTATTCTGGCCGCCACCGCCGCCCCCGTTCTTATCTTTATCCCGCAGCTTCAAGGCATAAGCCAAGTTAAACTTCGCCTGCTGATCGTCGGGATCACGTCTGAGGGCATTTTTATAGGCTTCGATCGCCTCGTTCAGTTTTCGTTGCTGGAAATAGGCGTTCCCTTCGTTGTAGAACGCCCCCGCAGCATACGCTCCCGCCAGCGAGTCCCGAGCCGCCGCTCCAGCCGCCTTGGCCGCCTCTTCGTAGCGGCCCTGCTTGTAGAGCGCCCCCGCGAGGTTATTGGTCCCCTCCACCGACGAAGGCGTGGCTTCCAAAGCCCGCAGATAAAAGACTTCGGCCCCCGGATAATCGCCCTTTTCATAGCGTTTATTCCCTTGACGGATCTCCTTGCGTTCGGGGTATTTCTGCGCCGATACCGTACCGGCCACACCCCCCAACAAAAGCAACAGTCCTATCGCTTTCCATCCTCTCATGAGCGTTCCTCCTTTCCTTCGGTCGTGGGGTTCTTCCCGCCCCCTGAGGGTTCGGAACGCGGTCCGGTTGCTGAGGCACCGGCAACCTTCCCGGAGGTCAAAGACCCCGCAGCCTTCCCGGGAGTCTGAGACCCTGAGTCCTTCCCGACGGCCGGAGATCCAGTAGCCTGGCCGGCGGCTGAGGCGACAGAAGTTCCCCCGACACCTGCGGGCCCCTCTACCGTATCGCTTCCCACGGCCTGTTCCTGTTCAGAGGCTTTGGTCTCTTCCACAAAATAGTAGGCATCCCGATAGGCATCTTCATTCTGTTGGGCATCGGGCACATATTTGGCAAACTTCACGAAGTCCGACAGCGGCAACAAGCTCTCGATCCGGGTACGCGCCCGGTCCGGCAAGGCTTCGTTCCGCAATTTCGTCAAGATCTCGGCCGAGGTATACTCCATCGCCCGGAATCCGTACCGACGTTGCATATAAGCCCTCAGAATATCGGTCAACCGCGTATAATACTGTTTCTGTTTACCGCTTTGCCAGAGTTTCTGGGCATGGAGTTTCTCCAGCGATTTGATGGCGGCCACATGAGGCGGATCTTCCGGAGCCGGCGTTCCGCCCAGCAGAGGCTTCCGCTGAAGCCGGCGGATCAGCACATACGCCAACGCTCCCAACACGATCAACCCCAACAGAATCCGTAACAGATAGCCGCTGATCTCCCCGAAGCGCAAGGGGGTTTTGATCGGGGGTTTGATGTCATAGATTTGCTGGGTGGTGGTATCGATTTCGATGGTCTGCACGGTCACCTGCAACGAGTCTTCCGACCAGAGCGTATCGACCAGGTTTTTATCGATATACAACACCGGGAAACGGCCCATCCGATAGACCGCCGGTTCGAAACAGGTCAACTCGTACGTACGTTTGAGTTTAAGGCGTCGGCCCTCCTGGGCGAGAGTATCCACCGGCCCTTCGCTCACGATTTCGATCGAATCGGCCAGGCGTCCGTTATCGAATGCGGGAAACTCCACCACCTGCATCATATCCTTGTCCACCTCCACACTCAACTGGAAGCGGTCGCCCAACAGAATGCTGTCGGTCGAAAAATGGGCCCGTACCCGTGGGGCATCGTCATCTGGACGCAACGAGTCGCTCGTCACGCTGGCCGTCGCTGTTCGAGCCTGCGTCCGATCCGTCCCGCTTTGTGCCAACACCGCCGGACGACTCAAACTCAACAGCCCACACACACAGCCCCAAATTCCTATGGTTCGGATTCGATTCATAAATGCGTTTTTCCGTCTATCATGTTCGCCCCTTCCGGGCTCCTTTTTTCTTTATTATCCGATCTCTCGCCTCTGCACCTTCCCTTTCTCCCCTCTCCTTGCTCTCGCCTCTTTCGTTGGCGGTCTGTCTCGGACCGCTTGGTCACACAGGCCCCTCTCTCTTTCCTCCATCGCTCCCCTTCCCCGCAGTGCTCCGTCAGCCTTTCGGTCTCCCACACCTTGCTCTATTCGGCCTCCTGTCCGGACGGACATAGAATGAGGGGGTCCGCCCCGTCTGACTGCGGAGGAGCAATTTAACGTCGTTTGAAGAGCTTCATCAACGAGGAGACATAATCTTCTCCCGTAGCGATCATGACGTTATCCACCCGACAACGATTCAACGTCCGGTCGATCACCTCCTGCATGCGGGTCCAATGGTTGGCATAGGCCTCCCGTACGCCCCGCGACGAGGTATCGATCCAGACCCGCTGACCGGTTTCGGCATCCTGTAGCTCCAACACTCCCACATCGGGTAGCTCCACCTCGCGACGGTCATAAATCCGAATGCCCACCAGGTCGTGTTTCCCCGAGGCGATTTTCATCGCCTCTTCGAAGCGGGCACCACGCTGTTCGTCCACATCCATGAAGTCCGACAACACGAACGCCGTCGAACGTTTTTTCAGGATATTGGTCAGGTAGCGCAACCCTTCGCCCACCGAGGTGCCGAGATCAGCCGGTTGAAAATCGATCAGCTCCCGGATGATCCGCAACACATGGGCCCGGCCCTTTTTCGGCGGGATGAACTTTTCCACCCGGTCGCTGAAAAAGATGCACCCGATCTTATCGTTGTTCTGAGCCGCCGAGAAGGCCAGCACAGCCGCAATCTCGGTGATCATATTCTTTTTAATCTTGTCGGTCGTTCCGAACAGCCGCGATCCGCTGACATCCACCAACAGCATCATGGTCAGTTCACGCTCTTCTTCGTAGGTCTTGACGTGAGGCGAACGGCTCCGGGCCGTCACATGCCAGTCGATATCCCGAATATCATCCCCCACCTGGTATTCACGCACTTCGCTGAAGGCCATTCCCCGTCCTTTAAAGGCACTATGGTACTTGCCGGCGAAGATTTCGTTGCTCAATCCCCGGGTTTTGATCTCGATCTTGCGAACCTGTTTAAGTATGTCGTTGCTGTTTTCGGTCATGGTATCACGTAACAGAAGTCTCTATGCGGCCCTTCTTGTCCGACGCCGTCACCCGCCCCGAGCGCTTTCCCAGCCCCGAGAGCCCCGGTGACCCAACAAAAGGAGAGCCCCGATTTAGGGCACTTCCACGTTATTCAAAATTTCGGTAATGATCTCTTCGGTCGAAACATTTTCGGCTTCGGCTTCATAGGTGAGGCCGATCCGGTGCCGCAACACGTCGTGACACACGGCCCGCACATCTTCCGGAATCACATAGCCGCGTCGTTTGATGAAGGCGTAGCTTTTGGCCGCCTTGGCCAGCGAAATGCTCGCACGCGGCGACCCCCCGTAACTGATCAGCGGCACCAGCTTCTGGAGGTTGTATTCGGCGGGTTCACGCGTGGCGAAGATGATATCCACGATGTATTTTTCGATCTTTTCGTCCATATAAACGTCATGCACCACCGCCCGGGCCTTCATGACATCCTCGGGGGAGATCACCTTATTGGGTTGGGGCATGCCGCCTCCGTCGAGGTTCAGGCGCATGATATCGCGTTCTTCCTGTTTTTTGGGATAGGTGATCAGCACCTTCAGCATGAAACGGTCCACCTGGGCTTCCGGCAGCGGATAGGTCCCCTCCTGTTCCAAGGGGTTCTGCGTCGCCAACACCAGGAAGGGCCGCGGCAACGGATAGGTCGTATCCCCGATGGTAACCTGTTTTTCCTGCATGGCTTCCAGCAGGGCGCTCTGTACTTTGGCCGGGGAGCGGTTGATTTCATCCGCCAGGATAAAGTTCGCAAAGATCGGCCCCTTTTTCACCACGAATTCTTCGGTTTTCTGGGAGTAGATCAGGGTACCCAGCAGGTCGGCCGGCAACAAGTCGGGCGTAAACTGAATACGGCTGAAACGAGCATCCACCGCTTTAGCCAGTGTGGTGATGGCCAAGGTTTTGGCCAGACCCGGAACCCCTTCCAACAAAATATGTCCGTCGGACAACAGGCCGATCAGCAGGGTATCCACCAGGTGTTTCTGGCCGACGATCACCTTGCTCATTTCCAGGTTCAGCGTATCGACGAAAACGCTTTCACGCTCGATCCGTTCGTTGAGCTCCTTAATATTGATTACCTCACTCATAGGTTATTTCGGTTTTAGAGTCTTTTTCAGGTCGGGCAGCATCCACACTCCCCGCGATCGTACTCTGGGAACGACCGTCTTGCAAATTTATTATATTTTTTCACAAATCGGTATCCTTTTTTCCGCTCTTTGCAACGATTCGCGGTTCATCTGATCCGTAAGCGACGATCTCCGTCTTTCCGACCGCCCCGAAATGCCCCGATCACAGAAAAAATTCCGTTTGCCGGGGCCCGCCTTCTTGGCTGCCTTTCGGCCAATCTTCATTCCCCTTTTCGTCCGCCTGTTCAGCTGTCTGTTCGTCCGCCTGTTCGTTCGATTTTAGCTGACGGTCACCCAGCTCCGACGCCCCGCAACGCTTTCTGGAGCCGGCCCAAGGCTTTTCCTCAACGTCCCGAAGTCCCACCCTGAAACGCCCCGCCCGTTCTTCTCCTCCACCCCGTAGCCCTTCCCTGCCCCACCCCGCCGTTCTTTTCTGACAGGCCCGCGTCTCTTTCCCTCTTTCCCGCGCGCCTTGAAATCTCCGGATCGTTCCCTCCCGGTCTCTGAAAACAGAGGCTGACATTGACTGCATCTTCCTGTCAAATGTTTCTTCCTGGCCTACCCCCATCGGGTTCAACGCCCCTTCCGAAATGCCGCCCCCATCTCCGCGGGGGAAAATGAAACGCCTCGTTTTTTCCGGCAGATTCCGATTGCGTCTTCGCCCAAAATAGGCTACCTTTGCGCAGGCTTCGCGACCATGACCTGCTGATCAGATCTCCGCGCAGCCGATACCTTCGAAACCTCTCTTTACCGTGAACAACGATCTGCTCCAGTCTCTCAATCCCGCTCAACGAGAAGCCGTTATCCACTACCAAGAGCCCTCGCTGATTATTGCCGGGGCCGGCTCCGGGAAAACCCGGGTACTCACCTCGCGCATCGCCTACATGCTCCAGGAGGGCGTCCCCGCCCACCACATTCTGGCCCTGACTTTCACCAACAAGGCGGCCCGTGAGATGCGCGAACGGATCGGCAACATGATCTCGCCCGTATTGGGTCGCGGGCTGTGGATGGGGACCTTCCACTCGGTGTTCGCCCGGATTCTGAGAACCGAATCCGAATGTCTCGGCTACCCGTCGACCTTCACGATCTACGACGCCGCCGACGCCAAAAACCTGGTCAAACTGGCGATCCGCGAACTGGAACTCGACGAAGAGACCTACAAACCGAATAACATCGCCTCCCGCATCAGCCGGGCCAAAAACAACCTGGTCACCCCCGAAGCCTATGAGGCCAACGCCTCACTGCAGGGCGAAGACCGCGATCTGCGCATTCCGCGTTTTCTGGAGATCTACAAACTGTACTGCCGTCGTTGTCTCGAAAACGGGGCGATGGATTTCGACGACCTGCTGTTGAAAACCAATATTCTGTTCCGCGACCACCCCGAAGTGCTGGCCAAATATCAGGAACAGTTCCGCTACATTCTGGTCGACGAGTATCAGGACACCAACTTCGCCCAGTATGTGATCGTCCGGCGACTGGCCGAACGTTATGGCAACGTATGTGTGGTCGGGGACGATGCCCAGAGCATCTATTCGTTCCGCGGCGCCAAGATCGAAAACATTTTGCGCTTCCAACAGGATTTTCCAAAAGCCCGTATTTTCAAGCTCGAGCAGAACTACCGATCGACCCAAACCATCGTCAACGCCGCCAACAGCGTCATCGAAAAGAACCAGCGCCAAATCCGTAAAAAGGCCTTTTCGGCCGGCGATGAAGGGGAAAAGATCAAGGTCATGAAAGCCTATACCGATCGCGAAGAGTCGGCCCTGATCGCCTCGGATCTCTACGCCACGGTACGGAGTCGGGGCGTGCCATACAGCGAAGTGGCCATTCTCTACCGCACCAATGCCCAATCCCGTGCGCTGGAAGAGTCGCTCCGCACCCGCAATATTCCCTACAAGATCTATGGGGGCTTTTCGTTCTACCAGCGCAAGGAGATCAAAGACCTGCTGGCCTATATCCGGCTGGTGATCAATCCCCGGGATAACGAGGCGTTCCGACGGGTGATCAACACCCCGGCCCGCGGGATCGGAGAGGTGACCGTCGGGCGCATTGCGGCGGCGGCCGAAAGCCACGGCCTCAGTCTTTGGGAGGCGGTCAGCACCCTCGATCCCGCTTCGATGGGCTTAGCCGGAGCCGCCGCCAAAAAAGTGACGGGCTTCGCCAACCTGATCGGCGAGATGTCGGCGGCCCGGGCCACCATGGAGGCATATGCCCTGGGGCTCGAAATCGCCACACGTTCGGGCCTGATCGGGGTCTACAAGATGCAGCAAACCCCCGAATCGATCAGTGCCCTGGAAAATATCGAAGAGCTGATCAACTCCATCCGGGTTTTCGTGGACGAACAGCAGAAGCTCAGCGAAGAGAGCGGCGAACAGGTTCAGACTGCGATCGGGATCGAGGAGTGGATGCAGAACGTCGCCCTGCTCACCGATATGGACACCGACAAACCCGAAGATCAAAACAAAGTGACCCTCATGACGGTACATGCCGCCAAGGGACTCGAATTTTCGTATGTCTATATCGCCGGGTTGGAAGAGAACCTTTTTCCCAGCCTCATGAGTCTGGGTACGCCCGAAGGGCTCGAAGAGGAGCGCCGACTGTTCTATGTAGCGTTGACCCGCGCCAAAAAGGCCGCTGTGCTCTCCTTTGCCGAATCGCGTTTCAAATGGGGGGAAACGACGTTCAGCCGTCCAAGCCGATTCCTCAGCGAAATCGATCCCCGGTACCTGGACATCTCCTTCGATCTCGACACCTCGGAGGATGAAAACGACGAGGATTCCGGCTACCGCCGTCCCTATGCTTCGGAGGGAAGCCGTTTCGGCAACGGCTCCGGCCGCAATGACGCCCGCACCTATGGCGGAAACGGATCCTACCGGAACGGAGGGACTTATGGCCCGCGTCAAGGAGGGTCCGGCACCAGAGGTTCCTATGCGGCAGTCTCTGGGGCCAACGGTTATCGTTCGGGAGGCGGCCACTATCCCGGAAGTCCCCGCTCGACCGCAGGCGGTTCCGCACGCGGAGGATACAACCCTCGGGGCACGAATTATGAGGCAGACAAACCCCGCACCTATTATCCGCCTCGGGAGACACAACCGGTCAAACCGCTCCAACCCGACGGACGGTTCCGCTCGATGGGGGCTTCCCGACCCACCACGGCTCCGGGAACCGCTTCGAGCGCCGGATCCGTTTATGGAGCAGGCTCCCGGCCATCCGGTCCCTCCGCCACGTCCAACACCGGTGTTTCGACGCCCCCGTCCGGGCCGTCGGCCTCCTTCGCGACCGACGGGGAATACGCGGTCGGCATGCGGGTCGAACACGCCAAATTCGGAGTCGGTCTGATCACCGCCATCGAAGAGTGGACCAACGACATCAAACTGACGGTCGATTTCGGACCGGTCGGCACCAAAGTGTTGCTGAAAAAATTCGCCCGACTGCGGATTCTCTGAAACCTGCGGTGACGCCCCGCCTCCCGCCATCCCGACAGACTCTCCGACGGGGTTCTTCCTGCTTTCTCCCCGAACGGGGCATTTTCACAGAGATCTTTTTCCCCGGAGACCTCGTTTTCGGAGGTCTTGTTTTCCGGAAATCTTTTTCTCCCGGAGGCCGCTTTCCACGTCTCTCCGACCGGGCATATTGCCCCGCTCCGACATCATCTGTCGATTACACCCACGAGAATTGTCTTCAAATCTGGGATGATCTCCTCCCCGAGCCGGTTAGGAGATCATACTGAAATCGATCTCGCGTCGGCTTCGATAGCGGGCCGCCAACGCGCGCAACAATCGATGTTCGGGCCGTTCCAATTGAGGATCGTCGGCCAGAATCTGTTCGGCCGCCTGTCGGGCCAAGGTCAAAATCTGTCCATCCTGTCCGAGGTTGGCGATCTTCAGATCGAAAGCCAGACCGCTCTGCAACGTCCCGTTCATATCGCCCGGCCCCCGCAACTTGAGATCCAGTTCCGCCAGTCGAAATCCATCGTTGGTCTCGACCATGGCCGCCAACCGTTTGCGAGACTCCGTCGACAACTTGTCGCCGCTCATCAGAATGCAGTAGGACTGCTCGCCCCCCCGACCGACTCGTCCCCGCAGCTGGTGCAATTGCGAAAGCCCGAACCGTTCGGCGCTCTCGATCACCATGATCGTGGCATTGGGCACGTCCACCCCTACCTCAATGACCGATGTCGCCACCATAATGTGCGCCACCCCCTCTTTGAAGAGCTTCATGCCGTACTCCTTGTCGGCGGCCTTCATCTTCCCATGCACGACCACCGTCACATATTCCGGTGGGGGAAACGCCTGCGTAATCCCGGCATACCCGTCTTCCAGATCCTTATAATCCATCTTTTCCGACTCCTTGATCAGCGGATAGACGATATAGACCTGCCGGCCTTTCCGAATCTCGTTCCGGATGAAGCCGAACACCTGCAGACGATGCGAATCGCGATAATGCAGCGTTTTGATCGGCTTACGTCCCGGAGGCAACTCGTCGATCACCGAAACATCCAGATCTCCGTACAGCGTCATGGCCAAGGTACGCGGAATGGGGGTGGCCGTCATCACCAAGACATGCGGCGGCCGATCGTTTTTGCTCCACAGGCGGGCTCGTTGCTCCACCCCGAAACGGTGCTGTTCGTCGATAATCACCAAACCCAGATTCCGGAACTGCACCCCATCCTCGATCAGGGCGTGGGTCCCGATCAAAATATCCGTTTCGCCCGACAGCAAGGAGGCACTCAGTTCCGTGCGCTCCTTTTTGCGGGTCGACCCCGTCCACAAACGAACGTTCACCGGCAGGCCCTCAAGCATACGGCTCAAGGTGGCATAGTGTTGATTGGCCAGAATTTCGGTCGGAGCCATCAGACAGGCCTGATAACCGTTGTCGCAGGCGAGCAGCATGCTCATCAGGGCAACCAGCGTCTTTCCGCTGCCCACATCCCCCTGCAACAGACGATTCATCTGGTGACCGCTGACGGTATCCCGACGGATTTCGCGGATCACCCGTTTTTGGGCACCGGTCAACGGGAACGGCAGCTTTTCCTGATAAAACCGGTTGAACCGCTCTCCCACCGTCGAAAACAGATGCCCGCCCGAACGTTCGATCCGTCGTCCCCGTTCGAGCAAAATGCTGAGCTGTACCCCCAACAACTCTTCGAACTTCAGTCGCAATCGAGCCTCTTTCAGCCAGCGTTCGTTCTCCGGGAAATGGATATTGTGCAGCGCCTCTTTCAGGCCGATGAGATGGTATTCTTGCCGCAAGGAGTCCGGCAACGTTTCGCGAATCTGGGACTCCGCCAACGCCCAGGCGTTGCAGACCAACGTATAGAGAGCCTTAGTGCCCAGATGGGCGTTATTGAGCCGTTCGGTGGTACTGTACACCCCCTGTACGCCATGAACCGGACGATTCTGCTGCACCAGCACCGACTCTACCTCCGGATGGATCAGATTCAGCTGTCCGTTAAAGAAGGTCGGACGGCCGAAAACGATATATTCCCGACCCTGTTCGAGTCGTTTTTCAATCCAGTTGATGCCTTTGAACCACACCAGTTCGGCTACCCCCGTCGCATCTTCGACCAGGGCGACAAACCGCTTCTTCGGCCCCGACCCTACATACTGAAACCCGACGATCCGAACCCTGAGCTGAACATAGGTCAGCGACTCATCCCGAATTTCACGGATGGAGTAGATACGGCTGCGGTCGAGATATCGAAACGGGAAATAATAGAGCAGGTCGCCGATGGTCTGCACCCCCAGCTCCTTGCGCAGCAGCGCGGCCCGTTGTTCGCCCACCCCGCTGAGAAATTTGATATCGTTCTCCAAGACGTATCCCATATCGTGTTCCGTTTCGCCCCCATCTACCCGGATCAGACCGCGCAGTCGATGTCCTTTGCGCCCTGTTTCTTCGGTTTTGGTTTGCCGCCCCGCTCAACGAGCCGGTTCCTCCGGCAGCCACCGGTTCGACGTCCCTTCAGAACGTTCATAGGCACGACGACAGTGTCCTAAATCAGGGTAAAGATACACAAAAGCCGCGAATATTCCCTATCGGATCGCGACGCCGAAGGCTCGGACCCTCCGCTCCGCCCCCTCCAAACTTCCCTGCTACCTCCTCCCCGTGCGGTTCGTTTTCCAGGAACCGTTTTTCCCTTTTCGTGAATCCGGAGGAAGCGTCCTTTCAAAAAACCTTCGCCCCCCTTTTATAAAATCGGCGGAAATAATCATCCGGCTCCGAAACATTCCAGATACAGTCACTTACCCCACACTCCGTCTGTCATCCCGGGTTTTGCCTGCAGCCCCGGAGTTCGTATCCTGACTCCGGGAGTCCGCCGGGGATCGCCGGCTGTCCATCCGTTCCGAGTCTTCCGGAGAAGCGATTTATTTTGCTATCTTTGCTGGCACGAATCCGACATGTGCAGCAGCCTATGCGGAACACGCCTGCCGGGTTCCCATCCACTGAAATCTAACCGAATCCAACCTTATGAAACAAACGTCCTGGAAATACGGTCCGCTGATGCTATGGTGCATCGCGATCGCTCTCCACGAAACCCCCACTGCGGCCCGAGCCTCTGCTTGGACAACCTCTACCCCCGCTCAATGTATCGATACCGCCGCTCAGGCCGACACCGTTTCCGCTCCGCAACTGGGCATCGCCCCCTTAGATGCGGTGATCGATGCGATGACCGTCGAAGAGAAAGTCTACCTGCTGGTCGGTGCCGGAACCAGTGCCACCGACCTCGAAGCCGCCATCATCGGCCAAACCCGTAAACTGGTACCGGGAGCCGCCGGGACCACCTTCCCGATCGAACGGCTGGGCATTCCGGCCATCGTCTTTGCCGACGGCCCGGCCGGCCTGCGCATCTCACCCACACGCGACAGCACCGACCAGACCTTCTATGCCACCCAATTCCCGATCGGCACCCAACTGGCCTCCACCTGGGACACCGCCCTGGTGCGACGCGTGGGCCGGGCCATGGGCCATGAAGTGCATGAATATGGGGTCGACGTTCTGCTCGGCCCGGGCACCAACCTGCAACGAAATCCCCTCAACGGACGGAATTTCGAATACTATTCGGAAGACCCGCTGCTGACCGGCAAGATCGGCGTAGCCATGGTCCGCGGCATTCAGCAACAACACGTCGGGGTGTCGATCAAACACTTCGCCGCCAACAACCAGGAGACCAACCGCCTCAACAACAGCTCGATCGTCGATCCCCGCACCCTGCGCGAGATGTATCTGCGTCCGTTCGAGATCATCGTCAAAGAGGCCGATCCCTGGACCATCATGAGCTCGTACAACAAACTCAACGGCACCTATACGGCGGAACGTGTCGACCTGCTCACCACCGTCCTGCGGGACGAATGGGGCTATAAAGGGGTGGTCGTGTCCGATTGGCTGGGGGCGGACAACACCTTCCGCAATGTCTATGCGGGATGCGACCTGCTGATGCCCGGCCTGCCCAAACAACGCGAAGAGATGCTGGAGGCCATCCGCCAAGGGCGTCTCTCCCTGGAAGATGTCGATCGCAATGTGAAACATGTGCTGGAGTTGATTCTCCGCTCGCCCCATTTCGCCCGCTACCCCTTCTCGAACCAACCCGACCTGAAGGCGTCGGCCGCCATCGCCCGCGAAGCGGCTGCCGACGGCATGGTACTGCTCAGCAACCGGGACAACACTCTGCCTCTTGCTCCGTCGATCCGCAAGGCGGCCCTGTTCGGCGTATCGTCCTATGACCTGTTGCCGGGAGGCACCGGCAGCGGAACGGTCAACAGCGCCTATACGGTTTCGCTCGACGAGGGCCTGGCCGCCGCCGGCATCCGCCCCGAAAAGAAACTGCAACAGACCTACCGCCAATACATCATCGACGACAAGGCCTCCCTGCCCGCCCCCAAACGCTGGTGGGAACATCACTTCCGTCCGCAAGCCCGCCCTATGTTCGTCTCGGATACCGAAATCGCCCGGCAAGCCCGCACGCAAGATGTCGCCATCATCACGATCGGGCGCATCTGCGGGGAACTGTTCGACCGCATCGTGGGGAAAGACTACTACCTGTCCGACCTGGAACTGAGTTTGATTCGCCGTGTGAGCGACGCCTTCCATGCCGCAGGGAAGAAGGTGATCGTCGTGCTGAACATCGGAGGCCCGGTGGAAACCGCCTCCTGGAAAGCGCTACCCGATGCGATTCTGGTCGCCTGGTTGCCGGGCCAAGAGGGCGGACACGCCATTACGGATGTACTCACCGGCAAAACCAACCCCTCCGGTCGCCTGCCGATGAGTTTTGCCGTACGTTATGAAGACGACCCGACGGCCGCCAACTTCCCGCATCGTGAAGACCTGGACATCGAAGTGTTCCACGAATCGCTTTCGACCAACCACACGCTCCCCTATACCGGAACCCCGAACCTGGATTATACGATCTACGAGGAAGGGGTCTTCGTTGGCTACCGCTATTTCGACACCCGCAACGTAGCCGTCTCCTATCCGTTCGGGTATGGTCTGAGCTACACGACGTTCACCTTCCAGGACCTGACGCGGACCCGCACATCGGACGGTTTCCGGGTTCGTTGTACCGTCACCAACACCGGGAAACGACCCGGTCGGGAAGTCGCCCAACTCTACGTCGCCGCCCCGGGAAAAGATATGCCCAAACCGGCCAAGGAGCTGAAAGCCTTTGCCAAGACAAAACTCCTGCAACCGGGTGAAAGTCAAACCCTCGAGCTGTTGCTTTCGGACGATCTGCTGGCCTCGTTCAATGCCGAAGCCAATCGCTGGCAGCTCGAAGGAGGCACCTATCGATTCCTGATCGGAGCCTCTTCGGCCGACATCCGTCTCCAGACCTCCATCGAAATCGATGCCGCCAACCTCCACACCGTCCATCCGGTGCTGCAGCTCCCGGACCTCGAGACGCTGACCGCTGCCCCGGCCTCCGATGCCTCTAACCAAAAATAACCGGCTATTTTTCAGCCGATTTACGCATAAAGAACCCCGGGCCGAAAGCCCGGGGTTCTCTGTTTATCGTCTCTGTTTCCGGCGTGTTATGCCGTAGGAGGCTCTTGCCAAACCCCGTCTTCCCGCAACAGCTCGATCAACTCGTCCAGCGCCTCTTCCTGCGGGATATTGCGGCGTACCACCTCCCGCCCCCGATAGAGGGTAATGCGCCCGGGACCCGCTCCGACATATCCATAGTCGGCATCGGCCATCTCTCCGGGACCGTTGACGATACACCCCATCACCCCGAGCTTAATACCCGTCAGATGAGACGTACGCGCCTTGATGCGCGCCAAGATCCGTTGCAAATCGTACAGCGTGCGCCCGCAACCCGGACAAGCGATGTATTCGGCTCGAGAGATCCGCACCCGCGCCGCCTGTAAAATACTCAAGGATAAAGCCTCGATCGCCTCTGGGGTGATTTCCTGACTCGGCGTTTCGTTCTCAATCCACAATCCGTCACCATAACCGTCCAAAAACAACATCCCCGTATCAGCCGCCGCTTTTATCTGCAACGGCTCCAACGAGGTTTCCCGATAGGTCCGTTTGATGATGACCGGATTGTCCTTCCCCAACGCCTCCATCCGCAGGAAAAAGGCCCGTTGTTCGGCAATCCCATGCGGATGGTCCGTGGTCAACACCACAATCCGATCCGCCGGAATGCGATCTACCCCCGCCAGATCGGTGACATACACCGATGCCCGCACCTCTTCCGGCAATTCGCTCCAGAGACGGGGCGTCTGTCCTCCGCCGACCGGTCCGATCGCCCGCGAGCGACGAGGATGATATTCATAGGGATGATACAACGTCTCATCGACCGCCGGAATCGCCGGATGACCGGCCCGATGCGCCAGGTGATCGGCCAGGATGCGGGCCACCGGAATCTCCTGTTCGGGCGCCTCGGTCAACGAAACCCGAATCGTATCGCCCAATCCATCGGCCAACAAGGCCCCGATCCCGACAGCCGATTTGACCCGTCCTTCCAGATCATCGCCCGCCTCGGTCACCCCCAGATGCAGCGGATAGCTCATGCCCCGCTCCCGCATCTCTGCAGCCAGTAAGCGATAGGCGTGCACCATCACCCGGACATTGCTCGACTTGAGCGAAACGACCACCTGATCGAAATCGCGTTCGCGGCACATTTCCAGGTATTCGAGCGCCGACGCGACCATGCCTTCGGGCGTATCGCCGTAACGTTCCAGCATGGCCGGGGCCAACGACCCATGATTCACGCCGATACGTAACGCCACCCGACGTCGGCGACAACGATCGATCAACTCATCGAACTGACCGCCCCGATCGTTGAAGTTTCCGGGATTGATCCGTACCTTTTCCACGTGCAGGGCCGCTTCCAGAGCGGCGGCCGGCTGAAAATGGATGTCGGCCGCCAACGGCACCCGGCACCCCCGTTCGTCCAGGCAACGACGTATCTCGCCCAAGTTGGCGGCCTCGCGACGTCCCTGCGCGGTCAGACGCACCAGCTCGCCGCCGGCCGCCGCAATGCGCAGAATCTGTGCCGTGCTGGCTTCCGTATCGTTCGTATCGGTATTGGTCATCGATTGCAGACGAACCGGATGTTCGCCCCCGATCCCCAACGTACCGGCATAAACGGCATGGGTCGGACGACGATGATAAACAGTCAAGGAATCGCAGTAAGGTTTCATGATCAATTACGGCTTTTCATACGCTAAATAAGGAAAAACGTCCTCGCTTCGAGGGCCTTTTCGGAAGCTCTTCCCGGGATGCTTCCGGTCAACCGGGCTCTCCCGCAAAAGGTAGTCAACAAAGGTACACAAATTTATCGACCTTCCCGAACGAAACCCCGCGAATCCCTCCGAACGAACGATACCCCCAAATCCCAGCCTCCTTTCTTTGGTTCGGCTTTGCTTGTCTCCCTTCCAAGGGAAATCGCGTGGCCCCCATCCAGTCCATTCCTCGACTCTGTCCTTTCTCCCCAACGACGTGCCACCCCTTAAACCACCCCGCTGTCAGAGCTGTTCAGCCGCCATCCGATTGATTCTGTTGCTCCTCGCTCTCCCCCGAGAAGAACCCGACCCTTCCCCTCGTCAAACCCCTCTACGGCCACCTCCCGGTCGCCGGGGAAAATTCTGAAAAGTTCATCGGGCGACGCTGTGTTTTACGCCGTTTTTTCCTTATTTTTGCCTGAAATATTCGGAACCATGAGAATTTTTATCTTGATCCTCTCAGCCCTGCTTGCCTGGAGCCAACTGTCGGCTCGGGAAGTGGTGAATATCAACCGAAATTGGCGCTTCTTCAGCGACAGCGAAGGAAGCAGCGACCACGCCGTCGTGGTCAACCTGCCCCACAGCTGGAACACCGATGCCCTCAGCGGGAAAAAAGACTACTTCCGCGGCGTGGGCAACTATATGAAGGAGATCAATATCCCGGCTCAATGGGAAGGGAAACGCATCTTCATCCGATTCTATGGAGCCGCCAGCGTCGCCACCCTGATGGTCAACGGATACCACGTGGGCGAACACCAAGGCGGATATACCGCCTTTACGTTCGAGTTGACCCGATTCCTGAAATATGGACAAAGCAACTCCCTGTGGGTCATCGTCAATAACGCCCCCCTGATGGACGTCATGCCGACGGCCGGCGATATCAATATCTACGGTGGACTGTATCGCGATGTGGAACTCATCGTCACCGAACCGACCCTCGTTTCGGTCACCGACCTCTCGTCCGACGGTATCTACCTGGCCCAACGCAGAGTGTCGTCGGAACGGGCCGAAGTCGACGCCATTATCCATATCGACGGCCGACGCGATCAGAACCTGATCGTCTCCCTGGCCGTCACCACCCCCCGTCAGGATACGGTGGTCTATCAGGCCTCCCGATACCGCATTCCCCCTCAGGGCAAGGGATCGCTCACCATCCCGATCGTCATGGAACAACCCACCCTGTGGAACGGCTTGGACAACCCCTATATGTATAACGTGCAGGTCAAACTCTCCGAAGATACCCTGACCCTGGACTCTCTGGCCGTACCCCTCGGATTGCGCTACTTCAGCGTAGACCCCCTCACCGGGTTCTCGCTCAACGGCCAACCCTATCCGCTTCGGGGAGCTGTCTACTACGAAGACCGTGCAACGGTAGGTCCCGCCCTGACCTCCTATCAAGTGCAGGAAGACGTGGACCTGATGACCGAAATGGGGGTCAATGCCGTCCGGGCAGCCGACTACCCCCATAGTCCCGATTTCTATACCGATTGTGACCGCCGGGGGCTGGTCGTATGGACCGACCTGCCATTCGTCGGTCCGGCCTACCTCACCGACCGCGGCTATATCAATACCCCCAGCTTCCAGGAAAACGGTCGCCAACAGCTGCGGGAAATGATCGCCCAACGTTACAACAACCCCTCCGTACTGATGTGGGGTATCTTCTCGAAACTCAATTCTCGCGGAGACGACCCGACCTCCTATGTCCAGGAGCTGAACTCCCTGGCTATGGAACAGGATGATTCCCGCCTGACCGTCGCTACCAGTAACCAGGACGGCAATATCAATTTCATTACCGACCTGATCGTCTGGGACCAGATCTTCGGCTGGAAAGAGGGCCAACCCTCCGATGTGAAAATCTGGCTCGACCAGCTCAAAACCAATTGGAGCAGCCTCTGCTCGGGATTGAGCTACGGGGCCGGGGCCTCGATCTATCATCAGGACGACTCGCTGTATCGCCCCGATTACAACGGAAACTGGCACCCCGAACGCTGGCAAACCTATCTGCATGAAGAGTATTATGCCAACGTCAAAGATGCTTCGTTCCTGTGGGGGCTTTTTGTCGCCAATATGTTCGACTTCGGGTCGGTCGGAAACACCTCGGGCGAAGGCCGGGGCATCAACGACCTGGGGATGGTAACCTTCGACCGGAAATATCGCAAAGACGCCTTCTATTTCTACAAAGCCAACTGGAACCACTCGGATCCGTTCGTCTATATCGCCGAAAAACGGTGGGATCGGCGCGTTACCCGGACCCAAACCATTACGGTCTTCTCCAACGCGGCGCAGGTCGAACTGTTTGTCAACGGAGCCTCGCAAGGTATCAAAGTGCCCATTAACGGGACCTTTACCTGGGAAGGTGTGGAACTGGTCGACGGTATGAACAGCCTGGAAGCCCGGAGTGAATCGGCCATCGATTATGCCGAAATCGAGGTCGCTTACGACCGGCTGAAACACGGCATCAAATAAGTGCCCGGCTCGAGGGCGGCTTTGGCACCCGACTTGAGGCGCATAAAAAGCGCCCGGCGTCGGCCACGGTCCGAAGCCCGCATACAAAAACCGCTCATTCGCAAGCTACTTCCTTAAAACCAACGAGGAAGCAGCCCTTACCCTCGGCGAGCACGAAGAGGGCGAACACGAAGAGGAGGCCTCATGACAGTTGGCAACTACTAATATAATAGGGTTGCCAAACGGGGCCTGAAAGAGAGGAGTGAACAGAGGAGACAGAGTATAACGGGAGGGAGCGGACCCCAAAGAACAAACCCAAAAGGATGAATTCCAAAGGACGACACCCGAAAGGATGTGCTCGAAAGGACGATCCGAAAGAGTGAACCCGAAAGAATAACAGGTCTACGTATAAGACCTGAGAGAGACCAAAACGATTATGCCGGTACAATATTACCGATACGATAAGCCTTTTACGCTGGAAAGCGGAGTGACGTTGCCCGAGCTGACCATCGCCTACCACACCTTCGGTACGCGACGCGAGGACAATGTGCTATGGGTATGCCATGCCCTGACTGCCAACTCGGATGTGGCCGACTGGTGGCCGCATACCGTCGAAAGCGGGAAATTTCTCGACCCGGAACGCTACTTTACCGTCTGTGCCAACATTCTCGGCTCGCATTACGGAACCACCGGACCGCTGAGCCTCAATCCGACCACCGGACAACCGTACTATGGCGACTTCCCGTTTTTTACGCTGCGGGACATCGCTCGGGTACACCTCCTGTTGGCCGACTATCTGGGCATCCAACACGTCCGAACCTTGATGGGAAGCTCCATCGGCGGATATCAGGCCCAGGAAATGGCCCTGCTACGACCCGGATTCGCCCAAAGCCTGATCCTGATCGCTACGGCCGCCCGCAACACCCCCTGGACCATCGCCTGGAACGAATCCCAACGAATGGCCATCGAAGCCGACGCCTCCTGGGGCGAACCCTTCCCCCAAGCCGGTATTCGCGGAATGGCCGTCGCCCGTTCGATGGGCCTGCTCAGCTACCGCGGATGCGCCGCCTACAACGCCACCCAACAGGAGATCGACAACCCGGATAAAACACAAGGGTTCCGAGCCTGCTCCTACCAACGCTATCAGGGCGAAAAACTCTGCCGACGCTTCAATGCCTACTCGTACTACCGTATCTCCCAAGCGTTCGACTCCCACAACATCGGACGGGACCGGGGCGGAGTCGAAAAGGCATTGGCCAGCCTCACCCTGCCGACCCTGGTAATCGGGATCTCCTCCGACCTGATCTTCCCCGTCGAAGAACAACGATACCTCCACGACCACCTGCCAAACAGCCGCTTCGAAATCATCGACTCCTCGTTCGGCCACGACGGCTTCCTGGTCGAACATCAACAACTGGATGCCCTCTTAGGACCCTTTATCCGGAGCCTTTAACCTCCCTCTTCTTGAAGAATTGTAACTGCCTAAAATTAATAAATATAGACCTTAGATAGCGCTATGAAATTTTCCTCTTCCTTAAATGTGTTGCTGTTGGGATCCGGCGGTCGCGAACACGCCTTTGCTTGGAAAATCGCTCAGAGCAAAGCCGTCGCCAAACTCTTCATCGCCCCCGGAAACGCCGGTACGGCCCTGTGCGGAACCAACGTGGATATCAACCTCAGCAACTTCGCTGCCGTCAAGCAATTCGTCCTCACGAACCATGTCAACCTGGTGGTCGTAGGTCCCGAAGAGCCGCTGGTCAAAGGCATTGTCGACTTCTTCCGGGAGGACGACGCCATCCGGAATATCCCGGTGATCGGACCCTCGGCAGCCGGAGCACGCCTGGAAGGCAGTAAAGACTTCGCGAAAGCCTTTATGAGCCGACATGGCATCCCAACGGCCGCCTATCGGAGCTTCTCGAAGAAAAATCTCGACGAAGGATACGCCTTCCTCGAAACCCTCAAAGCGCCCTATGTCCTCAAAGCCGACGGACTGGCCGCCGGAAAAGGCGTCCTGATCATCGACTCCCTGGACGAGGCCAAAAAACAGCTGAAGGCCATGATGGAAGGAAAATTCGGCGCCGCCGGAAATACCGTCGTCATCGAAGAGTTCCTCTCGGGCATCGAATGCTCGGTGTTCGTGGCCACCGACGGGCACTCCTTCAAAATTCTTCCCGAAGCCAAAGACTATAAACGCATCGGAGAGGGAGATACCGGCCCCAATACCGGTGGTATGGGAGCCATCTCGCCCGTACCCTTCGCCGACGAAGCCTTCATGACCCAGGTGGTCGATACCATCGTCCGTCCAACCATCGAAGGCCTCAAAGCCGAAAAAATCGACTACAAAGGCTTCATCTTCATCGGTCTGATGAATGTCCAGGGGAAGCCCTATGTGATCGAATACAACGTCCGTATGGGAGACCCCGAAACCGAAGCCGTTATGCCGCGCATCACCTCGGATCTGATCGAAATGTTCGAAGGAATCGCTTACAGAGAACTGGATAAATATGAGCTGACCGTCTCCCCGAAGACGGCGGCTACGGTCGTGTGCGTGTCGGAAGGCTATCCCGGCGCTTACGAAAAAGGAAAGCCGATCTCCGGACTCGAAACCTCGACCCAGAGCCTGATCTTCCACGCCGGAACCGCTCTGCAGGGAAAACAAACCGTTACCTCCGGAGGACGGGTATTGGCCGTCACCTCCCTGGGTGACAGCATCGCCCAAGCCGTCGGAACCTCGCTGGAAACCATTCGAGACATCGATTATGCCGGCAAATATTTCCGGAGCGACATCGGTCAGGACCTGATGCACTGGAAAAAATAACCCGCTAAAGCCGTTTCCCCATTTGCGGGGAAGCGCTTTACGGTGCACCCGATCGAGCGGTCCCGACATTCGACGATCTTCAAACCCGTAAAAACAAAACCGATGGAAAGAACCTATTGCCAAAGTTGTGGCATGCCCATGGGAACCGCCGACCACGGCACCATGGCCGATGGAACCCTCAGCCCCGATTACTGCCACTTTTGCTTTTACGAAGGTGCCTTCACGGCCGACCTCACGATGGAAGAGATGATTCAGGAGTGTGTCGGGTATGCCGAATCGTTCCGGGATGAAAACGGGAAAATCTACACCCGTGAAGAGGCCATCGAACAGATGCGGCTTATCTTTCCCCGCTTGAAACGCTGGAAGGAAGCCGCTCAGTCCTCCGCGGAGACGCTTCCCACTGGCGAGGATGCCTAACAGGAAACGGACCCGGCCATAATCAGCTGGACACCGCACGATATAACCGCCCGAGTGACGTTCTGACCCTTGAAGGGGATAACTGCCGAACGACGTGCCCCTTGAAAGAGGCTGATTACCGAACGACGCGGACCCTGGAAGGGCCTGATCCTCGAAGAATGCGGGACCTTGGAAGAATGCGGGACCTGAAGGGGGGCACCTCGCAGCATGCGACTCCCGAATGATGCAACCCTGAAGGAGGTAACCCCCGAACGATGCGGTTCTTTGGAGAAGACTGACCTCGCAAGACAAAACGCAGCCCTGAAGGAGGCAAGCACTCGAACGATGCAGTCTCTCGAATGATAACCCCATAAGGTCGGATCGGCGTGTGGTTCCCGGCTCCAGCGGATAGCAGAAACCGAGAACGCCCGACCCAAGGCCATCCGCCCCAAAGAAGCCCCCGAAACGACACGAACGGCAAACCAATCCGAACGTCCCGGCGGCCCAAAGGCAACCCAACATACCGAAGTATCGCTCTGAAAACGAACCGGACATCCGTCCAAATCGTCGGAAGACCGATCCTCCACGGTGAAACCTTTCAAATTGTAGACAAAACGATGCCCGTCGATTTGACACGACATAGCTTAGGATGGACGCTTCTGATGTTCGCCGGACTCACCTGCTTGTTCTGGCTGCGCAGCGTGGCGGCTCCCCTGCCCGAAGTCGACGCCCTCTCGACCCAAATGCCCCTGGGCCTCTGGATCGACCGGCTGGGTCACGCCCTCCCACTATGGGGCAAAAATCTGTGCATCGTATTGATCGTGTTCTGGAACAGCCTCCTGCTGACCCGACTGGTCAGCCGAAATATGCTGGTCCTCGAACGAACCTACCTCCCCTTTATCCTCTATCTGCTGGTCGCTTGCGGCCTCTCCTTCGGCCGCGCTCCGTTAGCCCCTTATGTCGCGGCCGGATTGCTGGTGTCGGCCTTCGATCTGATGATCGGCTCCTTCCGACGCGTCGTGGTCTATGCCAAAAGCTTCGACTCGGCCCTGCTGACCGGCCTGAGTATCCTGGTGTATGGCCCCGCCGCCATCTATGCCCTCTTACTCCCCTGCGCCCTCATCATCTTCCGCAAAGAGTGGCGAGAGTGGCTCTCCTGTCTGACCGGCTTGTGCCTGCCCTTCCTGATCGCCTCCTATATCTACTGGGGGCTGGGTGAACCCTTCCCCTACCTCGGACAACTCTGGCTCCAGGAAATCCAAGACCGCCTCGCCGCCCCCTTCTACTGGCAACAAACAGCAACGCTCCTCGCCCCGGAAATTTCCCTATTCGGCAGGAAAGGCCCCCTGGTCCTGATGCTGATGATCTGGGTCCCTCTGCTGCTCGTCTCCCTCGCCGCCCTGGCCGTCTTCTTCAGCCGGAAAAGCAGTATGCGGACCCGTCCCTACAAAACATATCTCTATTTTATCTGGATCCTGGCCTTCTCCCTGATACTACTGCTTACCCCCGGCGGATCGATAACCGACCTGCCGCTTCTGGCCGCTCCACTGGCCATCGTGATCCCGGCCTACTTCAACCGTTTCGGCGGATGGCATGGAAACAGCGTCTATCTGCTCCTGTTGGGAACCATCATCCTGTACAACCTGATCCTGATCGGCTCGTAACCCCAGCGGAACCCGTCTGCTTTCTCCTGCGCCAGCCTGTTTCCGGGCTGTACCCGCCTGCACCCGCCTAAACTCTCCTGCCGATATGTCGATCCGTCAATCGGACGGTAAATTTCTTCTTCTTTTCCCGGATCAGCTGGCTTCTTCCCCCAAAAACAGACAACCAAACAGGATTTTCACTATTTTGCGAAACTTTCCGGTTCGGAACCCGTTATATAGATGTGGCGCGATTCTTGCCGACCCAGCCATAGATCCTCTTCCGGCGCTACCCGGCAAAAATGTCCCACACAACACCGTTCCGTAATCAACCCCTGGGGAGCAAAGCGAGGGGGCCATTCAACCGCCCTCGCAAAAAACGATCCTCACAGAGCGAACCCATGAAGATGAAATCCTTCCAAACATATACCCTTATGGCGTGGCTGATCCTCCTCAGCCTCCTTCTCTCTGGCACGATTGCCGCCCAGTCGACCAGCCCCAATCGGGAAATGGCCTTTGCCGGAGGAGAAAAACTGGTCTATGCCGTGAGCTATAAAGTCGGTATCGTCCACTCCGATGTGGCCGAAGTCACCTTCCAAACCTCCCTCCAACGCCTCGGCGACCAGAAATATTACCGCATCGAAGCCAACGGCAAAACATACCCCTTTTTCAATTGGTTTTTCAACCTGAACGATACCTATATCAGCCGACTGGAGGCCGAAACCTTACGACCCTTAGACCTCCAGATCGAAATCCGGGAAGGAGGATACCGTGTCTCCAGCGGATATCGATATGACTGGGAGCAGGGCAAAGTCTCGACCTTCTTCTTCAACCATAAACGCGCCGACAGCTCCCATCACGTCATGACCCTCCAGGAGGGAAGTTTCGACGCCCTGGCCCTCTTCTTTAACCTGCGCTGCGAAAATATCGACTCCTTCACCCAAGGCGAAAAACGAACCCTGCACATGGTCCTGGAAGATACCATCCGCACCATCCAATATCGCTTCGTGGGGCGCGAAAAGAAAAATATCAAAGACCTCGGTAAATTCAACACCCTGAAATTCGTCTGCCAGTTGGCCACCAGTAGCGGAGAGTCGTTCAAGGACGGAAGCGAATTTACCCTCTGGATCTCGGACGATCGCAACAAAATCCCCCTCTACATCGAATCCCCGATCCGAGTGGGATCGATCCGGGGTCGACTCCTGCATGCCGAAAAATTGAAATACCCCCTCGACAGCATGATCCGGTAACCCCTTTAAAAACGCAGGACCACTCCTGCCAAAAATCGGGAATATCTCCCTCTATAAGCGTCCGAAAGCGCTTCCCTTACAAAACCGAGGATGTCCCCTCGGCTAACAACCGGAAGCGATCGCCTCACGCAATCGGGAGGGAATACACCGTTCCGACCGACCAACCAACCGGGCCTCGACCAACCCTCGACAACTCCCGACCACCCTCAACCAACCCTCAACCAACCGACCGGACCTCGAAAAATAACCGTCTTACGTCGTTATATAGCAGGATTTTGCTATCTTTGAGCAGCCACCAAGAATCTCTCTATGAAAAATTTCATCGCGCGATGGATGTTATGCCTGCTCCTCCTCATCGGAGGGACGCTGTCCGCACAGGAAGGAACCTATGTCGTCACCCGAAAAGCCGACAAAATCCCCGTCTATAACCACGACGACGAAGTCATCGGATACCTCAAACGAGGCGATAAGGTCTTTGTCACCCTCTTCCATCAACCCCTGCCGCAAACCGACGGATCTGTTTCTGAACCCGTCACCTTCGTCGAATATCAGGGACAAGAGGGAATCCTGCACCTGGAATCCCCCGAATGGATGAAGTGCCTCGAACCCACCGAAGCAAACCTCGATCCCGACGGCACATCGGCCAACCCCTCCCTCCCCGAACAGTCCATCTCCCTGATCTTCGGCCTGGCGCTGGGAAACCTGTTGCTGCTGCTGTGCGTCGCCAAACCCCTCAACCTCATCTTCTGGCAGATCCGGGACCGCATGAAACGAAAAGGCGTCGCCCTCGCTACCGGCGTTTTGACCCTGGTGTGGTGTGCCCTCGAACTCTATATCGTCTACACCCTCGACGACCCCCTCTGGTTCAGCCGCTGGAGAGAAGTCGGTTTCCTGAAAATGATCGGCGGATTAGCCGGCATGCTGCTCTGGATCGGCATCCAGCTCGTCTTGCTGAACAGCGTCGTCGCCAGTCTCGCCGGGATGCAAAAAACCAATTACCGCTATTTCGATTACGGAATGGCCCTCCTCGTCTCGTTCGTGGGAACCTGGCTCATCCTCATCCTCGATACCTGGCAGGTGAACTGGAAATTCGAAGCCCAAATAGGAATCGCTATCGCCGTACTGATCTACCTCGGTTTCAGCCTCCGACACGTGATCCGCCATCGCTCGATCCTCTCCGCCCTGCTGATCCTGCTGATCCTGCTGACCGGGGTCCCCCTCCTGTGCTACGTCTCTCTGGAAGCCTTTAGCCGAATCATGGAAATCGTCCTCTGGCTCATAATCGCCAAAATCGTGATCCAGGGCCTCAGCAGCAAACGGTTCGGAGGAGCTTCCTCGGACGGCGATGAGATCGTCGAATATTTCGATTACGAAAACGGCATAACCCGCCAACTCTTTAAAGACGGAAACAACGGCTATATCGACTTCTCCGACGGATCCCATTGGGGAAAACGTGGCGATTCGGGCGACTTTAACCGATATTGGTAAGCTCATGAAAAACCCCTCCTTCAATACCCTCAAATTCTTCCGGCACTACTTCGAAATACCCGCCCGCTTCCCCCTGCAGTGGGGCGTGGTCCGGGAAACATCCCCCCAGGGAGATGAACTCCGACTGGCCGTGCTCCTCAAAGGAACCGACCGATATATCGACGTGGCCATGAGACGGTTCTTCCAAACCATCGATACCCCCATCATCAAACGACAAACCGCACCCGCCCAACGAACCTCCCTTCCCGATGCGTATCAATACCTCGCCGAAACGGGTTGGAGAGTCGTCAAACCCAAATCCTTTATCCGGGATATCTATTTTACCGCCCTCTTCTCCGAAGATCTGATCACCACCAGATTGTTATAAGGGATATTTTTCTATCTTTGCGCATGTGAGAAACCTACCAACGTATGGAAAACTATAACGACAATTACGACCCCCGGTACGATAACTACGGTAATGACCCCTACTACCAACAGGGAGACTCTCAACAAAAATCTATTAAGGGCCTTAAAATCATGATCGTGATCCTGGCGCTGATCCTGGCCGGTCTCTCGGTGATGTACTTCACCCAAGTGAGACAAATGAACGCCGTCTTCGCCGAAGAACGGGATACCCTGACCAATCGCCTGACCCGTATGCTCGGCCAGTACGATAGCCTCCAGACCGAAAACGATACCATCAACCAACACCTCGAAGCCGAACGGTTTAAAGCCGACTCCCTGCTGGAACGACTCAAAAACGAACGGAGCTGGAGCCGCAAAAAAATCAAAGACTACGAAAAACGGTTGGGCTATATGAGAACCGTGATGGAAGGATATATCCATCAGATCGACTCCCTCAATACCCTTAACCAAAAACTCGGCTCCGAAAACGTCAGCCTCCGAAAACAGATCACCTCGGCCCGTCTGAGAGCCGATATGGCCGAAGAAAAAGCCTCGGAACTGAGCACCAAAGTCCAGAAAGGGGCCGTGATCCGAGCTCGCGATATCGCCCTGCTCGCCCTCAACAACTCGGATAAAGTCGTCTCCAGAGCCAATCGGGCCGCCCGTCTGAGGGTCGACTTCGTGCTGGTCGGCAATGAACTGACAACCCCCGGCGAACGAAATGTCTACGCCCAAATTACCGGCCCGGACGGCTATATCCTAGCCAACTCCAGCAACGACCTCTTCGATTATGAAGGCGACATGATTACCTACTCGGCCACCCGACAGGTCGACTACCAAAATGACGACCTCTATGTCAGCCTCTTCTATAACGGAGCCGGGATTACCGCCGGAAAATACAGCGTCCGGATCTTTATCGACGGACACCTGATCGGATCCAACGAAATCATCCTCCGATAAAGAGTCGAGCTGTCCCTCCGGTCGGAACAGGGGCTGCATCTCTGTCCATCGTTTGCCGTCGAAACCGGCACGTACATAAAAGTCGGCCACTCCTTGAGGGAGTGGCCGACCTGTTTTATTCCTAAACGAAGCTTGCCTACGCAGCCGTTCACCTGCCGTTACGAAGGAGAGGGATCCCTGCCCCTACCACACAATGGGGGGCTGTCCGTGAGCCGTCAGGTAGGCATTGGCCTGCGAAAAGTGATGACACCCTAAAAAACCGCGATGAGCCGATAAAGGCGAGGGATGAACGCTCTTCAAAATACAGTTCCGCTTCGGATCGACCATCGCCCCTTTGCGTTGGGCATAGGCTCCCCACAACATATAGACGATCCCCTCCCGATGACGGGCAATGGCCTGTACCACCGCATCGGTGAACTGCTCCCAGCCCCGACCCGCGTGAGAGGCCGCCTCATGAGCCCGAACCGTCAATACCGCATTGAGCAACAACACCCCCTGTTCCGCCCACCGGTCCAGATTCCCGCTGGTCGGATAGGGTGCCCCCGTATCGGCCTGTACCTCCTTGAAAATATTGATCAGAGAGGGCGGAAACGGAATCCCGTCATTGACCGAAAAACAGAGGCCATTGGCCTGCCCCTCGCCATGATAGGGATCCTGACCGATGATCACCACCCGTATATCGTCCGGCAAACACTTATCCAACGCCCGAAAAATGTTCCGACCCGCCGGATAAATACGCCGTGTGGCATACTCATGCTTCACAAAATGGACCAAATCCGCAAAATAGGGCTTCTCGAACTCCTCGCCCAACAAGGCCTTCCATTCCGGGGCTATCTTTACCTCCATAATCCAATGCTTAAACGGGACCTTCTATTCGGTCCCGTTTACAAAGAAACAAATAATTTCGGGTTTTTCGGTCGATTCTCTCCAAAAACAAAGCGCTCGGCATCAACGTAGCTCCCCCCCAAAAAACCTGGCCTCCGTCCCTCTTTGCACCCTAACTTAACGCATGGAGTTCATCCGAATGCTCGCCTTCACAAAGGCCAAGGCCCGAATCTTCTCTACCGGAACATCCTTGTCCGCATGGTGCGGATTCTGACTCACCAAACGAACATATCCCGGCTTATCCGACTTCTGCAGGTACTTCACCGTCACATACTCCTCCCCGTCAATGTCGATCGACAACAAATACATATCCCCCCAAAAAACATCCTCGATGCTGTGCAACTGCTTGTACAACACAATATCCCCGCTCTTGAGCAACGGATACATGCTGTCCCCTACCACATAAATCGCCCCGTCACAACGCGGTAAATTCGGAATGTGAATATAATCCACCGGCTCGACATGCTGCTGCTCCAAAAACAGAGGAACCAAACCCGCCGTCCCCTCGATATTGTACAACGGAACACTCTGCATCGGCATCATCCGATCCGTCGAACGCAAAAAAACCTCCTGCGGACGATGCTCATTGAACATCGGACCCCGACCCGTCTCCAACCACATCGCATTAACGTTCAATTCTTGAAGGATGATGTGCTTGTTCCGCTCCGATAACGACGCCCGTCCCGTCTCAATCATCGATAACGCACTCTTCCCGATCCCTAACTTAAACGCTAACTGCTCCTGCGTCAGATTCAACTCCTTGCGGATCATCCGAAGGCGCTTGTTAATATCCAATTCCGGCATATTTATCGTCGTTTTAGATCCGTGATTTTGAAAATTCAATTATTGAACTTATATTTGCTCTACAAAGTTAAATAATTTTTCTTTAACGGGCAATATCTCAAGGGAAAAACCTTTTTTTCAAAAAATAAAGAAACGGTTCATACCCCCTACCCGCTACTTTTACACCCATTCTTATCGCTCGCCCATGATCACAATCCATGAACAGGCCTACCTAAACCTGGCCTCCCAATTAGCCGCCCTCATCCAACATCAAAATTTCGTGAATACCCGAATAGCCTACGACGACGAAAACTATCACGCCGAATTGTGCTGCTCCCTCATCATATACCGAGACCCGGACTCGCAACAATATCGCAATAACTGCCCCGTCTGGTGGGAATTCTACCTCAATACCCCGGACGGCGACACGGAAAATGATTTCGATTGGGAAACTTTGAGCCAGCACCTGGCCCTAAAAGCCCAATAACCCATATCCAGCGCACGGAATACGTTGACCTCTACGATCTACTGAAAATTAACCTATTCCGGGTGGAAACCATCCCACCGGGAGGACGCTCCCTACCAACCACCCCTCTCCCCTCCTCGATTCCCTCTGCTCACCCCGGGGACGCCCTTTGCGGAATCGATCGCTTGCCTTTCCTCTGATTTCATCGGACCTGTCCACCCGGACAGATCCCAGGTCTAAGCTCCTTCGCCCTCAGAGTGAAGTCGGGGAGAGCGTGCGCTCCCTTTTTCTGATATTCCCCCCTCTTTTTCTTAGCCCGACCATCTTAATGTTCACTCGTTATGACGCCTCCTTGCCCCCTCAAATCCCCACACGAAAGCACTTCCGCCTCCACTGAAACATTCCCTTCCAAAGACCGCATCCCCTCCGAAACGCCAGCGCCCCCAAAAAATCAACCCGATCTCGAAGCGCTCAAAGCGAAAATCCAACAAAACGCCCTGCTGGGTCTGGCCCGATGTGCCCGCGGATACCTCGTCCACGAAAAAAAAGAGACCTTCGACATAGGCCCCAATGGCGAAAAAAACGTACGCAGCATCGTCGTGACCCGGAAACGGGTGGGGCCCGATCTGGCCGCTATCCAGTTTATCTTAACCAACCTCAATCCAACCGTCTGGCAACTCAAACCCCTCGCAACACCGCCCCCTCCCGAAGAGGATCCCGATCTGTCCGCCCTCTCCGAACAAACCCTCGAAGAGCTCGCAGGATGGTTGCAAAAAGAGGTTCCTTCCTCCGATACGACTCGTCCGGAAAACCCTCCGGAAAACCGTTTGCCCCCGCCTCCAATTTCTCAAAGCGCCGGTGCCGTTCAACCGGTCTCTTCGCTCCCGGCCAATACCCTCTCCGAGCCCTCCAACTCTCTATCTCAATCCCTTTCTCCCGATTCTTCCGTCTCTGTCCCGTTTTCAGCCTCCTCCCATGAAAAAAACGAATCCAACCAACCGGTCCATCTCCCCGTCGACCCCCTCTCCCTCCGTCCCGAATCGCTCCACCACGCCGACCCTCTCCCCGCTTCCTTCGACCGAAGAAACCTCTCGTCATCGACGCCTTCCTCCCGCATCAACCCCGTCACGCACAGACGATCTTCCTCCCCTCCAGCCCCAACCGAACCCACCCTCTTCACCCCTTCCCTCCCCCAAAAACGGTCCGAAAACAAAACCTCAGATCAGTCCCCTTCCTCCTTCGCCCCTAAAATGGCCTAGCCCCGCACAAGCCGCCCGTGAATTGGCCCGCCGAGCCTTTCCCTATTTCGTACGAACGGTCCGACCCTCCCTCTCTCTCGAAACGTTCCACCAAACCTATTATCAGGTGCTGAACGCCTTCGCCCACGGAACCATCAAACACCTGATCGTCTCCATGCCCCCCCAACACGGCAAATCCACCGCATCCTCCTGGTTGCTTCCAGCCTATCTGCTGGGGCTGAATCCCTCCCTGAAAATCGTCCTCGCCTCCTACAGCCAAACCCTCGCCGGCCGATTCAACCGCCGTATCCAACAACTGATCGACACCCCGCTCTATGAACGTATATTCCCCGCAACCGGCATCAAATCCCCCGGGAAAAACAGCCCGGGAATCGTCCGTAACCGCGAAGAATTCGAGATAAAAGGCCATGACGGCGGACTGATGGCCGTGGGACGTGAAAGCGCCCTCACCGGAAACCCCGTCGACATTCTTATCCTCGACGACCTCTATAAAGACGCCCTGGAAGCCAACTCCCCCTTGGTCCGCGAAAATGTCTGGGAGTGGTACAACAGCGTCGTCAAAACCCGCCTCCACAACCTCTCCCAAGAACTGATCGTGTCAACCCGATGGCACGAGGATGACCTGATCGGCCGACTCGAAAAGACACAATCCCTGCTCTCGCTCAACGACCTCTCATCTGACCGGCTGGCCCAGGAAATCCTCCTGACCTCTCCACCCTTTGGCGAAATCCCTCCAAAAACGCTTCCGGAAAGCGCCTCCACCTCTCTTCCCAAAACCCCGCTCGCAACTTCTCCCTCGTCCGTCAACCCCGAGGAGGCACCCTCCGATACCTGGTACAGCCTCCACTTCGAGGCCGTGAAAACAGGACCCCCTTCCCCCCTGGACCCTCGACGGGAAGGCGAAGCCCTCTGGCCCAAACGACACTCCCTCGCCCTGCTCAACCAGAAACGAAAACTCGACCCCCTCTGGTTCGAAACCCTCTACCAAGGAAAACCCACCCCCGCCGAAGGCTTGCTCTATGGCCCGAATTTCGACGTATACGAACACCTCCCCGAAACCCTCGTGAAAAAAGGAAATTATACCGATACGGCCGATATGGGAAAGGACTTCCTCTGCTCGGTCTGCTACGCCGTGGGGGCGGATGGGAGCATCTATGTGACCGGCGTCATCTACACCGGAGATCCCATGGAAATCACCGAACCCCAAGTGGCCGACCTGCTCGAAGCCAATGACACCCGTGTGGCTCGCATCGAAAGCAATAACGGGGGACGGGGCTTCGCCCGAGCCATCGCCCGAAAAGCCCCAAAAGTTCGGATAGAATGGTTCCACCAGGCCAGAAACAAAGAGGCCCGGATCCTATCCAACTCCGCAACGGTTCTTAAAATGATTAAAATGCCGGTCGATTGGGCCCGCCGATGGAGCCAATTCCACCACGATCTGGTCTGCTACCGACGTCTCTATCGGGCAAACCTGAGACACGATGCACCGGATGTGCTGACCGGTATTATTGAAACGGAAGTCGCCGCAAACGGCGCTAAAAAAATTCAAGCCGTGGGATTCGCTGCCCCCGTCCGACGTAAAAGAGGCATCGAATAGAAGTTTTTCCCCTCCCTTCGAAAAAACAGCCTCGTCAAACGTTTCGGCAACAACGCGTCCCGTCCCCCCAAAAACTTAACCCTGAAAGGCATTCAAAACCGACCCGGGTGACTCGCCCTCCATGAAGGCCGGGAGGATGATCAAGCCGGGAGGATGATCTCAGTACGCGGTCTGCGCGACGAAAACGCGATGCTGAAACGCCCAAAAGTACGGGATGTGGTTCCGGTCCCTTCAAACCACTTCAAGGGATTACCCGCACCGCTCGGCAAGCCAGCAGTTTCATGGTCGTTGCCTTCCAGGAAACGACCAAAGTGCTCAACGAAGCGACGACCAGGGTAAAAGCGACCCACTGAAAAAACGGGAAGGCGAGGACTTACCCCTCAAAGACACCCACACGCCTCTCCTTCTCCCGCCACAACGCCCCCTTCGACCGGGAACGACAGGGCCATCCCCGCCTCGTCTTCCATCGCCTCAACGCCGCCTTGCCGGTGTTGATGACGATACTGGGCCGGCGTCATGCCATACTCTTTCTTAAACAACTTGATGAAATGGGACGTATTGGGAAAATGACTCGACAAACCAATCTCGGAAACCGATTGATTCGTCGAAATCAATAACAAACGCGCATGCATCAACCGTTGACGAATAAACCACTTGTGCGGCGGCTCGTGAAAATGACGACAAAACTCCTTCTTGAACGACGTGAGACTCCGATGACACTTCTGGGCCAACTCTTCCACCGAAATATCCTCGAAGACATGTTGCAAAACCAACTGCTCAAAATTTTCCTGCGTCAAATCCGTATTCCCCAATACCTTATTCTTGAGACAGGTCCCCTTCTGCGATAAAATCAAATAGATCAACTCCGTCGTCTTGAGTAACGCCGCCGTCGTATCCTGCTCAAACAAATCGTCCTTGAGATACTGATTGATCGACCCGAAAAAATTCCGCAACGTGCTCCACGCCGGCATCACCACGTGAGACTGATGCTCGCAGACCGGACACCGATGATCATGACGAATGTCCAATTGATAATTCATGTTCAGCTGACTCAAAATCCGCGACAACTGTTCCGAACTGTAGAAAAAAGCTATCTGCTCGAACATCCGACCCGATTCGGGAATATCTTCCGTGTAGTGATTCCCCAAACCCAAATAAAAAACATCCCCCTGATTGACGACATGACGAACATCCCCATAATAAATGTATTTGCGCCCGCGTACGACATAACCGATGCAATGTCGCGTCAATTGATGGGACTGAATCCCGTTGCGCTCCTGCTGAACATACTTGACAATCATGGGCTGAGAAATGCGAGCAGCTGTCATAACTTTTGGATTTTATACAAACTAAAATTCTATGATATCTACGGATATTTCAAGGTAAAAACATTTATAACAAAAGTTTTACCTCCTATCACAAATGTAAAATATATAATTTAAAATTGCAATATTTTCCTATTTTTTCTACCATTACATCCTATCCGATCCTCCGTTCGAAAACCCTACATGCTCCTGAACGTCTTTTTCTATCCCCTAAAACCCCACTCTCAATCCCCCAAAAACACAAAACAAATCCCCCGATCCAACTTTATCCAAAATTTGCTATTTTTATCGCCTCTATCGATACCGCCTACTATGAAACCCAAAGAAATCGCCGAACAACTCGCCTTCGATCGCGAACACCTCTGGCACCCCTATACCTCCATGAATAACCCCCTGCCCGTCCAACATGTGGCCCGCGCAGAAGGCGTCTGGATCACCCTCTCCAACGGAACCAGACTGCTGGACGGGATGTCCTCCTGGTGGTCCGTGATCCATGGATACAATAACCCCAGACTCAACGCCGCCCTCGAAAACCAACTCCACCTCATGGCGCATGTCATGTTCGGCGGCCTGACCCATACCCCCGCCGTGGAACTAGGGAAACGTCTCGTGGAAATGTCCCCCGAACCGCTGGAAAAAATCTTCTACTGCGACTCCGGATCCGTCGCCGTAGAAGTCGCCATCAAAATGGCCCTGCAGTTCCAACATGCCCGCGGACAACAACACCGAAACCGACTGGCTACCATCCGAAGCGGATACCATGGCGATACGTGGCACGCTATGTCTGTCTGCGATCCCGTCACCGGCATGCACTCCATCTTCTCGGGACGACTCCCGATCCAATTTTTCGCCCCCCAGCCGAACGTGCGGTTCGGGCAACCCTGGGACGATCAGGACTTCGAACCCATGGCCCAACTGATCGAACAACATCATCAGGAACTGGCCGCCGTCATCCTCGAACCGATCGTTCAAGGGGCCGGCGGAATGTGGTTCTATCACCCCGAATACCTCCGCAAACTGCGGGCATACTGCGATCGTTACGGCCTCCTGCTGATCGCCGACGAAATCGCAACCGGATTCGGCCGAACCGGCCGCATGTTCGCCTGCGAATGGGCCGGAATCAACCCCGATATCATGTGCGTAGGGAAAGCCCTGACGGGCGGTTATATGAGCTTCGCTGCCGTCATGACCACCGACCAGGTCGCCCAAACCATCTCGAACGGCACCCCCTCGGAATTGATGCATGGCCCTACGTTCATGGGGAATCCCCTGGCCTGCGCCGTCGCCTGCGCCTCCTTAGATCTGCTGAGAGAAAACTCCCCGCTGGATCGCATCGAAGAGATCCAAAAACACCTCGAAAAGGGATTGAGTCCGGCCCGAAAATTGCACGGTGTAGCCGATGTACGAACCCTGGGTGCTATCGGTGTCGTCGAAATGGAAAAACCCGTCAACGTGGCCGAGGTCCAAAAACGATGCATCGAAGAGGGAATCTGGTTGCGGCCCTTCGGGAAACTGGTCTACATGATGCCCCCCTACATCATCAAAGACCATGAACTCGAACGCCTCACCGGAGCCACCTTGAGAGTTCTGGAAACCATCGGATAGCCCCGGAATAGAACGATCCGAACATGAAAACCGCTCAACAACACCCCAAAAAACATCGCTGGAAACCCATCCACATCTGGATGACGATCGGAGCCCTCCTGGCATTGGCCGCCATGATCGTCGTGCTCATCCTGGAGACCCTTGCTTAATATCAGCTCCTCCGCACAGAGGCAATAGCAACCTCCAAAGGAGCGTAACAACGTAAAACACGAACAGGACAACCCCAGATAGCAGTAAAAAGCGGCAGAAGAAGGTCAGTTCGTCAGCCGGGGAAAGCTACGCATCCATACTCGTCAACAGGGGAGGCAGACTCGTCGGGAAGAAAAGCCAGCTCTTCAAGAGGAGAAGGCCAGATCGTCCACAAAAAAAGGCCATTTCATCCACAGGAAGGGCCTTCTCCCCAACCAAGAGTACGGCCACAAAAAAAGCGTGGGTGGAAGGAAGAGTGTAAGATGTAACGACAGCTGATCGATGAGGTTTTATAGAGCGTCTCGTCTCCCCTACTTCTGGTCACAGGATCTCGGGGAGAGGTGGCTTCGGTCATTCTGAATAACGGGTAAGTATATTCGGCGCATCTTTCAGCGAACCGAACATCCACCGCACCAACAACTCGGCCCGTTCCCGTTCCCCCAATCTCCACGATACCGACGATGCACGTAGTCGTGCCGTCAGCGTATAGAGCAAAATGGCCGCAGAAGCCGAGACATTGAGGCTCTCGACAAACCCGCACATCGGAATCCGCAGAAAAGCATCGGCCGACGCTTTTACCGTTTCGCTGATTCCCTCATGCTCCGTTCCGAAAATCAGGGCGAAGGGACCCGCCTCCACCTCGAAAGTCTCGGGTGTGAAATCCCCCGCATGAGGAGAAGTGGCCACAATCCGATACCCTTTACCCCGCAGACCGCTCAACATCTCCGCCGTCGAAGAAAACGAATGCAGATCGATCCACTTATCCGTCCCGCGCACAATGCGGGTGTTGGGCGAAAAGCGACAAAACTCCTCAACCGTGTACAAATCCTGAACCCCAAACGCCTCACACGTCCGAATCAATGCGCTGGCATTCTGCGGATGAAACGTATTCTCGGCACAGACACACATATATCGCGTGCGCATCGCCAACACTCGCTCCAACCCCGCCACCCGCTCAGGCAGCATAAACCCCGACAGATACTGAATCCGACGAGCCAACGATTCATCATCCAACTGCAACAACGCAGCCAACGCTTTAGTGGCGGTACTTTTCATCCTCTTCCAAAAGTTTCAGGTAACTGATATAGCGCGTCGGACTGATCTCGCCCCGTTCTACCGCCGCCTTCACGGCACAGTCCGGCTCGTGGGTGTGCGTGCAATTGTAGTACCCGCATTGGGGCGCCCAACGGAAAAAATCCGGGAAATAACGCCCCACTTCGTCTCCGCTCAGGTCGATCAGACCAAAACCTTTGATCCCCGGCGTGTCGATCAGCCAACCACCCCCGGCCAAAGCATACATCTCGGAAAATGTCGTGGTATGACGCCCCCGATGATGATAGTCCGAAATCGCCCCGATCCGGGGATGAAGCGTCGGGTCCACCGCTCCGATCAAAGTCGACTTTCCAACCCCCGAATTGCCGGATAACAACGAAACCTCTCCCACAAGGCGCTCCCGCAAAGCGGAAATCCCCTCTCCCAACGCTGCCGCCACTTCCAATACCGAATACCCGGCTCCGGTATAGGTGGCAAGAAACTGAGCCCGTTTTGCCTGTAACTCCGGGGTGTCGTACAGATCGGTCTTGTTGAGGACCAACGTTGTCGGCACATGGTAGGCCTCGGCCGTCACCAAAAACCGATCGATAAACTCAAAACTCGTCTCGGGCAAAACCAATGTCACCACCAGAAAGGCCTGATCGATATTGGCCGCAATGATATGCGACTCCCGCGACAGATTCGAAGAGCGGCGAATGATATAGTTCCGACGATCGTGAATATGCGTAATCAACCCGGTTTGCTTCGGGGTCTCTGACACGGAAGCCTCCGCTTCGTCTGCCGTCGCAAACGCCGATCCACGAGGAGACAAGTCGGAATCTTCCGACAACCGCCGTCGAGTCGCCCCGTTCCGCGCCTTGTTGCGCTTTTTGTGCCCGATCGACCGATCTCGAACCTCCTCTCCCGGGGAACTCGGACTTTCCAAATAATAATCCACCCGATCTCCTACCACCACCGGATTGGTCGAACGACGCCCCTGCAGCCGAATACGGCCACTTAAACGCGCCTCGAGCCGTTCCGAAGTCAGCACATCACACAAAGTATACCAACTCCCGGTACTTTTGATCACCAAAGCTTCTCGGGTCTGTCGCGTATCGTTATTCATCGGTTTCAGATTGTGAAGCAGAAAACACCTCCGGCCAAACCATCGCTTTCAACTCCTGCAAATACGGGAAAGCCATCGGGGCCACTTGACTGAGCGGTTTGTACAACCGGGAACGCTCCAGCGTCTGCGGCGACACCCATCCTCCGGCCCGGTTGAGCGGAAGAAACGCCAACAACAGCACACTTAACAACAGGGCCATCTTGAGCACCCCCAACAATACGCCTCCAATGGCATCGAAAGGCCCCAATCCAGCAAATCGGAACAATCCCCGGAGCAATCGTCCCAGGAGGGCCAAGACGATCATGACCCCCACCAGAATGGTCAGAAAGCCAGCCGCCGTGGCCAACGGCTCGTCCAGCCCCATCCAACTCCCCAGCACATCGCCAAAATGCCACGCCAACCACACCCCGGCAATCAGGCCGATCATCCCCCCTAATTGGGCGGCGATTCCCTCCCGAAAGCCCCGGTAGGCCGCATACAGCAAAGGCAGTGCCAATATCCAATCGATTCCCGTCATGTGCGTCCGGCTACAAATTCAGGGGATAAGATCCAGTTCCCGCCACCGGCCCGACCGAAAACATCCGGTCAAACCTCACCGACGGACCCTTTCTCTTCCCGAGACGAAGATAACGATTTTATTCAAAACCCCCATGTTCTTCACGCCTCTTCCCCTTCACCCTTTCGGCAGCACTCCCCAACCCGTCTTTTTTGTTCCTTTCCCCTTTCCTAACGCACCCTCACGGTCCACCTCCCGTCGCCATATCGAAGCCCCACATCGCTCTATGCACACAAACAGCTTCAGAGAAAACCGAAAACCTTCCAAAATCTCGGTCGAGCTGATCGTTTCTCTGACGAGAGGTCACTCCCAAAACCCAGATCCATCCCCCCTTCTAATAAAACAGCAGCGTCCGACCAAAAAGGTCGGACGCTGCTGTTTCGTAAGTTCCCGGTTCTTCAAACGATCCAACGCAACTACTCCAACGGAGCAGCCCCGGTCGCAGATATGACCGAATACAAAACAGAGGGAATATATTTATCTACGCCATTGGTGCAACGAACCACCGATGCCTCGTGTTCCGCCATGCGAGCCCGCAGGGAGAGCTCCTGACGACGACGCACCCGAATTGGATGGTCCAGATGGAAACAGAGGGCACCCATACGCAAAAAACGCTGTTCTACCCCCGCATGCATCAACCGTACCGCTAACTCACGCGCTTCATAGCCCAATAAGGTCAGATCTTCATTATAGGCATTTACCCGCAGCAGATCGTCCCGCCAAAACGCCATATTGCCATCCTGCAAACACAACGGATCCATCGGCCGATAGTGTTCCGCCAACCAGGTCTGCAACCACACGCAACGATAGGACGCCCCCTGCCATAAACAGGCATACAGCGGGATGTGTTTTCTCTTCCGTTTCAGATAAATGCGGGTTGCTGTTTTCGACACCACCGCCCGACTGCCACAGACAAAACTACCCCGTCGTGCCACCCGTACATGATCTTCGATAAAATGAGGATTCAAAACCAAATCGCCATTGATCTGAATGATGTAATTGCCGCTGGAGGCAGCGATCGCCCGATTGCGAATGACACTCAAGCGAAACCCCCGGTCCTCCTGCCAAATATGCCGGACCGGCACGGATACCTGCTGCCGAAACGCTTCGACGAGCGCACGGGTGTCAGCTCCCGACCCGTCATCGGCAATGAGAATTTCATAGGGCAACATCCGTTGCCGAGCCACGCTCCGCAAACAGGCCGATAACAATCGGGTATTATTGTAGGTTGAAATAATCAACGAAGGACGAATAGATGCTTTCATAACAACCGACGGATTAAAGAGGCGGTTCAATACTGTGTTTCTGGCTGCATGGCCCTATGCCTATTGGCCTCCTTCTCACGGATCCTATAAGGAGGATGAAAAACCGGAGGCAAATGTTGCACACCTCCGGTGATAAAAAGACTTCTTTTCGAAGAGAATCCGAGAAAGCCGTCCCATGAAAGCGGAACAAAATCGAAAAGTGCGACCCCGACAGAGGAAGGGATAAGATGATTTCAGACCGGTCGCCGTATCGATAAAAATGGGTTAGTAGCTGGCTTCATTCCGATTTCTATCTCCAAGATAAACATTTTATTTTAAAAAAACATACTTTTTCTCAAATAACGTCAATAAATATTTTTATTAACTATAAACCAATATTTTAAAATTATTCATCTTTTGAGTAAATCCTCAATTTACGAACATTCCGCCAGAAATTCCACGCTCCGGGCTCCGTCGTTTTCCCGAAGTACACCCTGGAAAACCACTTAGGCACGATCACCGATCCAACCTTCCCGTCTCGTTATCGTCTGCCTCCTTTCCGTCCCTTTCCTCTCCCTAATTCTCCCTGCTCTTTTCTTCAAAAAAGAGCAAATATTTTTTTGAAAATTTTTCCAACGCCACATTCCATCTCCACAAAAAACGCGCGACCCTTCCGAATCCATGCTTTTTTATTACTTTTGTAAGCCGATCAACCATCGGTCGTTTTTACCAACCTTTACATCCTAAACCTGTCCTCATGAAAAATCAATACGTTCTGGGCGTCGATATCGGCGGTTCACACATCGCCTGCCAGGTGGTCGACCTGGCGGAATTCCACACCCTCGAAGAGACCTACACCGAAGTGAAAGTGGCCGAATCCGAATCGGCCCAACATATCCTGGACGCCTGGAACCAGGCCCTCAAAGCCTGCATCGAAAAGGCCGGCAACCGGGCGATCGAAGGGATCGGTGTGGCCATCCCCTCACCGTTCGATTTCACCGCCGGTATCGCCATGGCCGACCATAAATTCGCCTCACTCAAGGGGATGAATATCCGCAACGAACTGAGCAAAATCACCGGTGTCGATCCGCTTCTGATCCGCTTCACCAACGATGCCGCCGCCTTCGGCATGGGCGCCTGGCGCGTGAACGGCAGCGGCGACAGCCACCTGATCGGCGTTACCCTCGGCACCGGTTTCGGCGCCTGCTTCATCGTCGACGGCTGTTACGCCACCTATGGTCCCGGGGTTCCCATCGGAGGCGAACTCTGGAACTATCCTTTCCGGGGCCAAATCGCCGAAGATTTCGTGTCGACCCGCTGGTTCGAACAGCGCTTCGCCGAAGTAACCGGCATCAAAATCACGGGCGTCAAACCCATGGTCGACTACTTCCACCAGGGACAATACACCGTCGCCATCAAGGCGATCTTCGATCAGTTTGCCCGTTCGTTTGCCGAAATCATGCTCCCCTTCCTGGTGAAGTTCCGGGCCGACATGCTGGTCATCGGAGGGGGGATGGTCCTCTCCGAAGAGTTTTTCATCCCGCAGATCAAACAATACCTCAGTGAACAAGGGGTCAACGTAACCATCTGCACCCAACCCGACACCACCGCGTCGATCATCATCGGGGCGGCCGCTCTGTCGGCCTAAGCCGCTTCCCCTACGAAAAGGCCTCCGGATACGGATCCAACCCGTGCTCCGTTTCCCATAAAAAAAGACGTTCCGAATATCTTCGGAACGTCTTTTTTATTCTCCGTAGGATCCAGTCTTTTAGGACTGGATCGCCAGTTTCAATACTTCATCGTTGGTCTTGACATAGTGGAACGTCAACCCTTCGACATATTCGGGTTTGATCTCGCCGATATCCTTGCGGTTGTCCTCCGAGAGGATCAGGTCGGTAATTCCCGCCCGTTTGGCCGCCAGAATCTTCTCTTTGATCCCACCGACCGGCATGACGCGCCCACGCAGGGTCGTTTCCCCCGTCATGGCGATCCGATCCTTGACCGGACGACCCGTAAAGGTCGATACCAGCGAAGTCACCATCGTAATCCCCGCACTCGGGCCATCTTTCGGAATCGCCCCTTCCGGAACGTGGATATGGACATCGTACTTTTCGAACTTTTCGGGATCGATACCCAGTTCCGGGCCGTGCGCTTTAACCCATTCCAAGGCAATGGTCGCCGACTCCTTCATGACGTCGCCCAGATTCCCCGTCATCGAAAGCATGCCTTTCCCCGGCGTCAGGATCGATTCCACATAGAGAATTTCACCCCCTACTTCCGTCCAGGCCAATCCGGTGACCACGCCGACAATCCCGGCAATCTCGTACATCTCGCTCGAAAAGCGCGGAACCCCCAGAATCTTTTCCACATCGGCTGCCGTCACTTCCGGTTTGAAGGTCTCTCCGAAACCGATCTGTTTGGCCCGCGTACGGACAATCTTGGCGATCTGCTTGTCGAGGCTGCGGACCCCCGATTCTCGAGTATAATCGGCAATGATCTTTTCGATCACCTTAGGCGACAACTTCAACTCCTTGGCCGACACTCCATGTGCTTCCAGCTGTTTGGGCAACAGGTGCTTGCGGGCAATCTGAACCTTATCTTCCAGAATATACCCCGGAATGTTGATCATCTCCATACGGTCGCGCAAGGCCGGATTGATGTTGGCGATGTTGTTGGCCGTGGCGATGAACAACACCTTCGAAAGGTCATACTCCGTATCGAGGTAGTTGTCGTGGAAGGTCGTATTCTGTTCCGGGTCGAGCACCTCGAGCAGGGCCGACGACGGATCGCCATGGTTGCTGACGGTCACCTTGTCGATTTCATCGAGAATGATCACCGGATTCGACGATCCACAACGCTTGATGGTCTGGATGATTCGTCCCGGCATCGCCCCGATGTAGGTTTTGCGGTGTCCCCGGATTTCGGCTTCATCATGCAGACCCCCCAACGAGATCCGTCCGAATTTCCGTTTCAGCGCCGCGGCCACCGATTTCCCCAGCGAGGTTTTCCCAACCCCCGGAGGTCCGTACAGACAGAGAATCGGCGATTTCAGGTCCCCTTTCAGCTTGATCACCGCCAGGTGTTCCAAAATACGGTCCTTCACCTCTTCCAGCCCGAAGTGGTCGGCGTCCAACCGTTTTTTGGCCCGGTTCAGGTCGAGGTTGTCGGTCGTATAGTGTTCCCACGGGAGGTCGAGCATCAACTGCAGGTAGTTGAGCTGCACGGAATATTCGGCTACCGCCGGATTCATCCGTTCGAGCTTACCCAGCTCCTTGAAGAACAGATCTCGCGTTTCTGCCTTCCATTTTTTCTTTTCGGCCTTCGCCCGCAGCTCTTCGAAATCGCGGTCGGCCGGATCGTCCCCCAGTTCGTCCTGGATGGTTCGCATCTGCTGCTGGAGGAAATAATCGCGCTGCTGCTGGTCGATGTTCTCCTTGACCTTGGCCTGAATTTCGTTCTTCAACTCCACAAGCTGCTGTTCCCGAATCAGAATCTCCAGCAGCCGCCGCGCCCGAGCCAAGAGACCGGGCGCCTCCAGCAGCCGTTGCCGATCGGCATCGGGCAGGTCCAGATTCGAACAGATGAAATTGATGATGCCCCGTTTGCTGTCGATGTTCTTGATGGCAAACGAAGCCTCTTTCGGCATCTGAGGCGATATGTTGACAATGTTCAACGCCACATCCTTGATCGAATCCACCAACGCTTCGAATTCGACACTGCCCCGTTCCGGGACACTATCCTTCAGCACCGAAGCCGTCGCCTTGAAATAGGGATCGGAATGGGTGAACTCTTTGATCTCGATCTTTTCCAGCCCGTGCAGAATGACCGTCAGGTTGCCGTTGGGCATCTCCAGAATCTTCAGAATCCGTGCAACGGTCCCTACCCGATAAAGGTCGTCGGGCCCCGGTTGTTCCACTTCGGACTCCTTCTGCAAAACGGCCCCCAACAACCCCTGAACACTCTCTACATCCCGAATCAAACGCATCGAGCGTTCACGACCCACGGTGATGGGCGTGATCGACCCCGGGAACAGCACCGAGCTGCGCAGGGTCAAAATCGGCAGATTTTCAGGGATCTCCAGATTCTGAGCCATCTCTTCATCTTCGCCGGTCATGATCGGAATGACCTGGTGACGTCCTTCGAGCATATCTGATATACCCGAGAACTCATCTTCTTTTTTATATTTTTTGTTCATTGTGTGCTTCCTCGCTTGAATCTACAAACTTACAAATTTTTTCCGTTTCCTCCGGAAACTCACCTCCTTTCCTCTTTCAGAGGCCTTCTTATAAACGCATAATCCGATATATTTATTACCTTTGCAAATCGACCCTCGGCCGGGAGACGTCGGGCAAATTTCGGCGCTCCGCTCCGAGTCATCGAGAAAAGGCTTTCAGAACTATTCAAACCTCGTGCCGTACGTTTTCGCCGCCCGATCTGGCAGGTTTTGGCCCCTTGTTTCGGCCATTTTGTCAGTTCCGCTCCGAAAACCTCGCCCCCATAACAACGATTGACAACGAACATAGCATCTACTCTTATGGAAATGGCAGCCAAATACACGCCTCAAGAGATCGAATCCAAGTGGTACGACTACTGGATCCGTCACCGCTTCTTCCACTCGACACCCGACGAACGCGAGCCCTACACCATCGTGATCCCGCCCCCCAACGTGACCGGGGTGCTGCACATGGGACACATGCTCAACGAAACGATTCAGGATGTGCTGGTACGCCGTGCCCGCATGCAGGGGAAAAACGCCTGCTGGGTCCCGGGCACCGACCACGCCTCGATCGCAACCGAAGCCAAAGTGGTGGCCAAACTCAAAGCCGAAGGGATCGACAAGAGCCAGCTCACCCGGGAAGAGTTCCTTCAACACGCCTGGGCCTGGAAAGAGAAACACGGCGGGATCATCCTCAACCAGTTGCGTAAACTGGGGGCCTCCTGCGACTGGGAACGTACGACCTTCACGATGGACCCGGAGATGAGCCGCAGCGTCATCAAAGTGTTCGTCGACCTCTATAACAAAGGGCTGATCTATCGTGGGGTCCGCATGGTCAACTGGGACCCGGCCGCCCTGACCGCCCTCTCGGACGAAGAGGTGATCCATACCGAATCGCAGGGCAAGCTCTACTATCTGCGCTATCGGATCGAAGGAAGTGACGACTATATCGTGGTGGCCACCACCCGTCCCGAAACCATTCTGGGCGATACGGCGCTGTGCGTCAACCCCAACGACCCGCGCTACCAACACCTGCCGCAGGATGCGCGGGTGATTGTTCCGTTGGTCGGGCGCAGCATTCCGGTCATCCGCGACACCTATGTGGACATCGACTTCGGGACCGGCGCTCTGAAAGTCACTCCGGCTCATGACGTCAACGACTACATGCTGGGCGAAAAATACCACCTGGAGGTGATCGACATCTTCAATGACAACGGGACCCTCAACGCCCACGGCCTGCAATACGAAGGGATGGATCGGTTCGCCGTGCGTGAACAGATCGAAAAAGACCTGGATGCCGCCGGCCTGCTCGAAAAGGTGGAAGCCTACACCAACAGCGTAGGTTACTCGGAACGTACCCACGTACCCATCGAACCGAAACTGTCGATGCAGTGGTTCCTGAAGATGGACGAACTGGCCAAACCGGCCCTCAAAGCGGTGATGGATGACGAGATCCGCCTGGTGCCGGCCAAATTCAAAAACACCTACCGCCACTGGATGGAAAACATCAAGGACTGGTGCATTTCGCGTCAGTTGTGGTGGGGACAGCAGATTCCGGCCTACTACCTGCCTCAGGGGGGTTATGTCGTCGCCGAAACCCCCGAAGAAGCCCTCAAACTGGCGCGCGAAAAGAGTGGCGACGCCTCGCTGCAGCTGAGCGACCTGCGACAGGATCCCGATGTGCTGGACACCTGGTTTTCGTCGTGGCTGTGGCCCATTTCGGTCTTCGACGGCATCAACCACCCCGACAACGAAGAGATCCAATACTATTACCCGACCAACGATCTGGTGACCGGACCCGACATCCTCTTTTTCTGGGTGGCCCGCATGATCATGGCCGGCTACGAATTCCGGGGCGAAAAGCCCTTCTCCAACGTCTACCTCACCGGTATCGTCCGCGACAAACTGCGCCGTAAGATGAGCAAATCGCTGGGCAACTCGCCCGATCCGCTCGACCTGATCGACCAGTACGGAGCCGACGGTGTACGTTTGGCCATGTTGCTCAGCTCGACGGCCGGCAACGACATTCTGTTCGACGATGCCCTCTGCGAACAGGGGCGCAACTTCGGCAACAAAATCTGGAACGCCTTCCGGCTGGTGAGCTCCTGGAAGGTCGATGAAAAGGCCGTACCCACCCAAAGCAACAACACCGCCGTGAGCTGGTTCGCCTGCCTGTTGAGCAAAACCTTGCGCGAACTGGAAGCCGATTTCGAAGCCTATCGTATTTCCGAAGCCCTGATGCGGGTTTATCGCCTCTTCTGGGACGAATTCTCGGGCTGGTACCTCGAAATGATCAAACCGGCCTACGGCCAGCCGATCGATCGTCCGACGCAGGAAGTGACCCTTACCTTCTTCGACGAATTGCTGCGGATTCTGCATCCGTTCATGCCTTTCCTGACCGAAGAGCTTTGGCAACAGATGGCACCGCGCCAGGACGGAGAGACGATCATGTTGCAGGAGATTCCCACCCCGTTGGTGGAAGACCAACAGGTGTTGGATCGCATGGAACTGCTGAAACAAGTGGTGACCCACCTGCGCAACCTCCGCAAGGAACACAACATCCCGAACAAGGAAGCCCTGACGCTGCAGGTGATTCCCGACGAAAACTATCACGAAACGTTGGCCCCGTTGCTGAAAAAAATGGGCGGGTTGTCGCAGATCGAATCGATCCAGGAAAAACCCTCCGATGCGCTTTCCTTCCGGGTAAAGACGACCGAATATTTCGTTCCGTTGGCCGCCGGCGTGATCAACGTCGAAGAAGAACTCAAAAAGTTGAAGGCCGAACTGGAATACCAGGAAGGTTTCCTGGCCTCGGTCATGAAGAAGCTCTCCAACGAACGCTTCGTCCAGAACGCTCCGGCCAAAGTGGTCGAAAACGAACAGGCCAAACGCCGCGACGCCGAAGCCAAAATCACCGCCATCCGCGAACGACTCCAACAACTGAGTTAGTCCCCGGGCGACGGCCTCTATACTACGTCAGCGGGCGCCTGTCTGAATCCAGACAAGCGCCCGCTGATATATTAACCTGCTGACCGGTTACGTTTGCACTCCTCCTTGCGGGGACGAATCATCGGCTCCGTACAGGTCGCCCTTTTTTCCAAGGCCTACATGCCCATACCGCATTTGCGCAGGAGGTATCCGGCCTTTCGGCGAACGACCATCCCCCGTCAACGCGCTTTTTCTGAGAGCCGATTGGCCCGCGCCGGCTGCTTCTTGCTGCGCGGACGAATAACCCGCAAAGCACCGGTTTCACACGTAATATGTACCGGAAAACGAGGACCGGCCTGACCATCGATATCGGTATTTTCGTCGTTGTAAGAGTTGATGAGAATATCGCGGGCCTGAATATGCACAACCCCCGGCGGATAATCCGCCGACTGAGGCGACCGCAACCCCGTATTGCGTTTGATAAAATGAAAGATGGTCCGGATCGTCTCGATGGTGCTGTCTCCCTTCACCACCAATACGTCCAACAACCCGTCATCAATCTCCGACAAGTAGGCAAACCGCATCTGTCCGGCCGTCCGACCATTGAAGACAAAAAAGATCAGCGAAGATCCCTCATATTTGCCCGCATCGGTTTCGATACTCACGTGCATTTTACGGAAATTGGGCAACTCTCCCAATCCGCCGACATAGTAGGCCAACTTACCGAAGGTATTCTTCAACACCGTCGGGGTTTTCTGCGACACATCGGTGAAGAGCCCGCAACTGAACACATTGACAAAATATTCGTCATTGGCCTTTCCCACGTCGACGCGCTGTTCATACCCCGAAAGAATGCGCCGACACGCCTTATTCAGATCGTCCGGCACCCCCAGAATATGGGCGAAATCGTTGGCCGTTCCGCTCGGCAAAACCGCAATCGGAATATCCAGCCCCCGTTGCTTCATGAAATTCACCACATAATTGATCGTTCCGTCCCCGCCGGCAATCAACAAATGGTGATAACTCTCATCCACCCCATCGAAAATCTGCTCGGGTTCCTCATCCCCGAAGTTCAAGCGATAGGGATGCAGACTGTACCCTTTCTCCTGATAAATCGCGATGATCTGATCGAGCCATTCCGTGATGAGGGTCTCTCCCGAGGTGGGATTGTAAATAAACCGTACTTTTTTCATGGCAGGTTGTTAGGAGGGTAAATAATATAAGGGATAAGGATCAGGGTCGAGGTAGAATCCGTTTTTCCATGCCGGGGGTCAGATAGGTCTGGAAATTCCCCTGCTCATCCGACCAAACCAGATAGGCCTGCAGTTCAGGATGATGGGCGAGCATCTGTTTGCTCTGTTCCAGCCCCAGAATCATACACAACGTTCCATACGCATCGGCCTGCGTCGAGGTGGGAGCAATCACCGTGGCCGACAGCAGATTGCTGATCACCGGCTCGCCCGTGAGCGCATCCACCGTATGGACGATCTTACGGCCCAACGAATCGGTATAGAATTTCCGGTAGTTGCCCGAGGTCGCCAAACCGACATCGCTGACCGCGATGCGTTCCTGAAGATCGGCCCCCGGGATCACATTCCCCTCCACCGGCCGATCGATGCCGACACGCCAAGGCATTCCATGTGCATTCTTGCCCTTGCAGACGATCTCGCCCCCACCGATTTCCACCAGGTAATCGGTCAGGCCATACCCATCGAGCAATGCACCCAATCGATCGGCCGTCGCTCCCTGGGCGATGGAGTTCAGATCGAGCTGAATGCCCGGGTGGGCTTTATGCAGTCGGTTTTCGTCAATCGAAATCTTCTCATACCCCACCATCTGCATCAACGAATCGAGGTTCGGATGCTGGGTAGGTCCCGTCTCGGCAAACCCATAAGCGGCGATCAACGGCTTCACCGTAATATCGAAACGCCCTTCGCTCTCGCGACTGATCTGCTCGGCTTCGCGAATACAGTCGATCAAAAAGGCATCCAAGGTATCGGTTTCGCCCCGATTCAGGCGGCTCAGCCGCGAATGGGGATCATAGAGCGACACCGAACGTTCGATCTCGGCCAGCAGGGTATCAATGGCCGGTTTGAGATGGTCGTACGAACTGTCGGCGACAATCACGATATGGTAAGTTCCTCCCTGAGCGAATCCATCGATCACGGTCTGTATCCGGGGGGTCTCCGTCCGACACCCTATCAAACCGCTCACGAGCAAACTCATCCATCCAACCGTTTTCCACAGGTGTTTTCCCCCGCCCAAACGGCTCCATCGACTGCGACAAAGATCGATTTTCATACTCTCTTATGGTAAATAGTCCCCGTCCGAAAAGCCGAGACGTAAGGACAAAAATACAGTTTTTTCCCGGAAAACCGATGGTTCGTCTTTGGGATTCCCTTCCCCACTCTCTTTTCAGAACCCAGCCACCCATTCCGAGCTATTTTATTTACCTTTTTACGGGAACCTGCGCTCTGCCGTTTTGTTTTTCACCCCGTTCTTTCCTCTCCTTCTCAGGAAAGCATCCCTCCCTCGCATATTTGTCAGATTTTTTCTAATTGTTTGACTGTAGCTAATAGCGGTAGCGTAGGGAGTGCATTCTTTCATCAATATGAATTTGTAGCAAGTGACCATGTTACTCAATTGAAAAGAGAAGGATTAGATAAATACGCCTATCTTTTTATGTTACCGCTTATAAATCGCTTATCGGAGAAATATAGTTTTAACAGAGAAATAAATGACAACAGAATAAAAAGAGAAAAGTTAATACTTCCTGCAACTCAAACCGGAGAAATAGACTTTGCCTTTATGTCTTCCTTTATGAAGGAGATTGAACAAGACATCCTCAAAACTACGTTGAAAACCTTTAAGGATAGGATGAGTGTTAACAAATGTAAAATGGGGGGGGTAATTTGGAAACACTTCCTCATTCGTGACTTATTCCCTATTCTTGTACCAGGCAAGTCAAAAGGGCTTAATCATATCGAAAAAGTTGAAAACGGCATTAGTTATCTTGGAGCAACCAATCAGAACAATGGAGTGCTTTGCTTTGTTACAGCTAATAAAGATTTGGTACAAAAAGGAAATTGTATAGCTTTTATCCGAAACGGAGAAGGTTCTATGGGATATTCAGTTTATAAAGCAGAAGATTTTATAGCGACTTCGGATATGACATTGGGGTACAATGAGAATCTTAATAAATATATTGGTACGTTTATCACTACTGTAGCAGACCGCATAAGGGGAAAATACAATTTTGGTTACAAAAGAAGTGCTACACGTTTAGCAAAAGAGGTTCTTACTCTTCCTGTGGATGAAAACGGCAATCCTTATTGGGAATATATGGAGAATTATATGCGACGTATTGAAAACGAACAGATATTTAACTACTTCAAGACTTTAGGACTTACTTTATAAGTGAGACCAATGGGAGAATAGTAAAAAGGCAGTATACCTCAACGTCTACTATTTCCCATTGATATTGTTTATAATTCCATACCCTTACCCTTTTTGAGTGGTGCAACTGTTCTGCGTACGGAAGAAAACAATTTATTAAATTGTTCTTTGAACCACTCTCCAATAGGTTTTCCTTCGATACAAAGTACAAGTTTTGACTTGTCTTTCGGGGCTTTTACAACTTGGAAACCTGCGTTTTCTGTCTTGAACTTTCGGTTATGTTCCTCCGAATAGAGTTCGCCTTCGTAGAACAGCGGCTTTCCGCTGATGAGCGTGGCGGTCTGTCTTTCGTTGAAACCGACTTTGAGGCAGAACTTCTCCATGTACACCAACTCTTGGAACAGCGGGAACCACTTCTTGGCTTTCTGGATGATTGATTTCAGGAATGACACTTCTTCTTGGTGTGCCGTTTCTTTATCTGCCATCTCCCTGCGGTGCTTGACTTGCAATTCCATAAGTTGGCGGTTATGTTCCTCTTGCTGCCGCTGCATCTGCTGTTGCAACAACTTGATGCTCTCATCACGGGCGGCGACCTCGCCTTGCAGGGTGCGGTTGTTGGCTTCCAGCTCTTTCAATTTACCACCGCCCAAAAGAAAACCGACCTTTGCCACGAGTGCCGCTTTCGCCTCGGTCTTGGCGGCTTCCAGCTTCTCCGACTTGATTTCTTTTTTGACTTCGTCAAGTTCCTGCTTTGCCTGTTGGCGTTCGGTCTGCAACTGCTGCACGTTGGCTTCAAGCTCTCCCGTCTGCC
>CALVCS010000002.1 GCA_944326035.1 uncultured Alistipes sp. | reverse complement strand
AACAACTTCCCGAACACATGAATACGCAAAACTAATTCGGCACCTTGCCTGATTGAAAAAGGACACTCCCTAGATTGGGGGTGTCCTTTCGTTTTGGGGGTTAAAGGAGATTCTTCATTGCTTCATCAATCTGTGAGTTCTCAAAACTATCCAGATAGATCTGGGTTGTGGAAATGTCCGAGTGACCGAGCACTTCACTAATGAGCGCCACATTTACCCCTGATTTTTTCAACACAGTGGCAAAACTGTGTCGAGCGACATACGTGGTTAAGTGTGCTTCAATACCGAGTCTGTGGCTGATGTACTGTAAATTGGAATTGACTTTCGACAGCATTTTGTGGATGCGGTTGTGGCACTGAATTGGGGTAACATGTTTATTCATATGCAGAATTGGGAACAGATATTCACCGTTGTGCCTCGAGTAGTTTTGTATTATCTGGGCGGCTTTGCTGCATAGCGTAACATTGATTCGTTTCCCTGTTTTTTGTCGGATATAAGATAATCTCCCATTCTCGATATTTTCGGGTTTAAGGTAGGCCATATCTACAAAATTAATTCCTCCGCATAGGTAGCTGAACGTAAACAGATCGCGGCTTAGACGTACGTACTCACGCGTATCCGTTAAATCGGCTTCCAGGATCTTCATAACATCTGTTTTAGAGAGGGCTCGTTTTTTCGTTGAGGTATCGAACTTGCTGATCAGAAAATCATGGAACGGATAATCTTTCTGTTCAGCCATGTTTGCTTTAATGGCCTTGTTAAATACGCTCCGTAGGGTTCGGAAAAGGACGCTTATGGTCGTTTCTTTGCATCCCTTATCTCTTAGCCATTTTTCGTAATATGCACACCATTTAGGCGTAATATCTTTAAAACGAAAGTTTAGGTTGCCCTGACAATAAGAGCGCAACGACCGCAGAGAATCCGTATAGACCAAACTATTTCCTGTCTTTCCTTGTCGCTGATAGTCCTCGATCAATTCTCTGTAAAAGTCTTCTACTCGTGCTGTGTGGACAGATGGGCTCGGTGTAGCAAGTATCTCCTCAATCGAATAATCACCCTGTATGTCGAGCGCGAAGATACGCTTCTGGATTTCGCTCTCTTTATTGCGGATGATCTGCATGATGTATGCTCGATTGGGACAATTACGTTTGGGTTGGTTTTTCTTAAAATCCCAAAACTGAGGGTCCACCGAGATGCCGATACCGCTATATTTACGTTCTCGGTCTTTGGTAATCCGCATCATTAATGGAGAAGTGCCATCTTTTAATCGTTTAGACGAGTAGCAAATCACTGAAAATAAAGCACTCATGTGTAAATTTTGGTTTACACATCGGTTTACACAAATCGATCATTCAAGTGGGTAAACGTCCATTTTCAGGGAGAAAAACGAGACGAGAAGACGGTCCGAAAGCGGCCTGTTTTCGGGGAGTCCTTCGATGATATCTGGCGAAGAAGTCAAAATCGATCGCGCTCAAGTAGCTAGTTTACAGAGGCGTTTGCATTTTTTTGCAAAAAGCGGAATTATCGTTACTTTTGCAGAAAGAAAATGGGGTTCCGTAGCTCAGTTGGATAGAGCAACAGCCTTCTAAGCTGTGGGTCGAGCGTTCGAACCGCTCCGGAATCACATTTAAAAAAGCACGAGTCTTCAAGACTCGTGCTTTTTTATTCCTTGGGGTAGATTGACCTCCCCCTATAGAGGTTGGGCTCCTATTTGACCCATACGTTTAGGATCTCTCCGATGAAGAGGGTGTTGACGGGTTTGCCGTCAAAAGATTGGCGTACCGTCGGATCGACAATGACGTCCTGACTCAAGGGCTGAACGACCATCTTGCGGCATTCGATGATCAGCCAAGCTTCGGAAAAGGCTTGGGCGCCGGACGGCGTGGTGAGGGGGGTCAGCCCGCTGGCTTCCACTTTGTTGGTGTCTTTGCCGGAAACGGTTCCGCAGAGTTTCAGGGCATCGCGATAGGCTTCGGTATAGAAACTCAGGGTATAGGTATCGCCCTGCTCCATCAGCGAGTAGGTATAGCGCATCGGGTTGATGAAACAGAAGGCGGATGGCTTTCCGAACAATACTCCCAGGCCTCCCCAGCTGGCGGTCATCATGTTGAATTTCGTCGGATTCCCGGCTGTAATCAACATCCAATCTTCGGAGAGCATTTTGATAATATTCCCGGGAATCTTTTCCGGATCGATACGTTTATAACCGGCCAACTCCTGTCCGGAGGCGGCCGGAACAGGTGCTAACGGTGTTTCGGCAACGGCAAAAGGCGGAGCCGGAGCCGTCGGAGCCGCTGGAGTGGGCGTTACAGACGGGGCGGGTGCCTCTGGAGTGGTGGCAGGGGCCGGTGCGGCTGGTGTTGCCGGGGCAACGGGGGCGGGAGTCGATACGGGAGCCGTTTGTTGAGCGAGGGCCGGAGCGGCGATCTGCGAAACCACAAAGATGGAGGACAAATCGTCGATCCATTCATCGACCCAATCGATCGTTTTGATACGCATTTTACGGACCCCTTTGTACATCATGGTCTTCGTTTTGTTGAGGGCATAGTCGTCGGTCAGCCACCCTTCGGGAACGCGGTTCTCGTTCTCATAGTAGTAGCGCAGGTTGGTGAACTCGATCACACATTTCCCGGGTGAACAGGTGTAGGTCTGGCTGACGGCAAATTGGGCCCGATCCAACTCCAACGCTGTGGATGTCAGGATCAAATATTCGCGGCTTTCCACCTTCAGAATGCCTTTGTCGCGATCTTCGAACGTGATGATGCGGTCGAGAATGACCTGTTTGCGCGCTTTGCTGGGTTGGGTGAGCCACGCTTTAACGCGGTCGAAAATCTCCTGTTGCGAGAGGTTCGGTAAGGAGAGTTCGCGGCGGAAGGTCACTTTCCCCTTTTCGACGGGCATGGCCCCGGCCAGATAATGGTCTTCGGATTGGGCCGCTTCAAAACGTATGCGGGGATCTTTGTCGGCGGCGGTCGATGTATCGGAGGCCGACAGCGTGCCAACACTGAGACACAGTACGCACAGCATTCCTCCCAGTTTTTGCCAATATCCTTGTTTCATAGTCTTTGAGGTTAAATAACGATGCTCTACAAATATAGCCAAACTTGGGTAGTTTATGGACTTGTCGCCGTAAAAATCGCAAGGAGTTTTTGGGGGGGCGGATGGCTGAAGTATTCGGAAACCTCGGGAAAATGGCGCGTCAAACGGCTTATCAAACGGGGGGTCGGAAAAAGACAAACACCGGAACGGCGTTCCTAAAAACGGGAAAAAGGGCCTGTACGGAATCTCTATCCGGGTTTTTCGGATTAGTGCGGTGGGATCCCGATGAATTTCCAGAAAAAGGAACCAATGAACCGAAAAAATTTAACTATATTTGTACCAGTTGGAAAGTAAATAAAAAACAAAATGCCCATTCCTTATGATGAGGTAAAGAGACATAGAAAACCCGATTGGCTGAAGATCAAACTCCATAACAACGAGGGGTTCAGTCAGGTCGCACAGATCGTTCGCGAACATGGTCTGCACACGATTTGTAGCAGCGGCCGCTGTCCCAATCAAGCGGAGTGTTGGAATCGTCGTACGGCGACGTTTATGATCCTCGGCGATATTTGCACCCGATCGTGTAAATTCTGCGCGACAGCCACCGGTAAACCTCTACCTCCTGATCCTCGCGAGCCTGAAAAACTGGCCCGCTCCATTCGTTTGATGGGGTTGCGTCATGCTGTGGTTACCTCGGTGGACCGAGATGACCTCCCGGATGGAGGTGCAGCCCATTGGGCGGCCGCCGTGCGCGCCGTTCGTCAAGAAAATCCCGATACAACCCTCGAACTGCTGATCCCAGACCTGGATGGTCGGAGCGAATGCCTGGATGTGATCCTGGCCTCGGCTCCCGATATCATTGGGCACAATATCGAGACAGTAGAACGTTTGACCCCATTGGTCCGTTCCCGTGCCCGCTATCGGACCAGCCTGCAGACGTTGAAATACCTGGCAGACCACGGTGCCCTGACCAAAAGTGGACTGATGGTCGGTTTGGGCGAAACGTCCGACGAGGTATTGGCTACCTTGGATGATCTGGCGGGGGTCGGTTGTCGGATCCTGACCATCGGCCAATATCTGCGCCCTACTCTCAAACACTATCCGGTGGCCGAGTACGTCACCCCGGAACAGTTCGCTCGTTACAAGGAAGAGGCCTTGCAGCGAGGATTTACCCATGTCGAAAGCGGCCCGATGGTCCGCTCTTCTTATATGGCGGAACGAGCGATGAGTCACTTCCGCAAACAACAACGACAGACCGACACCTCAAAATAAAATCGTTATGGGAAACGTTTCAGTTAAATACATAGGCCGCCTCGAATATAGCCAGGCATGGGAACTGCAACGGACCCTTTTCGATCGGTTGCTGCGCAGCAAGGAGGCCGGTGAGTCGGGTGAACAGACCCTGTTGTTGGTCGAACATCCTCATGTATATACGTTGGGGAAGAGCGGACATGAATCCAATCTGCTGGTCAACGAGGATTTTCTCCGTTCGATCGGAGCCACCTATTTCCATACCGACCGGGGCGGGGATATCACCTACCATGGGTTGGGACAACTGGTCGGCTACCCTATTCTGGACCTCGAACAGGAGGGACTGAGCTTGCGGGACTATATCTGGTACCTGGAAGAGAGTATCATTCAGACGGTGGCCGAATATGGCATTACGGCGGATCGGCTGGAGGGTGCGACCGGGGTGTGGATCGATCCGCAGGGTGCTCGGGCACGCAAAATTTGTGCGATCGGGGTGAAAGCCTCGCGCTATGTGACGATGCACGGGTTCGCGTTGAATGTGACGACGGATCTGCGCTATTTTTCCTATATCAACCCCTGTGGGTTTACCGATAAAGGGGTCACCTCCATTGAACGGGAAACCGGATTGAAACCCACATTGGAAGAGGTGGCTCAACGATTTGCCGTCCATTTCGGCGAACAAATGGGTTGCACGCTGCTGTAAAAGCGTTTGATGCAGTGGATCACCGGTCGGCGGGACGATAAGACCCTTCGTTCCGAATCGGCGGATGAGGGATCGGAAGAATGATCTGGGAGAGAGGTAGCGAACCGATTCCCGGTTTCATTCCGAGCCCAGCGGTTCGGCGTAGAGGGCCGAAGCCCAAAAGAAAGAAAAAACTGGGGGCTTGTTGCTGTCGAGGCGAAAGGTCTCCGGGGGTCTCGTACGGGAGAGGATCCGTGCGGGCCGAGAGGGTCAGCGAACGGAGCGCCACTCCGTCCGGGTCTTTGAATAAGACCCTGCTAGATAGAGAATAAAACAATACTAAATAAAATTAAAATTATGTCAGCAGAAAAAAGATGGGTTATCAAGCCGCAGGGTGACCCGGTGAAAGTGGCCTCACTGGCCGCCTCGCTGGACATTCCTCCCGTGCTTGCCAACCTACTTGTTCAGCGTGGCATTGAAACAGAAGAAGAAGCATGGCAGTTCTTTAATCCCAGACTGGAAAACCTCCATGACCCCTTTCTGATGAAAGACATGCGGAAAGCGGTCGACCGTATCGATCGGGCGATCGAGCAGGGCGAAACCATCATGGTTTATGGGGACTACGATGTAGACGGTACCACCGCCGTGGCGTTGTTGTATACGTTTCTGCGATTGCAGGGGCATGATAAAATCATGTTCTACATCCCGGATCGCTATACCGAAGGATACGGCGTGTCGTATCGGTCGATCGACTATGCCCGGGAAAAAGGGGTGAGTCTGATCATTACGCTCGACTGCGGGATCAAAGCCACCGAAAAGGTGGCATATGCCCGCCAATGGGGGATTGATTTCATTATCTGCGATCACCATTTGCCGGGAGATCACATCCCCGAGGCGGTCGCGGTACTGGACCCCAAACGGACCGATTGCGGTTATCCGTTCAAGGAGCTCTCGGGGTGTGGAGTCGGGTTTAAACTGGTGCAGGCCTATTGTCGGCACAAAGGATTGCCTTTTTCGGAAGTGGAACACCTGCTGGATCTGGTGGTGGTAAGCATCGCCGCGGATATCGTTCCGTTGGTGGGCGAAAACCGTATTCTGGCCTTTTATGGGTTGAAACGTCTCAATGAAAATCCACGCAAGGGGCTTCTCTCGATCATTAAGATCTGCGGCCTGGAGAAGCACAACATCACGATCGACGATATCGTCTTCAAGATCGGTCCCCGCATTAATGCCGCGGGCCGGATGGAGGTCGGTAGCGAAGAGGGTGAAAATTCCCATTCGGGAGGACATGCAGCGGTTTCGTTGATGGTGGCTCGAGACGATGAGAAGGCGACGGCCTACGGGGTGTTGATCGACCGGAGCAATTCGGACCGTAAGAACATCGACCGTAGCGTGACGTTGGAAGCCCATGCCCTGATCGAGCACGATCCGGCCATGAAAGCCCGTAAAAGTACGGTGATTTATAATCCGGCCTGGATGAAGGGGATCGTCGGCATCGTGGCGTCACGACTGATCGAGACCTATTATCGGCCGACGGTTGTTCTGACCAAGAGCAATGGTTATGTGACCGGTTCGGCCCGGAGTGTGCCGGGATTCGATCTCTATCAGGCGGTGGAATCCTGTGCCGATCTGCTCGAAAACTTCGGAGGGCACATGTATGCGGCCGGCTTGACCATGAAACCGGAAAACGTACCGGCATTTATGAAACGTTTCAATGCCTACGTGGAACAGCACATCGATCCGCAGATGTTGATTCCGCAGGTGGATATCGACTCGACTCTGTTGTTCAGCGATATTACGCCCAAATTCCGGGCGACGCTGTGTCGTTTCCAGCCGTTTGGCCCGGGGAATACGGCGCCGGTCTTCATGACCCGCGGGGTCAGCAACCGGGGCGATGCCCGGCTGGTCGGAGCGGAACACGAACATTTGAAAATGGATCTGATTCAGCGCGAAAAACCCAATACCGTGGCGCCGGCTATCGCCTTTCAACAACCGCAATTGTATGAATACATTCGTGCGGGGCGTAGCATCGATGTTTGCTACACGGTGGTGGAAAATCACTATCGCGGTACGGTATCGGCTCAATTGCGGATTCGAGATATTAAAAAGACGCCGCCTAACAGCCTGAGCGACTACTGAAGTTGGGAGGAGGCCTGTTGAACAGCGTGCCTTCGCTCGTATAGGTGATGTAAAGAGGGTTCTGAGAGAGTTCGGAACCCTCTTTTTTTGAGCGGTTTCGGGCCTTGGGGGAGTGTCTGGGGCCCTCTTTTTTTAGGCAGATGTTTAGACTGGAGGTGTGGAGGTGCGGTTCCTGGGCCGGTATTTTTGAGAGGGCACGGGGATATGGCACGGGCACAAGGCCGACCACCACACTGGGGCGGAACGGACACAAAGGGTCCGTTGTCTACGAAAGGAGAAGCTCAGCCTATGCGGGCAGTGTTCCTCAGGCGAGGTGTCAACCGGAAAGATTCGATTACGAGGTTTGGTCGTTCTTTGCCTTGCGGACCAATCGAACGGTACGACGGGTTTTCTGAACCAGCATCACGCCCGGAGCCTCGGCATAACGGGCGTAAGAGGCCTGATCGTATCCCCGGACCGTCAGCAACTCGACTCCCTGATTATACACGACCCGGAAATCGACCTGCAGAGTGTCGATCACCCGCTCCAGGTAGCGCGATTCATCCACGCAGACACTCAGATTGACGGCAGAACTCTGGATAAGGTTGATTTTCTGGTGATATTGCTGGAATACGGAAAAAATGTCGCCCAGTCGTTCCTCCAACACGAAAGAGAAATCTTTGGGTCGGATGGAGACCAACACCTGCCGTTGCTTGAGGATACGGATGGGCACATCCACCGGGCGATCGATCCGTCCGCAGATGACCGTCCCCGGCTTGGTCGGTTCGGCAAACGGACGGACATAGAGGGGAATATGTTTGTTTTGCAGGGGTTTGATGGTCTTGGGGTGGATCACCTGAGCACCGCTGTAAGCCAATTCGATGGCATCCAGATAGGTCAACTGAGGCAGATAGACCGTGTCGTCGAACAGCCGGGGATCCCCGTTGAGGATTCCTTCGACGTCTTTCCAGATGGTGACGCTTTCGGCATTGAGCAGATAACCGACCATGGCGGCCGAATAGTCCGAGCCTTCACGCCCTAAGGTGGTGGGATGTCCCGTGGCGGTGGCTCCGATAAATCCTTGCCCGACGAAGAGGGATTCGGGCGCTCCGGCGATGGCTTGTTGCAGGCGTTCGGCGGAACGGTCGATGTTGATATTGGCCTCCCGGTAACGGCTGTCGGTGACGAAGCAGTTCCTCATATCGATCCAACGATTCGGCAAACCTTGATCTTGCAGGTAATGGGAGACGATGACGGTCGAGAACAACTCGCCATACCCGACCAGCCGGTCGTACCAACGATCATAATCATCCCGGGCGGTGGCGGTATCGATCAGCTGGTGGACTTGGGTAAACAACGCTTCCAAGCGCTCGCTGACGGCTCTCCGGGCATTGGACGGAAAGAGTTGTTCGATCATCGCTCGATGTTGTTGAGCGATCGTTTCGAAGCGAGTCAGGGCTTCGGTGTCCCGGTAGTCCATGAAGGCTTCCAAAACCCCTTCCAGGGCGTTGGTCGTTTTGCCCATGGCCGATACGACGACGAACAGAGGGCCGGTTTGGGCTGCGACGATACGGGCCAGGTTTTTGACCCCCTCGGCCGAACGTACGGAGGCGCCTCCGAATTTGAAGACGTGCAGGGCAGAAGATGCAGGGGTAGTTTGCATGGAGATGAAAACGTTACGGACGGGTTAATCGATACGTCGAATGCGGGCGCCTAAGGCGTTGAGACGTCCGTCGATATCCTGATACCCGCGGTCGATCTGTTCTACGTTTTGGATCACGCTGCGTCCATCGGCCGACAGGGCGGCAATCAATAGCGCTACCCCGGCCCGAATGTCGGGCGACGACATGACCGTGGGGCGTAGGCGTATTTGGTGATTGTGTCCGATGACCGTTGCCCGGTGCGGGTCGCACAGAATGATCTGCGCCCCCATGTCGATCAGTTTGTCGACGAAAAACAGTCGGCTTTCAAACATCTTTTGGTGGATCAGTACGGCTCCTTTGGCTTGGGTGGCCACCACCAGAAAAACCGACAACAGGTCGGGCGTCAAGCCCGGCCAGGGAGCATCGGCGATCGTCATGATCGATCCATCGATAAAACTTTCGATCTGATAGCTTTCGTGACGGGGAATATAGATATCGTCGCCTCGTTGTTCGAACTGGATGCCCATGCGGGCAAACTGTGCCGGAATAATGCCCAAGTTTTCGTACGAGACGTTTTTGATTGTGATTTCGCTCTGGGTCATGGCCGCCATGCCGATGAAACTGCCCACTTCGATCATGTCGGGGAGCAGGGTGTGTTCGGTGCCATGCAGCTCCTCTACCCCTTCGATAGTCAACAAGTTGGAGGCAATACCTGAGATCCGGGCGCCCATTCGGTTGAGCATCTTGCACAGTTGCTGGAGGTATGGTTCGCAGGCCGCGTTATAGATGGTGGTCGTCCCGTGGGCCAAGACGGCCGCCATTACGATGTTGGCCGTTCCGGTCACCGAGGCTTCGTCCAGCAGCATATAGGTTCCCTGAAGGTTTTTCCCTTCGACGCTGTAATAGTTGGTGTCGGTGTCGAAATTGAACGTGGCCCCCAGCTTCTGGAAGCCGATGAAGTGGGTATCCAGTCTCCGGCGACCGATTTTGTCACCGCCCGGTTTGGGCATGAATCCCTGTCCGAAGCGGGCTAACAGCGGACCGATAATCATCACCGATCCTCTCAGACGGGAGGCTCGTTGGCAGTAGTCTTCGCTGCGCAGGTAGTCGAGATCGATGTCTCGTGCTTCAAACGAGTAGCTTCCCGGGCCCAGTTCCTGTACCTGTACGCCCATGCGTCGCAGAAGTTCGATCAGTTGCATGACGTCGACGATGCGCGGAATGTTGTGTACGGTGACCTTTTCGGGGGTCAGTAGTGTGGCACAGAGGATCTGCAGCGCTTCGTTCTTGGCGCCTTGAGGAATGATTTCACCGTGCAGGGGAACGCCCCCTTTCACTTCGAATGTAGCCATAGTCTTTGGGGTTCGAGGTCCGAAACCGATGGGCCTGACTTACGGTGTGTCGATCGAAGGGGTCGCTTGGATCGGCGAGGCCAGTCACGGTTTCGGTGTCTATTTTCTCCAAAGGTACAGATTTCGGACTTGTCGGCCAATAGCCGGGAATCGAAATTTATCGTGAATTCGTCGAAGGGATATTTTTCGGGGCGGATTTTGGAAAACCGGAATAAACGCTTTATTAATTTATATTAATAAACTATATTTTTATATATTAATAATATAAATATATTGTGTTAACGATTAATTCATTGATAAACAAAAGATAATAAAAATTGAGTCGTCCTGTTGCCGTTGGAAAAGAACCTTGGGAAGGTACGCAAAAACGAGAGAAACGGTTCGGCTCGGCCTCGTAAATGAAAAAAGGACTTGCTCGAAGCAAGTCCTTTGAACAAGGGAATCGAATGATGCCCCGGTTAGTTGGCTTGATTAGCGGTCTGGAAAGCCGTGTGGAAGAATTGTTCGATCCGATCGAACGGAATCACCTTCAAATTGTCGTACAGATCGACGTGGTTGGCGCCCGGGATGATCAGCAACTCTTTGTTGTCGCCGGTCAACCGTTTGAAAGCGTCTTCGCTGAAATACCGAGAGTGGGCTTCAGACCCATGGATCATCAAAACGGCACTGCGAATTTCGTCGATGTAGGTTAGAATCGGCATGTTGATAAAGGCTAACGAGTTGGTTTTGTTGAGGCCTTCATTGGAGTTTGGGGAACGACGATGGTAGCCCCGGGCGGTTTTGTAGTAGTCGTGGTACTGCTGGACAAACAGCGGGGCATCGGCCGGCACCGGATCGACGACACCTCCATCCCGGGCATAATCCCCATTGCGGTAGTCCTGACTGCGCTGAGCGTTCAGCTGTTCTCGCAGATGGTAGCGATCATCGGCACTCATGGCGTCGAAATAGCCTCGTGCGTTGACCCGGCTCATATCGTACATCGTAGAGGTGACCGTAGCTTTGATGCGCGGATCGTTGGCCGCGGCATTCAGGGCAAAGCCGCCCCAACCGCAGATCCCGATAATGCCGATGCGATCCGGATCGACATCGTCCCGGGTCAACAGGTAGTCGACCGCGGCACTGAAATCGTCGGTACTGATTTCCGGGGAGGTGAGATAACGCGGCGTGCCGCTGCTTTCGCCGTAAAACGAAGGGTCGAAGGCAATGGTCAAAAAGCCTCGTTCTGCGAGAATCTGGGCATAATGTCCTGACACCTGTTCTTTGACGGCGCCATAGGGGCCGCTGACGGCAATGGCTTCCAAACGACCTTCGGCCTGTTTCGGTTTGTAGAGGTCGGCGGCCAGGGTGATGCCATAACGATTGTGGAAAGTGACCTTCGTATGTTCGACCAGGTCACTCTGAGGGAAGGTTTTGTCCCATTCTTGGGTTAAGGTCAAGGTATCCATGTGGGTTGATTGAGAAGTGTTTTGTGCGGCCAATCGATCCCCTGCAGTCAGACTCCAGAGAACGATGGCAGTTAAGGTTAAAAGTTTCAGTTTCATAAAAAGCGGTTTTGGTTTCGCTGGATGGATGCATGCGCCTATGGAAAATTCGGCGATTGAGCAGTGAATCCGCTGATTTTGAGCCGATCCAGTCAGTGCTCATCGTGTTCAGAGGTCTTTCGTGGCACAGGCATTTTCTCAGGATGCAAGATAGGAAGATTCCGAGTAGCAATCGTTAAACGATTTACAGATAGAATAACCATTTTTACAGATTGTCTCAGGATCCGGATTTCGGGGTATGAAATGTCGAAGCGGCGTGAATACCCCCGAACATAGCACTCGTCTGAAACGGGGATGAGGAGTATGGCGATGTGCTCGCAGATTGTCGACTCCGCTCTGCAAGGCCGATTGCTGGCTGTATTTGTCTCGGTAGATGACTACTGGTGTATTATTGGGTAGCCGGAGTTCGATTTTGTTGAACTTCGCTGGCTGCTGCTGTTTGGTCTGCTGGTGTCGGACCGTTCCTTGTGGTGGGTCCGGTTCATCGTTCCGATCTATGCATGCAGAGGGACATGCTCGGCATTGAGGCGGTCGATCGCGCAGCTCCGCTTGACGAGGAAGGGGTTGAGGATTGCTCCGATTTTCTTGACGATGTAGAGTGTCTCCTCGAGGTGCTTGAAAACAAAAACCGACTCTGCTATTGAGAAGAGTCGGTTTTTGTACCCGGAGCCGGGGTCGAAAATATTGGATTATCTGAAATTTCCTTAAATGGCAAAATGGTGAATTATACTGCAAAATATGCTGTATTACAATAATTTGCAAAAGTGAGATATTTTATTTTCATTCAAATTGTTTTAAGTAAATTCGGGATGGTTGGGAACAATTTGGGAACAAATGTTATCTTTGTATCCTGATATAAAACAAGGACAAATGAAGGTTACCGCATTTATCAGGAAGCCGGCGAGCAAGAACAATACGGATATACTTGCCACTATCTATTTCCGCGTAAGGGACGGGAAGAAGGATATAAAGGCCGCAAGCGAACTGACCATCAACCCTAATCATTGGAGCAGCGAGAAGCAGGGCTATAAGGACAGGGTCGCACTGGTCAGCGATGAAAAGAAGAAGAAACTGAATAGTGGTGTGCAGGACATACTGTCATTGATAGACCGTGAATATACACCGGATGTGGACAGTGAGTGGTTGGCTGTCCTGATTGACAAGTACCATCATCCTCAGAGGTACAAGACGCAGGAGGAACTGGACGCCGTGCATAAGCCTACACTGCTGGAACTTTTTGATGAGTTTCTGGAGAAGCACAAATTGTCGGAAGTGCGGAAGAAGAATTACCGTGTGGTCCGGCGAGGATTGGAACGGTATCAGGTCTTTGTGAGGATGACCCGTCGGGGACAGAAGGACTTTGTGCTGGATGTGGATGAGGTCACTCCGGATACTCTTCGG
>CALVCS010000001.1 GCA_944326035.1 uncultured Alistipes sp. | reverse complement strand
AACAACTTCCCGAACACATGAATACGCAAAACTAATTCGGCACCTTGCCTGATTGAAAAAGGACACTCCCTAGATTGGGGGTGTCCTTTCGTTTTGGGGGTTAAAGGAGATTCTTCATTGCTTCATCGATCTGGGAGTTCTCGAAAGAGTCGAGATAGTATTGAGTTACTTTTTCAGAGCTATGCCCCAGCGACTCACAGATAATCGAAGTGCTGACACCTGAGCGTTTCAATACTGTTGCATAAGAGTGTCTTGAAACGTAGGTTGTTAAATCAATAGGAATTTCCATGTTCTTGCCTATTCGTTTTAATCGTTTATTAACGTTTGAGAGAACTTTGTGTAGACGATTTCGTTGTTGTTGTTCTGTTTTATGAAAATCTGAAAGAATAGGAAATAAAAAGAGCGCTCCATTTGTGTGGTAGCGCTCAATGATTTCAATAGCTTTCGGCTGTAATGGTAATCGTATTAATTTATGTGTTTTACGTCTTATATAGACTAATCGCCCGTCGACAATGTTCTCTGATTTGAGAAAGGCCATGTCACCGAAATTAATCCCACCCATGAAATAACCGAAAGTAAATAGGTCGATAGCTAATCTATCATATGGATCAGTACATTGATAATTAATTACTTTCATAATCTCCTCTTTGGAAATTGCCCGTTTGGCTGGAGTTTGATGCAGTTTCGACACTTTGTACACTTTAAATGGGTAGTATTCGGCTTTCACGATACCTTGTTCTATCGCCAGATTGTAAACGGCTCGTAGCGTACGGAACCGTTTGCCAATCGTATTCTCGGCAGAGCCTCTAGAACGCAACCATGCTTCGTATTGCCTTAGCCAAGTTACGTCTATGTCGGCGAAATGGATGTCGAGATGGCCGTGGAACAGGATAAGAGAGTTGTATAGTTCGCTAAATGTAAGGGCATATCCTGTTCGTTTTTGCGCTTTCAGATTGGCAATGTGAGATTGAAAAAGATCGCTAACAGTTTTTCGTTTTATTTGATTATTTACTCTGTCATAAAGCGATGTCGAGGTAAACTCTTTATCTTCGACTTGAAGGTCTAAGACCTGATCTCGATACTTCTTGATCTGCTCCGATATTATATGCTCGATGCGGGCTTTATCTGGGCAATTTCGGCGGGGTTTGTTCTTTTCGAAATCCCAATAAACAGGATTAAGAGAGAGACCAATGCTCGAATATTTGCGTTTCCGATCTTTGGTAATTCGAAGCATTAGAGGTGATTCGTTGTTTGCCAGTACTTTAGATTTGTAGCAAACGACTTCGATTGTTGTGCTCATGGTTTACACAATGGTTTACACAACCTGCTCAAATCAACGTAAAACCGCTATCCACTCATCAAATAAAAAAAGAGCTGCATTGCTGCAACTCTTTGATTTTCAAGTGGGCCCAGAGGGGCATGATCCCACGACCTTCGGATTATGAGTCCGCTGCTCTGACCAACTGAGCTATGGGCCCTCAGCCTGGATCGGGATCCGGTTCGGTTCGCCGGATCTCGGTGTGCAAATATACGTTTTTTTTGGGAATCCTCAAGAGCGGAGGCTCCGCCGAACACTATTTTCCCGGATTGGTGGCGTAGTTGTTGAGGCCGGTTTCCAGAAACTGGACAAAGCCGGCGATGTCCAAGTCGTATCCTCGACCCGGGGCGATCGGTTCACCCGAACCGTTGAGAATCAGATAGTAGGGTTGAGAATTGACGCCGAACCGTTTATGAGCCAAGTAGGCGTTGATCTTGCCCAAGCTTTTGAGCACCTTCCCGTTGTCGGTCGTTACCCAGTCGGATTCGGGCAGCGTCTTTTTGTCATCGGAGTAGAGGGCGACCACGACAAATTTGTCGCGTAACAGTTCTAAAACCCGAGGGTCAGACCAGACCCGGGCTTCCATCTCCCGGCAGTTGACGCAGCCGTGTCCGGTGTAGTCCACAAAGAGCGGTTTCCCGGTTTGACGGGCATATTCCAGCGCTTCGTTGAGATCGAAGAATCCGCTCAATCCGTGCGGCAAATGGAGAAAGTCGCTGTATTTGGCGGTTTTGGGCGTGCCATTGGCCGAGTTTGCCGAGGCGGCATAGGAGGTATATCCAAAATCTTGGGTGTGCATCGGGGGCAGATAACCGGAAATTCCTTTGAGCGGGGCTCCCCACATACCCGGAATCAGGTAGACCACAAAGGCAAACACCCCGATCGACAGGAGCAGGCGCGTAACACTCAGGGGTTTGGGTTCGCTGTCATGGGCGAATCGGATTTTGCCTAACAGATAGAATCCCAGCAGGGCAAAGATGACAATCCACAATGCCAGATAGATCTCGCGATCGAGTAAGCCCCAATGGTAGGTTTGGTCGGCGACGCTGAGGAATTTCAACCCCAGGGCCAATTCCAGGAACCCGAGCACGATTTTCACGGAGTTGAGCCATCCTCCACTTTTAGGCAGGTTTTTCAGCAGGGTGGGGAAGAAGGCGAACAGGGTGAATGGAAGGGCGAAAGCCAGCGAGAAGGCCAACATGGTGATCACCGGGGTCCACACTTCGCCGGAGGTCGACTTGATCAGGACGGAGCCGACGATCGGTCCGGTGCAGGAGAAGGAGACCAGCACCAAGGTGAGGGCCATGAAAAACGTTCCGAAAATACCTCCCTGATCGGCTTTTCGGTCGCTCCGATTGACCATCCAGCTGGGCATGGTAATTTCGAAGGCTCCGAAGAACGAAGCTGCGAAGATCATGAATACCAGGAAGAAGATCACGTTGGGCAACCAATGGGTGGCCAGCCAGTTGAAGATATCGGCGGTTACACTGTCACCTCCCACCAGTTTGGTGATGAGGATGATCAGGGTGATGGGCAGGGTGTAGAGCAGGACGATGAACAAGCCGTACAGCGAGGCCATCATACGTCCTCGGACCTTGTTGTCGCTGCCTTTGAGGAAGAACGAGACGGTCATCGGCACCATCGGGAAGACACAGGGGGTCAGCAGCGCGGCCAAGCCCCACAGAATGGCTTCGAGAATCAATCCCCAGAGCGATTTGCCGCTTCCGACGGCATCGGTCGTTGAGAGGGAGGGGGCATTGAACGAGGCGTCGGAGAGGGTGGGTGTGGTGGTGGCTGTTGAGGTCGGGTTACCCAAAACGAGGGTAAAATCTTGATCGGCCGGCGGCAGACAACTCTGGTCATCACAGGCCATCCATTCGACATTGACATGCAGGGTGGTTCCCTCGTCCGGATTTTTCAGCCGGACGGAGCGGACGAATTGCACCTGTCCCATGAAATAACCGATCTCCATCTCGAACATCGAATCGAAAATCCGTGTCGGTTCGTGCAGGGGTTTTACTTCGCCGAGCAGCTCTACGGCCGGATTTTCGGTGAAGGTAAAGGTCGTCGGATTGGGGCCTCCGTCATAGGGTCCGAGGTCGTACATGTGCCACGGCAGCTGGATGTCGGCCGTAAAGACAAGACGATACACGCCGGCCGAGTCAGCCTCGACGGAGCTGCTCCAACGGACGGGATTCTGGTCGTCCTGGGCCATGGAAAACAGCGGCAAGAGGCTCAGCAACAGGAGGCTCAGAAGACGGTAGGGCGATCGGCGTTTCATAAGAGTAGGTCCGTTGTACGAGCTTTAATACGCTCGTTGGTTATTATTCTCGTAGAAGTTAATAAAGGCACGATTGGCCACGACATTTCCGCCCGGGGTCGGATAGTTGCCGGTGAAATACCAGTCGCCGTTGTGGCGCGGAATGGCTTTGTGCAGATCCTGAACGCTTTGGTAAACGACTTTCACTTCGGCGCGAATGTCGGGGGCAGTCACGATCCGGGCAATCTGTTCGGAGATCTCTTCGTCGGTAAACGGTTCGTAAATGCGTTTGACGACATTTTCCACTTCATGACGGTCGCGGCCGCATTGAGTGACGGCATCGAGGTAGACCTGTTCGATGAGAGAATCCATGCCTCGTTCGCGCAGGAGGTCGATGGCGGCCCGGAAGGCGACGAATTCGCCCAGGCGCGACATGTCGATCCCGTAGCAGTCGGGGTAGCGAATTTGCGGGGCCGACGAGCAGATAACGATTTTGCGGGGGTTGAGTCGGTCGAGGATGCGGATGATGCTTTTCCGCAGGGTAGTTCCCCGTACAATGGAGTCGTCCAGAATCACCAGGGTATCTTCGCCGGGGCGGATCGTGCCGTAGGTGACATCATAGACGTGGGCGACCAGGTCGTCGCGCTGATCGTCCTGGGTGATGAAGGTCCGCATTTTGATATCCTTGATGGCGACCTTTTCGAAGCGAGGACGGAAGCGCAGAATCTGACGCAGGCGATTTTCATCGAGATGTTCTTTTTCGGCGATGATCTGACCGGCCCGTACTTCGGCGCAGTAGTCGCTCAGCCCCTCCATCAGACCGAAATAGGCGCTTTCGGCCGTGTTGGGGATATAGGAGAAGACCGTGTGTTCGATATCGTTGTCGATCTTTTCCAAAATTTGCGGCACGAGCAGTCGTCCCAACATTTTTCGTTCGCGGTAGATATCGCGGTCGCTGCCGCGGGAGAAGTAGATGCGTTCGAACGAACAGGGGTGTTCGGGTTGGGTGGCGGTAAATTGTTCGACCGAGGTTTGCCCGTCGCGTCGTACGATCAAGGCATGGGCAGCCGGCAACTCGTGTACCTCTTCATAGGGTACGTTGAACGTCGTTTGAATGACAGCCCGTTCCGAAGCGGCTACGACCACTTCATCGTCCTGGTAGTAATAGGCCGGACGGATGCCGCAGGGATCCCGCATGATGAAGGCATCGCCGTGCCCGATCATTCCGGCCATCACATACCCTCCGTCCCAACGCCGGGCCGAGAGCGAGAGGACCTCCTTGAGGTCGATATGGGTGGCCAGCAGTTCGGTGATTTCCCGTTTGCTGTAACCTTTTGATTTGAAGTATTGGTATTTATCTTCGTTTTCGCGATCGAGGAAGTGTCCGATACGTTCCAGAATGGTGACGGTATCGGTGGCGGCGGGCGGATACTGTCCCAGTTCGGTCAACCGGTTGAACAGTTCGTCGATGTTGGTGAGGTTGAAGTTCCCGGCCAGGACCAGACTACGGGTCATCCAGTTATTTTCCCGGCTGACGGGATGGACATTTTCGATCTCGTTCCGACCGAAGGTCCCATATCGCAGGTGACCCAGAAAAACTTCGCCGGTAAAGGGGGCATGTTCTTTCAGCCAGGTGGTATCTTGCAGGAGAACGGGGTCGTTGGTGGTTGCTTGATTGATTGCGGCTCCGATGCGCTGAAAAATGTCCTTAATAGGCGTATCGGCATTCGACCGGATCCGGTTGATGTAGACGTGTCCGGGTCGAGGGTAGAGCTTGATGTTGGCCAATCCGGCGCCGTCCTGTCCGCGGTTGTGCTGTTTCTCCATGAGAATCTGCATTTTGTTGAGGCCGTAGAACGAGGTGCCGTAGTGGTTCCGATAATATTCCAAAGGTTTGAGCAGCCGGATAAAGGCCACTCCACATTCGTGTTTGATGGGTTCGCTCATAATGGTTATCTTGAGTGCCCCAAAGGTATATTTTTTTCGTCGGACGGACAAGATTCTGGGGCAGTAATCCGGTGAGAGCAAGTCTTTCGAGGCAGATAAGTGAGGCGAGGCATAAAATTTGCCTATACATTTATCGAGAAAAACGATCGGAGGAATTTGTTATCTTGGAAGAAGAATCGTTTCTTTGTTGGCAAAGAGCACCAATTTCTTTAACTTAATCTACCTGAATATGGCAAAAAGTATTAAAGGAACGAAAACCGAACAAAACCTGTTGAAGTCCTTTGCGGGCGAATCGCAGGCACGTACGCGTTACACCTTCTTCGCCAGTGTGGCCAAGAAAGAAGGGTTTGAACAGATCGCCGGGGTCTTTTTAGAAACCGCCGATCAGGAAAAAGAGCATGCAAAACGTTTCTTCAAGTTTTTGGAAGGGGGAATGGTGGAGATTACCTCCAGCTATCCGGCCGGTAAGATCGGGACCACGTTGGAAAATCTGACGGCTGCGGCTGCCGGGGAAAACGAAGAATGGGTCGATCTCTACCCGACCTTTGCGAAGGTGGCGGAAGAAGAAGGTTTTCCGGCCATTGCAGCGGTATGGCGTTTTATTGCCAGCGTAGAGGCCGAACACGAAAAACGTTATCGTACCTTGTTGCAACGCGTACAGGAAGGCAAAGTTTTTGAACGCGACGAAGAGATCACCTGGCAGTGCCGCAATTGCGGATACATCCACAAAGGGAAGAAAGCACCCGATATGTGTCCCTCTTGCGCTCATCCGCAGGCCTATTTCGAACCCATGAAGACCAACTATTAGTCGAACTCACCGGTTCGTATGTAAAAACGCCGATCCCGAAACGGATCGGCGTTTTTTTAGGATTTTCGCAGAGAAAGATGGGGTTGGCTCGTTCGATGAGCCAGGCGAACTTTCGGTGAGTCACCCCCCCCCTTTTGTGAGCGCTATTCGTAGCTGCTGCCGTCGAAACAGTGGGTGCAAATGCACGCTTTGGGCAGGCCGATGGCTTTGACAAGTGTTTCCAGCGAGTTGAACTTCAGCGAGGAGACGTTCATCTGTTTGCGGATGCTTTCCACCATGCGACAATATTGCGGTGAACCGGTGGTGGCATAGGCTTCCAGGTTTTTGTGCGGATCGCCTTCGAGCTGTTGGATCATCCGGCGGGTGATGAGTTCCATTTCCGATTTGGACCCGGTGAAATTCAGAAATTTACAGGGATAGATCAGCGGCGGGCAACTGATTCGGATATGGATATCTTTGGCGCCGTAGTCATACAGTTCGCTGACGTGGTCTTTGAGCTGTGTGCCTCGTACGATCGAGTCATCGCAGAAGACCGCGCGTTTCCCGTGCAACAGCGATCGGTTGGGAATCAATTTCATCTTGGCGACCAGTTCACGCATCTGTTGGTTGGGCGGGGTGAAACTGCGCGGCCAGGTCGGCGTATATTTGACCACGCCGCGTTGATAGGGGATTCCCTTGCCCGTGGCATAGCCTAAGGCCATGCCGATGCCTGAATCGGGGATGCCGGATACGAAATCGGCCTCGATATCGTCGTGTCGACCCATTTCCACGCCGCACTGATATCGCATCTGGTCGACGTTCCGACCTTCGTATTCGCAGACCGGATAGCCGTAGTAGACCCATAGAAAGGAGCACACCTGCATCTTATCGCCCGGTTTGCGCAGTTGGGTCATCCCGTTGGCCGTGAGCATCACGATTTCGCCTGGGCCCAGGAAATAGTGGGTTTCGTAACCCAGATTGGGAAAGGCACAGCTTTCCGAGGAGGCGGCATAACCATCTGCCCCTTTCCCGATGACGATCGGGGTTCGGCCGTATTTATCCCGCGCGGCGATGATGCCGTTCTCGGTCAGAATGAGCATCGAACAGGAGCCTTTCAGTTTTTGGAATACGTTTTCGATTCCTTCGGTGAAGGTTTTTCCTTCGGCGATGAGCATCGACACCAGTTCCGATTGGTTGGTGAGGTTGTTGCTGTGTTCGCAGAAGTGGTTTCCCTTGTCGAGCAGCTCTTTTTCCAGTTCGGGCAGGTTGTTGACCCGTGCCACGGTGACGATGGCGAATTTTCCTAAGTGACAGTTGACGATGATCGGTTGGGCGTCGGTGTCACTGATGACGCCGATTCCCGACTGGCCACTGAACGTGGGCAGCTCCGATTCGAACTTCGTTCGGAAATAGGAGTTGGAGATGTTGTGGATAGCCCGGGTGAAGACCCCGTTGTTGATCATGGCCATGCCGGCTCGTTTGGTCCCCATGTGGGAGTTGTAGTCGATCCCGTAAAAGAGATCGGTCACGCAGCTGGTCTTTTTGATGGTTCCGAAAAATCCTCCCATAGATTAGTTTTCTTATCGTGGTTTGGTTGCGGGTGACAAAGATAATATTTATTCAGGAAAAATGTGCCTCATTAGCAGACAACAGGGGTGTCCGTACTATCGGAGCGAACCAGAAAAGCACAAGCGGTCCTTATGCGACGGACCGCTTGGTGTTTTTTGCCTCTTGGACGAGGGGCTATTTGTCGGGATAGAGGCTGCGGGCGATACCCATCTCCAGTCCCCGCAATTCGGCCAATCCGCGAAGTCGTCCGATACAGGAGTATCCGGGGTTGGTCTTTTTCTTCAGGTCGTCGATCATCTGATGGCCGTGATCGGGACGCATCGGGATCGATTTCTGGCGGCGTTGCTGCAACTCCAGAAACGCTTTCATGACACCGTACATATCGACATCGCCTTCCAGGTGGTTGGCTTCATAGAAGTTGCCTTCGGCGTCCCGGCAGGTGCTGCGCAGGTGAACGAATCCCACCCGATCCCCGAATTCGGTCATCATCGCAGCCAGTTCGTTATCCGACCGTACGCCGAAAGATCCCGTACACAGACAGAGACCGTTGGATGGGTTGGGGACGGCTTCGATCAGCCGGCGGAAATCGTCGGCCGTCGAGAGAATGCGAGGCAGTCCCAGAATCGGGTAGGGCGGGTCGTCGGGGTGGATGACCAGCTCGGCGCCCACTTCGTCGGCCACGGGCGCTACTTCACGTAGAAAGTAGATCAGGTTTTCGCGTAGTTTTTCGGCGTCGATATCTCGATAGCGGTCGAGTGCTTCCTGGAATTGGGCCACCGTGAAGCTCTCTTCCGACCCGGGCAGGCCGGCAATCATGTTGCGGGTGAGTTGTTCCCGGTCGGTCGAACTCATGCGGTCGAAACGGGCACGGGCTTTGGCGATCTCTTCGGGCGTATACTCTTTTTCGGCTCCGGGGCGTTTCAGAATGAACAGATCGAAGGCGACGAAGGCGGCCCGTTCAAAACGCAGGGCGCGGGAGCCATCCGGTAGGGGATAGGCCAGGTCGGTGCGGGTCCAGTCCAGCACCGGCATGAAATTATAGGTGATACAGGTGATGCCGCAGGCGGCCAGGTTACGGATGCTCTGTTTATAGTTGTCGATATAGCGTTGGAAATCGCCCGTTTGGGTTTTGATGTGTTCATGGACGGGAACACTCTCCACGACGCTCCAGGTTAGCCAGGCGTCGGCGATCAGTTGTTGTCGTTTTTGGATCTCTTCGATACTCCACACCTCTCCGTTGGGGATATGGTGCAGGGCGTGAACGATATCGGTGGCTCCGGCCTGGCGAATGTCCCACAGACTGACCGGGTCGTTGGGACCGTACCAGCGCCAGGATTGTTTACAGAGGTAGGTCATACGAGGTGATTTACAGGTTGAGAATAAAAGTACAGGTTGTGGACATCGGGCTTTGCAGAGGCTCCGGCGGTTTGGGTTGTCTGCCGGGACAAGATCACGGCAGGCTCAACTGGCGGGAGACCTGCGCGGATTAGATCGAGAAGGCGTCGAATCCTCCGTCGATGACTGTCATGGTGCCCGATACGAATTTCGAGGCGTCGCTAGCCAGCCATTGCAGGGTGCCGAGCAGCTCTTCGGGTTCACCGAAACGGCCGAAAGGCGTGTGGGCCAGAATTTTCTTCGAACGTTCGGTCAGCGAACCGTCGGGGTTGAGCAGCAGGGTGCGGTTCTGTTCGGTGATGAAGAACCCCGGAGCGATGGCGTTGACCCGAAGACCGGGACCGTATTTGGTGGCCAACTCTCCGCACATATATTTCGTGAAGTTGGTGACGGCGGCTTTGGCGACGCCGTATCCGGCCACGCGGGTCAAGGGACGGATGGCCGATTCGGAGGAGATATTGATGATCGATCCCTTTTTCTGTTCGATCATTGCCTTGGTGAAGACCATCGTCGGCAGAATGATGCCGAACAGGTTTAGATCGACCACTTTGCGGACAGCGCCCAGGTCCAGATCGAAAATGGTTTTGTCGGGGGGAATGGTCGCGCCGGCCATGTTGCCGCCGGCCCCGTTGATCAGTACATCGATGCGGCCCCATTGTGCCATGATGTCGGTATAGTTTTGTTCGAGCAGGGCCCGATCCAGTACGTCGGTGTATAGGAACAGCACTTCGCCGCCCTCTTCCCGTACAGCCTGTTCGAGCGCGCGGCCGGCCGTTTCGTTCCGGTCGAGGATGACGACCCGGGCTCCCTGTTCGGCAAAATGGTGAACCATGGAGGTGCCTAATACTCCGGCGGCACCGGTGATGACGATGACTTTGTCTTGGACGCAAAAGAGATTTTTCATAGAATATTTGATTTTGACGAGTTAACAGAATGAATCCCGTGTAAGGTCCGCCGGAAGTGCTTTCGCGTGGCGATACCAACGGTTAAAGTTATCGGTTTTTTCCGAAAATCCCAATTTGGGAATCTGCCGAATAATTCTTTTTTTTGTAAAGAGATAAAAATGATCGATATGGACTGGACCGGTATGATCATGGGCGGATTGATAGCGGTTATAGCCGTTGGAATCCGGAAATTTCCTCGCACGATTAGTTTTTATAGCCTGCTCCCTGCCGCACGGAAACAATACATCGATTTCGAAGGGTTGGGACGGTATGCATTTAGGCTTTTGGCCGGTGCGGCGCTGCTGACTGTGGGGGGTATTATTTGTTTCGCTGGCTCGGAAGCCCGTTGGGCACTACGCTGATGTTGCTGCTGCCACTGATGGTGAGTATATCTGTTTTGAGCGTGAAGGCTAAAAAGTTCGATCACCATCCCGAGCCGATACGCGATGCTTTTCGGATTCCGGCCTGGATAGTGGCCTTGGTTTTTATGGCAGTGTTGTTGATCTGGGGGTGTTGGCCGACCTCGTTGGAAATAACCGGTCAGGAGGTTCGTTTTACCGGTATGTATGGATGCTCCATTCCTTTTGAACAGATTCGCAGCGTGGAGCTGATGGATCAGATTCCTTCGGCGGGGCATCGTTCGAATGGATTTTCGTTCGGAGGGACCCATAAAGGATACTTCCGGGTCAAGGATTGGGGAAGATGTCGACTGCTGGTGCGTCAAAATCGCCCCGGACCCTATCTGGTGATCGAAGAAGTCAATGGAATGAAAACCATTTTTAAAGGAGTAGACTCTACTAAGGCGGTGTTATATCGGGATCAGATCCAGAGAGAACAAGCGATGGCTCAACAATAATTATTATACCAAATCTTTCGCGAAAATTATGGGGAAAAGAATAGGCTGGAGTTCGTTATTGGCCTTGATGGTTTGGGGAACTCTTTCCGTGGCGCAGGGTGCACCACCGACGGCACTCCGAACCGATCTGTTGGAACACACTGATCGGGTGTGGATGGACGGTTATCTGACTCAATTGACCTTGGACAGTACGGCACGGGCCATCGAACGGTTACAGGTTCCGTTGATTTATAATCGGCAGCCGATGTTCGGTTGGCAGGTCAACGATGTACGTAGCGATGTGCGACAGACGGCCTATCAGATTATGGTAGCGACGAGTCCCGAGCTGTTGAGGCGTTTCCGTCCCGATATGTGGAATAGCGGAACGGTCTCGTCGGATAACTCCGTGGCGGTCCGTTATGAGGGAAAACCCCTGAAACCCAATACGAACTACTATTGGATGGTCCGTTCGGCCAACAATGGCTTTATGCAGGAGTGGTCTCAGATTCGGGCTTTTCGTACGGCTCCTGCGTTGACCGACTATCAGACGGCGGTCTATCCCCTGGAAAAGAGCGATGAAATACCCGTGGCCTGGCAACGTTGTCCGGACGGGACCTATTGGGCCGATTTTGGTCGGGCCTCGTTTGCCCAGCTGAAAGTGACGCTGGAATCGGATGGAGAAGGCGATTCGGTGATCGTCCATCTGGGCGAAGCGCTCAAGGAGGGACGGGTCGATCGTCGGCCGCCGGGCACGATTCGCTATCAGTCCATGAAATTGGGCCTGTTGCCGGGACGCCATACCTACTTCATTAAAATCCCGGCTGGAGGCCGCAATACGCGGACGACCCCGCCCCTGGCGATTCTGATGCCCGATTATATCGGAGAGGTCTACCCGTTTCGTTATTGCGAAATAGAGGGGTATGATCGTCCGTTGTCGGCGACGGCCCTATTGCGTCAGAGCGTGAACTATCCGTTCGACGATACGGCCGTACGGTTCACCTCGTCGGATACGGTGCTCAATCAGGTGTGGGAGTTGTGTCGCTACTCGGTCAAGGCGACCAGTTTTGCCGGCGTGTATGTGGATGGCGATCGGGAACGGATTCCCTATGAGGCCGATGCGCTGCTCAATCAGCTGTGTCATTATTATGCCGACAAGGAGTACTCCCTGGCCCGGCACTCCCATGAATACCTGCTCTACCATGCGACCTGGCCGACGGAATGGATTCTGCAATCGGTGATGATTGCCTGGTACGATTATCTGTATACGGGGGATATCCGTTCGGCCCGGACTCATTACGAACTGTTGAAGAAGAAGACCCTGTCGATTCTCGAAGACGAGAATGGAATTATCAGTGTAGAAGGGAATCCCCGGGTGGACAGTGCGCTGAAAGCGTCAATCCATCTTCCTCAGGGGCAACGGCTGGCCGATATCACCGACTGGCCACGCGATCGGTTTGTCTTTACGCCCCGCAACATCAGTCCCAATTCGTTCCACTATGCGTCGTTGGCGTTGTTGAGTCGTCTGGCCGGTGCGATTGGCGAGACGGCCGATTCGGTGACGTATGCCCAACAAGCCGAGAAAGTGCGCAGTAGCATCAATCAGTTGTTTTTCGATCGGAAATTGGGCTTGTATCGGGATGGTATCGGAACCGACAGCGTATCGTTGTACAGCAATATTTTCCCGGTGGCTTTAGGGGTGGCCGAACCTCGTATGTTGGGGCCTTTGGGTGTGTACATCGCTTCGCGCGGGATGGAGTGCAGTGTCTATGCCTCCCAATTCCTGCTGGAGGCGTTGTACGAGACGGGACAGGTCGAGCAAGCGCTTGATCTGATGAGTTCGACCGATGTGCGCAGTTGGTACAACATGATTCGTGGAGGTTCGACCATCACCATGGAGGCCTGGGACATTCTCTTTAAGTCCAATCAGGACTGGAATCACATTTGGGGAGCGGTGCCGGGCAATATCATCCCGCGCAAATTGATGGGTGTCGAGCCGATCGAACCGGGGTATCGTCGGGTGCGGATCGCGCCTCAGCCGGCCTGGTTGAGCGAGGCTTCGATCGAGGTGCCGACGATCCGCGGAGCGGTGAGCGTGTCGTTCGAAAATCGATCGGGAACGTTTGATCTGACGGTCGACCTGCCGGCCAATATGACCGGAGATGTTTACCTGCCATTGGTGTCGGGCGTAGATGCCAAACGGGTGCAGGTGGAGATGGATGGTCAAGTATTACCAGACCTGGAGCTGGACCGTGGGGCGGTGAAGATCGTCGGAGTTGGCTCGGGACGTCATACTTTCCGATTGACCTCGCGGTAGAGAGGGAACGGGCAGATTTGAGTGATAAACTGAATGTGAATTGATGAAAAAACTACTGACCTTATGGATGTTGGGCGTCACGTTTTCGGTGGCGGCCCAGTTGCCTCCGGTTTTCCCGGAGGGGATGTCCGATACGCTGGAACACGATACGCGTGTACGAACCTATTTGCCGCCGGTACGGGTGATGTGGCAGCAAAACGGAGAGTTGATCGAGTCGCCCGAGGTGTTGTTGTCCCGGGGGAAAGGACAGATGATCAATGCGGCCTATCCGCACTGTGTGATGACCAGTAAAGAGGGGCGGAGACCTTCTTTGCTGTTGGATTTCGGTCGGGAAATTCACGGGGGACTACAGATCGTGACCGCCGATATCTCGGGCAAGAAACCGGCCCGTTTCCGGGTTCGTTTGGGCGAATCGGTGAGCGAGGCGATGAGCGATATTACCCCCGAAAGCGGAGCGACCAACGATCATGCCATGCGTGATTTCCAGATGGAAGTGCCGTGGTATGGGGTGAGCGAAGTGGGGAATTCGGGTTTTCGGTTTGTGCGGCTCGATCTGCTGACCGAGGACGTCACCGTGAACATACAAGAGGTGCGGGCGATCTTCGTGTATCGGGATTTGCCCTACCTGGGTTCGTTCCACTCGAGCGATCCGCGACTGGACAGCATCTGGATGACGGGCGCCTATACCGTGCATCTGAATATGCAAAACTATCTGTGGGACGGGATCAAACGCGATCGGCTGGTGTGGATGGGCGATGCGCATCCCGAGCTCCGTACCATTCTGTCGGTGTTTGGGGATAACGAGGTGTTGCGCAAAACGTTGGATCAGGCTCGCGACCAGACTCCGCTGCCGGGTTGGATGAACGGGATCTGTGCCTATACGCTCTGGTGGGTGTTGATCCACCGGGACTATTATCACTATACCGGCGATAAGGCCTATCTGGCCGAGCAGAAGCCCTATCTGGATCGCTTGTTGCCGTGGTTGATGGAGGCGGTGGATGCGCAGGGACAGGAACATCTGACGGGGGGAGGTCGTTTTCTGGATTGGCCGACCAGTCAGAATAAACCGGCCGTCGATGCCGGATTGCAGGCCCTGCTGTTGATGACGCTCGAAGCAGGCGAGGAACTCTCTGCGGTGTTGGGCAATGAGGCGTTGGCGGCACAATGCCGTGCTACGGTCGATCGGATGCGACAGGTGGTTCCCGATTACCGCGCCTCCAAGCAATCGGCGGCGCTGATCGCCTTGGCGGGGTTGGTGCCGGCCGAACAGGCCAATGAAGTGTTGTCGCAGGACGGAGTGCAGAATTTCTCGACGTTTTACGGGTATTATATGTTGCAGGCTCAGGCGCTGGCCGGAGATTATACCGGGGCGATGGAGCATATTCGACGCTATTGGGGCGGGATGCTCGATCTGGGAGCTACGACCTTCTGGGAAGATTTCGATATTCGCTGGATGGAAAACGCGGCCCGGATCGATGAAATCGTACCGCTCGGGAAGGTGGATGTACATCGAACCTATGGCGATTATTGTTATAAGGGATTGCGTCATAGTTTCTGTCACGGATGGGCTTCGGGGCCGACGGCTTGGTTGACCGAACATGTGTTGGGCGTGACGATCGCGGAACCGGGCGGTCGAAAGATTCGGGTCGAACCCCATTTGGGAGATTTGCAATGGGTCGAAGGCTCGGTACCTACTCCTTGGGGAATCGTTCGGGTCCGGCATCAACGACAGGCCGATGGAACGGTCTCCACGACGGTGGAGGCGCCCAAAGGGGTGAAAGTGGTGCGTTAGTTGTTCGAGGAGCGTTGCGGAAAGTTCTCCAACAGACTTTTCGGATGGGGGAGACTCGGGAGAGAAGCGGGGGACGGATATCTTTCCCGAAAAACGCTCAGGGAGGACTTTGAAAAAGTATAATCGGGAGTTCCGATGGGCGAATCTATCGTCTGAAAAAACAAGAGAAAGATTGATTAACAGGCCTCTAAGAGAGAAAATCGTCGGGTGAAAAGATGTCCGGGAGTGGCCGTAGAAAAATGGAACGTGAAAGTCGTGTCGGATTTGAATTTCGACGGGTTTTGTGTATATTTGTCAAATGATAGCCGGCGCCCTGAAATGAGCCAGATCGGTCTATAAAAAACCAGGTTCGCCCTAAGTCAATGTCCCAGAGCCGGGAACTCTTGCCCTGACCGATAGGCGGACGTCAATGTCTGTTTACGAAGGGGCGGGATCGCTGCCGGGACGCCTGTAATCAAAAAAACTATTTATTGTAACGGATGAAAGAGATCTCGTTTTTGGCTTTCGACCTGGGGGCGACAAGTGGTCGTTCCATCCTGGGTACGCTGCGTGACGGTAAACTCCATATGAAAGAGTTGACCCGTTTCCCCAACCAGATCATGGAATTGGGCGGTCATTTTTATTGGAATATTTTCTCGCTTTATGAACATCTGCGTGAGGGCATGATCGCCTGCGCCAAGGAGGGGACGCCGATCACCTCTATCGGAATCGATACCTGGGGTGTCGATTTTGCGTTTTTGGGTTCGGATGGTCAATTGCTCGGTCTGCCCTATGCCTATCGGGATCCCCATACCGAAGGCGCTCCCGAACAATATTTCGAAAAGGTGATGCCGCGTGACGAGGTCTATGCGCTGACCGGCATTCAGGTGATGAATTTCAATAGCCTTTATCAGCTTTATGCAATGAAACGTGACGGTTCGTCGGTGTTGAATGCCGCCGTACAGGCGCTGTTCATGCCCGATGCGCTGAGCTATATGCTGACCGGGAAACGGGTGACCGAATATACGATTGCTTCGACCTCGCAGTTGTTGAATCCGCGTACGAAAAAGATCGAAACGCAGTTGCTCGAAAAAATGGGTGTTCCGGCTTCGTTGTTCGGCGAAGTGATTTTGCCGGGCGTGGTGATCGGTCCGTTGCGGGAAGCGTTGGCAACCGATACGGGTTTGGGACCGGTTCCTGTTGTGGCCGTTGCCGGACACGATACGGCTTCGGCCGTGGCAGCGGTGCCGGCCAAAGACGCAAAGTTTGCCTACCTCAGCTCGGGAACCTGGTCGCTGATGGGGATCGAGGTGAAAGATGCTGTGATTACCGAAGAGACCGCCGCCCTGAACATCACCAATGAGGGTGGGGTGGAAGGTACGACCCGTTTGTTGAAGAACATTACCGGGATGTGGATCCTGGAACAGTGCATCAAGGAGTGGAAGAAAGAGGGCATCTCCTACAGCTATCCGGAAATTGTCCAGATGGCCGGTCAGGCCGAAGCGTTCCGTTCGTTTATCGATCCGGACGATCCTTCGTTTGCCAACCCCAAGAGCATGATTCGGGCGATTGCGGACTTCTGCACCCGCAGCGGTCAACCGGTTCCGGAAACTCATCCGCAGCTGATTCGTTGCATCTTCGAATCGCTGGCGCTGAAGTATAAGGATATTTTGGGTAAATTCCAGAAACTGGCTCCGTTCCCCATCGAAAAACTGCATATCATCGGGGGCGGCTCCAAGAATAAGCTCTTGAATCAGTTTACGGCCAATGCCATCGGGTTGCCGGTGGTTGCCGGACCGTCGGAAGCGACGGCGATCGGGAATATCATGCTGCAGGCACGGGCGGCCGGTTATGTGAACTCGCTGCAACAGATGCGCGACATGATTGCCGAAGCAGTCGAAACCGAAACCTTCCTGCCGGAAGATGCGGCGGCCTGGGATGCGGCTTATGCCAAGGTGAAACACCTGTTGATACAGTAAATCATTTGTACACAACCATTAAACCATACACTTAAATTAAATCATTCAACCGATGAAAGAAGCACAGATTATCAAAGCCTACGAGGCAGCCAAGGAACGTTATGCCGAGCTGGGTATCGATACTGACAAGGCGCTCCAACAGCTCCAGAACATTTCCCTGTCGCTGCACTGCTGGCAGACCGACGATGTGACGGGTTTCGAAAATCCCGACGGACAACTCTCCGGTGGGATCCAGGCTACGGGGAACTATCCCGGCAAAGCCCGCAACATCGACGAAGTGCGCCAAGATATTGAAAAGGTGAAAACGTTGATTCCGGGGAATCACCGCCTGAGCCTGCATGCCATTTATGGCGATTTCGGGGGACAGAAAGTCGACCGTGACCAGATCGAAGTGAAACACTTCCAGAGCTGGATCGACTGGGCCAAGGCCAACAACATGAAGTTGGACTTCAACAGTACCAGTTTCTCGCACCCCAAGAGCGGCGACCTGTCGCTGTCGAACCCGGACAAAGGGATCCGCGATTTCTGGATCGAACACACCATCCGCAGCCGTAAGATCGCCGAAGCCATGGGCGAACAGCTGGGCAGCAAGGCTTGCCACAACCTGTGGATTCATGATGGTTCGAAAGACCTGACCGTGAATCGTTACTACTATCGTTCGCTGTTGAAGGATTCGTTGGATCAGATCTTCGCCGTGAAATGCCCGAATGTGAAAGACGGGGTCGAAAGCAAAGTGTTCGGGGTGGGTCTCGAAAGCTTTACGGTCGGTTCGCACGAATTCTATATGGGTTATGCCGTACAGAATGGGCTGATGGCTACCCTCGACATGGGTCACTTCCATCCGACCGAAGAAACCTATGACAAGATCTCTTCGATGTTGCTCTTCACGCCGGAAGTGTTGTTGCACGTCAGCCGTCCGGTTCGTTGGGACAGCGACCATGTGGTGATTCTGAACGATAGCGTGGCTCTGTTGGCCCAAGAAATCGTATGGGCCGATGCCTTGAATCGCGTGAACATCGGACTGGATTACTTCGACGCATCGATCAACCGTATCGGCGCTTATGTAATCGGGAGCCGTGCTACCCAGAAAGCCTTCTTGCAGGCGCTGCTGTCGCCGATCAAGAAGCTGCGTGAAAACGAAGCGGCCGGGAAATATTTCCAGCGTCTGGCCCTGTTGGAAGAAGCCAAGAGTCTGCCTTGGTCGGCTGTGTACGACTACTTCTGCCTGAAAAACGGAACTCCCGTGGCCGAAGAGTACATCTCCGTCATCGAACAGTACGAAAAGGACGTTACCTCGAAACGATAAACCGAGAGACGATCATTATCGGGCGAAAGCGTTGCTCCGTGAGGACGGCGCTTTCGCCGTATTGAAACGACTACCTAATCTACTGAATCTATGAATAGTATTTTAATCGGAATTTTGCTGATGACCATCGGTTCGTTCGCCGGATCGAGCTATTACGTGCCTATCAACAAAATTAAAAATTGGTCGTGGGAAACCTATTGGATCGCTCAAGGGATCGTCTCCTGGATTCTTCTGCCATGGGTTTTTACGTTGTATGCCGTTCCGTTCGATGCCTTGGGAACGGTGCTGACATCGGCTCCGGTGAGTTCGATGGCGTTGGCCGTTCTGTTCGGGGCCTTGTGGGGTGTCGGCGGGTTGACCTGGGGGCTGAGCATGCGTTACCTGGGTATTTCGTTGGGACAGTCCGTATCCGCCGGTTTCTGTGCGGCCTTCGGGACCATTATTCCGCCGATTGTGGCCGGTGAAAATCTCTTTACGACCCCCGGAGGTTGGGCTTTGTTGATCGGTGTGGCGATTTCGTTGGCCGGTATTGCGGTGATCGGTTATGCCGGTTCATTGCGCGACAAGGCCATGAGCGCCGAAGAAAAGAAAGCAGCGGTCAAAGAGTTTGCCTTGAAAAAGGGGCTGATCATTGCGATTTTTGCCGGTTTGATGAGCGCCTGCATGAATTACGGGCTGGCGGCAGGTCAACCGATTGCCGATGCGGCGATCGCTAACGGCTGTTCAGAACTGCTCTCTTTCAGTCCGGTCCATATCTTCGTGATGTTCGGGGGCTTCCTGACCAACTTTATCTATTGCGTTTATCTGTTCCGTAAGAACAAATCGTTCCACGAATATCGTACGGTGGGCGGTTCGGTGCTGGCCAGCAACCTGCTTTTCTCGTTGTTGGGCGGTTCGTTGTGGTACATGCAGTTCCTGTTCCTGGGCATGGGACAGAGCTTCATCGCCGATAATGCAATGTTGGTGGCTTTCAGTTGGAGTATCCTCATGTCGCTGAACATCGTCTTCAGTAACTTCTGGGGCATTGTGCTTAAAGAGTGGAAAGGAAGTTCGAGCAAAACGATTGTCGTATTGTGTGTCGGGCTTCTGTTGTTGATCGTGTCGGTCTTCTTCCCCTCGCTGTTCTAAGGACGATATGTTGAGAAAAGCTTGTTTTACTTTTAAAATAGATTGATATGCAGCGTTGTGCTTTTAAAATGAAATTGAAACCCGGTTGCGAAGCCGAATATCAGAAACGTCATAATGAAATATGGCCCGAATTGGTGAAGATGCTCAAGGATTCGGGGGTATACGATTATTCGATCTTCTGGGATAAGGAAACGAATATTCTGTTTGCCGTACAGAAAATCGAAGGCGAACAGACTTCCCAGGATTTGGGTCCCACGCCGATTGTGCAGAAGTGGTGGGATTATATGGCCGATATTATGGAAACGAATGCCGATAATTCGCCGGTATCGATTCCGCTGCCCGAACTTTTCTATTTGGAATAGGTCCGGTCGGATCAGCAAGAAAAAGCCGCATTTTGACAAAAAATGCGGCTTTTTTATGGAATAGGGACAAGGGACCTTGGGGTCAGCGCATAAAAAATCCCGAACGAATCCGTTCGGGATTTTCGGTATAATCGGAACGATTATTTCAGGTTGGGATTGATCTTCGACCATTCGCTGATGGAAGGCAGAATGCCCATTTCGATCACTTCATCGCGCAGATGAGTCAGGTGCTGATAGCTGGTACGCAGCGCGTCGAGTTCAGCCGGCGTTCCTTGCGGCAGTTTGTAGTGCACCCCTTCGCTGTCGATCGAGGTTTCCATGGCCATCATGATGTGACGGAATTCCCCTTCATCGACATAGGTGCCGGCCGGCCAACGGAACGGAGCTCCACCCATAGCGGCCCGGATCATTTCAATCGAAACATAGGCCGGGCTCTGGAAGGACGAACGACCACGCAGTTCGATGATACGTTTCCCGCCTTGGATGACGTGCTGACGAATTTCAGCCCATTTTTCTTCGGTCAGAGCCGGGGTGCCGATCAGCGAGCTCAGCGGTTTGCCGTCGACCATGGTAGTCGAAGCGAAGACGGCCATCTGTTCGCCGTGTCCGCCATAGGTACGCGAGTTGACTACTTTGTCCTGAGCGATTCCGAAGTGTTGAGCCAGGGCGGTTTGCAGACGGGTGCTGTCCAGAGCGGCCAGCGTGCTCACCTGCGACGGTTTGAGGCCCGAGTAGATCAGGGTGATCAGCCCGGTAATATCGGCCGGGTTAAAGATAACTACGACATGTTTTACATCGGGGCAGTAGGTGTGGATATTTTTACCGAACTGAGCGGCGATTTCGGCATTGCCTTTGAGCAGATCTTCACGGGTCATGCCGGCTTTACGGGCGGCACCCCCCGAGGAAACGATGTATTTGGCATCCCGGAAGGCTTCGGCCACATCGGTAGTGTAGGTCAGGTTAATACCTTCGAAACCGCAGTGATACATCTCTTCGGCTACGCCTTCCAGGGCCGGAGCGAAGGGGTCATACGCGCAGATGTTGGGGGTAAGACCCATCATAATAGCGGTTTGGATCATGTTTGAACCGATCATCCCGGCTGCGCCGACGATGGTCAGCTTTTCATTCGTCAGAAAATTCATAACGTATTGTTTTTTGAGTTAACCTTAAATTTTACGCCTATAAAGATAGCGTCTTTTCTTCAAATAATGTCATGGAAAATCATTATTCCCGATAACTGATCGGAATATCGGGGAACGGTCTCTTTCCAGGGGCAAAGAAAGTGCCGAAAATCGAGAAATCAAAACGTACGACGAAAATAATGTTTAGGATCGTCGAGCGGGGTCGATATAACTTTTGGTTATGGGTGATAAATATTTGAGGTGACCGATTCTCCGAAATAAGCGGTTTCTTTGCACCGTATTGATCATGAATATCGAGTGGTTATGAACATGAAATTGAGTGAAAAACAGGGGAATATGTTGCATGGCGTATTGTTGATCGCCTTGTTTTCCTGTGCGGCGTTTTATATCAGTGATTTCCCTTTTATCAAAGGGCTTTCGCTCAGCCCGTTGATTATCGGGATCATTTTGGGGATGGCTTATGCCAACAGCCTGCGGAACCGTTTGCCGGCCACATGGGTACCGGGCATTCTCTTCTGTTCCAAACGTCTGTTGCGGGTCGGGATCATTCTGTATGGATTCAACCTGACGTTTCAGGATATCGTACAAGTCGGGTTGCCGGCGATTCTGATCGATGCGATTATCGTGGCCGGGACCATTTACGGAGGGGTGTGGATTGGTCGTCTGTTGCGGATGGACCGAGGCATTGCGCTATTGACCTCGGTGGGTAGCGGTATTTGCGGGGCGGCTGCGATTCTGGGGGCCGAAGCGACCATTCATACCAAACCCTATAAAACGGCCGTGGCGGTTTCGACGGTCGTGATTTTCGGGACGATTTCGATGTTCCTCTATCCTGTACTCTATAAACAGGGCATCGTGACCCTGACCCCGGAACAGATGGGACTCTATACCGGATCGACGCTGCATGAAGTGGCGCATGTGGTCGGGGCTGGGAATGCCATGGGCGAAGAAATTTCGAACGTGGGGATCATTGTCAAGATGATTCGGGTCATTATGTTGGTGCCGGCGCTGTTAGTGATTAGCTGGTCGATTGCCCGTTTGCGGGCGCGTAAGGCTCGTTTGCGCGGCGAAACACAACAACAGCAGGGAGCCGGGAAGGTGGCGATTCCTTGGTTTGCGTTGGGCTTTCTGGCGGTGATTGCTTTCAATTCGTTGGGGTTGTTGCCGGAGCCGGTGATCGCCTTCATCAAACGGCTGGATACGTTCCTGTTGACGATGGCCATGACGGCCCTGGGCGCCGAAACCAACTTCGAAAAGTTCAAAAAAGCCGGAGCCAAACCGTTCCTTTTAGCCTCGATTCTGTATGTGTGGTTGTTGGGAGGAGGCTACTTGTTGGCTAAATATGTCGCTCCGGCCTTGATGTAATCTCTCGGTCGGGCGGTATAAGAAAAGGGCTGCGGAAATCTTCCGCAGCCCTTTTCTATAAGCGTATTTTCGGCAAATTCAGGCCGTTTATCTGTTAGAATGAACCGTAACGTTGTTCTGCTCGTTGCCGTATGAGGGCCTGTTCGGCTTCGGTCAGGGGGGTAGGAGCCTCGAGCCCATATTCTTGCAGGAACACTTCGGTCAATCGTTGGCAAAACACTTCCGTCGATTCGTCGGCATCCCTATACGGGCCGATATTGATCACCGGACTGGGAACCGAGGCGACTCCTTTTCCTCGGCGAGTCGGGTCGCCCTGACGGATACGGTCGAGCCGTTCCAGGTCGGTTCGATGGAGCAGCGTACCGTGGAACAGCCATCGGTGACGGGTGATGTGCGAGGCTGTGCCGGAGATTTTCCTTCCCTGAAACAACAGTTCCCGGCGAGGACCAGCCTGGGCCGCAATGCCGAGGCGGGCCAAAGCCTGGATGACCGGGGCATTGAAGTCGTGATCGAGAAAGGGTTCGGCGGTTTTGTCGCCAAAGAACGCATAGTTGAGGTTCCCTTCGTCGTGATAGACCGTTCCTCCGCCCGACAGCCGCTTCAGGACGGGAATCCCTTCCCGTTGACAGTAGGATAAATCGACTTCGGCCTCGAGGGTCTGATGGCGGCCCACGATCACCGATGGACGGTTTATATACAGCAACAGAACGTCCCCCGGACGTTCTGTTAGCAAGTATTCTTCCAGCACGATGTTGTACTGGGGCAGGTTCCACGGACTGAGAATCAGTTGCATGGAAACGACGTTTAGCGGTTTATTCCCCCACGTGGAAAGCCACGCGCAGATCTTCGACCTGTTGGTCGTTGATCGGTTTGAGTTCCCCGATCGGAGCGGCCATGATCAGAGATTTGGCACTGAATTCGGCCACTTCCAGACGGTCGAACGTGTTCAGCAGCTGATCGCCGGTTACCAGCACCGAGTCGTTGGCCAGCAGCAGGCAAGGTACTTTCTTAACCATTTCAGGAATGGCCAGCGGATCTTCGTACTGCAGCCCGTAAGGGATGATCGGAATATCCTGTAGCAGAATCCAGCTTTCGGGAATGGTGCGGACGTTGAATTTGACGCCCGAAGTGCAGAAACCCATCAGGTTGGGCGACTGGGTCAGGATGATGGAGTTGATCTTCGGGTTGCTTTGGTAGATGGCCTGGTGCATGGCGACCGAACGGCTCGGAATTTTGCCGGCTTCGACCATCCCGTTTTTCACCTGAACGATATCCTGCGGTTCGATGTCCCAACGCGGTTTGCCCGGAGGGGTGATCAGGAAGTCGTTCCCCCGCCAACGAACCGAGACAGTCCCGTAGGTGCTGATCATCAGCCCCTGGTCGCAGGCACGACGAACCATTTTCACGATGTCCGTACGGATGGCGCGTTCGTCCGAGGGGTAGGTAACCCCCATGAAGTGGGGATAATCGGTGGGCAACGAGGCTTCATGCTGGCCGATCTGTTCTTCGGTCAGGTAGGTCGGTTGTCCCAGCACCATGGCATTGAGTTCGGTACGGGCGCACAGTTCCAGGGTTTCAAAACGTTGGTAGGCGTCCATCAGATCTTCCCCGCACAAAACCACCCCATGGTTTTCCATGATGACGGCTTTGTAATCGGGATGGTTTTTGAACTCAGCCGCGATTTTCTTACCGAGTCCTTGGCTGCCCGGCGTGTCGTAGGGAGCGAACCCGATGCGACCGCAGATACGGCGAGCCTGCGGGATGATGTTGGTGTTCGGAATTTTGTGGGTGATGCTGAACGAAACCAATGCGGGCGGATGGGCGTGAATGACCGCCTTCATACCGGGACGCATTTGGTAGATCGCTTTGTGGAAGGGATACTCCGACGAAGGTTTGTGCGGGCCGATGATGGTACCATCTGCCTTGACGCACATGATATCCTTTTCGGTCAGGGAGCCTTTGTCGATGCCGCTGGGCGTGATCCACATATCGCCGCTATCGTCCATGATGGAGACGTTACCGCCCGAGGTGGTCGTCATCCCGCTGCGGTAGATACGCCCGATGATCACTTTGATCTGCTCTGCGGGGTGCATCAGTTTCGTGTCTAGTTGCTTCATGACTTTTTTGATTGAGTTTTACCCGGTTTGGAACCGGATGGTTGTTTATGATTGTTTTCAATCAGGTTTATAGGCTTCATCTAAAAAATCACAGGCACCGAATCCCATCTCCTTACTCTTTCACTTCATCGGCATGGGCGAGCAGATACTCTTCGGCTTCCACGCTCCAGAGTCCGTTATGGCGATCGCAGATTTCGGCCAATGTTTTGAATACGGCTTGGGTTTTGCCACGTTCGGCGAATTCGGCAATCGGGGTCAACGGCATGTCGATATGCGTATAAATCAATTTTTTGCCGCCCGGAATCGAGGGCAGGTTCAGGGTGGTGTCGATCACGGCGTTCAGGCCTCCGATATGGGTGACCAGACCGGCCGGGTCGAGCCCTTCACTCATCATGTGGATGGCTTCCTGCATGTCGGCCGTATTGCCGCCGCTGGTTCCCACAATATGGGTAAAGGCGTAGTGTACGTTATAAAAGTTCAACGGGGCGGTAAAGTCGGTTTTGGCCGGGCCCGCGAAGAAGTTGAGGCAACCGTCGAAGGCCAGAATCGCATCGGCCTGTTGTACCACCGGAGCCACCGGAGCGAACACGAAAACGTCGTCGTAGCCTTTCCCGTCGGTCAGGTCACGGAGTTCGGTAACGGGATCGCTCATGGAGCCCGTATTGACATATTTCAGTTCGATGCCGTTTTTGGCGGCTTCGGCCGGGGAGTACAGCAGGGCGGCCCGATCCAAACGGGTCTGGTCGATGTCGGTAACGACCAGCAGTTTGGGTTGGCGATCGGGACGATGGATGGCATAATTGATGGCGGCCAGGCCCATGGGACCCACCCCGGCCAGAATCGCCATATTTCCCCCCTGTTTGATCTCCATTTGATGCACATAGGAGCCCGGGGTGGTGTGATAGTTGGCGTGCATGGCGCCGATGACACACGAGAGCGGTTCGGACAGGGCACCGGGATAGTATCCGCGCCCTTTGTATTCGAGCAGGCAGCCCTGTTCCATCACTTCGTTGGGGATGATCACATAGGTGGCATCTCCGCCGATATAGCGGTAGGAGTAGCCCGGAGCGCTCAATACCCCCACCGGACCTTTTTCATAGTTGAGGGCGGGTTGGATGGAGAACTTGAATCCGGGTTTGAATTTCGACTGCCATTTGGCGCCCACTTCCACCAGTTCACCGGCAAACTCATGCCCGATGATCACCGGATTGGAAGCGATGTCCCTCGGTACCCGTTTGTGTACGTTGGCTTGATGGGCGGCCTTGTAGGAGGACATGCAGATGCTGTCGCAGACTACCTTAGCCAAAATTTCATCGTCCTGAATGGGCGGCAACTGGAACTCCTCCAGTCGGAGGTCATTCTTGCCATATAATCTTACTGCTTTTGTTTTCATACGATTAAGCGTTAAGATATTTACGCCCGTTGCTGGCGCAAATATACGGATTAATTCGGTTTTCCGGTAGCTTGTCCGGAAAAGTGCCAATTTTCTTTTCTTCAGCGTTTAGCTGAGCATCACTTGTCCGCCGGTGACGGGGAGGGCTTGTCCGGTTTCGCAGGTCTGTTCGATCAGGTACAGCACCGCTTTGGTGACATCTTCGGGACCGGTTCCTTTCTGCATCGGGACTTGAGCCATGTAGTATTTGCGGACGTCTTCGACACTCTGGGCGCCCGGGACTTTACCGGCTTTGAGGTATTGGACGAACAGCCCATTGACCGGATCGCTCCACAGAGGACCTTCGTAGAAGTTGCCCGGGCAGATCGAATTGACCTTGATGCGGGCGGGGGCCAGCTCCAGCGCGAAGGATTGGGTGAGACCGATACCTCCGAATTTGCCACCGGCATAGGCGAAGTTGGCCTTTGAGCCGCGCAAACCGCTCTTGGAGTTGATCTGGATGATGTCGGCGTACCGTTGCGGATCGCATTGGTTCTGGAGTTTCATCACCGGGGTGACGGTTTTCACGCAGTAGAAGTAGGCGTTGTAGTTGATTTTGGTGACGAATTCGAAGTTTTCGGGCGTCATGACGTCGATGCTTCCGGCCCGTACGACGCCGGCGTTGCTGACGAAAACGTCCAGTCCGCCGAATGCGCAGACCGTTTCATGCACCAGTTGTTGCAAGCTGTCCAGATCGGCGACGTTCGTTTTGACGAAAATTGCCCGATTGCTTTTGGCCAGGGTATTCAGGTTGGCGACGGTTTGCGTGCCGACGGTTTCGTTCAGGTCGGCCACCACGATGTTGGCGCCCTGAGCGATCAGACAACGGGCGATGCCTTCACCAAAACCTTGAGCGGCGCCGGTGACGATGATAATTTTGTTTTCGACACGTCCGGCTGCGCCTCCGGCACTCACTTTACGGCGGTAGTTTTCCACTTCCCAGTTGTCGATAAAGTCGATTTGGGCCTGGGTCATGGGGTGTTCGCCCCCGAACGAGGCCGACAGGTAGGCGATTTTCATCATATCCTGATAAACCTCCTGGATGATGTTGGCTCCGGCGGCGTTGTCCCCCACGGCAACCAGTCCCAGGCCTTTGATCAGAATGACCTTGGGAGCATAGCCGTTTTGGGCGATGTAGGCGGCGATTTTTTCCTGGGCGGCTTTCCGGATGGCTTCGGGACCCTGAGCGTCGATGTAGATGTATTGCGACTTGCAGTACACGATGATATCGGGCGAGAAGGGTTTCGAAATCTTGGCGATATTTTCAGCCGATGCGGTGAAGTAGTCGATCAGTTCATTGTTGACCACCTGGAGGGTCTTGTCAGAACCGCCGGCGCTGCACCAGATACGCAGGGCCGGAACGACTTCGGCGGCGCAGGAGCATACGGCTTTCGTGCCGGTTGGCAGGGTAACGGTCAGGGCATGTTCGATTTTGCTCAACACTTCGTCATAGAGGGCCTGCACCTTTTCGGGGGTGTCGGCTCCGACGAAGATCCCGTGATTCTGCAACAGAATGACGGCCGGTTCATGCCCGTGGGCGGCGGTGTAGGCCTGGATGCGCTTTTCGACCTCTTTGAACAGAATATACCCCGGGTCGATGTACGGGATGTACAGGACGCTGTCGCCGAACAGTTGTTGCGTGACGGTTTCCACGTTCTGGGAGCACATCAGGGCATTGACCATCGTGGGGTGCAGATGCACGATGAACGGCGCCTGCAGGGCATTGTGCAGGGAGGTTTCCACGCTCGGCCGACGATCCTTGGTGATGCAAGCGGCGGCCAGATCGTTTTTCACCTCTTCTTCGCGGGCCGCCGGATCGGTCGGATACTGTTTTTCGGAGATGACATTCAATTTGGCCCGGTCGAGGAGGGCGAATCCCTCTTCGGTAATCGTGGCCAGGGCGTGGCCGCTGGCTTTGACCCACAGTTTGTCGGCGGTTTTGAAGGAGGTGTTGCCTCCGCCGGCGATGACATAACGGCTGTCGCGACCGTAGAATTGAGAAATGGCGATTAATTGTTCTATCTCTTTCATAGGATTGCTTCAAATTAAAGGTTGAGTTACCGGATCAGGGCGCGAATCAGCCGATTGCCTTCCTGAATGAACAGGTTTCGTTTGGCCAGCGACGGCATTCCTTCGTGACTGGTATAACCTTCATAGCCTCGTCGCAGGGCTTCCTGATGGGCCGCTACGATACAGGCTCCGGCATAGTTGATGGATTTGAGTTTGGGGGTCAGGGGACGACCGTCGCGGGCGGACAGCAGGATCGGTTCCATGGCCGGGGTATTGTGTTCGGAGCCGAAAGTGACGGCAAATCCCTGTTCATGCAGGTAGCCGGCATAGGCTTCCAAGACTTCGATGCTGTTGCGCGTGGGGATGAATTCCACCGAATAGATGCCCCGATCCTTGAGGATGGCGGCCGTCCGTTTGACATCCTGTTCGAAGTCGGTGAAATGGCCTTTGGCGTCGTCGGCCAGAAACGGATAGGTCGGGATACCTCCCGCAGCCAGAATGATACGACGCACGTCTTCCATCGGCAGGAAGGCTTTGGGGTCTTCGGCCACGAAAGCCGGGCCGCCGGCTTTGAGCAGTTTGCTACGGATTTCGTTCTCCACGGCGGCGACGTTGTTCAGATCGGCCTGCAGGGGACGTCCTCCGAAAATTTTTTCAAAAAAGGCCAGCAGCTGTTCGAGGTCCTCTTTGAAATGTTCGGTAGCGACCATCCGGAGTGCTTTGGCCAGGTGCCGTTCCCGAATGGAGCCTTGGGTGAGGTGCTCTTCGATCCATTGGATGTCGAGTTCGAAACCGGCCTCTTTTTCACGGAGCAGCTCGTTGAGTTTCTCGCACATCTGCCGCACCTGTTTATCGGTTTCGGCGACGACGGTGGCTAATTGTCCGGCGTAGGGTTCGGGGAGAAAGGGGGGACAATAGAGCCCCTTCCCGCTCAAATAGGTACGTCCCGGGTTATTGGGGTCATTGACGCGGACACCCGCGGCCTGATCCTCCTTGTTGAGGCTGATGAATTCGATATTGAACAGCGGATAGAGTCTTCGGCGGCGGCATTCGTGATCCCATTGCTCGTAACCTCGGGTGGTGTAGAAATCGTTGATTCCGACAACCTGAACGTTTTCCTTCAGGGCCATGTTCAGGGCATCGGTCAGCTTCTCGAAAGAGCTGAACGAATAGGGCGTATGGAGGTGAGCGTTGACGTTCACTTCCGTAGCGCTATGGTTACAAAATTCGCACATAGGTTCAGGTTTTAGGTTCGGTAGGGTTAGGTACTCTTTTCAAAAGTATGACCCGCGAGGGGTCATACTTTTGAAAAGAGGTGGGGGAAGGAATTAAACGCCTTCTTTGGCGCGGCGGATCTGTTCGGCATCGGTGAAGTTGGCGGTCGGAACGTGCCCCTGCAGCGGGACGATCTTTTCGTGGATGATGTCGATGAAATCCGACGGTTGCGGGAAGAACGCATATTCGAGCTCGTAGGCCGGTGTGATCCAGTTGCGGGAGCCCAGCACGGCGGGAGGAGCATCCAACTCGTCGAAAGCCAGTTCGGTGATGTTGCGGGCCAGGTCGTTGAGGAACGAACCGCGGCTGCTGGCGTCGCTGGCGATCACGATACGGCCGGTCTTCTTGATCGAAGCCAGGACCTTTTCGTAGTTGAACGGAACCAACGAGCGGGCATCGATCACTTCGGCGCTCATGCCATATTTTTCTTCCAACATCTTGGCGGCTTCCAGGGCTCGGTAGAGCGTTGCCCCGATGGTCAGGATCGTGATGTCTTTCCCTTCGCGTTTGATGTCGGGTTCGCCGATCGGAATTTCATAATACCCTTCAGGAACGCCTCCTTCATGGAACTGTTCGCCAATGTCGTAGATTCGCTGGCTTTCGAAGAAGATCACCGGGTCGGTTCCTTGCAGAGCGGCGTTCATCAACCCTTTGGCGTCATAGGGCGTTACGGGGAAGACCACTTTCAGGCCCGGGATGTGGGCGCACAGCGAGGTCCAGTCCTGCGAGTGTTGCGCACCGTATTTCGAGCCGACCGATACGCGAACAACAACCGGCATTTTGAGAATATTGCCGCTCATGGCCTGCCATTTGGGCAGCTGGTTGAAGATTTCGTCGCCGCAACGACCCAGGAAGTCGCAGTACATGATTTCGGGGATCACCCGGCCGCCGCACATGGCGTATCCGATAGCGGTTCCGATGATCGAGGCTTCCGAGATCGGCGAGTTGAACAGGCGGTGATAAGGCAGAGCTTCGGTCAGTCCGCGATAAACGGCGAAGGCACCGCCCCAGTCGCGGTTTTCTTCTCCGTAGGCCACCAGCGAAGCGTCTTTGTAGAAGCGGTCGATGATCGCTTCGAAAATACCGTCACGCAGTTGGAACTGTTTCATCTTCGAGACAGGGTTGCCATTTTTGTCGGTTACGAAACGTTCTTTCTTGGCGATTTGCTGTACCCGAGGATTTTCAGCCATCGGATGGTTGACTTCGGGTTTGGCATCGGACATCGAGTCGACCGAACCGTTCGAGAAGGTCATGCCCCCCAACAATTCGGGTTCTTTGTGCAGGTCCATCCGCGGAGAGAGCTCTTCGTCGATGGCCAGTTTGAAAATGTCGGTCATCACCTCTTTGACATCTTTCCATACCGCATCCAGATCGGCTTGGGTCGAGAGACCGGCTTCGATCAGCTGTTTTCCGTAGGCTTCGATGCAGTCTTCGGCCATCCAGGCTTCCAGCTCTTCTTTGGTCCGGTAGGACGAGGCGTCGGAGGGCGAGTGACCGCTGTAACGATACGTAACCACATCCAGCAGCACGGGGCCATCTTTCTTTTCGATGATGGCGCGTTTACGACGATAGGCGTCGATGACGGCCAGCGGGTTGTAGCCGTCGACGCGTTCAGCATGCATCTGTTCGGGGTTGACGCCGGCGCCGATGCGGGCCGCGAAATCGTAACCCATGGTTTCGCCGCGGGTTTGACCTCCCATGCCGTATTGGTTGTCCATGATGTTGATGATCACCGGCAGACCGCCCTTCATGTCGCCTTCCCAGAGCTGTTTGAACTGGTCCATGGCGGCGAACATCAGGCCTTCCCAAACCGGACCGCAAGCCATGGCGGCATCGCCGATATTGGCCACGACCAGTCCCGGTTTGCGGTTGATCTTCTTGTAGAGGGCCGCTCCGACGGCGATATCGCCGCTACCGCCCACGATGGCGTTGTTGGGGAAGATCCCGAACGGAATGAAGAAGGTATGCATACTGCCCCCCAGCCCTTTGTTGAAGCCGGTGATACGGGCGAAGATTTCGGCCATGGCTCCGTAGAGCAGGAATCGGCGTGCGAGCTGTTTGGTTGTACCTTGGAAGCCCATCTTGGCCACTTTGACCGTGGCGCCATCCCAGAATTCGTTCATGATTTTTTCCAGTTCGGCGTCGCTGAGGATGGCGATCGACCGAAGCCCTTTGGCCAAGATTTCGCCGTGGCTACGGTGGGAACCGAAAATGAAGTCATCCGTGGTCAGCGTATAGGCCATGCCGACGGCAGCGGCTTCCTGACCGGCCGACAGGTGGGCGGGTCCCGGGTTGTTGTAGGGGATGCCGTTATAGCCTCCGGTGGTTTTCACCAGGTTGAGCATGGTTTCGAACTCGCGGATCACCACCATGTCGTGGTAGATGTTCTTGAGCTCTTCTTCGGTGAAGTTCTTGGCTTCGAGTTCGTCTTTGATGCTTTTGTTGTACTGGTTGACCGGGATCGGTTGGAAGGTGATCTCTCCGGCTTTGCGGATCTCTTTAGGATCGACGTATTGTGATTTAGGCATGTTGGTTGAAATTTCGGTTTATTAAATTAGGTTTTAGGATAGGCGGAAAGGTTATTCGAATGAGAAGATCGTCTCTTTGAAGATTTCCGAAACGGTCGGGTGGGGGAAGACCACTTCCTGCATCGCTTCGAGGGTCATTTCCTGTTCGATGGCCATGCAGGCGCCGTAGATGATTTCGCTGCACGGATTGCCCAGCATGTGTACGCCCAGCACTTCGCCGTATTGGGCTCCGACGATCACTTTGCACAAGCCGGTACCGCCTTCGTTTTCGGCAACGAAACGTCCGGCATAGGCCATCGGGAGTTTAGCAACCCGATAAGCGATGCCCTTTTTCTGAGCGGCTTCTTCGGTCAGCCCTACGCCGGCCACTTCGGGGTTGGTGTAGACGACACCCGGAATGGCATCGTAACGCATCTGATCGGCACGGCCGGTGAGGTTATTGACCACCACTTCGCCTTCCCGGCTGGCGGTGTGGGCCAGCAGCGAGAAGCCCGTGACGTCGCCGGCAGCATAGACGCCCGGCACGTTGGTGCGCATCTTGTTGTCCACTTTGATGCCGCCACGGTTCAGTTCCACGCCCAGGGTTTCCAGACCGAAGCCTTGGGTGACGGCCCGGCGACCGACGCTCACCAGAATCTTGTCGCCCGAGGCCGATTCGGTTTTGCCGTCGGGGGTCGTATAGATCACCTCATTGCCTTTGATTTCGGTCACGCGGCAGGAGAGGTGGAACTGCACGCCTTTTTTGGCATAAATATCCTGCAGCATATGGCTGATTTCGTCATCCAGGCCCCCCAGAATTTTGGGCAGCATTTCGACCACGGTCACTTCGGTGCCCAAGCTGTTAAAGAAGCTGGCGAACTCCATGCCGATCACGCCGCCCCCGATGATCACCAACTTTTTGGGTTGTTCTTTCAGGGCGAGGATTTCCCGGTTCGTCAGGACCACGTCGCCGGCTTCCTTGAGTCCCGGAATGGGCGGAATGAACGCTTCCGATCCGGTGCAGATCAGCAGGTTGGCTGCCTTGTAGCTTTGTCCGTCGCATTGGATTTCAATGCCTTCGGCGCTACGCCCCATGATTTGAGCAGCCCCTTTGACCACGGTGACCTGATGAGCTTTCATTTTGGCTCCCACGCCGCCGACCAGTTTGCGGATCACCTTATTTTTGCGATCCATCATTTTTTTGAAGTCGAACGAGGCGCTCTGGACCGATACGCCATATTTATCTCCATGAACGGCCGTATCGTAGACTTTGGCTCCGTAGAGCAGGGTTTTGGTCGGGATGCAACCTTCGTTGAGGCAAACACCTCCCAGTTCTTTCTTTTCGAAAAGCACGACGCTGAGCCCTTTGGCTCCGGCACGTTCGGCGGCCACATAGCCGGCAGGCCCGCCGCCGATAATCGCTAAATCAATCATTTACTTATTCGGTTTGTGTTTATCTTATACGTTCTACACGTTTTTTTGCAGTCGGGAAATTACAGTTCGAAGTCGAGGTTTTCGATCTCGATGGCGATCTGTTTGAGGAACCGGGTGGCTTCTCCGCCGTCCAGTGCCCGGTGGTCGTACGTCAGGCTCAACCCGATATGGGGCACGAAACCGTATACTCCGCCGCCCAGATCCTTCGGCCGCGGTACGATGGTGTTCACGCCCAAAATGGCCGATTGCGGCAGGTTGATCACCGGCGTAAAGATCTCTACGCCGTAGTTCCCCAGGTTCGACACGGTGAATGACGCCGCTTCTGGCGAGAGCAGGTCGGGATCGATCGCCCCTTTCTTGCAGGCGGCGGCCACCTCTTTCAGTTGGTTGGAGAGGCCTTGGATCGAGAGGTCGTCGGCATTCTTGACGGTGGGAACCATCAGACCGCGTTCGGTATCGACGGCCAGTCCCAGGTGTACCTTCGAGAAGAGGCGCATGCTGTCGCCCAGGAAGTGGGAGTTAACCTGCGGGAACTGCTTGAGAGCCTTGATGACGGCCAGGCAGACCATGTCGTTGAGGGTAATGTTGGTCGGGTATCCGTTGGCCATGGCTTTTTTCACCTTTTCGCGCAGTTCGAGGATACGACGGGCATCGGCGCTGAGGTGGTGAGTCAGCTGAGCCGAGTTTTGCAGCGAGGCATACATGGCCTTGGCGATCAGTTTCCGCATATTGGTCAGCGGTTTGATTTCGCTGTCGCTGCTGTAAACGGCGTTCTTCAGTGCCCCCAGGTCGCCACCTTTGACCATGCCGGCCAGCCCGGTTCCGGTAGAGGGAACGGCGGCTCCGGTCTCTTTGGCGATCTCTTTGGCCAGCGGAGTGAGCTTAGGCGTGGCGGCCATGGCGGCCCGCACATCCCGTTCAATGATACGACCTTTGGGGCCGGTGCCATTGAGGGTGCTTACATTCACGGCTTCTTTTTCCGCCAATACGCGAGCCCGGGGAGAGATACCCGAAGCGGGTGAGGCGGGTGCGGTGACTGGAGCCGAGGGGGTCGGTGCGGCTGTCGGGGTCGGTGTGGCTGCGGTTGGAGCTGCGCTGGCGGCAGGTTGGGCGGCCGGCGTTTCAGCGGCGGCGGGCGCACTGCCGCCCGGACGGAACTCTTCGGTGCTTTCGCCCGGGTTGCCGATGACCATGACGTTGGTCAGAACCGGAATTTCGTCCCCGTCATCGAAAAATATATCCAGCACCGTTCCGCTGACTTTGGCTTCTTCTTCGAACGAGGCCTTGTCGGTTTCGTAGGCGAACAGAATATCGCCTTCGGAGACGGTATCTCCTTTTTTCTTTTTGAATTCGGTCAGGATGCAGCTTTCTACGGACTGACCCTGTTTAGGCATGATTACTACGGTAGCCATAAATTAGGTTTTATTGTTTTAAGGTTTAGTTGCTGAAAGCGGAATATGACAAAAATACATTTTTAACTTCAGATGAACAAGTTTTTTAGTAAAAATTTACTATTTGCATAAAATCAATAAGATAGCTTTTTGTTGAGTGTTTACAAGTTGACAACCTGTATATACAAATTTATAGGCTAAAAATTTGCAAGCCCCGGAATCTTTCCTTACTTTTGGTCGGAGAGCAGCCGTCTGAACGGACGGAAAAAGCTCGTCATGTGGGGGTTGCCCCCGAATAGAAACAGACCATGGAGGAATTGCCTCGTTATAGACAAGTGTACGAAGCCCTGCGTCAGGCGATCTCTGAGGGGAGGTATGCGCCGGGCGATTTGTTGCCTTCGGAACATGACTTGTGTCAGCGCTATTCGCTGGCCCGTCCGACGGTCCGCAAGGCGTTGGACCAGCTGGTGAGTGACGGTTATATTCAGAAGCATCAGGGCAAAGGAAGTATCGTCAAAGGAGCTCCTCGGGGCATCGGCATCTTGTCGTTGAGCGGGACGACGTCGGCGGTGGGACGGCCCGATTTTTTTACCCGGATCATTCTCAAACCCGAACTGAGACCCTGGACCGAAGCGTTCGGTTTCCCGATCAATGCGGCCGAACAACAGGCCGGATGCATCTATTTCGAACGGCTGCGGGTGTTGGACGATGCTCCTGTCTTTTTGGATATTACCATGCTGCCCAACATCGGGTTGCCGAACTTTACGTCTTATAACCTGGAAAATGCGTCGTTGTTCAATTTCCTGCGGACACAGTATCAGATTGTCGTGACGGGGGGCATGCAGCAGTTGCTGGCCATCCGGGCCGACAAACGGCAACGCGAATACCTGCACGTCAAGTCCGGCTCGCCCATTTTGCAACTCAATCGCAAGATCGAAACCTCTCGTCCCGGTTTTCATATCTATAGTCAGGTATTCTGTTCGACGCGGAAGTATGGGCTTATCGGAACTTTTTAGTAAATTTGGGTGCCAGAGCGGCCAAAAATGGCGATTGGAGGAGCATGGAGCGAGAAAGGGGAGAAGAAGGAGAGGGGAAAAGAGACGCTCTGACCGGTCGGCCTTTGGGGGATGGGAATGCCATTCGCCTATGCCAGGCCCCAACCTATGAAAGAAAAACCACTGAACAACCGGGGAATAGCCCGGAAAACCTATAAATTAATTAGCAAGATTTATGAGTGACATTAGAGCGAGTGCTGTGCACACGATCAATACCGAAGCCGATGCGGTACGTCATCTGCTGACCCAGTTGACGGATGACTTCGAGAAAGCGGTCAAGGCGATTTTGGCCAGCGACGGTAAGGTCATTGTAACGGGGATGGGAAAATCGGGGATTATCGGCAAGAAGATTGCTGCCACCTTGGCCAGTACCGGGACCCCCTCCTTTTTCATGCATCCGGGCGAGGCCTATCATGGAGACTTGGGGATGATCGAACCGCGCGATGTGGTGATCGCCATTGCCAATTCGGGACAGACGGATGAGATCCTGAAGTTGATTCCCTTTTTCGAACACAATAAGAACGTGGTGATTGCCATGACCGGTAATCCCGAATCGACGTTGGCCAAACATGCCCATTACCATCTGAACATTGGGGTGGAACGCGAAGCCTGTCCGTTGAATCTGGCGCCGACCTCTTCGACGACGGCGACCTTGGTGATGGGGGATGCGTTGGCCGTTGCGTTGCTGACCGAACGGAATTTCAAAGCCGAAGACTACGCGGTATTTCATCCGGGGGGCAGTCTGGGACGTCGTTTGTTGACGCGCGTTCAGGATGTGATGCGTCACGACAACCTGCCGTTGGTGGACAAAACGACCACCTTGGGCGATGTGATTATCGCCATTAGCGATGCCCGTTTGGGCATTGCAGCCGTTGTCGAGAACGGGAAGTTGATCGGGGTCATTACCGATGGGGATGTTCGTCGGGCAATGGCCAAATATAAAGCGGAGTTCTTCAACATTCAGGCCCAGGAGGTGATGACCCGTACGCCGAAAACCATTCTGCCGGATCAACGGATTGTCGTGGCTGAAGAGATGATGCGTAATTATAAAATCCACTCGATCGTGGTGGTGAACGAAGCCAATGAAGTGGTCGGGATTGTGGAATTTTTCAATGTTTCGCTGGCCGGGTAGTCGTGGCCGGTCCTGATTTCGGAGATGATTTGGAGGAACGCGTCGAACGTTCCCACACTACTTACTTAAACTGCTAAATGAATCCTTCATGAAAAAATTGAAAATTTGGTGTTATGCCCTTTTGGCGGGTCTGTTGGTCGGAGGTCCCGTGGTTGCGCAAGAGAAGCCGGTGGCTACCTTGGCGACAGTTTCCGGTCCCCTGACCGCCGAGACGACCGTACCGGCCCATCCGCGGCTGTTGTGGTTCAAGGGGGAAGAGAAGGCCCTGAAGAAAAAAATCAAGGCGGATGCTTACTGGAGTCAGTTGCATGCACTGATTTTGCAGGAGGCTGATCGCATCGTGGAGCTTCCCGTGAATGAACGGGTGAAGATCGGGATGCGACTGTTGAGCACGAGCCGGGAGAATGTTCGTCGGATTCTCTATTTGGGTTATGCCTGGCGGATGACCGGCGATAAGAAATATGCGGAACGGGCGGAAAAAGAGATGCTCAAAGCTTCGTCGTTTGTCGACTGGAACCCGTCGCACTATCTGGATGTCGGGGAGATGATGACGGCTTTGGCCATCGGGTACGACTGGTTCTACGATTATCTGTCGCAGGAGTCGCGCGATACGATCGCTCGGGCCCTGAAAGAAAAAGGACTTGATACGGCGGACGATTCGCACTGGTGGTTGACGGCCGAACACAACTGGAATCAGGTCTGCAATGGCGGGGTGACGTTTGCGGCGTTGGCGTTGTATGATCTCGACCCGGAAGGGGTGCGTCCCTATATTAACCGGGCGATTGCCACGATCCGCAAACCGATGCACGAATATGGACCGGATGGGGCCTACCCCGAAGGCATCGATTACTGGGACTATGGAACGACCTATAATGTGTTGTTCCTGTCGGCCCTGGAAAAGGCGCTGGGGACCGATTTCGGCTTGTCGGAAACGCCCGGTTTCATGCAGACCGGTTTGTTTTCGCAGGTGATGATTACGCCGGGACTCAGCCAGTTCAACTATTCGGATAACGGGCCGCGTCCGATGTTCAATCCGACGGTCTTTTGGTTCTACGGGAAAACCGGGAATCCGGCCTTGCTGTATCAACAAAAACGGCTGTTCGAAGCTGATACTGCCCATAGTTTCCTGTCCAATCGGGTGTTGCCGTTGGTGATGTTGTGGGGGGCCGGTTCGCAAGCTCCGTTGTCGAATCCGGAGGTGCCGTCCGACTGTTTTTATATGGGTCGCGGCGGTTCGCCGGTGGCGGTTATGCGCTCGTCGTGGGAGGACCCGGGGGCCGTCTACCTCGCCTTCAAGGCTGGACAAGCCGGTCTGAATCATGCCCACATGGATGTCGGATCGTTCTTCCTGGAAGCGGATGGGGTTCGTTGGGCCCTCGATCTGGGTGGTGAACAGTACAATCAACTGGAAAGTCGCGGCGTGGATTTGTGGCTGCGGGAACAGGAATCACAACGCTGGGACGTGTTTCGGTATCGCAATCAGGCGCACAATACCCTGACGTTTAATGATAAACCGCAGAAGATCAGCGTACATGCCAATATCGATGATGTGGTGCGGAAAGAGGGGCTGATGTGTGTGGCTTCGGATCTGAGCCAGGTTTATGCCCCGCAGATTGCCCGGGCGTTGCGTGCTGTATCGCTGGTAGACGGCCAGTATGCGGTGATTCAGGATCGCCTGACGACCAACCGTTTCACGGCGTTGCATTGGAATATGGTGACGGAGGCCGATCAGGTGACTTTCTTGTCCGATACCACCGCACGGCTGGAAAAAGACGGTAAGGTTCTTTATATGCAGGTCAAAGCGCCCTTCCCGGTGAAACTGACCACCTGGAGCACGGAACCTAACTATACGTTCAACTCCCCGAATCCGGGAACGCAGTTCATCGGTTTTGAGGCAGAACTTCCCTTGAATGCCACGTCGGACATCACGGTTTGGTTGATGCCCGGAGAGTTGCAGGCAGAGCCTCAGATTCCGTATGATTTTGCCAAGTTTGAATAGACGTACAGTGAGATAAAGAAAGCGGGGTGTCCGGATGGGCACCCCGCTTTCTTTATGGGGATAGATGTTAGTGCGTCGTGAAGAGAATCTTCTGGCAGAAGGTGTCCAGAAAGGCCGGGTTGCTCTCCAAGGAGATGTGCCGTGTGCGGGGCACCAACTGATTGATAAACTCATCGTCCTGGAAGAGGAACATTTTGGCTCCGATCAGGGCGCTGTTGCTCAGTTTGACGATTTGGGAGGGGGCAAACTCCAATAATCCCAACGACGTGGCATGTTCCAGGTTGATGTAGTTGCCGAATCCGCCGGCAATGAACATCTTGTCGATTTCAGCGTGGGTCAGATGCTGCTCATGAAGCAGCAGTTCCACCCCGGTCGCCACGGCCGCTTTAGCCAGTTGGAACTCGCGAATGTCCTGTTGTTCGAGATGTACCTTGTCGGTGAGGGGCAGGATTTTGGGTTCGTGGCGGATGACCCCTTGTTCGTCGATCTCTCCCTGGGTGACGCCTAAGTAGATGGCGTCGATCAATCCGCTTCCGCAGATGCCTTTGGCGGGAACAGAACCGATGACATGGCATTCGTGATGCCCCTCTTTCAGGGTGATGGAGGAGATGGCACCGGTACTGGCCCGCATGCCGCAGGAGATGTTACTCCCTTCGAAAGCGGGGCCGGCAGCCGTCGAGGCGCAAGCGATGCCGTCGCGGTTTCCCACGGCGATTTCTCCGTTGGTGCCCAGATCGACCAAGACCCGAGGGGAGGACGAGGAGAACATCCCGGCGGCATAGATGCCGGCCAAGATGTCGCTGCCGACGAAACTGCCGATGTTGGGCAGAAAGGTGATGTCGATCGAGGCGTCGATCTGCCAACCCAGATCGGCCGGGGTGAAATGGACCATCCCGTTGTGTGGCGATTCGAACGGATAGGTAGCCAGCGGCGTGACATCCAATCCGCAGAACAGGTGGTGCATGACGGTATTGCCGACGATGCGTACCCGACCGATCGGCCGGGTGGCTTGTGCGGCCAGCTCTTCGACCTGCGCGCCGACGGTATGGCGGATGAGCGAGGTGAGTCGTTCGGCCTGTTCGGGGCTCTGCAGGGCATAGCTGATACGGGACATGATGTCGGCGCCATAGACGGCTTGCGGGTTCAGGGCCGTTTGGACGGACAGCACTTGCCCGCTCTCCATGTCGAGCAGTTGCGAGACCAGGGTCGTCGATCCTAGATCGACGGCGATCCCGCATTGGGCCCGAGGCGTAAACTGAAACGGCGTTTCATCGGCCAGTACGATATTTTCGAATTGGGCTACTTCGATCGTGATGTCTTCGTCGACCCGGCTCAAACAGGCTAAACGCCATTCGGGCCCCAATTTTTTCCGTTTCAGAACAGCTTCGTGGAGGGGATCCAGGGCGATATGGCCAGCCAAGAGGCGCACTTTGCAATTCCCGCAGATTCCTTTGCCGCCACAGGGAAACTCCAGACCGAGTTCGTGAATGGCGTCACCGAGGTTGGAGCCCCGAGGAACGGTCAGTACACGCCCCAGGGGAGCAAGGGTGATCTGACAGGTCGTAGAATGATTCATGATGGGTTGTGATATGGGTTAGAGATGGGTTAAAAATAGCTGTGTCCCGGTGTTTTGGACCGATCAAAGGTAGAGAATGCTTCCGGGATTTGCAAATTGGTACGGTCAACCGGTTTTGTACCATGAAAAATAATCGTATCTTTGAATGATCGAGAGCAGTGTCTTTTGAAATCACTAACCTAAATTACTATTTTATGAAATCTATTTTCACGGCTGTGTTGGCTGCAGCGACCCTTTGTGTCACGGCCTCGGCTCAGCCGCAACCCAAACAATCGATGCACGATTTGCTGGAGGAGTTCTCGGAACCCAGCAAAACCTACCGAACCGCTCCTTTTATGGTGTGGAACATGGAGGTCTCTCAGTATCAAATCGACAATATGTTGCGGGAGTTTCGCGAACAGGGATGTGGAGGGGTGTTTATCCATCCGCGTCCGGGGCTGTCGACGGAATATCTCTCGCAGGAATGGTTCGATTTGGTGGCTTATACCGTTCGCCGTGGTCATGAATTCGGCCTGAATGTGTGGTTATATGACGAGAATTCGTATCCCAGCGGTTTTGCGGGAGGCCATGTACCCCGCACCATGCCGGAATCGTATAATCAGGGACAGGGCTTGAAACCGACGGTGGTCGATGTGATGCCGGATGATGTGTCGGCTTATACGGTGATTGTCAGCGAGAAAAAGGGTAAATTGACGAACATCACCGACAAGGCTGCCAAAATGGCCGGTAAGAAAGGCAAATTTTATTTGTACGAAAAGACCTACTATCAGCCTTCGGCCTGGATGGGGGGAACCTCCTATGTCGATCTGCTCAAACCGGGTGTCACCCAACAGTTTATGAAGGTGACCATGAGCGGGTATGAAAAGAATCTGGAAGGCGATCTGAAGTTGAATATCGAGGGCATTTTCACCGATGAGCCGGAGATTGTCTCTCCGGGCGGGGTGCGGTGGACGCCCGATCTGTTCGAGGTGTTTGAACAGACCTACGGATACGATTTGAGCGCTCAGCTGCCGGCCTTGCACGAAGAGGTGGGCGACTGGAAGAAAGTGCGTCACGATTATTTCGCGTTGTTGTCCCGTTTGTTTGTCGAACGGTGGGCCAAACCGTGGTATGAATACTGTGCCGATAAGGGCATTGTCTGGACCGGACACTATTGGGAACACATGTGGCCCACGACGACCGGCGTACCCGATAACATGGCGATGGCCGCTTGGCAGCAGATGCCGGGCATCGATATGTTGTTTAACCAGTTCGACGAAACGTCCCCCAACGCTCAGTTCGGCAACATTCGTTCGGTGAAGGAGGTCCGCAGCGTGGCCAATCAGTTGGGGCGTCAGCGGGTGCTGAGCGAAACGTATGGAGGTGCCGGATGGAATGCAACATTCAAGGATTTCAAACGACTGGCTGACTGGCAGTATGTGTTGGGCGTCAATTTCGTGAATCAGCATCTGTCGCACATGAGTCTGTTGGGTTCGCGCAAGACCGACTATCCCCCCGAATTCAGCCGGGCAGCGACCTGGTGGAGCGACTATCATCTGCTCAACGACTATAACGGTCGCATGAGTGCCGCTATGAGTATGGGCGATCAGATCAACGATATTTTGGTGCTGGAACCCACCACTTCGGTGTGGATGTACAATCAGTATGTGGAATCGACTCCGGGGAATCAGGCGAAACGGATCGGCCAGGCTTTTCAGCAATTGGTGACCCAACTGGAAAAGGCACAGGTAGAGTATGATTTGGGCTGCGAAGCGATTATGCATGATCACGCGTCGGTGAAAGGCAATCGTTTGGTGGTCGGAAAACGTTCGTATGGAACGTTCGTAATTCCGGCCTTGACCGAGAATCTGGAAGGAAAGACCTTCTCGTTGCTGCAACAGTTTGCGGCGGCCGGGGGACGGATTATCGCGCTGGGTGTTCCGACCCTGGTGAATGGAGCGTACAGTGAAGAGGCTGCCCACTTCTTTGCGTCGGATCGGGTGATCCGTGCCGAAAAGTGTGACGAAGCGTTGATGGATACCTACTTGCGTGACAAAACGCAGATCGATTTCCAACAGGTGCAGGGAGGTGATCTCTATCACCATCGTCGACAATTCTCGGATGGACAGTTGCTGTTGCTAACCAACGCTTCGATGGACGAGGCCTCGAACGTGACGGTGACGTTACCCGGGAAATATGTGGTTCGTATGGATGCCATGGATGGCAAGAATTATGAAGTTCCCAGTACCTCTACGGGTGATCGGGTGACGGTATCGGTGCGGGTGGAACCGGCCGGTAGTGTATTGTTGCGTTTTTCGGATACGCCGGTGGCCGCTCAGTCGGTGAGCGATCCGGGGCAGTTGACGTTGTTGGAACCGATGCGTCCGATGAAGATCGAACGGTTGAAAGAAAACGTCCTGTTGCTCGACTTTATGGACCTGACCTGCGGAGGGGAGACATATCGGAACGTGTATTGGACCGACGCTTGCGACAAGGTGTTCCAAAAAGCCGGATTGCCGGGGAATCCCTGGTATCGGGCCGTGCAATACGGGCGTGAAATCGTCGATCTCGATTTGTCGAAGGCCCCGGGATTTACGGCGACCTATCGCTTTACGGTGACCGATCCCAAAGTGGATATGGCCTCGATGGTGATGGTGGTGGAAAATCCGAATCTCTATACCGTGAAGATCAACGGGCAGGTAGTGCGCGGCGGTTACTATTTCATGGTCGATGAAGATTTCAAGCGCATTACGATCGGCCCGCATGTCAAGGTGGGCGAAAATATCATCGAAATCAGCGCCGAACATCCGACGGTGTTCACCGAGTTGGCTGCGGTGTATGTGTTGGGCCATTTCGATGTGGTGAACCGGGATGATCGCTGGGTGATCGTGCCCGAAAAGAAAGACAACACGCTCAAGGATTGGCAGGCCCTGGGGGCCCCGTTCTATCCGTGGGAGATGCGTTACACCGAGTTCTACGATGTGCGTCATCCGGACAAACGGCACATTCTCAAAGTGGACGATTGGAACGGGTCGTTGGTTCAGGTGTGGATCAATGACCGCAAAGCCGGGGTGATCTTTGCCGAACCGTATGCATTGGATGTGACGCCTTATGTGCAGAAGGGGGCCAATCGGGTCGAAGTTCGCGTCGTCGGCAGCTTACAGAACCTGATGGGGCCTCATTTCCGGCCTTACGACGGGTATGCCGGTCCGGATCGCTGGCAGAATATCGAACCGGGACGGAAGGCTTCGGACTATTACCTGACGCCGTTCGGGTTGAAGAGCCGTTTTGCCTTCTATGAAGCGGAACATTAAAATAACCATAACGAATATTGATTGGAGGGCGTCCGTGGGGACGCCCTCCAATCCTAAATAGTGGAATTATGCATAGATGGATTGGATGGGGTCTGGTTTTGGTGACTCTATGGGGTGTGGGGTGTCATGCCGGAGATAAGAAGCCCCGACTGATCGGTGAACAGGATACGATCGTGCGCTTTGAGGTCGTGGCCTGTGCCGATACGGTGATTCATCGGGGCTCGCCCGATACCGAAGATATCTATTATGGATTGGAGGGAGGACGGGTTGTCAAATTGGGATCGATGTATCATATGATGACGGCCGAGATGGTCGGGGAACCCTATTGCGTCAATATGCGCTTGGGACATTGGTGCTCGCCCGATGGAATCACCTGGCAGCGTGTGGGGACGATCCGTCAGTCGGATGGCGACTTCACGGGTACCTCTCAGCGGGCGGCGGTTTGGGGACCGATGCCGGTTTTTCAGGAGGAAGACCATCGTTGGCATCTGTTTTATGTCTGCTATAAAGGCAAACCTTCGGAACCGGATAAAAGCAATGCCGGGTTCGACGGCGTGATTCAACATGCGGTGTCGGAGAAGGAGGGAATCGACGGCTTTGGCGGCCCTTATACCGATCGGGAGATCATTCTGCGCTATGATGTCGATCCCGATCCTTGGGAGGGACATCAAGGGGTGGATTCCTTCTTCCCGTATCGGATCGGGGATACGTGGTATGGATTTTACGGGAGTGCGACGACCCAACAGATGTCGACCTGTCAGTGGCAGGTGGGCTTGGCCCAGGCCGATCGACTCGAAGGCCCCTGGCATCGGATGAGCGAACGCAACCCGGTCGATCTGCGGAGCTTCGCCGAAAATCCCATTGTGAGCCGCTTGGAGAATGGCGTCTATATCGCCATTGTCGATGGGGGCCCGTGGGTGAATAAAATGGGTTATACGCTTTCGTGGGACGGCGTGAATTGGTGTCCGTTGCGCCATTTCGAGTTGGAGCCAACGGTAACCCGATGGTGGGAGATGATGCGGACGCCGCTCTCGTTGATTCCGGAAGCGGATGGTACCTTTACGATGTTTTTTACGGCTTTCAAGAAGGATGCACAAGGTCTGTTCGGGACGTTGAGTAAGTTGAGTCTGAAGGCCACCTTTGTGGAGGAAGATTAGCCATGAAAACGTATCAGCATCCCGTCTTGGGAGAGATTCACATCTGTCCGAGTCGGCGGGCTCGTCGACTCTCCATCAGCGTACGTCCCGGGGGAGAAGTCCGTCTGACCTTGCCGTCCCGTGGGAATGTGTCGGAGGCGTTGCGGTTTTTGGAGTCGAAAGCCGATTGGGTGGTACGGGCACGTGCCCGAATGGTGGAACGGGGACGTCCGCAACGGATCGTTCCGCCCTATGCCACCCGAGCTCATCATTTGTATTTGGAGGCGGTGTCCGGAATGGGCTTGCAGGTCCGGGTCGTGGCCGATCGCATAGAGGTCCGTTATCCCTCGGAATGGACGCCGGAGGATGATCGGGTGCAGGAGGCCATCCATCGCGGGATTGAAGAGGCCTGGCGGATCGAGGCGAAGGCCTATCTGCCGGGAAGGGTGGCGGAACTTTCCCGACAAACCGGCTTACATTGCGGACGGGTGACGATTCGCAATGCACGGACGCGATGGGGCAGTTGTTCGGTCAACAATGATATCTCCTTGAGTCTTCACTTGATGAAGTTGCCCGATCCACTGATCGATTACATTATTTTGCATGAGTTGTGTCATACCCGGCATAAAAATCACGGACCACGATTCCATGCCTTGTTGGATCGGTTGTGTGGGGGAGAACATCTGGCGTTACGGCGTCAGTTAAAGGCCTATTCTACAAGGTGGTGATCCCTGTTCTACGGCAATCCAGGGAAAGGAAAAAGGGCTCGGCCTTCAACGGCCGGGCCCTTTTCGCGTTAGTGGTTAGTGGAGTTAGTTATTTTTTTGGGAATAGGGTTTCCATCTGTTCCAGACTTTTCCCTTTGGTTTCCGGGACGCACCGCCACATGAACAGGGCCGATAAAATGGCCATCAAGGCGTAGATCCAGTAGGCGAATCCGTGGTTGAAATGTTCGATCAGGTAGGAGGATTTGTCCATCATGGGGAAGGTCCAGGAGACCAGGTAATTGGCAATCCATTGGGCGGCTACGGCCAGGGCCATGGCCTGACTTCGGATCGCATTGGGGAAGATTTCCGAGAGCAACACCCAGCAGATCGGGCCCCAGGACATGGCAAAAGAGGCCACATAGCATAACATCGCCAACAGGGCAACCAGCCCCATACTGTGGGTATAGAAAGCCATCCCCAGGGTGAACATGCTGATCGCCATGCCGATACTTCCGATGATCATCAGCGGTTTGCGGCCGAAACGGTCGACCGTAAAAATCGCCAGTACGGTGAACGACAGGTTGATGACACCGACGATAATCGTTTGGGCCAGGGCGGCATTGGTCTCCATGCCCATATTGCGGAAGATTTCGGGGGCATAGTAGAGGACGACGTTGATGCCGATGAATTGTTGGAAAACCGAAAGCAACATGCCGATCACGATTACCGTGACCCCGTAGGTGAATAACTTGGAGCGCACCACCTGCGCAAACGAGGTGCGGATGGCTTCGGCTTCTTTTTGTGCGCCTTGGGGGTCATTGATACGTTCCAGCACCTGGAACGCATCCTTTTCGCGACCGCGCATGATCAGCCATCGGGGGCTTTCGGGCACCAGGGTCACCAGAATCAACAACAGGGCGGCCGGAATGACCTCCGAGAGGAACATCAGACGCCAACCGGTGGAGGTCAGCCAGGCTTCGTCACCGCTCAGTGCAATGGCATAGTTGACGAAGTAGACCACCAGCATCCCGAAAATGATAGCGAATTGGTTCCAGGCGACCAATCCTCCGCGTCGGTCGGCCGGAGCCATTTCCGCGATATACATCGGGGAGAGGACCGACGCCATCCCGACTCCGACGCCTCCGATGATCCGGTAGACGATAAAATGGGTCAGAAAGCGATGCAGTTCATCTGCCCCGAAGCCCATTTCGGGGTAGGCCGATCCGATGGCCGAGACGATGAACAGCACGGCGGCGATCATCAGACTGCGTTTACGTCCGAATCGGTTGGCCATGTATCCTCCGATCAGTCCGCCCAGAATGCAGCCGATCAGGGCGCTGGACACGGAGAAACCCAGGAGCGAACTGGCGGCTGTTTCGTCCAGTCCGAGGGGTGTGATAAAGTTGATTTCCAGGTATTTTACAGTTCCGGAAATGACGGCGGTATCATACCCGAAGAGCAATCCTCCCAAGGTCGCTACCAGCGTCAGGAACATCAGATAACTCGTGTTTTTTTTCATGTAGGTCGGTTTTAGGAAACAGAAACCCCGGAACAGGAGGTTAGGGCCTGATTCCGGGGTTGAAATACGGTTAGAGGTACATCGTCAGGAGTTGTTCGTATTTTTCCTGTTTGCCGCTCGTGGTAGCCGGTTCGCCGTTGGCGGCAGCGGCATCGCGCAGCGCTTCGAGGGTCAGTTTACCCTGTTCGAACAGGGCTCCTTGTCCGGCATCGAACGAGGCATAACGGGCTTTACGCCAGCTTTCCAACGGAGAGTTGCGCAGAATTTCATCGGCGATGATCAGCCCCCGGGCAAAGGTATCCATCCCGGTGATGTGGGCGATAAACAGGTCTTCCACATCGGTGGAGTTGCGTCGTGTTTTGGCGTCGAAGTTGATCCCGCCGGTGCCCAAGCCGCCATTACGGAGGATCACCAACATGGCTTCGACCGTTTCCTGCAGATTGACCGGGAATTGGTCGGTATCCCAGCCGTTCTGAGCGTCCCCGCGGTTGGCATCGATACTACCCAGCATCCCGGCGTCGGCGGCACACTGCAATTCGTGATCGAAGGTGTGACCGGCCAGGGTGGCGTGGTTTACTTCGATGTTGACCTTGAAATCTTTGTCCAGCCCATAGTGGCGCAGGAAGCCGATGACCGTTTCGGTATCGTAATCGTATTGGTGTTTGGTCGGTTCCATCGGTTTGGGTTCGACCAGGAAGGTGCCTTTGAAACCGTTGCGGCGGGCATAGTCGCGCGCCATGGTCAGCATCATGGCCAGATGATCCTTTTCGCGTTTCATGTCGGTATTCAGCAGCGACATATAGCCTTCGCGACCGCCCCAGAAAACATAATTTTCGCCGCCCAGCGCGATCGTCGCATCGATGGCGGTCTTAATCTGGGTGCCGGCATAGGCTACGACGTTGAAATCCGGATTGGTAGCGGCGCCGTTCATGTAGCGGGCGTTGCCGAAGACGTTGGCAGTTCCCCACAGCAGTTTGACGCCGGTTTCCTGTTGTTTGGCCTTGGCGTAGTCGACGATAGTCTGCATATTTTTTTCGTAGGCAGCCACGCTGGATCCTTCGCGGATCAGGTCGACATCATGGAAACAGTAGTACGGGGCGCCGATCTTGACAAAGAAGTCGAACGCCGAATCCATTTTGGCTTTAGCCTGTTCCACCGGGTCGGCGATGTTGTTCCAGGGGAAGCGATGGGTGCCGTCCCCGAACTGATCGCTGCCGTCGGCACAGAACGAGTGCCAATAGGCGATGGCAAAACGCAGATGTTCTTTCAGGGTTTTACCGCCGATGACGCGGTTTTCGTCGTACCAGCGAAAGGCCAGTGGGTTTTTCGATTCGGGTCCTTCGTAAGGAATTTTACCGATTTTTGAGAACATTGATTCCATAGCGGTTGATTTTATCTGTTTTTAACGGTTCATTTCGTTCAATCGGGTGATCAGTTCGCGTTTCCAATGGTCATAGGTCTCTTCCAGGGCGGCTGCTTGATCCGGTTGGGGATGGATTTCCGCGAGTTTTTGCAGTTCGGCAAAGGCTTCGGCCCGGTTGCGGTAGAGGCCGGCTCCCAAGGCGGCCCCACGAGCGGCTCCCAGCGCTCCGTCGGTGTTGTACAGTTCGATGTCGACGCCGCAGATCGTGGCGAGCGTTTGACGGAACAGCGGGCTGAGGAACAGATTGGCTTTCCCGGCCCGGATAACCTGGGCTTCGAGTCCCATCTCCCGCATGATGTCCAGGCCATAGCGGAAGGCAAACGCGATGCCTTCCTGGGCGGCTCGTAACAGATGAGCCGTGGTATGACGGTTGAGGTCGATGCCGGCCAGACATGCTCCCGTATAGCGATTCTCCAACATCCGTTCGGCCCCGTTCCCGAAAGGCAACATGACGACACCTTCACTACCGGCCGGAATCGTAGCGGCCTGTTCGTTGATTTGATCATAGGTCAGGTTGGCGGCGGCCACCCGTTTCAGCCAGGCGTTGAGAATGCCCGTGCCGTTGATGCAGAGCAATACGCCGTATCGAGGTTGGCGGGAGGTGTGATTGACGTGCAGGAAAGTGTTGACGCGAGAGAGCCGATCGGCTTCGGGCCGGTCGGTCACCCCGTACACGACGCCTGAAGTGCCTCCGGTGGCTGCCACTTCTCCCGGTTCCATGACATTCAACGAGAAGGCGTTGTTGGGCTGGTCGCCGGCCCGATAGGCGATCGGGGTGCCCGGGAAAAGTCCCAACGTTTGAGCGGCTGTCGCACTCAGTCGGGCCTGTATGCCGATAGAAGGGGTAGCTTCGGGGATGGTCTGTGGATCGATACCGTAGTATTCGGCGACGAAATCGGCCCGGCATCCCTGCTTAAAATCCCATAAAATCTGTTCGGACAGACCGCTGAAGGTGGTGGAGCGTTCTCCTGAGAGACGGTACAGCAGGTAGTCGCCCGGCAGCATAAAACGATCCACTCGAGCGAAGAGTTTCGGTTCATTTTCTTTGACCCAGGCCAGTTTCGAAGCGGTAAAGTTTCCCGGAAAGTTGAGCAGTTCGTTCAGACAGCGTTCGCGGCCTAAGGCGGCCAAAGCTCGTTGCCCCTGATCCACCGCACGGCTGTCACACCAGATGATGGATTTCCGCAAGGGTTCTCCTTGGCGATCGAGGCAGACCAGTCCGTGCATCTGGTAGGTGATCCCGATGGCCTGGACGCTTTCGGGAGCTCGATGCTGCATCAGGGTTCGGATGCCTTCGACGGCATACTGCCACCACATCTGAGGGTCTTGTTCGGCCCAGCCTGGATGCGGGGCATCGATGGGCATTTCAGAGGAGGGCAGGGTGACCGAGTCGGCACACCGACCGGAAGCCAACTCCAACAAGGCCACTTTGACGGAAGAACTGCCGATGTCGATTCCTAACGTATACATAGGGCGTGGATTACTTTATAGTTGCCAGTTAATAAAATTGAGCCGGAATTTTTGCCGGGTATCTTTGCGGAACTTCTGACGATTGAAGGTATAGTAAAGGGCCGGTTTGTGGGCCACCTGTTTTTCGCGCTCGCCGGTGGGCTGAATGTAGTCCGAGGAGAGCACTTTTTTGCGAAAGTTCCGATTGTCGATTTCGATGCCCAGAATTCCTTCATACAGGTCTTGCAGTTGGCGCAAGGTGAATTTGCGGGGCAACAATTCGAAGGCAATCGGTTCGGCCATCAGTTGTTTGCTCAGGGTGTCGAGGGCGTAGGCTAGGATCTGTTTATGATCCATGGCCAGTTGGTGAATCTGCTCCAGCTCGATCCATCGGGCGCCGTGGGTACGTACCTGGGTCAGCAGGGTGTCGTCCAACTTGACTAACATATAGTAGGCCACGGTGACGACCCGGATCGTTTCGACCCGGTAGTGGGCCTGCAACCAGGAGAGTTCATCTCCGGTAATGCGGTCGGGATCGGAGAATACATGCAGTTGACGCAGGTAGGTTTCCCGACGTCCGGTGTATTGTTCCAATACCCGATGAGCTGCCTGGTCGACGTTTTCGTTTTCATAGATCAGACTACCGGGCAGTTTGAAATCGGGTTCCGATTGTCCGTCCGGCAAACGGTACCGACGTTCGATCAGCAGGACTTTGAGCGACCGTCCGTCGAAACCGAACACCACGCAATCGACCGACAACGAGGGATTGATGGGGGCATCCATGAACCTTTCCAAATGGCTTCTTTACAAAGTTAAGATTATTTTCGGGTAAATCGAAGCTTACGGTATTTTATACGCTAAGATTCAAGATGTGTTCGTATAAATTACTGATTGATATGAGATTATTTGTGGGAATGGAAGGTGTGCAGATACGTTTACTATGGGATAAAACGTCCCGGTTCGGCGCATAAGGAAGATGCCCGAATCGATTGGGTGGAATTGTCGTATCGGATTATTCGGGGAGGAGGTTTCGTTTCCGGAACATGAGGAGATCTTCCTCTTTGAGCCCCGATTCGGTCAGGACATCGATCGCCTTATCGTGATCGTTGAGGTAGAGGCGAGGGCCTTGGTGGTAGCGATCCGAGACGAGGGAGTGCGTCGGAACGATATACGGACTCTCCAGCGAGGCCATATCGGTCAGAGTATGGAAGGCCGTAGCGGTGGTCGCCGGTTGATTTTCGTTCTGTTGAGCCGCGGTATATTTTTCCGGGAAGGTCTGCTGATAGGTGGGCGAAAACCATCCGAAACAGGCGACATGCAGCTGGTAATAGGTCGGGGTGGGGGAGGCATGCAGGAAACGATGGCGTCGATCGTCCATCAGATCCTCTCCGTGATCGGCAATGTAGAAAAGAGCCGTACAGTCGTCGCTTTGTTCCAATATCGAGATGATTTCATCGAGCACATAGTCGGTATAGTAGATGCTGTTGTCGTAGGCGTTGAGCACCTTATCCCGATCGCGACGATTGATGGAAGAGACCAAATCGGGTTGGTAGGCCGCAAATTCGCGCGGATAGCGGTAATAGTAGTTGTAGTGCGAGCCGTAGGTGTGTAATACGATCAACAGGTTGCCCAGGGTCGTATCCGCCACCGTTTCCCGGATGTAGGGGATCATCTCTCCGTCCGGACGATTGTCGGTCAGCAGCGCTCCTTCTCGAGGACTGATATCGATGCGATGGTCGGCCTCTTCCGAGAAGTAGTCGATCAACGAACGGTTCGGAACCTGGTTGGAGATGAAGAGCGTGTGGAAGCCCGCCTCTTTGAAGGCCGTAATCAGGCTTTTTTCTTCGTAAATATCATTGAAATTCCGGGCCGATACCGGCGAGAGAATAATCGGAACACTTTTGTGGGTGGCGTTACACTGGGTCAGGACGTTACGGAACGGAACCAGGTCTTTGCGTTTTTCGAGGCGGGGGGTAGTCGGTCGTTCGTACCCGAACAGGCTCCAGTTTTCGGCTCGCGAGGCTTCGCCGATCACCAGTACATAGATCTCCCGTTGGTTAGCTTTCTGGGCTTTATGGGCATGGAACGTAAAATCCCGAGAGGTATTGGGATAGTTCAGGCTGCGATGCCATTTGTCGATGGTCAGTTTAATGTTGTAGATCACATTGGCGGGGAAGACCTGATAACGGATGCCGTAGTCGGGTTTTTGGGCGGCGATCCAGGAGAAGAGGGTGCCCACCACCAAAAGAACCACGGCGGTGTAGAGACTTCGACGTCGGAACGAGGGGCGATAGTGGGTGCGTCGCCGTAACGACAGGACGCCTACGACCAGGAGCGGAATGTAGAGCAGGCAGACGAATACGATCGAAGGCCACAGGCTTCCCAACAATTCTCCGGCTTCCGAGGCGTTGGTGGTGAAGAGGTTAGTAAACATGTCCACGGCAATGATCGAACCGCCGAACAGATAGAGTAACACGATTTGAAACGCCCCGAGGATCATCAGGGGCAGGGCGCAGAGGATCATCACACCGGGTCGGCGCAGCAGTTGGGTCCACAGTAAATAGCAGGCTCCGGGCAGCAATAGGGAGGCGGCGATTGCTGCGGCCGAATAGTCTTCCGTGAAGGCCAATAGGATATTCGGCATCAGCATAATGATGACGAACAGCAGTGCCGCTTTTTCCTGGAAATTGAGATTTTTAATACTCGTCCAACCCTTTCCCCACATGATCTTGGCTCTTTATGTGTTGAAGTTATGCTATTGCGTATCGATTTTGTTAAGGTGTTCCGTTTAAAAGGCTTCGTTGATGCTGAACATGAACCCGCTTTGTCCTTTTCGTCCGAAACCGTAGTCCAGACGTACGTTCACCCGTTTCTTGAATTCCCAACGGTACCCGAGCCCATAGTTCGGGAGGGTATGTTTCCAATTGAACTGCTGGAAGGAGGGGAAGACATTCCCGGCCCCGACCCATACGGCGATCCCGCTGCGGCCATAGATCTTCTGGCGCAGTTCGAGTTGGGTTTCGATCAGGTTTTTATCGCGGTACCGGCCTTCATAATATCCTCTCATTCGCTTCGATCCGCCCATGATGGACAACATGGTCCAGGGGGTGTTTTTTGAGTGGAACATGCCGTGGAGGTCATAGGCCAATACGGCTCCTTTCCACAGTTGGGTGTAGATATCTCCCGTAAATTCGGTGCGTGTGAAGTAGGTCTTATTTCCCATGAAGGAGGGGAAGAAGCGTTGGTCGAGTTTCAGGTAGATGCCTCGATAGGGAGAGGGAATGAAGTCACGGGAGTCATACTCCAAGAAGACGCCGGCTCCGGTATTGATGGTCATTTTGTCTTCGCCGTTCAAGAGGCTGATGTCCGAAAAGTTGACCCCTTCGACATAGTTGAAACTCACATTGGCTCCGATGTAGAAATTTTTGGCGAGTCGATAGGAGAAGTCGACTTTGATTTGGTTTTGGAGGCGTTTATAGGTTCCGGCCGTTCCGTAGGTGGCGTTGTCGTAGCCGATGCCCCAGAAGGCGCTGGGGAAGGAGAAGAAATAGGTATTGAAATTTAACCGGTACTTGGCGCTTTTGAACAGGGTAGTTCCGCTGATCCCCAGCAGATAGAACCCGGTGGTGGTGACATCGCCGAAGAGGGAGACGGTCGACGGGGGAATCGACAGGTCGTTGCGATCGACCCGATAGAGACCGGCGGCGACGATGCCCAACCCCAATTTGGTGGAGGAAGAGTAGTGAGGACCACCGATAATACTGAAGTCCAGCTTTTTCGTCTGCGTTTTGTCTTCGTTCGAATCCGCGAAATAGTTGTAAAAGCGACGGAAGAAACCGGGGCGTTTGGTCAACGTGTCGGTCGGAAGGGAATCGGCGATCAGAGCGTCCTTCTGCAAGGAGTCCACCACGATGGAATCGGGTTGAGCGTCCGAGGTTTCGAGAAAGAAGGTGGTCCGTTCCGAGGTGTCGGGCAGGGCCTGGGACGACTTTTTCCGATGTTTGCGGGATTCGGTCGAGGGGGGTGCCGTTTCTGTCTGCGTAGAGCTGTTTTCTGGGACAGATTGTGCAGGTAAGGTCTCGCTCAGACCTACGAGCGCGAACAGCAGCAGGAGCGGTGTCAATTTCATGCGGAAGGGAAATTTACTTGTATTCGTCAATCACTCGATAAAACTCATCGATTTGTTGTTGGCTCAATTCCCCTTTGGAGAGGAATTTGATTTCTAAGTCTTTGGTGACGAATATCAGCGTAAATTGATTATTGACGTCACCCAGGTTCCAGCCGTCACGCAACAGGTGATCTGGATCGGTGTAGATATCGGCGCCGGTTTGTTTGATCTTTTTGCGGACCATGGCGCGGACGATACTATTCGGGAGCATGGGTGCGTCTTTTAGGTTAACGATCCCGAAGGAGTGGATATTGTCGCTGAGGATATGATTTTTTTCCAGATGGTCGGTGAAGGCGGTATTTTGGTTGGCGTGATCCGGGTCGACATAGAAGATCAGCAGATGTTTTTTCCCTAATTGTGGAATCGGAATAGGGTTGTCGGACGCATCTCGGATATTGATCGGTTTAACGGTGGGAGTGGTGTTTTTTTGCGCGTATCCCCACAGTGGGAAGAGGGCGATCAACCCCCACGAAATCAGGACGTATAATAAAAATTTTTTCATATACGAACTTTTTAAAGAGAGGGCTAAGGTACGATAGAATTTTAAGATAAGAAAACATTCTGTTAAGCATTATTTTACAAGGCTCGTTTTTCAGAATGGAGAAAGAGCGTGTCTTAAAGAACTATATGTCTGAAAAACAAAAGGTTTTGCTTCTCGGGCAAAACCTTTTGTCAGATTGGATGATCAGTAAGAATCAGTCGATCAGGATATTTTTACCACCGGAATCGACAATAAAAAGGCTAATTTTTCTATTTTATGTGCCAGATGACCGGTTCCGATGGCGCAGTGGTGTGCGGGGCCGGCTTTGGACCAGGCGTCCATGAAGGCGCGGGCTCCGATGGAGAAGCGGTAACGACTGTTGGTGTTTCCGATTTGGAGCACTTTGCCCGGCACCGATTCCCCTTCGGCGACTAGCAGGAAGATGCCGTCGTGACCTTCGACCACCGAAAGCAGGGTGACAGGGCCGTGTTTGACGGTCATCTGAATCGAGAGACCTTTGCCTGGTTTGCCGTGGTAGACGGGTAGGGGGACCAGGCCGACACGCCCTTCGGCGATGGCAAAGTGGGCCGGGCCATCGTGGCCCCACAGCACGACGTCGTCTTCGAAATCCATGGCATAGGGTTCCGAGAACGAACCTCCCGCTCCGAATTCGGCCATGATTTTCATGGCCTGGGCATTTTTGACCTCGCATTCGCCGGCGACCGGAATATTGCGACCCGTCAGGAGAGTGTTGCCGGCGATCACCGAGGTGACGATATTTTCGTAATCGTTGCCGTTGACCCCTTCATAATAATAGGCCATCGATCCCAGATCGTTCTGGGCGACCAGCTTGTCGAGAGCGACCGACGTACGGGCCGCCCGTTCCAGCTCCTGCGGTTCGCACTCGGGGGAGACCTCGAAGGTCGTGCGGAACTCTTCCAGTTTGGCCGCTACTTCGGCCGGGGTGACGTTGTCGCGCAGGTCTTTGAGTTGGCACATTTCCAATAATTCGAAGTGGGTGCCGAATACCCCGGCCATTTTGGTCAGATCGGTATACACGTCCAACATGCCGCAATAGTAGTGGCCCAGCACTCCCATGCGGTTGTGGCGCAGGGCGTGGGCTACACGAGCCGCTTCGACCCAGCCTTCGACTTCTCGCCAGGCGACGGGGTCGTCCAGGTAGCCCGTGACGATCTCATAACGCAGTCCCAGACGGTTGAACACACAGGCCACTTCGGGAACGGAACAAGCCTGGCAATGGGCCAGCCATTCGCCGGTCATTCGGCCTCGGTCGCCCATGGCGTTGAGGCTGTCGTAGTCGATGGCTGCGGTGGGTTGCAGGTTGAGGATGATGACCGGGACCCCCAGGCGACGGACCACCGGCAAGACGGTCGAGGAGAGGGCATAGGTCGATATGTAGAGGAAAACCAGTTCTACATGGTTGGCTTGCAGAAGCTCGGCGGCGGCTTCCGCTTTGGTCGGTTCGTCGACCATACCGGCATCGATCACCTCTATGTGTTCCTGGCCTAAGCGGTCGGCAATCTGGCGTCGATAACCTTCGAGACGGTCGAGCAGCCCTTCGAACTGTCCCCAGTAGGTATTCAGCCCGATGCCGAAAAGACCCACTTTTACTTGTTGTTGCATCATTTTATGTCGTTTAAGTTAGTAAGAATTCGTTTGTGTTTGGGTCCCGGGGAAATCAAATTCTCAGCTCGTTGCGGGTCGGGAAATCTCGTTTCACCAGCACACCTTCATAGGGAATTGTTCGTTCATTCGTCGGTGAGTTCGAACGAAGCCCGGCTGCGGATATCTTCCGACGAGGCTCCGACCCACGCTTCGAACTGGCCAGGTTCAGCGACCCAGGTCTGTTGACGGTCGTCGTAGTAGCTCAGGGCTTGGGCGTCGATCGTAAATGTGACCGTCTGCTCTTCGCCCGGTTCCAGCACGACTTTGCGGAACCCCTTCAGCTCTTTGAGGGGGCGAGGCAGGGACGATTTCTTGTCGCAGAGGTAGAGTTGGACGACTTCAGCGCCGGAGCGTGAGCCGCTGTTGCGAACCGATACGCTCAGGGTGATCGAATCGCGGGGATTCATCTGTCGGCGGTTCAGACGGGCCGGACCGTATTCGAAGGTGGTGTAGCTCAACCCGTGTCCGAAACAGAATAAAGGTTCGATTTTCTGGCGATCGTGCCAACGATACCCGACGAAGATCCCCTCTTTGTATTCGACATCTTTTCCATTTCCGGGGTAGGCCTCCAAGGCGATGGCGGCATTATCTTCGAGCCGAACCGGGAAGGTGAAGGGCAGTTTGCCCGAAGGGTTGACTTCACCGGCCAGGATCGAGGCCAGGGCATTTCCCGCTTCAGAGCCACCATACCAGGCTTGCACAATGGTCGGTACCTGATCGACCCAGGGCATGGCGACGGCATTGCCGCTGATCAGGATCACCACCAGGTTCGGATTGGCCTGACGCAAGGCTGCAATGAGCTCATTCTGTTCATACGGAAGCTCATAGCTGCGTCGGTCGGACGCCTCGCAGTCCTGATTATCCTTTTTGTTCAGTCCGCCCACAAAGAGCACTACATCGGCCTGCGCAGCCGCTTCGGCGGCTTGTTGGCGCAGCGCATGGCGATTGACGGCCGGATTGAGGCTGTACCCTTCCTCATAGGAGATCTGGGCCTGATCGCCGAAGTAGTTTTGGATACCTTCCCACGGCAATACTTCGTGTTTGACTTTCAGCTCAGAGCTGCCGCCTCCGCTGGTCATCATCTGTTTGGCATTTTCGCCTACGACCAGTATTTTCCGCGGCTGTTTGGGGTCAAGAGGCAACAGATTGCCTTCGTTTTTCAACAGGACGATGCCTTCTTGTGCAATACGGCGGGCGGTCAACGCATGTTCTTCCGTGGCGAAGGAGCCGTAGGGTCGGTGGGGATTCATCGTGGTGCGGAAGGTCAGACGCAGGATCCGCCGTACTTTTTCATCCACGACCTTTTCGTCGATTTCGCCCTTTTTTAACTGGATCAGAAACGGTTGGGCCAGAAAATATTTGTCGTAGGCATTGCTCCAACTCCAGGCTAAGCCGTCGGTCCAGGTGCCCATTTCGATGTCGAGGCCGTTGTAGGCGGCTTGCTGGGTGTTGTGAGTTCCTCCCCAGTCCGAGATAACGACACCGTCGAAGGCCCAATCGCCTTTGAGAATGTCGTTGAGCAGGTATTGGTTGTGGCAGCAGAACTGATCCTTGTATCGGTTGTAGGCGCCCATGATGGCCCAGGTTCCCCCTTCTTGAACGGCGGCTTTGAAGGCCGGCAGATAGATCTCGTGGAGCGCCCGGTCGTCGACAATCACGTTGACGAATTCGCGGTCGATCTCCTGGTTGTTCAGGGCAAAGTGTTTGACACAGGTGGCTACGCCGTTCCGTTGTACGCCGTGGATGTAGGGAACGACCATTTTCGAAGCGAGGAAAGGATCTTCTCCCATGTATTCGAAATTGCGGCCGTTGAGCGGGAGGCGATAGATGTTGACCCCGGGACCGAGCAGAACGGCTTTGTTACGGTAGCGGGCCTCTTCGCCGATGGCTTGCCCATAGGTATTGGCCATGGTCGGATTCCACGTCGCGGCCAGGCAGGTCAGGGCCGGGAAGGCCGTACACGAGTCGTTGGACCATTGGGCATCGGCCCATTCGTCCCACAGCTTTTCCATGCGGATACCGTGCGGGCCATCGGTCATCCAGATTTCGGGAATCCCGAGACGGGGTACACCGGCCGAACTGAACTTCGATTGGGCATGACACATGGCGACTTTTTCTTCGAGGGTCATGCGGGACAGGGCATCTTCGACCCGTTCCTCGATCGGGCGATTCGCATCGAGATAGATCGGTGTGTGGGCAGGTTGTGCGGCATAGGTGGCCGATAGACCACCCAGCAGACTCAAACTGAGCAGTGTGGCGGAGAGCAGACGGTGCTTCATCGTAGACAGAGTTTGGTTCATTAGTAAAAGTTTGTTGGACCGGCGGATGGAGTACGTGTAGACAGCAGCCGGCAGGCCTGTTGATCCGGACCGAACCATTCAAAGATACGAAAATCCAAATAAAAACAGGCGCTGCCTTGCGGCAACGTCCTGTTGGATGCGATCGAAAAGCGCAGTTGGAGCGGTATCGGTTTATTTAACCAGTTCGGCTTCGGCCTGCAGGACCTGTTCGAAATGGAATTTTGCCAGAATCGCCTCCATCAAGGCGCGGATTTCGGCGGTGCACAGGTTCCCGATACTGCCTTCATGGGTGTGGTGTACCTTGTGTTCGGCATGGAAGGTGCCGTTTTCGATGTCGAGGCCGACTTTGCGGTAAGCTTCGCGGAAGGGAACTCCTTCGAGAACCATCCGGTTGACGACCTCCACGCTGAACAGATAGTCGTATTTGCTGTCGTTGAGAATATCGGTCTTGACGCTCAGATGTTGGAGCATGTAACGGGCCATATGCAGACAGCTGCGCAGATCGGCGATGGCCGGGAAGAGCACCTCTTTGAGGAGCTGCAGATCTCGATGATATCCCGTGGGAAGGTTGGTGGTCAGCATGGTGATCTGGTTGGGCAGGGCGGCGATCAGGTTGCATTTCCCGCGGATAATTTCCCAAACATCCGGATTTTTCTTGTGAGGCATGATGCTCGAGCCGGTGGTCAGTTCGGCCGGGTAGGAGATAAACCCGAAATTCTGGTTGAGGAACAGGGTGTTGTCCATGGCCAGTTTGGCCAGGGTAGCGGCCACGGATGACATGGCCTGCGCCATGATCCGTTCAGTTTTGCCCCGTCCCATCTGGGCGTAGACCACGTTGTAGCTGAGGGTGTCGAAGCCCAACAGCCGCGTGGTCATCGTGCGGTTGAGCGGGAAGGAGGAGCCGTATCCGGCGGCCGAACCCAACGGGTTTTTATTGCAGATGCGATAGGCGGCGTGCAGCATTTCGGTATCGTCCACCAGGCTTTCGGCGTAGGCGCCGAGCCACAAACCGAAGGAGGACGGCATGGCGATTTGCAAATGGGTATACCCCGGCATCAGAATATCTTTATACTTTTCGGAGAGCTCTTGCAGGGTGTCGAACAGCTCTTTGACATCATCCACCAGGTCCCGAATCTGGGCGCGCAGGAAAATACGTAGGTCGACCAGCACCTGGTCGTTGCGCGAGCGGCCGCTATGGATTTTCTTGCCGGCTTCGCCCATGCGTTCGGTCAGCAGAAATTCGACCTGTGAGTGGACATCTTCCACCCCGGGTTCGATGGTAAAGCGACCCTCCTTGATCTCGTGATAGATGGCCTTGAGGCCCTGTTGTACCTTTGCGAGATCGTCATCGGAAAGCAGTCCGATCGAATTGAGCATACGGGTATGGGCCAGCGAACCGAGGACATCGGCTTCGGCCAGATAGAGATCCATTTCGCGATCGCGTCCGACGGTAAAGGTATCCACCGCCTGGTTGGCGTCGCTGTTTTTTTGCCAAAGTTTCATGGTTATAGGATGTTTTCGATAGATTCGATTTAAAAAGGTCAGTTTCGGCTCCGCATCGTTGGCGGCTGTTATAAAATGGCGGACAGCATGCGGATGTAGAGGTCGATGCCTTCGCGGATCTCGCTCAGGTGGACATATTCGTCGGCCATGTGGCTACGAGCGCTGTCGCCGACCCCCAGCTTGAGCGACGGAACGTCCAGCAGCGCCTGATCCGAGGTGGTCGGCGATCCGTAGGTGGTTCGTCCCAGGGCCAGACCGGCCTGAACGATGGGGTGAGCGGGGTCGATGCTTGAGGGCTTGAGACGGGTCGAGCGGGGTTTGACGTCGCAGGCCACATGTTCCCGAATGATCTCCAGCACCTCTTCGTTGGTGTAGCGGTCGGTAACCCGGACATCGACCGTGAAATGGCATTCGGCCGGGACGACATTGTGTTGGGTGCCGGCCTGAATGATCGTGACGCTCATTTTGACGGCGCCGAACAGTTCGGACACTTTCGGAAAACGGAACGTGCGGAACCATTCGATATCCCGAATGGCTTTATAGATGGCATTGTCACCCTCTTCGCGGGCGGCATGACCGGCCTTGCCGTGGGCGGTACAGTCGAGGACCATCAGACCCCGTTCGGCGATGGCCAGCTGCATCAGGGTGGGTTCACCCACGATGGCGAACTCGATCGGACCCAACTCCGGGATAATCAATTCCAGCCCGTCGGAACCGCTGTTTTCCTCTTCGGCGGTGATGGCCACACAGAGGTTGTATTTCAGATCTTTGCGGTCATAGAAATACAGGAAGGTTTCCAATAAGGAAACCCCGCTGGCTCCGGCATCGTTGCTGCCCAGCCCGTAGAGACGGTCGCCCTCGATATCGGGCGAAAAGGGATCGCGGGTATACCCGCTGTTGGGTTTTACGGTATCGTGGTGGGAGTTGAGCAGAATGGTCGGGCGGGCCGGATCATAATAGCGGTTGAAGGCCCAGACGTTGTTTTTGCGACGGTGTACGGGCACGCCGTGGTCGCTCAAAAAGGTGGCCAACAGATCGGCCGTTCCTGCTTCCTGTTTACTGATCGAGGGAATGCGAATCATCTGTCGCAGCAACTCGACCGCTTCGGTGTATCTTTCTTCCATGATTTGTATCAATCGGTTCCGGAGGCAACTCGCGCTCCGGGGGTTACATTGTTTCTTTGCGTTGGCGCACCACTTCGAACAACAGGACGGCGGCCGCCGCACTGACGTTCAGCGATTCGATGGTTCCCGACATGGGAATCGAAACCTGTTTGTCACATAGTTTGAGCACCTCTTTGGAGATGCCGGTGTCTTCGCTGCCCATGACCAGGACCGTGGGGCCTGTCAGATCGGCATCATACAGTAGCGTATCACTCTTTTCCGAGGCTCCGACCACCTGCAACCCTTCGCTTTGCAGCATCCGCAGGGTGTTGCGCAGGCTGCCGACCCGGCAGACGGGAATCAGACTCAGGGCTCCGGCTGAACTTTTCATGGCTTCGGCATTGACCGGGGCCGAATTTTTCAACGGCAGGATCAGTCCATGGGCTCCGGCACATTCGGCGCTGCGGGCGATGGCTCCGAAGTTGCGGACGTCGGTGACGCCGTCGAACAGCACGATCAGCGGGGTTTCGCCTTCGGGAACCGAATCGAGCATCTCGTGGACGTCGACATATTCGATGGCCGAGGTGACGCCCACGGCACCCTGGTGATTTCCCCGGGTCAGGTAGTTGAGCTTTTCGACCGGTACCCACTGTTCCCGGATGCGGTGCTGTTTGCACAGGGCGACCAGCTCGTTGAACAGAACGCCGTCTGCACCCTTTTTCAGGTAGATTTTTTCGAACGTTTTGCCGGCTTCGATCGCTTCGATCAGGGGACGCAGCCCGAAAATCAGATTTTTCTTCTCCATCATGCGGTTATTGTTGCGACTCCCGGAGGTTGTCGAGTTCGATGCTGAGTTCTTCCCAACGGTAGGTGAGTCGGGTGAGTTCCTCTTTGAGGTGGTTGTATTGCGCGTAGATCGTGCCGTCGCTCAGGTCGATGCCATAGGTCTGGGGATCGGCCATCTGGCGATCCATCTCGGCGATTTGCTTTTCGAGCGACATGATCTGTTCTTCGGCCTTTTCCACTTCGCGTTCGGCCTTGCGCAGCTGTTTTTCCTGTTCCCGGCGTCGGGCATACTCTTCCTTGCCAGAGAGGGGCTTGGCGCCGGTTCCGGAAGCGGCCGAGGTGTTGGTCGTCGAAGGCGTGTTTTTCTCCTTTTGCTCGAGTTCGCGCATCGAACTGAGCTGACGGGCCTGCAAAAAGTCGTAGATGCCACCCAGGTACTCTTTCACCTGGCCGTTGCGGAATTCATACACCTTGTCGACCAGGCCGTCGAGAAATTCGCGGTCGTGGGAGACGACGATCACCGTGCCATCGTATTTCTGAAGGGCGTTTTTGAGAATGTCTTTCGACCGCATGTCCATGTGGTTGGTGGGTTCGTCCAGCACCAGCAGGTTATAGGGTTCGAGCATCAGCCGGGCCATGGCCAGCCGGGAGCGTTCGCCGCCGGAGAGGACCCGGACTTTTTTGTCGATGTCTTCGCCCCGGAACAGAAAGGCCCCCAAGATGTCGCGCAGACGGGTACGGACGTCGCCGACAGCTACGCGGTCGAGGGTGTCGAAGACGGTGAAGTCGCCCTCCATCAGGTCATCCTGATTCTGGGCGAAGTAGCCGATATGAACGTTGTGGCCCACCCGGAGTTCTCCTTCGGTGGGCTCCAGTTGACCGATCACCATGCGGGCGAAGGTGGTTTTTCCCTCCCCGTTGCGGCCGACCAGCGCCACTTTCTCGCCCCGTTCGATCACCAGCGAAGCTCCCGAAAAGACCCGTTTGTCGCCGAAACTTTTCCCGACCTCTTTGGCTTCGACCACGATCTGGCCGGAACGCGGAGCGGGCGGGAATTTGATGTTGAGGGTCGAGACGTCCTCTTCGTCCACCTCGATGCGTTCGATCTTTTCGAGCTGTTTGATGCGCGACTGTACCTGGTTGGATTTGGTGGGCTTGTAGCGGAAACGTTCGATGAACTCTTCGGTCTGTTCGATCATTTTTTGCTGATTGGCGTAGGCGGCCATCTGCTGGGCCCGTCGTTCGCGTCTCAGTTCGACATAGCGGCTGTAAGGTACCTTATAGTCGTAGACCTTGCCCAGAGAGAGTTCGATGGTGCGGTTGGTGACGTTATCCAGAAACGCGCGGTCGTGGGAGATGACCATGACGGCGCCGTTGTACTCTTTGAGGTAATTTTCCAACCACTGGATGCTTTCGATATCGAGGTGGTTGGTAGGTTCGTCCAGCAGAAACAGCGAAGGACGTTTCAACAGCAGCTTCGCCAGCTCGATACGCATCCGCCATCCGCCGCTGAACTGGCTGGTGGGACGGTCGAAGTCCTTACGCTCGAAGCCCAGTCCCAACAGCGTGCGTTCGATTTCGGCCTGACGACTCTCTCCGCCCAGGATGTGATAGCGGTCGGTACAGTCGTTCAGACGGTGCAGAAGTTGTTCGTAGGCAGGACTTTCGTAGTCGGTACGGACAGTGATTTGTTCGGTCAGCTCGGCAATTTGGCGTTCCAGGGAGAGCACCTCGTCGAAGGCCTTTTCGGTTTCGGCGAACAGGGTGGTCGTATCGGCCACTTTCATCTGTTGGGGAAGGTAGCCGATCGTACAGTCTCCGTTGCGCGACACGCCCCCGCGGGTGGCGGGTTGTTCGCCGGTAATCACCTTCAACAAGGTCGATTTGCCGGCTCCGTTTTTACCGACCAGCCCGATTCGGTCTTTGGGGTTGATCAGAAAAGAGATGTCGCTGAACAGATCCCAGCCTCCAAAGCTGACCGTCAGATTATCGATCGAGATCATGCGGGTGTTTCTATGCGTTTAACAGTTGTTCGATGGTGCGGGTCGGGTCTTCCGAGCCGAACACCGTGTTGCCGGCAACCAGAATATCGCAACCGGCTTCGAAAGCGGCACCGGCATTGGCGACCGTAATGCCACCGTCGATTTCGATGAGGGTCGAGCAGCCGGTCCGGTCGATGGCTTCCCGCAGTTGGCGGACTTTGTCCAAAGATCCCTCGATGAACGTCTGACCGCCGAATCCGGGTTCGACGCTCATGATCAGCACCAGATCCAGTTGTGGCAGATAGGGTACGATACGGTCGACCGGGGTGGCCGGTTTGATCGAAATCCCGGTGCGGGCGCCGGCCTTCCGAATTTGTTGCAGAGCGGCCTCTACCCGCTCGGTGGCTTCTTCGTGAATGGTGATCAGGTCGGCGCCCGCCTGGGCGAACCGGTCGATATAGCGTTCGGGTTCGACGATCATCAGGTGGGTGTCCAATACCTTGGAGGTCACCTTGCGGGCGGCGCTCAGGACCGGAAATCCGAACGAGATATTGGGGACGAACATGCCGTCCATCACGTCGATATGGATCCATTCGGCCTGGCTGGCGTTCAACATGTCGATGGCTCGGCCCAGATGCATGAAGTCGGCCGAAAGAATAGAAGGCGATATGATTCGGGTCATCGGTTTATGGGTTGTCATCGGTTTAGGTAATGGTTCGGATCGGAGGGCGCCTGGGTCCGGGGGACGAAAGAGTGCCTTTCCCGAGGGACTCCGTTCAGAGAGCCAATTAAAGACAAAGGTACGTCAAATTTTATCAAATTTTATAACTATTTTTGTTCGTCCGGGGCTCTGCTCTTTGGGAAGACGATCTTGTTGCACCAGGAGGGCTGTCGATTCGGCGGAAGTTGTGCTGTAACCGGACAAAACGGGGCGTGCAAAGCCGATCTCTGGTAGGCAGAAGAAGTCCCCCGGTGAACGGATTTTAGAATAGGTAAAACGAGTGTATATGGAGATGGTGTTATGGGGCTTACTGGCGCTGGTGATCGGGGCCGGTTTGACGATGCTGATCTATCGGCCGTTGTTGAAACGGGCGCAACAGGCGGAACAGGAGGCTCAGCGGGCGTTGTCCGAGAAGCAAGAACAGCTTTTGGAACAGAGTCGTCAGTTGAGTGAACGGGCGACGCGTGAGGCGGTCCTGGAGGAGAAACTGGCCGTTTCGGAGGAGAAGTTGGCGGCCCAGCAGAAGCAGTTGGCGCAGCAGAAAGAGGAGGCGGAAACCTTGCAGCAGCGACAGATCCTGGCGTTCAAGAATCTGGCGACCGAGATTTTGGAAGAGAAGAGTGCCCAGTTCAAACAGGCGAATCAGGAGTCGTTGAATGCATTGTTGCGGCCTTTCCGGGAAAATATCGACGGGTTTCGTAAGAAGGTGGAGGAAGTCTATGTGCAGGAAGCCCAACAACGTTTTTCGCTCAAGGAGGAGATTCACCGTCTCAGCGAGATGAACCGGCGCATGAGCGAGGAGGCCAATAACCTGACCGCCGCGCTCAAGGGCAATAGCAAAACCCAAGGTGATTGGGGCGAAATGATTCTGGAGACGATTCTCGACAGTTCTCATCTGGTCAAGGGAATCCACTACCTGACGCAGGAGAACCTCAAGGATGAAAACGGAGCGAATCTGCGTCCGGATGTGATCCTGAATCTGCCCGAAGGCAAACAGGTGATCATCGACTCGAAGGTGTCGTTGACGGCGTATGTGGCCTACACCGAGAGCGAAAAACCCGAAGATATCGATCGGGCCATCAAGAATCATCTTCGTTCGGTGCGGGCTCATGTCGAAGAGTTGGCGCGTAAGAGCTATCAGAACCAGGTCGATTCGCCCGATTTTGTGATTATGTTCATACCGAATGAACCGGCTTTTTTGTTGGCCTTGCAGCAGGATCCTTCGCTGTGGAGCGACGCGTATAACAAAAAGGTGATCATCAGCAGTCCGACCAATCTGTTTGCGTTGTTGAAGATCGTGTACGATTTGTGGAAGCGGGCCGATCAGAGCAAAAATGCGCAGGCGATTGCCGAAGAGGGGGCCAAATTGTACGATAAATTCATGGGGTTTGCCGACACGTTACTCGATTTGGGGAAGAGTCTGAAAGGGGCTTCGGAAAAGTACGACAAGGCCATGAACCAATTGAAAACCGGCAGTGGCAATTTGGTGCGTCGCACCGAACGTCTGCGGGAGCTGGGCGTACGGGCGATGAAGAAATTGCCTCAGCAACTGGCCGATTATGAGGGGAATGAATCCTAATCGAGTGGGTTTTGGGGGACGATGTGAATCGATAAATTGTATAAGATAAGCAAAAAAAACGAGAATAGACGAACCACCTCCCGTATTTTTTGCTATCTTTGCTCCGTTCATTCAAAAATACGAGGAAGCAATGTCTTTACTTTCGCCCTTTTTTGGTTATTATTTTTATTTCTACTTTGAAAACCAAAGCGGACGGGGGTTGCTTGACTGAATGTGACGAATAAATAACTTGGAAATCCAAATATGAAGAATCCCGGTCCTTGGTTAGGATCGGGATTCTTTGGTTAAAGAGCGAGTGAATATGAACGAGCGAAAAAAAGTGGCCATACAGGGCTATGAAGGAAGTTTTCATCAGATTGTGGCGTATCGTTGCCTGGGGGAGAATATCGAGATTCATCCCTGCGCCACCTTTCGGGAAGTGGCCCGTCAGGTGGAGAGCGGAGAGGCCGACTATGGGGTGATGGCGGTGGAGAACTCCATTGCGGGAAGTATTTTGGCTAATCTGGGCATTCTGCAAAAGGATGGTCTGCAGGCCGTGGGGGAATATTACCTGCGGATTCGCCAAAATCTGATGGCGCTGCCCGATGTCAGTCTCGAGGAGATCGAAGAGGTCCACTCTCATCCGATGGCACTGTTGCAGTGTGTCGATTTCCTGGACGCTCACCACTGGAAGCTGGTCGAAACCGAAGATACGGCGCTCAGTGCCCGTCACATTGCCGAACGCGGGATCCGCAATGCCGCGGCGATTGCCGGCGATCTGGCAGCCAAATTGTTCGGATTGAAGATCCTCGCACCCGACATTCATACCATTAAGAATAATTATACGCGCTTTTTGATTTTGCGACCGGCCGGTGATCCCGTGCCGGCGGGCTCGAACAAGGCTTCGCTCTACTTCAAGACCAATCATGAACACGGTTCGTTGATGAAGGTGCTGCGCGAAATGGAGGACAGTACGATCAACATGACCAAACTGCAGTCGTTTCCCATTCCCAGCGAACCGTGGCACTATATGTTTCACATCGACATGGAGTTCGATACGATGGAGGACTACACCCGGGTGGTACACCAGATGGAACAGGCCTCTCAAGAGTTGCATGTGTACGGGGTTTACCCGCGCGGATTGAACGAACATGCCTAACCCACCGAAAACGTAATTGACAATGGAAAGAAATCCGATGAACATAAAAGTAGCCGACCGATTGGGGTCGGTGGGGGAATATTATTTCTCCAAGAAGCTGCGCGAGATCGACCAGATGCGCGCCCAGGGTCAATCGATTATTAGTTTGGGGGTTGGGGGGCCCGATCAGCCGCCTCATCCGAGGGTGATTGCCCGGCTGGCCGAAGAGGCCGCCAAACCCAATACGCACTCCTATCAGCCCTATAAAGGAACGGCGATTTTGCGGGAGGCGTTTGCTCGGTGGTATGCGCGCTATTATGGGGTTGAACTCGATCCGGTGCAGGAGATTCTGCCGCTGATCGGCTCGAAAGAGGGGTTGATGCATATTTGCATGAGTTACCTGGATTCGGGCGATAAGGTATTGGTGCCCAATCCTGGCTACCCGACCTATCGTTCGGCGGTGACGATTGCCGGCGGGCAGCCGGTCGATTACTGTTTGCGGGCCGAAAATGACTGGATGCCCGATTTCGAGCAGATCGAACGCCAGGGCATGGAGGGCGTTAAGATGATGATCGTCAACTTCCCGCACATGCCGACCGGAACGATTCCGCAAGAGGGGCTATTCCGTCGTTTGGTGGACTTTGCGCATAAACACCACATTTTGTTGGTGCACGACAATCCTTACAGCTTCATCCGCAATCCCAAACCGGAAAGTTTGCTGGCAACCGATGGGGCCATGGAGGTGGCGATCGAGCTCAACTCCCTGAGTAAGAGTCACAGTATGGCGGGCTGGCGAATCGGGATGATGGCCGGAGCCCGGGAACGGCTCGATGAGGTGATTCGCTTCAAGAGCAACATGGACTCCGGGATGTTCTATCCGTTGCAGGCGGCGGCGGCCGAAGCCTTGGATTTGGGGGACGACTGGTACCGCTCGCTGAACGAGGTGTATCGGAGTCGGGAAAAACTGGGCTTTGAGTTGCTCGATCTGTTGGGGTGTACCTATGTGCCGCAACAGGCCGGTTTGTTTGTCTGGGGACGTTTGCCGGAAGCTTTGGGCGACGGCTACCAGTGTTCCGATAAGTTTCTGTATGGTTGTGGGGTCTTTATGACGCCCGGGGGTATTTTTGGTTCCGAAGGGAAGGACTATATCCGCATCAGTTTGTGTGCCCCCGAAGCAACCCTGCGTGAGGCGATCGAACGAGTGAAAACGTTGTTGTAAAGAGAAAAATAGACGATGGAAAACGATAAAAGCTCACTCAGGGCGTCTGTAGTGGGAGTGGGGCTGATTGGGGGTTCGTTCGCTCTCAGCCTGAAGGATAAGGGATTTGCCCGAGAAATCATTGGGGTGGATCAGTCGGCGGTCAATCGGGACAAGGCCTTGGCTTTGGGATTGGTGGACCGTTTCGAAACCTTGGAAAAGGCGGTGGACCAGGCCGATCTGGTGGTCTTGGCGACGCCGGTCAATTCCATTCCGTTGTTGGCGGTCAAGGCCCTCAATCGGGTCGATCGGCAGGTGGTGATCGACATGGGGTCGACCAAACAGGAGCTGTGCGAAGTGATTGCGCAACATCCTCGTCGGGGTCGGTTCGTGGCGACTCACCCGATGTGGGGGACCGAATTCAGCGGACCGGAAGCGGCAGAACATGGTGCATTTACCGGCCGGACGGTGGTGATCTGTGAACGTGAACGCAGTGATGCCGATGCCCTGCGGCTAGTCGAACAGATTTATACGACCTTGGGTATGCCCATCAAATATATGAGTGCCGAGGAGCAGGATATGCACACGGCTTATGTGAGTCATATTTCACATATTACGTCGTTTGCCCTGGCGCTGACGGTCTTGGAGAAGGAAAGAGAGGAAGAACACATTTTCGATCTGGCGGGCGGGGGTTTTGAAAGTACGGTCCGTTTGGCCAAAAGTTCACCGGATATGTGGCTGCCGATTTTTATGCAGAACAAGTATAACATTTTGGATGTGTTGCGCGAACATATCCATCAGTTGCAAATTTTCCGCAAGATGCTCGAACGCGACGATGTGGCGGGTTTACGAGCGACGATGGCCAAAGCCAATACGATTAAACGAATTTTGAAATAACAAAGGGTGCGGGATCGTCCGAGAAGAGACGCCCCGAACCCACATAGAATACTGAAAAAGACGATCCTCGGGATTGAGGCGAGTCGAATGAACCCAGAAAGGAGAAAAAATGGAAACGATCGATTTGAAAGCACATAGACCATTGATTATTGCGGGTCCTTGCAGCGCAGAGACCCGGGAACAGACCTTGGAAACGTGCCGGCGTGTAGCGGCTACCGGGCTGGTGCATATTTTGCGGGCCGGGGTGTGGAAACCCCGTACGAAACCGGGCTCGTTCGAAGGGGTCGGAATGAAAGGGCTGGTGTGGATGAATGAGGCCCGCCAGGAGACGGGACTGCCCTTCGGGGTGGAAGTCGCCACGCCGAAACACGTGGAAGCGGCCTTGGAATTCGGGGCCGACGTATTGTGGGTCGGGGCTCGTACGACCGGCAATCCGTTCAGTGTACAGGATATTGCCGATGCATTACGGGGTACGGATGTGACGGTGCTGGTCAAGAATCCGATGAATCCCGATATCGATCTGTGGGCCGGTGCCGTGGCTCGTTTACAGAATGCCGGTGTACGGAAATTGGGGTTGATTCATCGGGGGTTTTCCGCTTATGGGGTGTCCCGTTATCGCAATAATCCGATGTGGCACCTGGCCATCGAAATGCGGAGCCGCATGCCGGAACTGCCCATGATCTGTGACCCTTCCCATATTGCCGGCAAACGGGAATATCTGCGGGAAGTGGCTCAGAAGGGGGCCGACCTCAATTTCGACGGTCTGATTATCGAAAGTCATATTTGTCCGGCGCAGGCGCTCAGCGATGCGGCCCAACAGGTTACGCCCGATGATCTGGAAACCTTGCTGCGGAGCATCGTATGGCGTCAGTCGACTACCGATAATCCCGAATACAAGGATCAGTTGAGTGCCTTGCGTCGTCAGATCGACCAGATCGACGCCGAAACGTTTGAATTGCTGAGTAAACGGATGCGGGTAGCCGAACAGATCGGTCGGGTCAAACGCCAGAATAATGTGGCGATTCTGCAGGGTGGTCGCTGGAACAGCATCGTCGAAAAAGTCGTCGCACAGGCTCCGCAATTGGGGGTGAGCGAAGAGTTCCTGAAGACGGTTCTGGAAGCCATTCATTTGGAGAGCATTAACCTGCAGAATAAAGTGATGAACGAATAGCGGAGGCCTTGCGAAATCCGAAATTATCGTCTATCTTTAGGAAATAGTTCGCAAACTATTTCCTTTTTTTTGTGCCGATCGATGAGTTGCCCGACCATTACCCAATATCTCGAGACCCTGAATCATGTTCAGGGGCTGTTTCGCACGCTCGAGGGCGTCGAACCTGATCGGGATCTGTACGGGGAACCGTTGTTTTGGGTCGGCAATTTTTCGGTGATCTTTCGGGTGCGCATACAGGGAAAACCCTATGCCCTCAAATGTTATATTCGGGAGCCGAACCATGACTCCCGTCTGTTCGATCGGTTGAGTCGTCCGTTTTCCGAGTATGTCATTCCGTGTCGTTGGCTGCCGGAGGAGGTGTATGTTTATGACGAATACGATCAGGGAAGCTATTATCCGGTGCTGTTGATGGAGTGGGTCGAAGGCGAAACGCTGGGGCGTTGCGTGGCCCGATTCGTGCAGCAGGAAGATCGGGAGTCGTTGGGTGAGCTGGCCCAACGTTTCGACCGATTGGCGGTGTGGTTGTTGGCTCAGCCGTTTGCCCACGGAGACATCAAACATGACAATGTGCTGGTGCGAGCGGATGGCCGATTGTGTCTGATCGATTTCGATGGCATGTATTGGCCTGATTTTGCGGGGACGCGGAGTTCGCTGATCGGTTCGCCGGCTTATCAGCATCCCGCCCGGAATGAATACTTCTACAATAAGAGCATTGATGATTATCCGTTGGCGATCATTGCCTTGAGCTTGCATGCCTTACAGCAGGAGCCGGCTTTGTTCGCGCGGTATAACGATAAAGAAAACCTGATTTTGAATGCGGCCGAAACGGCCGTGGGCTCGTCGGAGTTGTTGAATCGGCTCGAACGGCGTTGGACAGAAGAGGGTGAGGGTACGTTGTTGGCACTGTGTCGGATGTTGCGGAGCGATACGCCGGCGATAGAGGGCCTCTCCCGGGTCTTGGCGACGCTGGCGGATACAGCGATCTCCTGCGAACAGGAAAAGAGACCTCCGGTCGATCTTCCGCAAAAAGAGGGGAAATCCCCCAAAAATAAACCCCGGCCGGTCACGACGGGCCGACCGCTTCCGAAGGAACCGTTGGCGGAGCTTGTGTCGGCGGATGCGACAACCCTTTTGCAGACTGAGAAGCAGATTGAGGGTGTGGATCGACTTGTGGTCGGGGAGGTAGATCGTTTCTCGGCACCGACCGTCGATCGGACGGATGAGGGGGCGTTGCCCCGGGTGGCACCGCCCAGTTCGACCGTAAAGGTCCATGCCTCATCGACTTTTCACACCTCGCTGGCTCGGTCGGAAGGAGATCGGATGCCGAGCTATGAAGTGATCGACCCCCAGGAGGAGACCTGCGCCGTGGTACGGATGCATGGCCGCTATGGCTATGCCGATTTGTGTTGCGGAAGGCTGTTGCTGGAACCGATTTATGAGATGGCGGCTCCGTATAGCGAGGGAGTGGCTGCCGTGCGGTTGGGAGGTCGTTGGCAATATATCGACCCGCAGGGACACTGTGTGATCGATGCCGGACACTACGATGGGGCCGATTCGTTTCGGGAAGGGTTGGCCCGGGTTCGCCTCGGGGAGCGATATGGCTTCATCGATCGCGAAGGTCGGGAGGTGATACCGGTTCGGTATGTGTTTGCAACGGCGTTTCGTGAGGGCCTTTCGGTGGTTCGGGTCGGGGATAAGTATGGATATATCAACCGCCATGGAGTGATGGTGATTGCAGCGATTTATGATTCGGCCCGTCATTTTCGGGCGGGACGCGCCCAGGTCATGCAGGCCGACCGGGTATTTTGTATCGATAAAACGGGTTGCCGGAGGCCCGACGCCACGAGGGGTGAATGATCCGGAGATGAAAACCCAGTCTAACTTGTTACGTTGAACGGAAAGGAGTGAAGTATGTACTCAGCCAGAATTAGTCGGAGTAATCCGATATTGTTCGTGATTCTGATCGACCAATCGGGTTCGATGGAAGAACTGACGCGCTTCAATGGTAAGCTGATTCCCAAGTCGGAGGCGGTCGCCATGACGGTGAATATCCTCATTTCGGAACTGCTCTACCGAAGTCGTCGGGAAGAGGGTTACCGGGACTATTTCGAAATAGCGGTACTGGGTTATCATGGACAACAAGTGGTGCCGATGGTGGGAGATGCGGGGCATCTGTTTATGCGTCCTTCGGAGTTGGCCGCGTCGGAACTGGGTCGGGTGAAGCTCGAGAAGGAGCGTCGCTTGCCGGATGGTCGGACGATGATCTCGGTCGTGGATCAACGGGTTTGGATCCGTCCCTATGCCGGGGATAAAACGCCGATGTATGCGGCTTTGTTGAAGGCTTACGAGGAGGTGAAACGCTGGTGTCAACAGAAGAATCATCATAATTCCTATCCGCCGGTGATTTTCAATATTACCGATGGCGAGGCCTCGGATGGCAATGAGGCGATGTTGATGGAGCTTTCCGAGCAGATCAAGGGGCTGTCGACGGGCGATGGACATGTGCTGTTGATGAACATGCATATTTCGTCGGATCAGACCACTCGACCGGTGATTTTCGCGGCTTCCGAGGCCGAACTTCCGGATCAACGTTATGCCCGCTTGTTGTATCAGATGTCGAGTCCGATGCCGGCGGTATATCATGAAAATATCCGTCGCTTGAGAGGCATTCCGGGCGGGGAGGCGTTCCGGGGCATGAGCTACAATGCCGCGATGACGGATCTGATCAGTATGATGAATATCGGTTCGGTGAGTGTGAACCTGATGGATAATTAGCGAAGGAGGAGAGAGGGTATGGTTTGCACGGTAAATAATATTATCGAAACGCTCTATAATCCGGAAGGGCGATTCCGAACCCTGACCGGATTGACGCTGGAAGATGCCCAGATCTATGATCCGGTGTTCAGTTACGGCGGAGCGATCGTCAGTTTCAAAGTGTGGTGGAATCATCGGCCGTATTGGTTGAAGTGCTTTCTGAATCGCAGTACGATTTCTGAAGTGGCATTGCGACGGGTTGCGGCGCAGGTGATGTCGATGGATACGCCCTATTTGGTGGATTACCAGTATTGGGGCAACGAGATGTTGATCTTCGACGACTTGGAACAGCCGCGATATATCGATGTGGTGCTCATGGAACGTCCCGAAGGGGAGTTGCTCAGTCGTTATCTGGCCGAGGCTTCCGACCGGCAGGATCGGAAAGGCATCGATCGGGTGATGCGGGCGTTTTGCAAATTGGGGGCCTGGTTGCTGGGCGCCGATGTGGTACATGGGTTCCTCAAACCGTCCAATATTCTGGTGACGCCGACCGGCCAGCTGAAGTTGTTGAATTATGAGCGGATGCAGGTCCCCTCGATGGAGTCGTTCCGGGATAAGATCAATGAAGATAACATGGCCGTTGCCAACCTGGCGTTAGGGTTGAAGGTATTGGCTGCGTCGCCGGCTGCTTTTCGCGCGTTGAACGGCAATTCGATCTTTCGTACGCCGGTGTTGCGGACGACCTTGTTACCGATGTTGGCCACGTTGTCCGAGACGACAGGGTGTCGACCGATGTGTCGGATCGTCGAACTGTTGATGAGCAGCAACTATCGGCTGCAGCAGCGGACGACCTTGATTTCGGCGCTGGACGCCTTGGCCGAGGACGATACGCCGATTACTGCCGAAGAGGTGTCGAAAGCCTTCACTCCGTTACGAGATCTCCGCGACGGAGGGTTGTCTCGGTCGACGGAACCGCAGGATTTGAGTCGTTACGATGAGGTGTCGCCGGTATCGGAGGCGCTGCGTGCGGTCGAATGGAATGGTTTGTGGGGTTATATCGACAGTCAGGGGCGGGAGGTGATCCCGTTGCACTATAATTGGGCCGATGATTTTCGGGAAGGTCGTGCGGTGGTGCGCCTCGATGAGAATTTCGGCCTGCTGGACAAGGAGGGCAATGAAGTGTTGCCGGCAGTCTTCGAGTCGATGGACTGGTTCCCGGAATATGGGGGAGTTCAGGCCGCGTATGATGGCAAGGTCGGCCTGTTCGATCGGGATGGGCAGGAGATCCTGCCGATGAGTTATGATTGGGTGGGTCCGATGGGCCCGTTGGTGTTGGTGCGTCGGGAAGGATTGTGCGGCTATATCCATCCCAATGGCGAATTGGCCCTTCCGTTGCAATACGACGATGCGTATGACTTCGATCAGCAAGGCAAGGCGTTGGTCTGCCAACAAGGGCGTTCGTTCTATATTGACATGAAAGGCAATGAATGGACCTCGGCCACGGAGGAACAGCCGCAGGAGGAAGAAGAGCTGGTTTTAGGCTGACAGGCTGACCCGGATCTGTTGAAAGAGATCATATAGCGATAAAAAAAAGAGGGGTGGATTTCAAATCCACCCCTCTTTTGGGTATGATCGTGAGTGTTATTTCACTTCTTCGAAGTCGACATCGGTTACATTGTCGCTCGAGTTGGAGGCATTGTTCGATGCGTTGGCACCGGCGTTGCCCTGAGCCTGCGAAGCACCGGCACCGGCATTCGCACTGGCATTCTGTGCATTGTACATATCCTGCGAAGCGGCTTGCCATGCGTCGTTGAGGGCTTTGGTAGCGCTGTCGATGTCTGCCAGGTTTTGTGCTTTGTGGGCATCTTTCAGTTTGCCGAGAGCCGATTCGATGGCGCTTTTCTTGTCAGCCGGGATCTTGTCACCGTACTCTTTCAGCTGTTTTTCGGTAGAGAAGATCATGCTGTCGGCGGCGTTGATCTTGTCGACTTTTTCACGTTCTTCTTTATCCTTGGCTTCGTTGGCTTTGGCTTCGTCACGCATCCGCTGGATTTCCTGTTCGGTCAGACCCGAAGAGGCTTCGATACGGATCTTCTGTTCCTTGCCCGTGCCTTTATCTTTAGCCGATACGTTCAGAATACCGTTGGCATCGATATCGAACGTTACTTCGATCTGAGGCACCCCACGCGGTGCGGCCGGAATGCCGTCCAGGTGGAACCGACCGATCGTTTTGTTATCGCGGGCCATCGGACGTTCCCCTTGCAGAACGTGGATTTCAACCGAAGGCTGGTTATCGGAAGCGGTCGAGAAGACTTCGCTCTTCCGGGTCGGGATGGTGGTGTTGGCGTCGATCAGACGGGTGAACACACCGCCCATGGTTTCGATCCCCAGCGACAGCGGCGTAACATCCAGCAACAGGACGTCTTTCACTTCGCCGGTCAGCACACCGCCTTGGATAGCGGCCCCGATCGCAACGACTTCATCGGGGTTCACCCCTTTCGAAGGCGTTTTGCCGAAGAAGTCTTCGACGATCTTCTGGATGGCCGGGATACGGGTCGAACCCCCTACCAGGATCACTTCGTCGATATCTTTGTTGGTCAAACCGGCATCGGCCAAGGCTTTCTTACAAGGTTCGATCGTCGAACGGATCAGGCTGTCGGCCAGTTGTTCGAATTTGGCACGCGTCAACGTGGTGACCAGGTGCTGCGGAATACCATCTACCGGCATGATGTAGGGCAGGTTGATTTCCGTAGAGGTCGAGCTCGACAATTCGATCTTGGCCTTTTCGGCGGCTTCTTTCAGACGCTGCATGGCCATGGGGTCTTTCCGCAGGTCGATGTTGTGCTGTTTCTGGAACTCTTCGGCCAACCAGTCGATGATCACATGGTCGAAGTCATCACCACCCAGGTGGGTATCCCCGTTGGTCGATTTTACTTCGAAGACACCGTCGCCCAATTCCAGGATAGAGATATCGAACGTACCCCCACCGAGGTCATATACGGCGATCTTCATATCTTTATTGGCTTTGTCGAGGCCGTAAGCCAATGCGGCGGCCGTCGGTTCGTTGATGATACGACGAACTTTCAATCCGGCGATTTCACCGGCTTCTTTAGTGGCCTGACGCTGCGAGTCCGAGAAGTAGGCCGGAACGGTGATCACGGCTTCGGTTACTTCGGTACCCAGATAATCTTCGGCCGTTTTCTTCATCTTTTGCAGGATGATGGCGGAGATTTCTTGCGGGGTGTAGAGTCGACCGTCGATATCTACCCGCGGGGTATTGTTTTCGCCCCGAACGACGGGATAGGTCATACGGCTGATTTCGCCCTGTACCTGATCATAGGTTTCCCCCATGAACCGTTTGATTGAAGTAATGGTTCGTTTGGGGTTGGTGATGGCCTGCCGTTTGGCGGGGTCACCGACTTTACGTTCGTTGTTGTCAACGAAAGCTACGATTGAAGGAGTCGTACGCCGACCTTCACTGTTGGGGATCACTACCGGTTCGTTGCCTTCCATAACGGCTACGCAGGAGTTGGTCGTACCCAAGTCGATACCAATAATCTTTTCCATAATTCTTATTTTTTAGTTTGTTTATGCATTGTTTTGTTGCCGTAGAATTTTACAAGCATTGTGCCAACTCTGTTGGAGCGGGTATCGTGGCGAGTTTTCTGTCAAAGTTGCCGTTCGTGTCAGACTCTTTGGCATTTTGGACTGTCATTTCGTCCGGATTGGGTTTAGGAGGGGAATGTCGGGATGTTTTTTTGTCGGATTTTTTTGAAATCCCGAAATTTTAACGTAATTTTAAAACAGAACGAAACAGTGCCGGCACGGGCCGGTCAACCTATAAACTTAAACTACGCTATTATGGTAATTACATTTAATGAGTTGCGCCGGATTAAGGACAAATTGCCCAGCGGCAGCATGCAGCGTATTGCAGATGAATTGGGACTGAATGTAGACGTGGTGCGCAATTACTTCGGCGGCCGTCATTTTGGCCAGGGAGGAGATCCGGTGGGCGTACATTATGAAAAAGGTCCGGATGGAGGCGTGGTCACGTTGGATGATGTGACGATTTTACAGAAAGCGATGGATATATTGGCGGAAAATACGCCGCCCAGTTGCTGACCCGACCGGGCGCTGCATCCATTCCAATCGAAATCAGAATCAAAACAGGAAGGGGAATGAGACGAGAACGTCGATTCCCCTTCATTGTATATATAGACCAGCCATGATAGGTGGGAGGTAGGGGCAGGGAAAAAGGAATCCGGGTTTGGTCAGGAATAACCAAGATGGACCGTTTGACCCGAATTGGCCGGGATTGATGACGATTGACGGAGGTTGAACGAGGTTAGGCTGGGATAAATGATCTGGAGCCGCCCGCGGCACTCGGCCTGGCCCACGGCAACCCGGCCCGGCCCGCGGCGACCCGGACCCGCCAGCTGCACCCAAGGCTATCAGCGGCAATCCCGTGGCGTCAGAGACAACCCGGAACCGCTTGGGGGTGTCTGGGGCGTCTGGAATCGTCTGGGATCTTGGGGCTTCCGGGACCCTCAGAAATAGTCAGGAAACACCCAGAACTGACCGGAATCACCCGGAGCCGTCAGAAGCCGTCAGAAACAGTCCGGCCGTATTGTGTTATGTCGGGTCGACTAAGCCCAGCCAATTCATTAAGTTAAGACAAACCAATTTGAGTCGCCTCAAGCCGCCTCAAGCCGCCTCACCTCAAGCCAAGTCAAGCCACCTCAGGCCATCTCAGACCCAGGATGTGTGATTTTTATGGACGGGCGCAGACCTTTTTTAGAATGGGGTCTTCCGGTGTCAAACTGCACATTACAAAAGGAGAGAAACCCTTTTATAGCGCATGTTCTTCGGGAGAGGAGGCGTGGAAAGCCGGGTCGGTCGGGACGGTACTGTTGGTGGGTCGTTGGTACAAACGGAGACCGAATAGCGGCGCCACACTCAACAGATGGTTGAAAATATCGGAAACGACCTCTTCGAACGGAGCGAAACTCTTTTCGGTCGAAAATCCATACAATTCGAGGGGAATGCCGTTCTCGTCGGGATTCAGATAGCGGACGATCAGGGGCATGTGTTGGGCGACCTGACGATGCGCTTGCAGATAGGCTGCAACATAACACCGGAAAAGCCCGAGGTTATTGACGAAGGAGCTGGTGTTGGTTCGATCCGAGATGGCCGACATGTTCTCGGCCACCGGAGCGATCCACGGGTGGCGTTTCAGGGCTTCGATCTGTGCGGCGTCGAGAGGGTGGATCGAATGGATGTCGATGAGCAAGGGACGCTTGAACCGACGACCCGAACCTTCCTCCATATGGCGCCAGTTGGTGAACGATTCCGACACCAGCGAATAGATCGGAATCATGGTGACGGTTTTGTTCCAGTTTTCGACTTTAACGCTGTTGACGTTGATTTCGGTCACGACGCCGTCGGCTCCTTTCGAGGGCATTTCGATCCAGTCTCCGGGACGAATCATGTCCTGCGCGGAGATTTGAATCGAAGCGACGAATCCCAGAATGGTATCTTTGAACACGAGGGTGAGGATGGCGGCGGAGGCTCCCAGTCCGACCAGCAGTTGGGTGGGGTCTTTGCGGATGATGATGGCGACGACGATGATGCCGGCGACGACATACACCACGATCATGATCGCCTGAATGATACTTTTGATAGATTTGCGTTTAGCTGCGGGTTTGGTGTTGTAGATGTCGTGGAGGGCATCCATGAAAGAGCCGATCAGCAGCGCGCTCATGACGACCAGATAGATCCGCAGGATCAGCTGCAGGATATCGATGATGGCCGGGGCATATCCGGCAAAAATGATGCGGGCGGTCCCCAACAATACGCCGCCGACGATCATCAGAATCAGTCGGCTAAAGAATTTTCGTTGGAGCAGGAAGTCGTCCCAGAGCGTTTTGGTCCGTTTGACGGTGAGGTGGATGACTGTCGAGAGCAGGCGGGTTCCCCAGCGTTTGAGCAACCAGGCCAACAAGGCCAGAATGCCGCAGGCGATCACGAAGGTAATCACATCGGAGAGGGTTTGGGAACAGCCGAACTGGATCAGGTAGTTTTCCAGATATTGCAGCAGAAAAATTTTGGGATGTGTGAGGGTTTCCATACGGGACAGACTTGTAGGGTTATCCGGGGGGCGACGATACGCCTCTATGCAAATATAGGGTTAATTTGCGGATCGGGAAACGGGCCGTGGCGGGCGAGTCGAAAAAAGCGATTTTTAAGGGCTTGAAACTGTTGTTATTCTTGAAAAAATTTGTAGATTTGCACTCCAAATACAAAAAGCGGAGTTAGACGTAAAAAATATAAACGTATATACAAATTTTTACCAACATGCAAAATAAAGGTGCAATCAAATTTTTGGCGATTGTTTTCGCGATTGCCTGTGCGTACCAGCTCTCTTTCACGCTGGTAACGCGGCACGTCGAGAATCAGGCGGCCAAATATGCGGCTGGCGATCCGATCAAGGAGCAGAACTACCTCGATTCGGTGAAATCGCAGACCGTGTACAATTTGGGCTTCATCAAGTTCAATTACAAAGAAGTTAAAGAAAAGGAGATTAACCTGGGTTTGGACCTGCGCGGCGGGATGAACGTCATGCTCGAGATTTCGGTGGAAGACGTGGTTCGCGCCTTGTCCAACGACAGCAAGGATCCGATTTTCAACCAGGCGTTGGCTCAGGCTCGGGAAGACCAGAAGAGCAGCAGCAGCGATTATATCACGCTGTTCGTATCGGCTTACGAAAAGCTCTCGAATGGGGGTCGTCTGAGTTATATTTTCAATACGCCGGAGTTGCGGGAGGTGATTACGCCCAACAGCACCAATGAAGAAGTGGTGAAGGTGTTGCGCGATCAAGCCAATAGCGCCATCGAAAACTCCTACAACGTTTTGCGTAGTCGTATCGACCGTTTTGGGGTGACGCAGCCCAACATTCAGCGTTTGGAAAACTCGGGACGTATTTTGGTGGAATTGCCGGGGGTGAAGGAACCGGAACGTGTCCGCAAACTGTTGCAGGGGACGGCCAGTCTGGAATTCTGGGCAACGTATGACAATACCGAAATTTATCCCACCTTGGTGCAGGCCAATACGGTGATTCGCGATTTGGCCGAAGCGGGTCAGGTGGTGATCGAAGATACGGTAGTGACCGAGGAAACGATCCCGGGGACCGATTCGGCGTTGGTGGAAGAAAATACGTTGGTCGCCCAGCTTGACAGCATCAAACCGGGTGAAACGGCGGATGAAGCGGCCATGGAAGCACAGTTCCCGCTCTTTGCCAAGCTGAGTCCGGTGGCAGATCCGCAGAGCGGTCAAGTCGGCGTAGGTCCGGTGATCGGCCATGCGTTGTCATTCGATACGGCTGCAGTCAATAAATATTTGAATTTGCCGCAGGTTCGGGCCTTGTTGCCTCGCGATATTAAATTGATGTGGGGGATCAAACCCATCGATCCGGCGGAAACGATTTACGAACTCTACGCCATCAAAGCCAATACCCGTGACGGAAAAGCTCCGTTGGATGGGGGCGTTGTCGTAGAAGCTCGTGAAGAATATGCTCAGCAGGGGGCGACGGCCGAAGTTAGCATGGTGATGAGTGCGGCAGGTGCACGTACGTGGGCGCGTATGACGGCTGACAACGTGGGTCGCAGCATTGCCATCGTGCTGGATGGGTATGTTTATTCGGCTCCGCGCGTTAATCAGGAAATTACCGGGGGCCGTTCGTCGATTTCGGGGAACTTCACCATCAACGAAGCCCGCGACTTGGCCAATGTGTTGAAATCCGGTAAATTGCCGGCTCCGGCCCGCATTATTCAGGATACCGTGGTCGGTCCGTCGTTGGGTCAGGAATCGATCAACGCCGGGATGAGCTCCTTCCTGTTGGCCTTTGTGCTGGTGCTGATCTATATGATCTTCTTCTACCATACGGCCGGGTTTGTAGCTTCGATCGCCTTGATCTGCAACCTCTTCTTCTTGTTGGGGGTACTGGTTTCCTTCGGAGCCGTGTTGACCTTGCCGGGTATCGCCGGGATCGTGCTGACGATGGGGATGGCCGTCGACGCCAACGTCATTATTTACGAACGCGTCAAAGAAGAACTACGAGCGGGCAAGGGCTTGTCGCTATCCATTACAGAGGGGTATAAAAACGCCATGTCCGCCATTATCGACGGTAATGTGACGACCTTGATTACCGGTATTGTGCTGTTCATCTTCGGGACGGGTCCGGTTCAAGGGTTTGCCACCACGTTGATCATCGGGATCGTCACTTCGTTGTTCACCTCGATCTTCATCACCCGGATCATCTTTGCCGCCATGCTGGCCAAAGACCGCAAGATCCGTTTCTCGAGCCGTCTGACCGAAACCTTCCTCTCCAATACGCACTTCGATTTTATCAAAATGCGTAAATACACCTATGTCGTATCGGGGACGTTGCTTTTGATTACCTTTATCTCGCTGGCGGTTCGCGGTATGAGCTACGGGGTCGACTTCTCGGGAGGTCGTGCGTATGTGATCCGTTTCGACCAGCCGGTAACGGCCACTCAGGTTCGTGAAGCCCTGGTTCCGGTCTTTGGAGAAAGCGGTTATGAAGTGAAACAGTTCGGTCGCGACAACCAGATGCGTATCGTTACCCAATACAGATACCAGGATGACGGGGATAATGTAACGGCCGAAATCAACGAAATGTTCTATAAAGCCTTGGAACCGTTGATGGCGACCCGTCTGACCGAAGACCAGTTCATGACGACGCAGGATAGTCCGTATGGGATTATCAGTTCCGATAAGGTGGGTCCGAGCGTGGCTCACGATATCAAAGTCAATTCGGTCATTGCCGTGCTGTTCAGTTTGTTGGCCATCGCGTTGTATATCGTGATCCGCTTCAAACGTTGGCAGTGGGGTGTGGGTAGTGTGGTTGCCCTGTTGCACGACTCCCTGTTGACGATCGGTCTGTTCTCGGTATTCCATGGCATTCTGCCGTTCAATATGGATGTGGACCAATCGTTCATTGCCGCCATCCTGACGATTATCGGGTATTCGATCAACGATACGGTGGTCATCTTCGACCGTATCCGCGAATATCAGCGTGATTATCCGAAACGTCGCATGCGCGATAATATCAATAACGCCATCAACAGTACGTTGGCCCGTACGGTCAATACGACGGGGACGACCGTGGTCGTTCTGTTGGCGATCTTCCTCTTCGGTGGGGAAGTGATCCGTGGGTTTGTATGCGCCCTGTTGTTCGGGGTGATTGCCGGTTCGTTCTCGACGATTTTCGTTGCAACGCCGGTGGCCTACGACTTGATGAAACGGACCAAAGAACAGGACGAAAAGAAAGCCTAGTCGCTCTGTATAGAAAAGAAAAACGGCAATCGTATTTGCGATTGCCGTTTTTCTTTTCTTTTATTACCTTTGTTCAGATCAAATACTCCGACTTATGGGCTTTATCCACATGACATTGATCGACCTGATCGATATAGTGGTGGTGGCGGCGATCCTGTTTCAGATTTATCGTCTCACCCGGGGGACGAATGCCCTGCGGATCGTGGTGGGGATTCTGATGGTCTATCTGCTGTGGATCTTGGTCCGTCTGCTCAAAATGGAGTTGTTGAGTATGATTCTGGGGCAGATTATCGGGGTGGGCGTGATTGCGCTGATCGTGGTGTTCCAGCCGGAAGTGCGGCGGTTTCTGCTGTTGCTGGGGACGCAATACGCACGACGGAGAAATACGATTTTCGGACGGTTTTTCAAGTCTCGCGATCCGGAAGTGCGACTCGAATGGATCGATCCGGTGGTGGAGGCTTGTAAGGATATGGCGGCCACGTTTACGGGCGCTTTGATTGTCATTCAGCGTTCGGTCAATCTGACTCCTTTTACGGATCGTGGGGTGTATATCGACGCCAAAATCTCGGCTCCGTTGATCAAAAATATTTTCTTTAAAAATTCTCCCTTACATGATGGGGCGATAGTCCTGGCGAACGAACGTATCGTGGCGGCCAAATGTATGTTGCCGTCGACGGAACGAGAGGTGGTCCCGGCCGAATTCGGCACCCGGCATCGGGCGGCCTTGGGGGTTTCGGAAATCACCGACGCGTTGGTGATCGTCGTTTCGGAGGAACGAGGAACGATTTCGGTGGCGCGCAAAGGCCATATTCGGCAGGATCTTACGCCGATGCAGCTGCGTGTCCATTTGCGGAGAATTATCTCGATGTCGTAGCGAGAGAGCCGTTTTCTTTGCTGAATCTTGCGGCGATGGCCTCGGCCGTGATTTCTCCGGCTGCCGCCAAGACCTTTCAATTGGATCGTTCAGGGAAATTGTTATCTTTGTGGCTGTAGGATCCTCTCAGGAGGAGAAGCTCTGTTTTATTTCTTCGCTTGATCTTGCGTCTATGGCCTCGGCAGTGATTGTTATTCCAGTCTATAAAACCGCTCTTTCCGCGGAGGAACGAGCATCATTGGCTTGTTGTTTCTCTGTTTTACATCGTTATCCGATCGTTTTTATGGCTCCGGAAGGCTTGGACCTGGACCCGTTGCTCCAGCACTTCTCGCCGATGCGTGTCGAACGTTTTGCAGCCCGGTATTTTGCCAGCAAAGTGGCGTATAATGAGCTGATGCTCTCCTCGGAATTTTATGAACGTTTCGAAGCGTGGGATTATCTGTTATTGTATCAATTGGATGCCTGGGTGTTTCGGGACGAGCTGTCGGTTTGGCTCGATCGGGACTATGATTACGTAGGCGCTCCGTGGCCGATTCGCCCCATCTACCGTCATCCGCTTTATCAATTCTGCTCGGCTCTGAAGACCCGTATGATGGCCGCCGAGAAAACGGTGGATGATCGGCATGCGTGTCGAGGTAAGGTAGGGAATGGCGGCTTTTCGTTGCGCCGGACACGGACGATTGCGGCGCTGTTGCGGCGTCATGCGGATCGGGTTGCCTACTATGTGCAACGGTCGGCTTATCCGCGCTACTATGAAGATGTCTTTTTTGCGGTCGAAGCTCTGCGTTTGGAACCGACATTTAAAACGCCCTCGTTGGAAGAGGCCCTGGCTTTTGCGTTCGATACTTATCCGGCTTTATGTTACCGACTCAACGGATATCGATTGCCGTTCGGTTGCCATGGGTTTAATAAGCGTAAATCACGAGCCTTCTGGAAAAAACAGGGCCTTCCGGCCTTGGATTAGGGCAAAGGGGAGGAGAAGTTAGAGAAGACGCTTTCTTAGGATCATGAGTTAAATAAAAAGCTGCCCCTGAAGGGCAGCTTTTTGTGCATTAGGCTGGTGGCAGAAGTCTATTTTTTGCTGCGTTCCGGACGCAGGTCGCGTACCGTGGCGCCGGCTTGCCACATTTCGCTTTCTCGCAGCTCTTTCAATTCGGCTTCCAGACCGGCCCGATAGTCGGGTTTGCTGTTGGCATCGATGGAGCGTTGAGCTTCGTGACCGGAGGCAACTTCCGCATAGAGTTTGCGGAAAACCGGCAACGTGGCGTCCCGGAACGGTTTCCACCAATCCAAGGCTCCCCGTTGAGCGGTCGTCGAACAGTTGGCATACATCCAGTCCATACCGTTTTCAGCCACCAACGGCATCAGGCTTTGGGTCAATTCTTCGATGGTTTCATTGAAGGCTTCCGAGGGCGTATGGCCGTTTTCGCGCAATACCTGATATTGGGCGGCAAACAGCCCCTGAATAGCGCCCATCAGGGTACCGCGTTCACCGGTCAGGTCGGAGTAAACCTCTTTTTCGAAAGTGGTTTCGAACAGATAGCCCGAGCCGATACCGATGCCCAGCGCGATGACCCGATCCCAGGCTTTACCCGTTGCATCTTGCAGAATGGCGTAGCTGGAGTTGAGTCCACGACCTTCGAGGAAAAGCCGTCGCAGAGAGGTACCCGAACCTTTGGGGGCGACGAGAATAACATCCACGTCTTTCGGCGGAACGATGCCGGTCCGGTCGGCGTAGGTGGCTCCGAAACCGTGCGAGAAATAGAGCGCCTTGCCGGGTGTCAAATGTTTTTTGACGGTGGGCCAGAGGGCGATCTGAGCGGCGTCAGAGAGCAGGTATTGGATAATGGTCCCGCGTTTGCAGGCCTCTTCGATTTCGAACAGGGTTTCGCCCGGAACCCATCCGTCAGCGACGGCTTTGTCCCAGCTTTTGGAGTTTTTGCGTTGGCCGACGATCACGTTGAATCCGTTGTCTTTGAGGTTCAGCGATTGTCCGGGGCCTTGAACCCCGTAACCGAGTACGGCGATAGTTTCATCTTTGAGTGTATCGAGCGCTTTGCTCAGGGGGAATTCGTCGCGGGTGACCACGTTTTCTTCCACACCCCCAAAAATCATCTTTGCCATAGTTGTTTGTTTTTTAGGTGGTTATTGTACGTTAATGGAATTCGGTAATTTTTGTTCCCAGGGTTCGCGGTGCAGCACGACGCTCCCCGAGCGGGTAAACTCTTGTAACAGCCCCTGTCGTTCGAACTCTTTGCGCATCTGCTCGATTTCGTCTCGCGTACCGGTCTTTTCCACCACCACATACGACGGATTGATTTCGATGATGCGGGCGTTCCATTCCCGAACGATCCGGTCGGTGGCTCCGTTTTGGCGGAAGAGTTTGGTGGCAATTTTATACAGGGCGATTTCCTGGGTAATCAGCTCTTCATCGGTGTAATATTCCACCTGGATGACGTCGATGATGTTGCGCAGTTGTTTCACCAGTTTGTCGATGATCTCGGCGGTTGTAAAGGCCGAAATGACGAACATACTGATCCCCTTGATGGAAGATTCGGAGACTTTGAGGCTTTCGATGTTGATTTTCCGCCGCAGATAGAGGGCGGTGATGCGGTTGAGCACTCCGATTTGGTTTTCGGTGAAGGCGATAACGATATATTCTTTGACCATAATATTACGCTTTACAGAGGATGTTGGACAGCGAGGCACCGGCAGGTACCATCGGAAAGACGTTTTCTTCCGGACGGACGACGATTTCCAGAAAATAGGCCCCCGGAGCTTTGACCAGACGATCGATGGCAGCATCCAGTTCTTGCGGATCGGATACGCGTTCGGCCGGGATACCATAAGCCCGGGCTACGGCCGGGAAATCGGGGTTTTCCAGCTCGGTGAACGAGTAGCGCCGGTTCCAGAAAAGTTGTTGCCATTGCCGGACCATGCCCAGATAGGTGTTATTGAGGACGATGATCTTCAGGCCGATCTTATTTTGCATGATGGTTCCCAGCTCCTGGATACACATTTGAAAACCTCCGTCCCCCAGTACGGCTACGACATCGCGGTCCGGAACCCCTAACTTGGCCCCCATAGCCGCCGGCAGACCGAAGCCCATGGTGCCTAAACCACCCGAGGTGATGAAGCTGCGGGTCTTTTTGAAGCGGGAATAGCGGGCGCTGAACATTTGGTTTTGACCCACATCCGTAACGATAACGGCTTCGCCTTTTTCGGCCTCGGCCAACGCATGGATCGCACGGCACATGGTGATATGCTCCAAGGTGGGATCCAATGCCGGGTCGATGACTTCCCGTTGCTCTTCGGCCTGTTTACGGCGGGCCAGCTCCATCCATTGCGAGTGATCGCGGCGGAGAATGCCGGGTTTAAGGGCTTCGAGCACTTCACGGGCGTCGGCGTGAATGGGCAGCGCGACGGGTACGTTTTTGCCTAATTCGGCGGCGTCGATATCGATTTGAATAATTTGGGCGTTCGGTGCATAGGTGCTGACATCGCCGGTTACCCGGTCGCTGAAACGCATGCCCACGGCGATAATCAGATCGCTCTGTTGGGTCATTTCGTTGGCGGCCAGATTGCCGTGCATCCCCAGGTTGCCGATAAAGAGCGGATGGTCGTTGGGTACGGCGGAGATGCCCATCAAGGTCTCGCCCATCGGAATGCCGGCGGCTTCGGCCAGTTCGAGCAGAGCGCTTTCGGCACCGGCCAACTTGACCCCCTGACCGACCAGCAACAGCGGACGTTCAGCGGCATTGATCATGTCGATGGCCCGATCGATGGCCTCGGGATCGAGATCCGGTTTCGGATGATAGCTTCTCAGATAGAGGCAGGGCTCATACTCGAAGTCGACCTCGCCGACTTGGGCGTCTTTGGTGAAGTCGATCACCACAGGGCCCGGACGTCCCGAACGGGCGATATAGAACGCTTTGGCGATGGCGTGCGGGATTTCGCTGGCCTGGGTCACCTGGAAGTTCCATTTTGAGATCGGCATGGTCATGCTGATGGTATCGGCCTCTTGAAACGCGTCGGAGCCCAATAGTGTGGAGGGCACTTGGCCAGTGATGCAGACCAGCGGTGTCGAGTCGAGCATGGCATCGGCGATACCGGTGACGAGGTTTGTCGCTCCGGGGCCCGAGGTGGCCAGGCAGACGCCGACGCGGCCGGTCGCCCGGGCATAGCCCTGAGCGGCATGTACGGCCCCCTGTTCGTGGCGGGTGAGAATATGGTGTATTCGGTCGCGGTAGTCGTATAAGTGGTCGTAGACGGGGATCACCTGACCGCCCGGATAACCGAATATGGTATCGGTTCCCTCTGCCAGTAAAGACAGCAGCAGAGCTTCCGCTCCTTTGACGCGTTTTGTGGTTGCCATGATGTAAAATTTTGAAAATGAAAAGATCGAACCGGGAAGAGTGTCGCTCAGCGATTAGATTTCGCGAATACCGCCTTTGTCGGCCGAGCTGACCAGGGATGCATAGGCCTTGAGGGCCTTGCTAATGACTCGATTTCTGCCTTGCGGTTCGTAACGAAGGACGGATAGTCGTCGTAGTTCCAGTTCGTGGTCGGATAGCAGTACGTTAATACTGCGGTTGGGAATGTCGATGAGAATAGGGTCGTCGTCGTGGACGAGGGCGATGGTGCCGCCTGCGGCGGCTTCGGGCGAGACGTGTCCGATCGAGAGGCCCGAAGTACCTCCCGAGAAACGTCCGTCGGTGACCAGTGCACAGGCTTTGTCCAGTTTGACGCTTTTCAGGTAGGAAGTCGGATAGAGCATTTCCTGCATACCGGGACCTCCTTTGGGACCTTCATAGCGGATGATGACGACGTCGCCAGCCTGTACTTTCCCGCCCAGAATACCGGCACAAGCCGCTTCCTGCGATTCGAATACACGGGCTTTGCCTTCGAAACGCAGAATCGAAGGGTCGACGCCGGCGGTTTTGACGATACAACCGTTTTGGGCGATATTGCCGAACAGAACGGCCAGTCCGCCATCTTGGAGATAGGGATGATCGAGATCGCGGATACACCCCTCACGCCGGTCGGTATCGGGACCGGCGTATTGGTTGTTTTGCGAGCCCAACGTGAGGTTAAACTTGCCCCCTGGAGCGGCCAGGGCGCGTTTTTGGGCTTCGCGAGAAACCCGTGGGCTCAGCAGGTCGTTGGCTTCGATCGCCTCTTTCAGGGAGGGGTAGTCGACTCGACGGACAGAGTGGTCGATCAACCATGCCCGATCGAGCAACCCCAGAATGGATAAGATGCCTCCCGCACGGTTGACATCCTGAATATGATAGTGTGAGTTGGGTGCTACTTTGCAGAGAACGGGAATCCGACGGGACAAGCGGTCGATATCGGCCATGGTGAAGTCGACACCGGCTTCTTGAGCAATGGCCAGCAGGTGCAGCACAGTGTTAGAAGATCCTCCCATGGCGATATCCATCGACATGGCATTGAGGAAGGCCGCCCGAGTGGCGATGGAGCGAGGCAGGACGGATTCGTCGTCATCGAAATAGTAGGCGCGTGCGTTGCGTACGATCTGTTTGGCGGCTTGGCGGAACAACTTTTTGCGCAGGGCGTGGGTGGCGATCAGGGTTCCGTTGCCGGGCAGCGCGAGGCCCAAGGCTTCGCACAAGCAGTTCATGGAGTTGGCCGTAAACATGCCCGAGCAGGAGCCGCACGTTGGACAGGCAGCCCGTTCCACGGCGGTGAGATGGCTGTCGGAGACCGTCGGATCGGCTCCCTGGACCATGGCATCGATCAGGTCGTACTCTTTTCCGTCGAGATGTCCGGCCTCCATGGGTCCTCCCGAGACGAAAATGGCGGGAATATTGAGACGCATGGCGGCCATGAGCATTCCCGGGGTAATTTTGTCGCAGTTGGAGATGCAGATCATGGCGTCGGCCCGATGGGCGTTGCACATGTATTCCACGCTGTCGGCGATCAGGTCGCGGGAGGGCAGCGAGTAGAGCATGCCGTCATGTCCCATGGCGATTCCGTCGTCGATGGCGATGGTGTTGAACTCAGCGGCGAAACAACCCTCTTGTTCGATCCACCTCTTGACCTGCTGCCCGATGCGGTGCAGGTGGACGTGACCCGGGACGAACTGCGTGAATGAATTGACGATGGCAATGACCGGTTGGTTCATTTGCTCGTCTTTCATTCCGTTGGCTCGCCAAAGGCTTCTGGCTCCAGCCATTTTGCGCCCCTGGGTGGTTGTTTGACTTCTGAGTGGTTTCATTTCTTTCGTTTTTTCTCTTCCTCGGCGTGGTGGTCGGGCGATCTGACGGTGGAGTCCGATTTTCCCGACTCGTTGGACAAGATAGGGAAATAATTTCGACCGTTTTTTACGTTTTGGGGCAACTTGTGATGCTCAAAACGGTGAAAAAATCATTTCGTAGCTGAAAATCAATGGATAACATTGGCCAAAATGCCGTTGACAAACCTGTTGAAATTGGAGCGACGTGTTAATTTTATAAACAAAAGTAAAAAAATATGGACAGCTTGGCAATTTTTGGACAAGAAATGCGTCGCTCGGGTTCAATTGTAATCTGTTGAAGGTAAAGATATTTCAGTTTTTAATTTTTGAGGTGGATATATTAATGAATTGAAACTTTGTCTTTCGGGTGGGTCTGAAAGCGGGTTTTCGGAATCCCCGGCTTTTAATTGTAGGGGGGTTTTTTTACCTTTGTCGAATCGGAAAATACGATCGTAAAATTTACCGCATATGAAAAAAGAGTATCTCCCTTTTGTAGAGGATTTGATCGACCTGGCCATTCGTGAAGATATCGGGGATGGCGATCACTCCTCGTTGGCGTGCATTCCGGCCGGTGAACGGGGTCGCATGAAGTTATTGGTGAAACAAGATGGCATTTTGGCGGGTGTCGAAGTGGCGGAGATGATCCTGCGCCGCCTCGATCCGGAAGTGCGCATGGAAAAGATCCTGGAAGACGGGGCTCCGATTCGAAAAGGAGATATCGCTTTTTATGTAGAGGGGCGCGTGATTTCGTTGTTGCAGGCTGAACGGATTCTGCTCAATATCATGCAGCGCATGAGTGGGGTCGCCACGCAGACGGCTGTGTATGTAAAGCGGCTGGAAGGTCTGAAGACCAAGGTGCTCGATACCCGGAAAACGACCCCCGGGATGCGGGTGCTGGATAAGATGGCTGTGAAATTGGGTGGGGGAGAGAACCACCGTATGGGGCTGTTCGACATGGTGATCTTGAAAGATAATCACATCGACTTTGCGGGAGGAATCACCGCGGCCCTGACCAAAACGCGCCAGTATCTCCAGGAAAAGGGAAAACAGATCAAAATCGAAGTGGAAGTCCGTTCGTTGGATGACATTCGGGAGGTATTTGCGGCCGGAGGCTGTGATCGGATCATGCTGGACAACTTCTCTCCGGCGCAGACGCGGGAGGCGGTGGCCCTGATCGATGGCCGGATCGAAATCGAGTCGTCGGGAGGGATTACCCTCGACAATTTGCGGGAATACGCAGAGTGTGGGGTGGATTACATTTCGGTGGGGGCCCTGACCCATCAGATCAAGAGTCTCGACCTGAGTCTGAAAGCGATTTAAAAAAGAGACAACATGAAGAAGTTTTTATGGGTAGCCTGGTTGCTCTCCTGTTTTTCGTCTCAGGCGAGTGCCGCGCAGCCTCGTTTTGGATATGAGGCTTTTCGACAGGGTGTTTTTGTGCCGAAAACGGTGCAAGGCGTGCGCAGTATGAACGATGGGTTGCACTATACGGCGATGGCCGACGGACGGATTGTGCAGTACAGTTATCGTAGTGGCGAGCAAACGGCCGTACTGTTCGATGCTTCGGCCCAGCAACCGAAACTGAATTTTACGGCCTATGCATTCAGTGCCGATGAACGTCGGATTTTGTTGACGACGGAGGTGAAGCCGATCTATCGCCGTTCGTTTACGGCCGATTACTGGATCTACGATCGGGAAACGGGAACGCTGCAACGTCTTTCGGAAGGGGGACCTCAGCAGGCGGCGACTTTCTCGCCCGATGCCTCGCGGGTAGCCTTCGTGCGGAACAACGATCTGTATGTCGTCGATTTGGCGTCGGGCAATGAACGTCGGGTGACGACCGACGGATGCTTCAATCGGATCATCAACGGGATTCCGGATTGGGTTTACGAAGAAGAGTTCGGCTTTTCGCGGGCGTTCCAGTGGTCGCCCGATGGGACCCGCTTGGCGTATATGCGTTTCGACGAGAGTCGGGTCAAGGAGTATAACATGAATCGTTTTGGCGGTCGGCTCTACCCGGAAAACTATACGTTCAAATACCCTAAGGCTGGCGAAGAGAACTCGGTGGTGGAGGTTTGGGTTTATGACCTGGGGTCGGATCGACGGACGAAGATCGACCTGGGGCCCGAAACCGATCAATATATTCCGCGCATCGGATGGACCACGAATGGAGCGTTGTGGGCCTATCGTCTGAATCGGCCGCAGAATCACTTTGAGTTGTTGTTGGCGGACGACCCCGGAGCGACACGGGTGATCTACGACGAACGGAACGATCGCTACATCGAACGGGTCGACGAACAGTGTGTGACCTTCTTGCCTGATGGCGACCGGTTTGTGGTTCGCAGCGAAAAGGATGGATTTACCCATCTCTATTTATACAGCATCGAACGGGGTTTTCTGAATCGGATTACCGAGGGCGATTGGGAAGTGACCGGCGTGCTGGGGGTGGAAGGCGACCGTCTTTACTACCTCTCTGCCGAAGCTTCGCCGCTCAAACGGGATCTCTATTCGATTCGCCTCAATGGTCGCGATAAGAAATGCCTCACGGGTGGGGATGGGACCTATCAGGTGGCGCCCTCTAAGGGGTTCCGCTATTTTATCTCCTACTTTACCAACACGACGACCCCCAATCGGGTGACGTTGCATACGGGAGACGGGAAACTGGTGCGGGTTTTGGAAGATAACGCCGCTCTGGAGGATACCTTGCGTCGTTGGCAGGTGCCCGTCAAAGAGTTCTTTACCTTTACGGCTCCCTGTGGGCTGGAACTGAACGGGTATATGATCCGTCCGGTGGATTTCGACTCGACGAAACGTTATCCGGTCTTTATGGTCCAGTACAGTGGCCCCGGTTCGCAACGGGTGGCCGATGCCTGGAGCATGGGTTGGGAAGATGTGTTGGTGCAGGAGGGCTATATTGTCGCTTGTGTGGATGGACGGGGTACCGGTCTGCGGGGCGAAGCGTTTAAGAAGTGCACCTATAAACAGTTGGGTAAGTACGAAACGGAGGATCAGATTGCGGCGGCCCGTTATTTGGGATCGTTACCGTATGTCGATTCCACGCGGATCGGGATCTTCGGATGGAGCTACGGAGGCTTTATGGCGCTGAACTGTATCCTGAAGGGGAATGATGTCTTTAAGATGGCGATTGCGGTGGCTCCGGTAACCTCTTGGCGCTACTACGATACGATCTATACGGAGCTATACAATGGCGATCCGAACGAAAATCCGGAAGGTTATGACCAGAATTCACCGATTTTCTTTGCGGATCGGCTCAAAGGCAAGTTGTTGATCGCTCACGGTACGGGAGACGATAACGTGCATATCCAACAGACGTATGAGATGCTGACGCAGCTGATCAAGCACGATAAACCGTACGAGATGTATATCTATCCCGACCAGAATCATGGGATGGGGAGCGGTCGTCACCATCTGATGGAACGCTGTTTGGAGTTTGTGCATCGCAATTTGTAAGCGGACGGAGCGCACGGCAGCAGGAGAAACCTTCGAAATGGAACGATCCTTGCGGGCGTTAGGGAAACGTTAATCGCAAAAAGTATGGCATTTTTGGAACAATACCATCTGTTGGGTCTGTTGATCGGGATTTCGACCTTTCTGATGATTGGTCTGTTTCATCCGGTGGTGATCAAGGCCGAATATTATTGGGGAACCCGTTGTTGGTGGGTATTTCTGTTGTTAGGATTGGCGGGAGTTGTCGGCTCGTTGTGGACTGATAATGTGCTGCTGGCGGCGCTGGCCGGAGTCTTTGCCTTCTCCTCCTTTTGGACGATCAAGGAGCTGTTCGACCAGCGAAAACGGGTGCTGAAAGGTTGGTTTCCGATGAACCCCAAACGCAAGAAAGCGTACGAATCGGACGATAAACGCTAACGGCCCCCAGCCTTTTATGGGTCGCTCGTTATAGGAGGCCCTTTATGGAAAGCTCGTTCGGAACGCTCATGGGGTGTTTGGGATTAAAACGAGGAGCCTACGGATTGAGCGGGCGAAGATAGAAGGTAGGAGGAGAACACAGGCGTTGGCGAAAAAAAGTGCCGGTGTGGATCTGCAAGGAGCGCCCAATCGGGCGTTGACGGAGGGGGTTGCTGCCGCCATCGTACGGAGACCGAAAAGGAGAACATAAAAAAGAGGATCATCTATTTAGATGATCCTCTTTTTTTGATGTCGGACGGATCGACCTATTTGGCCGGACCGAAACCGTTGACGCCAATGGCGATGAAATCATCGGCTTTCAGAGCGGCTCCACCGATCAGACCTCCGTCTACGTTCGGTTTGCCGCAGATTTCGGCTGCCGTAGCGGGTTTGAGGCTACCTCCGTAGAGGATCGGCGTATTTTCAGCAGCTGCACCGAATTTGTCGGCCAATACCTTGCGGATGAAGGCGTGCATTTCTTCGGCTTGATCGGCCGTAGCGGTTTTGCCGGTGCCGATGGCCCAAACGGGTTCGTAAGCAACGATCAGTTTGCTGAACTGTTCGGGGGTCAGGTTATAGACCACTTCTTCGATCTGGGCACGTACCACATCGAAGTGTTTGCCGGCTTCGCGTTCTTCGAGCTTTTCACCCACGCAATAGATCGGAGCCAGGTTGTTGGCATAGGCCTGTTCCATTTTTTTGTTGAGGGTAGCGCTGGTTTCGCCGTAGTATTCGCGACGTTCGCTGTGGCCCAGGATGACATATTCAACGCCCAGAGAGGCGATCATCTGTGCCGATACTTCACCGGTATAGGCTCCTTTGGCTTCTGCGGCACAGTTTTGAGCCGATACGGCGATGCCCGTTCCGCGAGCGATTTTCACGATTTCCGACAGATGCGTGAAGGGAGGAGCAACGATGAAATCGATGCACGAGCAAGCCAGCCCTCTTTTGGCGGCTACCCCTTTGAACAGTTCGACACCTTCCATCGGAGTGGTGTTCATTTTCCAGTTACCTGCTACAATTTTTCTTCTCATGGTTGTAATATTGACAGTTTAATTGTGCGTATTTTAAAAAATTAGGCTTCGACCCATTTTTTCACTTCATCGAGGGTGGGGTTCTTGAGCCCCATTTTGTTCTTTTTGTTGAACCCGCACAGGTCGTTGAACAGCTTGCCGGGCGACAACTTATGCAGAGCGTCTACGGTCAGGAATCCCATGCGTTGCAGGACGGGAACCCATTCGGCCGGGATGCCGGCTGCGACATATTTGTCTTCGCTATCTTTGACAGCGGCTTTTTCGGGGCGCATCTGCGGGAACAGCAGCACGTCCTGGATGGACATTTCGCCGGTCATAAACATGGTCAGACGGTCGATGCCCATCCCCATACCCGAACAGGTCGGCATGCCGTATTCCAAAGCCCGAACGAAGTCCATATCGATAAACATCGCCTCGTCGTCGCCTTTTTCGCTCAGTCGCAACTGTTCCTGGAAGCGTTCCAGCTGGTCGATCGGATCGTTCAGCTCGGAGTAGGCGTTGCAGAGTTCCTTCCCGTTGACGAACAGTTCGAAGCGTTCGGTCAGGTCGGGGTTGTTGCGGTGACGTTTGCACAGCGGCGACATCTCGATCGGATAGTCCGTAACAAAGGTCGGTTGAATCAGATCCTCTTCGCAATATTGACCGAAGATCGCATCGATGAGTTTGCCTTTCCCCATCGTGTCGTCGATTTCGACATTCAGCCGTTGGCAAGCTTCTTTCAGTTCGGCTTCGTTTTTCCCCGTGATGTCGAATCCGGTTTTCTGGCGAATGGCATCGGTCATCGTGATGCGACGGAACGGACGGGCGAAACTGATGGTACGATCCCCGATCTGTACGTCGGTTTTGCCATGCAGGGCCAGGGCAATCCGTTCGAGCATCCGTTCGGTGAAGTCCATCATCCAGATATAGTCCTTGTAGGCGATGTAGATCTCCATGACCGTAAATTCGGGATTGTGTGTACGGTCCATCCCTTCGTTGCGGAAGTCTTTGGCAAATTCGTAGACCCCGTCGAATCCACCGACGATCAGCCGTTTGAGGTAGAGCTCGTTGGCGATACGCAGATAGAGATCGATATCCAGCGAGTTATGGTGCGTGATGAAAGGCCGTGCGGCCGCTCCTCCCGGAATGGGTTGCAGAATGGGGGTTTCCACTTCCACGTATCCGCGTTCGTTGAAGAACTCGCGCATGGTATTGATGATCTTCGTACGTTTCAGGAAGGTTTCTTTGACCTGAGGATTGACAATCAGATCGACATAGCGCTGGCGGTAACGGAGTTCGGGATCGCTGAAGGCGTCGTAGATTTTTCCGTCCTTTTCTTTGACGATGGGCAGCGGGCGCAGCGATTTGCTCAGCAGCGTCAACTCTTTGCAGTGGATGGAGAGTTCCCCGGTTTGGGTGATGAATACGAACCCTTTGACGCCGACGATATCGCCGATGTCGAGCAGTTTTTTGAATACCTTGTTATAGAGTGTATGTTCGGGGTCGTCGGGGCAGATATCGTCCCGTTTGATGTAGACCTGAATACGACCGGTGTGGTCTTGCAATTCGAAGAAGGAGGCGCTGCCCATGATACGACGGCTCATGATACGTCCGGCCACGCTCACCTCCTGGAAGTTGCCTTTTTCGGGCGAATATTCGGCGGCGATTTGGGCGGTGGTAGCCGTTACGGGGTATTCGGCAGCAGGGTAGGGGTTGATACCCAGTTCCCGTAACTGGGCGAGTGAATTGCGGCGAATCTGTTCCTGTTCGCTGAGTTCAAGGATGCTCATAATCTCAGGTTAAAAATTCATACAGAGTGCAAAGGTATGAATTTTCCGGGAAAATCCGGTGACCTGCAAAATCCGGTTGAGAAAAATCGCTGAGACAGTAGCTTGAATGTCGGGGAGGTAGATAGATGGTATATGTCTGTTTGGGGAAAAGAAAAAACAGGGAATGGGTACAGAACAAAAGAACCGCAGAAACGAAAATAGAAAAGTGAATTTTTCGTTTCTGCGGTCACATCTGATGCGATATCCTTTATAGAGGATGGGTTGAAAAATGATCGATCAAATTTCTGATAAAAATAAGAGAAATATTAAATAGATGGAATATTCGATAGAATATTAGATATTTTATGGGTTGATGATAAAGCGAGGCGTTGTCGTGGTCAGAACAATGCCGTCTTCATTCATGTAAGTAAACGTGAACTGATGTTTGCCGGTTTGTTCCGGGCCTTTGGTCAGCGTAAAGGTGAAAGCAAATTGAATCAATTTTCGTTGAATTTTGTTGAATTCGGCTAAATTTTCACATAACCAAAAATCGTTCATGGAAGGATAATCCGTTGAAGCTAAGGGTGCCGTAGTCGTTTTACCTAAATAGGTTGATCTTGAAGAATAGCCGGTGGCCAAATAATCTTCGGCGGAAGTAAACCGAATGAGCAGAATGTCGTCCAAACAGGTGCCGGCGGGATGTTCCGCATCGTAATCGGTATCCGACACAACATGGATCGCAGAGGTTCGACGATACATGCAGTCGGAAATTTGAAATTCGGTGTATCGATTATATGTGAGGTCGTTATGTGCCGTGGCGAGGGAGTCGTATTTGGCCGCTTTTTTTAATGCTTCAGGATCATTCTGAAGGGCTTTGTCTTGGATGGGTTGAAACCGAATGGGGTCATAGGAGGAAGGAAGGAGGGATAGGAAGATCTGGCTCCAGGGTTGGTCGTCAAAGTTGCCCAGCGTCGAAGCGCTAATCATGTCGCTTGAGGTAGGTGTCTCGATGTAACTGCTGATTAAAGATTTGACATAGGGTTGGGTTTCTTTGGGAGGGGAATTTGATTCATCATCTTTCTTCTCACAGGCCGTCAGCATGACGATGATTCCTCCTCCTAAAAGGGTGCGGGAGAGAATCGTGAAAAGTTTCATACGGGTACATTTTTGAGGGGTTCTACATAGGATATCTAATCTATTTTAGATGTAAGAAAAATGATGAATAATTCAAAATATAATGATCGATTTTTTGATATTATATAAAATAAAAAGTTTTAAGAGGGGTGGTTATGTAAAAATTGTTTGATAATAAATGAAAGTGGAAATATAATAAAAAAGCACATGGCTGATTAAAACAACCATGTGCAAGGATTTTAAGAGCAGAGAGGGTTATTTTAACCTCTCGCTCATGCCTTTTTATCGTTTGGGAAAAGAAAAGCACTGACTTTTAAAGGGATCTGTCGTCGTATTTTTGCTGGGGAATGGCGGGGCATAACTTTCAAAAACGGACATTGTCCCATAAACAGCAATGGATCTGACAGCATATTGCCATTTGTGTTGAGCAAGGTCAATCGTCATAAATCATCGGATCGGAGGGTTGCTCCCTCGATCGGACGGTGTGACGGGCCGTTCTATTCGAACAGAGCGACCGTACGGTTCATAACCTCTACGGGATCGGGATCGAGGCCGAAGACGATCGAAGGCTGCAGATAGTGGAGCGTTTTACCCATTTTGAACCGTTTTTCACCGCCTCCGGTTACGTTCAGCATAATGATCTTTTCGGGATCGATTTGGCCGGCTTCGACACACTTGATCAGGGTGGCCAGTGCAACGCCCGGGGCCGAGTAGATGTCGACGCCTTCGGTCTGTTCGAAGAGGGCTTTGGCGGCACGTGCCTCTTCATTGGTGGCGGTGAGCACTTCGCCGCCGGTATCGATCAGGGCATCGTACAGACCGCCCTGAATCGGGTAGGGAGGTTTACGGTTGGAGAGAACTTTCGCGTCGATGTGTTCGGCGTCGTGCCGTGCCTGATCGTCGTCGTAGGCCAGCATGGCTCGCGAACCGGCTTTCCAGGCCGCATACATCGGCGTGAAAGGTACATTCTGCGAGACCATCAGCTTCATTTTGTGCGAGCCGAAGCGACCGTCTTCGATCAGGCGTTGGTTGGCTTCCCAAGCGGCGATCGCGCCGGTTCCGGACCCGACCGCCTGGAAATAGTAGTCCGGAATGCGGCCGATGTGTGTCACAGCCGACAGCACGGTGGTGGCCATGCCGTCGCGACGGGCGATGTTTTTGGCGCCTCCTTCGGCCAGGAAAATCGGGGCTTTCAGGGCCAGGTCGCTCAGATGGATCGCATCGAAATAGTCTCCGCCTTTTTGGGGGCAGATCAGTTTGACGCAGGGTTTGAGCGGCGCATCGAACCACAACGCGTCGATATTTTCTTCCGGTACGCTCAACAAGAGCGGAATGTCGTTATCCGAGCAAACGCGTGCGAAGGCACGAGCGGTATTTCCGGCCGAGGCCACCACCAAAATGCGATGGGCATGGTCGGCTCCCAAACGGGCGCATACCGAATAGGCTTCGGTCTCCTTGAAGGAGCAGGTCGGCATGTTGGCGCCGATTTCGGGGTAGTATCCATTGAAGGTGATGTAGAGGTTTTTCAGGCCGAGGTGTTTGGCCAGTTTTTGGCTTTTGTAGGTGACCGGCGCCGAGGAGCCTTTCAACATGCGAACGATCGGCAACCAGTCGGCGAAACGATACAGACCGTAACGGTCCTCTTTGGGATGGATCTGTTTGTGGGCATAGCGGGCTCGGATCAGCGAGGGGCTTTCCCCTTCGGGGTCGTCCAGCAGCCAGCCGGTGTCTTCGAATTCCCGGCCTGTGGCCACGTTGTGTAAAATATACCGCGTTGCGTTGAAAGATTCCATGCCGTAAGTCATTTTTAATTTTGAGACAAAAATATAATTTTTTGGCTGGAGTGATCGAACTTTTGGGGACAGAATTGCCCCGAACAGAGCAAAATACGTCTTTATACTTATTGAACTTTTGTTGTGGTTTTCGATTTGTTTCGGGGGCGGGGAAACGAGCGATCGAGCCGATTCGGACGGAGGTTAACAAAGAGAGTTTGGCGCGTACATTTCGGACGAAACGGCGATTTTCACCCCGTGGAAGAGGGGAATCCTAAAAATCCGTATCTTTGAAAGAAAAAACGATGACGCGTCGTCAGTTGTGGAATACGATTTTCGAAGTGGCGAATCGACGCTATGAGGCTCGGGAAGCGCGGGCGATTACCTCGTTATTGTGTGAGCGTCTGTTCGCCATGCGCTTCACGGATGTGGTGATCGAACCGGAGGCGCCTTGTCCCGAAGGAAGAGGGGCTCTGTTGGAACGGGTCGTTCGCGAACTGGCACAAGACCGACCGGTGCAGTATATCATCGGATATACGTTGTTTGCCGATCTGCGTTTGGTGGTGCGGGAAGGGGTATTGATCCCTCGTCCCGAAACCGAAGAGCTGGTGGCCTGGATGTGTGCGAGTCTGCCGGCTGACGAATCGTTGCGTATCTGGGACCTTGGGACCGGCAGTGGGGCGATTGCGTTGGCGTTGGCGGCCCGATTGCCGCGGGCGGAGGTGACCGGCATGGATGTCTCGGCGGAGGCCTTGGCCATCGCCCGGGAAAATGCCCGACTCAACCACCTGAAGGTACATTTTGTCCAAGCCGATCTGTTACGGGATCCTCTGCCCGGGCCGTTGGATGTGATCGTCAGTAACCCGCCCTATGTGACACGGAGCGAGGCCGCTCAGATGGCGGAAAATGTCCTGCGCTACGAACCGCATCGGGCCTTGTTCGTGGAGAACGACGATCCGTTGCTGTTTTATCGGACGATTGCCGAACGGGGTACGGAAAGTTTGCGGCCGGGCGGATGGCTCTATGTGGAGATCAACGAACGGTTTGGGGCGGAGACGTTGCGGTTGTTGGCGGAGCAGGGTTATGACGATAGAGAGTTGCGGAACGATATGTTCGGGAAGCCCCGGATGATTCGGGCGCGGTATCGGGGTGAGAAAAAGGTCGAATAGATGGAAAAGCAGGAGTACGAAGAGCGTGGTGAACGCCCGTGTCGCACCAAAACGCCGGAGCAGGCGTTGCGGTCGTTGATGAATCGTTGTGCGAAGAGCGAACTGTCGATCAGCGATGCGCGACGTTCGTTGTATCGCTGGGGGGTGGAGCCGGAAGCTCAACAGCAGGTAATCGATACCTTATTGGTGCAGCGATTTATTGACGAGACGCGTTTCGCGGAGGCCTATGTGCGCGAAAAGGCCCGGTTGAACCGCTGGGGAGTGCATAAGATCCGCACCGGCTTACGGGCCAAGCGCATTCCGGAAGAGACGATTGCTGCCGCCCTACGACAGCTCGAAGAACTGGATATGGCCGGGAATCTGGAGTCCGTTTTGCGACGGAAATTGAGAATGACGCACGCTAAAAACCCTTATGAATTGCGGGGAAAACTGTTGCGGTACGGTATATCGCAAGGTTTTGAGTATGAAGCCGTCATCGACTGTCTGGATCGTTTGGTGACGGAACGGCCCGAGGATGACGAGTAACGCCTCTGAGAGGAGTGGCCGGAGAGTTGATCTCAAACCGTAAGCCGCTCCGTAGAGGCCCATTCATAGCGAAGGCCCGGACAAGCAGTCCGGGCCTTCGGTGTATCACGGGAGGTTTGTGCGTTTAAAACTCCGAGGTAAAGTGGAAATGAATATCCGGGAATTTTTCGATGGCCAGGGACAAGGCATAGGAGGTGTCGGCCAGAAAGACTTCCCGGCCCCGTTTGTCGAGGGCCATGTTGTTGTATTTGCGTTTGCGGAAGTCGTCCAGTTGTTCCTGATTGTCGGACTCGATCCAGCAAGCTTTGTAGATTTGGATCGGTTCGTAACGACATTTGGCGCCGTATTCGTGTTCGAGCCGGTACTGTATCACTTCGAACTGCAGAGCCCCTACCGTACCGATAATTTTCCGACCGTTCATTTTGTGAATAAACAGCTGCGCTACCCCTTCGTCCATCAACTGGTCGATGCCTTTGGCCAGCTGTTTGAATTTCATGGGATCGGCATTTTCAATGTATCGGAACAGTTCGGGGGAGAAACTGGGAATGCCGACAAAACGTAATTGTTCGCCTTCGGTGAAGGTGTCGCCGATTTTGAAGGTGCCGGTGTCATGCAGCCCCACGATATCGCCCGGATAGGCTTCGTCGATGACCGATTTTTTTTCGGCCATGAAGGCTGTGGGCGAGGAGAATTTCATCCATTTGCCCGAGGGGACATGCAGGTAGTTTTTGTTGCGTTCGAATTTCCCCGAACAGATTTTTAAAAAGGCGATCCGATCCCGGTGGTTGGGGTCCATGTTGGCATGGATTTTAAAGATGAATCCGGTGAGTTTCGGCTCTTGCGGATCGATGATCCGCTGTTCGGTTTTGGAGGGACGGGGCGACGGGGCGATTTGAATGAAGCAGTCGAGCAGTTCGCGTACCCCGAAGTTGTTGAGGGCGCTGCCGAAAAAGACCGGAGCGACCTCCCCGTTGAGGTAGGTTTCCAGTTCGAAAGGGGGGTAGACCCCTTCCACCAACTCCAAATCCTCGCGCAGCTGTTGTGTGAAGGGAGCGATATATTCGTCGATGCGCGGGTCGTCCAGCTTGATGTCGAGGGTGTCGGAGGCTGTCTGCCGGTCGTCGGACAAGAACAGCGACAACGAATCCTGATACAGGTTGTAGACCCCCTTGAACGAGGGCCCGTTGCTGATGGGCCAGGCCAGGGGACGTACCTTGATTTTCAGTTCGGCTTCGATTTCATCCAGCAGGTCGAAGGGGTCTTTACCCGGCCGGTCGAGTTTGTTGATGAAAACCATCACCGGCGTGTTGCGCATGCGGCAGACCTCCATCAGTTTCCGCGTTTGGGTTTCCACCCCTTTGGCCCCGTCGATGACGATGATGACGCTATCTACGGCCGTGAGCGTCCGGTAGGTGTCTTCCGCGAAGTCTTCGTGCCCGGGGGTATCCAGAATATTGATCTTGAGTCCTTTGTACTCGAACCCCATGACCGAAGTCGCCACCGAGATGCCTCGCTGACGTTCGATTTCCATGAAGTCGGAGGTGGCTCCTTTCTTGATCTTATTGGACTTGACGGCCCCCGCGACATGGATGGCGCCCCCGAACAGCAACAGCTTTTCGGTCAGGGTCGTTTTCCCGGCATCGGGGTGGCTGATGATGGCGAAGGTGCGTCGCCGCGCGATCTCTTGTTTCAGTTCCATACGTTACAGGTTTCCCCCTTGCTGAGGCGGATAATCGATCGAATAGTGCAGACCGATGCTTTGGTGACGGGCTTCGGCCTGTTTGATGATGAGGTAACCCACGGCAATCATGTTGCGCAGTTCGCACAGATGCTGGCTGAGCGTCGATTTGAGGTAGAGCTCTTCGGTCTCTTTGTAGAGGATTTCCAGACGCCGTTTGGCGCGTTCGAGCCGCAGATTCGAGCGAACAATGCCCACATAGTTGCTCATGATCTGTTGCATTTCTTTGTAATTCTGGGTGATGAGGGCCATCTCTTCCGGGATGGTCGTGCCTTCATCATCCCAGTCGGGGATGCCGCGTTGCAGTTCGATCTCGCCGATGCGGCTGCTGCTGTGTCGGGCCGCGGCGTCGGCATACACCACCGCTTCGATCAGCGAGTTGGAGGCCAGTCGGTTGCCGCCGTGCAGTCCCGTGCAGGAGGTTTCGCCTAAGGCATAGAGGTGGCGGATCGACGATTCGCCGTTCAGGTCGACTTTCACCCCGCCACAGCAGTAATGGGCCGCCGGAACCACCGGAATCATCTCTTTGGTCAGGTCGATGTCTTCGCTCAGACACTTTTTATAAATATTGGGGAAGTGGGCGATCACCTCTTGGGGATTTTTGTGGGTGATATCTAGGTACACGAACTCTTCTCCCGAGATTTTCAGTTCATGGTCGATGCCCCGTGCGACCACATCGCGGGGAGCCAGCGATCCCATGGGGTGGTATTTCTGCATGAATTCCTGTCCGTTTTGCAGACGCAGAATGGCCCCGAAGCCGCGCATGGCTTCGCTGATTAGGAACGAAGGTCGTTCGCCGGGTTTATAGAACGAGGTCGGGTGGAATTGAATGAACTCCATACCCGAAATGACCCCTTTGGCACGATGCACCATGGCGATGCCGTCTCCGGTGGCGACCGCCGGATTGGTGGTGGTGTGATAGATATTGCCCACTCCGCCGGTACACAATACCGTGACTTTCGAGAGGATGGTGTAGATCTCGTGTGTTTTGAGGTTCAGCACATAGGCCCCGAAGCAGGTGATGTCCGGGGTGGATTTCTTGACCAGCTGGCCCAGGTGGTGTTGCGTCAGAAGGTCGACGGCGAAGTGGTGTTCGAACAGTTCGATGTTCCGATGGCGTTTGACCTGTCGGATCAGTTTGCGTTCGATTTCGTGGCCCGTGATGTCCTGGAAGTGCAGAATGCGGTGTTCGCTGTGTCCGCCTTCGCGCGCCAGGTCGTAACGTCCCGTCGCATCCTTATCGAACTTGACCCCCCAGCCGATCAGTTGTTTGATCATCTCCGGGGCGCGGGTGACCACCTGCTCCACGGCGGCCCGGTCACAGATGCCGGCTCCGCAGACCAACGTATCGTGGATATGTTTTTCGAAGGTGTCCGGGTCGTAGGTCACCGAACAGATCCCTCCTTGAGCAAAGTCGGTATTGCATTCGGCAATGTCGCCTTTGGTGACGAGAACCACCTTGCCCAGTTCGGCCACCTTGAGGGCATAACTGAGTCCGGCGATCCCGCTGCCCACCACCAAAAAGTCGGTTTCGATGTTCATCAGAGTATCAACTTTTGAAATTCCTGGGCTGTGCCCGCAAAAACGTTTCGGTCGACCTGACCCCGAATTCCCTGGATACGATGGGATTCGGTATGTTGCCACAGGGTCCAGGGCATATCCGGAGCAGTTCCTCGGTAATCGGCGATCCAGAGAATGTATTCCCGGGGACTGAAATCGTTTTTGAGATATGTGTTGTAAAAACTAGTCGAGCAGTAAATGATCGGGTTGGTGCCGTAGTAGCGTTTGATTTCGTTGCAGAACGCTTTGGCTTCGCGCACCGAACGTTTGGGGTCTTTCATAAAACGGTGCCATTCGATGTCCAACACCGGAATGATGTTTCCCGGTTTGAGTTTGGCCGTTTTGATGAAATTGCGGGCCTGTTCCTTGCCCGAGGTGCGATGGCCGAAGAAATGGTAGGCTCCCCAGGTGATGTCGGCCTCTTCCAGTTCGCGGCGATGGCGGTCGTAGGTCGGGTCGATGATGAGCGTTCCTTCGGTCGCTTTGATAAATACAAAATAGGGCTTTTCGTGTTGGGCCACTTCCAGCCAGTTGACGTCTTTCTGGTGACGGGAGACGTCCAATCCCCATACGTCGAAATCGCTCGGGTGTTTTTTGCCGCAGGACACCAGCAACAACAAAATCGCAATCCACATCCACCCGGCGAAGGGTTTTCTATTCATTTCCGAGTTTTGAAAGTGCAAAGTTACAAAACCGTTTCGTTTTTTATATGCCACAAAGAGGCGTTTTCTGTAAAATACTTAAATTTGCGACGCATCAATTCGAGAAAGACATGAGAAAAATTTGGCTATACGCATTTATGGGCCTTCTGGCCGTGGGGAAAGGATATGCAGGGGAGGAGAAACGGACCGAGGACATGCCGCCGATGGACTCGATATCTTTTGATATGAAGGAGGTGGTGGTGACGGCTACCCGTACGCCGTTGATGTTGAAGGATGTTCCGGTACTGACCCGGGTGATCAGTGCGCGGGAGTTGGAAAAACGCGGTGTCACCACCATTCAGCAAGCCCTGGAAAACGAACTGGCGGGGGTGGAGTTTCATCAGGCTGGGTATGGGACCTCGTTGTCGTTTCAGGGACTCGATGCGCGGTATGTTTTGTTTCTGGTGGATGGCGAACGGATGGCCGGGGAAACCTATGGAAACATCGACTATGCCCGCATCCCGATGCAGAATATCGACCGGATCGAAATTGTTCGAGGTGCTTCCTCGGTGTTGTACGGCTCGAATGCCATGGGGGCGGTGGTGAACATCATCACGAAGATGCCGCAACGTAAATTCGAGATCAAGGCGTCGGCTCGTTACGGAACGCCGTTTCAGAACAATTCCGGGGAGACGCTGGGCAGTACCGAAACCAATCAGCCGACCCAGCGCGATATCGACTTTTATCGCAAACGGCTCGATCTGCCCAATCTCAAGGGCGATCTGTCGGCGGGATTCAATCTGGGGAAATTCAAGTCGCTGACGACGCTGTCGTATCGGACGGTGGATGCCTATAAATTGATCGGCACAGAAGATGAGGTGCGTCATTACAAGGCGGGGGCGTTGCAAAAGATGATGCCGAAAATGATTCCGATCACGACGCCGGGGGGGCAGGTGGTCGGGATGCGTCCCGAGATGGATCCGACGACCGGCATGCCGGTCTTTGTGCAGTCGGGAACGAACCTGCAGGATACGACCATTGTGGTCGCTCCCGATCAACGGGGCTTGAGCGTCAGCGGCTGGCGGGACATCAATGTCGGCCAACGTTTCGATTATGTGCTCTCCGATCAGTTCCGCTTCGAGTTGTCGGGCAACTATTTCAATAAACGCCGGTATGATTTCAACGGCAGTCTGTTGGACGACAATCCGTTGTCGAACAATACCAAACCGTGGACCTTCGAGTCTTACGAAGGCTACAACGTCAAGGCGCTCATGGAGCACTCGCCCAACGAAAACAATAAAATTTATCTGTCGTTCATCCGGGATGAATATTTTCGTCGGTTGGACAGTCTCAACGGGGTGACGGTGCCCAAACAGAATCACGTTTTCAATACCCCGCGGCTGTTGTGGACACTCAATGCCGGACAGTACAACCGGTTGACCACCGGACTCGAGTTGGTGAACGAACAGCTGCATTTCGACCTCAATCCCCTGGGTTATGACGATGAGAAGAGTATGAATACCGCGTCGTTGTATGTGCAGGATGAGATCTGTACGCAACGGGCCTTGAGTTTTACGGTGGGGGTTCGCGGGAACTACAACAATCGTTTCGGCTGGAGTGTGACGCCCAAGGCTTCGGTGAAATATGCGGTGGGCAAGTTTGCCATTCGGGCCAATTATGCCAATGGCTACCGCAATCCGACCCTCAAGGAGATGTATATGGATTTTCAGGTCCCGGTATTGGGTGAGACCTATATTCGGGGAAATGATCAGCTGAAATCCGAAACCAACCACTATATCTCGTTGTCCGGCGAGTTCAATACGGAGGGATTCAATGCCTCGTTGACCTTATATAACAGTTTCTTCCGCAATAAGATCGATGTACGCGGTCATATGGAAGGAACGCAGACCATTCTGCAATATGAAAATATCGACCGCAGCGAATTGGGCGGTTTGGAGTTGATGGCGCGTTGGCGGGTTATTCAGGGACTGTTCCTGAAAGCCAATTACAACTACCTTTACCAGACCGATGATGCGCCGGAAGAGTCGACACAGTATATTTTCCCCAGTCCGCATACGGCCACCGTGCAAGCCGATTATGGGTTTTCGTTGGCGCGGAGTTGGTCGATGGGAATCAATGCGGGGTTGCGGTATGTCGGAGCCAAGACCTATGAAGATTTTATGCCGGTGATCGATCTGAGCGGGATGAGCAGCAGGTCGATGTCGGATCTGAAATTTTGGATGGGAACCTATTCGGCTCGTCATCCGGGGTATGTGGTGTGCAATGCGGCGGTCAACTTCTATTACCAGGATATCTTGAACCTGACGCTCGGGGTGGACAATATCACCGATTATCGTCCCAAGGTGGTCAACTTCAATTCGGCCATTTTGGCACGACGCAACTTTTTCCTCCGAGTCGCCTGGACTTTCGGTGCAGACTGATCCATGGGCTTGCGTTGATCGTCCATGGGTGATCCCGAACATCGCGAGCCACTCATCTTTTTATGGAATAAACAAAAGGAAGGTTTTTCGTTGAAAACCTTCCTTTTGTTGTAAATCGGTTTTGCCTAAGGCAGAAGGGGAGAGCGAGACTCAAGGCTCTTCTCATGAAAACCGTGGATCAGCATGCCTGGAATTTATCTTCCGGGGTAAGTGAGGTGAGCCCTTAGAAAAAGAGTTGAACCAAAATGAGTCCAATGACAACGGCGACGAAGGTCGCGATCAGGCCGGGCATCATGAAGGAGTGGTTCAAGACATATTTTCCGATGCGGGTTGTTCCCGTACGGTCGAAGTTGATGGCGGCGACAACCGTGGGATAGTTCGGAATGAAAAAGTAACCGTTGACAGCCGGAAACAGAGCGATCAGCATCAGGGGTTGGATACCCAGGGCCAAACCCAGCGGCATCAGGGCCCGGACGGTGGCGGCTTGGCTATACAGCAGGATCGACATCACGAACAGGGCGATTCCGAACAACCAGGGCATGGAGGTGACGACCCCTTCGATAGAGGCGCGCAGGGCATCGATATTGCCATTGATGAACGTATCGCCCATCCAGGCGATCCCGAAAATCGCTACCACGGCTTGCATGCCGGCGCCGAAGACCGACCCTTGGGCGGCTTTCAGCCCGCTGGTGCGGGTGGTTAGCAGGATCAGGGCGGCGGCCGACAACATCAGAATTTCAATGATCGGGGCCATGCTCAGCGACTTTTCTCCAATGGTGCGCCAGCTTTCGAACGAACCGAACAGAACGATGAAAATCGTGGCTGTCAGGAAAATGAGTACCGACAACAGCGGTTTCCAGGGGTGGAGTTTCGTTTGCGAGGTCTGAGAAGCAGGGGTTTCGGTCAGTTCCCCTTCGGCCAGACGGCGACGGTATTCGGGGTCGAGTTCCAGCTCTTTCCCCATGCGCATGGCGAACAGCGCTCCGATTACGACCCCGCATAAGGTGGCCGGAATGCTGATCATCAAGATGTGTAGCAGGGAGATTTGATAGCCGGCCAGCAGGCTCAACAGAGCTACGGTAGCGGCCGAGATAGGACTGGCCGTAATGGCTTGTTGAGAGGCGATCACAGCGATGGAGAGCGGTCTTTCGGGGCGGATCTTGGTTTCTCGGGCGACTTCGGCGATGACCGGCAGAACGGAATAGGCCACATGTCCGGTTCCGGCCAGAAACGTGAACGTATAGGTGACCAAGGGGCTCAGCAGGGTGACGCGCGAGGGATGTCGGCGCAGCAGCTTTTCGGCCTGACGGACCATCAGGTCGAGGCCTCCGGCCGCCTGCATGCATCCGGCGGCAGCGATAACGGCCACGATCATCAGCATCACGTCGATCGGCGGCGAGGTCGGTTGCAAGCCGAATCCGAAGGTCAGAACCCCCAACCCGATCCCCCCCATGACGCCCAGGCCGATCCCGCCGAGGCGAGCCCCGACGATGATGGCGACCATGACGAAAAAGAATTGCAGCAACATGGAGTTTGGAATTTAAAGGCTTAATGCGCCCACAAAAGTAGCCAAAAAAATGGGAAAACCGTCGGGTTTTCCCTTCTTTGAGGAGATCCTCTGTTTGGCACGAAAGGGCCCGTTGTGGGGACGACCTTATTGGATCTGTTGGAGGTATTTCGCGCAGAGCCCGTGGGTAATACCGTCGATGATCCCGATCGTGGGGACGAAAATCGAATCGGCGCCGATGTGTCGGGCGACCGTCAGAAAAATTTCCGAGGCGGGAATGATCACATCGGCCCGGTCGGGATTCAGGTGGAATTGTTCCATACGCTCTTCGTAGCTCAGCGGGGCGAGGGCGTCATGCAATTCTTGCAACCGATCGACCATCAGCAGATTCTCGACCTTGCTGTGGCTCATGCGATAGAGCTTGTTGATGTTGCCGCCCGACCCGATGATCTGGATCTGATCATACTGGGCGGAGAGCGTGTCCATGTCGTGTTTTAAGGCTTCCCATTCGGACGCTTTGACTTTACCCGAGAGCGCACGTACGGTACCGATGTTGTAGGAGCGGGACTGAATCAGTGCCCCGTCGCAGATCAGGCTGATCTCGGTACTTCCCCCGCCGACATCCACGTAAATATAGCAACCGTCCCGATCGAGCAGGTCGCCGATATGGCTTTCGTAGACGATGCGGGCCTCTTCGTTGCCGTCGATCACTTCGATGTTGATGCCCATTTTTTTTCGGATTTTCTGGGCGATGGCCATGCCGTTTTTGGCATCACGCATGGCTGAGGTCGCACAGGCCCGATAGGCCACCACGTTGAAAACCTTCATCAGCAACTTAAAGGATTTGATGGTCCGTTTGAGGCGTTTCTCTTTGTCCGGCGAGATGGCGCCCGCCCCGAACGCATCTTCGCCCAGTCGTAACGGGACACGAATCAGAAGACTTTTGGTCAAATCGTTGACCTCTTCACCTGGATTGATTCCTTTGATGAGAAGGCGTACGGCGTTCGATCCGATATCGATCGCAGCGAAATTGAGTTTACTTTTCAGCATGGTCGTTCGAGTTTGAGGGTCGTTGTGTCTGCTCGGCTTCGTTCTGCGCACAGTAATAGGTGTAGAGTCGTTCCTGGGAACGGAACGGTTCCTGGCCGTTTTGATACAGTCGGTTTTTCCCGCTGCCGTCCACGATACGGGCCGCCACATTGTCTGCCAGTCCGTATTCGAGGATCAGTTTGAGCTGGGCCTGGATCTGAGGGTCGTAGACCGGGGTATAGACCTCCACGCGATGATCCAGGTTGCGGGGCATCCAGTCGGCTGAACCGATGTAGTACCGTTCGCGGCCGCCGCCTCCGAAAATCAGAATGCGGGAATGTTCCAGGTAACGGTCGATGATCCCCCGGATTTCGATATTTTCGCTCAGCCCTTCGATGCCGGTGACCAGCGAGCAGTTGCCCCGCACCAGAAAACGCATCTTGACGCCGGCCTGAGAGGCTTCGTAGAGCTTTTCGATGATCTTTTCATCGGTGATATGGTTGATTTTGGCCAGAATGTAGGCTTCTTTTCCTTGGCGGGCCCAGCGGATTTCGTCGTTGATGAGGGAGAGAATCTGGCGACGAAGATGTTGAGGCGCAACCAGCAGGTGACGGAAAGAGGCCTGTTTATAGGGACGTTCGATGTAGGTGAAGACTTTGTCGACCTCCCGTACGATGGCTTCGTTGGCCGTACAGAGGGTAACGTCGGTATAGAGTTTGGCATTCCCCTCGTGGAAGTTCCCGGTGCTGATGCAGGCGACGTCGCCCAAGGTCGAGGAGATGTGGGTCAATTTGCCGTGAACTTTCAACCCTTCGACGCCGAAAATGACATGGATGCCTTCATCCTGCATCTTTTGCGACCAGTTGATGTTGGAGGATTCGTCGAAACGTGCCATCAGTTCGACCATGACCGTTACATTCTTTCCGTGACGGGCGGCGCAAATCAGGGCCTTGACCACTTTGGAGTTTTTGGCCAGACGGTAGACGGTCGTTTTGATGCTTTTGACTTCGGGGCTCAGGGCGGCTTCGCGCAGAATCCGGATATAACTGGAGAAACTATGGTAGGGGTAGTGCAACAGGTGATCCTGTTGACGGATCATCTCCAGGGTACTCCCGTAGGGGGAAAACGTGGCGGTCAACAGTGGTGGTTGGGGCTTGAAACGCAGATCGTTGCGACCACATGTGGGAAAGCTCATCAGGTCTTTCATGTTGTGGTAGCGCGACCCTCCGTCGGTGGTGTCGTAACGGTCGATGTTGAGTTTCTTCTTGACGTGGCGTAACAAGTCGGCCGGCATGCGGCGGTCGTAGACGAAACGAACCGGTTCTCCTTTTTTGCGGTTCTTGACGCCACGGGCGATCTTTTCGAGCAGACCTTCGCCGATGCCGCTGTAAAGTTCGATCTCGGCGTCTCGGGTAAATTTGAAGGTGTAGGCTTCGAAGCGGTCGTAGTGCAGGCCGGCAAAGATATAGGGCAGGCAGAATCGTACGACGTCATCCAAAAAGAGAATGAACGTCCGTCCATCCTGGGCCGGCAGTACGATGAAGCGGTTGAACTCCTTGGTAGGCAGTTCGATCAGGGCATAGTCGACGGCATGTTCCGTTTTGGAGGGATGGTCGCGGAACAGTTTTACGGCCAGATAGATGCCAGAATCGGTTAGGTCGTTCAGACGGGCGCCGAGCGAAGTCATCAACGGATAGGTCGAGCTGTTCAGATCGTTGCGGTAGACGTGCCGGATGTAATTGGCCTGTTGTTCATCCAGTTGGGTTTCGTCGATCAGGTATATCCCTTCTTTTTGCAGCAGTCGTTTGATCTTCTCGAAGGCCTGTTCGAACTCCTTCAGGTAGCGTTTGGTGAGGCGGTTGAGCAGTTTCATCTGTTGGATCGCCTCGTTGCGGACATGGGGGTTGTAGGGCTCCTGTTGGTATTCGATCACCCGTCGGAGCGCCGACACGCGGACCCGGAAAAATTCGTCCAGGTTATTGGAGTAGATCCCCAGAAACGTCAGACGTTCCAGCAGGGGTACATTGTCACGTTGAGCCTCTTGCAAGATGCGGTGGTTGAAATACATCCAACTCACGTCGCGCGATAAGATCCCGTTTTTGATCGGTTCGGTCGAAGGTAACATGATGGGGTTGGTTTTTGCCCCAAGATACGAATTTTTTGCGGGAGGAGGGAGGGGTTTTCCTAAACTTAACATGGACCCGGAGACAGAAACCCTCTCTGGAGCGGGATGACCTTCCGGTCGGCACAAAAAAAGAGACGACCTCGAAGGTCGTCTCCTGTTAGGAAAATTTTCCTGTATACGTTAGATCGAAAGGATCTTCAGCGTGTTGAGCAGGTCGCGATTGATGGGTTTTTGCATCTTGATCGCCTTGCTGAAGGGGATATAGACCAAGTTGTCGTTCTGAATCCCGATCATGACGTTGCGTTGACCTTCCAACAGGGCGTTGATAGCGGCTTCTCCCATACGGCTGGCCAGAATACGGTCGCTGGCCGAGGGGGAACCCCCGCGTTGGATATGCCCCAGAATGGTGACGCGTACGTCGTATTGCGGATATTCGTTTTTGACACGTTTGGCCAGGCCGGTAGCGCCTCCGGTCAGTTCGCTTTCGGCCACCAGCACGATACTACTGTTTTTCGATTTACGGAAACCGTGACCGATCAGTTCGCTGAGTTGGTCGACTTCGGTGGCGATTTCCGGGATAATAGCCGCTTCGGCTCCGGTAGCGATGGCTCCGTTGAGGGCCAAGAACCCGGCTTCACGCCCCATCACTTCGATGAAGAAGAGCCGTTCGTGCGAAGAGGCCGTGTCCCGAATCTTGTCCACCGCTTCCATGATCGTGTTGAGGGCCGTATCGTATCCGATCGTCGTATCGGTACCGAACAGATCGTTATCGATGGTGCCGGGCAGTCCGACGATCGGCAGGTTGTATTCCGATGCGAAAATGCGGGCTCCCGTCAGCGATCCGTCACCCCCGATGACCACCAGAGCATCGATCCCTTGTGCCATCATGTTTTCATAGGCGGTTTTACGTCCTTCGAGTGTCATGAATTCGGCGCAGCGGGCCGTTTTCAGGATCGTTCCCCCTTGTTGGATGATGTTGCTGACGTTTTGGGTCTTGAAAGGCAATATTTCGTTGGTGATCAATCCGCGATAACCGCGCATGATCCCCTTGACTTCGAAACCGTTGTAGATGGCCGTACGGGTCACCGCCCGGATAGCCGCATTCATCCCCGGGGCATCGCCGCCTGAGGTGAGTATCCCTACGCATTTGATCTCTGGCATAATTCTATCTTTTTACGATGTTCAGCGCAAAAGTAGCAATAATTCTCAAATGGTGTAGAGAGCATCCCGGAATTTGTGGGATTTCACGGTAGGGATAGAACCCGAAACCTGAGGGGCCGGCGTACGTTGGCAGCCTGTTCCCCCGGGTCGTTCCGAAGGCATTAGGGGCCTTGTTTACCGGGTCAGGGGAGGCATTAGAGGCCTGTTTCGGAACGTTCCGGAGGCGTTGGCGGCCAGGTTTACGGGTCGGCTCGGAGGTATTGGCGGCCTGTTGTCCAAGGCAATTGGAATTCGGGCAGATGTACTTCGGGGCGCTCAGGCGCGTTTACGCACCAGGAGGACGATACCCAGACCGATACACAGCAGCGGCAACCAGAGCTTGAACAACGGGATCGGTATATGGATTATTTCGGCGATCAGCAGACAGAGGCCGATACCCCCGAGGATACTGCCCCAGGCCCATTGATACACGGCGAGCAGATAGCCTCCGATGACGATCAACAGGGTGGGCCAGGAGAAGATCAGATCGAAAGCCCGCGGGGTGAGTACGCCGATATTGTTCAGCAACCAGAGCGCGCCGGCTACGATCAAAACGCCGCCCAAAAAGAAGGATTGGTTGCGTTGTAAAGCACGGGACTGAGGGTCATGATGCTTCTCGTCGTTGGGATGGGTGATTTGCATGGCAGAGAATAGATTAGTTTCCAGCGATGAAAAATAGGCGTGAGATTATCATTTACGTTCGAAATATTCGGCTTTGACGGTATCGATGAGGGTCGAGTCGCCCAATCGGATCGTTTCGGTCCACGAGGTGTCTTGGGTGATCGTATCGTGGGTAGACTCTTCCCAGACAGGAGCCGAACGGTTGAGTCTCCAGTCGGAGCTGTCGTCCCATAACGAGGAGGTCATGATCAAGACAAACACCAGCAGAATGATCCCGATTCCGCCTGTAATGCCGAGGGCCTTTGAGGGGAAGGGCTGTCCGAAGATCAACCGCCACAGCATGTAGCAGATACCCCCTAAGATCAGGATGGAGGCCAACAGACCCAATACCGAATAGGTGATACTTCCTGGCAGATCGGTTAAGGGAATATGGACCGAGTTGAACAGCAGAATATGGCCGGCCGGAAGGCCGAAGAGCAGGGCGATGCAGACGCCAAACAGGCTGATGGTCGTGATCGACAGGATGAAGGCGACCAGGCCGAGAATCAATTTGACGGCAAACAGCAGGATACGTCCGAACAGATAGATCAGATCGGCCCAGATCGAGGCGCTACGTGCCTGACGAGGGGAGGCGGTTCGGTCTTTGAAATCTTCCTGAAAGTTGTGTCGGATGGAAGAGGCGGTGATTTTCTCGCCTTTCATTTCCAGTTTTTGCCGAGGCGTTTTGGCTTTGGGAACCGCGAACAGCAGCAGAAAATAGAGCAGGAAAAAGACGCCGGACAGAGTTCCGGAAAAGGAACAGGCGCGGTTCATGCCCAATACCCCGAACAGAGGGGTGAGCAGGAGCGGGGCGAAAAACAACAGACGGACCATCACCGGCTCGACATTGAAATAGGTGCCCAGTCCGCTGCAGACGCCCCCCATGATGGCGCCTTCCGGATTGCGGTAGAGGCGACGGGTCAGTTTTTCGCTGTTTTCCACCGTGACGGGGGGTGTCTGCGGGGTGTCAGACAGATCGTCCGGCAGTCCCATCTGATCCAAAATGCGACGGATACGTTCAGCGGGAATGGTCGCTCCGGCCTCTTGTTCGTTGAGGATCAGTTCGCAGATCCGGGCTTCGATATCGGTCAAAATTTCCTTGCCGTCCGTATTGTCGCGGTATCCTTGTTCGATGCGATCCAGGTACTCCTTCAGCAGCGAATAGGCTTCGGTATCCATGCTGAAGGCTATGCCTGAGATGCTGACGTTTACAGTGTCTTTCATCGGTTGTAGGTTGTGAAGGGTTGATTGAAAGCGTTATTGTCCATTCCGAATGTGTTGAACCTGGGCGATGAATTCGTTCCACGCAATGTCCAACTGGTCGAGATAGGCCCGGCCCTTTTCGGTGATCGAATAGTATTTGCGGGGAGGCCCTTGCGGCGACTCTTCCCAACGATAGGTGAGCAGTCCCTGATTTTTCTGTCGGGTCAGCAACGGGTAGAGTGTGCCTTCCACGACGATCATCTCGGCGGCTTTCAATTCGGCGATGATCGACGAGGCATAGGCATCGTTGCGGGAGATGATCGAAAGGATGCAATATTCCAGAATCCCCTTTCGCATCTGAGCTTTGATGTTATCTACGTTGACAGTCATGATCGTTTCCTCCGAGTTTTATTGATAATGGGGTGTAGAATCGGTTTGAGACAGAGGGGCGGATGGCAGGATGATCCACAGTATGACATAGACCACCAGTGCCACGCCGGTGAGGAGGGCCAGGGCGACGGTCAGTACACGCACGAGTACCGGGTCCAGGTGGTAGCGTTCGGCGATGCCGCCGCATACTCCGCCGATGAATCGGTCGGCGCGGCTCCGCATGAGGCGCGGGGTTCCAGGTTCGGAAGGGGGGCTCTCCGGATCGGGTTGGCTGGCTGGACGACGTTGGGGTTCTCCGAATTCACGGGCGCTGCCGATGATGGCCATGGCCCGGTTGACGATCTCCAGACTGACCACCTGTACCCGGGTGGAGAGGTTTTCTTGGAAAATATCGGCGATGCGGTTTTCGAGGTCGTCCAGGATCTCTTGTTTGTCGTAACCGTCCAGGCGGATCTCTATTTCGGAGAGATAGGTTTTGAGTCTTTCGTATGCGTCTTCATCCAGGATGAAGGGCATGCCTCCGATGTTGACATTGAGTGTCTTTTTCATAATCGATCTGCAATGAAAAGTTTTTGTAAATATACCATTTTACTTGAAGAAATTTCTCTGGCGGAGGGTGAAAACTGCGATGTCGAGCGGCAAAGAGCCGAATGGAGCGGTTTATAATCTCATGCCGCCGCCTTGTCCACTTTGGGCTTCCTGGCCTTCTCCCGTTTCCACCTGTTTGGTCCGGAATGCTTTACCCGATTTGAAGTTGTAGCGCAGCGATACGCCCAGTCGGCGGAAATCATATTGTCCGAAGCCATCGGTACGGAAATTAGAACCGAAGACGATGAGTCGCTGTTTGCTGGCCGAATTGAAAATATCGTTCAGATAGATCGTGGCGCTCAGCTTGTTCTTCAGGAAAGTATATTTGAGGGAGGTGCTCACGTCGTACATGCTCAGGGCTTTCATGTTGCTCTGGATGAGAGGACTGCTATAGCGTCCTTCCAGAATGTAGTAGAGATTCTTGGTCAGGGTAAAGGTGTTGCTTATATTTCCCTGGAAACTCCACTGGGTTTGCGCGATCTCCTGTGTGGAACTTTGCAGGTAAGCTCCCATCAGGTTGGAGTTGATCTTCCACCAGGGGGTCACTTCGACGGGAATATTCAGGGTCGCATAGAATGTGTTGTTTTTTTGCAAGTTGGCTGGTCTGACCACGATAGCAGAGCTCGAACCGATGTTTTCGCTGTTAATGACTCGGGAGATAGCATCGGTCACCTGTTGCACGCCCAGCGTCAGGTTATAGCGGCGTTTGAAAACATAGCTGATCGAGTAGTCGTTGGCGTAGGCCGGTTTCAGGTGCGGGTTCCCTTCGAAATACATATTGTCGCCGGACGATTGACGGACAGGAATCAAATTACTGTAGCTCGGACGGTTGATTTTACGGGCGTAGCTGACAATAAGGGTGTGGTTGCTTTTTGAGTCGAGTGGAACCGACAGGTTGGCATTTGGGAAAAAGCTGAAATAGTTCTGAGGATCGATGCCTCCCAGGGTGCTCTGACGGGGAGTGGCGTAGGTGTATTCGCCGCGGATACCGGCACTCAGCGAGATTTTGTTGGCAAAGCTGATGGAGTAGTTCCCATACAGTGCTGCGATGTTTTCGGTGTACCCATTGATGAACGTCAGGTCCGGAATCGGGTAGGCTACCTCGTTTTCAAAATAGTTCCACTGATTATCGCTGTTGATGTCGCGGTAGCTGTATTTCAGTCCGGTTTTGATGCGTCCCCGTTTGCCGACTTTGATTTCGAAATCGCCGGTTACCGAATAGAGGTTGCTGAGCGTATTGGAGTAGTTGTCGGTGATCGAGTCGAACATCCGGAGACCTGTATATTGGCTCAGATTATCGCCCCAGTAGAGTCCGCGGCTATGGTAGTAGTCCACCAATAGTTTGAACTGAGAACCCACGGTGTCGAGTTTGGCGATGTAGTTGGCCGTTACGTTGAAACTTTTGTTTTTCCATTGGGTGATATTTCTTTCGTCGATCCAGGTCATCTGACCGTTGTTGCTCTCTTCGGACAGGTTGACGTTATCGGTTTTGCCGGGGAAGTAGCCGCGCAGGTTGAACTCGACGCCGACGCTGTGCCGATCGTTGATATTGTAGACGCTTCCGGCACGCAGGGTGGGCCAGTCGTTGCGGGATTTGCTGGAATTCAGAATTTGCAGGTAGTCTCCGTTGTCGTATTTTGTTACTAAATTCTGATAACCGTCTCCCTTCCAATTATATTCGGCTAAAGTGGTGTAGAACCGCCATTTGTTGACCATGTAGTTGAGGGTCACCGAAGGCTGGATATATTGGGTGAAGTCGCGGACTAACGACACACCGTACCGCATCGAGAGCGATCCTTCGAGGCCGTTTTCGCGTTGGCGCCGGAGCGTGATTTTGATCACCCCTCCCTGGGAGCTGGCGTCGTATTCCACTCCACCCATGGGGATCACTTCGATTTTTAGAATGTCTTCGGCTTTGATCGTGCTCAGGTAGTTGATCAGATTTTCTCCGGATTCGTGCACAATGCGGTCATTGATCATTACCTGGGGATTGCCTTTTCCGTTGACCGAGACGCCGTTCTTCTCGTCGACCCAAACGCCCGGCGAGATTTGCAGCATCTCCTTGGCGGTTTGACCGATGGCCAGCGGGGTGTCGGCGACGTTCACGACGAAGCGATCGGCTTCGCGGGTAATCATTTCACCTTTGACGACTATGGCTTCCATCCCGATGGCGGAAGGTTTGAGCGTCAGTTTTCCCAGATCGGAGGAGCTTGTCAGTTGCAGCTCCTGGGTCAGCGGTTCATACCCTATGAACGATGCTTTTAAGGTATAGGTGCCGCGCGGAGCTTCGAGGGTAAAGCGACCAGCGGTGTCGCTGGCGACCCCATAGGTGCGAGTCGTGTCGGCTTGGTTCATCAGAATGACCGTGGCGAAACCGATGGCAGAGCCGTTCGGTTCGACAGTTTGTCCGGTTACGGTCAGTTTGGAGGCAGGTTGAGCCGTGAGACCTGCGGTCGATAGGAGCATCAGTGCGGAGCTGACGAGATAGGAAAAGGTTTTCATGCGAAGAGGGTTTTTAGAAGGATTTGTTTGTACCGTTTGTTTGTTGGGTGCCATGGTAACCGTTGTACGGAATAACTTTGTTTGTAATGCAAATATATGAAAAGATTTTAGTATTATGCAATACATAATACATGAAAAATGAGAATATTGTTTATAAAATAATTCTTTTAATTTATTTGTACTTGATAAACAGGTTGTTGTGTGTGGTTTGCGGGCGAGCGAAAAAATGAAAAAAAGAAGGGAAGAGGTGAGAAAAGCCTGAAAAGGGAGAGTTTGGACGGTGGGAGGAGCGATTTTTTGCGCGGGGCGGTCGGGCGGATTGGCTTGGTATGTATTTTGAAACGGTATAGGGCAGAAATAAAAAGATAACTGAACGATAATGGAAAAGGAAGAAGAAAAAGTGGTTGATACCGAAGCGGTTGATAACCAACAACCGGTGGAAGGTCAGCCCGAAGCTCCCGCTTCTGAAGAGGCTGCGACTGACAAGGTGGCGGACGAAGCTCCTGCGGACGATGACAAATTGGCGCAAATGACAGCCGAAGCTCAACAGTGGCAGGACAAATATTTGCGTTTGGTGGCCGAATTCGACAACTATCGGAAACGGACGCTGAAGGAAAAGATGGAGTTGATTGCCACGGGCGGAGAAGATGTGATTAAATCGCTGTTGGTGGTTTTGGACGATATCGATCGGGCGATGGCCGCCATGCAGACGACCCAGGATGTGGAATCCCTCAAAGAGGGGATGACGCTGATCCACCACAAGCTGATGGAGGCCTTGCGGGCCCGTGGGCTGGAAGAGATCGATGCCATGGGCAAGGAGTTGGATACCGATTTGCATGAAGCGGTCGCTAAATTCCCGGCCGAAGCCGACAAGAAAGGCAAGATCATCGATGTCATTCAAAAAGGGTATAAACTCAAAGACAAAGTGGCACGACATGCCAAAGTGGTCGTAGGAGAATAAGGTTATGGCGGAGAAAAGAGATTATTACGAAGTGCTCGGGGTGGACCGGAACGCCAGTGCGGACGAGATAAAAAAAGCGTACCGTAAGGCGGCGTTGAAGTACCACCCGGATAAAAACCCGGGCGATAAGGAGGCCGAAGAGAAATTCAAAGAGGCGGCCGAAGCGTATGACGTGTTGAGCAATCCCGATAAGAAAGCCCGTTACGATCAGTTCGGCCATGCCGGAATGAATGGGTCCGGAGCCGGTTTCGGCGGAGCCAGCGGTGGCTTTGGCGGCGGCTTCACGATGGAAGATATTTTCAGTCAGTTTGGGGATATCTTCGGCGGCCATTTCGGTGGCAGCTCTTTCGGCGGTTTTGGGGGCGGAAATGCTACCCGTACCCGGGTCAATCGGGGGTCGGATCTTCGAATTAAAGTGAAGTTGACCCTCAAGGAAGTGGTCAATGGAACGACGAAAAAGCTGAAGATCAACAAGCAGGTGGCTTGTGACCAGTGCGGAGGAAGCGGTGCGAAGGACAAGGATTCGTATACGACCTGTCCGACTTGTCACGGTTCGGGTTATGTTTCGCAGGTGGTCAATACGTTCTTCGGACGGACTCAGACCACGCAGCCTTGTCACCAGTGTCATGGTGAAGGGAAGATTGTGACGAATCCCTGCCCCAAATGTCACGGTGAAGGAACGCTCAAAGGCGAAGAGGTGATCGAAGTGAAGATCCCGGCCGGTGTGGGCGAAGGTATGCAGCTGAGCGTTCGGGGCAAAGGCAATGCGGCGCGTCATGGAGGCGTCAGCGGCGACTTGTTGGTGTTGATCGAAGAGATTCCCGATCCCGATTTGGTACGTGACGGGAACGACTTGATCTATAATCTGAACCTGACGATTCCTCAGGCTGTCTTAGGAGCCTCGGTCGAAATACCGAGTGTGGATTCTAAAGTGAAGATCAAAATCGAACCCGGTACGCAGGCGGGTCGAGTCTTGCGGTTGCGGGGCAAGGGAATTCCCGATGTGAACGGATACGGTCGGGGCGATATTCTGGCGGTTGTCAATATCGATATCCCGTCTCGGGTGACGGCCGAAGAGAAGAAGTGTCTGGAATCGCTGGCCGAAGGCGAACACTTTAAAAAAGCACCGACCAGTCGTGAAACCATTTTCGATCGGATGCGGAGCTTTTTCCGGTAAGATCGGAGCCTATATTTAACGGACGAAAGGATGTCACCTTTCGTCCGTTTTTTGTGGAACGGTCTGGCCGGATGATGGAAAAGCCGAACTGGAAAAGGGTTTTTCCGGGGAAAAGAAAAATAGTTTCCAAACAGTTTGTATCTTTGTAAGCAGGAAAAGTTCCTGCGAACCTGCACGGCGGGAAAATTTTTGTCGGAGTGATTCCGTTTTAGTCAAAGATCGTGGGGGAGAGGAGTCGAAGCAGCGTGTCGAGGAATCCCCCCGGAACGATGGAACCAAGAGAATCAGAAGAACTTAAATTTAATAAGTGATATTACTATGTGTGCCCTGATCGCATCCCCGTTCAAAACACGTAAGCCTCGTCAATTCGAATACCATCCGCGCTACTATGATCCGGATAAGGAGGCGTGGGAGCAACGTCGGAAAGAGCTCTTCGGCGAAGAGGAGGCGACGACTCCGGAAGATAAGGAGACTTATCGGCCGGGGCAGTATGTGGAACAGTTGCGTTTCCGCCGAGGCATTATGGCCGAACGACAGCGTAACGCCAAACGTCGGCCGGCGATGATCCGTCTGGCGTTTTTGATTGCGTTGTTGGTCTTGCTGGGCTGGTATATATTCAATTAAAGGCATAGCTGCGAGGCGTTTGTATGGATAAAATCAGAGTACTTTCCGATGGGGTGGCCAACCAGATTGCGGCCGGCGAGGTGGTCGGACGACCTGCGTCGGTCGTTAAGGAGTTGATGGAAAATGCCGTCGATGCGGGGAGTAGTTCGATTACGGTCAATTTCAAAGAGGGCGGACGCAGCCTGATCCAGGTGGTCGACAATGGCTGCGGCATGAGTGAAAACGATGCCCGTCTGGCCTTTGAACGTCATGCAACCTCGAAGATACAGACGACCGAAGATTTGTATCGGCTCTCGACCTTTGGGTTTCGGGGCGAGGCGTTGCCGTCGATCGCTTCGGTGTCGGAGGTCGAATTGCGGACTCGACCCTGTGATCGCGAACTGGGCACCAGAGTGGTGATTCAGGGCGGTCATTTTGTGGAACAGGGACCGGTGCAGACGCCGCAAGGAACCCAGATCTGGGTCAAAAATCTGTTTTATAATGTTCCGGCACGGCGCAAGTTCCTGAAGGAACCCCATGTGGAGGCGCGACATCTGACGGCCGAGTTTCAGCGGGTGGCGTTGTGCAACCCGCATATTGCCTTTTCTCTTTACAATAACGATAACCCGGTCTATTCGCTGCCGAAGGCCAACTTGCGGCAACGCATTGCGGGCGTCCACGGCAAACCGTTGGCCAACCATCTTTTGGAGGTCTCGGTGGATACCTCGATCGTCCGGATCGAGGGATTTGTGGGTCATCCGTCGGTGGCCCGGAAGACCAATAAGGAACAATACTTTTTCGTCAATGGGCGCTATTTCCGTTCGCCCTATTTCCATAAAGCGGTCTTGAAAGCCTATGAAAAGGTGATCGCCCCGGAGACTCAACCGCCCTATTTTCTCTATCTGACCTTGGATTCGGATCGGATCGACGTGAATGTGCATCCCTCGAAGACGGAGATCAAGTTCGACGACGAACAGGCGATGTGGCAGATTCTGAACGCGGCGGTTCGGGAGTCGTTGGGAAAATTGGGGGTGGTTCCGCTGATGGATTTCGAGATGGATCCCTCGCTGGATATCCCGGTCTATAAAGAAAATACCCCCTATAAGATTCCGGAAACGGGAGCGAATCCCGCTTTCAATCCCTTTGTCGAGGAGCAGAAAACGATGTCGGAGAGACGGAGCTTTACAGCGCCTCGAGGCAATACCCCGAAGGTTCAGCCCGGCTGGCAAGCGCTGTATGAGGTGGACTCGTCGGTGGGATCTGATTCGCTTGAGACCGGTCTCGGGGTAGAGCTCGGAGCGAAGACGGAGGGGGCCGGCTCTTCGGAAGCGTTCGATGCTTCGCTCATCGAGTTTATCGACGAAGGAGCCTCCGAACCCCAGCAAGGCATGTTGGAGATCGAGGCGGAACGCGCCATGGGGGGGCTGTTGCGCCTGAGCGATCGATGGTACGCCACATCGTGGGAGGGGAATCTGGTGATTGTGGATGTCGATCGGGCCTATGAACGGGTGCTTTATGAACGTTATGTCCGTATGTTGGGGAATAACGCGGCGGTGAGTCAACAGTTGCTGTTCCCGGAACGGATCGAATTGGCCGCCGACGATCTGGAAATCGTACGCACGATGAGCGACGAATTGCAGTCGTTGGGTTTTGAGTGGCGGGTTGCCGGAGAAGAGGCTATCGAAGTGACGGGGATGGCCCCCGAATTGTCTGTCAGGCTTCTCGGAGAGACGTTGCGGGAGCTGATCGAGCGTTTCCGGGAAGATACGGCGGCCCCGCGGACGGAACGTCTGCAACGGCTGGCGGCCTTGTTAGCCCGTCAGGGAGCCGCTTCGCATCAGACGATGAATGAAACGGCAGTCGAAACCTTGCTCGAAGAACTCTTCGGGTGCGAGAATCGAAACTATACGCCGCAGGGACAACCCATCGTGGTGTGGATATCGAGCGCTGAATTGGCGCAAAGATTTAAATCGTAAGGAATGAACCTAAGAATGAACGGGTTTCTCGAAACCCCACCGGTCGTTAAGAACCTGATTATTATCAACTGCCTCTTTTTTATGGCAGAAGTGCTCTTGCCGCATGGGTTGGGCGACGTGTGGATCGATAAACTGGGCCTCTATTATTGGGGCAGTGAAAAGTTCCGGTTATACCAGATCATAACGCACATGTTTCTGCATGGCGGATTCAGCCATTTGCTGATGAATATGTTTGCGCTGTGGATGTTCGGACGTCAGTTGGAGTATGATCTGGGAGGCGCGCGCTTTCTGACCTACTATTTTGTGACAGGGATCGGGGCCGGGTTGTTGCAGATGGGCGTGAGTTGGTTCGAGATCAGCCGTTTGCAGGAAGCCGCTCAGGCAGCCGGCATGACGCCCTATATGCAGCATGTGATCACCCTGCGAACGAATGTGGTGACGATCGGGGCTTCGGGCGCGGTGTTCGGGGTTCTGTTGGCGTTTGGGATGATGCATCCCAATGCCCTGTTGATGCTGCTCTTCCCGCCGATTCCGATCAAAGCCAAATACTTCGTGATCGGATATGGGGTTTTGGAACTTTTACTGGGCGTTTCAGGGGCGCAGAGCGGTGTCGCTCATTTTGCCCATGTGGGAGGGATGCTCTTCGGCTTTTTCTTATTGCGTTATTGGAAAAAAAGCGGCAAGATTTACTATTGATGCACCGCGGGTGGAACAAACGTTAGCGAACGATGGCTAAGCAACACAGACTTTTAGGATTGAAAATCGTCGATGCGGTGATCGGTTTGATCACCATTCTGGTTGGCGTGGCGCTGTTGTTGTCCTATTTTGCCCCGCTGGTCAATCCCAATCGCATTCTTTGGTTTGCCTTCTTGGGACTGGTCGCCCCGTTTTTGTATGTGGGCAATGTGTTGTTGATGCTCTATTGGATCTTACGGTGGCGAAGAATCGCATTCGTTCCGATCGTATTGACACTGATCGGTTTGTTGCACGTGGGAAAATACTTCCGACCCCAATTCCAACGGGAGTACGAAACGGCCCCCCGTGCCGATGGAACGTTGCGGGTCCTGAGCTATAACGTGAGTGGTTTCTGGGGCAAGAATGCCGGCACGGATGTGAGTCGGATGGTTCAGATCGCCGAGTACATCGCGGAAGAAAATCCGGATATTCTCTGCATGCAGGAATATGAGGTCAATCATGTCAATACCCGGGCCTATTTCGATTCGGTGATGGAACCCCTGCGCTATAAGGCGATCAACTATACGATTCAGGGCAAGGAGTCGGGTTGGGGTTTGGCCATCTACAGCCGTTATCGGATCATCGATAAGGGTTCTATCGTTTTTCCGGAGTCGACCAATTCGGCGATGTGGGCCGATATTGTGGTGAAACGCGATACGATACGCGTGTTTAACTGCCATTTGCAGACCACGCAGGTGAATGAGGAGGATAAGTCGTTCCTGCGGGATCAGGCGCTGACCGATACATTGCGTCAGGACAAAGCGCTGGGCATTGCCCGTAAGTTGGCCCGAAATTTCCGGAAACGGGCGGTGCAGGCCGATTCCCTGGCGCTCCATATTCACGACGGGACCCCGCGGGTCATCGTTTGTGGCGATTTTAACGATACGCCCATGTCGTACACCTATGGCAAGATGCGGGGCGATATGAAAGATGCATTCCAACAAAAGGGGCGGGGTGCGATCTATACCTATCGAGGGTTGATGGGGGTATTCCGCATCGACTATCTGTTCCATACGAAAGAGTTCGAAACGGTCGACTACCAGACGGAGCAGCCCGCGTGGAGCGATCACAATCCGGTGGTGGTCGATCTGAAACTGAAGCATTGATTTTACTTTTTAATCCATATAACCATGATTTTAGATTCGCTTGCCAACTTGGATTTTTACGCGCCCCTCAATGGGCGTTTTGCCAAAGCGTTGGCTTATGTGCGCGGGGTTGATCTGAAGACCCTGCCCGAAGGAAAGTATGTAATCGACGGAGACGAGCTCTATATGACGGTTTCCGAACGGGATCTCAAGACCAAGGCCGATGCGGCCATGGAGGCCCACGACCGTTATATCGACATTCAGGTGGTGGTGGAAGGTCATGAAGGTTTCGGCTGGAAATACCGGAAGGAGTGTACGGCCCCGCGGGGAGCGATGAATACGGAGAAAGATATTATTTTCTATGATGACGAGCCGTCGACCTATTTCAACTTAAAAGCCGGTGAAGCGGCTATTTTCTTTCCGGACGATGCCCATGCTCCGTTAGTCGGGGAGGGTCATGTGAAGAAGTGTGTGATCAAAGTGAAATGTTAATCGCATCATAAATTGTATCGAGATGGTAAACAGAATTATTCTTAACGAAACCTCCTATTTTGGAGCCGGTTCCCGCCGGATGATGGCCCAGGAAGTGGCCAAACGGGGTTACACAAAAGCGTTGGTCGTCACCGACAAGGACCTGATTAAATTCGGGGTGGCCGATCAGGTGACGGACGTGCTGAAAGAAGCCGGGGTACCTTTTGAAATTTATAGCGATGTGAAGGCCAACCCGACGGTGACCAACGTCAATAACGGGGTGGCTGCCTTCAAGGCTGCCGGTGCCGATTTCATTGTAGCGATCGGGGGTGGTTCGGCGATCGATACCGCCAAAGCCGTAGGGATTATTATCAACAACCCCGATTTCAGTGATGTCGTATCGTTGGAAGGGGTAGCCGACACCAAACGTAAATCGGTTCCGGTAATTGCCTTGCCGACGACGGCCGGAACGGCTGCCGAAGTGACCATCAACTATGTGATCACCGATGAAAAGAACACCAAGAAAATGGTTTGTGTCGATCCGAACGATATTCCGACGTTGGCGATCATCGACCCCGAACTGATGGCCAGCATGCCGAAAGGGTTGACGGCCGCAACGGGGATGGATGCCTTGACGCACGCCATCGAAGGGTTCATCACCAAGGGCGCTTGGGAAATGAGCGATATGTTTGCCCTGAAAGCCATTGCGATGATTGCTCAATGGTTGCCGAAGGCGGTAGCGAATACCTCGGACATGGAGGCTCGTGATGGCATGGCTACGGCTCAATACATTGCCGGGATGGGCTTCTCGAATGTCGGCCTGGGCCTGGTTCACGGGATGGCTCACCCGCTGGGGGCTTTTTATGATATTCCGCACGGGGTGGCCAATGCACTGTTGTTGCCGATCGTGATGGAATACAACATGAGTGCGGCCAAGGCCAAATATCGTCGTGTAGCTGAAGCGATGGGGGTTGATACGACCTCGATGAACGACGATGAAGCGGCTAAGGCAGCGGTCGATGCCGTGAAAGCGTTGTCGGTCGAAGTACGCATTCCGCAGCACCTTAAAGAGCTGGGCGTTCAGGAAAAAGATCTCGATGCCTTGTCGGCTTCGGCTTTGGCCGATGTCTGCACGCCGGGAAATCCGCGTGACGTAACCTTGGCGGATATTCGGGCCCTGTATCAGAAAGCCTTGTAATTCGACAGCGACCGATTTTGAAATTTCGGAAACGGCTTCTCCCGGAGGGGAGAGGCCGTTTTTTTGAGGGGGAGTTTATTTCTCCTTATGAGGGGCCGGAAATGTGGACCGATTGTTGAGGGAAAAATAAGTGGATCGTATCGGTGTCCTCCCGCGGAAATCGGATCGACGTGTTGGCCGCCGCAGAGATGGGACGGAATGGGGGATGCCTGCGGGTGGACGGTCGGGGAAAACGGGAAGAGTGGCAATTTTGTCGGAAAGATTTCAATTCGACCGAGGAATTGTTATCTTTGTTTGGGAACAAAGTGTCGATATGTCAGAATTTCAGGAAAATCAAGTACAGAGTGATCATCCGCAGGAGACGGTTTCGAAGGCTCGGAAACGTCGAGGTCGCCGTCTGCTCAAATGGACGTTGATCCCTGTGGGGTCGTTGGTTGGATTGCTATTGCTGGCGATCCTGGGAGTCGCGTTTGTGTTGACCCCGGCGCGGTTGACCCCGATTGTGAATGAATGGGCCGGCCGCTATCTTCAGGCGGAGGTTCGTTTCGATACCGTGCGGTTGTCGTTGTTGAAGCACTTTCCCCATGTGACTCTTCAGCTGGTAGAGGGCGAGATCGTTTCCCATGCGTTTAACGGCTTGCCCGATTCGCTGCGGGCTGAGATTCCCGCTTCGGTCGACACCTTGTTGCGCTTCGATCGTTTTACGGCAACCGTCAATCTGAACGCCTTGATGGCCTCCCGGTTGGTGATTCGGCAGCTCGAATTGGAGCGGCCTCGGATACGGGCTTATGTGGCCGCGAACGGGAAGGCAAACTGGGAAATCTATACGTCCGATACCACGGCGACGGATTCTACCGCCTCGACAGACCTCGATTTTATGATTCGACGTTTGAAACTGAACCGGGCGGAGTTACAATACGAAAGTGTGCCCGATAGTCTGTACGGTCAGGTGTCGCTGGATCATCTGTCGTTGCGCGGAGGTCGGGGCCATCGTTATCGGGTGGATCTGGCGGCGCAGGCCACTCTGCATCGGGATACCTTGCGGCTGTGCGATACGCTGCCTTTGCAGCTTCAGGGCGGTTTTGCCTACGATGTCCGGCAGCCGCTCCGGTTGGCGCTGGATAGTCTGCGCGTTGCGGTGGACGACCTGCCGGCCACGTTTACCGGAGCGGTGGAGGTCGAGGGGGATAGCATCAACGGCGATCTGAATTGCCGGATGCAGCCCTGGCATCTTCAGTCGATTGTCGATCTGATCCCCTCTCAAATGATGCCGCGTATGCACCATTTTCAAACCTCCTTGACGGCCGATTTCAATACCACGATTCGGGGAACCTATCTGCTTTCGTCGGGAAAACTGCCGGTCGTGTCGCTCGATTGTAAGGTCGACGGGGGCTATTTACGTTATGAAGGGGCGCGGGCCTCGATCGATCAGTTGGTACTGGATCTGTCGATGTATTACCATCCGCTGAAACCCGATTCGACGGGGTTGGAACTGCGTCGTTTTCGGGTGGATGGATCGGGGGTGAATCTGTCGGCCTCGGCCTCGGCCTGGAATTTGACCGGCAATACACGTCTGAAAACCCAGTTGGAGGGTTCGTTGGATTTGGATCGGATCGGAACTTTATTTCCCTTCCCGCAAGGAATCCGGGCTCATGGAACGGTGGGGCTGAAGCTCCAGGCCAATGTGCGGAAAGATCAGCTCAACCTGCGTCAAATCGGTCAAAGTAAGATCAATGCCCGGATCGACCTGAATAACTTCCTGTTGGATATGCCGGAGGATACGATTTTACTGGCGGCACAGGGCGGACATATCTTTTTCGGCGCCAACGAAAATCGAATGTCGAGAGATTCGTTGACGATTCCACCGGGGGAACAGGTGGTGTACGTCGGGGTTCAGGCCGACAGTTTACATGTGTTGTACAAATATCGGATGGCGGTGAAAGCGTCCGGGGCACGGATTACGGCGCAGAATGTAGCGTCGGCTTTCAGCGGCGACAGTACGGTGATCCATCCGTTTAAAGGAGTGGCCGAGACCCGCTATTTGGAGATCAATACGCTGGATTCGACCTGGGTTAAGACGGAAGATGCGATCACCTCGTTCACCATACGACCTTCGTCCGAAGATCCGACCGTTCCGCACCTGGCGCTGTCCGTAGGGGCGATGACCTTGACGATGAAGAGTCAGGCCAATTTCTATCAATTGAACGGGACTGATGTCCGTCTGGAGGCGACCTTGTCACGGCTCAACCGGAAAGGACAACGGATGCGGGTGGAACAGTTGCGCGATTCGTTGCAACAGGTATATCCGACGGTTCCGAGGGATTCGTTGTTCGCTCATGTGGCGGCCCTGAATCGGAAGGTGCAGGTGCCGGACGATTTTGCGGCGGAAGATATCGATATGAAGCTCGATGATCGCATCACCGCATTATTGTGGAGATGGAATGCGCAGGGATCGATTTATGCCATCAACGGACATGTCGGGACCCCCTATTTCCCGCTGCGGACTTCGCTTCGCAATGTCGACATTACCTTCACGACCGACGCAGTAGATCTGAACGGAACGCGTATCGAAGCAGGCAGTTCCCAAATGGAACTGACCGGGAAGATCAGCGGTCTTCGTCGGGCACTGTCGGGGCGGGGCCGTTTGAATATCGGCATGCAGCTGGTGTCCGATACGTTGGATGTCAATGAGCTGCTCTTGGCGGCAAATGCCGGGATGGTGTATGCCGAGTCGGATCAACGCCATAAGGATTCGGTCCTGCGGGCGCTCAATGAAGCGAACCTGGAACAGATGTATGTGGACACGACTGAGGCCGAAACGGGCGGAGGCTTGTTGGTGATTCCGGCCAATGTGGACGCGACGTTCGATGTCGAAGTCAATCATGGGATTTATGCCGATATTGTCTTGCGAAAATTGCTTGGAGAGTTAATCGTGCGGGATCGCTGTCTGCAACTCAACGGACTCAAAGCGGTGACCGATGCCGGGGAGATGTCGCTGACGGCCCTCTACGCAACGCGCAGCCGATCGGACATTACGGCCGGTTTCGATTTGGAAATGCATCGTATGCAGGTCGAACGTCTGATTCGATCGGTTCCTTCGGTGGACACTCTGTTGCCGATGTTGCGATCGTTCGAAGGGGTGGTCGATTGTCAGTTGGCGGCCACGGTGGCGTTGGATACCGCGATGAACTTTATCCTGCCCACGTTGAGAGGGGTAGGGCGCATTCATGGCGATAGTCTGGTGCTGCTCGATGGCGAGACCTTCTCCGAAATCGCTCGGATGATGCGCTTTAAAAATCGAAAACGCAATCTGATCGATCATATTTCGGTTGAGATGATCATGCGGGACAATCAGATCGAACTCTTCCCGTTTGTCATCGAAATGGACCGTTACCAGGCGGCCGTCAGTGGTATTCAGCGGTTGGATATGAGTTTCGATTATCATATCTCGGTGCTGAAATCGCCGATTCCGTTCCGTTTGGGGATCAATATTTCGGGCACCCCGGATAAGTTCAAGTGGAAGTTGTGTCGGGCACGGTATAAGAGTGCGAATGTTCCGACCTATGTCGAATTGATCGATTCCACGCGGTTGAATTTGCGACATACCTTGACCGATGTCTTCCGGCGAGGGGTTCAGGCGGCGTCGTTGAGTCGCCTGCAGGCTGCCTCGACGGTGGATGCTCCCGCCGAAATGGAGGGGGCGGAAGAGAACCTGACAGCCGCCGACAGCGTTCTGTTGCAACAGAATGGCGTGCTGCCCGGCGATACGGTGTCGACGGCCGATACGGTGGGCCTGAACGCTTCGCCGGCGACGTTGACGACTCCGGATCCCACCCTGGAGCGTGGAGCGGAACCGGATGCCTCGGCCGAGGATTTGACGCCCGCCGAGCGTCGTCGTCAACGTCGGGAAGCCCGCCGGGCGGCGAAACAACGGGAGGCCACTTTGCCGGAAGAAATGTCGCTCTAAGCGCCTTCTGTGCGGAAAAACGTATCGCGTTAGGATTTTTGTATTATTTTTGTCTCATAAACCATAACTAAAAACCAGACGATGATGAGGAAAGTGTTGATCTTGTGTTCCCTGTTGGTGTTGGTCGCAGTGGGTCGTCTTTCGGCGCAGGATTATAACTGGGCCATTGGGGTACGAGGCGGGGTGACCGCTACAGGAATTAGCGTTAAGCATAATTTCGATCCGGCCAATACGATTGAAGCGCTGGTGGATTTTGTGCAGGGCGTGAACGTCTATGCGTTGTATGAACGGAATATCCCTGTCATTAGCGATGGTTTTCATTTCTATTATGGCGGTGGTGTGAACCTGGGCGGCTGGGAAAAACACGACGATACCCGTTTTACGATGGGGATCGACGGAGTGATCGGCCTCGAGTATAAGATTCGCTCGATACCGTTGGCCTTTTCGATCGATTACAAACCGTGCCTGAACTTTGCGGGTCATACCGGCTTCCATGCGGCTGATTTCGGCTTGGGCATTAAGGTGGCATTTTAAGCAAGTCTCGAGTTAAAAACAGATTACGACGATGAGAAAAGTATTTTATTGGGCCTTGGCGTTGTTGCCGTTGGTAGGATGTACGGGAACCGGAACGAAAAGCGAACAGTTGACCCATGAACGGGATTCGCTCAATACGTTGCTGGTCCAGAAAGATTCGATGATGAATCAGGTGTTTATGGCCATGAATGCGATCGCCGAAAATCTGGACGCGATCAAAACGCGGGAAAAACTGATTACGCAGAGTGCGGCGGAGAACGAATATCGTCCTCAGACGACGACGCAGATTAGTCAGGATATCGAGGCCATCGATCAGCTTTTGTTGGAAAACCGGGAGACGATTGCGCGTTTGCAACGTTCGGCAGCGGCCCTCAAACAGGCCAATGTGAAGATTGCCGGTCTGGAAAAGATGATCGATCAGCTCAATCGTCAGGTGGAAGAGAAGGATCAGGAGATTCGGATGCTCAAGGGGAATCTGCAGACGATGGAGGCTCGGGTGAGTGAACTCGATTCGCAGGTGTCGGATCTGCATACCCAGGTTTCGGACCTGAACCAACAGCGTGAAACGTTGGCGGGAGAGGTGAAATCGGCATCCGATGCCCTCAATACGGTATATTATATTGTGGGTTCGGAGAAGGAGTTGCTCTCCAAAGAGATTGTGTACAAACGGGGCTTTATCGGTCGTACGCTGAAAATCAATGAAAATCGGAGTTTGGAAAGTTTCACGCAGGTCGATCTGCGGATGTTGGACGAGGTGATGGTAGGTCAGAAAAAGGCCTCGTTGGTCAGCTCGCATCCGGCCGGGTCGTACGATTGGATCATGAACTCGGACGGTACTTTCGAAAGCCTCAAGATTACCGATAAGGAGAAGTTCTGGGAATATTCCAAGGTGCTTGTGATCAGTTATAAATGATAAAAAACGGGACGGAGAGGGGTTTTTGCGGGAATTGTTTTGGAATTGCCGAAAGAGTTCTTATCTTTGCGTCCGCTAACGTCAATTTTAAAAACAAAAAACATGAAAAAGGGTATCCATCCGGAAAATTATCGGGTCGTAGCATTCAAGGATATGTCGAATGATCATGTGTTTTTGTGCCGGTCCGCCATTCAGAGCAGAGAAACCATCGAAGTGAATGGCGAAACCTATCCCTTGTACAAGATGGAAATTTCCAACACCTCTCACCCGTTCTATACCGGGAAGATGAAGTTGGTAGACACCGCTGGTCGTGTTGATAAGTTTATGAGCCGTTATCAAAAACACTATGATAAAAAAGCTGCCGCTAAGAAGTAGGCCGCTCCCGAACCATAAAAAGCCGTACGGTTTTACCGTGCGGCTTTTTTTATGCGGTTTTTGGGAAAGAGAGACGTGGGTGCGATGCCGTTTCGTGTAGGGGACCTTGGGAACCTTTGATGGGAGCGTCTGCGGGTCTGGAGATCAGGGATGGAAACGACCGCGGATCCAGCGCAAGAATGGAAGCGCCTGCGGATTCAGATCAAGAATGGGGACGTCTGCAGGAAACGGACACCGGTTCGACCTCTTGGAGAGGTTCCCGTCTGAAAGCGTTTTCCATGTGCGGATGTCTCTTTGTGTTGGGTGCTTGACTCGATATTTGAAGCTCAGATCCAAGAGTGTGTTTTTTTTAGGGGGGGATCTGTCCGGTAAGTTAAAACAGGGAAATGAGGGGGCGGAGACTGGAGCCGATTTCGGAAGCCGGGAAAGAGGTGCGATCTTTACAAACGTCTTTTTGTTCTCTCCTTCTGAAAGATAGGGCAATGTCCTCTACACCATTCGCGGTATTCATGTCCTCCACGTCCTTCCGTGGATGCTTTTATGCCGTCAATACCTCCCAATACCTCCCAATACCTCCCAATACCTCCAATTCCGGACCTAAAGCCTCGGGCTGGTTTGGCGTTTTGGGAAAAGGTGGGGTTCCGGTAGGCTGGCTCCGCGATCTATTGGGGCAGTTGGAGCAGGTGAGCGATACGGTGGGGCAGATCGGTGTTGTCCAGTAGGCCGGTGAATTGTTCCGCACCGGCGCCATAGGCATAAATGGGAACCATGGAGGCGGTATGTCCTTTGGTGGAGAAACGTGTTTGAGCCCGATTCCCCTCCGTAGGTTGTGCTTTCCCGAATTTTATGATATTGCTGTCTGACGGTAAGGTGACCCCTCCGGTTTCGTGGTCGGCGGTTACGAGCACTAATGTGCCGGGATGGGTGTCGGCAAAATCCATGGCAATGCGGACGGCGTGGTCGAAGTCGAGAATCTCCTGAATCATGGCGTCGGCATCGTTATGGTGCGCTGCCACATCGATTTGCGAGCCTTCGATCATGAGGAAAAAGCCGTGTTCGGTGTTTTTAGACAGGAGCCGCACGGCTTCTTGAGTGGCGCGGGGAAGCAGGTCTCCCCGTCCTTGCTGCATGCTGGGCAACTTGTCGTCGGCCAACAATACGCCGATCGGTCCCTGCTCGAACGAAGGTAGACTGTCTAAGGTGTAGAAAATATGGTAGCCTTTGTTTCGCAGCTCGTTGGATAGGTTGCGGCCATCGGTACGATGTTCGAACCGTTGGCGGCCTCCTCCGATGAAAAGATCCACGTCGGAGGTGAGAAAATCTTCGGCAATCGCCTCTTCCTGCGCCCGATCGGGATTATGGGCGACAAACGCGGCCGGGGTTGCATCGGTTACCGAGTGGGTGGCAATCAGACCGGTGGAGAGGCCGGCCGTTTCGGCACGTTGGAGAATCGAACGGAGCGGATGTCCGAGGGAGTCGACTCCGATCGAGCCGTTTCGGGTTTTGGTCCCGGTCGCCAAGGCGGTTCCTGCAGCGGCGGAATCGGTAACGTCGCTGGTGGCCGAACGGGTGACTTGCAGCCCGACGTAGGGAGCTCGCGAAATAGCCATCGGTTGTTCGCTGGCCATCATGGCGGCATATAATTGGCTGAGCCCCATACCATCTCCAATCAGAAAAATGACGTTCTTAATGGGTTGATCCGTCGATGTTTGAGGCGTATTGGAGGTGGACTGGCAGGCACACAGCGTGATGCTCAGAGCAAGAATAAAAAGTGGTTTCATGCGTTTGACAGAATTCGAGTAATTTTTCGCCCCAAAAATAGAGGTTTCTTTCATACGTAATGTTTCGTTTAGTTTAAGTTTGTGGGGGTATGTGCCGAAAGAACAGTTGAAGCTTGCGGAGGCGTGTGCCGAAAGAAGCTCGGATTTCAGTACGGTCCGAGGGAAAAGTTGAAAGAAATTTCGGAAAAACGGGGCGAAGAATTTGCGTAAAAAGAAATATTGATTACTTTTGCAGTCGCAATGGCGAGTTAGCTCAGCTGGTTAGAGCGCATGATTCATAATCATGAGGTCCTGAGTTCAAGTCTCAGACTCGCTACACCGAAAGAGGCGACCGGATATCCGGTCGCCTCTTTTCGTTTTGGGGGGGGAACTTTGGCAGCGTCTCTTGCAACCCGACGGCTACCATGGAGCCCGATGATTCGGGGACATTCCAGGTTGCGGAGAGGAGGGGTCTGGGGTACGGGATGGCTCTATTTTTCGGGACGGATAAAGAACCGCCAGATGCAGGCGCACGACGGATCGGTGATCTGCGGATGGCAGCTGATGACTTCACATTCGATTCGATCGTCGATCGTGCGGGCAAAATAGGGATATTCGATCTGCCCGATCTGCAGGCAGGGATGCAGGGGCATGCCTTTGCGTTTGCGCGTGGACTGGACCTGACAGTCGACCACCCGGAAGATCAATTCATCGGCGCGGAGTTCGTACTCGATGGCCGGATTGACAAAGGCCGAAAATCGAAATTCGAAGGCTTGACGCAGCCCTTCCAAACCGGGGTGTTCGTCGAGGTGCAGAAATTTTTTGAGACGACGGGCTTCGCTGACCGAATAGCGTTTCCAAGCCTCACAGTCGTGGTACATGGCCTCCGCCATACCGTATTTCTGTTCGATGGATTGGAACCAGACGCCGTCGATGGCTAAAAAATTACGGGCATAGACGTGTACCAGCTCTTTGAGTTGTTCTTTGGAAAGGTCGTCAAGGGTAATCATAAGGGGCAGTTTTAACAAGTGTTTTTGTAAGATTCGAACAAAGATACCGAATTCATCGGAAAATAGAGGGTTGAAAGCGGAGAAAGGGGGGCGGGAACGGCCAGCGCGGAAGTGTTTGCTCGGGAAATGGCGTGATTTTCGGGGGTGTGGAGGAGAAATTCTCCGGAGAGCCCGCAAATTTATCGGGGATTGGTTATCTTTATGACCTGAACGTTCGGACCGGAAGCTTCGATACCCCGGCCCGAAAAAGCCAAACAGATCGATGAAAAAATGGATATGTCTGCTGGGAGGCCTATGTCTCCTGCATCTGGGCGCTGCGGCGACCGAAGTCGTAAAAGCCGTCTCTCCGGACGGCGATTTGGTGATGAACGTGACGTTGAAGGAGGGGAGTCCGTTTTATACGCTGACGTATAAAGGGACCCCGGTGGTGTTGGAGTCGGCCTTGGGTCTGAATGGCAATGCCGAGTGGAATCGCGATATGGTGTTGGCAAGCGTGGATTCCGCGTCGTACGATCGCTCCTGGAAACCGCTGTATGGCGAACGCAGCGAAATCCCCGATCGATATACCGTCTATCTGGCTACGTTCGGGGGGTTGAAGGATCGGGATCGTCAGGCGGTCAAGTTACAGTTGGAAATTCGGGCGTATGATGAGGGGGTGGCTTTTCGGTACCGTTTTCTGGAAGGTGGAGGCTACCTGCACATCGATCGCGAATATACGGAATACACCTTGCCGGAAGGAACCTGGGCCTATCATACGCCCCGGGCCCAAACCGAATATACGAAACGTCCCTTGAAAGATTGGCCGACCGAAACCGACCGACCGTTGGTGCTGGAGTTGCCGAGCGGGCTGTACCTCTGTCTGACGGAGGCTCAGGTGGTCGATTATGTCCGGACGAAATTCGATCTGTCGACGGCGAAACCTCATACGGTGATCAGTGCGATGTATGGGGCGGTGGATGAGATCGCTCCGTTCGATACCCCCTGGCGGGTGATGATGGTGGCGGAAGAACCGGGACAGCTTTTGGAACATAATTATCTGTTGCTGAACTTGAATCCTCCCTGTGCCCTCGAACAGACGTGGTGGATCCGTCCGGGGAAGGTGATGCGGGAGGTGACCCTTTCGACGCAGGGTGGGAAAGATCTGGTCGATTTTGCGGTCAAGCATCATTTACAGTATGTGCATTTCGATGCCGGGTGGTACGGCAACGAGTATTCCAAAGCGTCGGATGCCACCACCGTGACAGTCGATCCGTTGCGTAATCCGAACAATGATCTGGATCTGGAAGAGGTGGTACGGTATGCCCATGAACGGGGCATCGGGGTGTGGCTCTACGTCAATCAGCGGGCCTTGGCGGCTCAACTCGACACCTTGTTGCCGTTGTATCACCGCTGGGGGATTAAGGGAATCAAGTTCGGTTTCGTGCAGGTGGGCTCCCACTTGTGGACGAAGTGGATGCATGATGCAGTTAAAAAATGCGCCCAATATCAGCTGATGGTCGATATCCACGACGAATATCGGCCGACGGGCTTTTCGCGGACCTATCCCAACCTGTTGACCCAGGAGGGAATTCGAGGCAATGAAGAGATGCCCGATGCCCGTAATAACCTGATTTTGCCTTTTACGCGTTTTGTGGCGGGGGCGGCCGACTATACCATTGCGTACTATTCCCGCGATTTTCAGAAATACGATCCGCAACGTCTCGATCAAATCGAACTCGGCAAACGGGAGTTGAAAACCACGTCGGCCCATCAGTTGGCCATGGCGGTGGTGTACTATAGCCCATTGCAATTCTTGTATTGGTACGATCGTCCGTCGGATTGTGGCGATGAACCGGAGTTGGCCTTTTTCGATCGAGTGCCGACGATGTGGGACGATACCCGGGTGCTGAATGGACAGATCGGCGAGTATATTACTGTGGTACGTCGCAGTGGAAACGATTGGTTCTTGGGGGCGATGACCTGCCTGGAGGGACGGGAGTTGACCGTGGCGCTCGACTTTTTGCCGGAAGGGAAGCGTTATCGGGCCCATATTTACCGAGATGGCTCGGTGTCGATGGCAACCCGTACGAAAGTGCAGGTGGAGACCCGGGAGGTCGATGCTCAGACGACCCTTTCGGTGAAGATGTATCCTTCGGGGGGTGAGGCCATCTGGTTCGAAGCGATCGAATAGGCCCGCACATTTTGTTAGATCGCCTTTATGGAGACTGTGGGGTGCGTTGTGGATGAGGTGCTGTGTCCAAGATGCCGTTGTGGTAGTATTATACAGCGAATCAGACTATCAATGGACACGCAGAGGTTGGAAGTGCCGGCGGGCCATACGCAAAAAAATAAACTGAAACGAAACCTTTCGAGAGAGAATCGTATCGGAGGTACGCCACGCGAGTGGCAAGCCATAGAAAAGAAAACGATGGAATCAAAAAACGAGTCGAGAGAACAGAAAATCGTACGGGTGACCCTGGTGGGATCGGTCGTTAATTTCGTATTGGTGGTTTTGAAATTTCTGGCCGGAGTCTTGGGACATAGTTCGGCGATGATTGCCGATGCCGTGCATTCGTTGTCGGATTTTGTGACGGACGTGATTGTCCTGATTTTTGTGCGGATTTCCGCCAAACCGCAGGATGAGGGGCACGATTACGGCCACGGCAAGTTCGAAACGTTGGCTACGGCGATCATCGGGATCGTCCTGTTCGGTGTCGGGTTGAAGCTGTTGTGGGATGGAGGCGAGAAGATTATCGGCTTCTATTTCCGGGACGAACCGTTGCAGAGCCCGGGAACGATCGCGTTGTGGGCCGCTCTGCTCTCGATCGTTGCGAAAGAGGTGTTGTATCGCTATACGGTGCGGGTAGGACGTCAGCAACATAGCCAGAGTTTGATCGCCAATGCTTGGCACCATCGTTCCGATGCCCTCTCATCCATCGGTACGGCGATCGGGGTCGGCGGAGCCATTTTGCTGGGTCCGTCATGGAACGTATTGGATCCGATTGCGGCGGTGGTGGTCAGTGTGCTGATTATGCGGGTGGCGATCCAACTGATTCTCCCGGCCGTCAATGAGTTGCTGGAAAAGTCGTTGCCGGCCGAAACCGAACAGGAAATTCTGCAGATCATTGCCCAGACGCCGGAGGTGTCCCATCCACACGGGTTGCGGACCCGGAGTTTGGGAAACGGTTGTGCGATTGAGGTGCATATACGGGTCGATCCCCAGATGAGTGTAGCGCATGCCCATGAGCTGACGCGGGAGATCGAACAGCGGTTGCGGCAGCGTTTTGGACAGGAAACACACATCATGTTGCATGTCGAGCCGTGGAAGCCGGAGACCGTAGCATAGCATGAGGATGAACATTCCCTCGTTAGCGAACCGTGTACTAAGGGGTTCGGAGCCGTAGGCGCGCACCCCAATATCGAAGCTGGTAGATGGCTGAAAGCAGCTCGAAAAGAAGCGGGCGAGAGAAAACAAAAGGTAGTCAAAACGGGGTGAACATCATGGGCCTACGCGAACGAGAAACCGAGGGGTATCGCAGATATATACGCGGAGAGAGATCCGTCATCGCCAGAAGTTTCGATGCGTTGGAAGCAGCGGGTTTGAGAAGAGAAACAGGAGGACCTCAAACCAACCGGCGGAGGGTCGTAACCCGGGTTGTGGCGGGCAACATCGCAGGTAGGGGGTCATACCGTGGATCCGTAAAATAGCAGGGGGCGCCGATCAATCGGCGCCCCCTGCTGGCTGTCTGAGGAGAGTGTGTGAAAAACGTTTATTGGGCCTCGAAGCGCTGTTCCACCACGCTCCAGTCCAGTAATTTCCAGAAGTTTTTCAGGTATTCGGGGCGGCTGTTACGGGTGTCGATGTAGTAGGAGTGCTCCCATACGTCGACGCCCATCAGGGTTTTGAGCCCTTTGCGCAGCGGATTTCCGGCGTTGGATTCGGCGAGAATCTGGAGAGTGCCTTCCGGGGTTTCGGCCAACCAGACCCATCCCGACCCGAAGAGTCCGACCGCCGCTTTGTCAAATTGCTCTTTGAACGCTTCCACCGAACCAAAATCGCGTTCAATGGCTTTTTTGAGCGCTCCTTCGGGGGCGGTTTTGGCGTGAGGAGAGAGCGTCAGGAAGAACAGATCATGATTCCAGGCTTGGGCGGCATTGTTGAACAACGGGCCGTCGGCCTGGGCGACAATCTCTTCCAGCGAGCTGTTTTCAAAGGGGGTACCGACAACTAACCGGTTGAGGTTGTCGACATAGGTTTTGTGGTGTTTGCCATAGTGATATTTCAACGTCTCCTGGCTCATATAGGGTTCCAGGGCGTCCATGGCATACGGCAGAGGGGCTTGCGTGTGTGTCATCATAATCAGCGAATAAAAGATGGATACAAAAAGAGACATAGGCTTCGAAATAAGAGAGCATTCAATAGGCTCGGTTAGAAAAATTGAGTATCAATTACCGTACCAGCTTTGGACTGTGCGTTTCTGAGGCGCTCTTCCCGCATTTTCATTCCCGAACCGTCTTTTCGACCTCCTTTCCGAAGCGGGTAGGAGAGAAGGAAGCGAAAAATGGCCGGAAAGGAAAAGCGCTCGAAACGAGGGGCTTTGGCCGGGGAAAACGTTTTGCATGAAGATTTATTGCATTTAAACGCGGATTTATCCCCAAACTTTATCTTTTTTTGATAATTTTGCAAGTCGAAATGAATACAAACCTCAAGGTGGGGCTTAATAATAAGTATTACGCATTTAAATTCAGCGTGTTAAAAAAATGAGTATCGAAGATTTCAACGTCATGGTGGCCACCGAGGAGCATGTCCCCTTTGCCAAGGCTATTTGTGATGAAATGGCGGAATCGGCGAAAGCCCGCGGGACGGGTATCGCCAAACGTACCCCGGAATATGTTGCCGGTAAAATGCGGGACGGCAAAGCCGTGATCGCGCTGCACAAAGACGGAACCTGGGCCGGTTTCAGCTACATCGAATGCTGGGGCCATGGCGACTATGTAGCCAACTCGGGTTTGATCATCAATCCCAAGTTCCGTAAGTTGGGCCTCGCCAAGGCGATCAAGACCCTGACCTTCTTCTTGTCGCTCAAGAAGTTCAAAGGTGCGAAACTCTTCGGACTGACTACCGGTCTGGCCGTGATGAAGATCAATAACGAATTGGGCTATCACCCGGTTACCTATTCGGAACTGACCGATGACGATCAGTTCTGGGACGGTTGCGCTAGCTGCGTCAACTACCCGATTCTGCAGAGCAAAAATCGGAAGAATTGCCTCTGCACGGCCATGTTGTTCGACCCGGCACATGATCAGGTGAAAGTACCCAAGCCCGATAATAAGGATATCTAATCGCTTTTTGAACAGGCGTTTCCCGGGCGATGTCTCCCTGAGAGGGAGGGGTTTAATCGGAATCATAAAAACAAAAAAAGAATACGATGAAAAAAGTAGTATTGGCATTCAGCGGGGGACTCGATACCTCTTATTGTGCCATATACCTGGCCCAGGAAATGGGACTGGAAGTGTATGCCGCTTTGGCCAACACGGGTGGCTTCACGAAAGAAGAGTTGGATAAGATCGAAAAACGGGCTTATGCACTGGGCGTAAAGAGCTTTGTGGCCCTGGATGTGACCCAGCAATATTACCAGACGGCGATCAAGTACATGATCTTCGGGAATGTGCTCAAGAATGCGACGTATCCCATTTCGGTGAGCTCGGAACGTATTTCGCAGGCAACGGCCATCGCAGAATATGCCAAAAGCATCGGGGCCGATTATCTCTGCCACGGAAGTACGGGCGCCGGGAATGACCAGGTTCGTTTCGACATGGTCTTCAACATCATCGCTCCGGAAATCGAAGTGATCGCCCTGATCCGTGAAAAACGCCTCAGCCGGGAAGAAGAGATCGCTTATTTGCGTGCTCATGGGGTCGATTTCGACTTCAAGAAGGCCGAATATTCGATCAATCAGGGTATTTGGGGTACTTCGGTCGGGGGTAAAGAAACCCTGACGTCGTCCGAAACCCTGCCCGAAGAAGCCTATCCTTCGCAGCTGAAGGAGACCAAACCGCGTCGGATTACCCTGACCTTCGAAAAAGGGGAATTCGTGGGGCTGGAAGGCAAACACTATGACAACCGGATCGAAGCCATTCAGGCTCTGCATGCCATTGCGGCTCCGTATGCCATCGGGCGCGATATGCACGTAGGGGATACGATCATCGGGATCAAAGGGCGTGTCGGTTTCGAAGCGGCCGCTCCGATGGTGATCATCAAGGCTCACCACATGTTGGAAAAACATACCCTTACCAAATGGCAGCTCTTCTGGAAAGACCAGATCTCGGCTTTCTACGGCAACTACCTGCATGAAGGGCAGTATTACGATCCGGTGATGCGCGATATCGAAGCCATGCTCGAAAGCAGTCAACGGACGGTGAGCGGCGATGTATATGTCGATCTCTATCCCTATCGTTTTGTGGTGGTGGGGATCAGCAGCCCGCATGATTTGATGAGCAACGCGTTCGGGGCTTATGGCGAAACCATGAGCGACTGGACCAGCGATGACGTCAAAGGGTTCGGTAAGATCTTCGGCAACCAGAATCGGATCTGGTACAAGGTCAACAAAGGCATGAAATAATCCGGGGACTCTCTCCGCAGGGGAGAGTCTCTACCTTTTATATAATAGGAAAGAGAACGACAGCGTTAGAAAGAAATTTCTACACCGGTCGGTTCTTTTTTCCGGATCTGATTACATACGGATGGATAAAGTCAAAGTAGGTATTATCGGAGGTGCAGGTTATACGGGTGGCGAGGCCATCCGTATTCTTGTGAATCATCCCAATGTCGAACTGGTGTTCGTGCACAGCAACTCTAATGCCGGCAATCTGTTGAGCGATGTACATGCCGACCTGTTGGGGGATACGCCGATGCGTTTTACGGATGAACTGCGCACCGATGTCGACGTGCTGTTTTTGTGTGTAGGCCATGGCGATGCCCGCAAGTTTTTGGAATCGCATCCGATTCCCGAGACGGTGCGGATCATCGACCTGAGTCAGGATTTTCGTCTGGAGGCGGGGTCAACCCTGGGCCGACGACGATTTGTGTACGGACTGCCTGAGAAGAACCGCGAGCAGATCCGTACGGCACACAATATTGCCAATCCCGGTTGTTTTGCCACCTGTTTGCAATTGGGCCTGCTGCCCTTGGCGGCGAACGGGCTGTTGGGCGACGAGGTACACATCACGGCCACGACCGGTTCCACCGGTGCCGGCCAGAAGTTGGCTCCTACGTCCCATTTCAGTTGGCGAACCAATAACCTGTCGGTCTACAAGGCTTTTGAACATCAACATTTGCGTGAAATCGGCGAAACGTTGCGATCGCTGATGCCTTCGTTCGAAGGGACCTTGAATTTTATTCCTTATCGGGGAGATTTTGCGCGGGGGATTATCGCGTCGATCTACCTCGACTGTCCGCTTTCGATCGAAGAGGCAACGGCCTTGTATAAGTCCTACTATCAGGATGCGGCCTTTACCCATGTGAGCGATAAACCGATCTTCCTCAAACAGGTGGTCAATACCAACAAATGCCTGATCTCCCTGGAAAAACACGGTGACAAGCTGTTGGTGATGAGCACGATCGATAACCTGTTGAAAGGGGCTTCGGGACAGGCCGTGCAGAATATGAACCTGATGTTCGGACTGGACGAACGGGCGGGGTTGAACCTCAAAGCGGTCGCTTTTTAACACCAGAAAGACTACCGGGAATTCCCGGTGGGTTTTCGGAGGGGCACGAAAGGGCACTCCTATTTTTTCTAACCCATTAAAATTACGCAAATCATGAAAATGTTCGATGTATATTCGGTGTACGATATCGATTTCGTACGGGCCGAAGGTTCTTATATTTGGGACAGCAAAGGAAATCAATACTTGGATATGTACGGCGGTCATGCCGTTATTTCCATCGGTCACTGTCATCCCCGTTATGTGCAGGCCTTGACCGATCAGTTGCATCATATTGGTTTTTACTCCAATTCGGTGGTGATCAAACAACAGCAACAACTGGCCGAAAAACTGGGCCTGTTGTCGGGCAAAACCGACTATCAGTTGTTCATGTGCAATTCGGGGGCCGAAGCCAACGAAAATGCCATGAAACTGGCCTCGTTCTATAACGGCAAGAAAAAAGTGATCGCCATGAAAGGGGCCTTTCACGGACGGACCTCGTTGGCAGTAGCCGTGACGGACAACCCCAAACTCTCGGCCCCGGTCAATCAGACCGATAACGTGATTTTTGTGCCCCTGAACGATGAAGCCGCTTTGGAAGAGGCTTTTGCTCAGCATCCCGATGAAATCTCGTCGGTTATTTTGGAAGGGATTCAGGGGGTTGGCGGTATCCGGCCGGCCAGTGAATCGTTCCTGCGCAAGATCCGTTCGTTGTGCGACCAGTACAATGCGGTTTATATTGCCGACGGGGTACAGTGTGGTTGCGGTCGTACGGGGAAATACTATTCGCATGATTGGGCCGGCGTATCGGCCGATATCTATACGATGGCCAAAGGGTTGGCGAACGGCTTCCCGATCGGAGCGATCGCCATTTCGCCGAAAATTGCGCCTCACTATGGTATGTTGGGCACGACCTTCGGTGGCAACTACCTGGCTTGTGTAGGGGCCATTGCGGTGGCCGACGTGATTCGGGACGAAAATCTGATCGAAAACGCGGCTCGTATGGGCGACTACCTGATGACGGAACTGCGCAAGATGCCTCGAATCAAAGAGGTTCGGGGTCGTGGTTTGATGATCGGGATCGAGATGCCGGAAGATACGGCGGCGCTGCGTAAACGGATGGTCTACGAAGAACACATCATGATCGCTTCGTCGGGCGATAAGAATACCTTCCGGATTTTGCCGGCTTTGAATATTACGACGGAACATGCCGATCGTTTCCTGACCTCGTTGCATAAAGTATTAACAGCTTAATGTGAACAATATGTTGAAAGTTGTTAAGATCGGAGGCAACGTTGTCGATAATCCGGAGAAGTTAGCGACTTTCTTGCGGGATTTTGCCGCTTTGCCGGGTCCGAAGATCTTGGTGCACGGCGGAGGAAAAATCGCGACACATATCTCGAAAGCGCTTGGTATCGAGACTCGTATGATCGAAGGTCGACGAGTGACCGATGCGCAGACCCTGCAGGTGGTTACGATGGTGTATGCCGGACTTGTCAACAAAACGATTGTTAGTAAGTTGCAGGCCCTGGGATGCAACGCCCTCGGATTGTGCGGGGCGGACGGTGGACTGATCCGCTCGAAACGACGCAATCCGGTGCCGGTGGACTATGGTTTTGTGGGGGATCCGCTCCCCGAAGGCTTCGGGTTGGAGACGGCCCGAGGGCTTATCGATGCGGGGATGACACTGGTTGTCGCGCCCATTACGCTCGATCAGACCGACGGTTCCTTACTGAACACCAATGCCGATACCGTAGCTCGAACCGTGGCGGTCGGTATGGCGGCAGCTTATGAGGTCGAGCTGGTCTACTGTTTCGAAAAACGGGGCGTATTGCGCAACGTGGAGGATGAACAGAGCGTGATTCCTCAAATTACCCCTGCGGAATTTGTCCGTCTGAAAGCCGAGGGAATAGTGGCGGACGGGATGTTGCCCAAACTGGAGAATGCCTTTCAGGCGATCGAAAGCGGTGTACGCAGCGTGGTGATTTGCGGATCGGATGCGCTGACTGCACCCGGATACGGGGGCACCGTATTGCGATCGGATGTGCAGTAATGCGTGCGAACGGCTACGGATACGAAGATTGTTAACTTGATAAAGAAAGATACCATGGAACTGAAAATCGCCCTGTTGCCCGGAGATGGCATCGGTCCTGAAATTGTCGGGGAGGCCGTCAAGGTACTCGACGCCGTGGCGGCTCGCTACGGTCACACGTTTGTTTATCGCAAGGCTTTGGTGGGTGCTGCCGCGATCGATGCGGTAGGCGATCCCTATCCGGCGGAAACGCACCAGGTGTGCGAGACCTCGGATGTGGTGCTTTTCGGAGCCATCGGGGATCCGAAATACGACAATAATCCGGAAGCAAAAGTGCGTCCCGAACAGGGATTGCTGCGGATGCGCAAATCGCTGGGTTTGTATGCCAATTTGCGGCCGTTGGCCGTGTTCGATGCCTTGGCCGAACGCTCGCCGCTGAAAACCGAGATCGTGCGTGGAGCCGATTTTCTGTGTGTGCGCGAGTTGACGGGCGGGTTGTATTTCGGGCGGCCGCAAGGACGCAGTGAAGATGGAAATACGGCTTACGATACGTGCGTCTATACCCGCGAAGAGGTAGAGCGGATTTTACGGTTGGCCTTTTCGCTGGCGCAGGGACGTCGTAAACACCTGACGGTGGTCGATAAGGCCAATGTGATCGCGACTTCGCGTCTGTGGCGGCAGATCGCGCAGGAGATGGGCCCGTCCTATCCCGATGTGAAGCTCGAATTTATGTTTGTGGACAATGCGGCGATGCAGATCATTCAGCGACCGACAGCCTTCGACGTGATCGTGACCGAAAATCTGTTCGGGGATATTCTGACGGATGAAGCCAGTGTGATCAGTGGTTCGTTGGGAATGTTACCGTCGGCATCGGTGGGGGCGAAGGTCGCCTTGTTTGAGCCGATTCATGGCAGTTATCCGCAGGCCGCCGGGAAAAATATCGCCAATCCGATGGCGACCATTCTGTCGGCCGCCATGTTGTTGGAGCATGTCGGTCTGCAAGCGGAAGGCAAAGCGGTTCGGGCCGGGGTGAATCGGGCGATCGAACAGGGAATCGTGACCGAAGATCTCGCATCGAAAGGGGCCAAAGTCTATTCGACGACCGAAGTGGGGGATTTTGTGGCTGCCACCCTCCGCGCCTAATCGGTTTACATGAACATAGCAAAGCCTGCCTGCTGAAGGCAGGCTTTTTTTTGCCATACGATAAACCGGGGAAGATCCGTTTGGAAAGAGGTACGGCGGAAGGGATGTCCGGGCCTGAGCGATATCTTCAGCAAGGAGTATACAAGATCGAATAGAGGAAAACAGGAAAAACTTAGCGTGGTTTCTTAGTGTTTTTCATGCAAAGAAAGAGCCATTGTGCTGAAAGTTTCCAATATTTCCTTTATCTTTAGGGAAATATAAGCGTTTTGAGAATTACTCTCTAATCAGAATCTGGAAAATCTGAAATTAACGGAGATTTCCTATATATAATTTACGTATAATCAACACTATACTATTTTTACGCCTTTAATTGAGAAACAGACAGAAACAAAACAATCAATTAAAGCAAATTCAAGCCTTTTCCATTTTCATTAGGTTTCATTCCCTTCACTTGTTTGCACAAGGAGTCCATGTTTTACTGTGAGCAGTTATTCGCTCTGCTCCAAGAGACATTTATTGATAAACATACTTGCAGCCAAAAAAGAAAAACACCCAATCTCTCTTCAGTCTGTGCTTCCCTTTTATTGGCAACCAAAACAGC